>NZ_JBWKIQ010000003.1:0-630760 GCF_056432645.1 Streptomyces sp. NPDC045021
TCCCAGTAGACGACTGGGTTGATAGGCCAGATGTGGAAGCCCGGTAACGGGTGGAGCTGACTGGTACTAATAGGCCGAGGGCTTGTCTAACTATTTTTGCTTCGCGTCCACTGTGTAGTTCTGAAGTAACGAACCGTGATGATACCCGGTTGGTTAACTTCATAGTGTTTCGGTGGTCATAGCGTTAGGGAAACGCCCGGTTACATTCCGAACCCGGAAGCTAAGCCTTTCAGCGCCGATGGTACTGCAGGGGGGACCCTGTGGGAGAGTAGGACGCCGCCGAACAATCATTGAGAAGAAGCCCCCAGGCTATTGCCTGGGGGCTTCTTTGCGTTCCCGGTGCGGTTCTGCGGTGCCGGCACCGCACCGGCACCAGTGCCTGCAGAGCTCCGCCCATAGGGCATGGGCGGCGGAGCCCGAGCTCTCCAGGGGAACCTTCCAGGTGCCCGCATGACTTTCTCCGGGTCCTACAGGCGGCCGGCGGCCTTCAGGGCCAGGTATGCGTCCGCCAGGGCGGGCGCGATGTCCACCGGCGGGGCGTCGACGACGGTGATGCCGTGCCGGGAGAGGCGGCGGCCGGTGCGGCGGCGTTCGGCGCGCGACTGTTCCGCGGCCGCGGCCGCGTAGACGGCGTCCAGGGTGCCGCGACCCCGCACCATTTCCTCGATGCGGGGATCGGCCACGGACGCGATGAGGACTTCGTGCCGATGGGTGAGCTGCGGCAGTACGGGAAGCAGGCCCTCTTCCATCGGAGCCGCGTCGAGGCCGGTGAGCAGGACGACGAGGGACCGGCGCGGGGCGCGCTGCAGGATCGCGGCGACCAGGCCCCTGGCGTCGGACTCGACCAGTTCGGGTTCGATCGGCGCCATCGCGTTGACGAGGGCCGGAAGCATGTCGGTGGTGCTGCGGCCCTGGACGGAGGCGCGGGTGGCGCGGTCGTAGGCGAGGAGGTCCACGCGGTCGCCGGCCCTTCCGGCCAGGACGGCGAGCAGCAGCGCGGCATCCATGGCGGCGTCGAGGCGGGGAGCGTCACCGACCCGGCCGGCCGAGGTTCGGCTGGTGTCGAGCACGATGAGGATGTGCCGGTCGCGTTCCGGTCGCCAGGTGCGGACGGCGACGGTCGAGCGGCGGGCGCTCGCGCGCCAGTCGATGGAGCGGGTGTCGTCGCCGGGGATGTACTCACGAAGCGAGTCGAATTCGGTGCCCTGACCGCGGATCAGAAGTGAGGTACGGCCGTCGAGTTCGCGGAGCCGTGCCAGTCGTGAGGGCAGGTGCTTGCGGCTGGTGAAGGGCGGCAGGACGCGGACGGTCCACGGGATGTTGTGCGAGCCCTGGCGGGCGGCGAGGCCGAGCGGACCGTGCGACCGCACGATGACGCGTTCGGCCCGGCGGTCGCCGCGGCGGGTGGGGTGCAGCACGGTCGTGACGCGGCGGCGCTCGCCGGGCGGGACCACCAACCGGTGCCGGGAAGCGGCGACTTCGGTGCCCGGCCGCCAGCTGCTGGGCGGCCAGGAGTCGCGCAGCAGGGCCCGCAGCGGTCGGCCGCTGGGGTTGGTGACGGTCAGCGTGACGCTCGCGGTTTCACCGAGTCGAACGGATGTGTCACCGATTCGAGTGAAATGGAGCTTTCGCACTGGCGCGGCGAGCGCGAGGTCGCACAGAATTCCGAGGAGAAGAACGCCTTCGACAGCGAGGATGCCGCTCCAGCCGGGGAGCAGCAGGCCGACGGCGAGGGCGCCGATTGCGGCGAGAAGGGCGGTACGTCCGGTGAGGGCCATGGGTTGTTCCTGCCGGCCTAGCGGGGCACGGGGACGTGGGCGAGGATCGCGGTGATGACCGAGTCGGCCGTCACGCCCTCCATCTCGGCCTCGGGCCGGAGTTGCACCCGGTGGCGGAGGGTGGGCAGCGCGAGTGCCTTGACGTCGTCGGGAGTGACGTAGTCGCGGCCGGTGAGCCAGGCCCAGGCACGGGAGGTCGCCAGCAGAGCGGTCGCCCCACGCGGTGACACACCGAGGGTGAAGGAGGGGGATTCTCGGGTGGCTCGGCAGAGGTCGACGATGTAGCCGGTGATTTCGGGGGAGACGGACGTCTTGGCGACGGCGGAGCGGGCGGCTTCGAGGTCGTCGGGGCCGGCGACCGGACGCAGGCCGGCGCCCGCGAGGTCCCGGGGGTTGAAGCCTTCCGCGTGCCGGGTGAGGACGTCTATCTCGGTGGCTCGGGAGGGCAGCGGAAGGATCAGCTTCAGCAGGAATCGGTCGAGTTGGGCTTCGGGGAGGGGATAGGTCCCCTCGTACTCGACCGGGTTCTGGGTGGCTGCGACGAGGAACGGGTCGGGGAGGAGGCGCGGGGTGCCGTCGACCGATACCTGGCGTTCTTCCATCGCTTCAAGGAGGGAGGCCTGGGTCTTGGGCGGTGTGCGGTTGATCTCGTCGGCGATCAGGAGGTTGGTGAAGACCGGGCCGGGCTGGAAGGAGAACTCGGCGGTGCGGGCGTCGTAGACGAGGGAACCGGTGACGTCACCGGGCATGAGGTCGGGCGTGAACTGGACGCGCTTGGTCTCCAGTTGGAGCGAGGCAGCCAGGGCGCGGACCAGGAGGGTCTTGGCGACTCCGGGGACGCCTTCCAGAAGGACATGGCCGCGGCAGAGCAGGGCGACCACCAGGCCGGTGACTGCTGCGTCCTGGCCGACGACGGCCTTGGCGATTTCGGTGCGCAGGGCCTCGAGCGAGGCGCGGGCACTGTCGGCTGTCGGGGCGCTCACGGAGTTGCGTACCTCTCTGTGGAAGTGATCCGGCGCTCAAGGGCGTCGAGTTCGTCGGCCAGACGCAGCAGGGCCGCGTCGTCGGAGGGTGGCGGGCCGTAGAGGAGCGCGCCGGGGTCGGGATGGGAAGTGCCGGGGCCGGGGCTTCCGAGCAGGGCGGCGACGGCTGCGGTGAGGGCCTCGGGGGCGGGTGCCGGGGAGATGCCGACGATCGGCGCGAGCCGATCGCGGGTGGCCTGGCGCAGTGCTTCGGCGGCCCTGGCACGGGCGTTGGCCCGGCGGTAGAGGCGGGCGCGGCCTTCGGTGGCTTCGGAGGCGTGCACCGCCACGGGGAGTCGTTCGGCGATGACCGGGCCGAGTCGGCGGGACCGCCAGAGCGCGGTGAGGATGGCGGCGATCAGCAACTGGAGGAGGCCCCAGCTCCAACCGTCGGGGATGAGGTCGAAGAAGCTCTTGCGCTCGCCGGTGAGTGCGGAGGCGTCGCTGAGGGAGGGGAGGTACCAGACCAGTTTCGGGTGGGCGCCGAGGAGTTGGAGGGCGAGGGAGGCGTTGCCCTGCTCGTCGAGGCGGTTGTTGGTGAGGAGGTCGGCGGAGCCGAGGACGACGGTGTCGCCGCTGCCGGCGTTGGGCAGCCGGATCAGGGTGGGGTTGCCGCCGCTGGGATAGCAACGGTCGGCGCCGGGGACGGAGGTCGTGTACTCGACGCCGCCGAGCTCGACGTCGCCCGCGCGGGTCGCGCTGGACAGAGAGCACTGCGGGGTGAGGGTCCGGGTGTCGGTGGGCCCGAGGGACCGGACGCCGGGGGCGAGTGCCTCGGCCGCGGAGGGGCCGGGGGAGACGAGGACGGTACGGCCGCCGGACTGTTCGGCGGCGCTGTGGAGGAGGGACTTCTGATGTGCGGTGAGCAGGTCGGGGACGGCCACGAGCAGGGTGGTCTCCCTGTCGAGGGCGGCGGTGGCCTCGTCGGTGGTGGTCACGACGGTGGTGGTGACGCCCTGGGCCGCCAGGAGTTGGGCGACCGCGCGGCTGCCCGCGGGGTCGGCGGAGCGGGGGTCCAGTGCGCCGTGGCTCTCGCCGGAGCGCAGCGCGGCATAGCCGATGCCGAAGATGAGCACGGCGAGCGCGGCTGCCAGGAGGGCGCGCGAGCGGGTCCACAACTGGCGGGCAGTGGGCGAGACCGACGTGTCGACCGGGTCGGCCGGTCTGTCGGCCGAGGTGTCCGGGGCGGGTGCTTCGGTGAGGGGAGTGGTCATGGGCGGGCGTCCCCGGCATCGGCGAACTGTGGTTTGGCTCGCTGCAGTTGGGTGTCGAGGTCGCACAGGACCGTGTACGTCTGCTCGGTGCCGGTGCGGCCGCCGTAGGTGAGGTCGTCGAAGAGCCGGGCGGCGTCGCCCAGTGCGGTGGAGTGGGCGGGCAGGGCGCGGCCGGCGTCCGCGGCGGCCTCGTCGGCGGTGCGGCCCGGGCGCGGGTCGAGGACGGTCCGCTCTTCCAGGGCGCGGACGAGGGCGCGCATCCGTTCCTGGGACGCCTCGGTCCATCTGCGGGCGGCGGCGTGCTGTTCGGCGGCAGCGCGGTGTTCTGCGGCGGTGCGGGGGCGGTCACCGAACAGGCCGGGTCCGCCGGTGGAGATCTGCCGTACCTTGCCGAGCCGCCAGCGCAGGGCGACCAGCAGCAGTACGACGGTCAGGGCGATGGCCAGGAGCCCCACCCCGCCGCCCGGGGTGGCGCCGGAGGCTGCCGTCAGGAGGTCGTCGACCTTGTCCCAGAACCAGTCCAGGGCGCGCTGGAACAGGCTCGGGTCGTGCTGGTGGTAGATCCCCTTGGACAGCTCGCGCTCGGCCGCTTCGCGGGCGGCGTCGCGCGGGGTGGTGACCGGTGCGTCCCCCGACACCTGGGGTCAGCTCTCGGGAGTGGTGCGGTCCGAGGGCGGGGTGTCGCCGTAGCCGGGGAGGCCTGCGGCGCGGGCCAGTTCGATGTCGAGGGCCTCGCGGCGGATCCGCTGGTCCATGTAGAGCAGGGCGGTGACGCCCGCGCTGATGGGGAGGGTGATGGCAGTGCCGATGACGGCGCCGATGGCGGAGATGACGAGGAAGGTCCAGCCGACGTCCGCGGTTCCGGACATGAGGGAGGGCATGCCGTCGCCGCTGACGGCACTGGCGAGGATGGTGAACGGCGTCTGGATGATCCCGGAGACGATGCTGACCAGGAGCCAGGCGAGCAGCTGGACGCCGAGGATCCGCCACCAGGAGCCGCGGACCAGTTTCATGGAGCGCTTCATGGAGGTGATGACGCCCTGCTTCTCCAGCATGAGCGCGGGGGAGGCCAGGCTCCAGCGGACAGACAGCCAGATCGCCACGACGCAGGCCGCGAGGCCGCCGATCACGGCGAGGAAGATACCGCCGTTGGTACCGCCCAGCGCGATGATCACGATGCCCGGTACGGTCCCCACCGCGATGATCAGACCGGCGAGCAGCGGCAGCAGCAGGGTCAGTCCGAGCAGGCGGAGCAGCTGGGGACGGGAGTCGTGCCAGGCCTCGCCGGTGGTGACCGGGCGGCCCAGTACCGCGCGGCTGACCACCATGGTGAGCATCGCGGTCGCGAAGATCATGGCGAGCAGGCTGATCAGGGCCGCGATGCCCGAACCGGCGAGAGCGCCGCCGGCTGACCGCAGGATCTCGCCCGATGTCGCGTTCGGGTCCTTCTGTACCCGGCTGAAGTCCGAGTTCTCGTTCAGGAACAGGCCCTGGACGACGACGAGTACGGCCTGGGTGACCAGGGCGACGGCCAGGGCGATGCCCAGGACGACCCGCCAGTGGGCGCGCATGGTGGAGACCGCGCCGTCGAGGATCTCACCGACGCCCAGCGGGCGGAGCGGGATCACGCCGGGCTTGGCCGCCGGGGGCCTGCCCCAGGGCGCCGACTGCCAGCCGCCCGGGGCACCGCCCCAGCCGGGGCCGGGCTGCGGGGGCGGCGGAGGCGGGCTGCCCCAGCCGCCCCCGGCCGGAGCGGACCACTGGTTGGGCGGGGGCTGCTGCTTGGACCAGTTCGGAGCCGCGTCCTCCGGAGCCGGAGCCGGAGCCGGGGGTGGGGGCGGGGGCGGTGCCTGGGGACTGTTGCCGCGCTCCGACTCGTCGGAGTCGGAGGATCCGGGCGATGCCCAGCCCGGAGTGTCGTTCATCGCTGCTGCCCCTTCGCCTGCGTTCAGTGTGCTGGCCATCGTGCCATGGGCTGCCGCCGGTGGGGCCCGGCAGGGCAGACTGGGCAGATGGGTGATCAGTTCTCGATACCGGTGGCCGCCGTAGTTCCCGCGCTCCGATGGGAGGAACCACCGGAAGGGCCGGTGCTGGTGCTCCTCGACCAGACCCGGCTGCCGGTCGAGGAGGTGGAGTTGGTCTGCACCGATGTGCCGGCCTTGGTCCAGGCGATCCGCGATCTCGCGGTGCGCGGCGCACCGCTCCTGGGTCTGGCCGGGGCCTACGGAGTGGCCCTGGCCGCGGCGCGCGGCTATGACGTGGACGAGGCGGCGGAGCTGCTCGCGGGCGCCCGGCCGACCGCCGTCAACCTGGCGTACGGGGTGCGCCGCGCGATGGAGGTGTACCGGGCGGTAGCGGCCGACGGCCTGGACGCGGCAGCGGCTGCCGTGCTCGCCGAGGCGCGTGCGCTGCACGCCGAGGATGCGGCGGCCAGTACGTCCATGGCCCGCCTCGGCGCCGAGCTGCTCGCGGAGCTGGCACCCGGCGGTGGCTACCGGATCCTGACCCACTGCAACACCGGGGCCCTGGTCTCCGGCGGCGAGGGCACGGCACTCGCCGTCGTCCTGGCGGTGCACCGCTCCGGTGAGCTGCGCCGGTTGTGGGTCGACGAGACCCGGCCACTGCTGCAGGGGGCGCGGCTGACCGCGTACGAGGCGGCGCGCGCCGGCATGCCGTACACCGTGCTCACCGACAACGCGGCCGGTTCGCTCTTCACCGCGGGCGAGGTCGACGCGGTGCTGATCGGCGCGGACCGTATCGCCGCCGACGGTTCGACGGCGAACAAGATCGGCAGCTATCCGCTGGCCGTGCTCGCCCGGTACCACAACGTGCCGTTCATCGTGGTGGCACCGTGCACGACGGTCGATCTGGCGACTCCTGACGGGGCCGCGATCGAGGTGGAGCAGCGCCCGGGCCATGAGGTGACGGATCTGGGGTCGCCGCTCGGGGCTCAGGCTTACAACCCCGCGTTCGACGTCACGCCGCCGGAACTGATCACGGCCATCGTCACGGAGAACGGCGTCGTTTCTCCCGTCACGGCGGACGCACTGAGGGTGATGTGCGCTTCCCGCGCGGAGTGAGGGCCGGCACCGTCTCGCGCTTGCGCTGCGTAACCTGTGCGGTGGCTCTGGCGCACGGTTCTACCGTGAGTGGCGAGATCATGCACTGGCGTCACTGCGCAGGTCCGGTGTGACCTATACGCCATTTTTCAACGCGGCGCGATACCGCAGGTCAGTGGCTGACCTGGGCAGACACGCCCGAGGATGGGGTGACCATTAACACGCTGGTCGATCAAACGGTTACGACAATGGGATGATGATGCAATGAAGGGTCGAGTCCTGGTCGTCGATGACGACACCGCACTGTCCGAGATGCTCGGCATCGTGCTGCGTGGTGAAGGTTTTGAGCCGTCGTTCGTAGCAGACGGTGACAAGGCCCTTGCCGCTTTCCGGGAGACCAAGCCTGATCTGGTTCTCCTCGACCTCATGCTCCCGGGTCGGGACGGCATCGATGTATGCCGCCTGATCCGTGCGGAGTCCGGGGTACCTATCGTCATGCTCACCGCGAAGAGCGACACGGTCGACATCGTGGTGGGTCTGGAGTCCGGCGCCGACGACTACGTCGTCAAGCCGTTCAAGCCGAAGGAGCTGGTCGCACGCGTCCGGGCCCGGTTGCGGCGGGCGGAGGAACCGACGCCCGAGCAGCTCGCCATCGGTGACCTCGTCATCGACGTGGCCGGGCACTCGGTCAAGCGGGACGGCCAGCCGATCGCGCTGACCCCGCTGGAGTTCGACCTGCTGGTCGCGCTCGCCCGCAAGCCCTGGCAGGTGTTCACCCGCGAGGTGCTGCTGGAGCAGGTGTGGGGTTACCGGCACGCCGCGGACACCCGGCTGGTCAATGTGCACGTTCAGCGGCTGCGCTCCAAGGTCGAGCAGGACCCCGAGCGCCCCGAGATCGTGGTGACCGTCCGCGGCGTCGGCTACAAGGCGGGTCCGGGCTGACATGTCGGCGTCGTACGAGCGTGAGCGCTTGGAGAGCCGGCATGCGGACCCGCTGAGCGGTCTGCTGCCGGTGCTGCGCTCGTGCGTGCGCTGGGCACGCCGTCCGCTGCTGCCCGCTGTCCGGCTGTGGCGGCGCAATATCCAGCTGCGGGTGGTGGCGGTGACGCTGCTGATGTCGCTGGGTGTCGTGCTGCTGCTGGGCGTGGTCGTCATCGGCCAGGTGAAGAACGGCCTGCTCGACGCGAAGGAGCAGGCGTCGCGGGGCCAGGCGAGCGGCGGCTTCTCCGTGGCGCAGGCGCAAGCCGACAAGGAGAAGGAGCGGGACGCCGTTCCGGTCGCGGGCGGTGGGGCCACCCGCGGGATGATCGACTCCGGCACCTGGCTGAACAACCTGGTCGGCCAGCTCGCCAGTGGCGGCAAGGGCGTCTACTCGGTCGTCGCGCTGAGCCCCGGGACCGGCGACGGGGCCGATGCCCGCGGTCCGCGCACCTCGGGCCTGGTGCTGCCCGATGACAGCATTCCGCAGGACCTGCGGGACAGCGTGGAGACGCGTTCCGGGTCGCACGAGACATACGCGACGATCAAGCGGGAGAACGATCCGCGACCGGAGAACGCGCTGGTCATCGGCAAGCGGCTGAGCGATGTGAACGGCAAGCCGTACCAGCTCTACTACCTCTTCCCGTTCGACCAGGAGGAGACCACCCTCGGGCTGGTCAAGCGCACCCTGGCGACCGCCGGGATCTTCGTCGTGGTGCTGCTCGGGGCCATCGCCTGGCTGGTCACCCGCCAGGTCGTCACGCCGGTCAGGATGGCCGCCGGGATCTCCGAGCGGCTCGCCGCCGGCCGGCTCCAGGAGCGGATGAAGGTCTCCGGTGAGGACGACATCGCGCGGCTCGGCGAGTCGTTCAACAAGATGGCGCAGACCCTGCAGATCAAGATCCAGCAGCTGGAGGAGTTGTCCCGGCTGCAGCGCCGCTTCGTCTCCGACGTCTCGCACGAACTGCGGACGCCGCTCACCACCGTCCGGATGGCCGCGGATGTCATCCATGACGCCCGCGAGGACTTCGACCCGGTGACCGCGCGCTCCGCGGAACTGCTCGGCAGCCAACTCGACCGGTTCGAGGGGCTGCTCTCCGACCTGCTGGAGATCAGCCGGTTCGACGCGGGCGCCGCGGACCTGTCCGCCGAGCCGATCGACCTGCGTGACGTGGTGCGGCGGGTGGTGGAAGCTGCCGAGCCGCTGTCCGATCGCAAGGGCAGCCGGGTGATCGTCAGGGGCGACGAGCAGCCGGTGATAGCGGAGGCCGACCCGCGCCGGGTCGAGCGCGTCCTGCGCAACCTCGTGGTCAACGCCGTGGAGCACGGCGAGGGCCGCGATGTGGTGATCCGGCTGGCGACGGCCGACGGGGCGGTCGCCGTCGCCGTACGGGACTACGGCGTAGGACTCAAGCCCGGTGAGGCGACCCGGGTCTTCAACCGATTCTGGCGCGCCGATCCGGCGCGCGCCCGTACCACCGGCGGAACGGGCCTCGGCCTGTCGATCGCGGTGGAGGACGCCCGGCTGCACGGCGGGTGGCTGCAGGCGTGGGGCGAGCCCGGCGGCGGCTCGCAGTTCCGTATGACGCTGCCGCGTACGGCGGGCGAGAGCCTGCGCGGCTCACCGATCGCGCTGGAGCCCGAGGACTCCCGGCGCAATCGCGGTCTGAACGCTTCCGGTGTGCCGCCGCGGCCGGACGCACCACCGATGCCGCCGCCGCGCGCCTCCTCGCTGTCGCCCGCGCTGCCGCCCATGCCGTCCGCCCCGGCGCGGCCGCCGTCCGCGAACCCCGCGGCGCTGCCCGGGAACGGGTCGCGAGTGGTGGGGCACGAGTCGGGCGTCCCGGGGGACGCCGTACGGGAGGACGAACGCTGATGCGGGCGATGGGGGAGCGGCAGAGCCGATGGGGCAGCCGGCGGGCCCGGCTGTGGCTGCCGCTGGTCTGCGCGGTGCTGCTCGCGGGGTGCGCCTCGATGCCGGGCAGCGGCGAGGTGCACAAGGTCGCCGGAGAGCAGAGCGCCGACTCGGACCAGCAGGTGCAGGTGCTCGGGATCAAGCCGCAGGCCGGCGAGTACCCCGACCAGATCGTGCGCGGCTTCCTGGAGGCGACCACCAGTGACGAGGCCGAGTACGCGACGGCCAAGGAGTACCTGACGACGGCGATGGCCCAGCGCTGGGACCCGTTCGCGAAGATCACGGTGCTCTCGGGCGGCCCGTCGCCGGTCGAGGAGCAGGTCGGGACCGCGCGCAAGGAGGGCTACCACTCGTTCGGGCTGAGCGGTACCCAGGTCGCGGCGGTGGACGAGAAGCACGCCTACACATCGGGCGACGGAACGACGTTCCACACCTCCTTCTTGTTGGTGAAGGAGAAGAACGAGTGGCGGATTGACTCGGTCGACAACGGGCTGGTCCTCACCGAGTCCGACTTCCAGCGGATCTACCACTCCGTCAACATGTACTACTTCGCCAACCTCGGGACGCCCGGTACGGGTCAGGCCACGCTGGTGGCCGATCCGGTGTACCTGCGGCGACGGATAAATTCGCTGGAGTCGGCGGTGTCGGCGATGCTCGGCGGGCCGACCGACTGGCTCGGCCCGGTGGTGCGCTCCCAGGCTCCCAAGGGCGTGGCGCTCTACACCAAGGACGCGGACCACGGCGTCTCCCTCGACGATTCGCAGCACCTGAGGGTGCGGCTGAACGCGAGGGCGGACCGGATGGGCGCGGCGCAGTGCCAGCTGCTGGCGGCACAGCTGCTGCCCACGGCGCAGAGCCAGTCGGCGACGAAGATCACCTCGGTGGAGGTGCAGCGCGCGAACGGCGACTCGGCGTGCACCCTGTCGGACGAACGGGCCAAGCCGTTTCTGCCCGAGACCCTGAGCGGATCGTCGCCCCGGCAGTTCTTCATCGACGACCACCAGCAGCTCGTCGCGCTGCCCGACGACAACAGTTCACTGGCTGAGCCCGTGCCGGGCGTGCTCGGCGGGGCCACGGCGAAACTGGTGTCGGCAGCGGTGAGGCGGGACGAGCAGTTCGCGGCCGGGGTCAGGACCGGCGGGCGCGACCTGGTCGTCGCGAGCATCTCCAAGAGCTCCGCCGATCCGGGCCGGGTGGCGCTGACCAGCTCCGCGCATGCGGCGAACGACGGTCTGAGCGCGCCCAGCTGGGACGGCTACGGCAACTTGTGGGTGGCCGACCGCGACGGTCCGCGGTCCCGGCTGCTGATGCTCAGCGAGGGTACGGGCGAGCCTCGCGAGGTCCCCGTGCCGGATCTCGGTGACGGGCGGATCCAGTCGCTGCGCGTCGCTCCGGACGGGACGCGGATCGCGATGCTGGTGAAGAGGGACGGCCGGACGACGCTGAAGCTCGGCCGGATCGAGCGGTCCGGGACGGCGGAGGTGCCCGTGATCACGGTGACGGCGCTGAAGGGTGTGACACCGCAGCTGGAGGACGTCACCGCGGCGTCCTGGGCGGGCGGCAGCCGGCTGCTGGTGGTCGGGACCGAGTCGGGTGGTCTGCAGCAGATCCAGTACATGAACACGGACGGCTCATTGCCGTCCACGCCGGCCCTGCCGGGTATCAGTGACGCGGCCTCGGTGGCGGCGTCCGAGGACCAGACGAAGCCGCTGCTGGCGGCGTACAAGGGCGGTATCTACCGGCTGTTGGCGCAGGACGCGAACTGGAAGCAGATCGCGGCGAAGGGCATAGGGCCGGTCTACCCGGGCTGACGTCCGGCCGGGCTCCGGCCGTCCTCCCGCGAGGGTTTTCCACAGGCTGGGCGGGGGTCTGGTGGCGGCGCCCCGCAGCGGGCACAGTGGTGGCCATGCGGGCGTGGTGGCGGGAGTTCGCCGGACTGGTCCTGCCGGTCGACTGCGCGGGATGCGGCAGGCCGCGCACGGCCCTGTGCGGTGCGTGCGGAGAGCTGTTGGGCTCGCCGGACGGGGCGGCCGTGCGGCGGGTGCGGCCGGATCCGGCGCCGGGCGGGCTGCCGATGATCCACGCCGCGGGGACGTACGCCGACGAGGTGCGGGCAGTGGTGCTCGCGCACAAGGAACGCGGCGCTCTGGGGCTGGCCCGGCCGCTGGGCGCGGCTCTGGCCGGGGCGGCGCTGAAGGTGGGCGTCGTGGGGCCGTTGCTTCTGGTGCCGGTGCCGTCCGCGCGGCGGACGGTCGCGGCCCGGGGGCACGACGCCACCCGGCGGATCGCGCTGTGCGCGGCCAGGGAACTGCGGCGATCGGGGCAGCGGGCGCGGGTGGCCGCGGTGCTGCGCCAGCGGCGGGCGGTCGCCGACCAGGCGCGGCTGAGCGGGCGCGAGCGGCTGGAGAACCTGTCGGGTGCTGTAGTGGTCGCGAGGGGTGGTCACAGGCTGCTGGCGGTGGCTCCTGTGGTGCTGGTGGACGATCTGATGACGACCGGGGCCTCGCTGGCCGCGGCGGCGCGGGCGGTGGAAGCGGCCGGCGGCCGGATCGCCGGTGCGGCGGTGGTCGCCGGGCCGGCGGAAGCGGAACTTTGGCCGGAAACACATCGTTGCAGCCAGTACAGCCGGGCGTTCACCCGAACGGAGGTATAGCGATGCTGGGGATGCCGACCTCCGCTCTCCAGGACTATGTTCGGTTGTGAGGCAAGGTGAACATCGTGGGGTGTTGATCTTGCCGGTGGGGGAGAAGGAGGTGAAAGCGGCAGCTTCGGTGGCTCCGGGGAATTCCGGGGCAGGAGAGGCAGCAGCTGACGCAGCGCCGGACGGGACAGGTGCCCGGCCGGCCTAAGCGAATGGGATGCGCTCCGCGTGTTCGGAGCGATCCGGAACGGAGTTCTGAGTGGACATCGTCATCAAGGGCCGCAAGACCGATGTGCCTGATCGGTTCCGGAAGCACGTGACCGAGAAGCTGGACAAGATCCAGAAGCTCGACGGCAAGGTGATCAGCCTTGACGTCGAGGTGTCCAAAGAGCTCAACCCCCGCCAGTCGGACCGTTCCGACCGGGTGGAGATCACACTGAACACCCGCGGCCCCGTGGTGCGAGCCGAGGCCTCTGCGGCCGATCCGTATGCCGCGCTCGACCTCGCGGTGGCCAAGTTGGAGGCGCGGCTGCGCAAGGCGGCCGACAAGCGACGGGTGCACCATGGCGGCGGACGTACGCCGACCAGTGTCGCCCAGGCCACCGCCTCGCTCACCGGGCTGAACGGCTCGGCACCCGCACCGGCCGCGGAGAACGCCGTACCGACGACCCGGATCGGGTCGCTCGAGGTACAGGGGGACGGCCCGCTGGTGGTGCGCGAGAAGACGCACGCCGCCGCGCCAATGGCGCTCGACCAGGCCCTCTACGAGATGGAGCTGGTCGGGCACGACTTCTATCTGTTCATCGACTCCGACACGGGCTCACCGAGTGTCGTCTACCGGCGGCACGGCTACGACTACGGAGTCATTCACCTGAAGGCGGACCCGTCCGCCGAGGAGGCGCCCGCAGGCGCGGGCGGCGCGCTACGCCGCTGATTTCCGGCTGAAACGCACTACTGATGGCGTCGCCCCCGGGGTTCTCCCGGGGGCGACGCCGCACCCCGGACAGGTCCCGGACATGAAAGCATGGGCCAAGCTGCCAACTCTGGCCTGAGGGGGAGGATCTGATGCCGGACAGCTTCGAGCCCGCAGACATCAGCGACGAGGGGCACGCCCCTGCGAGGGACCACCTGGAGGCGCCCCGCAAGGAGCCCATCAGGGTGTTGGTCGTCGACGATCACGCCCTGTTCCGCCGAGGGTTGGAGATCGTCCTCGCCCAGGAGGAGGACATCCAGGTCATCGGCGAGGCGGGGGACGGCGCCGAGGCGGTGGAGAAGGCCGCCGACCTGCTGCCCGACATCGTGCTGATGGACGTCCGGATGCCAAGGCGCGGCGGCATCGAGGCCTGCACCTCGATCAAGGAGGTCGCCCCCAGCGCCAAGATCATCATGTTGACGATAAGCGATGAAGAGGCTGACCTCTACGAAGCGATCAAGGCCGGCGCGACGGGATATCTGCTCAAGGAGATCTCCACGGACGAGGTCGCCACCGCCATTCGCGCGGTGGCCGACGGCCAGTCGCAGATCAGCCCTTCGATGGCGTCCAAGCTCCTCACCGAGTTCAAGTCGATGATCCAGCGGACGGACGAGCGGCGGCTGGTGCCCGCGCCGCGGCTCACCGACCGGGAGCTGGAAGTGCTCAAGCTCGTGGCGACCGGTCTGAACAACCGTGACATCGCCAAGCAGTTGTTCATCAGCGAGAACACCGTGAAGAACCACGTGCGCAACATCCTGGAGAAGCTGCAGCTGCACTCCAGGATGGAGGCCGTGGTCTACGCGATGCGCGAGAAGATCCTCGAAATCCGGTAACCGGCACGGGATGGCGCCATCAGCGGATGCCGCCCGCCGCGGACGGCGCCGGCGCCGAGCAAGGGCGTTGTGCGCCGGTCAGCGGCGGTCGTGGGTCCGGCGCAACGCGTCCGCCAGCGGCTCCCGCAGCGTTTCCGGCAGCACCCGCTCCACCCGCGCCTCCACGCAGCCGACCCAGCCCGCCGCCTCGGCGATCGCCTCGGCCGCCGGCTGCACCGCCTTCGGGCCGTCGAGCGTCACCTGCCGGGCCACAAGGGTGGTGCCCTCGCGTGCCGGGTCCACCCGGCCCACCAGATTGCCGCCCGCCAGCAGCGGCATCGCGAAGTAGCCGTGGACGCGCTTCGGCTTCGGGACGTACGCCTCCAGCCGGTGGGTGAAACCGAAGATCCGCTCGGTGCGCGGTCGGTCCCAGACCAGTGAGTCGAACGGGGAGAGCAGGGTCGTACGGTGCCGGCCGCGCTTCGCGGCGGACTCGGCGTCCAGCACCAGCGGGTCGGCCCAGGCGGGCTTTCCCCAGCCCTCGACCTCCACCGGGACCAGCCCGGAGCTCTCTATCACCGCCGTCACCTGCTCGCCCTTGAGCCGGTGGTAGTCCGCGAGGTCGGCGCGGGTGGCCACCCCCATCGCCGCCCCGGCCTGCGCCACGAGCCGCCGCATGCACTCGGCGTCATCGAGGTCGTCGTGCAGCAGGGCGTCGGGAATGGCGCGCTCCGCCAGGTCGTAGACGCGCTTCCAGCCGCGCCGCTCGGTGCAGACCACCTGGCCGGTGTCGAGCAGCCACTCCACCGCGATCTTCGTCTCCGACCAGTCCCACCAGGGGCCGCCGTTCTTGGCGCCGCCCAGTTCCGTGGAGGTGAGCGGACCGTCGGCCTTGAGCCGGTCCAGCACGGCGCCGCACGAGCGGTCCGCGTCCTCCAGCACGTGCCAGCGGTGGCCGCGGTCCCGCCGGGCGCGGCGTCGGAAGGCGAAGTGCGGCCACTCCTCGATGGGCAGGATGCAGGCGGCGTGCGACCAGTACTCGAACGCGTGCGACTCGGTCCAGTACGCCTTCTCGACGGCGTCCCGGCCCACCGCGCCCAGCCGCGCGTACGGAATGAGCTCGTGCGACCGTGCCAGCACGGAGATGGTGTCGAGCTGGACCGCTCCCAGCCGGCGCAGCACCCCGCGGACCCCGGCGCGCCGGTCCGGTACGCCGAGCAGACCCTGCGCGCGCAGGGCGATCCGGCGGGCGTCGTCCGCGGACAGGGTGGCTACGGGGCGGGGCAGCGGTGTCATGCCGGAGAGCCTAGAACGCGCCACTGACAATGCCCCGGGCCCGCTGGCGCCCGCGAACCCGTACCGCCGCCGCGCCCGCCGCCGAAAGTCCCTGCGCCGCGCCGGGGGCCCTGCCGGCCCGCGGAAGCGGCTACTCGCGGGAAGGGAGGGCGGCTACTCGCCCGGGAAGGGCAGATACGGCGTCGCCAGCGGCAGGCCCAGGTCCGAGGGGAGCAGCGAACCGGTCCAGCAGTCCCGCCGCGTGCCGTTGTGGACGATCTTGGCTCGCATGGTGCCCTCCATGACGAAGCCGATCCTGCGCGCGACCGCGCGCGACCCCTCGTTGCCCGCGTCCGCGAACCACTCCATGCGCTCCACGCCGAGGTCGGTGAAGGCCCACCGGCACACCTGGAGACCGGCCTCCACCGTGTAGCCGCGGCCGCGGTGTTCCTTGACCGCCCAGTAGCCGAGCTCGGCCTGGTGGTCGGGAGCGCCCATCTTCCCGAGCCGCACCAGCCCGATCGACCCGACCAGCGTGCCGCCGTCCCGGGTGAAGGCGCCGAAGTTGTAGAGGATGTCGTCCGCCCACCCCTGGGCGCTCACCGGGCCGCAGAAGTCCGCCGCGTCCTGGCGGGTGTACGGCGACGGGACGCTGGTCCAGCGGGGGATCTCGGGGTCCTGGCAGGCTTGGTACACCGCGTCGGCGTCGGCCGGCTCCAGCGTGCGCAGGACCAGGCGTTCCGTGGTCAGGGTGATCGGCTCCATGAGCGGAGTATTCCTGACCGCCGGGCCGGTTGAAAAAGCGATTTGTATCACTACGCGGGGTGACGAGGGACCGGTGTGCTGACGGCCCTCCCGGCCTGCTGGTGTCCTCGCTTACGATGGCCGTTGCGGCGGAGTGCATCCCGCTGTGCCCAGCGCGAGATTACGTGCCAGGCCCGACCGGCAAGGAGCCAGCCTACGTGTCCGTCTTCAATAAGCTCATGCGTGCAGGCGAAGGCAAGATCCTGCGCAAGCTGCACCGCATCGCGGACCAGGTCAATTCCATTGAAGAGGACTTCGTCAATCTGACGGACGCCGAGCTGCGGGCCCTCACCGACGAGTACAAGGAGCGGTTCGAGGGCGGCGAGAGCCTGGACGACCTGCTTCCCGAGGCGTTCGCCACGGTCCGCGAGGCCTCCAAGCGCGTGCTCGGCCAGCGCCACTACGACGTCCAGATGATGGGCGGCGCCGCTCTCCACCTCGGATATGTCGCGGAGATGCGCACCGGCGAGGGCAAGACCCTGGTCGGCACCCTGCCCGCGTACCTGAACGCGATCTCCGGCAAGGGCGTCCACCTCATCACCGTCAACGACTACCTCGCCGAGCGTGACTCGGAGTGGATGGGCCGGGTGCACAAATTCCTCGGCCTCGAGGTCGGCTGCATCCTGGCGAACATGTCGCCGGCGCAGCGCCGCGAGATGTACAACTGCGACATCACGTACGGCACCAACAACGAGTTCGGCTTCGACTACCTGCGCGACAACATGGCGTGGTCGAAGGACGAGCTGGTGCAGCGCGGCCACAACTTCGCGATCGTCGACGAGGTCGACTCGATCCTCGTGGACGAGGCCCGTACCCCGCTGATCATCTCCGGCCCCGCCGACCAGGCGACCAAGTGGTACGCCGACTTCGCGCGCCTCGTGAAGCGCCTGAACCGGGGCGAGGCCGGCAGCATCGGCGTCGAGGAGACCGGCGACTACGAGGTCGACGAGAAGAAGCGCACGGTCGCCATCCACGAGAGCGGCGTCACCAAGGTCGAGGACTGGCTCGGCATCGACAACCTCTACGAGTCGGTGAACACCCCGCTCGTCGGTTACCTGAACAACGCGATCAAGGCCAAGGAGCTCTACAAGAACGACAAGGACTACGTCGTCATGGACGGCGAAGTCATGATCGTTGACGAGCACACCGGCCGTATCCTCGCGGGCCGCCGCTACAACGAGGGCATGCACCAGGCGATCGAGGCGAAGGAAGGGGTGGACATCAAGGACGAGAACCAGACCCTCGCCACGATCACCCTGCAGAACTTCTTCCGCCTCTACGACAAGCTCTCCGGCATGACCGGTACGGCCATGACCGAGGCCGCCGAGTTCCACCAGATCTACAAGCTCGGTGTCGTCCCGATCCCGACCAACCGCGACCTCGCGCGGCTGGACCGGGCGGACCTGATCTACCGTACGGAAGAGGCGAAGTTCGCGGCGGTCGTCGAGGACATCGCCGAGAAGCACGAGAAGGGCCAGCCGGTCCTGGTCGGCACCGTCTCGGTCGCGAAGTCCGAGTACCTGTCGGCGCAGCTGTCCAAGCGCGGTGTCCCGCACGAGGTGCTGAACGCCAAGCAGCACGACCGGGAGGCGTCCATCGTCGCCCAGGCCGGCCGCAAGGGCGCGGTCACCGTCGCCACGAACATGGCCGGCCGTGGTACCGACATCAAGCTCGGCGGCAACCCCGAGGACCTGGCCGAGGCCGAGCTGCGCCAGCGCGGCCTGGACCCGGTCGAGCACGTCGAGGAGTGGGCCGCGGACCTGCCCGCGGCGCTGCAGCGCGCCGAGGCGGCCGTCAAGGCCGAGTTCGAAGAGGTCAAGGAGCTCGGCGGCCTGTACGTGCTGGGCACCGAGCGCCACGAGTCCCGCCGCATCGACAACCAGCTGCGCGGCCGCTCCGGCCGTCAGGGCGACCCGGGCGAGTCCCGCTTCTACCTCTCCCTCGGCGACGACCTGATGCGCCTGTTCAAGGCGCAGATGGTCGAGCGCGTGATGTCGATGGCCAATGTGCCGGACGACGTCCCGATCGAGAACAAGATGGTGACGCGGGCGATCGCCTCGGCCCAGTCGCAGGTCGAGCAGCAGAACTTCGAGATCCGCAAGAATGTCCTGAAGTACGACGAGGTGCTCAACCGCCAGCGCGAGGTCATCTACGGCGAGCGCCGCCGCGTCCTGGAGGGCGAGGACCTGCACGAGCAGGTGCGGCACTTCATGGACGACACGATCGAGGCGTACATCGACGCCGAGACGAAGGACGGCTTCGCCGAGGACTGGGATCTGGACCGGCTGTGGAATGCCTTCGGGCAGCTCTACCCGATCAAGATCACCGTCGAGGACCTGGAGGACGCGGCCGGCGACCGGGCCGGCATCACCGCCGAGTTCATCGCCGAGACGGTCAAGGACGACATCACCGAGCAGTACGAGGAGCGCGAGGCGCAGCTCTCCGGTGACGTCATGCGCGAGCTGGAGCGACGCGTGGTCCTGTCGGTGCTGGACCGCAAGTGGCGCGAGCACCTCTACGAGATGGACTACCTCCAGGAGGGCATCGGGCTGCGCGCCATGGCGCAGCGCGACCCGCTGGTGGAGTACCAGCGCGAGGGCTTCGACATGTTCACCGCCATGATGGAGGGCATCAAGGAGGAGTCCGTCGGCTACCTGTTCAACCTGGACGTCCAGGTCGAGCAGCAGGTCGAGGAGGTTCCGGTCGAGGACGCGGTGCCGTCGCTCGTCAAGGACGCCCGCCCCGAGATCCGCGCCAAGGGCCTGGAGGCCCCGAAGCGGGCGGACCGGCTGCACTTCTCCGCTCCTTCGGTGGACGGCGAGGGCGGTGTCGTCGAGGGCGACTTCGAGAGCGAGAGCGGCGGTTCCGACGGGGACGGCCAGACGCGCGCGGAGCGCCGCAAGGCCGCCAAGGGTGGCAAGCGCCGCAAGAAGTAGCGCGGGCACGCGGCACGAGAGCCGCGCGGCACCAATCGAAGCACCGGCCGGGGCCGGGCTCCCATCGCGGGGGCCCGGCCCCGGCCGCGTTCCCAGGCGGCGTGCGGTGCCCGGACGCAGCGCCGGGACGGGCGGACCGCACCGTCAGCGGGCCTCGACCGCGGTGCAGCGCCAGACACCCCCTCCCGCCCCGTCTCCGGCCCCGCCCGCCGGGCCGCGCTCCAGCCGGAAGGCGATGGCGCGGAAGGCGTCGCGGGCCAGCGAGACGACGGCCGTCACCTCCAGGGCGCCGTCGTGCTGCCGTGCGACCTGGCAGCTGTGGACGTACGGTGCCTCCCCGCGGGCCCGGCGCTGCCAGTCGGCGCGGGCGGACACCAGCTCCCAGAGCCGGTCGTAGGCGGGGCCGCGGACCCGGCCGGCCAGGCAGCTGATGGGCCGCCGCCCGGTGAGGACGGTGAGCAGCCGGCCGGCGAACCACAGGTGCGGTGGAACGGCGGCGGGCCGGCCCGCCCGGACCGGCGGGCGCCGGTGGTCGTGCCGGTTCGGCGGCCCGGACCGGCGGGCACGGGAGGGGCCGGGACGGGCGGACGCGGGTGAGGTGACGACCATGGTGGTACCCCCGTGGTTGCGGTGCTGTCGGTTTCCGCCGGGTTCCGCCGGTTCACCCGGGGACTGCCCGGTCCAGCGGTTTCTACCGTTCGGTAACCCGGTTGTACGGGGCACCGGGCACGCGGGCAACGCAGTCCGCCGGCGCGGGGCGCGGGCGGGCGGTTCACCTATCCGCGTGGTCGCGCCGTTACGCACGTATGCTGACCGCCATGCGCGTCTACATCCCCACGACCGTGTCCGGCCTGGCCGAGGCCCACAAGGCGGGCGAGCTGGGCCCCGCACCGCTGGACGCCTATGCGGTCACCCCCAGCCTCCGCGAGTGGTACGTCACCGACGACATCGAGGAGCTGGAGTACGCGGCTCTGACCCGGGCCGCCCAGGCGTCGCTGCGGCAGCTCGCCGTGAACCCCGACGCCCCGCGCCGCCGCATCGTGATCGCGGTGGACGTGCCGGAGTCGGCCGTCTCCTTCGACCCGGACCGTGGTCTGGACCCCGCCGCGCTCGGCGAGGTCCGGCTGGCCGCCGTCGTGGCGATGAGCGATGCCGCCGCCGTACACCTGGACGCCACCGACGCCGAGCAGGACGTGACCGCCGCCGCACTGGCGCTGGGCGCGGCCGACGCGGGCGACGACGACGCCCAGTTCACCGTCGACGGAGCCGAGGACCACGAACTGCTCTGGTACGCGACGCAGGAGATCCCCAACCTGATCGGCTGAGCCCCGGGCACGGCGCGGTGTGAACGGGGTACCGCCCCGAACCGCCGAGAACCACGCCGAGGCACACGCCGAGAAGCACCCTTTCGTGTCTGCGACCACCGCCGGTGCCGGCCGCGATCACCTGCGGCCGCGGGGCTTGTCGTACCCGCCGGGTAACGTCGTTACCGTGAACGCTCATCTGGTGTGGGACTGGAACGGGACCCTTTTCCACGACATCGACGCGGTGCTGGAGGCCACGAACGCCTCCTTCGCCGAACTCGGCCTGTCCCCGATCACGCTGGACCGCTACCGCGAGCTGTACTGCGTCCCGGTGCCGAAGTTCTACGAGCGGCTGCTCGGCCGGCTGCCCACGGACGCGGAGTGGCTGGTGATGGACGAGGCGTTCCACCGTCACTACTGGGAGCGGGCGGGGCGCTGCGGTCTCGCCGAGGGCGCGGCCGAGCTGCTGGCCGCCCAGCAGCTCGCGGGGCTGACCCAGTCGCTCTGTTCGCTGGCCCCGCACGACCTCCTGATACCGATCGTGCGGACCCACGGCATCGAGCGGCACTTCGTCCGGATGGACGGCGCGACCGGCCCGTCCGGCGGCGGCAAGGCCGAGCAGATGGTCCGCCACCTCGCCGCCCTGGAGGGCGTCGCGCCCGACCGCGTCGTCGTGATCGGCGACGCGGTGGACGACGCGCTGGCCGCGGCCCACGCGGGCGCGCACGCCGTTCTCTACACCGGCGGCTCGCACAGCCGGGCCAGCCTCGTGGCGGCCGGGGTGCCGGTGGTGGACTCGCTCGCGGAGGCCGTGGAGGCCGCCGGCCGGCTCACTGCCCGGTGACGGGCGCCTTCTCGCGCAGGATCTTGATGAATTCGCGCATCCAGGCCGGGTGGTCAGGCCAGGCACGGGCCGAGACGACCACGCCGTCGACCACGGCCTCGGAGTCCTGGAAGTCGGCGCCGGCGCTCTGCATGTCCAGCTCCAGCGCCGGATAGGCGGTCACCCGGCGTCCGCTGAGCGCGCCGACGGCCGCGGTGATGAGCGGGCCGTGGCAGATCTGGGCGACGGGCTTGTCGGCGTCGAAGAACGATTTCAGCACCTTGAGCAGCTCGGGGTCGTTGCGCAGGTACTCCGGGGCCCGGCCGCCGGGGACCACCAGCGCGACGTACTGCCCGGGGTCGATCTCGGCGAAGGACAGGTCGGCCATCCAGGTGTAGCCGGGCTTCTCGGTGTAGGTGTCGAAGCCGTCCTCGAAGTCGTGGACGACGAAACGCAGCCGCTTGCGGGTGGGCGCGGCGATGTGGACCTCGTAACCCTCCTCCAGCAGCCGCTGATAGGGGTAGAGGACCTCCAGCGACTCCGCCGCGTCGCCGGTGACGATGAGGATCTTGGCCGCCATGGCGGCACCGCCTTTCCGAACAGGGGGCATGCGGGATGTTTGTTCGCCCCAACGTGCACCCGGTGTCCCGGTTTGCCAAGGGGGCCCGTCCGCGTGACCGGATCGGACCCCCGCTGTTTGCGCGCTGTCCATTTGGTCCAAGAATCCGGCCTGCTTTTGTACAGAGGCGTCCCCTGACAGCCCCCCCGGCCGGAGCGATAGCCTTACTGCGTGATCAGCGTTGATCCCTGCAGGCTTGTCCGATCCGTAAACAACGGTACGACGCACCTGTATCCCGGCATAGCGTCGTCCCGTAGCGGTGAACCCGCGTCTCGGGACGCCGCGCCATCACCCGACGTCACGCAACGGCGCGCGACAGGAGTCAGAGGACATGCAGACCAAGCTGGACGAAGCCAAGGCCGAGCTGCTCGCACGGGCGGCCCGGGTAGCTGAGAACAGCCCGGCAGGGGGACACCCCGGCCAGGGCCTCGATGCAGAGGCGCTGACCGCGTTCCTCCAGCGTTACTACCTGCACAGCGCACCGGAGGACCTGCTCGACCGCGATCCGGTCGACGTGTTCGGCGCGGCGCTGTCCCACCACCGGCTCGCAGAGGTACGCCCACAGGGCACCGCGAATGTCCGGGTCCACACCCCGACGGTCGAAGAGAACGGCTGGACCTGCAGCCATACGGTCGTGGAGGTCGTCACCGACGACATGCCCTTCCTCGTCGACTCGGTCACCAACGCCCTGTCGCAGGCCAACCGGGCGATCCATGTGGTGGTCCACCCGCAGATCGTGGTGCGCCGCGACGTGACGGGGAAGCTACTGGAGGTCATCGGCTCCGGCTGCTCGGCGCACGACAACGGCGGCGCCCCCGACAACCTGCCGCACGACGCGCTCACCGAGTCCTGGATCCACGTCGAGATCGACCGCGAGACCGACCGCGACGACCTCAAGGAGATCACCGCCGATCTGCGCGGCGCGCTGTCCGACGTCCGCGAGTCCGTCGAGGACTGGACGAAGATGCGCGAGGCCACGCTCCGGATCGCCGAGGAGCTCGCCGCGACGCCGCCGCCCCTGCCCGAGCAGGAGGTCGGCGAGGCCTGGGAGCTCATGCGCTGGCTCGCCGACGACCACTTCACCTTCCTCGGCTACCGCGAGTACGAGCTGATCACCGACCCCGGACCGGACGGCACCGGTGAGGACGTCCTGGCGGCCGTGCCCGGCACCGGGCTGGGCATCCTGCGCTCCGACCCCCTGCACGGGGACGACGGCACGCACCCCGGCTCCCCGTCGTTCAACCGGCTGCCGGCCGACGCGCGGGCCAAGGCCCGCGAGCACAAGCTGCTGATCCTCACCAAGGCCAACAGCCGCTCCACCGTCCACCGGCCCTCCTACCTCGACTACGTCGGGGTGAAGAAGTTCGACGCCGAGGGCAACGTCATCGGCGAGCGGCGCTTCCTGGGCCTGTTCTCCTCGGCCGCGTACACCGAGTCGGTGCGGCGCGTCCCGGTGATCCGCCGCAAGGTGGAGGAGGTGCTGGAGGGCGCCGGCTTCACCCCGGACAGCCACGACGGCCGCGACCTGCTCCAGATCCTGGAGACCTACCCGCGCGACGAGCTCTTCCAGACCCCGGCCGACGAGCTGCGCTCCATCGTCACCAGCGTGCTGTACCTGCAGGAGCGCCGCCGGCTGCGGCTGTTCCTGCGGCAGGACGAGTACGGCCGCTACTACTCCGCACTGGTCTACCTGCCCCGCGACCGCTACACCACGGCCGTACGGCTGCGGCTCACCAACATCCTCCAGGAGGAGCTGGGCGGGCACAGCGTCGACTTCACCGCCTGGAACACCGAATCGGTCCTCTCCCGGCTGCACTTCGTCGTCCGCGTGGCGCCCGGCACGGCCCTCGACGACCTCACCGAGGCCGAGATCGACCGGATCGAGGCCCGGCTCGTCGAGGCCGCCCGCTCCTGGGCCGACGGCTTCGCCGAGGCGCTCACCGCCGAATGCGGCGAGGAGCGGGCCGCCGAGCTGACCCGCAGCTACGCCCAGGCCTTCCCCGACGGCTACCGGGCCGACTTCACCCCCCGCTCGGCCGTCGCCGACCTGCAGCACATCGAACAGCTCAAGCCCGAGGGCGACTTCACCCTCAGCCTGTACGAGCCGGTCGGCGCGGCCCCCGGAGAGCGCCGCTTCAAGATCTACCGCACCGGCGCTCCCGTCTCGCTCTCCGCCGTCCTGCCGGTGCTCCAGAAGCTCGGCGTCGAGGTCGTGGACGAGCGCCCGTACGAGCTGCGCCGCACCGACCACAGCCGCGCCTGGGTGTACGACTTCGGCCTGCGGCTCGACCCCTCCCTCGGTGATCTCGGCGACGACGCCCGCGAGCGCTTCCAGGAGACGTTCGCCGCGACCTGGACCGACGAGGCGGAGAACGACGGCTTCAACTCCCTGGTGCTGCGCGCCGGGCTGAACTGGCGCCAGGCCATGGTGCTGCGCGCCTACGCCAAGTACATGCGGCAGGCCGGCTCCACCTTCAGCCAGGACTACATGGAGGACACCCTCCGCAACAACGTCCACACCACCCGGCTGCTGGTGAACCTCTTCCAGGCCCGGATGTCCCCGGACCACCAGCGGGCCGGCAAGGAGCTGACCGACGGGCTCCTGGAGGAGCTCGACGGCGCGCTCGACCAGGTCGCCTCGCTGGACGAGGACCGCATCCTGCGGTCCTTCCTCACCCTCATCAAGGCGACGCTGCGCACCAACTACTTCCAGCGCCGTGACGACGGGCAGCCGCACAGCTACCTGTCGATGAAGTTCGACCCGCAGGAGATCCCGGACCTGCCCGCGCCGCGCCCGGCGTACGAGATCTGGGTGTACTCGCCGCGGGTCGAGGGCGTCCACCTGCGCTTCGGCAAGGTCGCCCGCGGTGGCCTGCGCTGGTCCGACCGGCGCGAGGACTTCCGTACCGAGGTGCTGGGCCTGGTCAAGGCACAGATGGTCAAGAACACCGTGATCGTGCCGGTCGGCGCCAAGGGCGGCTTCGTCGGCAAGCGGCTGCCCGACCCGGCCGTGGACCGGGACGCGTGGCTGGCCGAGGGCATCGCCTCGTACAAGACCTTCATCTCCGGCCTGCTCGACATCACCGACAACCTGGTGGGCGGCGAGGTCGTCCCGCCGAACGGCGTGGTGCGGCACGACGAGGACGACACGTACCTGGTCGTCGCCGCGGACAAGGGCACCGCGTCCTTCTCCGACATCGCCAACGAGGTCGCGGTCAGCTACGGCTTCTGGCTGGGTGACGCGTTCGCCTCCGGCGGCTCGGTCGGCTACGACCACAAGAAGATGGGCATCACCGCCAAGGGCGCCTGGGAGTCGGTGAAGCGGCACTTCCGCGAGGTGGGCCACAACACGCAGTCCGAGGACTTCACGGTCGTCGGCGTCGGCGACATGTCGGGCGACGTGTTCGGCAACGGAATGCTGCTCAGCGAGCACATCCGGCTGGTCGCCGCCTTCGACCACCGGCACATCTTCCTGGACCCGACCCCGGACGCGGCGACCTCGTTCGCCGAGCGGCGCCGGATGTTCGAGATGCCGCGCTCCTCGTGGGCGGATTACGACAGCTCGCTGATCTCGGCGGGCGGCGGCATCCACCCCCGCAGCGCCAAGGCCATCCCGATCACCGCACAGGTCCGCAAGGCGCTCGGCATCGAGGCGCAGGTCGCCAAGATGACGCCCGCCGACCTGATGAAGGCGATCCTGCAGGCCCCCGTGGACCTGCTCTGGAACGGCGGCATCGGCACCTACGTCAAGGCCTCCACCGAGTCGCACACCGACGTCGGCGACAAGGCCAACGACGCGATCCGCGTCGACGGCGCGGACCTGCGGGTCAAGGTCGTCGGCGAGGGCGGCAACCTGGGGCTGACCCAGCTCGGCCGGATCGAGTTCGCCCTCAACGGCGGAAGGATCAACACCGACGCGATCGACAACAGCGCCGGTGTGGACGCCTCGGACCACGAGGTCAACATCAAGATCCTGCTCAACAGCGTGGTCGCGGACGGCGATCTGACCGTCAAGCAGCGCAACACGCTGCTCGCCGCGATGACCGACGAGGTCGGCAGCCTCGTGCTGCGCAACAACTACGCGCAGAACGTCGCGCTCGGCAACGGCATGGCACAGGCCTCCAGCCTGCTCCACGCCCACCAGCGCTTCATGCGCAAGCTGGTGCGCGACGGCCGCCTCGACCGGGCGCTGGAGTTCCTGCCCACCGACCGGCAGATCCGCGAGCGGCTCGCCAACGGTCAGGGTCTGACCCAGCCCGAGCTGTCCGTGCTGATGGCCTACACGAAGATCACCGTCGCGGAGGAGCTGATCGACACCGGGCTGCCGGAGGATCCGTACCTGCGCACCCTGCTGCACGACTACTTCCCCAAGCCGCTGCGCGAGCGGCTCGAGCCGCAGATCGAGAACCACGCGCTGCACCGCGAGATCGTCACGACGATGCTGGTCAACGACACCGTCAACACCGGCGGTACGACCTTCCTGCACCGTTTCCGCGAGGAGATCGGCGCGACCGGCGAGGAGATCGTCCGGGCGCACACCGCGGCCCGCGCGATCTTCGGACTCTCCCGGATCTGGGACGACGTCGAGGCGCTCGACAACGTCGTGGACGCCGATGTGCTGACCCGCATCCGGCTGCACTCGCGCCGCCTCGTCGAGCGCGCCACCCGCTGGCTGCTCAACAACCGGCCGCAGCCGCTGCAGATCGCCGAGACCATCGAGTTCTTCCGCGACGGGGTGTCCACCGTCTGGTCCCAGCTGCCGAAGCTGACGCGCGGCGCCGACCTGGAGTGGTACCAGAGCATCCATGACGAGCTGACCGGCGCGGGCGTCCCGGAGGAGCTGGCCACCCGGGTCGCGGGCTTCTCCTCCGCCTTCCCGGCCCTCGACATCGTCGATGTCGCGGACCGCACCGGCAAGGACCCGCTGGAGGTCGCCGAGATCTACTACGACCTCGCCGACCGGCTGCAGATCACCCAGCTCCTGGACCGCATCATCGAACTGCCGCGGGCCGACCGCTGGCAGTCGATGGCCCGTGCGGCCATCCGCGAGGACCTCTTCGCGGCGCACGCCGCGCTCACCGCCGACGTGCTGTCGGCCGGGAACGGCACCTCGACGCCCGAGCAGCGGTTCAAGACGTGGGAGGAGCAGAACGCGGCGCTCATCGGTCGCGCCAGGACCACCCTCGAGGAGATCCAGGGCTCCGAGGAGTTCGACCTCGCGAACCTGTCGGTCGCGATGCGGACGTTCCGTACGCTGCTGCGCGCCCGCCGCTGAGGCGGCGGCCGGACAGGCCCGCACCCAGGTAGGACCATGAACGCCGGCCGGACCCCGTACCCCGGGGCCCGGCCGGCGTTCGTCTGCCCCCGCCCGCCGGCCCGGTGCGTGTATTCGCGCTATGGGAGGCGGGGTGACGCCGGGGTCGTGCAGCATCGCGAGGCGCCGGGCGCCGGTGAGGGCGTGGCCGGTGGCCCGTTGTCGCTGTTCCGCAGGAAGGCGAAGGTCAGGGTCACCGCGAGGAGCAGGGCGACGACGCTGCCGGCGATCGCGAGCAGCGTCTGCTGGCGGTACTTGCCGCCCACCGGCGCGATGTCGGGTGTGGTGGTGCCCCAGTTGGACCAGGTGGAGACGGCCGGGCCCAACAGGTGCCCGGGGGAGGTTCCGAAGGAGGTTCCGGGGGATTGCGGTAACGAGGTGCGGGCCACGGGCTCCGGCGGCCGCTGGGCCTCCTCCTTGCGCCGGGCGATCTCCGCCGTCAGCGGCTCGGGAAGCCAGTCGGCGAAGTCGCGCAGCTGACGTCCGGCGGCCCGCTCGCACAGTTCGGCCAGCTCGGCGGGGGCGGGCCGAGCGGCCGGGTCGGCTGTCAGGCAGCGCTCCAGCACCGGCCGCAGCAGGTCCGGGTAACCGGACAGGTCCGGCGGCCGGAGGGCGGTGTTGGCGATCCGGGTGGCGATGCTGATGGGACCGCCCGGTCCGCCGTCGCCGTACGGGTGGCGGCCGGTCGCGACGACGGCGGCGACCAGGCCGAGCGAGAAGATGTCGGTCGCGGGGGTGAGGGCGTCGCCGTTGGCGTGCTCGGGCGACATGTACTGCGGGGTCGCGATGAGGGCGCCGCCGCGCGTCAGCCGCGTGGATTCGGCGGCCCCGGCCATGCCGAAGTCGGCCAGCCAGGGACCGTCGTCGCTGAGCAGGATGTTGCCGGGCCGGAGATCGCGGTGGACGACCCCGCACGCGTGCACCGCGCGCAGCCCGTCGGCGGCGCAGCCGGTCAGCTGCAGGGCGGCGGGCAGCGGCAGCGGCCCGAAGGAGGCGAGCGCGTCGTCGAGGGAGAGACCGGGCACGTAGGCGGTGGCCAGCCAGGGCCGGTCGCCGGTGGCGTCGTGGCCGACGACCGGGACGACGTGATAGCCCCGCACGTCCCGCGCGGCCCGCACGTCCTGCTGGAAACGCCGGCGGAACTCCCCGTCCCGCGCGTACTCGCGGCGGACCACCTTCAGGGCCACGGGCTGACCACCCGGGGTGTGCGACAGATAGACCGGGCCGAGGCCGCCCTCGCCGATCCTGGCGAGCAGCCGGTACCCGGCGATCTCGCGCGGATCCTCCGGACGCAGCGCGCCGAGCGCGTTGCCGCTGTCGTTGCTGGCGATGTCCGGCACCCCCGATCGGCGATCGAGGGACGATGCTATCGGTCCGAACTCCTGTGCATGGCACGGGAATCCGGCCATGACGAACGCTCCGCGGAGCCGCGCCGTCGGGCGCTCACAACCGCGCCCCCGCCCTCCCGGCGGACCGGGTGGGCGGGGGCGCGGGTGGTTCGCGGGGTCCGGCCTGTCAGGCCGTCGGAGCCGTGGAGACCAGGACGAACTCGTTGTAGGGGAAGACCTTGCCGGCGGCGCGCGGGAACGGGAAGGAGTACGTGCGCTTCGTCGTCAGACCCGCCTCGGCGGCGTAGGCGCGCAGCTCCTCGAAGCCGATGAAGCGCACATGCGTGGCGTCGGTGCGGTAGCCGGCCTCCTGCGGGGTGATGAGGACCACCGAGCCGCCGGGCTTCACATACGGCAGGTACTGGGCGAGCAGGCCGGACGCGACGTCCTCGTCCAGGTGCTCCAGCACGTGCGCGCAGAGCAGGCTGTCGAAGGAACCGGGCCCGCAGTCCGCCGCCTCAGCCAGCTCCTCCGGGGTGTACGCGGTCAGGCCGCGCTCACGGGCGGTCGCCACCGACGTCGGGTTGTGGTCCACGCCCACGCTGTCCGGCCCGCAGTTCTGCAGGTTCCGGCCCAGTCCGCAGCCGATGTCGAGCACCCGGCCCAGCTTCAGGCGGCGCAGGTTCCAGCGGTACGGGGCCTGCGTGGGAAGCAGCCGCTTGATACCGGCCTTTTCCAGCGTCGCCAGACGCTCGGTGTAGTTGGCGTCGGCGGTGCTCTTGCGGTCCTGCGAGGTGTCGGACATCAGCCGGAGTAGCTTTCTCTGGGATGAACGGGATGAACGCTGAGTGATGACGGGCCACCCGGTGCTGAGACCGGCGGCGGGGCGGCGCTGTCTGAGCCGACCTGAACGGGAGGCAGTGTTCATGAACGCTAGCAGCGCGGTGAACGCAAACACCAGGGCCGACCGGCACCGCACGGGGCCGCCCCTCAGCGGTGATCGGAAAGCAGCAGGTCAGCGACCCTGGAGGCGGCCGAGCCGTCGTCGAGGGGGCAGAAGGCGGCATGGAAGCGGGCGTAGTTTTCCGCGCTCTGCCGGGTGACGGTGTCCAGATCGCGCAGCGCGCCGACGAGATCGGCGGTGCTGCGCAGGAGCGGGCCGGGCGCCTGGGCCTCGAAATCGAGGTAGAAGCCGCGGACCGTGTCCCGGTAGTGGTCCAGGTCCGGGGTGAGGAAGAGCATGGGGCGCCCGGTGTTCGCGAAGTCGGTCATCACCGACGAGTAGTCGGTGACGAGGACATCCGCGATCAGCAGCAGTTCCGCCAGATCCGGGTAGCCGGAGACGTCACGGACGAAGCCGCCGCCGCCGACCGGCACCCGGTCCGCGACCAGCGGGTGGGCGCGGACCAGGAGGACGTGGTCGGCGGCGAGCGCCGACTCGGCGGCGGCGAGGTCCAGGGCCAGTTCCAGGCGGTAGTGCCGGTTGTCGTACACCCGGTCGTCGCGCTGGGTGGGGGCGTACAGGACGACCCGCTTGCCCGCCGGCAGGCAGAGCCGGGCGCGGACCTCCTCGGCGAGCTTGTCCCGGTCGTCGGCGAAGAGCAGATCGGTACGCGGCAGCCCGGTCTCGACGACCTCACCGTCGTAGCCGAGCGCCTGGCGCAGCAGCGGCGTGCTGTACGGGTTCGGGGAGATCAGCACGTCCCACTGGTGGCCGCGGCGGGGCTGCGGCCACAGGTGGGCGAGATCGGCGCACAGGGTGCCGGCCAGGTCCTGGCCGATGCGCTTGACGGGGGTGCCGTGCCAGGTCTGGACGACCCGCTGGCCCTCGCGCCGCTCGAACCAGGCGGGCAGGTGGGTGTTGGTGACGAGATGACGGCTGCGGGCGAGCGCCTCGTGCCATGCGGCGCTGCCGTGGATGACGGCGCGTGCCGTGGGCGGCAGCTGCACGCGGGTGTCGCCGACCACCCACAGGTGGTCCAGCGCGGCGCCGCGGCGCACCAGCTCCTCGTGCACGGCGCGCGGCGAGTCCGAGTACTGGCGGCCGTCGAAGCTGCTGTACAGCACGGTGTCCCGCAGCGTACGGCCGCGGGCCTGCGGATAGTGCCGCTCGCGCAGCAGGCGCCCGCGGTACGGGCCGCGGTCCTCGGGCGCCACGGCGGGACCGGCGGCCAGGAACAGCTGGTCGTGGAAGCGGCGGTCCAGGGCGAGGGACCGGTCGCTGTCCGGCGGCTGAATGGGGAGCGGGAGGGCGGGGAACGCGCAGCGGGCGACGTGCACGGGGGCTTCGGTGGTGCCGGTGTTGTCCGTGCCGTCGGTGGTCCCGGTGGTCCCGGTGGTTCCGGGGGTTTCGGTGCGCAGGTGGAGGTACCAGTGGCCCTCGGCGGGCGCGGCCTCCGCGGGCCGTACGGTCACGCTGAAGCGGTCCCCGTCGGCGGTGACCGGGAACACGGCCTCCGCCCGGTGCGTGCCGTGCCGCAGCACCAGCTCGGCCCCCGCGGGAGTCTTGGACGGCAGCTCGCCCTCGATGACCAGCGAGCCGTTTGCCCGCAGGACGACCTGGTCGGCCACCGGCCGGGGCGTACGGTCGTGCAGCTCCAGGTCACCGGCGGCGGTGGCCCCGACGACCAGCTCACGGCGGAGCCCGCCGAGCCGGGGGTCGCTGCCGAGCGCGTACCGGCCGCGGGGTACCGGCGGGCCGGCGGCGATCCGCGCCGTCCCGTCGGCCAGGGTGAAGGCGACGTCCCATGCGTCGCTCGCCCCGGAGTCGGCGCCCGCCGGGCCGTCGGTGACAGCGGCGCGGGCGCCCGCCAGGTCGGCGAGGGAGAACCGGGTGGTGACGAGGCTTGCTGGCCTTCCGGCGGAGCCGGCCGGACGGCAGACGGCGGGGTACTCGAAGGTGGCACCGGAGACCCGGTGGGTCAGCCGCAGCGTGCGCGGCTGCTCCCGGCCGCTGTTGGTGGCGAGCAGCTCGACGGTGTCGTCGTCCAGCGCGTGGTGGCCGGTCAGCCGGACCGCGGCCGGCTCGACCGACAGCCGCAGCCGGCCGTGCTCGAACCACGGGACCAGGCGCAGTCCGTCCTCCAGCGGGTGCGGCACCGGTGACGCGCCCGAGCCGGTGTCCCCGGCGCGCACCTCGGTGGTCCTGACGACGCCGGAGGTCGCCACGGTGATGGCGAGCCGCCACTGACCCGCGGCCCACCGCCCGCGGCGGCGCAGCCGCTGGGGGTCGACGGTGATCTCGAAGCCGGACCAGTCGTAGCAGTGCTGCTCCTGCCCCGAGCTGTCCGTGGCCTCCGGGACCGGGACGGTACGCACCGGGAGCAGGAGTTTGCGGCGGCCCGACGTCAGGACCGCGGTCTTGAGTGACCTGCGCCTGACGGAGGCGTCCAGGTTCCGGATGTACGCGTAGCCCTTGAGGACGAGCTTGCCGTCCTGCCAGCGCGATTCCAGGAGGCGGGACCGTACGGGGAGGTCGTCGGAGGACAGCGCGGCGACCTCGTACGGCAGCCGGATCGTCGTTCCACGGGTGCCGGTGCCGGTGCCCGACCCTGCGCCTGCGTCCGCGTCGATGCCTGCGGGGATCTCCGCGCGCCTGCGCAGCGGCGGGCCCGCGACGGTGAAGCCTTCGCGGTTGCGCTCCTCGTGGGACAGCACGGCGAGCAGGTCACCGAGCCTGTTCTCACGAATGAGATGGCACATGATCCGCAGCCCCACCGGGAGTTCGCCCTGGAGGGCCGGGTCGACGCGGGCCAGGAAGTCCCGGGCGCGGTCCATGAAGACCTCGCGGTACTCGGCGCCGGCCATCGGCAGCGCCCCGGCGCAGGCCGGCAGGTCGTTGCTCAGGACGGAACGGTCGTACTCCCTCTTGTACGCGGACTTCTGCGCGGACCAGGGCGTGTTGCCGGGGTCGGCGAGGAACCGGCTGACGCCGTCGACCGCCGTGAAGCGGTCCCGCAGGTTCTGGACGTCGGTGCGGCGGAGGTTTTGGGAGCGCTCGCGGGGGAGGTGCCCACGTTCGTCCTGTCGCAGGACGTCGACGGCTTCGGCGAGGAAGTGCGCGCGGATGGTGACCGCGCTGTCCTCGTGGCGGACGTCCTCGGGGAAGGCGAGGGCGTGGCGGTCCCAGAAGGTGCGGCGGAACACCTTGTTCTTCGCCGAACGGTCGGAGAGGAGGGCGAGGTCTCTGGTGATGTGGGTGGTGCCGGTGCCGGTGCCGGTGCCGGTGCCGGTACTGGTTCCGGTGGTCCGGAAGGTGGTCGCGAGGTCCGCGCCCGAGCGGTCCAGCCGATTCACCAGCTTTTCGTACGTGCGGGGCGGGAGGGTGTCGTCGCCGTCGAGGAACGTCAGGTACGTGGTGCGCGGATCTGCCTGCGCGGCGCCGGTGTTGCGGGCATGGCCGAGGCCCCGGGTGTCCGGCCGCGGGGCTCGTACCAGTCGGAAGCGTCGGTCGTTCTCGGCGAAGTGCCGCGCGATCTCCGGAGCGCGGTCCGCGGAACCGTCGTCGACCATCACCACATCGAGTGCGTCCAGCGTCTGTTCCGCGACCGACCGGAGGCATTCCTCCAGGTACCGCTCGACGTTGTGGACGGGGACGACGACGGTCAGTCGGGGCGTCATACGGAGGCTCGGGCCTTTCCGGGTGCGGGTGCCGGGGCCGGTCTCTCCGCCGTGGGGGTCCGAAATCGTGTATTCACGGGCCTGGCGGCCCACAAATACACGGCAGCATTTCGGACCCCACGCCTACGAGCCCGTCCCCTCCCGTCGCCGGGCCTGCGCGACCCGGCGTGGCGATCTGGTCCACACAGCGTAGCCGGTTGACAGCGGGGAGTGAGACAGCCGCGTATGCCGCCCTGCCCGGTTGTCAGCCGCGGCGCCCCACCAGTGCCTTGGTGATGAACGGCGGCAGCACGTTGACCGCGAAGCGCCGCAGCGGGGAGCGGCGGCGCTTCGCGGGCGCCGCCGGCGACGGCGCCGGGCTGTCCACGGGGGCGGCCTGGGCCGGGATGCTGACCTTGTGGCGGGAGGCGGGCTGTGCGGGGAGGGCGGCCTTCCGCCCGTTGATGCGGATGAGCGGCTCGCCGGCGACGGTCTGCACCTCGTGCCAGAGGTCCTCGCGGGTCTCCAGCCAGGCCAGCAGCTCGGTGCGCACGGTCGCGGGGTCGCCCCAGGTGCCGTAGAGCTTCCGGTCGGTGATGCAGATGACGTGCAGTCCGCCGGTGGTCACGGCCTGCCAGGCCGCGGCGGCGACGCCGGGGCAGTGCTCGGCGCGGAAGTCGTCGAGGACCACCACGCCGTGCGCCTCCAGCAGGTCCTGGGCGTCGGCGATGTCCGCGTGGACGTGCTCGTAGAGGTGCGAGGCGTCGATGTGGATGAACCGGCAGCTGTCGGCGGTGACATGGTCGGGCACCACCGAGGACAGGCCCTGGATGACCGTCGGCAGCTCCTCGTGGAAGGAGAGGTAGTTCGCCTCGAACGCCCGCCGGGTGAGCGTGGAGTACGACTTGGCCATCTCGGCGCTGTTGGCGGTGTCCTCGGCGGGTGCGTCGAACAGGTCGCAGACCGTGAAGCGCTCGCCCTCGCGTCGGTAGGAGCCCGTGAAGATGGCGCTCTTGCCCATGTACACCCCCACTTCGAGCAGGTCGCCCGGTTCGGTGAGCTCCTGCTGACGGCTGAGGAGCCAGTCGAAGAGCAGCTGGTCGGCCGGGAAGAACCAGCCCTTCACCTCTGCCAGTCGGGTGGGGGTGGGGAGCTGCTCGGTGGGCTTCGTGGGGGCTTCCATGGGTGTTCCGTTCAGCTGGGCGCGAGTGAGGCGGAAAGGGTTCCGGTGTGCGGACGGCTGGACAGCGCGCGCACATGGCCGGGGGCGGGTGCCGGGCGGCGGTCCTGGAGCGGGATCACCGCCGGGAGGGTGTCTCCGCGGTTCTCCAGGAAGAGCCGGCGGACGACGCGCTCCGCGGCGTACCCGTCGTCGTACGGGCAGAAGCGTTCGCGGAACGCGGCGCGCAGCTGGGCCGAGCGGGGCCCGCGCCAGGCGTCGGTCGCGAGAATGTCGATCAACTCGTCCTCGCTGCGTGCGAGGAGGCCGGGCGGGTGCGCGGTGATGTCGAAGTAGGCTCCGCGCGAGGCACGGTAGACCTCCCAGTCCTCGGCATGGATGACGATCGGCCGGTCGAGATTGGCGTAGTCGAACATCAGCGACGAGTAATCGGTCAGCAGCACGTCCGAGGCGAGGCACAGCTGCTCGACGGACGGGTGCCGGGACACATCGAGGAAGGCCGGCTGTCCGGCAGCGTGCTGGGCGCCGGTGTCGTAGAGGTGATGCGTGCGCATCAGGACCGTGAATCCGGGGCCAAGTTCGCGGGCGATGCGCTCCATGTCGAGATCGGCGTGGAAGCCGGTGCGGTAGTCGCGGTGGGTGGGCGCGTAGAGCACTGCCGTGGAGTCGCGCGGAATGCCCAGTTCCGCGCGGATGCGCAGGACGTCGTCGGTGGTCGCCCGCTGGTAGACGTCGTTGCGCGGCTGACCGTACTCCAGGGTGGTGAAGCCGGACGGGTAGGCGCGTTCCCAGGTGAGGCTGGAGTGGCGGTTGGACGACAGGTTGTAGTCCCAGAGGTCCGCCTGGGCGAGGACGTGTTCGAAGTCGGTTCCCTTGGCGGCGGCCGGGAAGTCCCGCAGGTCCAGCCCCATGTGCTTGAGGGGCGTGCCGTGGTGCGTCTGGAGGTTGAGCTGGCCCGCGCGCTTGGCGTAGCGGGGGTGCAGGTGGTCGTTGGTGACGAGGTATTTGGCTCGGGCCATCGCCGTCCAGTACGCGGCCGAGCCCGGCTGCAGGCGGCGTACGCCCGGCGGCAGGGTGTGGGCGTGCTCCGGGGTGGTGACCCAGGCGGTGCGGATGTGCGGTGCGAGCTCGCGCAGCCGGGTCTCGATCGCGGCCGGGTTGCAGACGTAGCCGCGCCCCTCGTACGCGGAGAAGACCGCCAGCTCCTGGTCGAGGGCGCGGCGCCGCTGCAGGCGGTAGTGCAGCCGCAGCGCCGCCTCACGGATCCGGGCGTAGCCGGCGGTCACCCGGGCCTGCGCGCGCAGCCGCGTCCGGTGGACGCCGCCGAGCGACTGGAAGGCGCGGCGGGCCCCGAGGCGCACCAGGAGGTAGCGCACTCCCGGCCGGTCGAACGGGGTGGCGCGGAAGGTCCGCGGGCGGTGTCGGCGGTAGTAGGCGCGGCACCGCTTGAAGTAGTCGGCGCGCGACGAACGCGGTAGCCGGTCGGGGGAGTTGTAGACAGTGGTGAGGTGGTCCAGCATCCGGCGGAAGAGGGCCGGCCGCCAGTGCTCCAGCCGGGGGTGGTCGTCGAGGAAGGCGAAGACGCGGTCGTACTGCTTGAAGATGTCGAAGTGCCGGCGGCTGGTGGTGCCGAGGACGGTGCCGCGGCGGCGCTGCCGGTACCGGACGCACACCCGGTCCAGGACGGCGACGGTTCCGGCGGCCAGCAGCGCCGGGTACGTCCACGCGGTGGCCTCGTAGTAGCCGGGCGGGAAGGTGAGATCCACCCGCTCGGTGAACTCCCGGCGGTAGGCCTTGTTCCAGACGACGGTGAGGAGTTGGAGCAGTTCCGGGCGGTCGCCGAGGGTGAACGTCTCGGGGCCGCGCTGGCTCAGGTGCCCGGCCAGTCCGTTGCGCCGCGTCTCGCCGTTCCAGTAGCTGCGCTCGTAGTCGAAGACGAGGACGTCGGGACCGCCGGTCTCCTTGAGGCGGTCCGCGATCGTCAGCAGGGAGCCGGGGGCGAGGGTGTCGTCGCCGTCGAGGAAGAGCAGGTAGTCGCCGGTGGCGCGGATCAGGCCGGCGTTGCGGGCGTGGCCGGGGCCGATGTTCTCGGGGAGGTGGATGGCGGTGATCCGGCGGTCGCGGTCGGCGAACTCGTCGATGATCTCGCCGCTGCCGTCCGGTGAGCCGTCGTCCACCACGATCAGCTCGAAGTCGGTGAAGGACTGGGTCGTTACGGATTCCAGGCAGTCGTGCAGATAGGCCTGAACCTTGTAGGCGGGAACGATGACGCTGAACCGGGGCAAGGGACATCCAGGTGTTGACGCGGGCGCTGTGGACGGGCGCCCGCGTACACACGAGGATTGCTCGGTTATCGGATGAACAATGACGTACGCGGCCTGTGCCCGTTATATGCGGCGCAACGTCGCGGAGAGTGATCTGGTTACGGCGTCCTGGGGTGCGCTTCCCGCGGGTGGGCGCGGACTACTTCACGGCGCCGGCCATCACCCCCGAAACGAACTGCCGCTGGAAGGCGAAGAACACCACGAGCGGGATGACCATGGACACGAACGCGCCGGGCGCGAGGATGTCGATGTTGCTGCCGAACTGCCTGACCTGCTGCTGCAGGGCGACGGTGATCGGCTGTGAGTCACTGTCGGCGAAGATCAGCGCCACCAGCATGTCGTTCCAGACCCACAGGAACTGGAAGATGCCCAGCGAGGCGATGGCCGGCCCGCCCAGCGGCATGATCACGGTTGTGAAGAGCCGCAGCTCACCGGCGCCGTCCAGCCGTGCCGCCTCCAGCAGTTCGCGCGGGATCTCGGCGAAGAAGTTCCGCAGCAGGAAGATCGCGAACGGCAGGCCGAAGGCGGTGTGGAAGAGCACGACGCCGGTGATGTCGCCGAAGATCCCGATGTTCCCGAAGAGCTGGGCGACCGGGATCAGCGCCACCTGGACGGGGACCACCAGCAGGCCCACCACGGCCAGGAACCACCAGTCGCGGCCGCGGAAGTCCATCCACGCGAAGGCGTAGCCGGCCAGCGAGCCGATCACGACGACGAGCAGCGTGGTGGGGACGGTGATCAGGATGGTGTTGACCAGCGAGTTGACGACGGTGTCGTTGCTGAGCAGCGACTTGTAGTTGGAGACGGTGAGCTGGGAAGGGGCGCTGAGCACCTTCCACCAGCCGGACGCCGCGATGTCCGTCGGGTCGCGCAGGGAGGACAGCAGCAGACCGATGGTCGGCAGCAGCCAGAAGAGCGCGACCACGATGAGGAAGACGCGTACCGCGCCCCCGCTGACCCAGGAGGCGAGTTTCGCCGCGATCGCGCTCATCGTCGTGCCTCTCTGCGCAGCCGCCGGATATTGAAGATCATCACGGGCAGGACGAGCAGCAGCAGGAGGACGCCGATCGCACTGCCGACGCCCTGGTCGTTGCCGCCGCCGAAGGACTTCAGGTACAGCTGCAGGGCGAGCACGTTGGCGTCGCTCTGGGATGCGCCCGGCGCGATGATGTAGACGAGGTCGAAGATCTTCAGCACGTTGATCATCAGCGTGATGAGGACCACCACCAGGACCGGTGCCAGCAGCGGAACGGTGATCTTCCGGAACACCTGCCACTCGTTCGCGCCGTCCACCCGTGCCTGCTCCAGCAGTTCACGCGGCACGCCCGCCAGGCCGGCCGCGATCAGCACCATCGCGAAGCCCGCCCACATCCAGATGTACGAGACGATGATCGAGGGCGTGACCAGGCTCGGGCCCAGCCAGTCCACCCCGTTGTACTGCGTCGCGAAGTTGGACGCGGGCAGCCGCAGTCGGGCGCCGGCCGCCGACGCCGGCAGCGAGAACGTACCGTCGTCACCGGACTTCGCCGACGCGACGACCTTCCCGTCCTTCACCGCCTCGACCTTGACGCCGGGCAGCGCCTTCTCGCCCGGGTCGATCGCACCGGTCGTGCCGCCGCCACCGGGCTTGAAGTCCAGCCACACCGTGCCCGAGACCCCGCCGTCCGCCGCGGGCGCGGCGGCCTTGGCGTCCTGCGCCCCGCCCGGCAGCTTGTTCTGCGGGATCCCGATCAGCGGCAGCGCCGCCGCCGTGCCCGGCTGCGCCTGCGCCTTGGTGGTGAACGAGCCGCCCGCCGACGGCGCCAGATCGGCGTTCGGGCGCGGTCTGGCACCCGGATAGGCGGACGCCTCGGCGAACGTGTCATGGATCCCGACCACGACCGCGTTGGCGACACCGCGGTCCGGGTCGTTCTCGTAGACCAGCCGGAAGATGATCCCGGCGGCCAGCATCGAGATCGCCATCGGCATGAAGACGACGAGCTTGAAGGCCGTGCCCCAGGAGACCCGTTCGGTCAGCACCGCGAAGATCAGGCCCAGCGCGGTGGCCACCACCGGGGCGATGACCACCCAGATCGCGTTGTTCTTGACGGCCGTCAGATTGCCGTGGTCGCTGAAGACCTCGCCGAAGTTCTTCAGACCGACGAACGCCGAGTTGTCCGCGTCGAAGAGGCTGCGCTGGACGGTGTACCCGATCGGGTACAGCACCAGCGCGCCGAGCAGCACCAGCGCGGGCAGCAGGAAGGCCAGCGCCACCCAGGGGCGGGTGCCCATCAGACTCTTGCGCTTCACGGGGGGTGGGCCGGGAGCGGCCGCGCCCCCCGTGGTCACTGTGGAGGCCACCGACGCCTCAGTTCTTGTACGCCTTGGCGGCGTCCGCTTCGAGTTTCGCCTGGGCGCCCGCCACATCGGTCGGCTTCACCAGGAAGTCCTGCAGGTCCTTCCACTCGCCCTCGCCCTTGGTGCCACCGAAGGCGGCGGGCGCCTGGTCGGACATGTCGAAGCGGAAGTCGTCGCCGGCCGCGATCAGCGCCTTGGCGATGCCGCGGGTGACGTCGTCGGGATAGGCCGACAGGTCCAGCGACTTGTTCGGCGACAGATAGCCGCCGGGCTTCGCCCACACCTGCGCCGCGTCGGTCGAGGCGAGGAAGGTCAACAGCGCCTGTGCGCCCTTGCTGTCCTTCAGCGCCACGGCCACGTCGCCGCCGCTGACCACCGGCGCCTTGCCGCTGCCGACGGCCGGGAACGGGAAGACCTTGGCGTCCGTGCCCACCTTCGCCTTGGTGCTGGAGGATATGACCGCGGCGGAGAAGTCGCCCTCGTAGACCATCGCGGCACCGGGCGGGGTGCCGGTGAACGTCTGGCTGATCGACTTCGGGAAGTCGGTCTGCAGCGCGCCGGTCTGGCCGCCCGCGAGGAGGTCCTTCTTGCCGAACAGGGCGGCCAGCGTGGTCAGCGCGTCCTTGACGGACGGGTCGGTCCACTTGATCTTGTGCTGCGCGAGCTGGTCGTACTTCTCGGGCCCGGCCTGGCTCAGATAGACGTTCTCGAACCAGTCGGTAAGGGTCCAGCCGTCCGCGCCGCCCACCGATACCGGGGGAGTGCCCGACTCGAAGACCGTCTCCGCGGTCTTCAGGAAGTCGTCCCAGGTCTTCGGCTCCGTGGCGCCCGCCTGCTGGAAGGCCGCGGTGTTGTACCAGATCAGCGACTTGTTGGCGGCCTTGGCGTAGACCCCGTACTGCTTGCCCTGGTAGGCGCCGAGATCCTGCCAGCCCTTCGAGAAGTTCTTGGTCAGCTGCGCCTGGGCCTCGGGGCCGAGCGGCTTGAGCCAGCCCTTGTCCGCGAACTGGTGCAACACACCGACCTGCGGCAGGAACGCCACATCCGGCGGCGCCCCGCCCTGGATCTTCGTCCCGAGGAATGTGGAGGTGCTGTCGCCGGTCGGGACGAACGTCACCGTCGCTCCGGTGCGCTTCTGGAACTCGTCGAGCACGTTCCGGAAGTTCTTCTGCTCGGCGCCGGTCCATACGGCGGCCACTTCGAGCTTCTGGCCCTTGAGGTCGGGCAGTTGGAGCCCCGACGAGGAGGCCGACGGAGCGCCGGAGGACGGCCCCGCGTCCTTCTTGCTGTCACTGCTGCAGCCGGCCGCGGTGAACGCCAGCGCGGCGGCCGCCACAACGGCCAATGTGGTTCGTGCCTGGTGGTTGTGCGCGCGCGTGCTGAATGTACGCATCTGCTCATCCCCTCGGTCCGGTCCGTCTGTCCTACGCCCGCGCCGATCGACGACGCAAGGGCATGGGCGGGGTATAGGGGTTGATCGTGACCTTGGCGTGATGCGGCGTCAGAGGGGTTTAATCACCGGAATTTGGGCCCCCCGCGCGATCCGCCGCACCCGACGGTCGCGCATCCGTCACACGGTCACATATCGGGCGCGCCGGCGGTCACATGTCCGGACCGCCGGCGGCCGCGCTCCGTCACACCAGCGGCAGGGCCGGGCCCGCCCCCGCGGACTCGGCGGCGCGCTGCAGCGCGCTGGCGAGCAGCGCCAGATCCGTCGGCCCGTTTCCGAGCTCGCGCAGCGGTCGCCGGGTCGGCGGGTCGCCCATCCGTTCCCACTCCAGCGGCACGACCGTGGGTCGCAGCGTCGCCGTCCTGGGGATGCGGCCGCTGACCCGGCCCGCCTGGAACGGCGCCACCGCGCCGCCGGGACGGCGCAGATAGCCGCGGCCCGGCAGCTCCTCGTCCAGCCCCGCCGGGTCCTCGACATGGACCAGCAGGGCGGCCGACGCGGGATCCTCGGTGCGCAGCGCGATCCGCAGCCGTGACCGTTCGTCCGCCTCGGTCCCCGAGGTGCGCTCCGGGCGCCCGGTCGACGCGATCAGGTGCACGCCGAGCCGCTCGCCCTCGCGGGCCACCGCCTCCAGCGCCCGCACGACGGAACCGGCCGCCGGGCGGCCCGGACTGCCGAGCCCCGGTGCGACCAGCGCGTCGAAATCGTCGACCACGACCACCAGCCGGGGGAGGGCGGAGTCGCTGCGGGTCTGGACGCGCAGCGCGCCCTGCTCGGACGGTTTGCGGCCGTCGCCCCGCAGGCCGTCGCCACGCGCCGTCGACTGCCTGGGCACGGTCACCATCCGGTCCGCGTGCCACTCCCCGAAGCCCTGGCCGCCCAGCAGCTCCTCGCGGCGCTTGAGCTCCGCGCCGAGCGCCTGGGCGAACTCGCGCATCCGGGTGGGGTCGGAGGCCGCCAGGTACGTCGAGACATGCGGCAGGTCGGTGACCGCGCGCAGCCCCTCGCCGCGCTCGGTGCCCGCGCCGTCGACCAGCACCAGCGCCAGCCGGTCCGGCCGTTCGGCGGCGGCCAGTGCGGAGGCGATGGACCGCAGCAGCTCGGTCTTCCCCGAACCGGCGGCGCCGCCCACCATCAGATGCGGCCCCTCGGCCGCCAGGTCCACGACGACCCGGCCGCCGGAGCCCGAGCCCAGCACCGCCAGGGCGCGGCCTCCGGCCCGTGCGTACCCGGTGAGGCCCTGCCGCGCGCCGTCCCGCCCGGCCTGTTCGGTACCCCCGTCGTCCGGGGCGCCGTCCCAGCGGGCGGTGATCTTCGCGGGGGTGGCCAGCGCCAGATCCAGCGCGTCCAGCAGTCGTACGGTGCGCGGCAGCGCGTTGCGGGCGCGCGGCGCCGCCGTGTCGGTCTCCCGCAGCGGCGCGAGCGCCCGCGCGAAACGCTCCGCCCACGCGGGCGACACCGCGTCGACGACGACCTGGGCGGGCCCGTACGGATCCATCCGCAGGGTCGTCGCCACATCGCCCGACAGCTGGGCGACGGCGCCGCACTCCGCCGCGAGCCGGTCCGGGGACTCGGCCAGGCACAGCACATGCATCCCGACCGAGGGACCGGCGGCCGCTATCCGTTCGAGGGTGTCGCGCAGCGCCGCGGAACCGGGGTCGCCGTCCACGACGACGAGGGTGTACGGGCCCTCGCGGTGGGCCGCGGCCTCGGCGACGGCCTGCGGCGCGGCTCCGGCCCAGCCCGGGCCCAGCGGTCCGTCCTCCAGCCGGCGGGCCAGTTCCGTGACGCGCGCGGCGGCCTGCTCGCGGTCGAAGGCGAGCAGCAGCCGGCAGTCCTGGCCGTGTGCGGGACGCAGCTGCGGCAGCCAGTTGAGCCAGGACCACTCGTCGGCCCGCTGCTCGGCGCCGCGCGAGCGGTCCGCGCTGATCAGGACGAGCTCCAGCGTGCCGGGGGAGTGCAGCGCGCAGGCCTGCGCCAGCACCGCGCGGGCCAGCCCGGCCAGTCGCGGCCGGGGCCCGGCCAGGCCGAGCGCGAAGGTGTGCGGATCGCGCAGGTCGACGGTGAACGGGACGGCGCGCAGGGTGCCCGCGCCGTCCTCCGACGGCAGGTCGGCCGTGCCCAGCCGCAGCGTGAGGGCGTCCGGGTGGTCGGATCCGCGCTCCCACAGCCTGCGGCCGGGGCCCAGCGCGGTCAGCAGCACGGTGGCCGGATCCGGCCAGCGCTCCCGCAGCGCGGCCGCCTCGGCGGCCAGCCGCGCGCCGTCCGCGCCCTGGCCCGCCGTGCCGTTCCCGGCCCGGCCGGCCGCCAGCCGCCGTGCCCAGGCTCCTATGGTCCCGGCGACCCGACCGGCACCGGGCTGCGGCGGCTTCGGTACCTGCACCGTGTCGTCCGGCCGCAGCCGCTCGCCGCGGCCGTACGTCGCCGCCTGGTCCGTCCCCTCGGCCTGGCCCGCGTACCCGTGCGAACCGCTCCTCGGGGTGTCCAGCCGGCGCGAGGGCGCGGCGGCGGGCGGGGCGAGCGGCCGCGGCGGGGTGGCGGCGGCTTCGGGGGCGCGTCGGTCGGCGGGCGCGGATTCCGGCCGAGGGCCGGGGTGCGGGCCGGAGCCGTGGCCGCCGGCGGCCCGTACGGACCCGGGTGCGCTGCCCGGGGGGAGGGTGACCCGCAGATGGCCCTCGCCGTCCGGCGCAGCCGGGACGGGGGCGCCGCGCGAGCCGGGTTCCAGGTAGAGGGTGGATTCGCCGAGCCGGAGCAGCGCGCCGGGGGAGAGCGCGACCGGCCGCTCCCCGACGGGGCGGTCATCGACGGTGGTGCCGTTGGTGGAGCCGAGGTCGGCGACGGTGACCCGGCCGTCATCGGCGACGGTGACGGTGCAGTGCAGCCGGGAGACATCGGGGTCGTCCAGCGGGACATCGGCCTCGGCGGAGCGGCCGATCCTGACCTGGCCGCCCTGCAGCAGATGGACGCCGCCGGAGTCCGGACCGCCGATGACGCACAGCCGGGCCGGGGCGGCCGCGTCCGCCGGCGGCTCCGCGTGCTGCTCGGCGGGGGTGTGCAGGGACAGCACGGCGCCGTCCACGAGCGGGGGCATGCCGAGCAGGGCGCCCGGGTCGAGCCGCTCGGCGCCCGAGTAGAGCGCTACGGAGGAGCCGGAGGAGCGCGCGGGCTGGCCGGAGCCGGCTCCGGACGCGAGCGCTCCGGAAACCGCGCTCAGCGGGGTCCCCGCGGGCGCGGTGACCAGCACGTCGCAGGTGCGCCCCGCTCGGCCGCTGCGCGGCCCGAGGACGGTCAGCCGGATCTGCATCTCGTCCGCGGTCCCTTCTGCCCGGATGCACGGCAGGAACCCTCCCCACCGCGCACGGGCGCGTCGACACGTACAAGCACGAGCGGGCGGGCACCTGTTGCCCCGTCACACCCGTACGGGATGCATCCTCCCACTTGCCACTGACAACCCGCCCCCGGTCCTGACAGGAGCGATCTTGAATGATCAGTTGTTGACCGGAAAGGTGCTACTTGTCGCGATGAGGGACGGTCGCGGGGCAACCAAGCGGAGTCCCGCTGCGTCCTACCTCCGAGTTCCGTACGCACTTGACATGCGGTTGTCAGCAGGCCGCCACGGCCGTCCGCACTACAGTTGGCACGGTCGGCCCCACAGGCCATGGCGAAGCAGGGAACGGAACCACGAAGCACCACCAAGACCAGGGAGCGCATGACGTGCGGCCGGTAGGCAGCAAGTACCTCCTCGAGGAGGTACTCGGACGCGGGGCCACGGGGACCGTCTGGCGCGCCCGGGTGCGCGACGAGGACGGCGTCGTCGCGATCAAGGTGCTCAAGGAAGAGCTCGCGAGCGACCCCGACATCGTGATGCGCTTCCTGCGCGAGCGCGCCGTACTCGTACGGCTGCGCCACCCGCACATCGTGCGGGTCAGGGACCTGGTGGTCGAGGGCGATCTGCTCGCCCTGGTCATGGACCTCGTCGACGGCCCCGACCTGCACCAGTACCTGCGCGACAACGGCCCGTTCTCGCCGGTCGGCGCGGCCCTGCTGACCGCCGCCGTCGCCGACGCGCTCGCCGCCAGCCACGCCGACGGCGTGGTCCACCGCGACCTCAAGCCCGCGAACGTGCTGCTCGCCACCACGTACGGCGACGACGGCAGCCCGCACATGCATCCGATGCTCACCGACTTCGGCATCGCCCGTCTGGCGGATTCGCCCGGCATCACCCGCACCCACGAGTTCGTCGGCACCCCCGCCTATGTCGCGCCGGAGTCCGCGCAGGGCAAGCCGCAGACGTCCGCCGTCGACCTGTACGGCGCGGGCATCCTGCTCTACGAGCTGGTCACCGGCCGTGCGCCGTTCCGCGGCGACAACGCGCTGGAGGTGCTGCACGCGCACCTGAGCCAGGAGCCGGTGCGCCCCGGCAACGTGCCGGAACCGCTGTGGACGGTCATCGAGCGCTGTCTGCGCAAGAGCCCGGACGAGCGGCCCAGCGCCGAGAACCTGGCCCGCGCGCTGCGCGTGGCCGCCGCCGGGATCGGCGTGCACGCGACTCCCGCCGAGGCGGAGGCGGCGCTCGGCGTCGCCGCGCTGCTCGGCCCCGACCTCGCGCCGACCACCGTCCCCGGCAGCGCCGACCCGACCCAGGTGCTGCCCGCGCACCGCTACGACCCGAACGGCGTGACCGGCGTGCTGCCGCACACCGCCCCGGCCGGGCCCGGCGCCGACGGCACCCGCGTCATGCCACCGGTGCCCGACGGCCCGCCACAGGGCCGGCCCGAGCAGCAGGCCCAGCAGCAGGGTCCGCACCCGTGGCAGTCGCAGCTCAACGCGGCCCGGCAGCGCGGCGAGCAGACCGAGCTCCAGTACCTCGACCCGGAGCAGGACCCGCTGCGCCGCAGGCCGCGACGGCAGCCCGGCGGCCAGCCGCAGGGCCGGGGTCAGCAGGGCCAGTACCAGCAGCAGGGGCAGCCCTACGCTCCGCAGCAGCCGGCGCAGCCCCAGCCGCGGTACCAGCAGCCGCAGCAGCAGGTCCAGCCGCGCTACCAGCAGCCGCAACCGCAGCGGTACGAGCCGCAGCGGCCGCCGGAGCCCGAACCCCGGCGCGAGCCGCGGCCGCGCAGCGCCAATCCGATGAAGATCCCGGGCCTGGGCTGCCTCAAGGGCTGTCTGACCACGATCCTCGTCCTGATCGTCATCTTCGTGGTGGTCTGGTACACCACGCCGCTCCCGCAGTGGGTCGACAGCGGCCAGAACCTCTGGGACACCACGACGGGGTGGATCAGCACCGCCTGGGACAAGGTCAACGAGGTCACCGGATCCGGTAACTGAGCCCGGAACCGACCCCGCTCGCCCGCGCATTCGACTCCCGTCACGCGCGTCATGCTGCCGACTTGTCGACACCTGGCGGGTGATTTCCCCCGCAGAACCACACGTCACCGCACACCGGCCCCCCGAACGGCCGCCGGGCCGCGTAGTTTTGTCGCCAACGCGACAGCGCTGCATACGGCGCGACGGACCGTCGGAGGAGTCGGAGCAGGCCTTGGCAAGGAAGATCGGCAGCCGGTACACCGCCCACCAGGTGCTGGGGCGGGGATCCGCCGGCACGGTGTGGCTGGGTGAGGGCCCCGAGGGTCCGGTCGCCATCAAACTGCTGCGCGAGGATCTCGCCTCCGACCAGGACCTCGTGGGCCGCTTCGTGCAGGAGCGCACCGCGCTGCTCTCGCTGGACCACCCGCAGATCGTCGGGATCCGCGACCTCGTCGTGGACGGCACCGACCTCGCGCTGGTCATGGACCTGGTGCGCGGTACCGACCTGCGGTCCCGCCTGGAGCGCGAGCGCCGGCTATCCCCCGAGGCCGCCGTCGCCATCGCCGCCGATGTCGCGGACGGCCTGGCCGCCGCGCACGCCGCCGGCGTCGTCCACCGCGACGTCAAGCCCGAGAACGTGCTGCTCGACTCGGCCGCCCCCACCGGACCCGGCGGCGCACCCCCCGCGCTCCTGACCGACTTCGGCATCGCCCGCCTCGTCGACTCCCCGCGTCGCACCCGGGCCACCCGCATCATCGGCACCCCCGACTACCTCGCCCCCGAGATCATCGAGGGCCTCCCGCCGCGCGCCAGTGTCGACATCTACGCCCTCGCGACCGTCCTGTACGAGCTGCTGGCCGGCTTCACGCCGTTCGGCGGTGGCCACCCCGGCGCCGTACTGCGCCGCCATGTGACCGAGGCCGTCGCACCGCTCCCGGACATTCCCGACGAGCTGTGGCAGCTCCTCTCCCAGTGCCTCGCGAAGGCTCCCGCGTCCCGGCTCACCGCCGGTGAACTGGGCGAACGCCTCCGGGACCAGCTGCCGCGGCTGGCCGGTCTGCCCCCGCTCGACGTGGACGCGCCGGACGAGCACCCGGCCGACGCCGACGCCGACACCCCGTACGAGCCGGACATCGGCCTGTTCGAGCCGCCGAGCTACCGCGGCGCCGTACCGCTGGTGCGCGGCGCGGCGCCCGACTCCAGCCGCGACACCCACACGAGCATGAAGCTGCCCACCGCCGAGGAGCTGGCCGCGTACGGCCGCGGCGCACGCGCCGGCGGCGGTCCCGGAGGTGGTCCCGGCGGCGGAGCGTCCGCCGGCCGCCCGGCGAGCCCGCGGCACCGCGCCGTCTCCGACGCCGTGCGCCGCCGCCGGGTGCGGTTGGGTGCGGCGGCGGCCGCCGCCCTCGTCGTCGCGGGGCTGGGCGGCTGGGGCATCGCCTCGCTGACCGGTGACTCCGGCTCCAAGGCGCCGGCCGACAACGACCACCCCACCACCGCCCCGCCCACCACGCACCCCACCGCCCCCACCGCGGGGGCCGCCTCGCCGCAGGGCTCCGTCGGCGCCCCGGTCGAGCTGCCGCACTGGTCCGCGTTCAGCGCGGTGCCCGCGGCCCGCGTGAAGCTGGTGGGCGGCCCGCGCGCCATCACCGTCTCGGGGACCACGTACGTCTTCGCCCGCGGCGAGGACAACGACGTCTGGTACGTCACCCGGAGCGCCGGCGCATCGGGTGGCTACGGCGCCTGGCAGCACCTGACGGGAATAGGAGTCGCCGACGATCCGGCGGTCGTCTCGGCCTCGCCGGGCCGGCTGGACCTGTTCGCCCTCGGCACAGACGATCTGCTCTACCGGCGGACCATGATCAACGGAACCTGGAACCAGTGGTACCAGGTCGACGAGCGCACCCGCTTCGACGCCGCCCCGGCCGCCGCCTCCTCCGAGCCCGGCCGGATCGACCTCGTCGGCCGCTCCGGCGGCGACCTGGTCACCGCCTCCCTGGTCGGCACCCGCTGGAACGCCTGGTCGGTGGTCCCCACCCCCGGCCGGATCACCGCCGCCCCCGGGCTCGTCTCCCGCGCCAGGGGGACCCTGGACGCGTTCGTCGTCCGCAAGGCCGACGGCGCGGTGCTGCGGCTGCCGTTCTCGGCGGGCGCCTGGCGGCCCCCGGTCGTCCTGCGGGGCCTGGACGCCGCCGGCCGCCCCGAGCCGCTCGCCTCCGGCGACCGGGTCTACGCCTTCGCGCCGGCCGCCTCCGGTGGCCTCTCCCAGGCCGCGGGCCCGGTCGCCGGCGGCGCCGAGTGGTCCGTCGCCGCCCTGCCGGGCGCCACTGCGGCCACCACCCCGGCCGCCGTCACGTCATCCGGGCGCGTGCTGGAGCTGTACGTGCGCACCCCGGCCGGATCCCTCACGCGGGCGACCGCCCAGGTCTGACCGGGGTCGCCGTCGCGCAGCGGGCTCGGGGTCCGGTTCGGGCCCTGCTCGGGGTCGGGAGAGGGCCTCCCACCGCAGGATCGCCACCGGGCGAGAACGTCCCGTTCGACCAGCCGGTAGTCTGGACCCGTGGCAGTCGTCGATGTATCCGAAGAGCTGAAGTCCCTCTCCTCGACCATGGGGTCGATCGAGGCCGTCCTGGACCTCGACGCGATGCGGGCCGATATCGTCGTTCTCGAGGAGCAGGCCGCGGCGCCGTCCCTCTGGGACGACCCGGAGGCGGCGCAGAAGATCACGAGCAAGCTCTCGCACCTCCAGGCCGAGCTGCGCAAAGCCGAGCAGCTCCGCGGCCGGATCGACGACCTGTCGTTGATGTTCGAGCTCGCCGAGGACGAGGGCGACGCCGATGCCCTCGCCGAGGCCGAGGAAGAACTGGTCTCGGTCCGCAAGGCGCTCGACGAGCTGGAGATCCGCACCCTTCTCTCCGGCGAGTACGACGCCCGTGAGGCCCTGGTCAACATCCGTGCGGAAGCCGGTGGCGTGGACGCCGCCGACTTCGCCGAGCAGCTCCAGCGCATGTACCTGCGCTGGGCCGAGCGCCACGGCTACCAGACGGAGGTCTACGAGACCTCCTACGCCGAAGAGGCCGGCATCAAGTCGACCACCTTCGCCGTGAAGGCCCCGTACGCGTACGGCACTCTCTCCGTCGAGCAGGGCACCCACCGCCTGGTGCGCATCTCGCCCTTCGACAACCAGGGCCGCCGCCAGACCTCCTTCGCCGGCGTCGAGGTGCTCCCGGTCGTCGAGAAGACCGACCACCTCGAGATCGACGAGTCCGAGCTGCGCGTGGACGTCTACCGCGCCTCCGGCCCCGGCGGCCAGGGCGTCAACACCACCGACTCCGCGGTGCGGTTGACCCACATCCCCACCGGCATCGTGGTCTCCTGCCAGAACGAGCGCTCGCAGATCCAGAACAAGGCCAGCGCCATGAACGTCCTCCAGGCCAAGCTCCTCGAGCGCCGCCGCCAGGAGGAGCAGGCCCTGATGGACTCCCTCGGCAAGAGCGACGGCGGCAACTCCTGGGGCAGCCAGATGCGTTCGTACGTCCTGCACCCGTACCAGATGGTCAAGGACCTGCGCACCGACTACGAGGTCGGCAACCCGCAGGGCGCCCTCGACGGTGACATCGACGGCTTCATCGAGGCGGGCATCCGCTGGCGCAAGGGCCAGCAGAAGGCTTCCCAGGACTAGGACCTGTCGGACCTCCGACGCGTCGTTTTCTGTCGGCAACTGCCATCCAAAGGATGGCAGTTGCCATTTTTATGTCACAGCCACATACACAACTGCCCGGCAAATGACGGTAATTCCGGCATTCCGGCTGGAATGACCTTGACGCTGTCGTGAATTATGGGAAGGGTGTTGCGCGGCATGCGTATGACCGGGGCGTGAGGTCCCGTCCTGGTCCATAGCTGCTCCACATACGAAGATCCGCTACTGGGGGTAGTTACCAGATGAGCAAGAAGAACACTCGACTGCGCATGGCGCGCATAGCCGCCGCCGCGGTCATCGCCACGGGCGCGTCCCTGACCGCGGTGGGCGCCGCCCAGGCTGTCACGGGCCACGCCGAGGTCACTGTCACCACGAACGCCGCTGGTGACAGTGAGGGCACGACCGGCACGACCGGTGACACCACCGCGGGGGTTACCACCATTGGTGGCACCATCGGTGAGACCACCACGGGTGAGACGACCACGACCGGTACGACGGGTCAGACCACCACGGGTGAGACCACGACGACCGGTACGACGGGTCAGACCACCACGGGTGAGACCACCACCACCGGTACCACCGGTCAGACCACCACCACCGGCACTACGGGTCAGACCACCACCACCGGTACCACGGGTCAGACCACCACCACCGGTACGACCGGTACCACGGGTTCGACCGGCACCACCGGTTCGACGGGCACCACGGGAACGACCGGCACCACCGGTTCGACCGGCACCACGGGCTCCACCGGCACCACGGGCAGCTCGACCAGCGGTTCGACCGGCGGTGGCAACACCTGCACCCTGACCGGCGACAGCGTCGACTGCAACAACACCGGCACGGACAACCAGAACACCAAGCCGGTGGCGCAGGGCAACACCAACCAGGAGCTGGCCAAGACCGGTTCCGGCGAGACCACCTTCCTGCTGGTCGGTGCCGCCACCATGATCGCCGGTGGCATCGGCTTCCGCATGATGCCGCGCCTCACCAACCGGCGCACGGCTGCCTGATCCGGCCGCCAGTAGCCAGATCTTCATGAGAGGGGCCCGGAGCGCGCAGGCGGCGCGCTCCGGGCCCCTCTCATGTGCGGTGCCTCAGGAGCCGACGGGAGACCGATCAGGGCTGAGCATGTTGAGGTCGAAGGCTGAAGTTATGGCCTGGTAGGCGTCGTTCGTCAGGTTGACATGGTCACCGGTATCGAAGTCGTCCGGGGCCACTCCCGCGTTGAGTTTCAGGGCGGGCGGGTCAAGGGTGCTCGTCTCGTCGGGGACGGCCACCGCCGATTCGCTGTCGACGTTGGTGACATACGGAGCCGTGATGTCCGTCTGTTCCGTGATCCAGCTGTTGACGTTCGCACGATTGGCATCGACGGTGTCGGTGCAGGGTGCATATCCGCGGCAGGGTGTGAGGGTGGTGAAGACGACCTTGATGCCCCAGGCCTCGAGCTGATCGCGCAGCGTCGTGTAACCGTTGCTGAGAGTCGTGTCGTCCGTGCCGAGAACAATGTCCTTGAGGCCCTCGTTCACCACCACTGTCCTGATGCCGGGTATGGACAGGACGTCACGGTCAAGGCGGGTCAGGAGGGCGATGTCCCCTGTGGGCGCCAGATCGACTGCCACGCGATTGTTCTCCATGCCTGCGGCCACAACTCCGTAGTCGGGTACAGCCGGGTCGTTGCGCAGCGCCGTCCCAAGATCGTCGGAGAGGCGTGAACCCTTCGAGACAGCCTTGTTGCTGGTGCCGAAGGGATCGATCAGACCATCGCCGGTGACCGCCACGGTGGGCTGGTTGCCGGCCGTGGTGACCGCTATGTCCGTGAGAATGTCGCTGAACGTACCCCAGACGACCCCGGTGCCTGCGAAGGCGGCACCCGCCGTGTCCGCCGTGTGGTCCCCCGATCCGACGGCGCTGACGTACATGGTCGTTGCCGATGCCCAGCTGTGGTGCGGCAGATAGGCCGCGCTGTTGGCCAGATGGAAGCTGATCATGACGTTCGTGCCCGCGGTGACCGTGGTCGTCACGGGGTCACTGTACTTTTCACCGCCTACGGGGATCGTGATCGAGTGATTGCCGCCGTCGAAGGTGAGATCGGTCGGGGCCGCGGTCGGAATCGCGCCCGAGGACTGGGTCGCGAGCGTGGTGTGGTCGAGGACCAAGGGCGTGACGCCCTGGGCGTTCGACAGGCGGATACGCAGCCCGGATCCGCTGACGCTGGGCGTCGCCGCGATCCGGAAGGTCTGGTCCCTGAAGTCGGTGCCTTCGTAGCTGGCCGCCCACTCGGTCGGTGAACTCCACGCCCCCGTCCACGAAGCACCGTTCGGTGCCGGCGTGGTGTCCCGTACCGCCATGCCGAAGATGTGCAGGCCCGGGACGTTGTGCACGGCCGAACCACTGATGTCGGGGAGGGTGACCGAGTCGATCTGCGCGCCGGGCCGTAGCGGGACGGCGAAGGCGTAGATCTTGGCGGGGATGTTCTTCTGGCCGGTGGGCGAGTTGAGGTGGGGGAGCGTGATCGTGCCGAGGCTGTGGGCGCCCGTGGCCCAGTCCGGTGCGGACAGATAGTACGGGGCGGGCGCGGTCGAGCCGGCGTAGGTGATCGAGCCGGTCGGGGACTCGCAGTCGGTCGGGATGCCGTAGCCGAGGCGGCAGTTGGTGCCGACGACGGGACTGCCGTCCGGGATGACGGGACTCGAATGGTCGGCGGGGTTCAGGTCCGAGGCGGTGTACGCGTGGGTCGAGGTGGCCAGAAATATCAGCGCGTTGCCGCTGGCCCCGTTCATACCGATGGTCTGGTTGGCGGCCATGACGTTGTCCGCCGCGCCCGATCCGAAGGTGGGAAGTGTGAACGTGGCGCCGTCCACGGTGAGCTTGCCACCGGGTTGCCAGCCGGCTGCCTGAAGGTCCTGGAGGGACAGGCTCTGGCCGTCGGCGTCGGCGTTGGCCGTGCCTGGAGTGCTGTTGGAGGAGACCGCCGTGTTGTTGAAGGCGGCCTGGAGGTTCGGGTACGTACTCGGGGCGTGTCCCATGGCGATGAACTCGTAGGAATACATGGCCGATGCGTTGCCGGCCGCGTCCACCGCATACACCCACAGGGTGTGGGTGCCCGGCCCCGGCGGGGTGACCGGGATCGAGGCGCTGTTGTTGGTCGCGGTCACGGTCTGTGCGGCAGGCGGATTGCTGGTCGGCGGCTGGGCGTCGAGGCCGTAGACGAACTTCGCGGCGGTGTTGTTCGACGTGCCCGGGTTCACGCTGGCGGTGAAGGTGCCCGGGGTGCCGGCGGCGGCGCCCGGAGTGTGCTCGGGGTAGAGATTGCCGGCCGATTTCACGGTCGGTACGTCCGGCTGGCGCTGGTCGACGGTGAAGTGGCACACGGATCCGTTGCCCGTGGTGTCCTTCCCGTCGGTTGTGGTGACCTGCCAGTCGACGGTGGTGCCGTCCTTCAGGCCCGTGATGAACGCCGAGGGCAGCTGGATGGGCGCCTTCTGGCCGCTGGCCACGGTCGCGGATGTCGCGCTGACTTTGGTCGCGGCGCCGTTGACCCAGTAGGTGTAGGTGGCCGCAAGGGCGTCCCGGTCCGCGTCGCTGACGGTTGAGGTGAGGGTCGGCGGGGTGGTGGCGACGGTTTTGCCGACCACCGGGTAGGGCGTCCCGGTCGCGCACCCCAGAGCCATGGAGCCGACGTTCGCGGACAGCGCGCCCGGCACGTTCGGCACGTGGTTGTAGGTGATGCTCAACGACGGATTCGGCGAGAAGCGCTTGAAGTACGTGCCGCTGGACTCGTCTCCGACCAGGGCGAACGTCCAACTGCCCTGGGATGCGGTGGCGGCTTTGGCGATCGTCGCGGTGACCGGGTAGCCGTAGGAGGGCTGGCTGCTGCAGGCGGGGCCCCAGCTGTGGGTGCCGAGGTTGCTGATGCCCGCCGGCTTGGTGTTCCAGGTGGTGTTGGCGTTGAACGCGTTGGTCGACACGAGTGCCACGTTGGCGGAGGCGCTGCAGCTCGACGAGGAGGCCTCCAGAACGTTCGTCGTCGCGGACACGATATGGGTGCGCCAGACGCTCGACGGGATCGCGACCTGGAAGTACGAACGCTCCAGTCCGACGCAGCCGGACCAGGTGTTGTTCCCGACTCCCGGGTTGCCGTACTTGGTCGAGTCGTAGTTCTTCGCGGTCGGGCACCCCGACTGCACCTCGACGAAGTGCTGCCGGGAGCCGGATGCCGGGTGCGGATTCCAGGAGGGGTCGATGAAGAGCGGGTAGCGGGTGGCGGCGCCGGTCAGCAGTTTCCGGTCCGGCGTGAGGGCGATGGACGCGCCGTTCACCTTGGCGCCGATGGGCGCCACTTGGGCGCCTCTGCCCGGTCCGCGCGAAGTGGACGCGTCACTTCCGGGTGCCGGGTCCGCCGAGCCGGGTGCGACGCTCTTCGCCCCGCCCGCGCTGCTGCCCGAGGAGTCCCACATCTGCGGCTGGGGTGCGCTGAACAGCACCTGGCCGTCCGGTGCGATCGCCTGCAGGTTGTCGTGGCCGTCGTCGCCGACCGTCACGCCGATGGTCCGGGCGGCCAGCTTCACCGAGGTCAGCTTTGGATTGGCAGCGGCTTTCGCGTTCTTGACGATCAGGACCTCGGTGAATCCACCGCGGGTGTCCGCGGTGAGCCGGAGGTCCACGCCGGGTAGCACCTCGGCGTAGGTGATCTCAGAGCCCGAGGTGGTGGGGGCCGGGAGCGCAGTCGGCCAGGACAGGGCCAGTTGGGCTGCGCCGTTCTTCATCGTGGCCAGCGGTCCCGTACCGCCTCCGGAGAAGGAGAGGGCGCCGGACGCGGCCGACGGGCTGAACGATCCGTCGGCGTTCCGGGTCAGCCGACTGTCGACCGGGACCCATCCCTTGTTCTTTCGCACCCGCTCGGGCTGCGCGCTGGTGGTCCAGGTGACGGAGCCGGAGGGGTTCGCGCTGACGGTGTCCGTCCCGCTGGTCAGCGCGTTCACGCCGACGGCCTTGCCGGTAGCCGCAGCCTGACGCTGAGCCACGTCGAGTGCCTTCTCCTGGGCCGCGGTCAGTCCCGAGCTCTGCTTCCGGAGCATGCTGCCCAGCGGCTGGTCAGGGATCGGATCGGGGACGACCGGGGCCGGTTTTCCCATCGATGTGGCGGCTCCGTGACTATCGGCGGAAGCCGTCGGAGCCGTCGCCAGAATTACTCCGGGTGATGCGGTGACGATGAGTGCGGCACATAGCAGTGTTGCTGTCCGGCGTCTATGGAGTGATGAACCGTGGTCCCGCATGCAGGCCCCCCATGGGCATGTCGGAATGGCGTTCTCGCTCCGGGACGGTAGCGATTTATCGCGGCGGGTAACAAGAGATTATTGGTAAAGATGCCGTCGCATCGACTTGGCACGCATGCCCCGATTTCGCACTATTGACAGCGGACCAGCCGTCCCGTACGTAACATTACTTGGCGCTTTCTTTGCCATTGCTTAACTTCCCTAATAACTCGATAAAGGTGTTCGCTGCTAGGTTCACCGGGCTATCACTTCGAAGCGGGGGGTTTCGGTGATCATTCGGCCTGGGGCGCGCTCTGGATTCCGGCATCGCGGCAGAACGATGATTTCCGCGGCATGGATCGTGTTCGCCTCCACCCTGGTGCTTCTCGTCACCGCCGCTGATCCGGCCACGGCCCTCGCATTCGATTCCGCGGGAAAGCGGAATTACGCCGTCACCCCGGACAAGGCGCATCCGGTCGACGTCACACCGGTCGCGACCCACCCCGTGAAGAGCCGGACGACACCGACCTGGGACGCGGCGCACGCCAAGAAGTCCTGGCCGGTGGCCGCTTCGGCGGACGTTGTCCTGCCGGCGCCGGGATCGACGTCCGCGTCGGCGCCTTCCTCCGCACCGACCCCGACGGCTTCCGCATCGGTCGGCAAGGCACCGGAGCGGAATTCCATCCAGGCCGGAACGCTGCCGGTGCGGGTAGCGGCTCTCACGTCTTCCGCGACTCCCACCGGCACTCCCACCGCACCCTCGGCCCGCTCCACCGCCGTCCCCGACCAGCCCGTCACCAAGGTCCGCGTCGCGATGGCCGGGCAGGACGCCGTCACCCGGGCCGGAATCGCCGGTGTCATGACGTCCGTGACCCGTACGGACGGCGGGACGGGCGGTTCGGTCCACCTCGCTCTCGACTACACGGCATTCCGCGAGGCCTACGGCGGCGACTGGGCCTCCCGCCTGCACCTCGTCCAGCTGCCCGCTTGCGCGTTGACCACCCCGGGTCTCGCGCAGTGCCGCACCCAGACCCCCTTGCGCTCCGCGAACGACGTCGCGAGCGGCCAGGTGGCAGCCGATGTCGCGCTCCCCGCCGCGCCCTCCAACGGGTCCGCCGCGCCCGCGTTCCGTCCTGCCGCTCAGCCCGTCGTGCTGGCTGCCCTCTCGGGTGGCAGTGGCGGTGGCGGTACCTACGGCGCGACGTCCCTGTCCCCTTCCGGCCAGTGGTCGGCGGGCGGTTCGACCGGTGGGTTCTCCTGGTCGTACCCGATCGGACTGCCGGAGGTGCCGGGCGGCCTCAAGCCGTCCGTCGCCCTGAACTACGGTTCGCAGGGCGTGGACGGCAGGATCTCGTCCACCAACAGCCAGGCCTCCTGGATCGGTGACGGCTGGGACTACTCGCCCGGTTTCGTGGAACGCGGCTACGTCTCCTGCGCCGACGACGCGGCGAGCGGCAGCCCCAAGACCTCCGACGAGTGCTGGTCGGACGCCGCCGACTCGATCACCCTCTCGCTCAACGGCTCCTCCAACACCCTGGTCTACGACGACGCCAAGAAGACATGGCACCCGCAGAGCGACAGCGGCGAGAAGATCTCGGTCCGGACGGACACCATCAACGGCGACAACGACCACGAGTACTGGGTCGTGACCACGCAGGACGGCACCGACTACTACTTCGGCAGGAACCAGCTTCCCGGCTGGACCACCGGCAGCGCGGCGACCAACTCGGTCTGGACCGTCCCGGTCTTCGGCAACGACGCCAACGAGCCCTGCCACGCCGCGACGTTCGACGCATCGTCGTGCCAGCAGGCGTACCGCTGGAACCTCGACTACGTCGTGGACAGCCACGGCAACGCGCTGAGCTACTGGTACACCCCCGAGACCGGCTACTACGGCAAGAACAACGCGACCACGCCGCCCACGCCGTACACCCGTAGTGGCTACCTGGCGAAGATCCAGTACGGCCAGCGCGCCGGCAAGGTCTACGACGCCGCGTCGCCGGCCGCCGCCCAGGTGTCCTTCGACACCGCCGAACGCTGCATCCCCGTCACCGGTGTCTTCGACTGTGCCCCCGACAAGCTGACGGCCGCCAATGCGTCACGCTGGCCGGACGTGCCTTTCGACCAGAACTGCGCGTCGTCCGGCAGCTGCGCCAACCACGGCCCGTCCTTCTGGACGACGAAGCGGCTGACCGGGATCCGGACCCAGGTGCTGGCCGGCACGAAGCTCCTGGACGTGGATGCCTGGTCGCTCACCCACATCTTCCCTCCCACCGGTGACACCACGACCCCGGCGCTGTGGCTGAGCTCCATCACCCGTACCGGTAAGGCCGGCGGCGGCAACGACTCCTTGCCCCCCGTGAAGTTCGAGAGCCAGGTGTTCGCCAACCGGGTGGACGGCAACGACGGCTACCAGCCCATCACCCGCCCGCGCATGACGACGATCACGACCGAATCCGGTGAAGTGATCACCGTCAACTACCTCGCGGCGCAGTGCCACCGCAAAGGCACGGTCGTGATGCCGGCGAGCCCGGCCACCAACACCCTGCGCTGCTATCCCTCGTACTGGACGCCACCGGGCCAGACCACACCACAGCTGGACTGGTTCAACAAGACCGTCGTCGGCTCCGTCACCGAACAGGACCCGACGGGCGGCGGCCTTCCCAAGCAGGCCACGTACACCTACGGCGTCGACGCGGCCTGGCACTTCAATGACGATCCGGGTACCGATCCCAAGTACCGCACCTACAACCAGTGGCGCGGCTACGGCCAGGTCGACGTGACCACGGGTACCGCGCCCGAGAACATCACGCTGTCCCGGAGCACGTTCTTCCGCGGCATGGGCAAGAACCTGGGCAACAGCGCCAACTCCGACACGGTCAATGACGCGGACGCGCTGGCGGGCCAGACGTACGAGACGCTGAGCTACAACGGCCAGGGCGGAGCCCTGCTCGCCGACACCGTCAACTACCCGTGGCTGGGCCCGGTGACGGCGACGCAGTCACGTACCAAGGTCGGGCTCGACCCCTTGCAGGCGCGGCCCGCGCCCAACACCGCACGCACCCTGACCACGACGACCAAGGCGGATCACACAGCCCGCACCACGGAGACCGTCACCGCGTTCGACGACGCCACCGGGTTGCCGACCTCCGTCGACGACAAGGGCGACCTCTCGACCGCGGCCGACGACAAGTGCTCCCGCACCTGGTACGCCAAGGACGCCTCCGGGGCGACGCTGCCGCTGCCACGCCGGGTCCAGACGGTCTCGGTCGGCTGCGCGGCCACCCCCACGTTCCCGCAGAACGCCGTCAGCGACGACCTGACATTCTTCGACGGCTCCACCGACAACCTGGCGGCTCCCGGACTCGGCGACACCACCATGGTGCAGAAGGCCGATTCGGTGGCGGCCGACGGCACTCCGCACTACACCACGGCCCTGAAGTCGCACTACGACGCGTACGGCCGCCAGGACAGCGAGACCGACGCGCTCGGGCGCACCACCACGACCGTGTTCACGGCCGCCACCGACACCACCCCGCCCACCATCAGGGTCACCCGGCCCCAGGTCACCGGCCAGTCAGCAGCCTTCACCACCACCACGACCCTGGACCCGGCCCGCGGCCTGGACGTGAAGACCACCGACGCCGCCGGATACTCGACCACCAGCACGTACGACGCCCTCGGCCGGCTGACCGCCGTCTGGCAGCCCGGCTTCTCCACCAGCAACGGGCCCAACACCAAGTACGCCTACGACCTCAGGTCCGCCGGCCCGTCGACGGTCACCACCCAGACCCTCAACGACCACGGCACCTACCGCACCTCGGTCTCACTGCTCGACGCGCTGCTGCGGCCCCGCGAGACCCAGACCGAGACCGTCGACGGCGGCCGGGTCATCTCCGACACGGTCTACGACTCGCACGGCTGGCCGGTGAAGAGCGCCGGCCCGTACTACGCCACCGGCGCACCGTCCGGCACCCTGGTCACCGCCCCCGACAACCAGGTCCCGACCCAGAGCGGCACCTTCTACGACGGCGCGGGCCGCGTCACCGTCTCCGCGGCGTACACCAAGGCCTCGGAGACCTGGCGCACCACCACGGCCTATCCGGGCTCCGACCGCACCGATGTCACCCCGCCCGCCGGCGCCACACCCACCTCCACGTACACCGACGCGCGTGGCAACACCACCTCGCTGCTCCGCTACCACGGCGCCACCCCCAGCGGGGCCGCCGACACCGCCACGTACACCTATGACGTGTCGGGCCGCCAGCTCACGCAGGACGACGGAGCCGGGCACACCTGGTCCAACACCTACGACCTGCTGGGCCGCCGGTACGCGCAGGACGACCCGGACACCGGCCACTCGACCTCCAGCTACGACAACGGCGGCCAGCTGCTCTCCGCGACCGACGCGCGGGGCAAGACCGTCAGCTACACGTACGACGAGCTGGGCCGGAAGACCGCTTCGTACGACACGACCGGCGGCGCGGCTCCCTCCAGCAGCAACCAGCTGGCCTCCTGGGCGTACGACTCCCTCAAGAAGGGGCTGCCGACCTCCTCGACGCGCTACGACGGCGGAGCCGCCTACACCAGCAAGGTCGTCGGCTACGACTCGCACGGCTGGCCCACCGCGAGTGCGCTGATCGTGCCCCCCAAGGAGGACGGCCTCGCCGGCACGTATGTCACGCAGAACCAGTACAACCCGACCGGCACACTGCTCTCCTACACCGACGCCAACCCGTCCACGAGCCTGCTGCCGCAGGAGACCGTGACCTACGGCTACGACGAGTTCGGCCACCAGAAGAGCGCGGGCAGCACCACCCTGGCGGCCTCGCTGAGCTGGACGGAGTTCGACGAGCCGTATCAGTACACCCTGGGCGCCAGCGGCAACTTCACCCAGCAAACCTTCACCTACGACCAGCAGACGCACCAGCTGAAGGACTCGTTCGTGGTGACGGCGGCGGGCGCGAAGATCGCCGACCGGACGACCTACGACTACCAGCCGTCCGGCAACGTCACCAGGATCCGCGACGGCCTCGGCGACGGCACCACCGACACCCAGTGCTTCACCTACGACTGGGCCCAGCGGCTCTCCTCGGCCTGGACCGCCACCGACGCCTGCGCCGCGGTCCCGGCGGCGGGCGCCGCGAGCACGGTCGGCAGCCCCCTGGCCGCCCCGGCGTACTGGCAGTCCTGGACCTACGACGCCACCGGCAACCGGCGGTCGCAGACCGACCACGACCTGACGGGCGACGCCACCAAGGACTCCGTCTCCACCTACACCCAGGCCGCAGCGGGCAAGGGGCCGGCGCACGCCCTGTCCAACGTCAGCACGGCGGGTCCCGGCGGCCCGGCCGGCAACACCAGCACGGACTACACGTACGACAGTGCCGGGAACATCGCCACCCGCACCGCCCGCGCCGGCACGGACACCTTCACCTTCAACGACGAGGGCAAGCTGGCCGACCTGGCCAGGACCGGCACCGCCACTTCCACCAAGTACCTCTATGACGCTGGCGGTTCGCTGCTCATCCGCCGCGACGCCGACTCGACGGTCCTGTTCACCGGCGACCAGGAGATCACCCTCAAGAACGGCGCCGCCAAGGCCGACGGATCCCGCTACATCTCCCTCGGCGGCCAGACCGTCGCCGTCCACACCGCCGACTCCGCCGGCGAACGCGTCGCCTACTCCATCTCCGACCGGCAGGGCACCGCCCAGCTCCAGATCGACGCGGGCACCCAGCAGGCCACCCGCCGCCAGTACAAGCCCTTCGGGGAGTCCCGCACCGCCGCCGCGACCTGGCAAGGGACCCGCGGCTACGTAGGCGGCGAACAGGACGACGCCACCGGCCTGACCAACCTCGGCGCCCGCGAGTACGACTCCACCGTCGGCCGCTTCCTCACCCCCGATCCGGTCCTGGTCCCCGACGCCCCCGACTCGTGGAACGCCTACGCCTACGCCGGCAACAGCCCCGTCACGTCGTCCGACCCCTCGGGCCTCTGCCCGGCGGACCTGTGCGGAGTCGGCGTCCCGTACGCGGACGGCTCCGGCCGCATCAACCAGAGCGGCCCGATCGATCCGGGCAACCCTGATGCCGGCGCCTGCCACAACGGCAAGTGCAGCCGCCCTGACGGCAATCCCGTCGGCAGCGGCAAGGCCCGCGCCGCCGACGCGGCCCGCTCCCAGGCCGAATCCGCCGCAGCGGAACGCGCCGCCGCCACAGCCCAGGCGGCAGCCACCGCCGCCCGGAAGTCCAAGCAGGGCCTGACCAGCCAGATCATCAACCTGGTCGGCGACCTCATCGGCTTCAACGACGCCAAGTCCTGCTTCACCGAGGGCGACGTCATGGGCTGCATCAACACCGCCCTCAACGCCGTCCCCTGGGGCAAGCTCTTCAAGGCGGTCAAGGTCGCCTTCAAGGCCTTCAAGGTCTGGCGCTCCCTGAAACGCGCCGAAACAGCCATCAAGGACGCCGAGGAAGCCGCCCGCGCGGCGGAAGACATCGTGAAGGCGACGCGCGCCCAGTCGGAGGCGCGCGAAGCGGTCGATGCCGTGGCGGAAACCTGTTCCGTCCACAGTTTCACCGCCGGCACCGGCGTTCTCCTGGCCGACGGCAGCACCAAACCCATCGCCGAAGTCCAGCCGGGCGACACGGTCAAGGCCACCGACCCGCAGACCGGAACGACAGCCGCCGAGCCGGTCCAGAAGCAGATCGTCACCCACGACGACACCGAGTTCACCGACGTGACGGTGGCAGCGACCCCGACAGGGCCGCAAGCCAAGATCACCACCACCTGGCACCACCCCTTCTGGGACGCCACCCACCACCGCTGGACCGACGCAAAGAACCTGACCCCGGGCACCAAGCTCCAACAGCCCGATGGAAAGACGCTCTCGGTACTGGAAGTCCGCAATTACCATGCGGCCGGAACTACTTACGACCTTACGGTTGTGGACCTCCACACGTATTTCGTGCTGGCAGGGGTCGCTCCGGTCCTGGTGCACAATTGTGGGCCTGGGCGAGAATTGATCGGCGACGAGAAGTCGAACCATATTCTGGAAGGGCATGCACATCCGGGCGCCCCTGGAAAGACTGTATTCCCTGAGAATTGGACCCATGACGACATTCTCGATGCGGTAGCCGACGTGACGACGAGTCCGAACAGTACGCGAGTATGGTCAAAGGGATCTGCGAAATTCGCCGAGCGAACCTTGCGGACCAGGAAGGGAGATCCCGCGATTCAGGATGTCACGGGAGTTGTGAACGGCGTGAAGATCCTCGTGCGCTACGAGCCGCTCAATGATATCGTCCATACGGCTTTTCCACTCTATTGAGGTGAGGCGCTGATCGTGGACCGACTGGATGACTTCTATTCTCGACGTTCGTTGGTGGTCCAGCTCTTGCGGGAATCTCCTATAACATCCCCCAAGGTGCTTGCGAGCATCGATGTCCTGCTTGCTGCGGGCGAAGAGGTTGAAGCCTTCGACATGCTGTGTTCGTGGATCTACGAGGATGAACTTCCTATATTCAGGGAATACTATGCGCGAATCGTAGCCGCTGCTGAGATGCTAGGGACGCCAGGTTCCGCGGAAAGGCTTGACGAGTTGCTCATCGATTGACGATCGGGGGATTCGGAATTTTGATGGAACGGGAATTGTCGGGATGTAGCCGCATAAACAAGGCCTTCGTACTGGTGGCTTTGATGGGAGTTGCAGGCTGTGGCGGACCCGGGGGTGGTTCCGTGTCGCAATCTGCGAGTTCCGCACCGGCGCCGACCGTCACCGCCAGTCCCGTCAAAGTACTGACCGCGGCGCAGCTCTCGGCCGCGGCTCTCACCGTCGAGAATCTGGACGCCGCCGCAGGTGACAAGGTGAGTACGCCGAAGGCGAGCGTCGGTCACGCGAGGGCGGACAAGCCGGCGTGCCAGCCGCTCGCGGATCTGCTGAGCGCGTCGAGTGCGGTTGCGCCGCGGGCGTTCGTGGACCGGAACGTGGTGCAGGCGGTCAGTCCCAAGGCGCCGGTTCGGCTGCGGCTGGCGTCGTACGGGCCCGGAGACGCGGAGCGGGTGCTGGAGACGATCAGAACCGCGGTAGGCGCGTGCGGGGGTGGGTTCAAAGCGTCGGACTCCGACGGGGCAACGCAGTTCGCGGTGAAGGCGGATCCCACCGCCTACGGCGGCGAGGAGCCGCTGGGGGTGTGGCTCACTCCTGCTGCCGGCGGCAAACTGCCGATCGACATCTGGGTGATCCGCGCGAACGGCGTTCTCGCGTACTTCAGCACGGTTGATCTGCCCGAGGATCCGTATCAGACGATGCCGACGGAGGTCGTCACCGCCCAGGTCGGAAAGATGGTGGGGCCCTCGTCCTGATCGCCGGGCGGCCGGGGCAGTGAGAAGGGGCCAGGGAGCGCGCTCCCTGGCCCCTATATACGTGGCGGGCGCGCCGGGGCGGCTACGTGGCGTGTTCGACGACCAGGACGACTGCCAGCAGGGCCACCAGGAGGGCGATCAGGGCGGCCGGGGTCAGGGCGGACCAGGGGTTTTCCTGCTGGAGGCGGGCGCGGTTGGCGCGGCAGACCGCGCAGCGGCCCTCGCTCACGGGGCCGGCGCAGTTGGCACATACCAGTCGGTCGGATGTCATGCGATCTCCTCCTCCGCCCGGTGAACGCGCCAGTGGGCCGTTCGGTTCCTCCACTGTGCCAGCTTCGGGCACAATCGGCGCGCCTCGCACGATTTCACAGGGTGACGTGCATGGCCCGATGCCTGGTTTGTCCCCCTGTGCCCTGTGCGTAAACACACGATCCCAGGACGCCGACTGCGCGCCCCTACGCCATTCGCGTATGGTCGCCCACACCAGGAGAGCCGCCCCTGCGGTTGTCCGCCCCCAATATCCGGCTACCTCACTGGTGCGAACGTGATCCGATTCGACAGCGTCACCAAGACCTACCCCAAGCAGAACCGTCCTGCACTTCGGGATGTCTCGCTGGAGATCGAGAAGGGCGAGTTCGTCTTCCTCGTCGGTTCGTCGGGGTCCGGAAAGTCGACCTTTCTCCGGTTGATCCTGCGCGAGGAGCGCACCGACACCGGCATGGTGCACGTCCTGGGCAAGGACCTGGCGAGGCTCTCCAACTGGAAGGTTCCGCAGATGCGGCGTCAGCTGGGCACGGTCTTCCAGGACTTCCGGTTGCTTCCGAACAAGACCGTCGCGGAGAACGTGGCGTTCGCGCTGGAAGTGATCGGGAAGCCGCGCGGGACGATCCGCAAGACCGTTCCCGAGGTGCTGGACCTGGTCGGCCTGGCCGGCAAGGAGGACCGCATGCCGGGCGAGTTGTCCGGTGGTGAGCAGCAGCGTGTGGCCATCGCCCGCGCCTTCGTCAACCGGCCGATGCTGCTGATCGCGGACGAACCGACCGGAAACCTGGACCCGCAGACCTCGGTCGGCATCATGCGTCTGCTGGACCGCATCAACCGCACCGGAACCACCGTGGTGATGGCCACCCACGACCAGAACATCGTCGACCAGATGCGCAAGCGCGTCATCGAGCTCGAGAAGGGGCGACTGGTGCGCGACCAGTCGCGCGGTGTCTACGGCTACCAGCACTGAACCCGAACCGGGTTCTGCTCCGTAGTCATAGCCACCAGCCCCCTGAAAGGACATCATGCGCGCCCAGTTCGTCCTGTCGGAGATCGGCGTCGGTCTCCGGCGCAATCTCACCATGACCTTCGCGGTGATCATCTCCGTCGCCCTCTCGCTCGCCCTGGCAGGTGGATCCTGGCTGGCCAGCCAGCAGGTCGACCACATGAAGGGCTACTGGTACGACAAGGTCCAGGTGTCGATCTTCCTGTGCAACAAGGCGGATGCGAAGAGCAACCCGTCGTGTTCCAAGGGCGCCGTGACGGACGAGCAGAAGGCGGCGATCAAGGCCGACCTGCAGAAGCTCCCGGTCGTCGAGACCGTGTACTACGAATCCGCGCAGGAGGCGTACAAGCACTACCAGGAGCAGTTCAAGGACTCGCCGATCGCCGGATCCCTCACTCCTGACCAGCTGCAGGAGTCGTACCGGGTCAAGCTCAAGGACCCGACGAAGGTCCAGGTCGTCGCCAGCGCGTTCTCCGGACGTCCGGGCGTGCAGGAGGTGCAGGACCAGCGCAAGCTGCTGAAGAACCTGTTCGACCTGCTCAACGGCATGACCAGGGTGGCGTTCTGCATCATGGCCTTCATGGTGATCGTCGCGATGCTGCTGATCATCAACACCGTGCGCGTCTCGGCCTTCAGCCGCCGCCGCGAGACCGGGATCATGCGCCTGGTGGGCGCGTCCGGCTTCTACATCCAGATGCCGTTCATCGCCGAGGCGGCCTTCGCCGGCCTGGTCGGTGGCGGAGTGGCGTCCAGCATGCTCATCGCCGGCCGGTACATGCTCATCGACCACGGGCTGAAGCTGCAGGAAAAGATCCCGCTGGTGAACTTCCTCGGCTGGGGCGACGTGCTCAAGGTGCTGCCGGCGGTGCTCGTGGCCAGCATGCTGATGCCCGCCCTCGCCGCCCTCGTCACGCTGCGTAAATACCTCAAGGTCTGAGTGCCGCTTCGGGTGGTCTGCGGCCAACTCTCCGTATGGCGCCCGTTTCTGGCCTAGACTTCCCGCCATGTCCGGCCGGTTGAAGTTCGGGACGCCACGCGGCTCACGCCGGGGGGCCGCCCTGACGTTGGTTTTCGGCGCCGTGCTCGCCGGCGGCGCGGTGGCCGGCACCTGGACGGTTCCGGCCCGCTCCGCGTCGGCCGCGCAGAGCAGGATCCCGGCGGGCAACGTCGCCGACACCGACGCGATCGCCAAGGCGATCGACGACGGCAAGGTCGGCCCGGAAGCCGCCGAAGAGCTGGTCAGCCGCAGCGGCGACCGCTGGTCCTCGTTCTACACCGCACAGGAGTACGCGGGCCTGCAACAGGCCCTGGACGGCCGCTACGTGGGCGTCGGGCTGTGGGTTCGGCGCACCGGCAATGGCTGGATCCAGGTGGCCCGGGTACAGGCCGGCAGCCCCGCCCAGCGCGCGAGGGTGCAGGTCGGCGACCGGTTGCTGTCGATCGACGGGGTGCGGGCGGACGGCAAGCCGGTCACCGAAGTCGTGGCGGAGCTGCGCGGCGACAACGTCTCGGGGTCCGTCGTCCGGCTCGGCGTGGATCACGCCGGCGGTAACCACGAAGTCACGCTGCGTCGCGCGGTGCTCGCCACCGAGGCCGTCACCGTCGGGAAACTGGACGGGGACATCACCTCCATCAAGATCGAGGCGTTCACCAAGGGCGTCGGCGGGCAGGTGCGGTCCGCGGTGCGGGACGCGGTGCGCGCCGGCAGCCGGGGCGTGCTGCTCGATCTGCGCGGCAATTCCGGCGGCCTGGTCACCGAGGCCGTTACGGTCTCCTCGGTCTTCCTCGACGGCGGCCTGGTCGCCACCTACGACGTGCACGGCCGACAGCGCGCCCTCTACGCCAAGGACGGCGGTGACACCGAGACCCCACTGGTGGCCGTGGTGGACGGCGGCACGATGAGCGCCGCGGAGCTGCTCGCGGGCGCCCTGCAGGACCGTGGCCGGGCGGTCGTGGTGGGCTCGCGGACCTTCGGCAAGGGCGCGGTGCAGATGCCCAGCGAGCTGCCGGACGGCTCGGTCGCCGAGCTGACCGTCGGCCATTACAGCCTGCCCGACGGGCGGAACGTGGACGGCCGCGGCATAGAGCCGGATCTCACGGTGAGCGGCGGCTCGACCCCCTCGGGACCCTCCGACAAGGCGGTGGCGGAGGCCAGGGAAGTATTGAGTGGCCTCAGACCCCCCTCCTAGTGCGAGAATGGCCGCGCTATGGCGAAAGAGACTGGTCACAAGCTGATCGCGCAGAACAAGAAGGCGCGCCACGATTACCTCATCCTGGACACCTTCGAGGCAGGCCTGGTGCTGACCGGCACCGAGGTCAAGTCGCTGCGCATGGGCCGTGCCTCGCTGGTGGACGGCTTCGCGCAGCTGGACGGCGGTGAGGCGTGGCTGCACAACGTCCACATCCCCGAGTACACGCAGGGGACGTGGACGAACCACGCGGCGCGGCGGAAGCGCAAACTGCTGCTGCACAAGGCCGAGATCGCGAAGCTGATCCACAAGACGCAGGAGTCGGGCCACACGATCATCCCGCTCCAGCTGTACTTCAAGGACGGCCGGGCGAAGGTCGAGATCGCGCTTGCCAAGGGCAAGAAGGAGTACGACAAGCGGCAGACCCTGCGCGAGAAGCAGGACACGCGGGAGTCGAACCGGGCGATCTCCGCGGTCCGGCGGCGCCAGCGCGCCTGACGCAGGCGCCCGACGGGACCCGGGCCCGCCCCGGACGCGCGGGAATGCAGTGGCCCGTCAAGGCGTTGGTCACGTACGATGGGTGCAGCGCCACCGGGTCCGTCGGGTTCGCCCGCCTGCTCCGGTGACACTTTGAAAAATCAACATGGGGATGATCGGTTTCGACTGGGGATGTCGAAGCAGGGGAAGCGAGCCGAGGAAGCGGCAATGATCTCGTTAACCATATGTCGCAAAACATAATCGCCAACACCAAGCGCGATGCCTCCGCTTTCTCCCTCGCTGCCTAATAAGTAGCTAGAGAGAAAGCTCTACGGAGTGTCAGCCCAGGAGCTGTTCCCGGCCTGGATCCTGGCATAATCAAGGGAACTAAACTTCATGACCCGGTCACGGGGGCTTGAAGGAAACCAAACAGTGACTGAGCCCGTTGGCAACTTGTCCGCGTGATTGCCAGGGCTGAGAAAAGCACAGCGGACTGCGCTCGGAGAAGCCCTGATTCCGCACCACAGGACGCGGGTTCGATTCCCGCCATCTCCACCAACCCCATGTATGACGAAGGCCTCGCCGCTCACCGCGGTGGGGCCTTTTTCATATGCGCGATGCGCGATGCGCGCAGGTGGACCCGAAGGGCCAGGGCGGCGGCGAGAGCGGCCGCGGCGGCGGGGAGCCAGAAGCCGGTGCCCGGCGGGAGGCGTTCTGCGGCGCTGCCGGCGAGGGCCGCGCCGGTGGAGATGCCGGCCAGGATGCCGGTGACGGCGAGGGTCATGCCCTCGTTGAGGCGGGCGGCAGGGGCGAGGTTCTGGACCAGGGTCATGCCGTTGACCATGGTGGGAGCGGTGGCGCAGCCGGCGAGGAAGAGGCAGCAGGCGAGCATCGGCAGGTCGCGGGCCAGCAGCGGCAGGGTCATGAGGGCGGCCATCGCCGCCACCGAGGCCGCGAAGCGGGCCGTGGCGGGGCCGGCGGGCCGGGACAGGCCGTAGAGCAGGCCCGCAGCGCCGGATCCGGCGGCCTGCAGGGCGAGGACGGCGCCGGCCGCGGAAGCGTGCCCGCGGGCGTCGGCGTAGGCGATCGTGGTGACCTCCAGCGCGCCGAAGATCACCCCGGTGCAGAAGAACACGGCCAGCAGGGCCGGCAGGCCCGGTACGCGGAGCAGGGAGCCGGTACGGGACGCGGAGCGTCCCGGGGCGGGCGGTTCCGTTCCGCGCTGGGCGGCGAAGAGCAGGACGCCGGCGAGCAGCAGGACGTTCGCGACCAGCATCCCCGCCTCGGGGAAGAGCGCCGTGCACAGGAACGCGGCCAGGACCGGGCCGAGCATGTAGCACAGCTCGTCGGCGACCTGCTCGAAGGAGTTGGCCACGTGGCGGGCCGCGGGGTCGTCGCGGTAGAGGTGCGCCCAACGGGCGCGGGCCATGCCGCCGGTGTTCGGGGTGGTGGACTTGGCGATGTACGTGGCGAAGAGCGTCCAGGACGGAGCGTCGTAGCGCACGCACAGCAGCAGGGCGAGACAGGCCGCGACGGACCATGCGGTGGCGGGCACGGCGACTCTGGCCTGCCCGTACTGGTCGGTGAGGCGGGCTATGACGGGGGCGAGGACGGCCGTCGCGGCCATGCCGGCGGCGGCCACGGCGCCCGCCAGGGCGTAGGAGCCGCGGGTCGTGGCGACCATGATGATCAGGCTGACGCCGAACATCCCCATGGGCGCACGGGACAGCAGGCTGCCCACGGTGAAGGCGGTGGTCCCCGGGGCGGCGAAGATCCGCCGGTAGGCGCCGAAGCGGCCGGGCCGCCCAGGCCGAACGGGCTGCCGGGGCGGGCGGGTGGCGGCCGGCTGGTTGACGGTGCGGTCGGCGGCGATGAGGGTGCCGCCGCTGGCCATGAGCAGCAGCGGTGCGGAACGGTGCATGTGATCAGCCTCGTGGCGGGGCCGTGCCGCGGTCCAACACCTGATCGGCGGCCATTGACGCATTTCTGTTGTCAATTCCCGTGGACCCTGGGCCGGTGTTCAATGGCGGCGTGCCTCATGACCTGGAACCCCGTCTGCTGCGCGCATTCACCGCCGTGGCCGAGGAACTGCATTTCTCCCGCGCCGCAGCGGCGCTCTACGTGGCGCAACAGGCCCTCAGCCGCGACATCCGGCGGCTGGAGCGGGAGTTGGGCACCGAATTGTTCGTCCGCACCACCCGGCGCGTCGAGCTCACCGCCGACGGCGAAAGGCTCCTTCCGCACGCGCGGCGGGTGCTCGCGGCGCAGGACGAGCTGGCCGCGGCCTTCGCGGCGGCCGACCGGCCGCTGCTCGTCGATGTCAGCTCGCCCGTCAGCACGGGGCGCCGCGTCCTGGACGAGGCGCGTGCGGCGGCTCCCGGCACCGAGCTGACCGCCCGCTTCCACAGCGGCCTCACCGGGGCCGCCGCCGACATCCTCGCCGGCCGGCTGGACGTATCGTTCGGCCGCGTCGCGGGACTGTCCCCGGCCGTCCTGTCCCGGCTCGACCACCGGCCGGTGCGCTTCGAGCCGATGGCCGTCGTCCTGTCGCAGGAGCACCCGCTCGCCCACCTCCCGCGGATCCCGCTGGACGCGCTCGCCGGCGAGACGCTGTACGCCGGGGCCGGGAATCCCACCACCGCCGAGTGGACGGATCTCGCCGAGCGGCTCTTCGCGGGGCGGGGGATCGCGGTGGCCGCGCCCTTCCCGCAGATCGAGGGCGAGGCGGAGTTCATCCGGCTGGTGGCCAAACACCGCTGGCCGGTGCTGGCCACCACCGAGTTCCTCGACATGCCGGGCGCGGTGCTCCGGCCGCTGGTGGACCCCGTCCCGCTCGCCCTGGTCTCGATGGTCTGGCGCCGCGGGCTGCGCCACCCCGGACTGGCCGCCCTGCACGAGGCGGCGACCCGACTGGCCGCGGCCGGGGAGTGGCTGCGCCGCCCCGCCGGCAGCTGGCTCCCCGATACCGACGCGCGCCTGGCGGCGCTTCCCCGCCCCGAAGGGCACCCCACCGTGCCCCTCGAACCCGGCTAGGCGCGTCCCTCCGTGCCCCTCGAACCCGGCTAGGCGCGTCCCTCCGTGCCCCCGAATCCGGCTAGGCGCGTCCTACCGGGTTCCCCGAACCCGGCGACGCGGGTCTCACAGCGCCCCCCGGCGCCGGGTGAGTGCATGGTTCCCCCCGCGTCACCTCGTGCCATCGGGCGGTAACCGGCCATTCCTACTGTCGTGGAGAACACCCGACATCGGCTGGGCCTGGAGGCGTAATGAGTGCCACCGCTACGGAAACGCGCAAGGGGGGCCGCTGGATCGAGCAGTGGGACCCGGAGGACACCGAGTTCTGGGAGAACGGCGGACGCAGGATCGCGAACCGCAATCTGCTCTTCTCCATCCTGTCCGAGCACATCGGCTTCTCCATCTGGACCCTCTGGTCGGTCATGGTGCTCTTCATGGGGCCCAAGTACGGCATCGACCCGGCCGGAAAGTTCTTCCTGGTGGGGATGGCGACCGCGGTCGGCGCCGTCGTCCGGGTCCCGTACACGTTCGCCGTGGCGCGCTTCGGCGGCCGGAACTGGACGGTCTTCAGCGCGCTGATGCTGCTGCTCCCCACCATCGCGGCCGCGGTCGTGATGAAGCCCGGCACCTCGTACACCACCTTCATGGTGGTGGCGGCGCTCACCGGGGTGGGCGGCGGCAACTTCGCCTCCTCCATGACCAACATCAACTCCTTCTTCCCGCTCCGTAAGAAGGGCTGGGCGCTCGGCCTCAACGCGGGCGGCGGCAACATCGGTGTGCCGGTGATCCAGCTCGTCGGGCTCCTGGTGATCGGTACGGCGGGCGCCTCGCACCCGCGGATCCTGCTCGGCGTCTACATCCCGCTGATCGTGATCGCGGCAACGCTGGCCGCACTGAAGATGGACAACCTCGAGCCTGTCAGGAACGACACCGGCGCGGCCAAGGAGGCGGTGAAGGACCCCCACACCTGGATCATGTCCTTCCTCTACATCGGCACCTTCGGCTCGTTCATCGGCTACAGCTTCGCCTTCGGCCTCGTGCTGCAGAACCAGTTCGCCCGCACCCCGCTGCAGGCCGCGTCGATCACCTTCATCGGGCCGCTGCTCGGCTCGCTGATCCGCCCGGTCGGCGGGCGCCTCGCGGACCGGTTCGGGGGAGCACGCATCACGCTCTGGAACTTCCTCGCGATGGCCGCCGCGACGCTCGTGATCGTGCTCGCCTCGATGCAGAAGTCGCTGCCGGTCTTCACCACGGGATTCATCGCCCTGTTCGTCCTCACCGGGCTCGGCAACGGCTCGACGTACAAGATGATCCCCGGCATCTACCACGCCAAGGCGCTCGCCAAGGGCCTCAGCGGCGAGGAGGCCGCGACGTACGGGCGCCGGCTCTCCGGGGCGTCCATGGGGCTGATCGGCGCGGTCGGCGCGCTCGGCGGCCTCGGCATCAACCTGGCGTTCCGCGAGTCCTTCCTGACCGCGCACACCGGAACCCCGGCCTTCGTCTCCTTCCTGGCCTTCTACGCGGTGTGCTTCACGCTCACCTGGGCCGTATACCTCCGTCGCCCCGCCGCTCCGCCGGTACTCTCACCGGCGGCGGAACCGGCGCCGCAGCTGAGCTACGCGGAGGTGTGAGCGGGCCCGGCCGCGCCGGGGCCCGGCGGTTCCGGGCGGGCCCCGGCGTCCCGGATCCGGCCGTAGGACGTGAACCAGCACGTAACACCGGGGAAATCCTGGCGAACCCCGCCCGTCACCCCGTGTTGGCACGATGCGTCTGACCAACGGGGCGGCCTGACGTTTCAGCAGGCCGGGCACGACCTGCCCGCCGTGCGACGGCTCACAGCCGCCGCACGGCGGCGTTCGGCGCTCCGGCCGTCCGGCCGATCCCGGCAGACGGCCGGATGGGAGCATCCACCGGCGGCGGGGGCCACCAGGTACGTGTACCTCCAGCGGAGTGGGGCAAGCCATGCAGGTGCGGAAGGCAGAACAGCGAGAGGACGGTGCGCGGGCGCCGTCGGCCGCGCTGGGTGCGGGCATTACGCCGGCGGAAACCCGGGCAGCCACCGAATCCACGGCCGACGAGCCCAAGCCCACCGAATCCACGGCCACCGAACCCAAGCCCACCGAATCCACGGCCACCGAACCCACGGCCACCGAACCCACACCCTCGGCCGAGGCCCCGGTCACGGCTCCCGGGAAGGTCGCCGCGGCCGCGTCGGTGCTGCCGCTGGCCGGCTTCACGGTCGGGGTGACGGCGGCCCGGCGCGCCGACGAGCTGGTCGCGCTGCTGGAGCGGCGCGGGGCGGCGGTGCTGCGGGCACCCGCGCTGCGGATCGTGCCGCTGCTCGACGACGCGGAACTGCTCTCGGCGACAAAGGAACTGCTCGACAACGGCCCGGACATCGTGGTGGCCACCACTGCGATCGGGTTCCGCGGCTGGGTCGGCGCCGCTGACGGTTGGGGCCTCGGCGAAGCCCTGCTGGCCCGGCTGAGCGGGGTGGAGCTGCTCGCCCGCGGCCCCAAGGTGAAGGGCGCGATCCGCGCGGCCGGGCTGACGGAGACCTGGTCGCCCGCCTCCGAGTCGATGGCCGAGGTCCTCGACCGGCTCCTGGAGCACGGTGTGGTGGGCCGGCGGATCGCCATCCAGCTGCACGGCGAGCCGCTGCCCGGCTTCATCGAGGCGCTGCGGGCGGCGGGCGCCGAGGTCGTCGGCGTACCGGTGTACCGGTGGATGCCGCCGGAGGACATCGGCCCCGTCGACCGGCTCATCGACGCGGCGATCGCCCGCTCACTCGACGCGGTGTGTTTCACCAGCGCCCCGGCGGCGGCCTCCCTGCTGGAGCGCGCCGAACGGCTCGGCCGGCTCGACAAGTTGGTCGACGCGTTGCGGCACGACGTCGTGCCGGCCTGCGTCGGACCGGTCACCGCCCTCCCGCTGGAGGCCCATGACATTCCGACGTTCCAGCCGGAGCGCTTCCGGCTCGGCCCCCTCGTCCAGCTGATCGCCGCCGAACTGCCGGGACGCGTACGGGCGTTGCCGGTCGCGAGCCGGCGGGTCGAGATCCGCGGCCAGGCGGTCGTCGTCGACGGCGAGCTGCGGACCGTACCGCCCGCCGGCATGGCGCTGCTGCGCGCGCTGGCCCGGCGGCCGGGGTGGGTGGTCTCGCGCGCGGATCTGCTGAAGGCCCTGCCGGGCGCGGGCAGCGACGAGCACGCCGTCGAGACCGCGATGGCCCGGCTGCGGACGGCGCTGGGCGCGCCCAAACTCATCCAGACCGTCGTGAAGCGCGGCTACCGGCTGGCGCTGGACCCGCTGGCGGACGAGAAGTACGCGGGGGAGGAATAACCCCGCTCCTCGGCCCCCCACCGGCCCACCCACCGGGCCGGCCGCCGGCCCGTCCACCGCCCGGCTCACCCGCGCGCTCCCGGCCCCGTCCACACACCTGCCCACTGGCCCGTCCCTTGACCTAGCCCACGTGGCCCCGGCGGGGCACTCTGGGGGCAGCGGGTCACGGGCGGCAGCGGAAGGGTGACAGGCACATGACGGTTACGGCCTCGTCCGAGCTTCGATTCGACACCGGGCGGGTGAGCCTCGACCTTCTCGCGACGGTCACCGGACGGCTCTCCGAGGAGCCCGTCGACCGTCTCGACTCGCCGCGGCGCCTCACCGAATGGCTGTACGGCACCGGGCTCGTTCCGAGCGGTACGTCGGTGGCGGTCGACACGGCGTGGCTCGGCCGCTTCCTGGTGCTGCGGGACGTGCTGCGGCGGGTCGTGGCGACCCAGCTCGCCGCTGCCGCCGGCCCGTCGGACGCCGCGCTGCCGTCACCAGGAGCCTTAGCGCCGTCACCGGCAATGGCAACGGCCGCGGCGGAGGCGTCCGCGCCCGAGCCGTCGGCGAAGTCCCCGGCCGAACCGTCCGAACCGTCCGAGCCGCTTGCCGCAGTGCCCGCGGCCGCCGACATCTCCCGGCTCAACGCCGACGCCCTCGCCGCCCCGCCCGCGCCCAGCGCCCGGCCCGCGCCGGACGGCACCCTCGTCCGCACCCTGGCCGCGCAACCCGACTGCGGCGCCCTGCTCGCGGCCGTCGCCCGCGACGCCGTCGAGCTCCTCACGGATCCCGCCGCCCGCGCCCAGCTGCGGCAGTGCGAGGGGGAGAGCTGCTCCCTGGTCTACCTCGACGCGTCGCGCGGGCGGCGGCGCCGCTGGTGCAGCAGCGAGGTCTGCGGCAACCGGGAACGCGTCGCCCGCCACCGCCGCCGCGCGGTGGCCGCCCAGGCCTGACCCCGCGCGAGCGATCACGGCTCCCCGACGGACGACCGGCCGGGGGTCCACCGGGGCTCGGCCGGAATCCGCCGGAGATCGGCCGATGATCGGCCGGGGTGGGGAATCGCAAGCCCGGCGCAGGCGGAGTGGTGCGCAGGGGGGTGCGGGTCGCGTACGGTTGCAGGCTGCCCCGTGCGTGTAGCCGAACCCGCACGGAGCGCTCTCAACGCACAGGAGAAGGGGGTCTTGCGTGGCCGCGCAAACCGCAGCGCCCGGGGGGGTCCGGGACGTGGAGATCGCCGTCGAACAGGCGCACCTGGACCGGGTGTACCGCCGGCTCGAGGAGAAGATCCACGAAGCCGAGTTCCTTATGGATGACGCCGCCAAGCGCGGCCAGGTGGGAACACCCGGCGCGCTCGCGGAGCGCGACGCGCAGGTGTTCCGCGCCGGATTGCACCTCAACCGGCTCAACGCGGAGTTCGAGGACTTCCTCTTCGGACGGATCGACCTGCTGCAGGGCAAGGACGGGAAGCGCGGTGCCGACGGCGCGTTCACCTCGCTCGAACCGGCGGACGACGCCGTCGTCAATGACGCCGCGAAGATCGCGGAAGTGCTGCACATCGGCCGCATCGGCGTCCTGGACGCCGATTACGCGCCGCTGGTGATCGACTGGCGGGCGCCGGCGGCCGCGCCGTTCTACCGCTCGACACCGGTCGCCCCGGGGCGGGTGGTGCGCCGCCGCGTCATCCGTTCCAAGGGCCGCAGGGTGCTGGGGGTGGAGGACGACCTGCTGCGCCCGGAGCTGGAGACCGGGCTGCCGGTGGTCGGTGACGGCGCGCTGATGGCCGCGCTGGGACAGGCCCGCAGCCACACTATGCGCGACATCGTGGCGAGCATCCAGGCCGAGCAGGACATCGTGATCAGGGCGCCCGCCGCGTCCGTCACGGAGGTCACCGGGGGCCCCGGCACCGGCAAGACGGCGGTCGCGCTGCACCGCGCCGCGTACCTGCTCTACCAGGACCGCCGCCGGTACGCGGGCGGCATCCTGGTCGTCAGCCCGACGCCGCTGCTGGTCGCGTACACCGAAGGCGTCCTGCCGTCGCTCGGCGAGGAGGGCCAGGTCGCGATCCGCGCCGTCGGCTCGCTCGTCGACGGCGCGGAGGCCGATCTGTACGACGAGCCCGCGGTCGCCCGCATCAAGGGCTCGCTGCGGATGCTGAAGGTGCTGCGCAACGCGGCGCGCGGCGCGCTGGAGGCACCGCAGGCGGTCAAGCCGCAGCAGCAGGCCGCCCTCTTCGAGGACGACGAGGAGGAGAACGAGGCCGACAAGCGGGTCTCCCGCACCACGTTGCGCGTCGTGGCCTTCGGGCGGCGGCTGGAGCTGGGCGAGCAGGAGCTGTCGTCGATCCGGCACAACGTGCTGGGCGGGACCGCGCCCGTGAACCTGCTGCGCCCGCGCGCCCGCAGGCTGCTGCTGGACGCGCTGTGGCGGAAGGCGGGACGCCGCTTCGACGACCAGGAGCTGGCCGCCGAGGAGCGCCAGGGCTTCGACGAGGACATCTCGACGGAGCCGGAGTTCCTGGACTTCCTGCAGGCGTACTGGCCGATCCTCACCCCGCGCGGGGTGCTGGCGGCGCTGGCCGACGAGAAGCGGCTCGGCCGGTGGGCGCGCCGCGTGCTCACCCCGCCCGAGGTGCGCCGGGTGGCGCGTTCGCTGCGCCGCGACGGCGTGACCGTGCACGATGTGGCGCTGCTCGACGAGTTGGAGACGCTGCTGGGCCCGCCGCCGCGCCCGAAGAAGCGCGACGCGGACCCGCTGGACATGCTCACCGGTCTCGACGAGGTCACCACCTCGGCCGACCGGATGGGCGGCGGCCGCCGCAACCGGGGCGACCGGCTCGACGAGGAGCGCGCCGAGTACGCGCACGTGATCGTCGACGAGGCGCAGGACCTGACGCCGATGCAGTGGCGGATGGTCGGCCGCCGCGGCAGGACCGCGACGTGGACGATCGTCGGTGACCCGGCGCAGAGCTCCTGGACGGATCCCGACGAGGCCGCCCAGGCGCGCGAGGAGGCGCTCGGCAGCCGGCCGCGCCGCCGTTTCACCCTGACGGTCAACTACCGCAACCCGTCGGAGATCGCCGACCTGGCGGCGAAGGTGCTGAAGCTGGCGATGCCCGGCATGGAGTCGCCGCGCGCGGTGCGCTCCACCGGCCTGGTGCCGCGCTTCGCGGTGGCCGGCCCGGATCTGGGCGCAGCGGTGCGCGCGGAGGCCGAGCTGCTGCTGGCCGACGTGGACGGCACGGTCGGTGTCGTGGTGGCCATGGGCCGCCGCGGGCAGGCCCGCAAATGGCTGGCGGGCCTGGGCGAACGGGTGGTGGCGCTGGGCAGCCTGGAGGCCAAGGGGCTGGAGTACGACGCGACGATCGTGGTCTCCCCGGCGGAGATCGCCGACGAGTCGCCGGCCGGACTGCGGGTGCTCTACGTGGCGCTGACCCGGGCCACCCAGCGGCTCACGGTGCTCTCCGGCGAGCGCGACAGCCCCGACGAGTCCGGCGTCCCGGACCTGCTGCGGGACTGACCCGGAGTCACACAGCACCGGTGCGGGACCGACCGGGAGCCGGACAGGACCAGGTCCGTCAGGTCGGGTCCGCTCCGGTGCGGTCCGTCGGGTCCGGTCCGCTCGGCTCCGGCCCGGCGGCACTCCTCCGGGGGGTGCCAAGTCCGGTCCCCGTAGGGCCGGATGGCCGTGGAACGACGACGGGCGCTCCTCGTGAGAGGGGCGCCCGTCGGACGTTGGTGACACCGACCCGCCATGCTCGCCTCGCGGCAAGTGGGCGCTCGAAGCGCCTAAGGTTGGGCCCGGGGGCTTGGATCGAGCCGGTGCCGTACCCAGGCTAACAAACCGTCCCGTGGGTTGCTTCCCGCATCTGCCGACAGCCCCGAATTTGATCCACGTCACAGTCCGGGCTTGAAAATTCAGGCCGTTTCTCGCATGGTGGAAGTATCTTTCCGTTGCCCAGGTCACGGTTACGCGTACCGGCCAGTAGGTGCAACGATCGAGCGGCAGAGCGTAGAAACAGCAGGCAGCGGAAGAAGGTCGTCAGGATGGCAACGGCGCCAAGCGTCTCGTACTCGATCACGGTACGGCTGGAGGTCCCGGCGAGCGGGACAGCGGTCAGCCAGCTCACCACCGCAGTGGAGTCCGAGGGAGGCTCGGTCACCGGCCTGGACGTCACCGCCTCTGGCCACGAGAGGCTGCGGATCGACGTGACGATCGCCGCCTCGTCGACTGAGCACGCCAGCGAGATCGTCGAGAAGCTGCACGGTGTCGAGGGTGTCGTCCTCGGCAAGGTCTCCGACCGTACGTTCCTGATGCACCTCGGCGGCAAGATCGAGATGCAGTCGAAGCACCCCATCCGCAACCGTGACGATCTCTCGATGATCTACACCCCGGGCGTCGCCCGCGTGTGCATGGCCATCGCCGAGAACCCCGAGGACGCCCGCCGCCTCACCATCAAGCGCAACAGCGTCGCCGTCGTCACCGACGGCTCCGCGGTCCTGGGCCTGGGCAACATCGGCCCGATGGCCGCCCTGCCGGTCATGGAGGGCAAGGCGGCGCTCTTCAAGCGCTTCGCCGGCATCGACGCGTGGCCGATCTGCCTCGACACCCAGGACCCCGACGAGATCGTGGCCATCGTCAAGGCCATCGCCCCGGGCTTCGCGGGCATCAACCTGGAGGACATCTCCGCGCCGCGCTGCTTCGAGATCGAGGCCCGGCTGCGTGAGCTGCTCGACATCCCGGTCTTCCACGACGACCAGCACGGTACGGCCATCGTGGTGCTCGCCTCGCTCACCAACGCGCTGCGCGTCGTCGGCAAGGACATCGGGGACGTACGGGTCGTCATGTCGGGCGCGGGCGCGGCCGGAACGGCCATTCTCAAGCTCCTCATCGCCGCCGGCGTGAAGCACTCGATCTCCGCCGACATCCACGGTGTCGTGCACTCCGGACGCCCCGACCTGGTGGACGCGGACCCCGAGTCGCCGCTGCGCTGGATCGCGGACAACACCAACCCCGAGGGCATGACCGGCACCCTCAAGGAGGCCGTTCGCGGCGCGGACGTCTTCATCGGCGTCTCCGCCCCCAACGTCCTGACCGGCGACGATGTCGCCGCGATGGCCAATGGTGCGATCGTCTTCGCGCTCGCCAACCCCGACCCCGAGGTGGACCCGGCCGTCGCCCGGCAGACCGCCGCGGTGGTCGCCACCGGCCGCAGCGACTTCCCCAACCAGATCAACAACGTGCTGGTCTTCCCCGGCGTATTCCGCGGCCTGCTGGACGCGCAGAGCCGTACGGTGAACACCGAGATGATGCTGGCCGCCGCGCACGCTCTCGCCGATGTCGTCGGCGAGGACGAGCTGAACGCGAACTACATCATTCCCAGCGTTTTCAACGACAAGGTGGCAGGCGCTGTCGCCGGAGCCGTTCGGAACGCCGCAAAGGCGATGGGCGCGGCAACCGACTCGACGGCCACTGTGTGACGACACTGGGTCATCGCAACGCATCCGAGCCGCTTTTTCAGCGACCCGCTCGGGTGCCGGATTGGCTTTCCCCCCATATATGGGGGCAGGATGCAACTCGGGCAGTGAGGCAGCATCAGCTTCAAGCTCGCGCCCCCCTGGCAGAAAGAACACGGGAGTAAAGATATGAACCGCAGTGAGCTGGTGGCCGCTCTGTCCGAGCGCGCCGAGGTGACCCGTAAGGACGCCGACGCCGTTCTGGCCGCTCTCGCCGAGACCGTCGGCGAGATCGTCGCCAAGGGCGACGAGAAGGTCACCATTCCCGGCTTCCTGACCTTCGAGCGCACCCACCGTGCCGCTCGCACCGCGCGCAACCCGCAGACCGGCGACCCGATCCAGATCCCGGCCGGCTACAGCGTGAAGGTCTCCGCGGGCTCCAAGCTCAAGGAAGCCGCCAAGGGCAAGTAGTTCCCGACTGGCAAGGCGAAGGGCGGCCATCTCCCCGGGGAGATGGCCGCCCTTGCTGTCTGTCCCGGCCCGGACGGGTCTTGTCCGGCCCCGGAGGGTCCGGACGGGCCCGCGCGCCCGTCCGGGGGAGTGCTAGACGCTCACGGGGTTCGGCAGCTCGACGTTGGCCCCCAGCTCCGCGAGCTTCGCCATGAAGTTCTCGTAGCCGCGGTTGATGAGGTCGATGCCGTGCACCCGGGAGGTGCCCTGGGCCGCCAGGGCGGCGATCAGGTACGAGAAGCCGCCGCGGAGGTCCGGGATGACCAGATCGGCGCCCTGGAGCTTGGTGGGGCCGGAGACGACCGCGGAGTGCAGGAAGTTGCGCTGGCCGAATCGGCAGGCGGAGCCGCCCAGGCACTCGCGGTACAGCTGGATGTGTGCACCCATCTGGTTGAGCGCCGAGGTGAAGCCGAGCCGCGACTCGTAGACCGTCTCGTGGACGATCGACAGGCCGGAGGCCTGCGTCAGCGCCACCACGAGCGGCTGCTGCCAGTCGGTCTGGAAACCGGGGTGGACGTCGGTCTCCAGCGCGATGGCGTTGAGCGGGCCGCCCGGGTGCCAGAAGCGGATGCCCTCGTCGTCGATCTCGAAGGCGCCGCCGACCCGGCGGAAGGTGTTCAGGAAGGTCATCATCGACCGCTGGTGGGCCCCGCGGACGTAGATGTTGCCCTCGGTGGCCAGCGCCGCGCTCGCCCAGGAGGCCGCCTCCAGGCGGTCCGGCAGCGCGCGGTGGTTGTAGCCGCCGAGCTTGTCGACACCGGTGATCCGGATCGTACGGTCGGTGTCCATCGAGATGATCGCGCCCATTTTCTGCAGGACGCAGATCAGGTCCTCGATCTCCGGCTCGACCGCCGCGTTCGACAGCTCGGTGACGCCCTCGGCCAGTACGGCCGTCAGCAGCACCTGCTCCGTCGAGCCGACCGACGGGTACGGCAGCGTGATCTTGCAGCCGCGCAGCCGCTGCGGGGCCTCCAGGTACTGGCCGCCGGGCCGCTTCTCGATGGTCGCGCCGAACTGCCGCAGCACGTCGAAGTGGAAGTCGATCGGCCGGCCGCCGATGTCGCAGCCGCCCAGGCCCGGGATGAAGGCATGCCCGAGACGGTGCAACAGCGGTCCGCAGAACAGGATCGGGATCCGGGAGGATCCGGCGTGCGCGTCGATGTCGGCGACGTTGGCGCTCTCGACGTGCGAGGGGTCGAGCACCAGCTCGCCCGGTTCCTCACCGGCCTGGACCGTCACGCCGTGCAGCTGGAGCAGCCCGCGCACGACGCGGACGTCGCGGATGTCGGGCACGTTGCGCAGTCGGCTCGGCTCGCTGCCGAGGAGGGCGGCCACCATGGCCTTCGGCACGAGGTTCTTCGCGCCGCGGACACGGATCTCGCCCTGGAGCGGGGTTCCGCCATGGACAAGCAGTACGTCGGAAGCGTCGGTCATGGATCTCGCGTTCCTGGAGACAGTCATAAAAATGGGCGGGTTCCCGCAGGCACCAAGAAGAAATGGTAATGCGCCTACAGGGGACTCCTGTAAGCCCAAGAGGCGCCGGCTGTGTCATGACTTCGCTACAGCCGCTCGGGCCCGATCGGTTACCAGCCGGTACGGAGAGCCCCGGGCCGTCGCGGCCCGGGGCTCGACTACCCGCACGCTGCGCGATTACGCCGGGGCCGGTCGTTGGCACCCCGCGACGGCCCGGTATGCGGGATCATGTTCACCATGACGGAGGTCACTTCGCTCACCGGCAGGCTGCTCGTGGCGACGCCGGCCCTGGCGGACCCGAATTTCGACCGTGCGGTGGTGCTCCTCCTCGACCACGACGAGGCGGGGTCGCTCGGCGTTGTCCTGAACCGCCCGACCCCGGTCGGGGTCGGCGATGTGCTCCAGCCGTGGGCGGTGCTCGCCGGCTCGCCGCCGGTGGTCTTCCAGGGCGGCCCCGTCTCGCTGGACTCCGCGCTGGGGCTGGCCGTGGTCCCCGGCGAGTCGTGGGACGACGGGGACGACGCCCCGCTGGGCTGGCGGCGGGTGCACGGCGCGATCGGCCTCGTGGACCTGGAGGCGCCGCCCGAGCTGCTCGCGGCGGAGCTGGGATCGCTGCGGATCTTCGCCGGGTACTCCGGATGGGGGCCGGGACAGCTGGAGGCCGAACTGGTCGACGGCGCCTGGTACGTCGTGGAGTCGGAACCGGGTGATGTGTCCTCGCCGGACCCGGAACGGCTGTGGCGCTCCGTGCTCAGACGGCAACGCAATGAATTGGCGATGGTGGCCACGTACCCGGACGACCCGTCGCTCAATTAGGCTTGACGGTTATGAGCACTCTTGAGCCCGAACGCGGGGCCGGTACTGGCACCCTCGTCGAGCCGACCCCGCAGGTGTCGCACGGCGATGGCGACCACGAGCGCTTCGCACACTATGTCCAGAAGGACAAGATCATGGAGAGTGCGCTCTCCGGATCTCCGGTGGTCGCGCTGTGCGGGAAGGTCTGGGTGCCGGGCAGGGACCCGAAGAAGTACCCGGTCTGCCCGATGTGCAAAGAGATCTTCGAGACGATGCCCCTCGGTGGCGGCGACAAGGACAAGAGCGGCAAGGACTGACCTCAGGTAGCCGCCCGATTGGTCTATGCCAATTCGGTTCCGGCGGGGCAGGATGTCGGTCATGGATCTGATCCCCGCCCCGCGCCTGGTGACCGACTACTCGGGGGACGATTTCTTCGTCCTCGGACCCGACACGGTGCTGGCCGCCGGGCCGGGCGCGGAGCGGGCGGAGAGATGGCTGCGCTCCGAGCTCGGAGCGGCCACCGGTCACCGGCTGGCGCCGGGCGACGGCTCGGAGACCGACGCCATCAGGATCACGATCCACGAGATGGTCACCAAGAATCTCGGAGCCGAGGGCTACCGGATCATGGTCTCGCCGACCGGCGTCCACCTCTTCGGCGGCGGCCCGGCGGGCGTCTTCTGGGGCGCGCAGACCCTGCGCCAACTGCTGGGCCCCGACGCCTTCCGGCGCGCTCCGCTCGGAGCGCGCGAGTGGCGGGTGCCGTTCTGCCACATCCAGGACTCCCCGCGCTTCGCGTGGCGCGGCTTCATGCTCGACGTCGCCCGGCACTTCATGCCCAAGGACGCTGTGCTGCGCTATCTCGACCTGATGGCCGCGCACAAGCTCAACGTGCTGCATCTGCACCTCACCGACGACCAGGGCTGGCGCGTGGAGATCAAGCGCTACCCGCGGCTCACCGAGGTGGGTGCCTGGCGCGAGCGGACCAAGGTGGGGCTGCGGGAGTCCCCGCTGTGGGACGAGCGGCCGCACGGCGGCTACTACACGCAGGACGACATCCGCGAGATCGTCGCCTACGCCGCGCAGCGGCACATCACCGTCGTACCCGAGATCGACATCCCCGGGCATTCGCAGGCCGCCATCGCCGCCTATCCCGAACTGGGGAACGCCGACGTCGTCGACACCGCCGCGCTGTCCGTGCTGACCGGTTGGGGCGTCAACCCCAACGTGCTGGCACCCGCCGACACCACCCTGCGCTTCTACGAGAACGTCTTCACCGAGCTCCTCGACCTGTTCCCCTCCGAGTTCTTCCACATCGGCGGCGACGAGTGCCCCAAGGACCAGTGGCGCGCCTCCGCGGCCGCCCAGGAGCGGATCAAGGAGTTGGGGCTGGCCGGTGAGGACGAGCTGCAGAGCTGGATCATCCGGCACTTCGACAGCTGGCTCGCGGAGCGCGGCCGCCGGCTGATCGGCTGGGACGAGATTCTCGAAGGCGGGTTGGCTCCCGGTGCGGCCGTCTCCTCCTGGCGCGGCTACGAGGGCGGCATCGCCGCCGCGCGGGCCGGGCACGACGTGGTGATGTGCCCGGAGTCGCATGTCTACCTGGACTGGCGGCAGTCGGACCGGGCCGACGAGCCGGTGCCGATCGCGCGGGTGCGCACCCTGGAGGACGTCTACCGGTTCGAGCCGGTGCCCTCGGAACTCACCGCGGAGCAGGCCGCGCACGTCATCGGGACGCAGGCCAACGCGTGGACCGAGGTGATGGACTCGGCGCGGGTCGTGGACTACATGGTGTTCCCGCGGCTGGCGGCGGTCGCCGAGGTGGCCTGGTCGCAGCTGCCCGCCCCCGCCGAGCGCGACTGGGCGGACTTCGAGCGCCGAATGGAAGGCCACTACGCGCGACTTGACGCGCTCGGTGTGGAGTACCGCCCGCCCGGCGGTCCGCTGCCGTGGCAGCGGCGCCCCGGTGTACTCGGACGCCCGATCGACGGGCCACCCCCGATCGTGTGACCAATCCCGCAACATCTGGCCCTCACAAGGGCGGGCCTGGCACGGTGGATTGGCGTATCTTCGCAACACCCTCGAAGAGCGCCAATCCCGGCACAGGGGTGATACCCGACAGATCGGGGCATCCACTCCCGTGAAGGGCAGGCCCGCACTTCGCGGACCCTCGCGTTGACCATCGCGGAACATGTGCCAGAGTTGCCACGTCCGGGCTGTCAGCACGTACGGTACGGCTACCGCACGGCGGAGAGCCGGGAAGGGGCAGCTGCGTGAGCACGAATGCACAGCAGACGGCACGGAACGTCACGTTGCCGTCCTCGCTCGACGAGGCCGTGGCGGCCCTGGCCGCCGCGCCCAGCGCCGTGCCCGTGGCCGGCGGCACCGACCTGATGGCGGCCGTCAACTCCGGGCTGCTGCGCCCGGCCGGACTGGTCGGCCTCGGCCGGATCAGCGAGATCCGCGGCTGGCAGTACGCCGACGGCCACGCGCTGCTCGGCGCCGGCCTCACCCACGCCCGGATGAGCCGCCCCGACTTCGCCGCACTCATTCCCGCGCTCGCCGCCGCCGCCCGCGCGGCGGGACCACCGCAGATCCGCAACGCGGGCACCCTCGGCGGCAACATCGCCACGGCCGCGCCGACCGGCGACTCGCTGCCGGTGCTGGCCGCGCTGGAGGCGAGCGTCATCCTGGTCGGCCCCGACGGCAACCGGGAACTGCCGGTCAGCCATCTGCTGACCGGCATGGACCCGCTGCGCCCCGGAGAGCTCCTCGCCTTCGTCCGCGTACCGCTGCTGCACGCGCCGCAGACGTTCCTCAAGGCCACCGGCCGCACCGGCCCCGGCCGGGCGCTCGCCTCGGTCGCCGTCGTCCTGGACCCCGCCCGGCGCGGTGTGCGCTGCGCGGTGGGCGCGGTGGCGCCCGTACCGCTGCGGCCGCTGGAGGCCGAGCGGTGGGTCGCGGGACTGATCGACTGGGACAGCGGCCGGCTGCTCGCCCCCGAGGCGTGCACGGCCTTCGGCGAGTACGTCGCCGGAGCGTGCATCCCGGACCCCGTGCCGGGACCCGACGGGGCCGAGGCCGTCGAGCTGCCGCCCGCCGCCGTACAACTGCGCCGCACCGTGGCGGCGCTGGCCCGCCGAGCGCTCGGGAGGGCACTGGCATGACCGACCAGCCGCAGCCGCAGCCGGGCACCCCGCTCACGCCGGGCACCTGGCAGCCCGTGCCGGGCGGCGGGGACTACGACCCCGACCAGACCATGCACGTCTCCTTCGCGGCGATGCTGCCGCCGGTGGCCGACGCGGGTGACGCGGCGACCCAGTGGTCGATCCCGCTCGTCGCGGCGGACCCGGTGGAGGAGTCCGGCGAGTACCCCCTGGGCACCGTCACGGACGGCTTCACCGCCCCGTGGGCCGGCCGGCACCCCGACGAGACGCACTCCCGGCCCGAAGTGCCCGCCCCGCGGCCGTTCAGCGCGGGCCAGTTCGGCCAGGGCGCCGCGGCGTCCGCGGCCAGGCGGCCGGCCGGTGCCCTCGGGCAGGACCTCGGCGCGCAGGCCGTCGACGGGCACGGCGGCGAGCCGGCCGGACCGTACCCGCCGCCGCAGCCCGGTGTGCCGGACGAGGACGCGCGGCCCCTGGACGCGGCGGACCCGGCGGCCCGGCACCCGTACTTCGCCGAGCACCCGCCGTCCGCCTCCTCCGGAGCGATGCCGCCCTCCGACGAGACCGGGCACTGGAGCCTGCCGTTCGTCGCGGAGGACGCCGCGGACGAGTCCGGCGAGTACCCCATGGGCGCCATCCCCGGAGCCGAGTCCGTCGTGGTGACCGAGGACGACCCGGAGGCGGAGCAGAGCCCCGACGGGCCCGTCGAGCACACCGCAGCGGCCGCGGACGACGAGGAGCCGGCGCTCGACGAGGCGCACAGCGAGCACCCGCTCGCCTCCTACGTGCTGCGCGTCAACGGCGCCGACCGGCCCGTGACCGACGCCTGGCTCGGCGAGTCCCTGCTGTACGTCCTGCGGGAGCGGCTGGGCCTGGCCGGGGCGAAGGACGGCTGCGAGCAGGGCGAGTGCGGGGCCTGCTCCGTACAGGTCGACGGCCGGCTCGTCGCCTCGTGCCTGGTGCCGGCCGCGACCGCCGCGGGCAGCGAGGTCCGTACCGTCGAGGGGCTGTCCGGCGACGGTCAGCCGTCCGACGTGCAGCGCGCGCTCGCCGAGTGCGGCGCCGTGCAGTGCGGCTTCTGCATCCCCGGCCTCGCGATGACCGTCCACGACCTGCTGGAGGGCAACCACAAGCCCACCGAGCTGGAGACCCGCCAGGCCGTCTGCGGCAACCTCTGCCGGTGCACCGGCTACCGGGGCGTCCTGGACGCCGTCCAGGACGTCGTGGCGTCCCGCGAGGCCGCCGCCGCGGACGCGTCCGAGCCCACCGACGGGGCGCGGATCCCGCACCAGGCCGGCCCGCACGGCAGCCACCCGGGAGGCACCGCGTGACCCGCCGTACGATCCCGGGCCGACGGCCGGAGCCGCACGCGAGCCCGGCCGGCACGGGCGAACCCACCGGCAGCAGCGAGAGGTCAGCGGCATGACTGGATCCGACGCGGCCACGGCGACGCCCGCCCAGGCCACCCAGGCACCCGCGGCGCCCGAACCGGCACTCCACGGACTGGGCGTCTCCGTGCGGCCCGTGGACACCCTCGCGAAGGCCCAGGGGACGTTCCCGTACGCGGCCGACCTGTGGGCCGAGGGACTGCTGTGGGCCTCGGTGCTGCGCTCCCCGTACCCGCACGCGCGCATCGTCCGCATCGACACGTCGGAAGCCACCTCGATGCCCGGCGTGCGGGCCGTCGTCACGCACGAGGACGTGCCGGGCGACGCGATGCACGGCCGCCGCGTCGCGGACCGCCCGGTCTTCGCCAAGGACATCGTCCGGCACCACGGCGAGCCGATCGCCGCCGTCGCCGCCGACCACCCCGACACCGCACGGCTGGCCGCCGCCGCGATCCTGGTCGAGTACGAGGTGTTGGAGCCGGTCACCGACCCGGAGAAGGCGTTCGCCGCCGAGCCGCTGCACCCCGACGGCAACCTGATCCGCCACATCCCGCTGCGCTTCGGCGACGCCGACGTCGTCGGCGAGGTCGTCGTGGAGGGCCTCTACCGGATCGGCCGGCAGGACCCGGCGCCCATCGGCGCCGAGGCCGGGCTCGCCGTGCCGCGCCCGGACGGCGGCGTCGAGCTCTACGTGGCCTCCACCGACCCGCACACCGACCGGGACCTGGCCGCCGCCTGCTTCGGCCTGGAGGCCGACCGGGTCAAGGTCGTCGTCACCGGCGTGCCCGGCGCGATGGGCGACCGCGAGGACTCCGGCATCCAACTGCCGCTCGGGCTGCTCGCGCTGAAGACCGGCTGCCCGGTGAAGTTCGTCGCCACCCGCGAGGAGTCCTTCCTCGGCCACTCCCACCGCCACCCCACCCTGCTGCGCTACCGGCACCACGCCGACGCCGAGGGCCGGCTGGTCAAGGTCGAGGCGCAGGTGCTGCTCGACGCGGGCGCGTACGCCGACCACTCCTCGGAGGCGCTGGCCGCCGCCGTGGCGTTCGCCGCCGGCCCGTACGTCGTGCCGCACGTCTTCGTCGAGGGCTGGGCCGTCCGCACCAACAACCCGCCGTCCGGACACGTACGCGGCGAGGGCGCGCTCCAGGTCTGCGCCGGGTACGAGGGCCAGATGGACAAGCTCGCGGCGAAGCTGGGCCTGGACCCGGCCGAGCTGCGGATGCGCAACGTCATGGCCACCGGCGACCTGCTGCCCACCGGCCAGACCGTCACGTGCCCGGCGCCCGTCGGCGAGCTCCTCAAGGCGGTACGCGACGCGGAGCTGCCGCCGCTGCCCGTCGACGAGGAGGAGTCGCAGTGGCTGCTGCCCGGCGGCCCCGAGGGCGCCGGAGAGCCGGGCGCGGTCCGGCGCGGGGTGGGGTACGCGCTCGGCATGGTGCACATGCTCGGCGCGGAGGGCACCGACGAGGTCTCCACCGCCACCGTACGGATCCACGACGGCCGGGCCACCGTCATCTGCGCCGCCGTCGAGACCGGCCAGGGCTTCACGACCCTCGCCCGGCAGATCGTCCAGGACGTGCTCGGCGTCGAGGACGTCGGCGTGCTGGCCGCCGACACCGACCAGCCGCCGTCCGGGGCCGCCGCCCGCGGCCGGCACACATGGGTGTCGGGCGGAGCGGTCGAGCGGGCGGCCAAGATGGTGCGCACGCAGCTGCTGCAGCCGCTCGCGGCCAAGTTCGGGATGTCCGTCGAGCTGCTCACCATCGCCGACGGCAAGATCACCTCGTACGACGGGGTGCTCAGTACGACCGTCGGTGAGGCGCTCGAGGGCAAGGAGCTGTGGGCCACCGCGCAGTGCCGCCCGCACCCCACCGACCGGCTGGACGACACGGGCCAGGGCGACGCGTTCGTCGGCCTCGCCTTCTGCGCGATCCGCGCGGTCGTGGACGTGGACATCGAACTGGGCGCGGTGCGCGTCGTGGAGATGGCCGTCGCGCAGGACGTCGGCCGGGTGCTGAACCCGCGCCAGGTCGCCGCCCGGATCGAGGCGGGCGTCACCCAGGGCGTCGGGCTGGCGCTGATGGAGGACCTGCGCGCGCCCCGCGGCATCATCAAGCGGCCGAACCTCACCGGCTACTCGCTGCCGACCGCGCTCGACGCCCCGGACGTGCGCATCGTCAAGCTGGTCGAGGAGCGCGACGTGCTGGCGCCGTTCGGCGCGAAGGCGGTCAGCGCGGTCCCGGTGGTGGTCTCCCCGGCGGCCGTCGCCGCCGCCGTGCGCGCCGCCACCGGCCGCCCCGTCAGCCGGCTGCCCATCCGCCCGCAGGCGGCGGTCGTCAAGCCGCAGTCCTGACCGCACAACTCACAACGGAAAGGCCCGGCAGCGATGCGCTGCCGGGCCTTTCGTCTTCCCCACGGAGGCCGTAGCGGGAATCGAACCCACGTGCCTCGCTTTGCAGGTTTGTCCTGGCTGATCCGAGCATGGTCCGGATGCGTTCACTGACGTTCAGACCCGTGCGGGCGTTGCGTCCGAAGCCACGCGGTGAACGGCCTTGAACGGCCCTGCACAGCGATGAACGAGACGGAAACTGAGACGGAGCGAGAGACGCTGACCTGGCGCACGATGTTCGGCGTGCCACCGGGTACATCTGTTCGGGATATCGAAATTATTATCGAGAGTAGGCGGCGTACTGTGCCTTCATAAGATCAGTTTGACACGGTGCGAAGTTGTGGTGCTAATGTACCTAGCGCTGGGGAAGGGCAAGCCCTACCCACTAAAGGATTTCTCCAATGGCACCTGCCACCATCATCGAGTTGTCGGCGATCGGCGTAATTGCTCTCGCCACTGTCTGTTTGTTCGTCCACGAAGTATTGCGAGAGAAGCGCAGTCGCAAGGTCTTCCTTTCCAGTTTGGATTCTCTGCGCGTCGAAATCACTGCCATCCCTACGCCTCGCACACGCGTCTGGGAGACGAAAAGGCGCCGTAACCGTCAGGCGCAAGATGAAGTGGTCGCGAGGGCGCTACTCGCTCTCGCATGCATGAATCTCAATCAAAAAAGCTAATTTGAAGATCGCCATCGCCAGCGCGATCGATTAGCCTAAGTAACCAGTACCCTGTCGCCCAAAGCTCCAGCATTAAGCCCCCGCCGATCTGGCAGGGGCTTTCTCGCTGCCAAGGGGTCCTTGTCAAGCGACGGGACGCGGATGACCCTCTAGTTGCCGGTGGGGTGCGAGCTGCCAGCGGTGACGACTTGAGACTTCCATGGCCTCCTTCCGGCCTCTCAGCTCCTGCATCTCTAGCCGAGCCTGAATCCGTGGAGCTTCCAATATAGGCTGCGGGCATGTCTGACCTAACACAGTCCCCGGAAGAGTCAACTGGCGTAAACGAGGGTGAAGGGGACCCTCTCTCCGGTTGGGCGAGATTTGCTGCCGGTGCGACAGGGCTGGCTCTCTCCGGTGCGGGGGCGGTAGCCGTTTTCGTGACTGATAACCAGGCTGGCTCCGTTGCTTTGGTATTAGGAGGAATTGTTTTTCTCTTGATGCTTATCAGCGGGAATCCGCTTTTAAGCCTGGGTCATGGGGAAACGCAAATGCGATTCGCTACTCGGCGTAGACGCGTAATTCAGGAGGCGGAAGAAGCATCTCCGTATGAGGCGCGTAGCGCACTGGAAGCCCTAAGTACGCTTGACCCCCGAGCATCGCAAGACGTTGCATTTATTCGAACGTCAGCCGTGGTTTACGAACGACTCGTTCACGTTGAACTGATGCGACTGTTCCCTGAGTTTTCTGTAATAAATAATTTGGGCCATGGCCCCAGTGCGGCCGACATCACCATTTTCACCCCGGACCGGCATGCAATTTCCGTCGAATCGAAATCATTGCGAAATCCGGTGTCAACAAGTCTTATTAATCAGGCCATTGGGATGGCGGCAGCAAGTGTAGCGGGGTGCTTGCTGGTGGCGAACCAACGGCTGACGCGATCTGCAGAGACATTGTTGCGCAGTGCGCAAGAAAATGGGAACGCCGTTGCATTCGTGCAATGGCGCGACGAAACTGACAGCGTCGCCCTCAGGGATGCGGTATTAGGACTGCTGCGAGAGATGGGCCACGGCGCATCAAACGGACAGTGAAGGCATTCATAACACCTCGGCCGCCACATGCATCCGCACGCACTCACCGCCACCCGACCGCCAGTAGGTGTGAGCTGGCAGCGAGGAGTTCCGGGTATTTCTCTGCCATACGCGCCGCCGCCATGGCAGAGGCGATCAGGTCGTCCGTGGGCCCCTCGCCCGGCTGTTGCTCGGCTGCCTTGACAAGTGACCACGCGGGCCCCTCGATGCCAAAGACCTGAACGTCTGTCAGGCCGGCGGCAGCCAACTCAGCCGCAAGTTCCTCTGCGCGGTGGAAGTAGGCCAGGGCGAACCCTCGCGCCCCGTCGTAGACGGCCGTCTCCAGAATCTTGGACACGGAGTCATGCATCCGCTCGGTATGCAGGTGGGCGTACGTGACGTGCTCAAAAAGTGACGCGTAGCGGTTGATGGCCGCTGCGGCTACCAGGCCGCCCGGCTTCACCACGCGGAGGGCTTCCGCAAGTGCCTTACTGCGATCGCTGGGGTCTGGCAGGTGGTAGAGCGGTCCAAGTAGCTGCACGACGTCAAAGCTGCTGTCCGGCTCTTGCAGATCGCGTGCGTCCCCCAGGAACGCCGGGCACACGGCCGACGCGCTCTCGACATGGCGGGGCACCGGATCCACCAGGGTGACGTTGTAGCCATCCTTCACTAGCCATTCGGCATGAATCCCTGTCCCCCCGCCCACGTCGAGGACGCGCGCTGGAGCTGGGGGCATGAAGCGTCGGAGGAGTTCCTGAGTCCGGGCCAGCTCCATACGTCCGTCTGCTGAGTCACGCAGGCGGCTGTCCTCGTTCCCTGTCTCGCCGTAGTACCGCATCACGGAGGGAGCCAATTCGAGATTCGACATGGTCGAAGTATCGTGTGTACCGGTGGACCAGTCCAGTGCGCAGAGAGGTACCGATGGCAGTTCTGAAGTATGAAGAGATCGCTGAGTCTCTGCGCGCCCGCATCGCCGCTGGTGAGTTCGCTCCCGGGGAGACGATCCCATCCGGCCGCGAACTGGCCGACCAGTGGGACGTGTCACGGGCCACCGCCATCAAGGCTGTGGATGTACTGCGCAATGACGGGGTGGTCGTTGCCAAACAAGGCACCGGCTTCGTCGTCACGGAGACGCCTGTGGCCCGCCCCGCCGGCGCCCGCCGGGCAGGGTCCGCACGCATCATGGGCGGGATGCCCTTCGTGCGCGTGGGTACGCCCGACTGGGCCGAGCCTCCCCCTCGTGTCGCCGTTGTGCTCGGTCTCGCCCCCGGGGTGCAAGCGCTTCGGCGTATCCGCATCCTCCAGCTTCCGGACGGATCTCCGAATAGCTGCGTAGAGGCGTGGTTCCCTCCGGAGGTCGCGGGAGCGGCACCACGCCTCGCAGACACAGCCCCCATCGCCGAAGGCACCACACGCTATGTCCGCCGGCAGACTGGACGGTTCCCGGTCGAGGGAGTGGACGTCACTACGGTGCGCCTCGCCTCCGACGCGGAGGCGGAGCGCTTGGGGGTAGCCGCATCCGCCCCGGTCGCCGTGCTCCTGCATACGGCGTACGACCAGGAAGGCCGTCCACTGGTCTGCGAGGAAGGCGTCACGCCCTCCTCGCTTTTCGAGCAGGTGGACACCTACGCGATGTAGGTAGGCCGCCAAACGAAGCTGGACCGGTCCGCCGGTCCAGCTTTTTTGATGGCCCGTCAGGGTCTTTGACCTGCCATTTCTCGGAGTATCGCCTCTCAACTCTTGATTCGCGACTTGACTGGACCGGTCCACCGGTCCAGTCTCTTGGTGTGGCCATCGCCAGTCCGGAACTTTCGGAGGGGCTGATCACGTCACGCACAACTCCACAGCGTGATCCACCGCAGTACGACGGCCGTGAGGACTCCGGTCGAGGCGAGTGGAGACCAGCCGATCGAGAACGGGCCCCCGTCACAACCGGGCCCAACACCCCGTAGGGGGACACGCCATCGGCTCTAAAGAACCGCATGGCTCAACCTTCGTCGTGCTGACCCTCGGGATATCGGATCTCTCCGAGACGAACGACCCCATGCGCAGGGAGATCCGCCATCACCGCTTCACCGCCCCGGCATCTCGCCGTGAGGGCGCGGGATCGAATCCCGTCCGGGGCTCTCCACCCACACAACGGCGCGCGGCCCCGGTGCTCGAACACCGGAGCCGCCTTTTTGGGCCGTCCATCCTGAGAGGAACACGACCCATGAGGTACATCGGCACTGTTCAGGCGGTTGTTACCGCCGCAGACGTTGAGCGCGAGCCGACGGACGCTGAGCTGGCGGGCATCGAGGTTGAGATGCCCGTGATCCTGGCGGAAGTCGAGTTGCTGGACGCACAGATCATGACGCTCGGTCGCCCCGCGTCCGAGGTGGACGTACGGCGGATCCGGCGGGCGGAGCGCAAACTGCTCGCTGAGCGCCGGCGCCTGGCGAACCTCGGCCGGCAGAACCCGGCGGGAGTGGGGGCATGAAGCGGCTCCCGAAAACCCTGCTGGTCCTCGCCCTCGTCGGCGTGGTGGGGATGGCGTTCCGGGTCTCCTGGAACGCCCAACGTGACGTCGCGGCCACGGTCGGGGCGGACGGTACGGCCTCGCTGCTGTATCCGTTCGTCGTCGATGGGCTGATGGCGTTGGCGCTCGTTGCCACGCTGGTGCTGACCGGCCAGGACCGGGCGACCGCCCGATGGGTGCTGGCCGGATACACGGCCGCGTCGCTGGTCCTGAACTACGTACACGGCCTGGTCCCCGCGCTCCACACCGGCGGAACGCGCATGGTCCTCGCCGAGTGGGCGCCCGCAAACTGGGCGCTGGTGCTGCTGGCCACCTCGCTGCCGGTCGGGTCGATTTTCTTCGGCTCCGACCTGGTTGCGAAGGTGTTGCACCACCAACCCGCAAACCAGGATGAATCATTGATGATGCTGACGAATCAGTCGGTGTCTGACCTGCAAGAGTCGACCCCGCCCGCAGTCCCGGAATCCCCGGTCCGTCCGGCGCTGGAATCGGCAGACCCGCACCCGCCCGCCGACCCGATCGGGCAGGTGGCTGCGGCGGCTGTACAGGCGCCGCGTCGGGCGACCGGTCGAGTGCCCGTAGCGGCCCGCAACCCCCGACCGATCCGCACCCCTGAGCAGCTCCTCACCGAGGGTCGGGAGGTTACCGCGGCTTGGTCGGACGACGCTCTGACCGCTGAAGCGATCCGCAAGGAACTGCGAACGGCACCGGCCAAGGCCCGTGTGGTCCGCGACGCGTTGAAGGCTGAGCGCGGTCTCACGGACGCGGCCTGATGCGCTTCTACGACCCGGACGGGGTGCGGTTCGGGATCCCTACCTTCCCGTTCCGTCTCGCCCCCGATGGTCTGGCGACCCGCCGGCAGTTACGGGCCGATGGGCTGCGGCCGGGCGGGCAGGACATCGCCGCACAGGTGATGTGGCACTCCCGCCGCTACGGCCGCCGCGTCCGTGTCGCGTACCTATACCGGATCGAGAGGGCCGTGCCGGTCCGGCCGATGACTCCGGCCAAGTGGGCGTCACTCGCCCTGGCGAACGCGGCCCGGCGCGTGTGTCCGCGCTGCCACAAGGACGCCGGATACGTCATCGCATCCTCGCTCGGCATGTGCGTGACCTGCGCCTACCCCGAAGAACAGCGCGTTGCCTGAACCTCCCCACTCAAGGAGCAGACCCACCGTGTCTGAAAACCCGCTGACCAACCACCCCAACGACGACGACCCGGACAGCCGCGACACCGACGCGGCCGGCGGTACCGAAGGTTCAGTGCTGCCGTTCCTGTCCAAGCGCGGCAAGACCGTCCCGGACGCGGCGCCCGATGAGCCCGCGACCGGTGAGCAGGAGATCGACCTCCCCGACGAGGACCCCGAAGCCGAGGGTCTGATCGAGGGCGAGGCCGTTGACCGGCCGCAGGTGAAGTACCCGACCGCGCTCGCGGAGACGATGCGGGCCAAGGACAAGGCCCGCCACAGCGTCATCCCCGCGTGGCTGAAGTCGCCGGAGCAGCGCAAGCAGGTCGCCCGTTGGGCGGTGCGCCACTACGCGGCCGTGACCGGCTTCCACGCGGTACGGATCCCGCTGTACTGGGCCAAGCTCACCGCCTACGCCCCGTACGGACTGGCCCGCTGGATGGGAGCTGCCGCCCGCTGGGTCTCCGACGCCGAATCCCGCCCGGTCCGCCTGGCGGCGGTGCGGGCCGAGGACGCGGCGGAGTACCTGCGTCTGGCCCGCATCCGGGACGGACGGGTGAAACTGCGCGGCATCCTCGCTTCGCTGGCGAGCCTGGTCGGCCTCGGTGCGACGCTGGCGATGTGGGTGCTCGCTCCCACGTGGCTGCTCGCGCTGGCGGTGGTCATCGTGACCGCGACGTTCGGTTGGGCGGGCATTCCCGCTGACCGGCCACTGATCGAGTCGGCCCGGGTCAAGTTCCGTAACCGCAAGCTGACCAGCGACATCGTGTCGCGGGCGTTCATCGCGGCCGGGCTGACCAAGCCCGATCAGGGGGTCGCGTTCCCGCGTCCGATCGTGCCCGATGGCGACGGGTACCGCGTGACCGTCGACCTCCCGTACGGCAAGACCTTCGTGCAAGCGCTCAAGGCCCATGAGTCGCTGGCATCGGGTATCGACGTGGCGCCTACGCAGGTGTTCTTGGACAAGGACGTGACCAGCGCGCGGCGGGTGTCGATGTGGGTGGCGAACCAAGACCCGCTGGCCGTTCCCGCTGGCCCCTCCCCGCTGATCACGGCGGAACGGGTGGACTTCTGGAAGCCGTTCCCCTGGGGCCGCGATGAGCGCGGCAACGAGGTGGCGGTCACGATGCTGTGGCTGTCGCTCCTGGTCGGGGCGGTGCCCCGGCAGGGCAAGACGTTCTCCGCACGGACCATCGCGCTGGCGGCGGCGCTGGATCCGTACGTGCGCCTGATCGTGTTCGACGGGAAGGCGTCGCCGGACTGGCGCAACTTCGCGAAGGTCGCGCACCGCATCGGGTTCGGGATCGTGCCGAAGAACGGCATCGACCCCGTGCTGCACCTGATCAACGCGCTCACCGAGCTGAAGGCCGATGTGGAGGACCGCTACCACCGGCTGTCCGAGCTGCCGTTGCACCTGTGCCCGGAGGGCAAGCTCACCCCGGAACTGTCGCGGAACAAGGCCATGAACATGCCGCTCACGATGGTCGTCATCGACGAGGTGCAGGAGTACTTGCAGCACCCCGAACACGGCAAGACCATCCTTGACCTGCTGGTCTACCTCGCCCGCGTCGCCCCGGCGGTCGGTGTGTCCGTCATGAACTCCACGCAGAAGCCGGACGACAAGGCGTGCCCGTCGGTCCTGCGCGACCAGCACCAGGCCCGCTTCGCGCTGATGGTCGGCTCCTGGCAGGTCTCGGACGTCATCCTGGGCGCCGGCTCCTACACCGAGGGACTGGACGCGTCGCGGCTGCTGCGCTCCCACAAGGGCGTTGGGCTGCTCAAGGGCATGTCCGACGAGTCGGGGATCGTGCGCACCTACCTCGCCAACGGCCGCGACGCGGAGAGCATCCTCACCCGCGCCGCAGCCCTGCGCGAGTCCGAAGGCACCCTGTCCGGCGACGCCATCGGCCAGAGCGCCGGCAACGACGCGGCGGCGGACACGCTGCTGGACGACATCGCCGCCGTGGTGCCCCGCTCGCAGGCCAAGGAGTGGTCCGAGATCGTGGTGGACGCGCTCGCGGACCTGAACCCCGAGCGGTACGGCATGTGGGCCGCGCTGGAAGGCCGCGCCAAGGCAGACCAGCTCAACAACGCGCTCAAGCCGTACGGCATCGGCACCGAGCAGATCGGCCGCCGCATCGACGGCAAGCCCGTCACCCGACGCGGCATCGTCCGCGAACACATCACCTCCGCCATCACCGAGCGCAACCGGAAACGCCCCGCCGCATAGGTCCCCGAGGTCGCTAGCGCTAGCACCACACGTCGCTAGCGCTAGCGACCTCGCTAGCGACCCAACCAACCCCTGATCAGGTCGCTAGCGGCTAGCGACCCACCTGCGCAAACCCCAAAAACCGGCCCTGGAGGCCCATCGTGCCCCTGCCCGCGCTCGCTAGCTTCCTCCTCCTACTGTTCACGCTCTGCTACGCCGGACTGTGTGCCGCGCAGCCGTTCGCGTCCTGCCGCAAGTGCCGGGGCTTCGGCTTCGCGACCAAAACCGACCGCAAGGGCCGGGCCAAGCGCGGCAAAGACTGCCGCCGCTGCAAGGCCATCGGCGCCCGCATACGACGCGGCCGGCACCTGTGGAACCTGTGGCGCCGCACCCACGAACGCGGCACCCGACCCACCCCGACCGCCAGCACCCGAACGGAGTCCCGCCCGTGGCTGTGACCGTCTCCCTCGTCCTGCTGTTCGGCGCCCTGCTCGCCTTCCTGCTCAAGGTCGGCTCCATCAAGGGAGGCGTCTGCTTCGTCGCCGTGATGTTCGGCTTCCTGCTTGCTTCTACCGGCGCGGCAGGCCCGATCAACCACGCACTCACCGGAGCCGCCCACACCATCGGCGACATGCGCCCCTGAGCACCGGAACGGAGAACCCATGTACGAGACCACCCCACCCCCGCCCACCATGCGCCATCAGCTCATCGCGGCCCTGCCCAAAGTGGCCCCCGTCCTGGCGACGTCCACCGTGCTGATCCTGGCGCGCCTGTGGAACGCCAACGGCGCCGAACACTCCGTCGGAGACGCGTGGCTCATCGGCGTCCTCGCCACCGGAGCCGCCATGGCCGGAGGCGCGTCGGCAACCGGCCGCAACGCCGACGGCACCGTGACCGGCATGGCGTTCACCGCCGCCGGAACACTCGCGTTCGCCGGTGTCGCCGCCTACGCGGACGACCTGCCGCTACCGCTCCTGCTGTGGGCCATTGCCACCGTCCTTGCCTACACGCTGGCCGCCCGCTACTGGCGCACCGACCGCCGCGAAAGCGTCGCGTACGACCGGCGCACCGTGGAACGCCACGAGGACCACCGGCACGTAGAGACCGTGGAAGTCATTCGGGCCCGCGCGCAGGTCGAAAGCGCACAAGCCGGGGGCGCCTACGCCACCGCGCTCGCCGCAGCCCTCACCGCCCGCGCAGCCCTGCCCGGATTCGACCCCGCCGCCCTAGCCATGTCCGGGCTGCCCGAACTGACCGCCGCAGACACCGACCCCGAAAGGACCTGGTGACCCGCATGCCCATACCCGCCGCGTACACCGACGCCCCGCCGATCATCCGCGAAATCAACCTTGTCCTGCACCTCGTCGCGGCACTTCGCGTCGCATCGACCCCGGAGCGGATGCGGGAGCTGCAGCTCCGCAAAGCCGCGCTGCTGGACCGCATCGCCCTCAAGACCCCGGACGACACCGACGCGGCCGACGTCGCGGGCGACGCAGCCATAGAGCTGATGCGCCAGGACTACGGCCCGGTGGAGACCGCAGCGGAACCGCCGCTGACTCTGCTGGGGATCGCTGCCCGCTGCTACGTCCGTGACCAGTACGCCGCGTACTCCAACGGCCTGCGCGCCACCTGACTGTGCCCGGGGCGGACGCCTCTCGCCAAAGAAATCGTCCGCCCCGGCTCTTCCCCCCGTTCCAAGGAACAGGAGACCTCCAGCATGACCCACCACGCGTTCCTTCGGCGATCCCGCGCGCCGCGCCTCTTGGCGGCATTCTGCGGCGTCGGTGGTGACACTCTCGGCTACCAGCGGGCCGGCTTCCACGTGACCGGCGTCGACATCAACCCGCAGCCCCGCTACATCGGTGACGCCTTCTACCAGGGCGACGCCATCGCCTTCATCCGCGAGCACGGCCACCGCTTCGACTTCATTCACGCAGGTCCCCCGTGCCAGTTCGACTGCACCCTGACTGCCGGCACCAACGCCGCCCGCGGCTTCGACTACCCGGACCTCCTGACCCCCACGAGGGAAGCCCTGGAATCCACCGGCCGCCCGTATGCGATCGAGCAGCCGCCAGGACGGGCTTCCAAGCGCATGCGGATCGACGTCACGCTGTGCGGCGAGATGTTCGGCCTCGCAGTGCAGCGGCACCGGAACCTCGAACTGGGCGGTTGGAGCACCCCCAAGCCGCAGCACGTCCCGCATCGCGGTCGAGTGGCCGGGATGCGGCACGGCGTTTGGTACCAGGGCCCGTACTTCGCGGTCTACGGCGAAGGCGGCGGCAAAGGCACCGTCCCGCAGTGGCAGCACGCCATGGGCATCCACTGGACGGACATCCGCAAGGAGATCGCCGAAGCCATCCCGCCCGCCTACGGCCAATGGCTCGGGGAGCGGTTCCTCACCGCGACATCCGGGGCTGTGGCGGCATGAACGAACTCCTGGCCACCGCCCTGGAACTGGCAGCGAAAGGCGTGCCGGTGCTGCCCTTACGGCAAGGAAAGGTGCCGTTCGGGAACTGCCGGACCTGCTCCGGCAACGCCTGCGGAGGACGGCCCAACATGAAAGCCCCGGGCCTTTGCCGGTGCCCGGCGGTCTGCCACGCATGGGCTGCCGCCACCACCACCCCTCAGGTCATCGCGTCTGCCGAATGGGCCAGGGCATGGCGTCACGCCGGAGCCGTCGCCTACCACCCGGGCGGAGCCGGGCTCACCGTCGTCGACCTGGACAACGTGCAGGCCGTCACCTGGGCGCGGGAGACGCTGCCGGTCACTCGCACAGTCCCGACAACGCGCGGGGAGCACTGGATCTACCTGGGCGCCCTCCGGTCCGCGAACACGGTCCGCCCCGGTGTCGACATCAAATCCCGCATGTCCTACGCACGCTGGCGCGGCGCCGGGCACGGCTTCATGGTCACTCTGCCGACCTCTGTCCGCGCGCTGGTCGCATCAGAAGAGACCACCCCCGCCCCGGGGCCGGTGGTCTCTTCTCACCGTGACCGGGCCGACTGGAACAGGGCGGTAGCAACCGGATGCCGCCATACCGAGAAGTACGTGCGCACCGGTCTGGATCGCGGCCTGGCCCTGATCCGCAGCCACACCGAATCCGGCGCCGCGTCGCAGGCGTTCGGTGTAGCCCGATTCCTGGCAGCGCAGCACGCACAGTGCACGGGGCCGTGCGGCATGGACGTACTCGAACGGCAGCTCGTTGCCGCAGCCGTCGCCGTAGGTGTCCCCGAGACATACGCCCGACGGGCCGTCGCCAACGGCTACGCGGGGAGGGCAGCATGAACGACCACCCCGAATCCGCAGCACCCACCGGCCGACAGCTCACCCTGATCGGACCATCAGACGCGACTCCGACCAAGGCCACCTCCGGGCGGGCGGTCGTTCCTCGAAAGACGCCGGCCGCAGGCCGTCCTTCCATGCCTGTCAGCTCTGAGCCGCACGGTTCGACCCCCGGACCCGCGTGGGTGGTCGCGTGGATCCACATCGTGGCCCCGGAGTACTGGAGGGCTCCCGTGTCCGCCCATGCGTGGTGCCAATGCGGATTTGAGCGCCGCGCCCGCGACCGCCGCAGCGTCCTGCTGGTGGTCGAACAGCACATCGCGCACCGCACCCAATGCCCGCTCCGTAACGCTGCCGAAGGGAGGCAGGCCGCATGAGCACCCCGAGCGAATCCCTGCCGGACCTGTGGGACGCGCCTCTTTCCGACCCGGACGAACCCGCCCCGCAGGTCTGGGACAACCCCGTACCCCTAACCGGTCACCATCAGCTTCGCGCCTTCCCCGCTCACGCCCTGCCCGGATGGCTGCGGGAGTTCACTGAAGCCGTTGCCGAGGAGACCCAAACCCCGATCGACCTCGCCGGATGCGTCGCCCTGGCGGTACTGGCCACGGCTGCCGGCGGGCGGGCGGTAGTGAACGTGCGGGGGAACTGGCGGGAACCCACGAATCTGTTCGTGGTCGTGGCTCTCCCACCGGCCAACCGCAAGTCCGCCGTGTTCGACCTGCTCTCCGACCCGCTCTACGAAGCGGAGAAGCAGCTCCAGGCCGCGACGAAGCCGCTCATCGCGGAAGCGCAGTTGACCGTGGAACTGGCGAGGGAAGCGGCCAAGGAAGCGGCCGTTCTCGCCCGGGGTGACGGGTCGCGCGATGAGCTGGTGGCGACCGCCGTGGCGATGGCACAGAGCGCAGACACTCTCAAAGTCCCGGTGCTGCCGCAGTTGCTCGCCGACGATGCGACTGCTGAGACCGTGATTACCCGCATGGCAGAGCAGGAAGGACGCATCTCCGTCATGTCGGCGGAGGGCGAGATCTTCGACATCATCGCCGGTCGCTACACGGGCGGTGCCCCCAACATGGGGCCGTTCCTCAAAGGTCACGCGGGGGACCGGCTGCGCGTGGATCGACAGACCCGCCGCGAGTACATCGACCACCCCGCACTGACCATGGGCCTGTGCGTCCAGCCACAGGTACTGGACGACATCGGACGCATCAAGGGCGGCAGGGGGCGCGGCCTACTGGGGCGGTTCCTGTACTCCCTGCCGGAATCCCTGGTCGGCCAACGCCTCTCCAACCCCGCACCCATCCCGGCGGACGTGCGGGCGACCTACACCCGCCGCGTCATCGCCCTGACGCTCTCCCTGGCGGACTGGACGGACCCGGCGGTACTTCAGACCACCCCCGACGCGGACGCGGCGCTTCTGGCCTTCCAAGACCTTGTAGAGCCGAAGTTGGCGGCGCGGGGAGGGGCGTTCGGGCACATCAGTGACTGGGCGGGAAAGCTGGTCGGAGCCGTGGCCCGCATCGCCGGTCTGCTGCACCTAGCCGAGCACCCGGACAACGCGCACACCACCCCGATCACCGTCGCGACCATGGAAGCCGCGATCGAGGTAGGCCAGTACTTCGCAACGCACGCGCTGGCGGTATTCGACCGGATGGGCGCGGATCCCACCGTGGCCAGGGCCCGCACCCTCCTGGACGTCCTGAAGACGGCTGAAGTCGGCGAGATCAGCAAGCGGGATCTCCTGGTGAAGCTCTCCCGCTCCGAGTTCACCACCGTCGCGGACCTCGAACCCGTTCTCGGTCTGCTGGAGGACCACGGGTGGGTGCGGAGCCTCCCCGTCGCCAGGACCGGCGGTCGCGGCCGACCGCCCTCCCCGCGCTACCTCGTGCACCCGCGAGTGCACGACCCCGCCGCCTGAGCGGCTGAATCCCTCCACAGAAACCACGGAATACACAGAAATACCGCACCATCGCTCTGACCTGCGACGGAACCCCCGTACGGGCGCCTCCGGCGGCTCCCACAGAAACCCCTGGAAGTCCCACAGAAATAGCCGTCCTTATTTCTGTAGGACTTCCGACGATTTCTGTGGGAGCCCGCCGCGTCGCCCCGCAGCTCATGTTCCCGCAGGTCAAACGGCTGAGCCGGTCTTTCTGTGTATTTCGTGGTTTCTGTGGCGCCCCCCGGTACCCAGAGCTGTCCCGAGGAGCCACGTGAACCCCGCCCCCAACGTCACGTACGACCCGACCCTCGTCCTGCTCACGGTCGAGGAAGCCGCCCGACGCCTCCGCATCGGCCGGACCACATGCTTCGCCCTTATCCGCGCCGGCGTACTGGAGTCCGTCATGGTCGGCGGCCTCCGCCGCGTCCCCGCCGACGCGCCGGCCGCGTACGTCACCCGTCTCCGCACCGTCCACCAAGCCGCTTGACGACGCCCGGGGCGGCGGCACTCCCGGACAGGACAGCCCGCCGCCCCGGTCTCCATCCCGACACTTAGAATCAGGAGTCTGCCTGTGGCAGAGGAACAGAAGCGCACGCGACAGCCCAACGGGCGCAGCTCGATCTACCTTGGCAAAGACGGTAAGTGGCACGGCCGCGTCACTGTCGGTATTCGCGACGACGGCACCCCGGACCGCCGTCACGTCGAACGCAAGACGCGTGCTGAAGTGACGACCGCCGTACGCGAGGTGGAGAAGCAGCGCGACGCCAAGACTGTGAGGAAGCCCGGCAAGGCGTGGACGGTCAAGACATGGCTGACTCACTGGATTGAGAATGTCGCGCCTCTCGCCGTTAACGACAACACGATGGTCGGGTATGGCGTAGCCGTGCGGAAGCACCTCATCCCCGGCTTGGGTGGTCACCGTCTCGACAGGCTCAAGCCCGAGGACATCGAGTCGTTCTACGCCAAGATGCAGGCCGCTGGCAGTAAGTCCGCGACCGCTCACCAGGTGCACCGAACCTTCCGCACTGCCCTCAACGAGGCCGTACGACGCGGACATCTCGGCAAGAACCCCGTTCAGTGGGCCAAAGCACCGAAAACGGGGGAGTACGAGGTGGAGCCCTACAACGTTCAAGAGGTACAGCGGTTGCTCAAGGCCGCTGACCAGCATCGCAACTCCGCACGGTGGGCCGTCGCCCTCGCCCTCGGACTGCGTCAAGGCGAGGTGTTGGGACTGCAGTGGGAGGACCTGGACCTTGAGGGTGCGTTCCTCGTTGTCCGTCGTAGTCGCCACCGGCCGCAGTACGCCCATGGGTGCGCGGAGCACTGCGGGCGCAAGGCTGCCGGGTACTGCCCGCAGCGGCGACGAACCAACCCGGAGTTGTCCACCACCAAGTCGCGCGCCGGCCGCCGCGCGGTCGGACTCCCCGAACAGCTTGTTGTCCTACTCCAAGCACACCTCAAGGCGCAGGAATCGGAGCGGAAGGCGGCCGGGAAGCGCTGGGAGGAGAACGGCTTGGTGTTCCCGGATGAGCACGGCCGTAGCCCGTCCCACCGCCGGGATTGGGAGGAGTGGAAGGCCCTTCTGGCAGATGCGAAAGTCCGAGACGGGCGTTTGCACGATGCGCGCCACACGGCCGCGACAGTCCTGCTGATCCTCGGTGTCCCCGAACGGGCCGTCATGGGCCTCATGGGGTGGTCGACCACCGCTATGGCCGCGCGGTATCAGCACATGGTGGACGCTGTGCGGACCGATGTCGCGCGGCAGGTTGACGGGCTGATCTGGAAGGTCAAGACGGACCGGCCAGATGATGACGACGACGGGGCGGCCGGAGTGCTCCTACCGTGCAACTGAGACGGAGAAGGCGGCGGGCAGGCACTGCTCCGACCGGTGCAAGGAGAGCGGGCATACGGTGCAGCTCGTGCGAGCCCTGCCGTGTCCGCCAACCAGCTTCTGTTACTACGGCTGCCTCGACCAATCAGAGGAGGACGAGGATGTCCGACGACTCGAAGCTGAAACAGCGGACGGAAGAGCAGGCGAAGGCGGTGGCGGAAGCCGCCTCGCTGGTCATCGACGCGCAGCGCGAGGCCGGGGCGATCGTGCGGAAGGCAGGGGTGGAGCTGCTGCCCGAGGAGAGCGACTGGTTCGGCAGGCCGTGCGGAGCGCACTTGGAGCCTCCACCCGCGAACCACAGGTGCGGCTGCCGGGACTATGAAGGGAGCGGCGGTGAAAGATGCAGGCGTGACTACCACGATTTGACTGGCCCGGATTTCGGCTCCGGACCGCCACGGAGGACCTGCAATCACCTGCCCAGGGAGCACCTGGACACCTGAGCGGCTCCTACCCAGCCTCTGCTTGATTCCCGTCCTACTTACGCACCAGCAACTGAGACGGGAACTGAGACGGACGACCGAAAGGGCGGCACCCCGACGGGGTGCCGCCCTTTCGTTTTGCCTGGTCAGGCCACGGAGGCCGTAGCGGGAATCGAACCCACGTGCCTCGCTTTGCAGGCGAGTCCCTAAACCACTCGGGCATACGGCCGTGTTGGTGACATCACCGACGATAGGGCGCCGCCCCCGGGGGCGGTCAACGGTCCCGGCGGCCCCGCAACAGGACCGCCATACGGCGACATACGCCGTTCACGAACCGGGGCGGGGGGCCGGAACGGTGGCCCGGCCTAGGACCATCGGCGGAGCGACAACCCGTCCGCAGGCAGGGGGTGAAATGCGTCTGCGCCCCTTACTCTTGCTCGGTGACCACCGTAGAAGCCCAGAGCAGCGAGCCGGCCGCCCCGCCGGAGCGGACCGGGATTCCGGACATCCCGGACACCGACGGCGTCCTCGGGCGGCGCTACCGCGCGCTCACCCTCGGCATCGTCTCCGTGGTGCTGCTCATCGCCTTCGAGGCGAGCGCGGTGAACACCGCGATGCCGGTCGCCGGCCGCGCCCTCGACGGGCTCTCCCTCTACGCGTTCGCGTTCTCCGGCTACTTCACCGCCAGCCTGCTGTCGATGGTGGTGTCCGGCGAGTGGTGCGACCGCAAGGGCCCGCTCGCCCCGCTCTTCACCGGCATCGCCGCCTTCGCGGCCGGACTGCTCATCTCCGGCTCCGCGCAGAACATGTGGACGTTCATCGCCGGCCGCGCGGTCCAGGGCCTCGGCGGCGGACTGGTGATCGTCGCGCTGTACGTCATCGTCGGCCGGGCCTACCCGGAGCGGCTGCGGCCCTCGGTCATGGCGTCGTTCTCCGCGGCCTGGGTGCTCCCGGTGATCGTCGGACCGGTGGTCGCCGGAGCCGTCACCGAACATCTGGGCTGGCGCTGGGTCTTCCTGGCCATCCCGGTGCTGGTCCTGCTGCCGCTCGCCGTGATGCTGCCGGCGCTGCGCAAGCTGACCCCGGGGGACAGGACCGCGGCCCTGAACGCCCGCCGCATCGTCCTGGCGCTCTCCGTGGCGGCGGGCGCGGGCCTGCTGCAGTACGCGGGCCAGGACCTGTCGCCGGTCATGCTCGTACCCGCCGCCGTGGGCGCCGCGCTCCTGGTCCCAGGCGTCCTGCGGCTGCTGCCCCGGGGCACCTTCCGCGCCACCCGCGGGCTGCCCGCCGTGATCCTGCTGCGCGGGGTCGCCGCCGGATCGTTCATCGGCGCGGAGAGCTTCATCCCGCTGATGCTGGTCACCGAGCGCGGCTATTCGGCCACCCTGGCCGGGCTCTCGCTCACCGGTGGTGGCCTGACCTGGGCGCTCGGTTCGTACGTGCAGAGCCGCCCGCGCCTGCAGCCGCACCGCGAGCGGCTGATCAGGATCGGCATGCTCCTGATGGCCGCCGCCGTCGCCGGCCCGGCCCTCGCGCTCGCCCAGTCGGTGCCCGCCTGGATCGTCACCGCCGCCTGGATCGTCGGCGGCTTCGGCATGGGCCTGGTCATCTCCAGCGGGAGCGTCCTGCTCCTCAAGCTCTCCCGCCCCGAGGAGGCCGGCAGCAACTCCGCCTCCCTGCAGGTCTCCGACGCCCTCGGCAACATCGTCCTCGTCGGCAGCTCCGGAGTTCTCTTCACCACCCTGGGCGGCGGCGCGGGCGACCCCGGCGCCTTCGTGGCCGTCTTCCTCTCCATGGCCGCGGTGGCCCTCCTGGGCGTCCTGGTGGCGGGCCGGCTGACGCCGAAGGCGGCCTGAACGCCGGTCAGGGGGCGCTCGGCGTGCAGAAGATCGCCGAGACCCTGCCCGGCTTCAGCGGCTGAGAGCCGGCGCCCGGCGACGGGAGCCCGGTGGTGAGGTGGTCGGCGCGGTGGCGTAGAACCGGGGTGACGGGCGTGCCGCAGGTACGCTTATGCGCTTGACGCTGTTGACGCCGACCGCTGCCGCTTCCGACCCCGCCCCGGAGACCGTGACTACTACCGCCGCCAGTGCCTCCCACCACCTTTCACCGGCCTTCCCCGGCCGTGCCCCCTGGGGCACGGCCGGAAAGCTGCGCGCCTGGCAGCAGGCGGCGCTCGACGAGTACATGCGGCTGCAGCCGCGCGACTTCCTCGCCGTGGCGACGCCCGGCGCCGGGAAGACCACGTTCGCGCTGACGCTCGCCTCGTATCTGCTCCACAACCATCTGGTGCAGCAGATCACGGTGGTCGCGCCGACCGAGCACCTCAAGAAGCAGTGGGCGGAGGCGGCGGCGCGGATAGGGATCAGGCTCGATCCGGACTACAGCGCGGGACCGGTCAGCAAGGAGTACCACGGCGTCGCGGTGACGTACGCGGGCGTCGGGGTGCGGCCGATGCTGCACCGCAACCGCTGCGAGCAGCGCAAGACCCTGGTGATCCTGGACGAGATCCACCACGCCGGTGACTCCAAGTCCTGGGGCGAGGCGTGCTCCGAGGCGTTCGACCCGGCGACCCGGCGTCTCGCGCTGACCGGTACGCCGTTCCGCTCGGACACCAACCCGATCCCGTTCGTGGCGTACGAGGAGGGCAACGACGGGATCCGGCGCAGCTCGGCCGACTACACCTACGGCTACGGGAACGCGCTCGCGGACGGCGTCGTCCGCCCGGTGATATTCCTCTCCTACAGCGGCAACATGCGCTGGCGCACCAAGGCGGGCGACGAGATCGCCGCGCGGCTCGGCGAGCCGATGACCAAGGACGCGATCGGCCAGGCCTGGCGCACCGCGCTGGCGCCGACCGGCGAGTGGATCCCCGCCGTGCTGAAGGCGGCCGACCAGCGGCTCACCGAAGTGCGCAGGAGCATCCCGGACGCGGGCGGGCTGGTGATCGCGAGCGACCAGGAGTCCGCGCGCGCCTACGCGAAGATCCTCAAGGACATCAGCGGTCACAAGGTGACGGTCGTGCTCTCCGACGAGAAGGCCGCGTCCAAGCGCATCGACGCCTTCACGCACTCGGACGACCGCTGGATGGTCGCGGTGCGCATGGTGTCGGAGGGCGTGGACGTGCCGCGGCTCGCGGTGGGCGTCTACGCGACGACGATCTCGACGCCGCTGTTCTTCGCACAGGCGGTGGGGCGTTTCGTACGGTCCCGCAGGCGAGGCGAGACCGCGTCGGTCTTCGTGCCGACCATCCCGATGCTGCTCGACTTCGCCAACGAGATGGAGGTGGAGCGGGACCACGTCCTGGACAAGCCCAAGAAGGCCGGCGAGGACGAGAACCCGTTCGCCGAGGAGGACCAGCTCCTGGCCGACGCCGAGAAGCTGGAGGACGAGGAGACCGAGGAGCAGCTGCCCTTCGAGGCGCTGGAGTCCGACGCGGTCTTCGACCGGGTGCTGTACGACGGCGCCGAGTTCGGCATGCAGGCGCACCCGGGGAGCGAGGAGGAGCAGGACTACCTCGGTATCCCGGGACTGCTGGAGCCGGACCAGGTGCAGATGCTGCTGCAGAAGCGACAGACCCGGCAGATCGCGCACAGCCGGCAGAAACCCGCGGACCAGGCCGACCTCATCGAGCTGCCGGCGGAGCGGCGTCCGATCGTCACGCACAAGCAACTGCTGGAACTGCGCAAGTCGTTGAACACGCTGGTGTCGGCGTACACCCACCAGAGCGGCAAGCCGCACGGCGTCATCCACAACGAGCTGCGCCGGGTCTGCGGCGGCCCGCCGAGCGCCGAGGCGACGGCGGGGCAGCTGAACGAGCGGATCAAGAAGGTCCGGGAGTGGGCCACGAAGATGCGCTGACCGCCGCCCGATCGCGGTGGGACCCGTCGTGCTTCTGTGGGTCGCTGTTATCGGACCACTGCTACCAGGTGAAATCCGACGACTGATTCGCCGTCGCCGTGCAGTAGACCGTCGCCACGGTGGGCGCCGAGGTGACGTTATGCGGGACAATTTCTCCATGGCGGAAAGCGGAACCTTCCGCAGTGTTTCCTGCGAGTCGGTTCCCGTACTCTTCAAACCATTTCCGGGATTCCCGCCCGGCCGTCCTCGGCGCGCCCACCGGGCGGTCCGGCCCAACACCCCGGTCGCGCTGACCGGTTCGTACTGGACGCCGGGCGGGACCGTGCCGGCCGAAAGCCCATTCCTGATACAATATCTGACGCATCATCAGGTGCATTTCGGACGCCTATTGACTTGTTGGGGTCGCGCCCTCTCAGTGTGCTGTGAATTGACGGAATGACATTCCCTGATCTTGCTGCGAAGAATGGGAGTCACGTGTTCTTGCGACGCGGCCGGCGCCGCCGCGAGCCGCATCTCCGCGAAGTCCCTGACGATCGCGACCGACGGGACCCTGTACGGGACCGTCACCGTCGCGTCCTCGGTGGCTCCGGCCGCCTATCTGCTCAAGGTCGAGGCGGGCGGGGTCTCGCAGACCGGCGCGACCTGACGGCGGGGCGGAGAACGGAACAACCGCAGGCGGCGCGGCCCCGGAACCGGGGCCGTGCCGCCTTCGTCATAGGCCCGTGAGCTTAAAGAGCGGGTCAGGACTTTTCCTCGGAGTGACCGGATTGTGGACGACCCCTTCCGCTGAGCGGTACTCGCTCGCTACCGTGCCCGTCACGCACGCGCCGTGGCAGAGCAGCCGCGGAGCGCAGCCGGTACCACCGCGACCGGCGGCCTCTCCGCGCGCTGCCGCGGGACCGGCAGTGCGTCCCGCCGTGAGATGTGCCGCCACTCATATGAGGAGGGGGCGTCGTGACCGCGGAGACATCTCAGACGCTCGACAGAGGACTGCGGGTCCTCAAGCTATTGGCCGACACCGACCACGGGCTCACCGTTACCGAGCTCGCCACCAAGCTGGGGGTCAACCGCACCGTCGTCTACCGCCTGCTCGCCACCCTGGAGCAGCATGCGCTGGTACGGCGTGACCTCGGCGGGCGGGCCCGCGTCGGGCTCGGCGTGCTCGGGCTCGCGCACCAGGTGCATCCGCTGCTGCGGGAGGCGGCGCTGCCGGCCCTGAGGTCACTCGCCGAGGACATAGGTGCCACCGCGCACCTGACCCTCGTCGACGGCACCGAGGCGCTGGCCGTGGCGGTGGTCGAACCCACCTGGACGGACTACCACGTCGCCTACCGCACCGGATTCCGGCATCCGCTGGACCGGGGCGCGGCGGGCCGGGCCATCCTGGCCGGTCGCGGCGTCCTGCCGCACGCACCCGGGCAGGAACAGAACGGCGCAGGGGCGGCGGAGCGGAACACCGAGCCGGTCCGCTACGTCCTGACCCATGGCGAACTGGAGGCGGGCGCCAGCGGCGCCGCCGCCCCGCTGATCGGGGTGACCGGGATAGAGGGCAGCGTGGGCGTGGTGATGCTCGCCGAGGCGGTGCCCGAGCGGGTCGGTCCCAGGGTGGTGGAGGCGGCGACGGAGGTCGCCGACGCGCTGCGCTAGGCCGTATTCCTCAGACGTGGCCCAGGCCACAGTCCGCCGCGTGGCGGGCGGGGTGCCCGGTAGGGGTGCCCCGCCCGCCACGCCGGTGGACTACATTCTCTGCATGCCCGCAGTCTCCCGCCGTGCCCGAGTCCTTGCCCTTTGCGCGACGCTGGTGGCAGCGCTGCTGGCCGTCGCGGCCCTCGCGCCGCTCCCGGTGTCGATCGTGGTGCCGGGGATGACGGCCGACGTGCTCGGCGCGGACAAGGGCCGCCAGGTGATCACCGTCACCGGCACCCCGACCCGGACCACCAGCGGGCAGCTGCGGATGACCACGATCGCCGCGACCCAGCCGGACGCGTCGGTGCACCTCCCCGATGTGCTCAGGGCCTGGTTCGCGACCGACGAGGCGGCGATGCCGCGCGCCGCGGTCTATCCCGGCGGCGGCTCGGTCCAGGAGATCGAGCAGCACAACGCGAAGGAGATGACCGACTCGCAGGACGCGGCGACCGGGGCGGCCCTCAAGCACCTCGGACTCTCCCCCTCGACGGTCAAGGTCGATCTGCACCTCGCGGACGTGGGCGGACCCAGCGCCGGGCTGATGTTCAGCCTCGGCATCATCGACAAGATCGACGGGAACGGCCGCGGCGGCGACCTGACCGGTGGCCGCACCGTGGCCGGTACCGGCACCATCACCGCCGACGGCAAGGTCGGCGCGGTCGGCGGCGTACCGCTGAAGGAACGTGCCGCCAAGCGCGACGGCGCCACCGTCTTCCTGGTTCCCAAGGGCGAGTGCTCCGACGCCAGTGCCGAGCTGCCCGCCGGACTCCGGCTGGTGCCGGTCACCGACCTGGAGGGCGCCCTGGCAGCCCTGGCCGCGATCAACACCGGCGGCAAGGTCCCCAGCTGCTGATACCGGATCGGCGTGGCGGGGCGACCGCCGCTCAGCCCTTCTTGATGAAGCCCTCCTGGATCAGCCACTCCTTGGCGACGTCGTGCGGGTCCTGCCCGTCCACGGCCACTTGGACGTTTCAGCTGCTGGGCGATCCGTGTGGCTGGCGTGCTGGAAGGCGTCGGTCAGCAACTGCTGGTGCCGGTTGCCGAGGTAGCTCCAGAAACTCAAGCCTCCGGCGCCCTCCTGCTCGTTCCCGAGGTTCCGACGCGTCCCCGGGGTCCGACCGTCACGTCACGGGCGGTCCTCCGCTGCCTGTTCGACCAGCGGGATGATCCGCAGGGGCACCGGATTTTCCATGACAATCGCCGTGGAGGCCCGCATGATGCCATCAAAGCCCACCACACGGTCGATCACCCGTTGAAGATCCGCGTTCGAACGGGCCACCAGCCGGCAGAGCATGTCGCCGTGCCCGGTCGTGGTGTGCAGCTCCAGCACCTCGGGCACGCCCGCCAAGTGGGCGCGTACGTCCGCACCTTGGCCCTGCTTGATCTCCAGCGTCGCGAAAGCCGTCACCGGATAGCCGAGCGCGGCCGGATCCACCTGGGGCCCGAACCCCCGGATCACCCCATTGGCCCGCAGCCGGTCCAGCCGGGCCTGCGCCGTCCCGCGGGCCACACCCAACCGCCTGGACGCCTCCAGCATCCCGATTCTCGGCTCGTCGGCGAGCAGCTTGATCAGCTGTCCGTCCAGCACGTCGATCCCCACGACTACCGCCTCCCGGTGGTCAGACTGCACAGATTGACCCGTGATTCCCTCGATTCACTGTGCTCATTGCGCAGTGAAATCGCAAACTGTTGCGCACTCTGGTCCGCAGGGCGAGGCTTTTGACATGACTGAGACGACTGAGACGCAGCAGACCCCCGAGGCCCAGCAGAAGGACCTGTTCCCGGTAAAGGGCATGGACGCCGTCGTCTTCGCCGTGGGCAACGCCAAGCAGGCCGCGCACTACTACTCGACCGCCTTCGGGATGAAGCGCGTCGCCTACTCCGGTCCGGAGAACGGCAGCCGCGAGACCGCGTCGTACGTGCTGGAGTCCGGCGGCGCTCGCTTCGTCTTCACCTCGGTCGTCAAGACCGCCACCGAGCGCGGCAAGTTCCTCGAGGCGCATGTCGCCGAGCACGGCGACGGCGTCATCGACCTCGCCATCGAGGTGCCGGACGCGCGCGCCGCCTACGCCTACGCCGTCGAGCACGGCGCCACCGGCCTGGAGGAGCCGCACGAGCTGACGGACGAGCACGGCACCGTCGTCCTCGCCGCGATCGCCACCTACGGCGAGACCCGCCACACCCTCGTCGACCGCTCCGGCTACACCGGCCCGTACCTGCCGGGCTACGCCGCCGCCGACCCGATCGTCGAGCCGGGCGCCCGCCGCTTCCAGGCCATCGACCACTGCGTCGGCAACGTCGAGCTCGGCAAGATGAACGAGTGGGTCGCGTTCTACAACCGCGTCATGGGCTTCACCAACATGAAGGAGTTCGTCGGCGACGACATCGCCACCGAGTACTCCGCGCTCATGTCCAAGGTCGTCGCCGACGGCACCCGCAAGGTGAAGTTCCCGCTCAACGAGCCGGCCATCGCCAAGAAGAAGTCCCAGATCGACGAGTACCTGGAGTTCTACGGCGGCCCCGGCGTGCAGCACATCGCGCTGGCCACCAACGACATCGTCGCGACCGTGCGCGCCATGCGCGCCGCCGGCGTCGAGTTCCTCAACACCCCGGACTCGTACTACGACACCCTCGGCGAATGGGCCGGCGAGACCCGCGTCCCCGTCGAGACCCTCCGCGAGCTGAAGATCCTGGTCGACCGCGACGAGGACGGCTACCTCCTGCAGATCTTCACCAAGCCGGTCCAGGACCGGCCGACCGTCTTCTTCGAGATGATCGAGCGGCACGGCTCCATGGGCTTCGGCAAGGGCAACTTCAAGGCCCTGTTCGAGGCGATCGAGCGCGAGCAGGAGCTGCGCGGCAACCTCTGAGGGCGGTACCGGGCCGTGCCGGGGCGTCAGAGCTTCCCCGGCCACGGCCCGGGTGCCAGTCTGGAACCATGCGCGAACTGATCGAACGACTGCACGACGGACTGCCCGCCGACGCGATCCTCACCGACCGGGACGTCACCGTCTCGTACGCCCATGACATGGCGAGCTTCTCGGAGGCGGGCACCCCGGCGGTGGTGGTGCTGCCCCGCACCGTCGAGCAGGTGCAGCACGTGATGCGCACCGCGACCGCGCTGCGGGTGCCGGTCGTCCCGCAGGGCGCGCGCACCGGTCTGTCGGGTGCGGCGAACGCGTCGGACGGCTGCATCGTGCTGTCGCTGGTCAAGATGGACCGGATCCTGGAGATCGACCCGGTCGACCGGGTCGCCGTCGTCGAACCAGGTGTCGTCAACGCCGTGCTGTCGCGCGCGGTCGCCGAGCACGGTCTGTACTACCCGCCCGACCCGTCGAGCTGGGAGCAGTGCACCATCGGCGGCAACATCGGCACCGGAGCCGGCGGGCTGTGCTGCGTGAAGTACGGCGTCACCGCCGAGTACGTGCTGGGCCTGGAGGTCGTGCTCGCCGACGGCCGCCTGCTGAACACCGGCCGCCGCACCGCCAAGGGCGTGGCCGGCTACGACCTGACCCGGCTCTTCGTCGGCGCCGAGGGCACACTGGGTATCGTCGTGCGGGCGGTGCTCGCGCTGCGGCCCGCCCCGCCGCGGCAGCTCGTCCTCGCCGCGGAATTCCCGTCAGCGGCCGCCGCCTGCGCCGCCGTCTGCGACATCATGGCCCGCGGCCATGCCCCCTCGCTGCTGGAACTGATGGACTCCACCACCATCCGGGCGGTCAACGACCTGGCCCACATGGGGCTGCCGGAGACCACCGAGGCGCTGCTGCTGGCCGCCTTCGACACCCCCGACCCCGCCGCGGACCTCGCGGCGGTCGGTGAGCTGTGCACGGCCGCCGGCGCCACGCAGGTCGTCCCGGCGGAGGACACCGCCGAGTCCGAGATGCTGCTGCAGGCCCGCCGGCTGGCCCTGGTCGCCCTGGAGCGGGTCGGCACGGCGACGATGATCGACGACGTGTGCGTGCCGCGCACCAAGCTCGCCCCGATGATCGAGGGCGTCGCCGCCATCGCGCGGAAGTACGAGCTCACCATCGGCATGTGCGCGCACGCGGGCGACGGCAACACCCACCCCATCGTCTGCTTCGACGGGGCGGACGCGGACGAATCGGCACGCGCCCGCGAGTCCTTCGACGAGATCATGGCGCTGGGCCTCTCCCTCGGCGGGACGATCACCGGCGAGCACGGCGTCGGCCTGCTGAAGAAGGAGTGGCTGGCCCGGGAACTCGGTCCGGTGGGAGTGGAGTTGCAGCGCGGCGTGCGGCAGGTCTTCGACCCGCTCGGCCTGCTCAACCCGGGCAAGCTCTTCTGAACCCCCGCGTTCCCCCGGGCCCTCACACTTCGGGCGACTCGTCCGTCACCGTCCATGGATCGCGCAGCCACAACTCGTCCCGGGTCGTCGGGGCCAGCAGCTCGTTCAGCCCGTCGTCCATACCGAGCTGCTCGGCTTCGGTCCCCGGCGGCACGACGCGCAGGGTGCGCTCCAGCCAGGACGCCACCGGCGAGGACGGCGCCTCCAGCAGCGCGTTGCCGTCCGGGGAGCTCAGCGCCATGCAGATCACGCTGCGCCCGTTGACCTTCGTCGGCCAGATGCGCACATCCCCGTGGCCGCACGGCCGGAACACCCCCTCCACCAGCAGCTCGCGGGCGAACGTCCAGTTCACCGGGGCGTCCGAGCCCACGTGGAAGGTGATGTGCACAGCAAAGGGATCATCTGTGCGATAGGCCAGCCGGGCCGGCACCGGGATGCTGCGCTCCGGGGACAGCACCAGGTTCAGTTCCAGTTCGCGTTCCACCACGGTCTGCATCGAGTCGTCGTCCTTTCCTTGGCGGGCGGCCCCTTGCGGTGCTGCGCAGCGGGTGCTGCGCGGGGCCCGCACCAGGAGAGAGCGCATACAACCCCAACCATTACGCGACTTCTCGGAATCGCGGTGAAAATTACTGAAGGGCCCGCGCGGGCCGCTCCCACCCGGTAAGGGTGTGTGGTGTGCGGTACCGCGGACCCGGCGAGTCCGCCTGTCTGGTAGATGTGGACACTGCACTCCCCTGGCCGAATAGATACGGACCTCACGAACCATGAGCTCACCCATCTCTGGCTCCTCCGGTTCCTCCGGTTCCCCCGTTCCGGGGTACTACCCGGATCCGTCGATCCCGGGCTACATCCGGTACTGGAACGGTGCCGCCTGGGTACCGGGCACCAGCCGCCCCGCACCGCGGGCCGGCGAGGAGCTCGCCCCGCCGCCGGGGCAGGACAGCGGCGGCCGGGGAACGCCCGGTCCGGGAGCACCTGCCACGGTCTCCGGGCGCGGTACGGGCACGCCCGCCGTCGAGGAGTCCGGCGTCATGTTCTTCGACGAGGACCCCGTGCGGGCCCCGGAGCCGGCGGCGTCCGACGGGCGCGGCTCGGCCGCCGCCCCGGTCTGGTCGGCCGCGCCCACGGTCGAGCCGCCCCGCACCACCTGGGGCGCCGGGGAGCAGCGTCCTGAGCAGTCCGACCCGGACGCCAACCTGCCCGCCACCCGCGCCGCGGTCGCCCCGACCGGCACCCCCGCTTCCGGAACCCCGTGGGGCACCCAGCCGCAACGCCCGCAGCCGCAACAGCCGCAGACCCAGCAGGCGCAGACCCAGCCGCCGCAGCAGTCGCTGCCCCAGCAGCAGGCACAGCCCGGCGCGGGTGCGGGTCCCGACGCGCGGCGCGCCGGTTCCGCGCCCCTCGCGCAGGCCGCGCCCGCGCCCTGGGCGCAGCAGGTCCACGAACTCGCCCGGCAGGGCCCCGGCGCGACGGGTCCCGGCACCGGCACGAGCGGCGGCACGGGCGGCGGCGGTGTCGTCGCCGTACCGGGCCAGCAGGGCGAGGCGGCCGGCGTGGTGCCGTGGCGGCCGCCGGTGAACGACCCGTTCGCGTCGATGGTGCAGGAGCAGGGCCGGCCCGCCGGGCTCGGCCGGCGCTTCGCCGCCCGGCTGCTCGACACGCTCGTCGTCCTGGCGGCGACCGGCGCCGCGGCCGTACCCCTCGGCACGGCCGCGTACCACCACCTCAAGGAGAAGGTGGACGAGGCGCGGCTGACCGGCGAGACCGTCACCGTCTGGCTGATCGACGGCACCACCGGCGTCCAGCTGGCCATCGTGCTGGGCGTGGGCCTCGTCGCCGGGCTGCTGTACGAGGCGCTGCCCACCGCCAAGTGGGGCCGGACGCTGGGCAAGAAGCTGTTCGGGCTGCGGGTGGTCGACATCGAGTCGCAGCTCGCCCCCGGCTTCGGCGCCTCGCTGCGCCGCTGGCTGACGCACACCGTGCTCGACGCGCTCGTCGTCGGCGTCGTGGGTCTGGCGTGGTGCATGTTCGACCGCCCGTGGCGGCAGTGCTGGCACGACAAGGCGGCCCGTACGTTCGTCGCCCGGCAGTAACAGGCAGCGGTGCCGCTCCGTTCGGGGTACCCCGAACGGAGCGTGCCGGAAGGCGCGTCCGCTTCCTGCGGGTTTCACTCGGTTCATGAGTACCGATCAGCCGACGCCGGGATCCGGTGACGACCCCTTCGCCAAGCCCCCCCAGGACAGCGGCCCCGGTACGCCCGGCGGCTCACCGCACGGTCAGCAGCCTCCGCCGTATCCGCCGCCGCAGGACGGCGGCGGCAACGACCCCTACAGCGGCAATCCGTACGGCGGCACCCCGCCGCCGCCCGGTGGCACCCCGTACGGCGGCGAGCCCTACGGCGGTGGTGGCGCGCCCGATCCGCTGGCCGGCATGCCGCCGCTCGGGGACGTCGGCAAGCGACTGCTCGCGCGGATCATCGACTTCATCCTCGTCACGATCCCGGTCGCCCTGCTCGACTGGGCGTTCGGTGGCATCCAGACCGACACCGACAACATCGACTACGGCACGTCGCTCGTGACGTCGCTCGTGGGCGCGGTCCTCTACATCGGCTACGAGTGGTGGATGACCAGGTCCACGGGGCAGACCCTGGGCAAGAAGTGGCTGGGTCTGCGGATCGCGATGCTGGACAACGGCGGTGTCCCCACGTCGTCGGCCGCGCTGATCCGCGCCTGCGTGTTCTGGCTGCCGACGCTGTTCTGCTGCCCGTGCCTGTGGATCGTGCTCATCGGGATCCTGCTGCTGCTCGACAAGCCGTACCGGCAGGGTCTGCACGACAAGGCGGCGAAAACCGTGGTCGTCTCCGCATGACGGTCCGCCCCGGCCGCCGCGACCCGTCCCGGTGGTCCCCCCGTCCGCACGTGACAGCGGCCCCGGAGCTTCACCGCTCCGGGGCCGCCGTCCACCGCTCAACGGCGCAGCGAGTGCTCGCTGACGCGGGACTGCCCGGAACTGTGCACCCGCGGGCGGGGCATGGGCGCGGGCACGGTCCGGATCGGCGTTCGGCTGCGGGCCTTGGCGCGGGCGGTCAAGGGGATCGTGGTCGTCACCGCGACCAGCACCCCGAGCAGCAGCCCGGCCGCCGCGATGATGACGACACTGATGCCGGAATGAGCCTCGGACAGCAGGAGCATCGCAAGAGTGGACAGGACAACGGTTGCGGAACCGTATGCGAGTTGCGCGGGGGTAGGACGCGGCATGGCGTGATCCGTCCTCGAATACGTCGATTAAGTCGCAGTGTCGGAAGGGGCGGTGAAGAGCTTCATGCGTGGGCGCCGGCAACTGACTCTACGGATCGACATGCCCGATGGGAACCGGTGGTAAGCGTGACCTAACCCACGGTGGGGGAGCATAGGGGGGCGCACGGAATCTCGACCCGGTCCACCCGTCTCAACTGGCAGACGGTCCACCTGGGTTGATGTCCGTTATCCGGACCTCCAAAGCCGCTGAACGTACTGGTCTGCCATGAGCAAGTCAAGACCTGTCTTTTCTCCCGGCACTTCGATGCAATGGCATCTCCCAAGGGGAGGTCAAGACATCTTGAAGAATCTTCGCAGCAACATCAGACCCGCCACCCTCGCGGTGGCGCTCCTCGCACTCGGTGCGATGGCGATGCCCGCGACCATGGCCGCCGCCGCCCCCGCGGCGGGCAACGGGGCGCAGGCGAGCCACGATCCGATGCAGGCGCCGACCGGCAAGGCGCCGGCCGGCACCAAGGCCAAGGTCGATGACGACCGTATCGGCCCGCTCGGGCGCGAGCAGGCGGTACGCCGGCAGGACGCCCTGCAGAAGGTGATCGCCGGGGACCTCACGGTCCAGGACAGTGGCCGCTCCAAGGTCGCCAAGCTCAGCGCGGGCAAGTACGTCGAGTTGAGCCGCGAGAAGACCGACAAGATCTTCGTGATCCTTGCCGAGTTCGGCGACAAGGTCGACCCGCAGTACGGCGGCACCGTCGGCCCGCTGCACAACCAGATAGCGGCGCCCGACCGTTCCACCGACAACAGCACTGCCTGGCAGGCGGACTACAACGCGCAGTCCTTCCAGGACCTCTACTTCTCCCACGACCCCAAGAAGGAGTCGGTGGCGAAGTACTACGAGAAGCAGTCCTCCGGCCGCTACTCGGTCAACGGCGAGGTCTCCGACTGGGTCAAGGTCGACTACAACGAGGCCCGTTACGGCAACAACAAGTGCGGCGCCACCAACTGCGCCACCGTCGAGGACCTGGTCCGCGACGGCACCGCGCAGTGGGCCGCCGACCAGAAGGCCAAGGGCCGCACCGCCGCGCAGATCAAGACCGACCTGGCCCAGTACGACCAGTGGGACCGCTACGACTTCGACCACGACGGCAACTTCAACGAGCCCGACGGGTATATCGACCACTTCCAGATCGTGCACGCGGGCGAGGACGAGTCCGCCGGCGGCGGCGCCCAGGGCACCGACGCGCTGTGGGCCCACCGCGGTTACGCGTTCCAGGGTGACGAGGGCTTCTCCGGCCCGGCCGGCAACCAGCTCGGCGGCACCCCGATCGGCGACACCGGCATCTGGGTCGGCGACTACACGATGCAGCCGGAGAACGGGGGCCTGGGCGTCTACGCCCACGAGTACGGCCACGACCTCGGCCTGCCCGACCTGTACGACACCACGTACATCGGCGAGAACGGCACCGCCTTCTGGTCCCTGATGTCGTCCGGCTCCTGGCTCTCCAACGGCACCACGGACATCGGGTCGCTCCCCGGTGACATGGACGCCTGGGACAAGATGCAGCTCGGCTGGCTGAAGTACGACTCGGCCAAGGCCGCCAAGTTCTCGACGCACAAGCTCGGCGTCGCCGAGTACAACACCAAGGACCCGCAGGCCCTGGTCGTCACGCTGCCGTCGAAGAGCGTCACCACCGCGATCACCACGCCCTTCGCGGGCACCAAGCAGTGGTGGAGCGGCGCCGGCAACGACCTGCGCAACACCCTGACCCGCCACGTCGACCTCACCGGCAAGACGTCCGCCGCCCTGTCCTTCAAGGGCTGGTACGACGCCGAGGACGGCTACGACTACCTCTACACCGAGGTGTCCACCAACGGTGGCGTCAACTGGGCCCCGATCGACGGCACCGTCGACGGCCAGCCCATCACGCGCAACGGCAGCGGCCGCCCGGCCATCACCGGCACCTCCGGCGGCTACAAGGACCTGAACTTCCCGCTTGACGCGTTCGCCGGCCGGCAGATCGAGCTGCGCTTCCGCTACCGCACCGACGGCGGCGTGGCGCAGAAGGGCTTCGCGGCCGACAACCTGACCATCACCGCCGACGGCGCGGCTGTCTTCACCGACGGCGCCGAGGGTGACGACAACGGTTGGACCGCGAACGGCTTCTCCCGCGCCGAGGCGTCCTTCACCAAGGACTACCCGCAGTACTACATCGCGGAGAACCGCCAGTACGTCAGCTACGACAAGGTCCTGAAGACCGGTCCTTACAACTTCGGGTTCGGCGCCGCCGCACCGAAGAAGGTCGAGCACTACGCGTACCAGAACGGCCTGCTGATCTGGCTCTGGGACACCTCCCAGATGGACAACAACGTCGGCGAGCACGCCGGCCACGGCCAGATCCTGCCGATCGACGCCCACGCCAAGCCCGACGCCTGGGCGGACGGCGCGCTGTTCCGCAACAAGATCCAGTCCGCGGACTCGGCCTTCGGCTGGTACCCGACCGACGCCACGACCGTGCACAAGAACGGCGTCGCCACGACGATCAAGTCCAAGCCGGGCGTCCCGGTCTTCGACGACCGTCACGGCACGTACTGGTACGACACCAACCCGTACGGCAGTGTCCAGGTGCCGAACACCAATACCCGCATTTCGATCCTGTTCGACTCCCCGAACGGACAGAACACGATCGTCGCGGTCAGCCCTGCAGGTCGCTGACCTGCGTTAACCCAGTGTTCGGCCCACGCCCTCTGGTGGGCGGGGGCCGATCACCGGATTATGTGGGCATGGCAGTCGGTGGATTCACCAAGCTTCCCAATGGCAACGTCGTCGTCGCTCTCAAGCTGCCCCACCCGGGCGGCGCGGAGGACAGCGTCCGCGTCATCGTGCACGCCCAGAACCGGCAGCGGGCGCTCACCCGGCTCCGGAACCTCGGCTTCCGGGCGGCCCGGCTCAGCGGCAACACCGAACCGCCGACCCCGGACGAGATCACGGCCGTGCTGCACCATCCGGACGGCCTGGTCTGGCGGCACTCCGCGTCCGGCTCGGAAGAGCTCTGGCAGCCCTTCCGGGCCACCCACCGCCGCGCGGGCTGAGCGGGCCGCTCAGGCCCCGACGGCGGGCTTGCCCGTCAGCCGGACGCCCGCGGCGAGCAGCTCGGCCAGCGCGCTCTCCGTGGTCGCGGGGGAGACCCCCGCCGTCAGGTCGAGCAGGACATGCGTGACGAAGCCCTCCCGGGCCGCGTCCAGGGCCGTGGCGCGCACGCAGTGGTCGGTGGCGATACCGACCACGTCGACCTCGGTGACACCGCGCTCACGCAGCCATTCGGCGAGCCCGGCGCCGTTCTCGTCCAGGCCCTCGAAGCCGCTGTAGGCGGCCGAGTACGCGCCCTTGTCGAAGACCGCGTCCACGGCGCCGGAGGCGACCACCGGCGCGAAGTTCGGGTGGAACCCGACGCCCTCGGTGCCCGCCACGCAGTGCACGGGCCAGGACCTCACGAAGTCGGGCCGGTCGGAGAAGTGGTCACCCGGGTCGATGTGGTGGTCACGGGTGGCCACCACATGGCGGTAGACGGCCGTGGCCTGCCCGACGAGATCGGTGATCGCGGCGGCCACGTCCGCGCCGCCGGACACCGCGAGGCTGCCGCCCTCGCAGAAGTCGTTCTGGACGTCCACGACGATCAGTGCGCGGTGCATTCGCGGTCCTCTTCGGTCGGCTGGCCGCCGTGCGGGGACAGGCGGCACGCGTCGAGCGTAGGGACTCGGGCCCCGTTCCGCGACACTCCCGGCACGGAGCGCGCTCCCGGCCCTGTCACGCCCGCCACGTCACACCAGCTCCGTCGGGAGCACCGGCTCCCCGCGGGAGAGCTGCGAGGCCGACAGCGGCAGTCCCGCGCGCGCCTCGATGTGGCGGGTGCGGGCCGCCTCCAGCGGCTCGCGACCGACGATCTCCCCGCCGCGGACCAGCCGCGCCAGCAGCTGCCGGTCCTTCAGCGCCTCGGGAACGGGCCCGGTGCCGACCACCTCGGCCTCCGCGACCCCGTCCTCGTCCAGCCGCCGGGCCGCCCACTTGCGGCCGCCGACGCTGCTCTTGGCGCCCATCGACTTCTTGGCGACGGCCACCATCGGGGCGTCCGGCTCGTTCGAGGTGGCCCTGGAGACCAGCTTGTAGACCATGGAGCAGGTGGGGTGGCCGCTTCCGGTCACCAGCGACGTGCCGACGCCGTACGCGTCGACCGGTGCGGCCGCCAGTGAGGCGATGGCGTACTCGTCGAGATCGGACGTCACCACGATCCGGGTGTCCTTGGCGCCGAGGTCGTCCAGCTGCTGCCGCACCCGGTGCGCGAGCAGCAGCAGGTCGCCGGAGTCGATGCGGACCGCGCCCAGCTCGGGCCCGGCGACCTCGACGGCGGTACGGACCGCCGACATCAGGTCGTAGGTGTCCACCAGCAGCGTGGTGCCGCGGCCCAGCGACTCGACCTGCGCGACGAAGGCGTCCCGCTCGGTGTCGTGCAACAGGGTGAAGGCGTGCGCGGCCGTGCCGATCGTGGGCAGCCCGTAGCGGAAGCCGGCCGCCAGGTTGGAGGAGGACAGGAACCCGCCGACGTACGCGGCGCGCGAGGCGGCGACCGCCGCCAGTTCGTGCGACCGCCGGGCGCCCATCTCCATCAGCGGCCGCCCGCCCGCCGCGACCGCCATCCGGGACGCGGCCGCCGCGATCGCGGAGTCGTGGTTGAGGATCGACAGGATCACCGTCTCCAGGATCACCGCCTCGGCGAAAGTGCCCTCCACCCGCATGATCGGCGAGCCGGGGAAGTACACCTCGCCCTCCGGGTAACCCCAGATGTCGCCGGTGAAGCGGTACCCGGCCAGCCACTCCAGGGTCGGCCCGTCGACCACGTTCTCGCGGGCGAGGAAGTCCAGCACATCGGCGTCGAAGCGGAAGTTCTCCACCGCGTCCAGCACGCGCCCGGTGCCGCAGACGACGCCGTACCGGCGCCCCTCCGGCAGCCGGCGGGTGAAGACCTCGAACACCGAGCGCCGGTGCGCCGCCCCGCTGCGCAGCGCGGCCTGCAACATCGTCAACTCGTACCGGTCGGTGAACAGTGCGGTGGACGGTACGGCCACCGGCAGCCCCAGATCTGCAGCGCTCATGGAACGGGATAGTACCCCGACTACTCGTCAGAGTGACGATTTCTCTGCGCTTCCGCGTCCATTTGTGCGAAGCACCGCCGGAGCGGCAGCATTGGGGAGGTGATGAGTGTCGCCCCTGTAGAGATCGAACGGCCCGAGTCCACCGAGGCTCCGTTCGCGGTACCCGACCCTGATGTCCCCTGGGTGACCTTGGTGCACAACGACCCCGTCAATCTGATGAGCTACGTGACGTACGTCTTTCAGGCCTACTTCGGGTACTCCAAGGACAAGGCCGTCAAACTCATGAAGGACGTCCACCACAAGGGCCGCGCCGCCGTCTCCAGCGGCACCCGCGAAGAGATGGAGCGCGACGTGCAGGCAATGCACGGCTACGGCCTGTGGGCGACCCTGCAGCAGGACCGCTGATGGCCGGCTACTTCGAACCCGCCCCGGGCGGCGGCGCCGTCATCTCCCTCGACACCGTCGAGATCTCCATCCTGCGCAGCCTGACCGTGCAGTTCCTGGAGATGATCGGCCCCGGCCCGGGGGAGGAGCCGGTCTCCGACGACCCGCTGGCCGCGCTGTTCCCGCCCGACGGGCCGACCAAGCCCCCGACCGATCCCGCGCTGGCCCGGCTCTTCCCGGACGCGTACGAGGACACCGCCCAGTCCTCGGAGTTCCGCCGCTTCACCGAGAACGACCTGCGCACCCGCAAGCGCGAGGACGCGCTGGCCGTCGTCCGCTCCCTCGACGCCGCCGCCCCCGAGCTGGTGCTCGCGCCCGACGACGCGCGCCGCTGGCTCGGCGCCCTCAACGACCTGCGGCTGACCATCGGCACCCGGCTGGAGGTCACCGACGAGGACACCGAGCTCTACCGGCTGCCGGACGACGATCCGCTCAAGCCGCTGGTGATGGCCTACCTGTGGCTCGGCGGTCTGCAGGAGACGCTGATCGAGACGCTGTGACCCGCCGGCTTCGCTCAGCGGACGCTCAAATCCGGATAACGATCATGTCACCGTGATCGTCCGATATGCCGCTTCACTTCACCTTCGGGGCGTTTTCCCGGTGGCCTGCGTCACATTCTCCTTTCGCGACGGCGTCTCAGCCCGTGGTACTAATTCCGACCACTGGCCGGGACGCCATCCCTGTTCCGCCAGGCGCCGAGCCGGCCGATCGCCGGCTCGCAACTCCACTGTCCGGGGGGATATGGAGAAAGGCGCACCACCACCATGCCGACGGAACACACCCGACACGGGGCCGCCGCAGCCGACGCGGCCACCGCGCCCGTCACCGAAGAGGGCTACCAGCGAGGGCTCGGCAGCCGGCAGATCCAAATGATCGCCATCGGCGGTGCCATCGGCACCGGCCTCTTCCTGGGCGCCGGCAAGGCCATCCATCAGGCCGGACCGAGCCTGATCATGATGTACGCCATCGCCGGCGTCATCATCTTCTTCATCATGCGGGCGCTGGGCGAACTGCTCACCTACCGCCCGGTCTCCGGCTCCTTCGCCGACTACGCCCGCGAGTTCCTGGGCCCGTTCTGGGGATTCGTCACCGGCTGGACGTACTGGCTGATGTGGGTGGTGACCGGCATGGCCGAGGTCACCGCCGCCTCGGTGTACATCACGTACTGGTGGAAGGACATCCCGCAGTGGATCTCCGCCCTGGTCTTCCTGCTGGTGCTCTTCGGCGTGAACCTCATCTCGGTGAAGGTCTTCGGCGAGGTCGAGTTCTGGTTCTCGATGATCAAGGTCACCGCGATCATCGGCATGATCCTCATCGGTATCGGCGTGCTGACCCTGGGGTTCTCCGCCGCCGGCGACACCGCCTCGCTCAGCCACCTGTGGGGTGACGGCGGGATCTTCCCCAACGGCGTCGGCAAGTCCCTGATGACGCTGCAGATCGTGATGTTCGCCTACCTCGCCGTCGAACTCGTCGGCGTCACCGCCGGCGAGGCCGAGAACCCCCGCGAGACGCTCCCCAAGGCCATCAACACGCTGCCCTGGCGGATCGGCGTGTTCTACGTCGGCGCGCTCGTCGTGATCCTCGGCGTCGTCTCCTGGACCGAGTTCCAGCCGGGCGTCAGCCCGTTCGTGGCCGCCTTCGCCAAGATCGGCATCCCCTTCGGCGCGGCCATCGTGAACTTCGTCGTCCTCACCGCGGCCCTGTCGTCCTGCAACTCCGGGATGTACTCCACCGGCCGCATGCTGCGCGACCTCGCCGTCAACGGCCAGGGCCCCAGGGCCTTCGCCAAGCTCAACTCCCGCCAGACCCCGGCCACCGGCATCCTCGTCTCCGTCGCCCTCATGGGCATCGGCGTGTGGATCAACTACGTCGACCCGGACGGCGCGTTCACCTACATCACGGCCTTCGCGACCGTCGCCGGCGTCTGGACCTGGGCGATGATCCTCATCTCCCATCTGCGCTACCGCGCGGCGGTCAAGGCCGGCCGCGCCGCCGAAGCCTGGTTCAAGGCGCCGGGCGCCCCGTACACCAGCTGGATCGCCCTGATCTTCCTGGCCGGCGTGATGGTCATGGTCGGCATCGACGACGACGCACGGATTTCGCTCTACAGCGCTCCGGTGTGGTTCGCGATCCTCGGCATCGGGTACGCCTGGCTCAAGCGGAAGAACCCGGAGGCGTTCGCCCCCAAGCCGCACGTCGCCCCGGAACCCGCACTGGCCGACGCCGCGCGCTGAGTCACCGCGCGCCGAAGCCACCACCTGCCGCGAATGCCCGCCCCCGCACCCCTGGGGCGGGCCTTCGTATGCCCCACCCGTCTCCCGCCACCACCCTTGTGGCGAGCGCTCCGCGCCCTGTTACTTTTTCGGCATGCTGACCATCCCGCAGGAGATCCACGACGCGATCGTCGCGCACGCCCGCGCCGACCACCCCGACGAGGCGTGCGGCATCGTCGCGGGACCGGAGGGCTCCGGCCGCCCCGAGCGCTTCATCCCCATGCTGAACGCGGCCCGCTCACCCACGTTCTACGAGTTCGACTCCACCGACCTGCTCAAGCTCTACCGCGACCTGGACGACCGCGACGAGGAGCCGGTGATCGTCTACCACTCGCACACCGCCACCGAGGCGTACCCGTCCCGCACCGACATCAGCTACGCCAACGAGCCCGGCGCGCACTACGTCCTCGTCTCGACCGCGGAGGAGTTCCAGTTCCGCTCGTTCCGCATCGTGGACGGCGTCGTGACCGAAGAAGACGTGCGGGTAGTGGCCTCCGGTGGCTGATGTCCGGATCGTGGGACGAGCGTCTCGGAGGTCCCCGGGGAATCGATACGATGAGCCCATGGTTCCCCACGACGTGAACAACAACCCGCCGGGCATGCTGCTCGTGGCGCGGCTGCACGTCGACCTCTGCCGCGTCGCCAGCGCAGCCTGTCCGCGCGCCTGAGCACTGCTGTCCCCCGCCACCGGCGCCGGGCACAGCATCCAGCACAGCACACCTGGCACGCCCGCACGCCCCTCCCGCCCGACGCCCGCATGTAAACGGAGCCCACCCATGGCCATCGAGGTCCGCATTCCGACCATCCTCCGCACCTACACCGACGGCGCCAAGGCCGTCGACGGTGCGGGCAGCACGCTCGACGAACTCTTCTCGGACCTCGAGAGCCGGCACACCGGAATCCGTGAGCGCATCGTCGTCGACGGCGGCCTGCGCCGCTTCGTCAACGTCTACCTCAACGACGAGGACGTCCGCTTCCTCGACGGCATCAGCACCAAGGTCACCGACGGTGACAGCGTCACGATCCTCCCGGCCGTCGCCGGCGGCTCCGCCGCCGAAACGAGCACTGTCTGATGCGCTACGACAGCCCGCTGGCGGCGGTCGGCAACACCCCGCTCGTCCGCCTCCCGCGCCTGTCCCCGTCCGACGCCGTCAGCGTCTGGGCCAAACTGGAGGACCGCAACCCCACCGGCTCGATCAAGGACCGCCCCGCGCTCCACATGATCGAGCAGGCCGAGGCGGACGGCCGGCTCACCCCCGGCTGCACCATCCTGGAGCCCACCTCGGGCAACACCGGCATCTCGCTGGCCATGGCCGCGCGCCTCAAGGGGTATCGCATCGTCTGCGTCATGCCCGAGAACACCTCCTCCGAGCGGCGCGAGCTGCTCGCGATGTGGGGCGCCGAGATCATCTCCTCGCCGGCCGCCGGCGGCTCCAACACCGCCGTCCGCATGGCCAAGGAGATCTCCGCGGAACACCCCGACTGGGTGATGCTCTACCAGTACGGCAACCCCGCCAACGCCGGCGCCCACTACGCGACCACCGGCCCGGAGATCCTCACGGACCTCCCCACCATCACGCACTTCGTCGCGGGCCTGGGCACCACCGGCACCCTCATGGGCGTCGGCCGCTACCTGCGCGAGAAGGTCCCCGGGGTCTCCATCGTCGCCGCCGAGCCCCGCTACGACGACATCGTCTACGGCCTGCGCAACCTCGACGAGGGCTTCGTCCCCGAGCTCTACGACGAGTCGGTCCTCACCACCCGCTTCTCCGTCGGCTCCGAGGACGCCGTCCGCCGCACCCGCGAGCTCCTCCAGCAGGAGGGCATCTTCGCCGGCGTCTCCACGGGAGCGGCCCTGCACGCCGCGCTCGGCGTCGCCGCCAAGGCGCACAAGGCGGGGGAGCGCGCCGACATCGTCTTCGTCGTCGCCGACGGCGGCTGGAAGTACCTCTCCACCGGCATCTACACCGCCCCCACCACCGAAGCCGCGGTCGAGCAGCTGCACGGCCAACTCTGGGCCTGACCGCCCCCGCGCGCCGCCGGCCGGCCCACCCGGGGGCGGCCGGTCGCGGTCAGCGCACCATCCGCCGCACCTGCTGCCACAGCGAGGTGTCCAGCACACCCGCCCGGCGGCGGAACGCCGCGGAGCGCACCTCCCGCAGCTCGTCGGTCTCCAGATAACTCGTACGGCCCTGCGCGTCGCCCACGGATCCCGGCGGCAGGGCGATCACCCCCGGCAGCTCCTCGTGGTACTTGCTGGTGATCTTCGCGACGCGCACCGTGCCGCCCTTCACGGACAGCACCAGACACGGCCGGTCCTTCGCCCCCGACCCGTCCTCGAACGGCACGTTCGCCCACCAGATCTCGCCCGGCGCCGGCGCCCGCTTCCCGCCACGCCGGGGCCCGGGACGATCCGCCGCGCGCGGCGGCCGCCGCGGACCACCCGGCCGCCGCCCCGCCGACCGCGTCCACGCCGCCACAACAACCAGTACGACCAGGGCCGCGGCCGCCACCAACCACCAGGTCATGTCCATATGGGCTCCCCCAGTCGAAAATCTGTCGAAGAAGATCCTCAATCGGAACCGACCGTACCGGCCGCCCCTCGTACTGGTGATTCCGCCCACAACGGAGCACTGAGGAGGCGCGTCGGCCCGCCCCGCGCCTTACGCTCGTCAACATATGGCGGACCGCACCCGCCTAACCCCCCACTCCAACCGGTATGGGGGCGATCTGTGGCGCGCCCACGGAGGTTTCACGGCATGAAGCTCACCGTCGTCGGCTGCTCGGGGTCGTTCCCGTCCGCGGAATCGGCCTGCTCGAGCTACCTCGTCGAGGCCGACGGCTTCCGGCTGCTGCTCGACATGGGCAACGGGGCCCTGGGCGAACTGCAGCGCCACTGCGGCCTCTACGACCTGGACGCCGTCCTGCTCAGCCATCTGCACGCCGATCACTGCATCGACATGTGCGGCTACTTCGTGGCTCGTTACTACCGGCACGACGGCGGCCCCGCCGACGCCATCCCCGTCTACGGACCCGAAGGCACCGAGCGCCGGCTGTCCACCGCCTACGGCGACATGCCCGACGAGAAGTGCATGAGCGAGGTCTTCGACTTCCGCACCCTGGAGCCCGGCAGCTTCGCGCTCGGCCCCTTCACCGTCACCACCGACCGGGTCAGCCACCCCGTCGAGGCGTTCGGCTTCCGCATCGAACACGACGGCAGGACCCTGACGTACTCCGGCGACACCGGCCCCTGCGACGCACTGCTCGGCCTCGCCGACGGCACCGACCTCTTCCTCTGCGAAGCCTCCTTCACCCACGGCAAGGAAGACATCCCCGAGCTGCACCTCAACGGCCGCCAGGCCGGCGAGCACGCCGACCGGGCCGGCGCCGGGCGCCTCGTCCTCACCCACATCCCGCCGTGGACCGACCCCGCCCGCAACCTCTCCGACGCCCGCGCGGTCTACGACGGCCCGGTGGAACTCGCCACCTCGGGCGCGGTGTACGAGATCTGAGCCCGCCGGCACCGATCTGCTGCGCGAGCCCCCCGGTGGATCCGAACAGCGCGATGCCCCCGGAACCGTACGGTTCCGGGGGCATCGCGCTGTTCTCAAGGAGCGGTTCTCAGCGAGCGGGGTTCACCTGGCTCACGCCTTGGTGAGGTCCTCGATCTCCTCCTCGGGCTCGCGGCCCGGGGTGGTGAGGTTGAACTTGGTGATCGCGAAGCGGAAGACCACGTAGTAGATCACCGCGAAGCAGAGCCCGATCGGGATGATCAGCCACGGCTTGGTGGAGAGGTTCCAGTTCAGCGCGTAGTCGATGAAGCCGGCCGAGAAGGTGAAGCCGGCGTGCACGCCCAGCGCCCAGGTGACGGCCATCGAGACGGCGGTCAGCACCGCGTGGATCGCGTAGAGCACCGGGGCGATGAACATGAACGAGAACTCGATCGGCTCGGTGATGCCGGTGACGAACGAGGTCAGCGCGAGCGAGATCATCATGCCCATGACGGCCTTGCGGCGCTCGGGGCGGGCACAGTGCGCGATGGCGATGGCGGCGGCCGGGAGGCCGAACATCATGATCGGGAAGAAGCCCGACATGAACTGTCCGGCGGTGGGGTCACCGGCGAAGAAGCGGGTCAGGTCGCCGTGCACGACCTCACCGGCGGAGTTCTTGAAGTCACCGAGCTGGAACCAGGAGACCGAGTTCACGAACTGGTGCATGCCCACCGGGATCAGCGCGCGGTTGATGAGGCCGAACAGGCCGGCACCCACGGCGCCCAGGCCGGTCATCCACTCACCGAAGTTGCTGATGACCTTGCCGACCGGCTCCCAGCCGAGGCCGAATATGACACCGACGAGCGTGCCGACGAAGGCCATGATGATCGGGACCAGGCGGCGGCCGTTGAAGAAGCCGAGCCAGTCGACCAGCTGCTTGCGGTGGTAGCGCTGCCACAGGACCGCGGCGAGCAGACCCATGATGATGCCGCCGAGGACGCCGGGGTTGTTGTAGACCGCCGGGTCGTCCTTGCCCGCCTTGATGACGGCCTCGGTGACCGGGAACGCCTTCAGGACGTTGCTGTAGACCAGGAAGCCGACCAGCGCGGCGAGCGCGGTCGAGCCGTCGGCCTTCTTGGCGAAGCCGATCGCCACACCGATACAGAACAGCATCGGCAGGTTGTCGAAGACCGCGCCGCCGGCGGTCGCGAAGACCGCCGCGACCTTGTGCCAGCCGAGGCCCTTGTCACCGAAGACATCGTCCTGGCCGAGGCGGAGCAGGATGCCCGCGGCCGGCAGAACGGCGATCGGCAGCTGGAGGCTGCGACCGACCTTCTGCAGGCCGGAAAAGAGACCGGAGCCCCGCTTCTTCGCGGGGGCCGCCGTAGCGGTGGCCGTACTCATCAGATTCCTCCTGGTGAGGCGGGCACTTCAAGGGGGACGGCCCGCCGCTATGGTCTATACCACTCAGTGGTGTAGACCAGTTTTAACACGTCGGGGCGAGATAAGGAATCCCTGGTTCCGGTGGTCTGAACCACATGCCGAACGGCCCCCGAGTCCAAGGACTCGGGGGCCGTTCGGGGTGGGCCTTTATGCCCGTATTTCTCCGGGCGGCTGCCGCGCTACTTGATGTTCTCCTCCACCAACTGCTCCTCCACTTCCTCCGGCTCGCGGCCGGGCGTCGCGAGGTTGAATCTGGTGATCACGAAACGGAAGAGGGCGTAGTACACGACCGCGAAACAGAGCCCGATCGGAATGATCATCCAGGGCTTGGTGGCCAGCCCCCAGTTGATGACGTAGTCGATCAGACCCGCCGAGAAGCTGAAGCCGTCATGCACACCCAGGCCCCAGGTGACGGCCAGCGAGAGACCGGTCAGCAGCGCATGGATGGCGTACAGCACCGGGGCGATGAAGAGGAACGAGTACTCGATCGGCTCGGTGATACCGGTGACCAGCGACGTCAGGCCGACCGACACCATCATGCCGGTGATCTCCTTGCGGCGGTGCGGCTTGGCGCAGTGCGCCATCGCCAGCGCGGCGGCCGGCAGGGCGAACATCATGATCGGGAAGAAACCCGAGGTGAACTGGCCGGCCGTCGGGTCACCCGCCAGGAAGCGGGGGATGTCACCGTGCACGACCACACCGTCCGGCTTGGTGAAGTTGCCGAACTGGAAGAACACGAACACGTTCAGGAACTGGTGCAGGCCGATGACGAGCAGCGCGCGGTTCGCGACACCGAAGATGCCGGAACCACCGGAGCCCAGGTCCACCAGCCACTGGCTGAAGCTGGTGAGCGCGTCGCCGATCGGCGGCCAGATCCACAGGCAGATCACCGCGAAGACGATCGCCACGAACGACATGATGATCGGCACCAGCCGGCGGCCGTTGAAGAAGCCGAGCCAGTCCACCAGCTTGGTCCGGTGATAGCGCTGCCAGAACCAGGCCGTCGACAGGCCGATCACGATGCCGCCGAAGACGCCCGGGTTCTGGAAGGCGGCCGCGGTGACCGTCGTGCCCTCCAGACAGACCCCGGTGGTGAACGCGGCGTTGCCGGCACAGCCCACCGGGAACTGGCGCAGGACGTTGTAGTAGACGAGGAAGCCCACGACCGCCGCCAGCGCGGTCGAGCCGTCCGCCTTCTTGGCCATGCCGATCGCCACACCCACGGCGAACAGCATCGGCAGGCCCAGCGAGCCGTCCAGCAGCGCGCCGCCGGCGCCGTTGAAGACCTTGGCGACCTTGTCCCAGCCCAGCCCGTCCGCACCGAAGACATCCGGCTGACCGAGCCGGTTCAGGATGCCCGCTGCGGGAAGCACCGCGATCGGCAACTGCAGGCTGCGGCCCATCTTCTGCAGCCCCTGGAAGAGGACGCCGGTCCACTTCTTCTGAGGTTGCTGCCCGACGGCGGCGTTCTCCGAACTCATCGGTGGCCTCCTGGTGGCTGCCGGTCGGGCGGCTGTCGTGTCGCCTCTGGTTTGTCGCCTCTGTTTTGTCGCCTGGCCAAAAGTGGTGTAGACCATTTACGACGTGGGTGGCACTACGCCCCCGAGGGCACGGCACCAGTGATCGTTATCATTCGTCACAAACCGGAACCCTGCCCGCGAAGATGGGCCAAACGTGCGTTACCGTTTGAAACCGGGCCGGGCCGCCGGGCCGAGACACTCAGGAGTGAGCAATGGCCACCAAGGCTGAGCAGATCGTCGCCGGACTCGGCGGACTCGACAACATCGAAGAGGTCGAGGGCTGCATCACCCGCCTCCGCACCGAGGTGAAGGACCCCGGCCTCGTCGACGAGGCCGCCCTCAAGAAGGCCGGCGCCCACGGCGTCGTCAAGATGGGCGCCGCGATCCAGGTCGTCATCGGCACTGACGCCGACCCCATCGCCGCCGACATCGAAGACATGATGGACAACTGAGCTCACCCCTCAGCACACCCACCACACCAGCAGGGGCCCGTTCCGACACCGGAACGGGCCCCCGCCGTTTGCCGTTAGGGTCGAACCATGTCTCGATTCGATGGCCGCACCCCCGAACAGCTCCGCCCCGTCACCATCCAACGCGGATGGAGCAAGCACGCCGAGGGCTCGGTCCTCGTCTCCTTCGGCGACACCAAAGTCCTCTGCACCGCCAGCGCCACCCAAGGCGTACCCCGCTGGCGCAAGGGCAGCGGCGAAGGCTGGGTCACCGCCGAATACTCCATGCTCCCGCGCGCCACCAACACCCGCGGCGACCGCGAATCCGTCCGCGGCAAGATCGGCGGCCGCACCCACGAGATCTCCCGCCTCATCGGCCGCTCGCTGCGCGCCGTCATCGACTACAAGGCCCTCGGTGAGAACACCATCGTCCTCGACTGCGACGTCCTCCAGGCCGACGGCGGCACCCGCACCGCCGCCATCACCGGCGCCTACGTCGCCCTCGCCGACGCCGTCACCTGGATGCAGCAGAAGAAGCTCATCCGCGCCACCGCCAAACCCCTCACCGGCACCGTCGCCGCCGTCAGCGTCGGCATCGTCGACGGCGTACCCCTCCTCGACCTCGCCTACGAGGAAGACGTCAAGGCCGAAACCGACATGAACGTCGTCTGCACCGGCGACGGCCGCTTCATCGAAGTCCAGGGCACCGCGGAAGGCGCCCCCTTCGACCGCACCGAACTCAACGCCCTCCTCGACCTCGCCGTCGGCGGCTGCGCGGAACTGACGGCGGCCCAACTCGCCGTACTCGGCTAGCACCAGGCCGGAACCTGTCACTTTCGCGCAACCAGGCAACTGAGGCGACGCGCGGCGCGTGTCTACCGATACAGGTCTCACACGGAGATCCACCGGGAGGAAACCACCCATGGCCACGCGCCGCCGCATCACCGTCGCCGCCCTCGCCGCGGCCGCCGCCCTGACGCTCCCGGCCGCCGCCGGCTGCAGCGCCATCGACAAAGCACTCGACTGCGCCCACGTGGCCGCCGCGGTCGCCGGTGACGTCCAGAACCTGCAGAACGCCGTCAGCAACGCCGGCAACAGCCCGCAGGACGCCGTCAACGCCCTCGACCAGATCTCCCGCGACCTCAAGGACGTCGGCAACAAGACCGGCAACGCCGACGTCAGCAAAGCCGTCAACGACCTCAACACCGCGGTCAAGAACGCCCGCACAGCCGCCAACAACGGCACCACCCCGGACGTGACGCCGGTCGCGGACGCGGCCGGCGAACTCACCAAGGTCTGCACTCCCGGCTGACAGCCGGGGCGGCACCGGGGGGGTCCGAGCCGGACGCCCGGCCACGCGCCCGGCCACGGGATAATCGAGCCATGCAGCGCCTCGTCCTCGCGACCCGAAACGCCCACAAAGTCACCGAACTCCGCGCCATCCTCGCCGACACAGGTCTCGCCGTGGACCTCGTCGGCGCGGACGCCTACCCCGAAATCCCCGACGTCAAGGAAACCGGCGTCACCTTCGCCGAGAACGCCCTCCTCAAAGCCCACGCCCTGGCCCAGGCCACCGGCCTGCCCGCCGTCGCCGACGACTCCGGCCTCTGCGTCGACGTCCTCGGCGGCGCCCCCGGCATCTTCTCCGCCCGCTGGGCCGGCACGCACGGCGACGACGCCGCCAACCTCGCCCTCCTGCTCGCCCAGCTCTCCGACATCGACGACGCCCACCGCACCGCCCACTTCGCCTGCGCGGCAGCGCTGGCGCTCCCCGACGGCACCGAACGCGTCGTGGAAGGCCGCCTCCCCGGCACCCTCCGCCACACCCCTGCGGGCACCGGCGGCTTCGGCTACGACCCGATCCTCCAGCCGTTGGGCGACACCCGCACCTGCGCGGAACTGACTCCGTCGGAGAAGAACGCAATCAGCCACCGGGGGGAGGCTTTCCGGGCGCTGGCGCCGTTGGTGGCCGAGCTTCTGGGCTGATGAATCGACGAAGGCCCGATCCGAGCACTGTTCGGATCGGGCCTTCGAATCAAAGCTAAGTGCGGCCGGTGGGATTCGAACCCACACGAGGTATGACCTCACTGGGACCTAAACCCAGCATGACTGCCAGTTCCATCACGGCCGCATGTTTTGGTCATGCTACCGGCTGCTCCTGCTGGGTTCACGTGCTTTCAGGCCCTAGCCGGCCCTGTGTTTGCCCCCGCGGCACCAGGTGTCGGTGATCGCGTGGCAATTGGGGCAGAGGTAGCGGAGGTTCTCCGGGCGGTTGTCGAGCCAGTCGCCGTTGATGTGGTCGATCTGCAGGGTGACGGGCTTGCCCAGCCACTCACCCTCGTTGCCGCAGGAGACGCAGCGGTACGGAACCCCGATCTCACCGAGCGCCCGATGGAGCCGCGGACGGTTCACGCGCGGTGACCCCTCGGGGCGCGTTCGAAGCACCTCGGCGGCCACGGGCTTCGGTTCGGCCACCCGCACCGTGCCCCAGGTCCTGCGCTTGAAGTGGCCTGTATCCAGGCCGAGTTTGGTGACCAATCGCCGCACTCTGCGGTGGTTCGTGTCGCTCACGGGTACCCCCACCGACCGCATGACATCGGCGAAGCTGGTGGCGCTGGCCACCGCCTCTCGCACGTGGCTTTCGGGGAGGGCGAGCCGCCCGTTGCGGAAGTGGGCGATATCGATGCCCAGCTCTCCGAGCATGCGCCGGAGCATCGCTCGTGAGCCGCTGTCGTCGGGGATACCGAGGTACCGGGCCACACCGCGGATGCTGGTCGTCGAAGCGGCCGCGGTCCTGAACTCCTCGTCGGTGAACGGCAGATCCCGTTGCGGACGGTTCAGGGCGGGGAAGTGATCGGTATTGATCCCTGCCGCGGCGATCCGGCGGCGGATATGGGAAAGCGTCCCCGTGGCCGGTGGTGCACCTAATTTCTGGACGACCTCGCGCAACGTGTTCGACGAGGCGACGGCTTCAGCGATGGCCTCATCGGGGTACTTCCGCCAGGGGCTGCGCTGCTTGAAGTGGCTGGTGTCGATCTCGAGTTCGGCTGCCGCCTTCTGCACCGACCTGCGGCGCCCCCCGGTGATCTCAAAGCCGAGCCGCCGCATCATGTCGCTCCAGGACACCGCGTGCGCTGCTGCCTCGGTGAGACGCTCGACTTCGTACGGGCTGTCTGCGGAGGCCGCCATCTAGACCACCTCCCCGTGCGGGCGGCCGGGGCGTACAGCGACGGACGAATCGCGCCTTCCGTCACCCAACGGAGGGCGCAGGACCGGGCCGCCCGCTCCGACCGCCGTGCGTCCCCGGCGCACCTGCGTGGAGCGGAATGCGTCGAGGCCCAACGCAGTGATGCGACGGCCGATGTGAGCCTGGTTGCCGCCGACCGGATTGATTCCGAGGCGGCGGACGGCCTCGTCGAGGTTGGTCGTTTTGCGGGCGGCCTCGGCGAGGAGTTCGCGGGTGTATCTGACGGGCATGGGGATCCCCCTTCGGATCCGGGGTGGGAGGGGGATTCCGTGCAGCCGCGACCGGGGAATCCCTCGCTCACCGGTGGTGGCTGCAGAGCCCTGGGTGCGGCCGCGTGTTGCAGCCTCGTACGTACTAACGAGGCAGGCGGGTGACGGTTGCGCCGTTCGGGGAAATGGAAAGGCCCCCACCTGGTGGGGGCCTTTCCGGGGAGGGCGGGGTCAGACCTTGAGGTCCTTGATGAGCTTGGCGACGTGGCCGGTGGCCTTGACGTTGTAGAAGGCGTGTTCGACCTTGCCGTCGGCGCCGACGATCACGGTGGAGCGGATGACGCCCGTGACGGTCTTGCCGTAGAGCTTCTTCTCGCCGAAGGCGGCGTATGCCTCCAGGACCTTCTTGTCGGGATCGCCCACCAGGGTGACCTTCAGGGATTCCTTTTCGCGGAACTTCGCGAGCTTCTCCGGCTTGTCGGGGGAGACGCCGATGACGTCGTAGCCGGCCGCGGCGAGCAGGTCGAGGTTGTCGGTGAAGTCGCAGGCTTGCTTGGTGCAGCCGGGGGTGAGGGCGGCCGGGTAGAAGTAGACGATGACTTTGCGGCCCGCGTGGTCGGCGAGGGAGACGGGCTTGCCGTCGGCGTCCGGGAGGGTGAAGGCGGGGGCGGTGTCGCCCGGCTGGAGGCGTTCGGTCATGGGTGGTGGCTCCTTACGCGGTACACGCGGGGTACTCCCGGGTACGCAAACGGGGTGCCGACGGGGCGCGGTCCGCGTCGGGCTGACAGACTGTCCGTCACGGTACCGGTCTAGGCGTTGGAGGCAGTGCGGTGTCGGAAGGCAGGACTCCCGCCCAGATTGAGGCGGAGATCTCCCGTAGGCGGCAGGATCTGGCCGCGACGCTGGACGAGATCGCGGTGCGGGTTCACCCGAGCACGGTCGCGCGCGACATGAAGGCGAAGGCCTTCTCCGCGGTGGATCGCACGGTGGGCCAGGCCTATGTGGCGGCGAATCGCGCGGTGAGTGACGCGCGGGGGCACTTCGTGACCGAGGACGGTGTGCTGCGGGTGGACCGGGTGGTGCCGGTGGCGGTGGCCGCGGTGGCGCTGGTCGCTGTGGTGGCCGGGCTCTCGGTCCGTCGTCGTCGCCGGTAACGTCGTCGCCGTGAGTTCCAAGAATGAGCACGACAAGCTGCCCATCCGGATGCTGCATGACCGGGTGCTGGTCAGGGCCGAAGGTTCCGAGGGGGAGCGCCGCTCGGGTGGCGGCATCCTCATTCCCGCGACGGCCGCGGTGGGCCGGCGGCTGGCGTGGGCCGCGGTGGTCGCGGTGGGCCAGAACGTGCGGACCGTGGAGGTCGGGGACCGGGTGCTGTACGACCCGGAGGACCGGGCCGAGGTCGAGGTGCGGGGTGTCGCGTACGTGCTGATGCGCGAGCGGGATCTGCACGCGGTCGCGTCGGAGCGGCTGCAGGGGTCGGAGGACTCCACGGGCCTTTACTTGTAGTTTGCTATGGTCGGATGGAGCCCGACGAGACGCGCCGTACCGGGACCCATGCAAAGACGACGCACCCCCTGGAAGCAAGAGGTGCCGTCGTGGCATGGGTCCTTTTGTGCGTCGCGGGTCTGGTCGAGGTCGCCTGGTCGATCGGTATGAAGTACACCGAGGGGTTCACCCGGCTGTGGCCGAGCGTGTTCACGGGTGCGGGGATCGTGGTGAGCATGGTGCTGCTGGCGCAGGCCGCGAAGACGCTGCCGATCGGTACGGCGTACGGCGTGTGGGTGGGTATCGGTGCGGCCGGTGCGGCGGTCCTGGGCATGGTGGTGCTGGGTGAGCCGGCGACCGCCGCCCGGATCTTCTTCATCTGTCTGCTGCTGGTGGCCGTCGTGGGCCTGAAGGCCACCTCGGGCCACTAGGGGGCCGCCGGATCGGGCCCTGGAGGCCGCCGGACCTGAGCTCCAGCATGGCCTAGCCCCCGTCGGGGCCGCCGTTCCCGCCGCCGTTCCCGCCGCCTCCGACCGCTCCGCCGCTGGGGAGCAGCGTCGGGGGCCCGGTGGTCTCGGTCGGGGTTTCGGTGGGGGTTTCCGTCGGTGTCTCGGTCGGGGTCTCCGACGGAGTCCGGGACGGCGTCTGCGAGGGGGTCTGGGACGGTGTCTGGGGCGGGGTCGTGGACGGTGTCGGCGACGTGGACGGTGTGGTCGGGGCCTCGGTCGGGGCGGTGGCGCCGTCCTGCAGTTCGAGGTCGAAGTCGATGTCCTCGGTGCCGCTGAGGGCGGCCGCGGTGTAGGAGGCCCAGACTTCGCCGGGCGCGCCGCCGCCGTTGACCCGGGGTACTCCGAGTGCGCCGTTGAGGGACTTGTGCTCTCCGGTGTCGGGGTCCTGGCCCATCACGGCGACGACGGTGACGAGGTTGGGGGTGTAGCCGGCGAACCAGGCGGCCTTGTCCTCGTCGATGGTGCCGGTCTTGGCGGCGGAGGTCCGGCCGGACTCCTGGGCGACGGAGGCGGTGCCGCCGTCGACGACGCTCTGCAGGATGGAGGTGGTGGTGTCGGCCGCCTCGCGGGGAACGGCCTGCCTGCTGTCGCGCCGGGGGAGGCCGAGGTCGCCGCCGTCCTTGGTGATCTTCTCGACGAGGGTGTAGGGGATGTACTTGCCGTGGTTGGCGAGGGTCGCGTAGCCCTGGGCCATGGCGAGGGGGCTGGCTTCCATGGTGCCGAGTGCCATGGAGGGGAAGGTCTGGAGCGATTTGGTGTCGGGGAGACCCAGCGCGTGCACGGTGTTGACGACGTTGCTGGGCCCGACGTCCTGGGCCATCTGTGCGTAGACCGCGTTGACCGAGTTGTCCATGGCCTTGGTGACGGTGATGTCGCCGTAGTCCCGCTGGTCCTCGTTGGGTGGCGCGTAGCCGACGGGGCCGTTGGGGCCGATCACCGGGCGGCGGTTGTCGCCGTCGTAGATGGTGCGCGGGGTGATCGGGCGGCCGTCCTGCGTCTGGGAGTTGTTCTGGACGGCGGAGGCGAAGATGAAGGGCTTGAACGTCGAGCCGACCGCGTAGTCGGTCCGGGTGGCGTTGTTGACGTACTGCTTGGTGTAGTCGATGCCGCCGTACATGGCGACGACCTTGCCGGTGGCGGGGTCGATGGAGGCGCCGCCGGCGCGGACATAGCTGTCGGCCTTGGTGGTGCCGAGCTGGTCGTAGACCTTCTTCTTGGTGGCGGCGACGAAGGCGTCCTCCTTGTCCTTCTGGATCGTGGTGACGATCCGGTAGCCGCCGGCGCGCAGGGTTTCCGCGTCGATGATGTTGTTGTCGGCGAGGTAGTCGTTGACGGCCTCGATGAGGTAGCCGCGCTGGCCGGTCTTGCTGGCGGCGGGCTTGGGTTTGCCGGGGGTGGGGAATTTGATGACGGCGCGTTCCGCGGGGTTGAGCCAGCCTTCTTTGACCATGCCGTCGAGGACGTAGTTCCAGCGGGCCTGGGCCTTGGGGAGGTTCTGCGGGTGGGCGATGACGTCGTACTCGCTGGGGGCGTTGAGGAGGGTGGCGAGGTAGGCGCCTTCTGCGGTGGTGAGTTTGTCGGCGTCCTTGCTGAAGTAGGCCTGGGCGGCGGCCTGGATGCCGTAGGAGTTCCGGCCGAAGTAGCTGGTGTTCAGGTACCCCTCGAGGATTTCGTCCTTGGTCTCGTTGCGGTCGAGTTTGATCGCGATGAAGAATTCCTTGACCTTGCGGAGTGCGGTCTGCTCCTGGTTGAGGTAGTAGTTCTTCACGTACTGCTGGGTGATCGTGGAGCCGGACTGCTTGCCCTTGCCGGTGACGGTGTTCCAGGCGGCGCGGATCATGGCTTTCGGGCTGACCGCGGACTCGTGGTAAAAGCCGCGGTCTTCGGCGGAGAGCGCCGCGTACTGGGCGGTTTTGGCGATCTGTGCGAGGGTGACGTTCTCGCGGTTGATCTCGCCGTCGCGGGCCAGTTCGGTCTTTCCGTCGGCGTAGAAGTAGACATTGCTCTGTGCGGTGGCCGCGGCGTTGGGGTTCGGGATCGGCACGAGGGCGTAGCCGATGAAGAACCCGCCGATGAGGACGAGCAGGACGATGATGACCGTGCTGGTCACCACGCGCCAGGTCGGGATGAGCCGGCCGAGGCCGGTGCGCTTGGGCCGTCCTCTGCGGTTGAGGACCGGCGGTCGGGGCTCCCAGCCTGGCGAAGCGTTACTGCTTTTCTGCTGCTCCGGCTCGTCGCTCATGTCTGTCAGGACTCCTCCGCCGCCGCCGGGGTTGGTCCGCGACGGAACATCTTGGGTCAATCGTTACGTACGCCCCGTTGAACACTGTCGCATCATCCGTGCTTGTGCGATCAATGGCGCGCACCCGTGACAGGGCTGTGACAGGCCGAATGGCCGATCCGGCGCACTCGAACGGGTGGAAAACCATTGGCAGGTCCTCCCGATGGGCGATTAAGCTCGGTCGCTTTGGCGCGAGCGGAGGGTGCGGGACCGGGCCCTGACCGAGGGGACGTGGGGTGTGGGGGGCATCCGGCTGTACGCGGCGGTCGCGCTGAGCGGGTTCCGGCGGTTCGCGACGTACCGGGTGGCCACGGTCGCCGGCGTTTTCACCAATACGGTGTTCGGTTTCATCCTCGCCTACACGTATATCGCCCTGTGGGACGCACGTCCGGGGCTGGGCGGCTACGACCAGTCGCAGGCGTTGACGTATGTGTGGGTCGGCCAGGCGCTGCTGATGACCACGGCGATGATGGGTGGCGGTTTCCAGGACGAGTTGATCGAGCGGATCCGTACCGGGGATGTGGCGATCGACCTGTACCGGCCCGCCGATCTGCAGTTGTGGTGGCTCGCCACCGATCTGGGCCGGGCGGGGTTCCATCTGCTGGGCCGGGGTGTCGTCCCGCTGCTGATCGGCTCGCTCGCCTTCGACCTGACGTTGCCGATGAGCCCGCTGACGTGGCTGTTGTCCGTGCTGTCGGTGGCGCTGGGGGTCGTGGTCAGTTTCGCGCTGCGCTATCTCGTCGTCCTCAGCGCGTTCTGGCTGCTCGACGGCGCCGGGGTGAGCCAGATCGCCGGGCTGGCCAGCATGTTCTTCTCGGGCGCGCTGTTGCCGTTGACGCTGTTCCCGGGCTGGCTGGGGGAGTTGGCGCGGGCCCTGCCGTGGGCGGCGCTGCAGCAGATCCCGGCGGATGTCTTCCTGGGCCGGCACACCGGCAGCGGCCTGCTGGGGGTGCTCGCCTTCCAGGCCGGCTGGGCGCTGGCGCTGCTGGCGGCCGGGCGGGCGCTGCAGTCGGTGGCGACCAGGAAGGTGGTGGTGCAGGGTGGTTGAGGGCGGAGCGGTCGAGCGCGTGGTGGCCGACGGCGGGGCGGTCGGGAGCGTCGCGGCCGACAGCGGGGTGGCCGACGGCGGGGCGGCCGGACGCAGGGTGGTCGACGGGCTGCGGGCGTACGGGCTGATCGTCGCGATGTGGGTGCGGTCGACGATGGCGTACCGGGCGTCGTTCCTGATGACCGCGTTCGGGAACTTCGCGACGACCGGCCTCGACTTCGCCACCATCCTGCTGATGTTCTCCCACGTCACGACGTTGGGCGGGTTCACGCTGCCGGAGGTCGCGTTCCTGTACGGGACGACCAGTACCGCCTTCGGGCTGGCCGACCTGACGATGGGCAGCATGGACCGGCTCGGGCGCCGGGTACGGGACGGCACGCTGGACACGCTGCTGCTGCGCCCGGTGCCGGTGCTCGCGCAGGTGGCCGCCGACCGGTTCGCGCTGCGGCGGCTGGGGCGTATCACCCAGGGCCTGCTGGTGCTGGGCTGGTCGCTGAGCCGGCTCGACATCGACTGGACCGTGGTGAAGGTGCTGATGATGCCGATGATGCTGCTCAGCGGAGGCGCGATCTTCGGGGCGGTGTTCGTGGCCGGGGCGGCCTTCCAGTTCTGGGCGGGCGACGCCTCCGAGGTGCAGAACTCCTTCACGTACGGGGGGAACACGCTGCTGCAGTACCCGCCGTCGATCTTCGCCAAGGATCTGGTGCGCGGCGTCACGTTCGTCGTGCCGCTGGCCTTCGTCAACTGGCTGCCCGCGCTGCGCATCCTGGGCCGGGACGATCCGCTGGCGCTGCCGGGGTGGCTGGACTTCGCGTCGCCGCTGGTGGCGGTGGCGTGCTGCGCGGTGGCCGGGCTGGCGTGGCGGACGGGCCTGCGGTCGTACCGGAGCACGGGAAGCTGAGGGGGCGGAAAGTGGGGACAGTGGACGGCAACGACGCGCACATCGAACTCGACGCGGTGGAGAAGGTCTTCGACGTGCGCCGCAAGGCCGGGCGGTGGCGCCGCGAGCGGCACCAGGTGCGGGCGGTCGACGGGATCTCGTTCTCGGTGCCGCGCGGCGAGATGGTCGGTTACATCGGGCCGAACGGGGCCGGGAAGTCCACCACGATCAAGATGCTGACCGGGATCCTGATGCCCAGCGGGGGGCGGGTGCGGGTCGCGGGGATCGACCCGTCGCGGGACCGGACGAAGCTGGCGCGGCGGATCGGGGTGGTCTTCGGGCAGCGCACAACCCTGTGGTGGGACCTGCCGCTGAAGGACTCCTACCAGCTGGTGCGGCGCCTGTACCGGATCGAGGACGGGCGGTACGCGAAGAACCTCGCGCGCTGCGTCGACCTCCTCGACCTCGGTCCGCTGCTGGACGTGCCGGTACGGCAGCTGTCGCTGGGGCAGCGGATGCGCGGCGACATCGCGGCGGCGCTGCTGCACGATCCGGAGGTGCTGTACCTGGACGAGCCGACCATCGGGCTGGACGTGGTCAGCAAGGCGAAGGTGCGGGAGTTCCTGCGGACGGTCAATGTCGAGCAGGGCACGACGGTGCTGCTGACCACGCACGATCTGACCGACATCGAGCAGCTCTGCGAGCGGGTGATGGTCATCGACCACGGGCGGTTGATGTACGACGGCGGGCTGAGCGGGCTGCACGCGGTGGGGGAGAGCGAGCGCACGCTCGTCGTCGACTTCGAACGGGAGCTGCCGGCGGTGGTGGTGGCGGGCGCCCGGTGCGTGAAGGTCGAGGGGCCGCGGCAGTGGCTGGCGTTCCCCGCGGCGGCCAGCGCGGCGCCGCTGGTCGCCGAGGTGGCGGCGCGCTATCCGCTGGTGGACCTGTCGGTGCGGGAGCCGGCGATCGAGGACGTCATCTCGCGGATGTACTCGTCCGCGCCGGAGTCGGCGGCGGTGCCGGCGGTGGTCCCGGCGGCGGTCCCGGTTGCGGAACGTTCAGCGCAGTGAGCTGAGGGCCGCGTGGACGCGGTCGACGGCGGCCAGCGGGGTCGAGGCGTGCGCCGACAGGCGCAGGGAGTCCGCGCGGACCGTCGGGGTGACCTCGTACCCGTGCAGCGCCTTGGCGACGAGCCTCGGGTCGGTGCCCGGGAGGCGGAAGGAGACGATGCCGGCACGCTGCTCGGGGGCGACCGGGGAGAGCACCTCGCCGCCGCAGACGAGAACGGTGTCGATGAGTTGCGCCACCCGGGTGGTGATGTGGTCCTCGATGGCCGGCACGCCGACCCGTTCGACCAGTTCCAGGGCGGCGGCGAAGGCGGCCGCGGTGACGGGGCTCAGGTTGGTGACGCTCCAGCGCTGGGCGCCCGCCGCGGCCGGATGCTCGCGTCCGTCGTAGAGCCCCGGGTCCTCGACGCCGGTCCAGCCGGTGAGGGTGGGCTCCAGCCGCTCCAGCGCCCGGTCGGACAGGGCGGCGAAGCCGGTGCCCCAGCCGGCCCGCAGCCATTTCTGGCCGCCGGTGACGACCACGTCCGCGACCTGCCAGGGCAGGTCGGCGACGCCGAAGCCCTGGATGGCGTCCACGACGAGCAGCCGGTCGCCGATCACCTCGCGGATCGCGGCCAGGTCGGCGCGGTGGCCGGTACGGAAGTCCACGGCGCTCAGCGCCACGGCCACCACGTCATCACCCCCGGGTCCACCCGCGCCGGCCAGGGCGTCGCGGACGGTGTCGGGGGTGATCAGACCCCGCTGGTCGGGCTCCATCCAGCGCGGTACGGCCCTGCCGAGTTCCGCGGTGCGCCGCCACGGGTACTGGTTGGAGGGGAACTCCCCGGACGGAACGAGAACGGTGCCCCCGGTGAGGCCGAAGGCGGCGTGGAACAGGCCGGTGGACGTGTTCGGCAGCAGCACGATGTGGCCGGGGTCGGTGCCGGCCAGCCGGGCGGCGGCCTCCCGCGCCCGGGGCTCGGCGCGCATCAGGTCGTCTACCGTGCTGTGGGTGGCGCGGGCGGAGTCGGCCATGGCCTGCGCGGTGGCCTCCAGTACGTCCCGCGACGGCGGTCCGTAGCGGGCGAAGTCCAGGTAACCCTCGGGCTCCTCGAAGTGCCCGGCGTAGCCGGGCAGCCCTCCGGTCCTGTCCTGCGCTGTCATGGCGGCTCGCTCCTTCGGTGCGGGGTCCCCGGGCGGCGTCCGCGGCCGTCCGCCGTTCCTGGCGTGACTTTCCGGGACGCGGGGAACCTGTTGTTCGTTCCCAGGTTGGCAGTGGCGGTGACAATACGCGGGTGGAGCGGATGGAAGCGGCGGTTATGAGCGGTCCAGGCGGCGGTCCCGACGACGATCCACGGGGCGGTCCGGGTACGGCGCTGAGCGCGGCGGAGGCCGCCGACGAGGGGAGGCGCCGCGGGGTCCGCCGGATGAAGGTGATCGCGACCGGCCTGCTGCTCGCCGCGACGGTCGTCTACGCCCTGGCGAAGTGGGCGGACTCCGCCGGCGCCGGTCCCTGGGCCGGGTACGTCGCGGCCGCCGCGGAGGCGGGCATGGTCGGCGCGATGGCGGACTGGTTCGCCGTCACGGCGCTGTTCCGCCGCCCGCTGGGACTGCCGATCCCGCACACCGCGATCATTCCGACGAAGAAGGACGCCCTCGGGCACAGCCTGGGCGACTTCGTCGGTGAGAACTTCCTGTCGGCGGATGTCGTCAGGACCCGGCTGCGGGCCGTCGGCATCGGCTCGCGGCTCGGCACCTGGCTCGCCGACCCGGACCACGCCGACAAGGTGACGGAGCAGGCCGCGGCGGCGCTGCGCGGAGTGCTGAAGGTGCTGCGGGACTCCGACGTCCAGGCGGTGGTCGGCGAGGCGATCACCCGGCGCGCGGAGGGCCAGGAGGTGGCGCCGGGCGTCGGCAGGATGCTGGAGCGGGTCGTCGCGGACGGCGGCCACCGGCGGGTGGTCGACCTGGTCTGCGTGCGGGCGCACGACTGGCTGGTGGAGCACGGCGACTCGGTGATGGACGCGGTGCAGGGCGGCGCGCCGGGGTGGACGCCCCGGTTCGTGGACCGCAAGGTCGGCGAGCGGGTCTACAAGGAGCTGGTGCGTTTCACCGCCGAGATGCGCGACATGCCGGACCACCCGGCGCGCGGGGCGGTGGACCGGTTCCTCGGGGACTTCGCCGTCGAGCTGCAGTCCGACCCCGACACCCGCGAGCGCGTCGAGCGGCTGAAGAAGGACCTGCTGGCGCGCGGTGAGGTGCAGGACCTGATCGAGTCGGCCTGGACGGCGGTGCGCGGCATGGTCGTGGCCGCCGCCGAGGACGAGCGCAGCGAGCTGCGGCTGCGGACCCGCGCGTCGCTGCTGTCGCTGGGCGCCAGGATGTCCACCGACGCCGGCCTGCAGGCGAAGGTGGACGGCTGGCTGGAGGACGCCGCCACGTATGTGGTGACCACCTACCGGGACGAGATCACCTCCCTCATCACCGAGACGGTGGCGGGCTGGGACGCCGACCAGACGTCCCGCAAGATCGAGGCGCATGTGGGCCGTGACCTGCAGTTCATCCGGATCAACGGCACGGTGGTCGGAGCGCTGGCGGGGCTCGCCATCTATGCGGCGTCCCGGCTCTTCACGGGCTAGGCCTCCTCTGCCGGACAAGCCCTGCGCCGATGGCCCGCGGACCGAGGTGTCCCCGGGCCTGTCGGACGGGCCGGGAACGGCCGTATCGTCGGCGGTATGACGGTGCGTCAGAAATCAAGGCCGGTCCGAGTGGTCGTCCAGGGGCGGGGGCGGCAGCTGCGGCGCGGCGGCGCGCGGCGGACCCCGCTGGGGCGGGCGCTGTGGGGCGGTGCCGAACTCGCCGTGACGTTCGGGGTCGTCGTGCTGCTGCTGGTGGCGCACCAGTTGTGGTGGACCAATCTGCGGGCGCACGAGTCCGCGCGGCGCGAGGTCGCCGCGCTGGAACAGCAGTGGGACGCGACCTCCGCGCAGACTCCGGTGGTGGCTCCGACGCAAACTCCCGGCGATACGCCGACGATAGATACATCCGATGACACGGCGCCCTCTGGGCCCTCCCCCCAGCAGGCGACGGCACCGGAACGGGCCGATCTGGCCTACGCCGTGATCCGGATCCCCGCGATCGGCGTGACCGCCCCGATCGCCCAGGGCATCAGCAAGACCGCCATCCTCAACCACGGCTACGTCGGCCACTACCCGCAGACCGCCCAGCCCGGCCAGACCGGGAACTTCGCCGTCGCCGGGCACCGCAACACCCACGGGGAACCGTTCCGCTACATCAACCGGCTGCGGCCCGGCGACACGGTCACCGTCGAGACGGCCACCGGACGCTTCGTCTACGTCGTGGAGAGGACGGTGCCGCAGACGAACCCCTCCGACGGATCCGTGATCGGCCCAATCCCGTTCAGCACCGTGCACCCGGCCGCCCGGATGACCGGCGCCGGCGCGTACATCACGCTCACGACCTGCACGCCCGAATACACCTCCAAGTACCGGCTGGTGGTGTGGGGAGAGCTGAAGTCGGCCCAGCCGCGCTAGGCCGGCGGGCCGGCCGCGGTGGGAAGAAGCGCTCCCCGGGACCGCCGCCGGTTCCCGAGCGCTGGGTCTACTATCGGTAATTCGGTCATCCGGACCACTTGAGGGAGGCGAGCACGTGCGACGCGACGCCGCCGCGTTCCGCCTCTTCGTGGGCGCGCTCTTCCTCGCCCTGTCCGGAGTGCTGCTGACCCAGACCGGTCTGGTGTCCAGCGCCACCGCCGCCGCGACCACGGTCGCCGCCGCGCTGCTGTGCCGTGCCTTCGTCGTCACCGCCGCCTGGGCCGGACCCGTGGTGCCCGGCCGGATCCGGACCGTGATCCGGGACCGGGAGCGCCGTACGGCCTTCCTGGCGCAGTGCGATCCCGATGCCTCGGGGCGTCCACGCGCCCGAGCGCCCGGCCGTCTCGTCCCGACGGCCGCGTAGGCGCTCCCACACCGGTACCCACCGGTTTCCCGCTGTGCCCGCGCGGCTCGTCACGCCGACTTCTTCCGGCTCGACGAGACCCCGCGGAGGGCTCACCCCATGTCTGTGTTCGCCCATTTCGTCATGTCCATCGCCTCGCTGCTCAGCCCGCTCCTGGGCGCGATGGCGACCGCGGCCGCCATCGTCGCGATCACCGTCGCCGTACGCCTCGCCCTGCATCCCCTGGCCCGCGCCGCGGTACGCGGTGAGAAGGTGCGGGCCGCCCTCGCGCCGCGGGTGGCCGAGCTGAACCGCAAGCACAAGAAGGACCCGGAGCGGCTCCGGAAGGCACTCGCCGACCTCTACGCGAAGGAGGGCGCCTCGCCCTTCGGCGGGTTCGTCCCGATGCTCGTCCAGATGCCGGTCTTCTTCATCATGTACCGGGTCTTCTCCTCCTCGGGCGGCGAGCTCCTCGACCACACCCTCTTCGGCGCCCCGCTCGGCGGCCGGTGGACGGACGCGCTCGCCGACGGCGGGCCGGCCGGCCCGCACGGGGCTGTCTTCCTCGGGCTCTTCGCGGTGATCGCGGCTGTCGCGGGCTGGACGTATCTGCGGGCGCGGAAGGCAGCGGCGGAGGGCGCGTCGCCGACGTCTGCCGCGGCACCCGGTGCCGCTCCCGGTGCCGCCGCGATGGCGAAGATCCTTCCGTTGTTCTCCTTCGGCACGCTGGTGACCGCCGCCTTCGTTCCGCTGGCGGCCGGGCTGTATCTGGCCACCACCACCGCCTGGAGCGCCGCGGAGCGCGCCTGGCTGCAGCGTGCCCCACATGTGGCACTGAATGCCGCGAAGTCCACTTCGTGAACGGGGGCTTGCGTGACGGCCGTAAGTGATTGGAGGATCTGCCAAGACATCCGATGACCACCCTCGCCCACAGGAGTACGTCTGTGAAACTGCTGCGTGTCGGACCTGCCGGAACGGAAGCTCCGGCCCTGCTGGACGGCGACGGAATCCTGCGCGACCTGTCCGGCGTCGTTCCCGACATCGACGGCGCCCTCCTCGCCGACGATGCCGCGCTCGCACGGATAGCCGCGGCCGCGGCGGACGGATCCCTGCCCCGGCTGGACGGCGCCGCACTGCGCGTCGGGCCGCCGCTCGCCCGGATCGGCAAGATCGTCTGCATCGGCCTCAACTACCACGACCACGCCGCGGAGACCGGTGCGCCGATTCCGGCAGAGCCGATCGTCTTCATGAAGGCGCCGGACACGGTCGTCGGGCCCGACGACACCGTTCTGGTGCCGCGCGGCAGCGTCAAGACGGACTGGGAGGTCGAGCTCGCGATCGTCATCGGGCGCGAGCTGCGGTACGCGGCGTCCGAGGAGGAGGCGCTGGCCGCGGTCGCGGGTTACGCGCTCTCCCACGACGTCTCGGAGCGCGAGTTCCAGATCGAGCGCGGCGGGCAGTGGGACAAGGGCAAGAACTGCGAGACGTTCAACCCGATCGGACCGTGGTTCGTCACCGCCGACGAGATCCCGGACCCGCAGGCCCTGGGGCTGCGGCTGTGGGTCAACGGCGAGCCGAAGCAGGTCGGCTCCACCGCGGACCAGATCTTCCCGGTGGCGGAGGTGGTCCGGTACCTGAGCCAGTTCATGGCGCTGTATCCGGGGGACGTGATCAATACGGGGACGCCGGCGGGGGTGGCGATGGGCCAGCCGGATCCCAAGCCGTATTTGAGGGCGGGGGATGTGGTCGAGCTGGAGATCGACGGGCTCGGTCGGCAGCGGCAGGTCCTGGCGGACGCGTAGCCCCTGCCGGGGCGGGGGTACGTGGGCGCCCGCCCCGCCGTTGCGCCTGCGGCGGGCCGCGCCGCCTCCGGCGGGGGTGCGGTGACGTCGACGCCCGCCCCGCCGTTGCGCCTAGGGGCGGGCTTTTCCCCACCCACCCGCCCCTACCCGTCACGGATGCACGTGCGTCGGCACCCGCGGACGGAGGGGGGAGGGGACGGGGTACGGGATGCACGTGTGTCGGCGCCAGCACCAGCGGAGGGGCTGTGACGTGAGGGGGACGGGTCCGCAGGGGTGGGGTTTCGAAATGCTGCCGAGCTATTTGTGGGCCGCCAGGCCCGTAAATAGTCGATTTCGAAGCCCCGCCCCGGAGGGCCCGGCCCCCGACCCACCGCAGACCGCCCGTTACCCGCGCACCATGCGCGACAACGCCTCCACCACGAGCGCGTGATCCTCCGACTGCGGCAACCCCGAGACCGCCACCGTGCCGACGATTCCGACCCCCGCCACGCGGAGCGGCACCGCTCCGCCGTGGGCGGCGTAGCGGTCGGGGTCGAGGCGGGAGGACTCCTCGAAGGTGGTGCCCTTGGCGCGGAAGCGCGCGCCGACGAGGTACGAGGACGCGCCGTAGCGTTCCGCGACGCGGGACTTGCGGGCGAGCCAGGCGTCGTTGTCCGGGGAGGTGCCGTCCAGCGCGTAGTGGAAGAGTTGCTGGCTGCCGCGGCGGATGTCGATCGTGACGGGCGCCCGGCGTTCGCGGGCCAGGTCGACGAGGAGCGAGCCGAGCCGCCAGGCGTCGTCGTTGGTGAAGCCGGGGAGGACGAGGTCGCGTTCCTGCGCTTCGAGCTCGGCGACGAGGTCGGTGGGGGTGGTCATGCGCGGGCCTCCAGTTCCAGGGTGCGGCCCTCGCGGGCCGAGAGCCGGGCCGCTTCGAGGACTTCGAGGGCGGCGGCGGCCTCCAGAGCGGTGACCGGCGGGGCCGAACCGTCGCGGAGGGCGGCGGCGACCGCCGCGTAGTAGGCGGGGTAGTCGCCCGGCAGGGTCGGGACGGGGCGTACGGAGTCGCCGGCGCCGAGGGTGCCCCAGGCGGACTCCGGCTCGACGCCCCAACCGGCGGGGCCGGGGCGCAGGCCGTCGCGGAGGGCGGCTTCCTGCGGGTCGAGACCGTACTTGACGTAGCCGGCAGCGCTGCCCAGCGCGCGGAAGCGGGGGCCGAGCTGCGCGGTGGTGGCGCCGGCCCACAGATGGGAGCGGACGCCGCCGGCGTGGGTGATCGCGATGAAGGTGTCGTCGTCGACCTCGGCGCCGGGGCGGCGCACGTCGGACTCGGCGTAGACGCGGACCGCCGGGCCGAAGAGCGTCAGGGCCTGGTCGACGAGGTGGCTGCCGAGGTCGTAGAGGAGCCCGCCGATCTCGGCCGGGTCGCCGGACTCACGCCAGCCGCCTTTGGGCTGCGGCCGCCACCGCTCGAAGCGGGACTCGAAGCGCTGCACGGTGCCGAGTTCGCCGCTGTCCAGGAGGTGGCGCAGGGTGCGGAAGTCGTTGTCCCAGCGGCGGTTCTGGAAGACGGAGAGCAGCAGGCCGCGGTCCTTGGCGAGGGCGGCCAGCTCGTAGGCCTCGGCGGCGGTGCCGGCGAGCGGCTTGTCGACGACGACGGGCACGCCGGCCTTGAGGGCGGCGGTCGCGAGCGGCACGTGGGTGCGGTTGGGGGAGGCGAGCACCACGAGGTCTACGGGGTCGCCGGTCCACAGCTCGTCGGGGGAGGAGGCGAACCGGAGCTCGGGGAACTCGGCGCGGGCCTGCTCGCGGCGCTCGGGGTTCGACGTGACGACCGTGTCGAGGACCAGGCCGTCGGTGGCGGCGATGAGCGGGGCGTGGAAGACGGAGCCGGCCAGGCCGTAGCCGACCAGTCCGACGCGGAGGGGGGTGGCGGGACTACTCATGCCCTCCACTTTCGCAACAGTGTTGCCAAAGTGCAAGCACTGAGGACAATGGAGGGGTGAACAGGGGAATCTCAGGGGCGAATCTGCCCGCGCTGCGGCACCACAACGCCGCTCTGGTGCTCGATCTGCTGCGCGCCGCCACCCGGCACGGGACCGGCGGCATCAGCCGGCTGGAGCTCGCCGAGCGCACCGGGCTCACCCCGCAGGCGGTCAGCAAGATCACCGCGCGGCTGCGGGCCGAGGGGCTGGCCGAGGAGTCGGGGCGGCAGGCGTCGACGGGTGGCAAGCCGCGGACCGAGCTGCGGCTGGTGCGCCGGGCGCGGTACGCCGCCGGGGTGCACCTGGACCGCGACGAGCTGACCGTCGTCCTCGCCGACCTGGCGGGCGAGCGGATGGAGGCCCGTACGTCCCGGCTCGACCTCGGACGTCCGGCGGGGGAGGTGCTGGAGGCGGTGGCGCGCGAGGTGCGGGCGCTGGACGCGGGCCCCGGAATACTCGGCGTCGGCGTCGCGGCCCCCGGGCCGCTCGACCACGCCTCGGGCGTCCTGCACCGCGTCACCGGCTTCCCGGACTGGGACGGTTTCCCGCTGCGCGACGCGTTGGAACGGCGGCTCGGGCTGCGGGTCGTCGTCGACAAGGACACCAACGCCGCGGCGCTCGCGGTCCTCGGGCAGGACTCCGGCGGCGGCTCGTTCGCGTATCTGCATCTGGGGACCGGGCTGGGCGCCGGGCTGGTGCTGGACGGCGCCGTCTTCCGCGGTGAGCGCACCGGCGCGGGCGAATTCGGGCACCAGGTGGTGCAGTTGGACGGTCCGGTGTGCGGATGCGGCAACCGCGGCTGCATCGAGGCGATGTGCCTGGCGGCGGTCGACCGCGGGGACACGGCGGGCGCCGCGTACCTGCTGGGCGTCGGCGCGGCCAACCTCGTCTCGCTGCTCGACATCGACCGGGTGGTGCTCGGCGGGCGCACCGTACTGGCCGACGAGGCGCTGTTCCGCAAGGAGGTCGCGGCCGTGCTGACCGAGCGCACGGCCCGTTCCGCGGGGCGCACGGTGCCGGTGTCGGTCGCCGCCGGCGGCACGCGGGTGGTGGCAGACGGCGCGGCGCTGCTCGTGCTGGCGTCGGTGTTCGGCGCCGCACTCGGCTGACGGCCGGTGGACCGCCGCTGTTCTGCGAGGATCGGTTCCGTGACAGACCCACATGCCCCGATCCGGTCCGGCATTCCCGAGCACGGCCGGGTGCCCAAGTACTACGCCGTGAAGACCCGGCTGGAGGCCGTGCTCGACGAGCTCGGCGAGGGCGGACTGCTGCCGACCGAGCGGGAGTTGGCGGCCACGTTCGAGGTGGCGCGGGAGACCGTGCGGCAGGCGCTGCGCGAGCTGCTGATCCAGGGCCGGGTGCGGCGCAGGGGCCGGGGCACGGTGGTGGCGGGACCGAAGCTGGAGCAGCCGCTGTCGCTGGCGAGCTACACCGAGGGCGTGCGGCGGCAGGGCCGGGTCCCGAGCCGCCATCTGATCACGCTGGAGCGGCTGGCGGCCGACGCGGTGCTGGCGCGCGAGTTGCGGATCTCGGCCGGTGACGAGGTCTGGCACATGGAGCGGGTGCTGCTCGCCGACGACGAACGGGTCGGCCTGGAGAGCACCTATCTGTCGGTGGCCCGACTGCCGCACCTGGAACGGGACTTCGCCCCCGATTCGTCCTTCTACGGCTATCTGCGCGACACGGTGGGGTTGGAGCTCGTCTCGGCGGACGAGCGGATCGAGACGGTGCTCGCGACGCCGCGCGAGGCGCTGCTGATCGGTACGCCGCCCGCGCTGCCGATGCTGCTGCTGCACCGTACGAGCCGGGACGGCGGGGGCGTGCCGATCGAGCGGGTGCGCTCGCTCTACCGCGGCGACCGGTTCAGTTTCACCACGCAGATGTCGAAGGAGTAGCCGGACCCGAGGGAGGTCGTGCGGAGGATTTCGATCACGAAACGGTAACGGGTCTAGTCCAAGCGTTGCCGGCCTGTTCACCATCGGTTCATGCATGAGATACGTACGCTTCCGAAGGCCCGAGCACCTTTGGGCCCCATGAGAGTCCTGATCGTCGGCGCCGGTGCGCTCGGCACGATGCACGCCTGGCAGGCCGTCCACCGCGGCCATGAGGTCGTCCACCTGGAGCGTGAGCGGGAAGCCCGCGGCGCCTCCGTACGCAACTTCGGCCTGGTGTGGGTCGGTGGCCGGTCGGCCGGCGAGGAGCTGGAGACCGCGCTGCGGGCCCGCGAGCTGTGGCAGGACATCGGCGCCCGGGTGCCGGGCGTCGGCTTCCGCGCCAACGGCTCGCTCACGGTGGTCCGCACCGCGGCGGAGAAGGCCGTGGCGGACGAGGTCATCGCCCGCCCCGACGCCGCCGAGCGCGGCTTCACGTGGCTGGACGCCGCCGGCGCCAGGGACCACAACCCGGCGCTGCGCGGCGACTTCGCCGGGGCGCTGCTGTGCGAGCGGGACGGCGCCGTCGAGTCCCGGGTCGCGCTGCCCGCGCTGCGCGAGCACCTGGCGGCGACCGGCCGGTACACGTTCCTTCCCGGCCGCGAGGTCCGCGAGGTCGGGCCCGGCACGGTCCGCGACGACCACGGCCAGGTGCACCGGGGCGACAGCGTCGTCCTGGCCACCGGTGCCTGGCTCTCCGGGCTGGTGCGCGAGCTCGCCCCCGAACTGCCGGTGCGCCGCGTGCGGTTGCAGATGGCGCAGACCGACCCGCTGGGCGAGCCGCTGACCACCTCCGTCGCCGACGCCGACAGCTTCCGCTACTACCCGGCCTACGAGGGCGCCGCGCTCGACGCGCTGCGCGCCGGACAGCCGCAGCCGCCGGTGGCGGCCGCGCACAAGATGCAGCTGCTGATGGTCCAGCGCCTCGACGGCGGACTGACCATCGGCGACACCCACGAGTACGACGCGGCGTTCAACTTCGACGTCGTCGAGGACCCGTACGACCACCTGCTGGAGCGGGCCGGGCAGCTGCTCGGCCGGCCGCTGCCGCGCATCCGGCGCCGCTGGGCCGGGGTGTACGCGCAGTGCGTGGACACCGCGCGGGTGGTGCACCGGCAGGAAGTACTGGACGGAGTGTGGCTGGTCACCGGGCCCGGCGGGCGCGGCATGACCTGTTCCCCGGCGATCGGTGAGACGACCGCCGACGAGTTGGGCTGGTGAGGGAAGCGATGACCGACAGGACGGACACCATGACGGACGGCAGCATCAAACTGGTCGTGCTGGACATGGCCGGGACCACGGTCGCCGACGGCGGCCTCGTGGAGCAGGCGTTCTCCCGCGCCGCCGAACGGCTCGGGGTGGAGCCCGGCAGCGACGACCACGCGAAGAAGCTCGACTACGTCCGCGCGACGATGGGCGAGTCGAAGATCACCGTCTTCCGCGCGCTCTTCGGCGACGAGGAGATCGCGCAGCGCGGCAACGCGGCGTTCGAGAGCGCCTACGCGGAACTGGTCGACGGCGGCCGGTGCGCGCCGCTGCCCGGCGCCGCCGAGACGATCGGGAAGCTGCGGGAGGAGGGCCGTACGGTCGTGCTGACCACCGGCTTCTCGCGCGTCACCCAGGACGCGATCCTGGACGCGCTCGGCTGGCAGGACATCGCCGACCTCACCCTGTGCCCGGCCGACGCCGGGCGCGGGCGCCCGTTCCCCGACATGGTGCTCGCCGCGCTGCTGCGCACCGGGGCGGCCGACGACGTACGGGAGATCGCCGTGGCCGGCGACACCTCGTACGACATGCTCTGCGGTCGCCGCTCCGGGGCCGCCGTGGTCGCCGGCGTGCTGACCGGCGCGCACGACGAGGCCGCGCTGCGCGAGGCCGGGGCCACCCACGTCCTGGCCTCCGTCGCGGAACTCCCGCAGACGATCGCCGGGTTCGACGGGGTCGCCGGGTTCGGCGCGGCCGCCGGGTTCGCCGCGCTCGCTGGACCGCGGTGAACACCGACCTGACGTCCTACGTCGACGCCTGGAAGAAGGCGACCGGCAGCTGATCGGCGGCCGGAGCGGCGAGCTGATCAGCCGATGAGACGGCCGGGGCGTACACCGTGCGCCCCGGCTAGGCTGAGCGCGCAGCCGTACACCAGGACAGGAGAACACGCCCGTGTCGACACGCAAGCCGATCGAATCCTGGCTCACCGACATGGACGGGGTGCTGATCCACGAGGGCACGCCGATCCCCGGCGCCGATGCCTTCATCAAGCGGCTTCGGGAGTCCGGCAAGCCGTTCCTGGTGCTGACCAACAACTCCATCTACACCGCGCGTGACCTGCACGCCCGGCTGTCGCGGATGGGTCTCGACGTGCCGGTCGAGAACATCTGGACCTCGGCTCTGGCCACCGCGAAGTTCCTCGACGACCAGCGCCCCGGCGGTACGGCGTACGCGATCGGCGAGGCCGGTCTGACCACCGCGCTGCACGACGTCGGCTACATCCTCACCGACGTCGAGCCCGACTACGTGGTGCTGGGCGAGACCCGCACCTACAGCTTCGAGGCGCTCACCAAGGCGATCCGGCTCATCAACGGCGGCGCGCGCTTCATCTGCACCAACCCCGACGAGACCGGACCGTCGGCCGAGGGCCCGCTGCCCGCGACCGGCTCGGTGGCCGCGCTGATCACCAAGGCCACCGGCAAGGACCCGTACTTCGTCGGCAAGCCGAACCCGCTGATGATGCGCGCCGGGCTGAACGCGATCGGCGTGCACTCCGAGACCAGCGCGATGATCGGCGACCGGATGGACACCGATGTGCTCGCCGGACTGGAGTCCGGCATGGAGACCTTCCTGGTGCTGACCGGCCTGACCTCGAAGGCCGACATCGACAAGTACCCGTTCCGGCCCTCGCGGGTCGTGAACTCGATCGCGGACCTCGTCGACGAGATCTGAGCGTACGGACTCTCTGTGACCGACACCCCCTGATGGCGTAACCAAACGCCGTCCGGGGTGCGGCGGAACCCTCCTGGATGGATGTTCGAGGCACCGGGTACCACTGGCCGTACCCGGCCGAGCGGAGGTTCATCCGATGCTAGATATTCGACGACCGGCAGCTGCCGGTGCGGCCGCACTGTTCCTGCTCAGTGGCGCTGTCCCGGCGTTCGCCGACAACGAGAGTTCGGCGTCGGCCTCGGGGACGGTGACCGTCACCCCCGGCAAGACCTGGGCGGGCGCGGTCATCACACTGCATGTGAAGAGCGCCTGTCGGTCGGCGAAGGCCAAGGCCAGTGCCGAGGTCTTCGTGAGCGCGGTGACGCTGGCGCCGTCGGTCGACGGCCAGGACGGACTGGTCAGTGACGCGTCCATCCGGTCCGACGCGGTGGCGGGCACCTACGCCGTCTCGGTCGAGTGCGACGGCAACACCCATGCCGCGCAGGGCACCGTGGTCATCATCAACAACGTCAGCCCTGTCACCCCCGTCAAGCCCGTCAGGCCCGAGCCCGACTGGCCGACGGCCCCCGTTCCGGCGGGCGGCGGTGGAACCGCGCAGCTGGCCGCGGGCCCGGCCGAGGCCGGCCCCGGCACGAACTCCGTGATGGCGGTCGGCGGCGCGGGAGCGGCAGCGCTCGCGGCGGTGGCGGTGTACCGCCGTCGCCGCCACGGCTAGACCGCGGTGCCGGACGAGGAACGCGATTCCGTCAGCGGCCGCACCTGGGTCGCGATGGCGATGGGGCTGGTGCTCTTCGCCGCCTGGCTGATGGGCCACCCCGGCGACGGGGAGGCTCTGGCCGGCCCCGGCGCGCAGACGGCGGCCGGCTCCGGTGACCGGCCGCCGCAGGTCTACGCCCCACACCTCCCGCTGCGGGACTCCAAGCCGCTGCGGTTGGACATCGCGTCGATCGGGCTGCACGCCGGGATCGTCGAGCGGGGCCTGGCGAACGGCGCCGTGGACCCGCCGCCGTACAGCACCCCGGACGTTGCCGGCTGGTTCCGCGGCGGCCCGGCGCCGGGCGCGGCCGGCGCGGCACTGATCGTCGGCCATGTCGACACCGAGACCAAGCCTGCGGTCTTCTACGGTCTGAGCACGGTGACACCGGGCACCGAGGTGGAGATCGAACGGGCGGACGGCTCCGTCGCGGAGTTCACCGTCGAGGCGGTCGAGGTCGTCGACAAGGACCACTTCTCCGCGGACCGGGTCTACGGCGCCGGCACCCGACCGGAACTGCGACTGATCACCTGCGGAGGCACGTTCGACGCCGAGAAGCGCGCCTACTCGGCGAACGTGGTCGTCTTCGCGGCGCTGACCGGCTCACATCAGGACTGACCACCCCCGCACGGATTGTGGCGCCCGGTCGGCGACCCGCTCCCCCCGGAGCCGCCGACCGGACGCACCTCACCCTCGGGCGCCTGGACTGCGGGAGTGGTCCGGCGCGGCCGGGGGAGGCTGGGGGAGCTCTGTGGCGGAGTCGTCGACGGCCTCGGCCGCGGGGGCGGGAAGCAGCGCGCGGAAGCGGATCAGCACCGCTCCGTCGGTGGCGTGGTGCACCTGAACACCGTCGATCTGCGCGCCGTGCTCCGGGCAGTGGGCGAGCTGCTGGCACAGGGCGGTCGCGGCGTACGAATGTGGTGGGTCGGGCGGGGCGGCGAGCGGTTTGTCGTAGCCGTAATCGGTCACCGAGACCGTGCACCGCATCCCGTCCACGCCCAGCGTCACGCGGTACCGGTGCGCGAACCCGTGATCGACGACATAACCGCAGGCCAGCGCGATCGCGGTGGCCAGCTGCGCGCCGGCCTGCCCGTACGGCCCCAGGGTGTCGAGCGCGGCGCACGTCATTCTTGCGGCCAGCTCGTCGCTTCCTGGGGTGCGGTGCAGCGAGAACGTCCAGGAGACATCGAGGGTCGATCGCCGGGGGTCGGAGAGGGGGAGTCGCGAGATCGCCGCAAGCTTCGCCATGAAGCCGGTCCACGTCCTGCAGAGTTGGAGGCACTTGAGTCCAGATGGACTCCGCCTGGAGCGGGGCCGGGGTCCAGGGCCACGTGGTAACCCTAGAACAGGCGAACGCCTTGCCGCTAGGGCGGCTTGACGACACGTCATGGACTGGGTACTCAGTGCGATGCTTCCAGCCATCCTTGGCGGGTCGCACCGGCGGCCTGTCAGACCGGCAGGGTCGGTGGCCGCGCCGGGGCGAGCAGGAGGAGCACGACGTCGTCGCCGAGGGAGCCGCCCGCGTGGCGCAGGAGGTCGGCGTAGACGCGCTCGACGGCCGCCTCCAGGTTCTGGGCCAGGCCCGCCACCAGCGATCCGACCCGGTCGGCGAGCGGGTAGAAGGAGCCGTCCACCGGGCTGCGGGCCTCGATCACGCCGTCCGTGCACAGTACGAGCACGTCCTCGCCGCCGAGTTGCGACCGCCACGGCACGGCCGTCCCCTTCACCAGCTGGCCCAGGCCCAGCGGCACCCAGGGGTCCGGCGGGTCCAGGGTCGTCACCGTTCCGTCGGGGGTGATGAGCAGCGGTGCCACATGGCCGTAGTGCAGGAGCTCGACGGAGCCGGGGCCGTCGAACTCGGCGAAGAGCGCGGTGGCGAACTCGCCGGAGACGACATGGCGCTGCACGCTCGCCTCGACGCGCTGGGCGACGCAGGTCAGCCCGCCCTCGTCGTACGCGGCCTCGCGGAACGCGCCGAGCACGACCGCGGAGGTCTGGACGGCCTCCAGGCCCTTGCCGCGGACGTCGCCGATGAGTGCGCGCACGCCGTGCGGGGTGTCCAGGACGGAGTACAGGTCGCCGCCGATCTGGGCCGCGTCCGCCGCCGAGACGTAGCGGACGGCGAGCCGGACGTCACCGACCCGGGCCCCGGGGGGCCGCAGCAGGGCGCGCTGGGCGGCCTCGGCGACCGAGGTGATGGCGGTGAAGGCCCGCAGCCCGGTCTCCCGCCGCCAGGCGATGTAGGCGCTGAACAGGCTGACCACGACATACGTGGCGATCTGGCCGCTGAGCAGCACCCAGTCGCGGACCTCGACGACCCCGTTGTACGGCGCGAGCGCCGCCTGCGAGGCGAGGCCGAGGACGGCGATGAGCAGGGTGCGTCGCCAGGTCGTCGTGATGGCGGCCAGCGCCGGGGCCACCACCATTCCGGGCCCGATGTAGTGGTCCCGGCCGGCCGCCAGGTCCGCCGCCGAGACGACCACGATGGCCAGCAGGGGCAGCGCCATGCCCTGGCGGGCCAGGACAGCGGATTCCATGGACCGCAGTGCTCCGACGATCCGAGCATTTGTCACATATCGAACCTACCGGGTGGACTCAACCGGGGTCCGGTCGAGTCAGATGATCGTCCAGTTCGTCGAGGACCAGTTCATCGGTGCGCACCTGGCCGGTGCGATATGCCGCCCGCCCCACCATGTGCGCCGCCACCGGCACGGTCATCAGCTGGAAGGCCCCGATCAGCAGCAGGGTTCCCAGGTCCACCCAGGACCGCAGCCGCAGTGCCAACCCCAGCAGCACCAGCAGCAGGCCCAGAACCTGCGGTTTGGTCGCCGCGTGCATGCGGGTGAGGGTGTCGGGCAGCCGCAGCAGCCCGACACCGGCCACGAAGCAGAGCGCGGCACCGAGCAGCAGGCAGACCTCGGCGGCCCAGTCGCCCAGGGAACCCCAGTCCAGGACAGTCATGACGGGTCCTCGTCGCGCAGAGCGATGAAGCGGGCGATCGCGACCGAGCCGGTGAAGCCGAGGAAGGCCAGCACCAGCAGCACCGGGAGCGAGTACGGGGTGCGGTCGGCCGCCGCCTGCGCGCCGAGGCCCGCGACCACGACGGCCAGCAGGGCGTCCACCGCCACCGCCCGGTCGAGCATCGACGGCCCGCGCACCAGTCGCACGAAGACCATCACCCCGGCCGCGATCAGCAGGCCGAGGACGGCCGCGGTGACCCATTTCATGCGCTGCCCCGTTTCACGCTCGGTCCGACCTCATGGCTGCCCGGCCGCACGCTGTGCCCGATGTCACGACGTGGCTCCCTCGTCGAGCGAGGCGATCTCCTCGCGGGTGCCGAAAGCGCGCACCACCAGCACCTCCAGCCGGCGTACCCCGTCCCTGGCCTCTTCGATGTCCGAGCCCATGACGTGCACGAACAGCGTCGCCGTGGACCGCTGCACCTCCAGTACGGCGCTGCCCGGCACCGCCGAGACGGCGATGGCGGTGGCGGTCAGCATCAGGTCGCCCGAGCAGCGCAGCCGGACGGCGAGCACCGCGCAGGGCAGCGGGGCGGGAGTCAGCGTCTGCCACGCGGTGCGCAAGCCCGAGAGGGTCAGATCGACGAGGAAGAGCGCGGCGAACCGCACTAGGCCGACCGGGTGAATCCGCACTCCCAGGCCGAGCGGCGGCAGCGGGAAGACCAGGCACAGTGCGAGCGCCACGACCAGGCCGGTGACGACGTTCGCGGCGGTGAGGCTGCCCCACAGCAGTACCCAGACGACGACGAGCCAGCCGACCAGCGGCCACTCGATTCCTCGCAGGGTGCGCACGGTCGCGATCCTCACAGAGCGGGACGGTTCCGCCCGGGAGCCGCGACCTGTGAGGAACCTGTGCTCACCCGCCGGAACCAACGAATCCCCCTGGAACGTTCTTGCAAGGGATGAACAAGACAATCAGGCGTGCGTCGGTCTTCAGCCTCCTGCTCGTCCTCGCGGTCATGGTGCGGGTGACGTGGGTGCAGGCGGTGGACGGCCGGGCGCTCGCGGACGACAAGCACAACCGGCGGAACATCATCGCGCAGTACGCGAACCCCCTCGGCGACATCGTCGTGGGCGGCAAACCGGTGACCGGTTCCACGACCACCAGCGGCGGCGACCTGCGCTACAAGCGCACGTACGCCGACGGCGGGCTGTACTCGGCGGTCACCGGCTACAGCTCGCAGGTCTACGGAGCCACCCAGCTCGAAGGCATCTACCGCGGCATCCTGGGCGGCACCGACCCGCGACTGAAGAGCCTGCCCGACACGTTCACCGGCAAGGCCACCGAACCCGGCGATGTCATCACCACCATCGACCCCGCGGTGCAGCGGGCCGCCTTCAAGGGGCTCGGCGACAAGAAGGGCGCGGCGGTCGCCATCGACCCGTCGACCGGCCGGATCCTCGGCATGGTCAGCACCCCCAGCTACGACCCGTCGAAGATCTCGGGCGGTTCGAAGGCCGACGGCTCGGCGTGGAGCGCCCTGCAGGCCGACAAGGACCAGCCCATGCTCAACCGCGCGCTGCGCGCCGCGTACCCGCCGGGATCGACGTTCAAGCTCGTCGTCGCCGCGGCGGCGCTGGAGAACGGGCTGTACTCGTCGATCGACGAGAAGACCGCCAGCCCGAACCCGTACCCGCTGCCCGGCACCTCGAAGGTGCTGGCCAACGAGTCGGCGTCCGCGCCCTGCGAGAACGCGAGCATCAACACCGCGCTCCAGTACAGCTGCAACAACGTCTTCGGCAAGATGGCCGTCGACCTCGGCCAGGACAAGGTGCGCGCCGCCGCGGAGAAGTTCGGCTTCAACAGCGACCGCCTGGACATTCCGGTGCGCGCGGCCAAGAGCTCCTACCCGAAGGGGATGGACAAGGCGCAGACCGCCCTGTCCGGCATCGGGCAGTTCGACGACACCGCGACCCCGCTGCAGATGGCGATGGTCGTCGCGGCCATCGCCAACGGCGGCGAGCTGGCGAGCCCGCACATGGTCTCGCAGGTCACGGACGGCAACGGCTCGGTGCTGCAGTCCTACCCGGACGGCGAGAGCACGCGCGCGGTCAGCGCGGACACCGCGCAGAAGCTGCGCAAGGCGATGGTCAATGTCGTCGACAACGGCACCGGCAGCAACGCGAAGATCAGCGGCGTCGAGGTCGGCGGCAAGACCGGCACCGCCCAGCACGGCGAGAACAACAGCGGGACGCCGTACGCCTGGTTCGTCTCCTACGCCGACGACGGCAAGGGCCACCAGATCGCCGTCGCCGTGGTCGTCGAGCAGTCGGACGCGGCCCGCTCGGAGGTCAGCGGGAACGGACTGGCGGCGCCGATCGCGCGGGCGATGATGAAGGCGGCGTTGAAGACAGGTTGACGCGTCATCACGGCGGGCCGCCGCCGGACGGTGTTTTGAGACGTTGTGTTGCGCACGGTGAAGGTCTTGAGACAGCAGTGGGTGAAGGGGTAGCTGGGACACACAGTCGCTTCCTAGGGTCGGGGTGTCCGAACTCACCCCGCGCTGGAGGACCCCTGTGCGTAAGAGAGCGATCGTTTCCGCCGTGAGCGCCGCCGGCCTGCTGCTGGCGATCCCGGCATCCGCCGCCGACGCCGGACCGGGCGCGCCCGGTATCGGCGACCCGTACTACCCGACGTACGGGAACGGGGGGTACGACGTCTCCCACTACGACCTGCGGCTGAAGTACCAGCCCGCCACCGACGAGCTGGAGGGCACCGCGACCCTGCTGGCCACCGCCACCCAGGGACTGACCCGCTTCAACCTCGACTTCGCGCTGGATGTCAGCGAGGTCCGGGTCAACGGCAGGCTCGCCAAGTTCGCCACCAGCGGCGAGCAGGAGCTGGAGATCACCCCGGTCACCCCGCTCGCCAAGAACCAGCAGGCCACCATCGTGGTCCGCTACTCCGGCGTCCCGGGCAAGGTGAAGCGGTACGGCTTCACCTCCTGGCAGCGCACACCCGACGGAGGCGTCGCCGCCAACGAGCCGGAATCCGCCTGGTGGTGGTTCCCCAGCAACGACCACCCGCTGGACAAGGCCACCTACGACGTCTCGGTGCTCGTCCCGGACGGCTCCGCGGCGATCAGCAACGGCGTGCTGGTCTCGCAGAGCTCGAAGCTCGGCTGGACGCGCTACAACTGGCGGCAGAACAAGCCGCAGGCCACGTATCTGGCCACCCTCGCGGTCGGGAAGTTCGACATCACGCGGAGCACCACCGACAACGGCCTGCCCGTCATCAACGCCTACAGCAAGGACCTGGGCGACAACGACGGCGCCGCCCGCGCGAGCATCGAGCGCACCGGCGAGATCATCGACTGGGAGACCGGCTACTTCGGCCCGTACCCGTTCAGCGCCGCCGGCGGCTACGCCCCCAACGTGCCCACCCACTACGCCGTGGAGACGCAGGGCCGGGTCTTCTACAGCCCCGCGCAGTTCGCCGCCGGGGCGAACCCCTCGGTCGTCGTCCACGAGCTGGCGCACCAGTGGTGGGGCGACAGCGTCTCCCTGTCGCGCTGGTCCGACATCTGGCTCAACGAGGGCTTCGCCAGCTACGCCCAGTGGCTGTGGTCCGAGCACCAGGGCGAGGGCACCGCGCAGGAACTCGCCGACTGGGTCTACAGCCAGCACCCGGCCGACGACCCGTTCTGGACCGTCAAGCCCGGCGACCCCGGCGCGGAGAGCCAGTTCGACGCCGCCGTCTACGACCGTGGTGCCCTCGCCATCCAGGCGCTGCGCAACAAGATCGGCGACAAGGCGTTCTTCGCCCTGCTCAAGGCCTGGCCCGCCCAGCACCAGTACGGCAACGGCTCCATCGCCGAGTTCCAGAAGCTCGCCGAGAAGATCTCCGGCAAGAAGCTCGGCCCGCTCTTCGAGACCTGGCTGTTCACCGCCGCCAGGCCCGCGGCCCCGGCGGCAGCCCCGAGTACCGGCGCGCTGCGCGCGGCCCCGGCCGCACCGCAGGCGGAGCCGAAGTCCTGGAAGCAGATCGCGGCGACGCACACCGTTCACGACCGATGAGTGCGCGCCGATGACTCCGCGAATGCGTCAGTGCGCCAGAACCGCCTGTACGTAGGGCGTTCGTGACAGGAGCTCGCCGGCCGCCCGGTCGGCGAGCCCCGTCAGCGGTCCGGCCAGCACGGTGTAGGCCAGCCCGAGGGCGACCAGGGCCATGGTGGCGGCGAGCATCGTGCGGGGCAGCGCGGCGGTGGTGGTGATCGAACGGCCGCTGAGGGACGCGGACTCGGGGCGCCCGGCGGGCATCAGGGTGTCCTCGTCGGAGTCGTCGGAGCCGCTTGTGTCGTCGCCCTCGTCCGTCTCCAGCACGGTGCCGTCGGCGCACAGGTCGGGCGGGGCGGCCCGCCAGAAGGCCAGGTTCCAGACCCTGATGAGCGCGTAGAGCGTCAGCAGGCTGGTCAGGACGCCGCCGCCGACCAGCACGTACGCCCAGGCGCCGCCGTCGGCGATGCCCGCGCGCAGCAGCCCGAGCTTGCCGAGGAAGCCGGACAGCGGCGGGATCCCGGCGAGGTTCATCGCGGGGACGAAGAAGATGGCGGCCAGCAGCGGGGAGATCCTGGCGAGGCCGCCGAGCCGCTGCAGATCGGTGGTGCCGCCGCGCCGTTCGACCAGGCCGGTGACGAGGAAGAGGGTGGTCTGCACGGTGATGTGGTGGGCGACGTAGAAGACCGCGCCCGCGACGCCGCCGCGCGAGGCCAGCGCGATACCGAAGACCATGTACCCGATGTGGCTGACGAGGGTGAAGGAGAGCAGCCGCTTGAGGTCGGTCTGGGCGACCGCGCCCAGGATCCCGACCACCATCGACAGCAGGGCGATCAGCATCAGCGGCTCGGCGAGCCGGGTGCCCGGGAAGAGCAGCGTCTGGGTGCGCAGCATCGAGTACACGCCGACCTTGGTGAGCAGCCCCGCGAAGACGGCGGTGACGGGCGCGGGCGCGGTCGGGTAGGAGTCGGGGAGCCAGGCCGCGAGCGGGAAGACGGCCGCCTTGATGCCGAAGACGGTGAGCAGGGCGAGTTGCAGCACCAGCCGGATCCCGGCGGGCAGATCGGCCAGCCGCACGGAGAGCTGCGCGAGGTTCATGGTGCCGGTGGCCGCGTAGACCATGCCGATCGCCACCAGGAAGAGCACCGACGACAGCAGCGACACCACGATGTAGGTGGCCCCTGCGCGGATCCGTGCCGCCGTGCCGCCGAGCGTCAGCAGCACGTAGCTCGCGGTCAGCATGATCTCGAAGCCGACGTAGAGGTTGAACAGGTCGCCGGACAGGAAGGTGTCGGAGACTCCGGCGACGAGGATCAGGTACGCGGGGTGGAAGACCGACAGTGGGGTCGCCTCGTCGCGGTCGGCCATGCCCTGGCCGATGGAGTACACCAGCACGCACAGCGTCACGGCGGACGAGACGACCAGCATCAGCGCCGACAGCCGGTCGGCGACCAGCGCGATGCCGATCGGGACCGGCCAGCCGCCGGCGTGCATCACCTGCGGGCCGTCCCGGTCGGCCGCCACCAGCAGGGCGACGGAGGAGGCCAGCACGACCGTGAGGACGGCGGCGCTGATGAAGCGCTGGATCCGGGGGAGCCGCAGCCCGACGGCGAGTTTCAGGCCCGCGGCGAAGAGCGGCAGGACGACGGGCAGCGGCAGCAGCGCGGTCGCGTTCACCGGTCGGCCCCCAGCACGTTGTCCCACAGCTCGTCGTCGAGGTCCTCGGAGTCCTCGGCGCGCGCCTGCCGGGCCCGGTCCGCGCGGATCGCCGTTCTCAACTCGGCCCGCGTTCCCTCGTGTTCGGCCCGCAGCGCGACCCGGATGTCCTCGACGTCGTCCTGTACGTCGTCGCTGCCGGTCAGTTGCCAGCTGCGGTAGGCCATCGCCAGCAGGAACGCGGTCAGCGCGAGGGTGATCACGATCGCGGTGAGCGCCATCGCCTGCGGGAACGGGTCGGAGACGGCTCCCGGATCGGTGCCGGGGGACAGCAGCGGCGCCTTGCCGGCACGGCCCGAGGTGGCCAGGACCAGCAGGTTCACCCCGTTGCCGAGCAGTACGGCGCCGAGCAGGATGCGGGTGAGCGGGCGGGCGAGCAGCAGTACCGTCCCGCAGGCGAAGAGCACCCCGCCGGCGGCGATCAGGGCGACGGTGGCGTTCATGGATTCCTCTTCCCGGCTTTCGCACGCTCGGCTTCGCGCTCGATCTGCTGGTCGATCTTCGCGCCGAGGCTCCGCAGCACATCGAGGACGACCCCGAGGACCAGGAGGTACACGCCGAAGTCGAAGAGCACGGAGCTGGGGACGTGCACATCGCCGAAGAGCGGCAGGTGGGTGTGGAAGACCGCGCTGTCCAGCACGTCCGAGCCGATCGCCAGCCCGCCGAGGCCCGTTCCGACGGAGACCATCAGGCCCGTACCGAGCAGGAACCCGGCATCGACGGGAGCCGCCTCGGCCAACTCGTAGGGCCCGCCGGCCAGATACCGCACGACGAGTGCCAGCCCCGCGACCAGCCCGGCCGTGAAGCCGCCGCCCGGCAGGTTCTCCGCGCAGAACAGCAGGTACAGGGAGAGCACGAGGATGGGGTGGAAGACCAGCCGCGCCACCACCTCGAAGACCACCGAGCGCCGGTCGGGGGCGAGCGTGTCGCCGGCCGCCAGCCAGGTCCGCTCCGGGGCCGCGCGCGGCCCGGCACGCACCTGCGACGCCCACATGCCCGCCGCGCTGCCGTCGTCCTGGACGCGCGGCAGCGAGCCGGCCCGGCGGCGCAGGTAGACCAGGCTCGTCACGCCGACGGCCGCGACCGCCAGCACCGCCGACTCGCCCATCGTGTCCCAGGCCCGCAGGTCGACGAGGACCGTCGCGACCACGTTCTTCAGCCCGTCGTGCGCGGTCTCGGCCACCATGTCGGCGCCCGCGGACGGATGCCGGCGGGCCGCCACCGCCAGATACGTCAGGCCCGCAGCCAGCGTCCCCGCGGCGACGCCCAGCGCGGCGTGCAGGGCGCGGCGCCACGCCGTCGCCGTCGGCGGGAAGCGGTGCGGGAGGCGGCGCAGCACCAGGACGAACACCACGATGCTGGTCGTCTCCACGGTGAACTGCGTCAGCGCGAGGTCCGGCGCCCCCTGGAGCACGAACAGCACGCCGGTGCCGTACCCCGTCGTGCCGGCCAGCACCACGGCCTTCATCCGCTGCCGGGTCGGCAGGCACAGCACGCCCGCCGCCGCCACGGCCGCCGCCACCGCGATCTGGGCCGCGTCGTCCCACAGGTGCGGGGAGCCGCCCCAGGCCCACGGGCGGTCGACGAGCAGCGCCGCCGCCTCGGCGCCCGAGAAGACCAGCAGCGCCGTGCCGAGGTAGACCGGCAGCGAGCCGCGCTGGATGCTCCCGGTGAGCTGCAGCGCGAACCGGTCGGTGTGCCACAGGATCTGGGCGAACGCCGTCTCGGCGCTCGGCAGCGCCAGCCGCCTGCCCCAGCGGACCAGCCGGTCCCGTACGACGAACAGGGCCACACCGGCTGCCCACGCGATCTCCGAGAGGGTGAGCGGGAGGCCGGCGCCGTGCCACAGGGCCAGGTGGTACGGGGTTCCGTGGGACGGGAAGGCCGACGCGTAGCGGGCCATCAGCGGCTCCAGCCAGGCCACCCCCGGGCCCAGCACCAGGCCCGCCGCCGCCAGCAGTGCCGTGGGAGCCAGCAGGGCCACCTTGGTCCGACCGCCGCGAGCGGTCGCGGGCGCCAGGTCGGGCGACGTGGGCCGGCCGAAGGCGCCGTACAGGAAGCGCAGCGTGTACGCCGTGGTCAGGGCCGAGCCGGCGACGGTGGCGTACAGGGTGAGGCGGTCGGCGGTGCCGCCGGCCCAGAGCGCGGCGAACGAGGCCTCCTTGGCGGCGAAACCGAGGAAGGGCGGAAGGCCCGCCATGGAGGCGCCGGCGAGGCAGGCGGCGGCGCAGACCAGCGGCATCGCGCGCGCCAGGCCGCCGAGCCGGCGGATGTCGCGGCTCCCGGTGGCGTGGTCGACGATGCCGACCACGAGGAACAGCGGCGCCTTGAACAGCGCGTGCGTCAGCAGCATGGTGGCGCCGGCCAGCGCGGTGTACCGGGTTCCGGCACCGACCAGTGCGGTGAGGAAGCCGAGTTGGCTCACCGTCCCGTAGGCGAGGATCCGTTTGAGGTCGGTCTCGCGCAGCGCCCGCCACCCGCCGAGCAGCATCGTGGCGACGCCGAGCGTCAGCGTCACGCCCCGCCAGGGCGCGACGGCGGCGAAGGCGGGGGAGAGCCGGGCGACGAGGTAGATGCCGCCCTTGACCATGGCCGCCGCGTGCAGATAGGCGCTGACGGGCGTCGGTGCGGCCATCGCGCCGGGCAGCCACAGGCTGAACGGCCAGATCGCGGACTTCGACAGCGCCCCGGCGAGCACCAGCACCAGAGCGACCGGCACCGCCGTACCGCCCGCCGGAGGCGGGTGGGCGACGAGGGCGGAGATCCGGTAGGTGCCGGCCGCATGACCGAGGATCAGCAGCCCGACGAGCATGGCGAGGCCGCCGACCGTGGTGACGAGCAGCGCCTGCAGTGCGGAGCGCCGGTTGGCCTGCTTCACCGACAGATGGCCGATGAGCAGGAAGGAGAAGACGGTGGTCAGTTCCCAGAAGACGTACAGCAGGATGAGGTCGTCGGCGAGGACGAGCCCCAGCATCGCCCCGGCGAACGCGGTCAGGGTGCCCGCGAAGTTCGCCAGCCCCGGCTCGTCGTCGCCGAAGTAGCCGGTGCAGTAGACGAGTACGAGGGCGCCGACGCCGCCGGCCAGCACCGTCAGCAGCAGCCCGAGCGCGTCGAGTCGCAGCGCGATGCTCAGATCGAGGGCGGGCGCCCACCGCCACTGCTCGGTGCGCACCGCGCCGTCGGCCACGGACGCCCACTGGGTGAACGCCCACACCGTCGTGGCGGCCGGTGCCACCGCGAGAACGAGGAAGGCCCACCGGCCGAGCCACCGCACCAACGGGGTGGCGCAGGCGGCGAGGACGAAGTGGGCGGCGATCAGGGCGAGCACGCGGCGAACACTTCCGCCGCCCGGGCGGTGCAGCGGACCGGCGCGCCAGGCGTAGGCCAGGATCACCCGTTGGGCGGGGTATCGCCCGCGCCCGGATCCGCCTACCGTCTGCATATGCCGGATGGGAAGCTCTGGGGGATCAGCGACCTGCACGTGGCGTTCGCGGAGAACCGGAAGATCGTCGAGGGCCTGCGCCCCGAGTCGGACACCGACTGGCTGATCGTCGCGGGCGACGTCGGCGAGCTGACGGACGGCATCGAGCGGGCGCTGACCCTGCTGAGCAGCCGATACGCCCGGGTGGTGTGGGCGCCGGGCAACCATGACCTGTGGACCCCGGCCGAGGACCCGGTCCAGTTACGCGGCGAGGCCCGCTACCGGCATCTGGTCGAGATGTGCCGGTCGCTGGGCGTGCTCACCCCGGAGGACCCGTTCCCGGTCTGGGAGGGCGCGGGCGGCCCGGCCGTCGTCGTTCCGCTGTTCGTCCTCTACGACTACACCTTCCGCACCGAGACCGCCTCGACCAAGGAGGAGTCGCTCGCGCAGGCGTACAAGTCCGGGATCGTGTGCAGTGACGAGTTCCTGCTGCATCCCGATCCGTATCCGAGCCGCGACGCGTGGTGCCGGGCCCGCGTGAGGGAGTCCGAGCGGCGGCTGCGGGACTGCGACCCGGCGCTGCCGCTGGTCCTGGTCAACCACTTCCCGCTGGTGCGCCAGCCGACCCGGATCCTGCACTACCCGGAGTTCGCCCAGTGGTGCGGCACCGAGCAGACGGCGGACTGGCACAGGCGGTTCAAGGTGAGCGCGGTGGTCTACGGCCATCTGCACATTCCCCGGACCGCCTGGTACGACGGGGTGCGCTTCGAGGAGGTCTCGGTCGGCTACCCCCGCGAATGGAGCCGTCCCGGCCACCCCAGAACCGTCCCCCGCCAGATCCTGCCCGAGCCGGTGCGCTGAGGCCCCGCCGCACCGAGGCCTGGGCCCGCGCGCCCGGGAACGGCGAAGGCCCCCCGCTTTCGCGAGGGGCCTTCGACCGTCTGTGCGCCGCCAGGGACTCGAACCCCGGACCCGCTGATTAAGAGTCAGCTGCTCTAACCAACTGAGCTAGCGGCGCTTGCGGGGTCAATCATACGGGGCCGGAGGGGGTGCTGATGACCACCCTCCTCTCCGGCCCCGCGTCATGATCGGCTCGGAACGATCACGCCGGGATCAGCGCAGTCCGAAGGCCCGGATGATCTCCTGGCTGACGGTGCCGCCCTTGCCGTCCTGCGCGGTGGCCTTGAGCGAGACCGAGCCACCGGGCTTCTGCGGCGTCCTGACGAACGACGTCCACTTGCCGTCGCCGGTGCGGACCAGGGTGACCGGTGCGTAGGTCCTGCCGTCGTCGTAGGAGACCGACAGCGTCGCCTTGGTGGCCTTCGTCACACCGGCCAGCCACTCCTGCGTGGCGGACGAGAGCCCGATCTGCGTCCACTGCCCGGCCTTGACGTCGCCGGCGGTGTCCGTGGCCACGTCGTAGTCGAGTTGCAGGAGCTTGACGTCCTCCTGCCACGCACCGTCCTGCGGGAGCGCGCCGGAGACGAAGCCCCACTCGGTGTGGGTGCGAATCGAGCTCTTCCACTCCTTCGCGTCCCGCGACGAGTCCAGCACCAGCCGGTACGGGAGGGTCTGCGGGGAGACGTTCCACAGCCCGCCGGCCCGGCCGATGCCCTGCTCGATCAGGGTGTCGCCCTGGTAGGCGGCGTAGGTGGTGGCGCCGTTGTACTCGTCCGACGGCATCGAGCCGGAATGGCCCGCGCCCGCGTCCGTCCACAGGGTGATGTTGAACTGGATGTCGTTGTAGATGCTGCGGTTCGGGCCCCAGAACGCCTGGCCCAGGCGCGGCCGCTGGACCCCGCCGAACCATTCGGTGGTGTAGTGCCGGCCCGCGGTGAAGTGGTCGTTGCCGCCGCGCATCTCGAACAGCTCGTCCGAGTAGTCGGGCTTGTAGACGGCGTGGTCCTCGTACCAGAAGCCGGCGCCGTGCTGCTGCGAGACGTACTCGGTGCGCTCGCTGGGGTAGGACTCCTTCTCTGCGAAGCCGACACCCGGCCCCCAGGCGGGGATGTCGTAGCGGAAGCCGCCGCCGGCACGCTGCCGGTCGCCGTCGTACTTCGCGTCGATCCGGGCCAGGTCGCGCTTGGGGTCGGGGGTGTAGGCCAGCGACCGGTCGGGGATCGCGCCGTCCTGCTGGGAGAGCAGGTCGTAGAGGTAGCGCGGGTAGGTGCGCTGCGTGACGTCGAGGGTGAGCTTGCCGCCCTTGGCGTCGGCGACGAGCCGGGCGCCCGCGTCGCGCATCATCGAGACGACGCCGAGCGGGGTACTGGTGCCCGCGTCGTCCGCGTAGTACTCGGAGAGCCGGCCGGTGCCGTCGTTGACGACGATCAGCAGCTTGGCGCCCGCCGCCGCGGCGTTCGCGGCCCGGTCGGCGGGGGAGGCGTCGTCGCTTCGGGTGACGACGACGGCCTTGCCCTTGGCGTCCAGGCCCTTGTAGTCGGCCGCCGCGCCCTTGCCCGCGGTGACGACGCGCAGCTTGGCCGAGCCGTCGGTGACGGTGGCGCCGGCCTGCGGCGTCAGCTCGATGTCACGGCCGTGCGCCGAGGCGTCGACCTGCTTCTCACCGAGCCGCCAGCGGGTCACGAAGGAGAAGGTGCCGTCGGTGACCTTCCCGGTGGGCGCGGCGTAGATGGTGTCGAATGCGGGCGGCACGATGTACGCGTCGCGGATGAGGTTGCCGTTGGAGAAGGTGCGGGCCAGGTCCAGGTGCAGCTGCCGCTGCTCGGTCTCCTGCGGGACGCGGGCGCTGACCTTGTGCGCTGTGCTCGCGTCGAGCGCCACCGTGGTGTTCTTGGTGAGCACGGTCTCGGGGCTGGTGAGCACCGCCAGGCCGCGGGAGTCCGGGGTGTCGCCGGCGACCTCGAGCTCCGCGTAGGCCATGTACGTGCCGGGCGGCAGCCGCAGGGTGCGCTCGCCGGCCACGTCGATGGGCGACGGGTACGGGCTGTCCTTCTCGGCGAGGACGACCCGGCCGGCGGCCGGCTTCCCGTCGCGTCCGGTCAGCTTGATCGTGTAGTCGTAGAGCTCCTGCTCCTTGGTGAGCGCGAAACCGGTGTGTGCGACGGCCTTGCCGCCGGCCGCGTCGGTGGCGGTGACCTGGCCGGAGAAGGTGGTCGCGGACGGGACGGTCGCGGGGTCGAGGGTGAGGGTGACCGTGCCGGTGCCGCCCGCCGGGACGGCGACCGTCCTCGCGGACAGCGTGTAGGCGCCGGCCGCCTGGGCGGCGGGGTCCAGTGCCAGGTTCAGCGTGACGTCGGCCGTGCCGTTGTTGCGGTAGGTGATGGTGCGGGTGGTGCTCGCGGCCCCGGCGTGCGGCCACTTGTAGACGGCGGCGCCGACCGAGCCGGTGGCCTGGACCGTGGCGTCGACGGCGGCGAGCACATCGAGCCGCCCGGTGCCCATCTCGTACGGTGTGAAGGCGGTGAGCTGCTTGGACGAGCTCATCAGCGCGTCCTTGAGCTGCTGCGCGCTCCAGTCGGGGTGCCGCTGCTTGAGGATCGCGGCGGCGCCGGCCACGTGCGGGGTGGCCATCGAGGTGCCGGACATGGTCTGGTACATGCCGCTGCCGGAGGCGAGCGCCTGCGAGCGGGCGGCTGTGATGTCGACGCCGGGCGCCGAGATGTCCGGCTTCAGCGCGTACGAGCCGCTCAGCGGACCCATGCTGGAGAAGTCGGCGCGGCCGTCCTGCTTGTCCACGGCGGCGACGGTCAGCGCCGCGGCCGCCGAGCCGGGAGAGCCGATGGAGCCGGCTTCGTATGCGTTTCCGGCGGCGACGACGAAGAGCGGCCCGCCGTTCGCCGAGAGGTTGTCGACCGCCTGCGACATCGGGTCGGTGCCGTCGTCCGGAACGGGCGAGCCGAGGCTCATGCTGACCACGTCGGCGCCCTGGGCCTTGGCCCACTCCATGCCGGCGATGATCCAGGAGTCCTCGCCGGAGCCCTCGTTGGACAGCACCTTGCCGATCAGCAGCTTCGCGCCGGGCGCGACGCCCTTGTAGTCGCCGTTGGAGGCGGCGCCCGTGCCCGCGATCGTCGAGGCGACGTGCGTGCCGTGACCGTTCCTGTCGGTGACGGCCTGGTCGGGGACGAAGCTCTGCTCGGCGGAGACCTGGTCCTTCAGGTCCGGGTGGGTGTCGTCGATCCCGGTGTCCAGGATGGCGACCTTGCGGCCCTTGCCGTCGTAGCCCTGTGCCCACGCCTGCGGCGCGTTGATCTGCGGAACCGACTCCTTCAGGCTCGCCTCGACCCGGCCGTCCAGCCACAGCTTGTCGATGCCGTTGTCGAGCGACCTGGCGCCCGCCGCCGCGGTCGCCGGTGCGGCCACGACGTCCTGCCAGAAGGCCCGGGTCTCCTTCTTGCGCGCCTTGAGCGCCGCGCCGCCGATGCTCGGCAGCAGGCGGGTGGTGGCGCTGCCCGCGGGGGCGGCGGGCAGCGACCGGGCGTTGCGGGCGGCCGCGGAGTAGGTGGCGATCAGGGGAACGCCGCCGGAGCGTGCGTCGTCGTAGCCCATCTTCACCAGCGCCGTCAGGTCGAACAGCCGGCGGTCGAGCTTGCCGGCGGCGAGCAGCGGCAGCGCCTCGTCGGGCAGGACGTACGTCTCACCGCCCGCCTGCTGGATGTGCACACCACCTGGGGCGCCGTGCGGGCGGTCCACGGTGACGGTGTCCAGGGTGCCGGCCCCGTCGGCGAAGTGCACGACGTCCCCGGTGACCAGGGTGATGTCGTACGTCTTGGCCTGCGGTACCGCGGTGCGCGGGGTGGCGCCCGGGGCGGCCGCCGCGGGGGTCGTGGGAAGGAGGATTCCGGTACTGAGCGCGAGCGCGGTGGCGCTGGCGAGCAGGGAGGCACGGCGTCTTATCGGCGTCATGCACATGATCTATCGGCCCGGAGCCGCGTCGCGCACCGGCACGGCCTGGCAGGATCCCGCCTGGCGGAGATCCGCCGCCGGTTTTTCAGCACCCCGGGGCATCGGGTACGATCTTCCATGTCAGCACGCGCCGCTAGCTCAGTTGGTTAGAGCAGCTGACTCTTAATCAGCGGGTCCGGGGTTCGAGTCCCTGGCGGCGCACAGCGAGGCAAGTGATCGACCAAGGGCGCTCTTCCTTCGGGAGAGCGCCCTTGGTCGTTCTCGGCGTTGTTTCTGTGGTCGTTTTCTGTGGTCGTTTCGGCCGTGCGTGGTCAGGCCCAGAAGTCGTCCGCCGCCGCGATGTCCTCCACGCATTCGTCGAGGTCGGTGATCTTGTCTCCGATGACGCGGAACACGATGCCGCCCGCCATGTCGAGCTTCTTGCCGGCCCGCTCGGCGGTGATCTGGTGCACCGACATCACATGACCCCGGCCGTCGACGAAGAGCTTCCGCAACTCGACGCGCAGAGTGCCGGTCGTCTCCGTGGCGAGCTGCGCGTAGTAGCCGAGAACCGCCTCCAGGCCCTTGAAGTCACCGGACAGCATGCTGTTCCCGGGGACATGGTGCGCGCAGTCGGCCGTCATCATTCCACCGAGAGTCTCCATGTCGCCCGCCGAGAACGCCTCATAGCCCTTGCGGACCAGCGCGGCGTTCGGGTGTTCAGCCATGGCATTTCGCCACCTTCCTGGACAGACAGGGATAAGGGCTGACGTAACAACCCTCTCACCGCCCGGCCCGGCGGACCACCCACGCCGAAGGCCCCGCCTGCCGGAGTGCCCGGTCCGGTGGATCAGAAGCTGAGCGAGAGCAGCACCGGTGCCGCGCGCTCGTTCAGGGTGTCGACGGCCGGCTTGAGGCGGTGCGCCTGGGAGGTGGGCATCGACAGCGCCAGGCAGGCGACGGTCTTCCCGATGGTGACCGGGACCGCCGCGCAGACCGTGCCGACCGCGTATTCCTGCAGGTCGAGCATGGGGTGGCTGGCCGGCCGGCTCTCCAGCTCGGTCAGCAGGGCCTTCTCGTTGACGACCGTACGGGAGGTGAGCCGCGCCGTCCGGTGCCGGGACAGGTGTTCGCGGCGGCTGCGGTGGTCGAGCTGTGCGAGCAGGCACTTGCCGACCGCGCTGGCGTGGGCGGAGGAGCGGAAGTCCACCCATTCGTTCACGCGCGGGGTGGTCGGCCCGTCGGCCACGTCCACCACCGTGACCTCGCCGTCGTCGTAACGGCCGAAATAGACCGCGGCGCCGACCTCGTCGCGCAGCTCGTTCAGGATTGCGTTGAGCTTGTCGGCGAGCGCCTGCTCGCGGTCGACGGCGCCCAGCAGCACGAGGGATTCGCCGGTCACGTATCCGCCACCGGGCAGGAACGCGAGATAGCGCTCGCGCTTGAGCATGGCCAGCAGGTGTGAGAGATAGCCGATGGGCACGCCGATCTCGCGGGCCAGCTGCTCGGCTGTCACGCCGTACCGGTGGCGGTCCACCGCCTCCAGCACGCGCAGCGCGTACTGGACCGCGTACACCGGCGCGATCTGTCGGTACTCAAGCGCCACGGAATCCCCCTGCAGGTGTGCCGTTCGCGTCCGGTGCGGCGTGCCGTACGTCACGGCCGTAGCTGCTGGTCACGGCCGACGGGTGTACCGATCGGACCCGGCAGCCGAGCCATTCCCCACGATAGCCGCAACAGCCGTCGAGGGAGAGGCCGTTGACCGGGCGATTGGTGGGCTTCGTGCGTATATGCAGGAAAGCGCCGCAACGGCATATGACAGCGGCCTTGTCGAGGACGGATCGGGGCGAAGATCGGCCGGGAATAACCGGAGTGGGTCTCCGGTTCAAGTTGCCGCAGGCGAATACATGACCGAGAGAGGCGCCCCCGTGGGAGACGAACCGCAGCCGACCGATGACATCCGCGGAGCAGCCCGCGGCAGCGCGCCCGTGCCGCTGTCGGTGCTCGACCTGGCGACCGTGGGAAGCGGTCTCACCGCGACGCACGCCCTGCGCGCCAGCGTCGAACTGGCCAAGCTCGCCGAAGCCCGCGGATTCCACCGGATGTGGGTCGCCGAGCACCACTCGATGCCGGGTGTGGCCAGTTCCTCCCCGGCCGTGATCCTCGCCCACCTCGCCGCGTACACCCGGACGCTCCGGCTCGGCTCCGGCGGAGTGATGCTCCCCAACCACGCCCCGCTGGTGATCGCCGAGCAGTTCGGCACCCTGGAGGCGCTCGCCCCCGGCCGGATCGACCTGGGTCTGGGCCGCGCGCCCGGCACCGACGGCGCCACCGCCGCCGCGCTGCGCCGCACCGACCGCCCGGACGGCGCCGACGACTTCCCGCAGCAACTCGCCGAGCTGACCCGGTTCCTGGACGACGACTTCCCCGACGGGCACCGCTACGCGCGCATCCACGCGATCCCCGGACCGGTGCAGGGCTCCGTCGCCGGCGGGGTGCAGTCCGCGTCCCGTCCGTCGGTCTGGCTGCTCGGCTCCTCCGGTTTCAGCGCCCGGCTGGCCGGCGCGCTGGGTCTGCCGTTCTCCTTCGCGCACCACTTCTCGGCGGCCAACACCGTGCCCGCGCTGGAGCTCTACCGCGAATCGTTCCGCCCGTCCGCGGTCCTGGACCGCCCCTACGCCGCGATCGGCGTCTCCGCGCTCGCGGCGGACGACCCCGCCGAGGCGCGCCGCCAGGTGCTCACCGGCGCGCTGGGCATGCTGCGGCTGCGCACCGGGCGGCCGGGGTTGATCCCGTCCCCCGCGGAGGCCGCGGCGTACGAATTCAGCGCCCTGGAACGGGAATTCATCGACTCCTGGCTCGTCAATGTGGTGCACGGCGGCGCGGAGGAGGTGCGCGACGGGCTCGACGCCCTGGTGAAGCGGACCGGCGCGGACGAGCTGATCATCACCGCCAACGCGCACACCCCGGCGGCGCGCCTGCGGTCCTACGCTTTGATCGCGGACGCGTACGGGCTGCCGGGCGGTTCGTAGGGACTCGGCGGCGGATCGCAGGTCTCTCCGGCCACCCGGCGGCGGCCTCGCGGCCCGACCGTCGGGCCACCCCGCAGGCCGCCCCCAAGAACGCCCTGCCGATCGCTTCGCCGGTTAAAGCTGGGTTTCCCTGAGAGGTGTGGTTCGTCCCCCGGAAGGTCATGTTCCGCATCCTTAACTCAGCCTAAAGCCGCTTGTCAGCACCTGCGACAGGCGGCTTTTCGCTGGCCGGAGGCGGTTTCCCGCGGGTAGGTAACGCGTCAATTGGTCTAGTCCTAAGTCTGGTTCAGACCATTGACCGGAGCATCTCAGGAGCGCTATTCATGGCGCAGCCCCCTGCTCCTCCCTCTCCCCCCGGAGGCCTTTCGTGCAGCTCCAGAAAAGATCACTCGTGGCTGCCGCCACCAGTGCGGCCCTCGCCCTCGGCGCGATCACCGCGCTCGTCGGCGGGCTCGCCCCGGCGAGCGCCGCGGGTACCGACACCCAGCCGGCCGCCGCGGCCGCGAGCAGCGGCGGGGTGAAGATCGCCTATTACGACCAGTGGAGCGTGTACGGCAACGCCTTCTACCCCAAGGACCTCGACACCCGCGGGATAGCGAGCAAGCTGGACGTCATCAACTACTCGTTCGGGAACATCCACCCGACCGACCTCACCTGTTTCGAGGCCAACAAGGCCGCCTCGCAGGACGAGAACAACCCCAGCGCCGGTGACGGCGCGGGCGACTCCTTCGCGGACTACCAGAAGTCCTTCGGCGCGGCCGACAGCGTCGACGGGGTGGCCGACACCTGGAACCAGCCGATCACCGGCGCGTTCAACCAGCTGCGGAAGCTCAAGGCGAAGTACCCGAAGCTGAAGGTCAACATCTCCATCGGCGGCTGGACGTACTCCAAGTACTTCTCCGACGCCGCGAAGACCGACGCGAGCCGCAAGAAGTTCGTCACCTCCTGCGTCGACCAGTACATCAAGGGCAACCTGCCCGTCGACGGCGGCTTCGGCGGCCCCGGCTCCGGGGCCGGCGTGTTCGACGGCATCGACCTCGACTGGGAGTACCCGGGCTCGATGGGTGGCCACCTCGGCAACCACGTGGACGCGGCCGACAAGCAGAACTTCACGCTGCTGCTCGCCGAGTTCCGCAAGCAGCTCGACGCATACGGCACCGCCAACGGCGGCAAGAAGATGCTGCTGACCGCCGCGCTGCCGGCCGGCCAGGACAAGATCGCGCACATCGAGACCGACAAGGTCGGGCAGTACCTCGACTACGCGAACATCATGACCTACGACATGCACGGTGCCTGGGACGCCGACGGACCGGTGTACCACCAGTCGCCGCTCGTCCAGTCGGCCACCGACCCGACCGACCCGATCGCACCGGGCACCGAGAAGTACAACGTCACCAACGCGGTGAACTCCTGGCTCGACGGCAACACCACGTACGGCATCGCGGGCGGCTTCCCGGCCAACAAGCTGACGCTGGGCTACGAGCTCTACTACCGCGGCTGGACGGGCGTCACCGCCGGCGCCAACCACGGTCTCGGCCAGCCCGCCACCGGCCCCGCCCCGGCGCGCAGCCTCAGCCAGCAGCCCGGTATCGCGTACTACAAGGAGCTCGGCGGCATCGTCGACAACCCCGCGACCACCTTCTGGGACGACGCGTCGAAGTCCTCGTACTTCTACAACGGCACGGAGTTCTGGACCGGCCTCAACGCCCAGTCGATCCAGGCCCGCGCGGACTACGCGCACTGCCGCGGACTGGCCGGCGCGATGATGTACTCGCTCCTGGACCTCGACACCGGCACCACGCTGCTCAACAAGATCAGCAGCGCGGTGGGCGGCTCGGCGAGCGGCTGCGGCACCACCACGCCGCCGACCACCCCGCCGACGACGCCTCCGACCACTCCGCCCACGACGCCTCCGACCACGCCTCCCACCACCCCGCCGACGACGCCGCCCACCGGCACCTGCACGGCGGCCTCCTGGAGCTCGACCGCGATCTACACCAACGCCAGCGGAACGGTCTCCTGGAAGGGCCACAACTGGAAGGCCAAGTGGTGGACGACGGGCGAGGAGCCCGGCACCACCGGCGAATGGGGCGTGTGGCAGGACCTCGGAGCCTGCTGACCTGACCGCCCCATCCGGAGCCCGCGTCCCTTCCCCCCACGGACGCGGGCTCCGGCATGTGCGGTGCGCGGCGGACGGACGCCGGCCGGTGCCGGACCGTGCGCGATGCACGACCGGCCGCCGTCAGCCCGCGAGCAGTTCGGAGATCCGCTCGGCCGCGACGGGGCGGGAGTAGTGCCAGCCCTGACCGGTGTCGCAACCGATCCGCCGCAGCCGCTCGGCCTGTTCGGCGTTCTCGACGCATTCGGCGGTGACGGTGAGCCCGAGCCGGTGGGCGAGTTCCACCAGGGCCTCGACGATGGTCTCGTCGGCGGGATTGGGGTGTTCCGCCGAGCGGAAGCCCTGGACGAAGGAGCCGTCGAGCTTGAGGGCGGAGACGGGCAGCCGGCTCATGTAGGCGAGGTTGGAGTAACCGGTGCCGAAGTCGTCGATGGCGATCCGCACCCCCATCTCGCTCAGCGCGTGCAGGGCCTGCAACGGCCGGCCGGCCGAGCCCATGACGGCGGACTCGGTCAGCTCCAACTGCAGGAGTTCCGGCGGCAGTCCGGTCTCCTCCAGGATGGCGGCGACATCGGCGACGAGGTCGGAGTCCCAGACCTGGCGGACCGCGACGTTGACGCTGATGAAGATCGGGTCGTCCGGGTGGTCCTTCTGCCAGACCCGCGCCTGGCGGCACGATTCGGCAAGGACCCAGCGGCCGAGCTGGACGATGGAGCCGTTCTCCTCGGCGAGGCCGATGAACCGGTCCGGTGCCAGCCGCCCGAAGTGCGGGTGCTGCCAGCGGACGAGGGCCTCGACACCGTGCAGTACACCGCTGTCCAGCCCGACGAGCGGCTGGTACTCCAGGATGAACTCGCCGCGTTCGACGGCCTGTCGCAGCGTGCTGGAGAGCGCCTGCCGGGTCATGCGGTGGGCGTTGCGCTCGGGGTCGAAGAGTGTCCAGCGGGCCTTGCCGTCGGCCTTGGCCCAGTAGAGCGTGGTGTCGGCGGCCTGCATCAGGCCGGTGGCGGAGCTGCCGGCCACCTCGCGTTCGACCACACCGATGCTCGCCGACACCGCGAGCCGCTGCCCGTCCACGTCGAACGGCCGCTGCAGTGCGGTGAGTACGGACTCGGCCAGCACGGTGGCCTGTCCGGTGCCGGTGGAGTCCCTGACGAGCAGGGCGAATTCGTCGCCGCCGAGCCGGGCCACCAGATTGCCGCCGGGCTCCGCACAGGCCAGCAACCGCTGGGCGACGGCGGCGAGCAGCTGGTCGCCGATCCGGTGCCCGAGGGTGTCGTTGATGGCCTTGAAGCCGTCGAGGTCGAGGTAGCACAGCCCGATCCGGCCGGTCCTGCTGCCGGCGCCGTCGAGGGCGGCGGAGAGCCGCTCGAAGAACAGCGCCCGGTTGGGCAGCCGGGTGACGGAGTCGTGCATCTGCAGATGGCGCAACTGCTCGCGCAGGCGGTGGCGTTCGCCGACGTCCTCGACGGAGAGCAGCGCGGTCCCGCAGGTCCCGCCGCCGCCCCCGGTGCCGGTGAGCGTCACCTCGGCCCACAGCCAGCCGCCGTCCCGGCGCTTGATGCGGCGGGTGCAGCGCAGTTGGTCGCGGCGGCCGCTCAGCACCTCGCGGTAGGCGATGCGTGCCGGATCGTCCTCGGCCAGTCCCAGCAGCCCGGCGGCGACGCGGTTGCCGAGCCGGGCGGGGCTGGTGCCGAGGAGCGCGCCGAGCGCCTGGTTGGCCTCCAGCACCCAGCCGTCGCGGTCCACCAGCGCCATGGGCAGCCGGGCCGCGGTGAAGGCGGCGCGGTAGTCGCGCGGTTCACCGGTCGTGGAACCGAGCGGCCCCGGTGGTGAGCCATTACTCTGCGTGAGCATTACCGGTGTGATGTCGGGTTCGGCGCTGGGGCCGCCCGAGGGTCCGCCCATTGCCCGCTCCCCGTGTCGCGCTGGTCTCGGTGGCGATCATAGGCGCTGGCGGAGCGGCGGATCCAGCGCCGTCGTGGTGATTCTCGGCACGCAGGCTGACGGATTGATCGTTTCTGCACGATTGCGGCGAGCAACTGACCGATTCGGATTGGCCATTACGCACAGTGATCGAGCGCGAATCACCCCATGCGGAGCAACCCAACAGGACATATCGCCTTAATTCATAGCAACGTGGTGTGGGCGGCCCGAACGGGCTCACGATTCCTCCCCGGAGGTCCATGTGCGGCGGTCAGGCTTCCTCATACGGGCGCGGCGGCGACCCCTGCGCGCGATGGCGGCGGCGGCGAGTGTCTTTGCCGCCGTCGTCGCCTGGACGCTCGTCGCCGGGCCCGCCGCGACCGCCGCACCCGGCGGCGACTGTGCCCTGCCGCGCACCTCGGCCCACCACTCCGAAGGAGTGGACACGTGGAACACCACGTACTCCCGGCCGCACGCGGCCCTGGACGCCGTGATGATCTTCCTCTCGTTCCCCGACGCCGTGCCGGCCCTGACCCCCGCCGAGGTCGCCGCCGACCACTTCCCGGCCACGTCGCACTTCTACGACCTGGCCTCCTACGGGCAGTTCCAGTTGCGCGCCCACCCCCTCGACCGCTGGTTCACGATGCCGCGGAAGTCCACCGACTACGAGATCCGGCGCGACTGGGGCCCGGACAACCGCTCCCGGTACCTGCGGGACGCGATCGCCACGGCCGACCCCTCGGTGGACTTCGCCGCGTACGACTTCGTCTATCTCGTCGCGGACCCGGACGCCCCCGGCGTCGACGCGGACGCCACCAAGGTCGTGAACCTGGCCACCCCGATGCGGGCCGACGGCAAGGATCTGCGGCGGCTGGTCACGGTCTTCGAGCAACACCCGCCGGACCACAACGTGCTGGCCCACGAGACCGGCCATGTCTTCGACCTCCCCGACCTGTACTCCCGGCCGGCCATCGGCAGCGACGCCGACTGGGACACCCATGTGGGCGACTGGGACCTCATGGGCAGCCAGTTCGGCCTGGCCCCGGAGCCGTTCGCCTGGCACAAGTGGAGGTTGGGCTGGCTGCGGGAGAGCCAGGTGCAGTGCGTGTCCCGGTCCGGCACCAGCTGGCACGAGCTGTCGCCGCTGGAGACCCCGGGCGGCACCAAGCTCGTCGTCGTCCGCACCGGGCAACGCACCGCGCTCGCCATCGAGGCGCGCACCGCGACCGGTAACGACGTGGGCCTGTGCCGGGAGGGCGTGCTGCTCTACGAGGTGCGCTCCGACACCGAGTCCGGCGACGGGCCCGTCTCCGTCCTGGACGGCCATCCCGCCACCTCCGCCTGCCACGACCGCTCTTCCTACCCGCCGCTGGCCGACGCGCCGCTCGCCGCGGGCGAGTCCTACACCTACGAAGCCGGCCATGTGCACGTGATGGTCGCCGCCCGCTCCCTGGACGGCTCCTGGGTCGTCAAGGTCGGCCAGGAATAGCGCGGTGGCGACCGATGGGCGAATACCGTGGATACCCGGCGTGTGGCTCAAGGCAGCCGCCCTCGGGGCTGTCGCGCTGCTCGCGGTGGGCAGTACGGCCGCTTCCGGGCCGCGGGCCGCCTACTCCCCGCCGACGGCCGCCCGGCCGTGCGCCCTGCGCGCGACACCCGGCACCGCGATGTCGGAGGGCTTTCCCGACCGGTTCGCGCGCGGGGTGGGCAGCGAGTTCGCCCCGTCGACCGGCCGGGTACGGGCCCTGACCCTCTTCATCGACTTCTCCGACGCGCCCGCGCCGTACAGCGCCAGTGAGCGGTACGCGGAGTTCTTCCCCGCCGTCCAGCAGTGGTTCGACCGCGGCTCGTACGGAAAGCTGCGCTACGAGTCGACGCCCGTGATGCACTACATCCGGATGCCCCGGCCCTTCTCCTCGTACGGGATCGGCCGCGGCTACGGCTGGGACGCGCACATGGCGATGATGCGCGATCTGCTCTCGGTGGCCGACCGGGGAATCAACTTCCGCGGCTACGACCTGGTCAACATCCTCGTCACCCCGAACGCGGGCCCGCCCGCGGACGAGGCCGTCCTGTCGGTCACCTGGACCGGCGCCTCGGCCGCCACCACCGACGACGGCGCCCGACTCGACCGGGTCTCGCTGATCTACGGCCACGACCAGTCGGGCTCCCGCGTCCTCAGCCACGAGAACGGCCACGCCTTCGGCCTCCCCGACCTCTACGCGGCCGACGACTTCCAGCGCACCGACACCCTCGCCGGTCAGTGGGACACCATGTCGCTGGACTGGGGCCTGGGCGGCGACCTGCTCGCCTGGCACAAATGGCGGCTCGGCTGGCTGGACGACTCGCAGATCGCCTGCGCGTCGGTACGCGGCGAATGGACGTACGCGCTGCGCGCCGTCTCACTGCCCGGCGGCCGCAAGGCCGTTGTCGTTCCCTACGGGCGGACCCGCGCCTATGTGATCGAGGCCCGGCAGGCGTCCGGCAACGACCGCGAGGCCTGCCGCGAGGGCGTACTGGTCTACCAGGTCCGTACCGACATCGACTCCGGCGCCGGCCCGGTGACCGTCCGGGACTCCCATCCCACCACCAGCGCCTGCGACTTCAGCAGCGGATCGTTCAACTCCCTCAACGACGCGTCCTTCCGCGTGGGCGAGTCCTTCGCCGACCCGGCGGATGGCCTGACGGTCCGGGTCCTGGGCCGCGACGCCACCGGCGAATGGGAGGTCCGGGTGACCCGCCACTGACGACCCCGCCACTGACGACCCCGGCGCGGCGCACCGGCTCTCCGGAGGGGGAGAGCCGGCGCACCGCGCCGGGGGCAGTGCGGGTGCGGCGGCCGTCAGGCGAGGAGTTCGGCCCGGAGGGTGATGTTCACCGCGGCCAGGGCCTTGCTGACGGGGCAGTTGGCCTTCGCGTCCTGGGCAAGGGCTTCGAACTGCTCGGCGCTGATGCCCGGAACGGTGCCCTTGACGGACAGGACGATGCCGGTGATGCCCTCGCCCGGCTGGAACGTCACGTCGGCCTGGGTCTGGAGCAGTTCCGGAGGGCTGCCCGCGCCGGCGAGGGCGTGGGAGAAGGCCATCGAGAAGCAGGACGAGTGCGCCGCCGCGATGAGCTCCTCGGGGCTCGTCTTGCCGTTGGCCGCCTCGGCGCGCGAGGGCCAGGAGACCTCGTAGCTGCCGACCCCGGAGGAGTCGAGGGAGACGGTGCCGGAGCCGTCGAGGAGGGCGCCCTTCCACTGGGTGGTCGCGGTGCGGGTGGTTGCCATGGTCACAAGCCTCCAAGAGAGAGCGGGAAACGCCTCTTGAACGCTACCTCGCCACCGGGTCCCCGGCAGGGAAAGGCCCCCGGCGCGGAGGGGTCGGCGACCCGGAAGGGCCAGGGCCCCGGGAAGGTCAGCGGCCGGGGAAGCTGTACGTGTAGTGCTGGGCGTCGAGCTGGTCCAGCACCTGGGAGAGGGCCTGCACCGTCTGGGAGCGGTCGCCGCCGCCGTCGTGCATCAACACGATCGCGCCGGGCCTGAGGTTGGCGTTGACGTGGTGCACGATCGCGGCCACCCCGGGGCGCTTCCAGTCGTCGGAGTCGGAGGTCCAGCCCAGCGGGCGCATGCCGTGGCAGGCGGCTATCTCCCGTATCCATGGCTTGAAATCGCCGCCGGGTGCCCGGTAGTACGGCACTTCGGCGCCGGGTCCCGCGGCGTCGGTGATCTCCTGGCGCGCGTCCAGGATCTCGTGCGTGTTGTAGTCGACGGACTTGGCGCTCTGGTGCTCGTCGTGGTGCACCGAGTGGTCGCAGAGCCGGTGGCCGGCCGCGGTGATCTGCCGGACCACGGCGGGGTGCGCCTGGGCGTTGGGTCCGATCTCGCAGAAGGTGGCCTTCGCGTGGTGCCGGGCGAGCAGGGCCAGTATCTGCGGAGTCCAGCGCGGGTCGGGGCCGTCGTCGAAGGTGAGGGCCACGGACTTGCCGCCGTCCTCCAGGCCGTGCTGTATCTCCCGGCTGATGTGCGGCCTGCCGGGCGCGTCGTCGGACGACGGGGTGGTGGCCGACGAGGACGGGGTGGTCGCCGGGGACGAGGCGGGCGCCGAGGACGTGGCGGGCGGCGTGCCCGTCCGGGTCTGGTGGGGGATCGTGGCGGAGGGCCGGGCAGGCGATGGGGCGGAGACGGGCGCCGTGCGGGTGTCCTGCTGGGCGCCGCATGCCGCCAGGGCGGCTCCGGCGAGCGTCACCCCCAGAACGGTGGCGGTCGTCTTCTTCGCGCTGCTCGGCGCCACGGTTGTACCTCCATCGATGCCATGCCCCCGTACCGCGACTGTCCGAATTGCGGAAAATAGGGGGATTGTTATGATTTTTGAAGAGTGGGGAGAAGTTGGTTCGAGTCCAGCCGGCTCCATGCACGGGGCCGTAGCTCATTGGTAGAGCGACCCACTCGCTCAGGCCTGAAGGGGCCGGTCCGCACACCGGACCGGCCCTTTCGTTCGTCCCGTGCTCCCACCGTAAGCGCAGCCCGCGGCGGACGCCCTCGTCCGTTCGGCCAATATCGGGCGGTTCCGTATCCCCCCTGGGGTGGGTATATCCGCAGATCAGCGGCGACGGACCAGGGGGAACGGCAGGGTCTCGCGGATCGACCGGCCGGTAAGGAACATCACCAAGCGGTCGACGCCGATGCCCAGACCCCCGGTCGGCGGCATCGCGTACTCCAGGGCGGTCAGGAAGTCCTCGTCCAACTCCATCGCCTCGGGGTCGCCGCCCGCCGCGAGCAGCGACTGCTCGGTGAGCCGACGGCGCTGCTCGACCGGATCGGTGAGCTCCGTGTAGGCGGTGCCCAGCTCGGTCCCGTACGCGACCAGGTCCCAGCGCTCCGCGAGCCGCGGATCGCCGCGGTGCTGCCGGGTGAGCGGGGAGACGTCCAGCGGGAAGTCCTTGTAGAAGGTCGGGACGGTGGTGCGCTCCTCGACCAGCCGCTCGTACATCTCCAGCACGATGTCGCCGCGCCCGTCGCCGGGGGAGTGCGGGACGTCCGCACGGTCGCAGAGCCGCCGCAGCACCTCGGTCGGGGTGTCGGCGGTCACTTCCTCGCCGAGCGCCTGCGAGATCGCGTCGTTGACGGTCCGCACCGGCCACAGCCCCGACAGGTCGACCTCGCCGCCCTCCCGGCGGGCGGTCTGCGAGCCGTTGGCGGCGGTCGCGGCCCGCTGGATCAGCTCGCGGGTCAGATCCAGCATCGAGTCGTAGTCGGCGTAGGCCTGGTACGCCTCCAACATCGTGAACTCGGGGTTGTGCTTGTACGAGACGCCCTCGTTGCGGAAGGTGCGGCCGAGTTCGAAGACCTTCTCGACGCCCCCGACGCAGAGCCGTTTGAGGTACAGCTCCGGGGCGATGCGCAGATACAGGTCCAGGTCGTAGGCGTTGATGTGGGTGGTGAACGGGCGGGCGTTGGCGCCGCCGTGCACCGGCTGCAGCATCGGCGTCTCGACCTCCAGATAGCCGCGTTCCACCAGCGACTCCCGTACCGAGTGCACCGCGACGCTGCGGGCCCGCAGCACGTCGCGGGCGTCGGGGCTGACCACCAGGTCGAGATAGCGCTGGCGGACCCGCGCCTCCGGATCGGTCAGGCCGCGGCGCTTGTCGGGCAGCGGGTGCAGGCACTTGGCGTTCAGCCGCCAGGTCGACGCGGTGGCGGTCACCTCGCCGGCCCGGCTCGCGCCCATCACCGCCTCGAAGCCCAACAGGTCGCCCAGGTCGATGTCGGAGCCGAACGAACGCATCCCTCCGGCGGTGAAACGGTCGCGGTCCAGCAGGACCTGCAGGTCGCCCGACCAGTCCCGCAACGTCACGAACACCACGCCGCCGTGGTCGCGCAGCCGCAACACCCGTCCGGCCAGCCGCACTTCGGTGCCGGCGGGCGCCGCCGCCGCGGCGGCCAGGGTGTGCGTGGGCACGATGCCGGGCGGGTACGGGTCGGTCTTCGCCTCCTGCAGCCGCTCCAGCTTCCGCAGCCGTACCCGTACCTGCTCGGGGCGTCCGGAACCGGCCTCCCGGCCGGCCTCGACCGCCGCCGCCAGGTCCGCGGCGGCGGCCGAGGCCTCCTCCAGCGGGACGAACGAGGTCACCGCGGCCTGACCCTGCGCGTAGTTCCGATCCCGCCAGAAACGCAGCCGCGGCATCTCCACGAAGCCCTCGGCGATACCGGAGGCCAGGCCGATGCGGGCCAGGTCCTTCGCCTCGGAGTAGCAGAGGAAGCGCGGATACCACTCCGGCTGGTACTTGACGTTCGACCGGTACAGGGCCTCCAACTGCCACCAACGGGAGAAGAAGAGCAGCAGCCGCCGCCACAGCCGCAGCACCGGCCCCGCGCCGATCCGGGCGCCCTCCTCGAAGACCGAGCGGAAGACCGCGAAGTTCAGCGAGATCCGCCGGATGCCGAGCCGCGGCGACTGCGCGGCCAGCTCGGTCACCATGAATTCCATGATCCCGTTGGGGGCGGCGGGATCGCGCCGCATCACGTCCAGCGAGACCCCGGCCCGGCCCCACGGCGCGAACGACAGCAGCGCGATGACCTGCCCCGCGCCGTCCAGCGCTTCCACGAGCAGGCAGTCGCCGTCGGCCGGGTCGCCGAGCCGCCCCAGCGCCATCGAGAAGCCGCGCTCGGTATCGGTGCCGCGCCACGCGTCCGCCCGCTCCACGACCTCGCGCAGCTCCTCGGGCGACAGCTCGCGGTGGCGGCGGATCCGGCTCGACGCACCGGTGCGCCGCACCCGGTTGACGGCCTGCCGGGTGCCGCGCATCTCGCGGCCCTCCAGATCGAACTCGCCGACCTCCAGCACCGCCTCGTCGCCCAGTTCCAGCGCCCCGAGTCCGGCCCGGGAGTACGCCTTCGCACCCTCCTCGCCCGCGCCCATCACGGCCGGCACCCAGCCGTACTTCGCCGCGTGCTCCAGCCACGCCTCGATGGCGGGCCCCCACGCCTCGGTGTCGCCCAACGGGTCACCACTGGCCAGGCAGACGCCCACCTCGACGCGGAAGGTGACGGCCGCCTTCCCGCTGGGGGAGAAGACCACCGACTTGTCGCGCCGGGTGGCGAAGTAGCCGAGCGAGTCCTGCTCCCCGTACTTCACCAGCAGGGCGCGGATCCGCGGCTCGTCGTCGCCGTGCAGCGCCGCCTCGACCTTCTGCGAGCGGAACAGCGCGGCGGCGCCGGCGAGCAGCGCGAGCGCGCCGAAGAGACCGAGCCAGAAGTTGGTCCAGAAGGGCGGATGGCCGATGTTGTCCGGCAGGTCGTTGACCCCACCGACCACCCGGTTGATCGCCCACCGCAGCCGGTCCTTCCCGGTCAGCGTGCCGGGGAACACCGAGAGCAGTGCCCAGCCGGCCAGCACGCCGATCACCAGGCCCACCAGCAGGACCAGCAGCGCCCGCCAGAACGCGCCCTTGCGCACCCGCGCGGAGAACTCGCCGCGCGCCATCACCAGCACGGTGAGCGCCGCGCCGGTGATCACCAGCGCCGCGATCGCGCTCCACTCCCAGAAGAAGATCAGCACCACGTTGGCCAGGACTGTCAACCCGAGGAACACCACGACGATCCAGTACGCCACCCGCTTGCGCGCCGCGAGCGCCCCGGCCAGCAGGATCAGGAACGCCGCGTAGGCGAGGTTCGCGGACGCCGGCACCGTCAGGATCTCCACCCAGCGGCGCACGGGTTCGAGGAGGCGGTGCAGGGGGCCGACTACGGCGAGGACGGCGCAGAAGATGGCGAGTGAGGCGAAGAACTCCCCGAACCACCCCGGTACCGAGCGCTTCCAGCGGGGTTCCTCCATACGACCATGCTGGCCGCCCCCCCAATTTCCGCAACCGGGGCGCCCCCCCCGGCCCCCCCGCCTGCGGCGGGCATCTCCCCACCCACCCGCCCTCTGCCCTCAAACGCCGGGCGGGCTGGAGGGTGGGCCTCAAGCGCCGGCCGGGCTAGGGGGTGGGCGTGGGGCCGGGCGGGCAGGGGTGGGCCTCAGGCGCCGGCCGGGCTGGGGAGGGGCAGCGGGCGTCGCCGGGTTGGGGGTGGGCGTCGGGCGCCGGGCGGGTTGAGGGTGGGGCTCGGGCGGGCGTCGCACGACTGGGGGTGGGCCTCAAGCGCCGGCCGGGCTAGGGGGTGGGCCTGGGCCAGGCGTTGGGCGGGGTGCAGGGCGGCGAGCGGCTGGTGCCGGTTATGGACGCGGCGGCGTCCGCCGGATGAGTGACGCGGTGCGGGAGCCCGGTGCCGGCCTTCGACCGGCGGGAAGCGGGCAACCATCTCCCCGCCGCAGGCGGTCTGTCAGCTCTCGCCTCGGGTGCGGCGGCGGCCCAAGACTACTGTGCCGGTGAGGGCGGCGGCAACCAGGGCTGCGCCCAGGGCGGTCTCGCCGGGGTCCATGCCGATGCCGCCGCCGATGCCGGTCTGTACGGCGCCCTTGGGGTTGCGGGACGAGACGGTGAAGGTGCCGGTGAACGGGCCCTCCTTGGCGGCGGTGCCGTTCTGGCAGGTCACCGAGACCTCGTACTGGCCCGGCTCGGTGCCCTCCGGGATCCTGCCGACGCCGCCCACCTGGTTGCTGAGCGTGGAGAGGGTGACCGGCGGGATGGCCGAGCCGCCCGTGCGAGACGTGAACGTGGCGACGCCGGTCGTTCCGGTGCAGTTGCCCCCGTCGAACACCGAGAACTGGCTGCCGGGGGCCACCGGGTCCGGCTGGACGACCACAGGGTTGCCGACGGGCACCAACGGAGTGGTGGGCACCTCCGGTGTGAGGGGCACGGCGGGCGTGGAGAGTTCGGCGGGCGAGGAGGGATCGGCCGGCCCCACGGGCTCGACGGGCGTGGAGAGCTCGGCGGGCGCCGACGGATCCGTGGTCTCGACGGGTGCGACGGGCTCCGGCGACGCGGCCGACCCGGCTGACGCGGCCCCCGCCGCGCTCAGCGCGATGACCGCGGCGAGGGCGGAACCGGCGAGTAGGTGCTGTGAGCGCATCGTGTCTCCCAAGGCGCGGTCACGGACGGTGATTCCGTGGGGCAGGCAGGAACCTGCCTTCCTTCCGAGGACACCCGGACGGCGCGTCCGGTGCCTGTTGACGATGCGTCAGAACTACTCCGAACGGACCAGCGGACGAACGGGTCCGACACGGCAGGCGCAGGTCAGGGAGGTGCCCGAGCCGTGTCCTGGACGGATCCCGGCCCCACCGCCGGTCGGGTGACACGCATCCGTCCGGCACCAGGCTCCCGGCCCCCCGGCAAGCCGCATCCGGCCCGCCTCAGTTCGGGCCGGACCCGGAACCGTCCGGCGTGGAACCCGGCGCCCCGGCAACCGCCGCAGGCGCCGCCGGATACGGCGCGCCGCCCAGCCGCGGCAGGCGCGGCGCCGTCAGGAAGCCCTCGGCCATCGCGGTGGCGGCGGCGATACGGGGCAGCTCCGCGGACCGCTCGTACAGCAGGTGGCGCGGGCGCCACTGCGGCAGGTAGGCGGCGTAGGAGCGGTAGCGGGCCTCCAGGTGCCAGCGGCGGGAGAGCAGCCGCAGGACCTTGCGCCACAGCCGCAGCAGCGGGCCCGCACCGACCTTGCCGTCCTTCTCGAAGACCGAGCGGAAGACCGCGAAGTTGAGGGACACCCGCTCGATGCCCTGTACGGGCTCGGCGTCCGCCCCGCCCAGGAGCAGCAGTTCGGTGATCAGATAGTCGATCAGCGCGCTGCCGGACTCGCGGTCGCGGCGCATCAGGTCGAGGCAGAGGCCGCGCCGGCCCCACGGCACGAAGCTCAGCAGCGCCGACGTACGCCCCTGCGGGTCACGGCACTCCACCATCACGCACTCGCCGTCCGCGGGGTCACCCAGCCGGCCCAGGGCCACCGAGAAACCGCGCTCACTGGCGTGCCGCCGCCAGGCGTCGGCGAGATGGGCCAGATCGGCCATCTCGTCGCGGGGGATGTCGCGGTGGCGGCGGACGACGGCGGTGTAGCCGGCGTCGCGGATCAGCCGGTGAGCCTCGCGCAGCGGCCGCAGCTCCCCGTCGCCGTCCGTACCTTCCGCGGAGGTGCCCAGGTATGTCCCGGCGAACGCGGCGACGTCGACCACCGCCTCGTCGCCGAACTCCAGCGCCTTCAGCCCGGCCCGTTCATAGACCTCGGCGGCGCCCCCGCCGGCGCCGGTGACCGCCGGGATCCAGGCGTGCTGGCGGGCGTCGGCCAGCCAGCCGTCGATCGCCGCCGGCCACTGCCCGCGGTCGCCGATCGGATCGCCGGAGGCCAGCGCGACCCCGTTCACCACCCGGTACAGCACGGCGGCCCGGCCGCCGGACGACCAGCTCACCGACTTGTCGCGGCGCAGTGCGAAGTACCCGATCGGATCGGGTTCGCCGTACTCGGCGAGCAGGTCCCGCAGCCGCTGTTCGTCCTCCGGCCGGAGCCGCGCGCGGCCGCGCGGGGAGCGGAAGAAGGCGAGCAGCACCATCAGCATCAGGGTGACGCTCAGCAGGTTGATGGCGAGGTCGGTCCAGCCCGGCACGGTGATCTCGGGCAGGTCGAACAGGCTGGAGACGGTGAGCACGCGCAGCACGGCGTAGTGCAGGCAGGAGCGCCAACTCGCGGGCGGCGCGGCGTCGGTGGTGTGCACCAGGACGGTGCCCAGGCCCACCGCGACGACGCTGCCGATCAGCAGCGACACCAGTCCGAGGGCGACGTTGCCGCGCTCGCCCCGCACGTTGAACGCCCGCCGGGACACCCCCAGCGCGAGAGCCAGCAGCAGGGTGAGGCCGAGGGAGATCCAGTTGAAGGGGTGCGCGCGGGCCTCCGGCAGCAGGTCCAACGCCAGCAGGCACAGCGCCAGGTATGCCCAGACCAGCGTGATGGCGACGATCCAGGACGCGCGCTTGCGGCGGCGCAGCGTCACCGCGAGCAGGAAGGCCAGGGCGGCGCCGGTGAAGCCCGGACTCAGCAGGAACGCGGTGAAGAACTCCCCGTTGGTGGCCCGGTGCACCCGTTCACGGAAGGGCGCGATCAGCCCGGTCAGGACGTTCACCACGGCGGCGGCCCGCAGGTACCAGACGGCGACCCACGCGCCCGGCTGCTGCAACGGCCGCAGCCACACCTCGATCCGGGACGGCGGGATGTCGACGACCGTCGGGCGGGGCACGGGGGCGCTCTCGGTCTTCGACTTCAGGTGCGGGGCGCCCGCGACCGCGTCCATCAGGGTGGTCTTGAACGCGACCAGCCGCCGGTGGACGCGGTCCTCGCGGCGCTCGGAGCGGGCCAGCCGCCGGGGCCGGGAGTGGTAGCGCCAGCGGGACCAGGGGCTGGCCGGGCGGGCCAGCCGCAGCGCCCCGATGATCGCGATCGGCGGCATCATCACGCCGATCAGCCCCGTCCACACCTTGCCCTTGATCAGGCAGATGACCACGAAGCCCAGCAGGACCGCCGCCACACCGATCTGCTCGCCGTTGACCCCGCCGACGAAGCCGCCCAGCGGGGCCTCCCCGATGAGCAGCAGGCCGATCACCGAGACGGCGAGGATCACCGCGTCCACGGACTTGCGGCCCTGCTCGCTCCAGTAGACGTCCTCCAGGTGCAGGACGAGGGCGAACTCGTCGAGCACCAGCCCGCAGCCGATGCCGAACAGCACTGCCAGCAGGTTGTGCGCGACGACGCCGCCGCGTACCGCGAAGGAGCCGATGCCGCCGATGAGCATCATGGCCTGGCCGAAGACGACATGGTGGATGTGCAGGCCGCCCGGGTTGACGTTCCCCGGCCACCAGCTCACTCCGCGCCGGATCATCCGCACGCTGAAGCGGATGAAGAGGAACGAGCCGATCAACCCGACGAGCAGCAGGAAGAGCGGTTCGCGACCGTTGTCGACGATCCTCGTCCGGTAGGCGTCGACCAACCAGTCCCACATGGCGTCACCTCAAACCGGGATCGGACCCCGGCTCAGGAGCCGGACAGCTGGCGGACCAGCCGTACGCCCTGAGCCGCCGTCATGTGCGGAAGGTAGGCCTTGCCGATGGCGCGGGTGATGGTCGGCAGAGCGGCCGGATCGGGGTAGCACATGTACATAGGGTGGTAGTCGGGCTGGAATTTTGCCTTGAACGCGAGCAATGAACGGAAACCGTACACCGGTTCCAGTAGTCGCCCCGACACATCGACGAGCCGTTGCAGCGGCGCCGGCGCCTCGCCGCGGTCCACCCGGGCCATCGGTGCCCCGGACAGACTGATGAACTCCGCGCCCTCCTCCTTCAGTCCGAGCGCGGAGGAGGCGATCAGGAACTCCATGACCCCGCGGAAGCCGGTGGAGCGGCGCCGCATGAAGTCCAGCGTCCAGCCGATCGGTTTGCCGTCCCGGTAGACCGGCATCCAGCTGGTGATGCCGTGGATGGTCCGGTCGGCGTCCAGCGCGATCAGACAGCGGACCTCGGGGTCGTCGAGTTCGTCGAGTCCGCCGAGGGTGAAGCCCATCTCGGGCAGCCCCTTGTCGGCGACCCACTCCTCGGAGATGGCCCGGATCTGCTCGGTGAGCGCCAGCGGCGCGTCCGGGAAGCGCCACCACTCGGCGGTGATCCCGGCCTTGCCCGCCTTGTTGAGCGCGGTGCGGACGTCCTGCCACTTCTTGCCCTTGAACTCCAGATCGGCCAGCGGGACGACGGTGTCCTCGGCGACCTGCAGGGACTTCCAGCCCAGTGCCTCGGCGGCCTTCCTGGACTCCTCGTTGACGCTGTAGAAGCACGGCGTCCAGCCGCGCGCGTCGCAGAAGGCGGCGAACTCGCCCACCGCGCGCGGCCGGGCCGACGCCTCCCCGAAGGGGTCGCCGGTGGTCAGCGCGATGGTGGAGAGCACCCGGTAGGCCACGCCCGCGTCGCCGCCGGGGGACGTCCAGTAGTGGTTGCCCTGCCAGGTGGACAGGTACGAGAGCGTGGAGCCGCCGTGTGCGGTGAGGATCGAACGGGCCTGCCGGGCCTGCTCGTCGGAGGACCGCAGCCGGTTGCTGCGGAAGACCACCAGCAGGGCGATGAGCGCGACCAGCCAGGGCACCAGGCCGCAGTACTCGTACAGCCACTCCGCGCCCGAGCCGACGGGGATGGGGCCCTGGTCGGCGAGGTCGCTGTAGATGGGCGGCAGGAAGACGGAGACGAGCCCCTGGCACAGCGAGGGGAAGGTGCCGGCGGGGAAGAACTGATCGCGGATCGCGTAGCCGGTGCCCACGTAGACCGCCGCGACGACCAGTACGCTGCCGCCGACGACAGCGGCCAGCCTGCGGACCGAGGAGCGTGGCAGCCGCAGTTGGAACCGGCTCCGGGTGACCACCAGCAGGACGATCGAGGCGGCGGGCAGCAGCATCTGCACGACGCAGGCGCGGGTCACCCAGTTCCGGTCGTCCCGGCCCGCGTCGGTGGTCAGGTCCAGCGTGTCGAGGAAGTCCATCAGCTCGTAGAGGACGATCGCCATCAGCGCCAGATTGACCACGATGGCCAGGATCCAGGCCAGCCGCCGGCCGCGCCGCAGCCCTTCGGCGAGGACGAGCAGCAGCAGCGCTGGCATGACCGTCATGAGGATCGCGGGGGACTGGTAGAAGTGCTCCTCGGCGTGGATCTGGTCGCAGGACCGGACCGAGGCGGCGCAGGCGTCCTTGACCGCCTGGGCGTCGGGGTGCGAGGTGACGAGCAGATCGCGGAAGGTCGCCAGCGGGCCGAGCGCGTCGGGCGAGAGCATCGTCAGGGCCGGGCCGATCGCGGCGACGGCGATGAACAGCCCGACCAGCACCCGGGTCTCGGAGTGCGACGCGCCGGCCGGCCGGCGCGGCAGCCGGTGCCAGAACACCGCGCCCACCGCCAGGCCGATCACCCCGCCGGTGACCTGCAGTACGTCCAGCAGGGTGCCCAGGTACAGCGCGAGGACCAGTACGACCGCGGCCAGCACCAGGCGCACCCGGCGCCGCCACAGCGCCGTCATCGTGCCGCTCACCGTGAATGTCACTCCCGCCACGGCGACCGTGGGGCCGACCGCCGCTTCCAGGGAGAGCAGTTCGAGCCAGTCCTCGCCGGCCAGGTCGCCGAGCTTGGCCAGGCACACCCCGAGCAGCGTGCCGGCCACCTGGGCCGCCACCAGCGCCAGCAGGGTGCGTGCGGAGCCCATCCGGCGCTCCGCCAGGGTGCAGAGGACGGCGAGCGCGGCGGTGCTGATCAGATACATGACGAGGCTGGAGCACCACAGGCCGGAGCTGAGCGGGGTCCACCAGTGGCCCTGTGCGAGGGTCTCCCAGCCGACGCCGACGTTGTCGAACAGCTGGTCGTCGGGGCCCGAGCGCAGCGATCCGGTGGCCGCGCCGACGATCCACAGGGCGGCGATCAGCGTCGCGGTGACGGGTGCGCGCCGCAGCGCCCCGGCGCCGCGCCTGGTGTTGGCCGCCCAGGACCGCCACCGGCCGGGCGGCTTCGGTGTACTGGGTCCTGTCGGCTCCGGGCCCTCGGGGTGTTCCCGGGTCCGCGCCTGCGTATCGGTCATCGCTGCAGTCCCGTCAGCCGCTGGAGGGGGAGGTCAGATGGGTGACGCCGCCGAGCCAGTCCAGCCCCACGGCGAGGCCGGGCCGCCAGACCGCCCAGCTGTGGCCGCCGGGCAGCTCCTTGTACGTGGCGTTCATGCCGGCCTTGCGGGCCGCCGCGTACGCGTCCCGCTGCTGCGGCGCGTAGGTGCCGTCGGAGGAGCCGACGATGAACAGGCCGTTGGTGCCGGAGAACGACTTCGTCTGCATGATCTTCAACGGGCTGATGGCGTCGTAGGCAGCCGTACTTCCGCCGAACAGCTCGTCGATGGTGTGCCGGTGGTCGCCCAGGGTCGGTTCGCGCTGCCCCGAGATGTCGATGAACGACCCGAAGAGTTCCGGAGCGGTGACGGCCAGCTGGAGCGAGCAGGTGCCGCCGAGCGAATAGCCGCCCGCGGCCCAGGACTTGGGGGCGGCGGCGACCTGGAGGTTGGCCTTGATCCAGGCCGGCACGTCCTGGGTGAGATAGGTGTGCACCTTGCCGCGTTTGGAGTCCACGCAGATGGTGTTGTTGAGCGGCGAGTGGAGGGTGTCGACGGAGACCGCGACCGGCGCCAGCCCGTGGTGCCGGGCGGCGTACGCGTCCATGGTGTCGGCCAGCTGGCCGGAGTCGAGCCAGTCCTGCGGCGATCCGGGCTGACCGGGCATCAGGACGATGACGGGGAGGAGCGCGCGGGGGTTGGTCCGGTAGGCGGGCGGCAGATAGACCCAGCCGTCGCGCGCGTCGAAGCCGGAGACGGTGCCGGGGATCCGCACCTTCGACAGCGATCCCTTGTCGGGCATGTCCGCGGGCGGCTTCCACACCGATTCGAGCGTGCCCCCTTCCGGGGTGCGGACGGCGTTGTTCTGCTTGCCGCCGCCACCGGCCGTCTTGAGGTCGGTGCTCTGCCGGGTCAGCGCGGTCACCAGGGTGCGGAGCCGGGGGTACTGGTCGTAGTACCTGTTCACTTCCGAGCACGCCGCCAGCAGGACGAGCAGCCCCGCGAGCAGCGCGGCCAGCCGGATCGGCCAGCGGGGTGCGTAGCAGCAGCGGGCCACGCCCAGGGCGAGGCCGAACACCCCGATCCCGATCCACACCAGGACGCTGAGCGGCAGTTCGTCGGCGATCAGCCGCCAGGAGTTGTCCTCCAGGTACTGCACGACGAACACCGCGACGGCGGTGCCGAGGGCGATCAGCGGGACGGTGAGGGTCCACCAGGAGCGGCGGCGGACCACGAGCAGCCAGCAGAGCGACAGCAGGCCGATCACGAGCACGATCCAGGGCACGGCGCCGTTGGTGAGCGACCAGTCCATCGGACCGGTCATGGCCAGCGGCTGTCGCACAGGGGCCTCCCCGGTGACGCGCAGATTCAGAAATGGCATCAGAAATACTTAAACTAGGACATAGTTCACTCACCTGCCAGTGGTGTGCCCCCGGATCGGCCAACCGGCCGTTCCGGGGGTGGGCGCGCTGGTGGAGAGGGATTCCGCAGGTGGTGTGCCGGTGCGTCAGGCCGGGCGGGTGGATCCGGTGAGCCGGGCGTAGACCACGACATTGCCCCGGTATCCCGACGCCTCGCTGAAGGAGCCGCCACAGGTGATCACGCGCAGCTCGGCGTCCGGCGTCGCGCCGTAGACCCGATCCGTGGGGAAGTCCTGCTTCTCGTAGACCTCGATGCCGTAGACGGTGAACACGGCGGTGCGGCGGTCCGCGCGGTCGATCTCGATGCGGTCGCCCTTGTGCAACCCGCCCAGCAGGTAGAAGACCGCGGGCCCCTCGCGGGTGTCCACATGCCCGGCGAACACCGCCGCACCCGCCGCGCCGGGCGCGGCCCCGTCCGCGTACCACCCGGCCAGCCCGCGCTCGGTCTGCGGCGGGGTCTGCAGATGGCCGGTGGCGTCGAGCCCGAGCCGCATGACGGGCGCGTCGACCCCGATGACCGGGACGCGGATCCGTACCGGGGCGGCGGCGGGCAGCGGCGCCACGCGCGGCGGCAGGACCGCCTCCGGCGGCCCCGTGCCGTCCGGGTCCCGCGGGGCCGCGGAGACCGCCTCGGCCGCGGCGGGCAGCGGCGGCTCCCGCTCCTGCGTGCCGTCGCGCAGCAGCCACGCCCCGGTCACGACCGTGACCGCGATGAAGCCCGCCGCCATCCGGCCGACGCGGCGGGCCGGCGGACGCCACGCGTCCGCGCGCGCGCCGTCGGGCGCGTCGGGGGGACGGTAGTGCGGCAGCGGCATGGCGGGGCCTCCTGGAGACGGTCTCTCCCTGGCCTTGTTACCGCGCCGGGCCGCTCCCGTACCGGACCCGTACCGCAACGGCACTGTGTCGAGAAATGACGAAAGGCGCCCCTCCCGAAGGAGGAACGCCCAGGTCAACGGAGTTTCCGTAGGTGCGCCGCCAGGGACTCGAACCCCGGACCCGCTGATTAAGAGTCAGCTGCTCTAACCAACTGAGCTAGCGGCGCGTGCTGCGAGACAGACATTAGCACCCGCTTCCGGCGGAGTGAAAATCGATATCCCGATCAGGCCGGAGAGGCCGAGGGAGCCGGTGCGGAAGCGGTCGTACGGGCTACGGCGCGGGCCGCGCGGATACAGGCCCACAGCAGCACGTCGGGGCCCGGGAGCCAGGGGTGACGGGTGTCGGGGGCCACCACCCAGCGCGACGAGCCGCCCTCGGTGTCCAGGCCGGTCTCGTCGCCGTACAGCGGCGGCACGGTCACCGCGTCCCCGAGGCCGTGGCACATCAGCGGCGGCACGGAGCTGCCCCACTCCTCCCAGCCGAGCAGTGACGGCAGCCGCTGCGCGGACCCGGGGGCGACCAGTAGCAGCACCCGGCCGCGGTGCAGGGCGACCGGCCCGCTTCCGGGTCCTGACGCCCATAACTGCTCCAGCACCCGGCGCCCGAAGAGCGCGGGGAGGTTCACCACGTCGAAGACGGTGCCGCACGGCAGCACGCTGGGCGCTGTCGGGCGGGCGCTCCAGAGCGCCTGGACGCTGCGCGGGAACGCGCTGGCGGAGGCGAGCCAGGCGGCTCCCGCCGCGGTGACGAACGCGGTGTGCGACTGCCGTACAGGGTCCGTCGGGTCGCCGGCCATGGTGATGTCCGGGTGCCTCCAGGTATCCCACTGCCATTCGCTCATAACACCTAGAGGTACCGGCCGCTCGCACTGCGTTGATGTGAATCGGACGAATACGGGACAGGAACGCCGGCCGTCCGGTACCTTGCGCATCCTGCATATGCCAGACGGTTGTAGGCGCTTGACACAATCACCGGCTCGAAAACCCGTTCAGGGACCGCTTCCGGTCACCGCTCCTGCAGGCGTGTCCCGAACTCGACCATCTTCTTCGCGTAGTCCTCGGTCCAGCCCGACTGTTCCGCGATCGCGGCATACGTCAGCCGGTCGAACCGCCGGGGATCGGCCAGCTGGGCCGCGGCTATCGCCTGGTACTCCGTCGCCCGGTCGGCGGCGGCGCGGAAGGCCAGCGCCAGCTCCGTGGAGCGCGCCAGCAGCTGCCGCGGATCGTCCAGCGACTCCAGGTCGAAGAAGTGCTCCTCGTCCTCGAGGGCCTGGGCGGGCTCGAAGAGCAGCTCCGCGGGGCGCAGGCGCCGTGCGGTAGCCGGCGGGACAGCGTCGCGCCGGTCGTGAGCCGACTGCGGCTCGGACATGTACCTACCTCCAAGGGATTCGCGCGTTCCATTGTCCCGCGCCCGCGCAAGTGGGCCTCCGGGCCGTCCGAAGTGCAGTTCCGCACCGGGTCTACGTCCGGTACGGGACCCGGTGCTCGTCCAGGTGCGCCAGCACGGCGTGGTTCGCCTCCCAGCCGTCGGGGAACTTCACCGTGACGCCCAGCTGCACCGGTTCCGTCGACGGGTGCTCGTCCAGCAGCCTGGCCACACCCGCCCGGCACACCACGATGCAGGCGTGCCGGTGCCGGGAGGCCAGCACGCACAGCCGGCCCGTCTCCAGATGGAACGCCGTCGCGTCCGGGCGGCCGGACAGCGGGTGCAGGAAGACCGTCACGTCGAACTCCCGGCCCTGCAGCCGGTTCGCGGTGTCCACGGCGACACCGGAGACGCCCAGCGCGGTGAGCGCCGCCCGCACCGCCGCCGCCTGGTCGCGGTGCGCCGTACCGACCGCGATCCGGTCCGCGGTCAGCGGCGCCGGCTCCGGCGAGCGCTCGCTGAACGTCACCCCGCCCCGGTCCAGCAGCCGCCGCACCACCTGGGCCACCGCGTGCACCGCCTCCGGATCCGTCCGGGGAGTGTGGCGGGCCGGCAGCTCCAGCAGCCCCCAGCCCGACGCGGCCGCCTCGTCCAGCGCCTCGTCCGGCCCCGTGCCCTGCGAGGGCACACCGAACGACAGCCGCCGGACGCCCGGCCCGGTGCCGCTGCGGAACGGCGTGTACGGATAGAACGCCCGCGACACCAGCGGCGCCGCCGACGCCGGCAGTCGCCACGACACCGGAAGCCGGTGCTGCGGGAGCCCCGGATTGTGCGCCAGCAGCGTCACCACCGCGCTCGCCGACGGGTCGTAGCTCAGCCCCGCCCACTGGTCGGCGCCCACCACGCTGAACGGGTCCAGCTGACCCGGGTCGCCGACGAAGAGCGCCCGCTCGAAGAGCCCGGCCACCTGCAGCAGCGCGTCCGAGCGCATCTGGTACGCCTCGTCGACGATCGCGTGCCGCCAGGGGGAGGTCAGATCGGTGGTCTTGACGTACGCCCACTTCGCCGAGGTCGCGATCACCACCTTCTGCGCGGCGAGATCGGCGACCTTCTGGGACTTCACGATCGACGGATGCCGGTCGAGCATCGGATCGGGGGGCGACTCGCTGCCGTGCAGCCGGCCGATGGAGAGCCCGGGATCGGCGGTCGCCAGCCGGTCCGCGAGATCGTCCACCTGCGCGTTCGTCTGCGCCACCACCATCAGTGACTCGCCCGCCGCCGCCAGCTCCTGCGCGGCGCGCACCACGAGCGTGGACTTGCCCGCGCCCGGCGGGGAGTCGACGACGACGCCGCGCGACGAGCCGTGCAGCGTGTCGCGCAGGATCGCCTCCGTGACCGCCGTGGCTTCCGCGCCGGGATCGCGCGGGGCGGGGCGGGCCGTGCCGTGGGGCGGAGAGTCCTCCGTCGTGCGGCTCACAGGAAGTCCTCCACGGTGACGGGGTCGGGTGCGGGGGCGGCCGGCGCCGCGGCGGACTGCGGCGGGCCGCCGTGCGTCCACGGGGTGTCCTCGGGGTCGGGCAACTCGGGTCCGCCGCGCGGCGCGTGCTCGAACAGGGTCCAGCAGACGTGGTCGCCGGGCGCCGGCACCGATCCCTCGTCCGGGACCTTGCCCCGGCCCATGCCGTTCAGCAGCCGCACCGTGACCTCGCCGGCCGCCGGCCACTCGACGAACCGCGCCTCCTGGGTCTTCCCGCCGGGCAGCGCGCGGTAGAGCTTCGCGTCGGCGTCGAAATGCGGCACGTCGCCGGTCGCGACCGTCACCAGCGGGCGCGGGCGCGGCACCTTCGCCTCGCTGTACGCCATCACCACGTCGGTGACCTCGCCCGCGAACGCCTCGCCCGACAGCCGGCGGCCCGCCATCACCAGCGGATCGTCCAATGCCTCCTGCGCCTCCAGCCGCACCTGGGCCGTCTCGCGGCCCATCAGCTTCTGCGCGGCCGCGATGGCGTCGTCCCGCTTCGGCTGCGGCGGCTCACCGGCCCGCACCCGGTCCCGGTGCCCGGTGTAGGACCAGCGGTCGCGCTTCCAGCGCTCCTCCACATGCCCGCCCTCGGGCAGCGCGCGCAGCAGGTCGAGGCCGCGCCACACATCGTCCCAGGTGGGCCGCAACTGGCTCTCGACGAGCGCCCGCACCTCGGCCTCGGCGACGGACATCGCCGCGGAGCGCTCCTGCCCGGCCGCGCGCGCCGCCGCGCGGGCCGCGTCGAAGCGGGACATCGCGGGCGCCAGCACCGTGTTGTCGAAGGCGGGGTCGGTCGCCGGGCCGGCGGGCGGGCTCAGCAGCAGGCCGTCCGGTCCGCGTCCGGTCTCCGCGCGGCGGGCGGCGTCGGCGCCGGTCATGCCCTCGGGAGGGTCGATCCAGCCGAGCAGCGCGCCCAGGTGCTGGTCCTCCAGATTGCTCTGGCCGGTCGCCCAGTGGCGCGACAAGAGCTCCGTCATCGACAGCAGCAGCGAGGCGCCGGGGGTCCGGGCGCGCTCCCCGTAGTGGGTCAGCCAGCGCCCGGACAGCGGCACCCGCGACGGCACGGGGTAGGGCTCGTCCGGATTCTCCTCCGCCGTGCGCCGGAACCGGGTGGAGCGGCCGAGCAGCCGGACGTAATCGGCCGCCGCCACGTTCGGCACGATGATCTGCGGGGCGTCCGCGCAGACCTCGGACTCCTCGCGGTTCCGCGTCGCCGGTTCGGTCTCCACCGCGTCCGCGTACCGGTCCATGTGCGCGATGACCGTGGTCGCCAGCGCCGCGAGGAAGTCGAACCGCAGGTCCCGGTCGCGCGGCTGCGGCACCACCAGCAGGCTGGGCGCCTCCCGGTCGCGGCCCACCAGCGCGCCCAGCGGCGCGCCCACCTCGCCGGCCGTGGTCAGCGGCACGAACACCAGCGGATGCTGCGACAGGTGCCGGTGCCGGACCGTCGCCACCGGCTGCGCCCGGCCCGCGACCACGGATTCGGCCCGCGCCAGGATCCCGATCAGTGACATGTGCCACCCCCGGCCGCGGTGAGGGCCTCGGCGCGCAGCACGGCGGCACGGCGCAGCGCCGCGACGGCGGGGTCCGCGTCGGCGCTGCCGGCGTCCGTGCCGAGGGCGGCGGCCAGGACGGCCTCGACCGTGGTCAGGGTGCCCAGCTCGCCGCGCAGGCCCCGGCCGAGGGACTCGACGGAGCCGCAGGCGCGGGAGCGGTCGCGGCAGTGGAAGGCCAGCTCGCAGGCGGCCAGGCACTCGGGGGAGTACGCGGCGGGGACCGCGTCGACGGCGGCGGTCAGTTCGGGGACCGGCCGGGTCGGGGTGCGGCCGTCCGCGGACCAGCGCAGGTCGAACGTGGTGCCGTCCGGCAGCTCGGCGGCGATCTCCTCGATACGGGTCAGCCGGGTCAGCTGCCGACGGGTCACCGACAGCTGCTTGCGCACGTCGACGAACTGGGCGGTCGGCAGGTTGGAGAAGTCCTTGGGGCACACCAGCAGCACATCGTGCGAGACCCGCACGGGACCTGCGGTCTCCTCCAGGAGCCCGGCCACCCGCTCCAGCGCGAGCACGTAGACCGCGGACTGGCGGGCGGCGGCGCCCACCTTCACCGCGTCCGCGCCGCCGTCCAGGATCGGGAAGGACTTGACCTCGACCACCGTCCAGGAGCCGTCCGGCGCGATGGCCACCGCGTCCGGCTCCAGGTAGGCGGCGGAACCCGCCACGTCGAGCGCCAGCAGAGGGTGGTCCAGCAGCGTCCAGCAGCCGGCGGACGTCGCCTCCGCCAGCGCCAGCCGCGTCCTGGCGGTGCGGCCCTCAGGGCCGGCGGCCGACAGGTCGGGCAGCAGGGCGCCGCTGCCCTCGGGGGCGCCCAGCAGCCGCAGCAGCTCGGCGCACTCCTCTGCCTTGACACGGGCCTCGAAGGCATGGCCGCGCGCGAAGGCGAACTGGGACTGCCCGAACGGGGCGGGTGCGCCCAGCACCTGCGCGACCGCGCCCTTGTCGATCCCGGCGGCGTCGAGCAGGGCCCGGCGGCGGCAGCCGGGATTCGCGGCCAGGGCCGCGAGGGCCCGCGCGTCGAGCGGACGTGGTGACGTGGCCGGTCCGCGCAACTCGGCCAGCCGCTCCCGCAGATAGTGCGTAGTGCTCACCCGCGGAAGTCTCGCACCCGGCTAGGACAATCGGCCCTGACCCACGGAAGACCTGCCCGAGGGATCGCTTCTGTGCTCGTCCGCCGACGCCGTCCGCGGGGTCGGGACCCCGCCGGGGACCGGGCCGTGCGGTGCCGTCCTGGGAGCCGGCGAGGCGGGGGCCTTCACGCTGGAGACGGAGGCGGAGGCGGAGGCCGCCACGACCGGGCTGTGGCCCTCGACGGCGGTGGTGGCGCCGGACCGGACGGCCAACCGGGCGCGCAGCGCGTCGACGGCCTGCAGGGCCTGCGGGGCCAGCAGGTAACCGATGCCCATGACGGCCGCGCCGGCGACCGCGTCGAGCAGGTAGTGGTTGGCGGTGCCCATCACCACGAACGTCGTGATCAGCGGGTACAGGATGCCCAGCGCGCGCACCAGCGGGGTCCGCCCGTAGCGCCACAGCATGATCCCGCACCACAGCGACCAGCCGACGTGCAGGCTGGGCATCGCCGCGTACTGGTTGGTGAGACCGCCCAGGCCGCGCGGGGCGCTGGCGTCCTGGCCCCACCAGCCGTAGGAGCCGTACTGCGCCATGGTGTCGATGAAGCCGTGGCTGGAGTCGAGCAGCCGCGGCGGCGCCGTGGGCGTGAGGGTGAATCCGATCAGCCCGATCAGGGTGGAGAGCATCAGCCATGTGCGGGCCGCGCGGTAGTGGGTCGGCCGCCGCCGCCACAGCCACACCAGGATGATGGGGGTCACGAGATAGTGCAGCGAGGCGTACGCGAAGTCCGCCGGGACGCCGATGGCGGCGTACTTGGTGCAGATGCCGTTGAGCCAGCGCTCCGGATCGATCCGCATCAGCTCTTCGAGACGCATGATGTCGATGCCGCTCTTGACGGCGTTGTCCACGTCGCCGCGGACCAGGAGCCGGCCGCACGAGTAGAGGGCGTACACGACGGCGATGAGCGGCAGCTCGGTCCACCAGCGCAGCCGGCCCCGATAGGCCGAGGCGCGAGGCGCTGTGGCGGTGATCGTCATGCGGCCGGTCTCCCCGTTCTGCGAATGTGGCTCCTTGCGGACCATGTCGTAGGCTCTACCGTACGTCGTACGCTAGACAGCCCGCACATCGCCCCGGAAATTCCTGGCCACGTAGCGTTCGTTCCGTGTTCAACATGTCTTGGTCGGGTATGCGTGCGGGAAGACGCCCGGGGCACCCTCCCAGGTTGCTCGCCGCGAGAAGTAAGAGAATGGCATGACCGTCACCCAGACGGCGCGCTCCCCACGGCGCCGCGCCCCTCGCAACACGCTCAACCCGGACCGGATCCTCGACGCGGCGGTCGCACTTCTCGACCGTGACGGCGCCGAGGCGTTCACCATGCGCGCGCTCGCCGCGCAGCTCGGCGTCGGCACGATGGCCGTCTACTCGCACTTCCGCAGCAAGGAAGAGATCAGCGACGCCGTCGCCCAGCGGCTGCTCAGCGAGGTCGAACTGCCGGCCGTGGGCGCGGGCGACGCCGACCCCCGCGAGCAGCTGCGCGAGGTGTGCCGCAGCGTCTTCCGGCTCTTCGCCGACCACCCCTCGGCCCTGCAGCTGCTGACCACCCGGCCCATGCGCGGCGACGAGGCCATCGCCGTCATCGACCGGATGCTCGGCCTGCTGCGCGCCGCCGGCCTCGACCGCGTCGACGCCGCGCGCGCCCATGTCGCCCTCATGCAGTACACGGTCGGCTCCGCGCTGTGGAACGTCCGGCGGGACCGCGCCCTGTGCGAGGACGGTCTGCGCGAGCGGGTACGCGCCCGGCTCGCCGACCTCCCCTCGGACCGCTACCCGGCTCTCACCGAGCTCGTCCCCGAGCTCGCCATCGCGCAGGACGCGGGGATGGCCCAGTACGAGCTGGGCCTCGACGGCCTGCTGACCGGCCTCATCGGTCGGGGTGCGCGCGGTGCGCGATGATGGAGTGATCTCCATTACGTGATGAAAGGCCCTCCGCATGGCTCCGCGCATCCTTCTGGTCCGGCACGGCCAGACGGAGTGGTCCCTCTCCGGCCGCCACACCGGACGCACCGACATCCCCCTCACCGAGGAGGGCCGCCGCACCGCCCGGCTCCTCGCCGAGCGACTGCACCGCGCGCCCTGGGAGGCGCTGCCCGGCGTCGAGGTCCGCACCAGCCCGCTCGTCCGGGCCAGTGAGACCTGCGAGCTCACCGGCTTCGGCGACCGCGCCAAGGAGTGGGACGCGCTGATGGAGTGGGACTACGGCGACTACGAGGGGCTGACCCCCGACGGGATCGCGGAGCGTGAGCGCGCGGCGGGGCGGCCGGCGTGGAACATCTGGCGGGACGGGGTGGTGGGCGGGGAGTCCCTCGCGGAGGTCGCGCGGCGGGCGGACGAGGTGGTGGCGTGGGCGCGGTCGGCGGACCGGGATGTACTCGTTTTCGCCCACGGGCACTTTCTGCGGACGCTCGGGTCGCGGTGGCTGGGGTTGGATCCGTCGTTCGGGGCGTCGATCAGGTTGGATCCGGCGTCGCTGTCGGTTCTGGGGTGGGCTTACGGGGATCCGGCGGTGGAGCGCTGGAACGACACGGGGCACCTCGGGTGACGTTGTGGGGTCGGTGGCCGGGCCCTCCGGGAGGGGGGTCCGAAATCGTATATTTACGTGCCTGGCGGCCCACAAATACACGGCAGCATTTCGGACCCCCCTCCCTGCGGCCCCGTCCCCCTCACGTCACAGCTGGTCCGCTGGTGCCGACGTACGTCGATCGGTGCCGGTATCGGGCGGGTGGGTGGGGAAAGCCCGCCGCAGGCGCAACGCTGGGTCGGGCGCTGACGTAGCCGCACCCCCGCCGGAGGCGGCGCGGCCCGCCGCAGGCGTGACGGTGTCGCGGGCGCCGACGTAGCCGCATGCGGAGCGTGGTCAGCGGACCCCCGCCGGAGGTGTTTGGCGGCTCAGGAAGTCGGCTACCGCCGTCGTCCGGTGGTGGGGGCGGAGGCGGGTGGCTGTGGTGTCCAGTAGGGCGCGGACGCGGGAGGACTGGACGCGGCCGAGGAGGTCGAGGACGCGTGAGCCCGCGGCGGCGGCCTCGTCGGGGCGGCCGCCGGCGGCCAGGTTTGCGGACAACTCGGCGCCGTAGAGGGCGATGTTGCGGGTGAAGTGCGGGTCCTGGAGGCTCACCGCGCGTCGGGCGGCCTCCGCGGCGCGGCGGTGGTCGCCCAGCGCCGACCAGGACTGGGCCTCCAGGCCCGCGAGTTCGGCCTCGCCGAAGAACGTCATCCACTGCGGATCGGCGTCGGACGGGCCGCGCCCGAACAGTGACTGCGCGCGGGACAGGGCGCGTTCGCACCCGGTGCGGTCGCCGAGTCCTGCCCGGCCGCCCGCCTCGCGCAGCGCGAGCAGGGAGAGCAGCCGCGGCGAGGCGAGGCGCTTGGCGGCGGCCTGGGCGGCCTGTGCGGCGCGGACCGCCTCGTGCGGCCGGTCCGCGTCGCGGGCGAGGAAGGCGGTGTTGCAGAACGCGTGCGCCTCCAGGGCCGCATCGCCCGAGACCCGGGCCGTGGCGAGCGCCTCGGCGTAGTAGGAGCGGGCGTCGGTGAACCGGCCGGAGTCGTGGGCCAACCAGCCGACGGAGACGGCGAGTTCACCCGCGCCGGCGTACAGCCCGTCGGCCACGGACTGGCTGTAGGCGCCCTCGTCGAGCAGCCGGTAGGCGGTGCGCAGGGCCGAGCCGGCCTGTTCGTACAGGCCGTCCGCGCCGTGCCGGTCGTCGTGCAGCCGGATGTGCCGGACGGCCTGCTCGACGGCGTGGACCTCGCTGACGCCGACCCGGCCGGCGGGCGGGTGCACGGCGGAGCCGGACACCAGGGCGGTCGCGATGACGGCGGGGCCGCCGGTCATGAACACGCGACGCAGCACGTCGCTCTCCTCGAACTCGAATTCGTACGTCTCTTGCGGTGGTGCGCCGCCGCGTCTGCCCCGTACGACCTCGCGCGGGGCGAAGCCCAGGTCGCCCAGCGAGCGGCCGGGGAACATGTGGCGGAACACCCGCTCGTAGGCGTAGTTGGGGCACCGGATCTCCCCGGCCTCCACGCGCCCGATGTAGCGGGCGTCGCAGCTGACCTGTTCACCGATCTCGCGGGCGCAGCGGCGTACCGCCGCCGCGAACTCGCTGGGGGAACGGTCTCCGCGCAACTGCCGGAAGGCCGTGTTGGCCATGGTGGCGGTTCGGGCTGGATCGGGGCTGGAGGACAGTGAAGCCATGGCGGACTCCTGGTGCGGACGGCGCGACGACGGTACCCGTTGTGACCGGGCAGATACCGAGGGTTTGCCTACAAAACGGATATCTCACCCGCGATCCGCCATGAAATGCCACCCCTTGCGGCGTTAGCCGGGCGTAGCTGTTGACACGGAGGCGCGTTGTACCTCTCGTAAGGGCGGTGCTGCGTCCGCCCGCGAGGAGGGCCCCTTGTTGGACATCGATCGGCACGAACCGAGCCCGGAGCGGAGCGAGATGCCGCCGGCGACGCCGCCGTGCGATCTCGTCACCGTCCCGACCCAGCAGGGCCTGGAGGCCGTCGACATCCTGCGGCTGCGGACCGGCGTCGGGCCGGTGCTGCACGACAAGGCGGGGGACGGCATCGGCTTCCTGGTGCCGCCGGGCACCGCGGACGGCTGGGACCTGCCCGGCAGTTCCTGTACCCGGAGCAACGGCCGCGGCTTCTCGATCGGCGCCGAGCCGCCGCTGGCCGGCTCCGGCTGGCTGGTGCCGCCGGACAGCGGGCCCGGCCGGATCACGGCCACCGACCCGGCCGTCCTGCGGGCGGCGCTCGGCGAGGCGGCCCGCACGATCAGGCTGGCCGGCGGCGTCTGACGGCAGCCGCCTGCTGGCCGATACTGGTCGGGTGGCAGGTAAGAAGCAGGGCGGAAGGGCGCAGTCCCGGGAAGCGGTCGGCGCCGCGGTCGACGGCGGGCAGGCCGAGCTGGTCCCGGACCGGGAGCGGCCGCGCGGCTGGACGCTGCTCATCGACGGTGCCCCGCAGTCGCACGTCGATCTCGACGACCCGTCGTACCTGGACTTCTCGTACCAGCGCAGGCTCGGCCACATCATCGACCTGGTCGCGCCCCCTGGGCGCCCGCTGCAGGTGCTGCACCTGGGCGGCGGCGCGCTCACCCTGGCCCGGTACACCGCCGCGACCCGGCCGCGCTCCACGCAGCAGGCCGTCGAGATCGACGCTCCGCTCGTCGAGCTGGTCCGCCGTGAGTTGCCGTGGGACCGGACCTGGCGGATCAAGGTGCGTGGCGGGGACGCGCGGGCCGGGCTCGCGAAGGTCCCGGACGGCTGGGCCGACCTGGTCATCGCCGATGTCTTCGGCGGCGCCCGCACTCCGGCGCATCTGACCAGCGCCGAATTCCTGCACGAGGTCAGGCGCGCGCTGCGGCCCGGCGGTTTCTACGCGGCCAACCTCGCGGACGGCGGCGCGCTCGGTTTCCTGCGCGCCCAGATCGCCACCGCGCGGTCGGCGTTCGCCGAGGTCTGTGTGTCCGCCGACCCGGCCGTGCTGCGCGGTCGCCGGTTCGGCAACGCCGTGCTGCTCGCCGCCGACGTCGAGCTGCCGCTCGCCGAGCTGACCCGGCGGGTCGCCTCCGACCCGCACCCCGGCCGCGTCGAACACGGCCGCCCGCTCGCCGACTTCGCCGGCGGCGCGACCCCGGTCACGGACGCGACGGCCGCCCCGTCCCCGGCTCCGCCGGAGTCGGTCTTCCGCTGAACCGCGCGCCCTCTAGGCCTTGTACATCTCCACTACGGGCGGGTGGCCGTTCCAGGTGCAGAAGACCGACGAGGTGGTGGTTCCGTTGCTGAAGTCCACCCGGATCCATTCGTCCAGCTTCCAGACCTTCATCGCCCAGCCCGAGTCGGGGGTGGCCGAGACGAGGGTGGCCGAGGACGGCCCGAGGTCGAGCACGACGCGGCCGCCGGTGACCTTGTAGCTGTGCACATTGCCGGTGGTGTTGCTGGTGGAGGCGTCGTGCGACGCACCTGGGGGCCGCTCGGGCGGCAGGGAAGGCGCCTTCGTCGCGGACTTGGTGGTGGGCGGCACGGTCGGTGCGGGCGACGTCGTGGACGGCGCCGGCTTCGGCCGGTGCGTGGAGGAGGCCACCGGCCGTGCGGAGGACCCCGCGACGGCATCGGAGACCGGGAGCGCGCGCGGTGGATCGTAGGCGGTGCCGGCGAGCACGGAGTGCACCCCGAACCACGACATCGTCACCGCGGCGGTGGTCGCGAGCGTCCAGGCCCCGGCGTGAAGCAATCCTCGTTGCATCGGCACATCCTGCCGTACGCGCGGCAGGCCCGAGCGCGGAGGGCGGTAAACGGACGGAGCGGTACCGCGTCCCCCGAATGGGCTACCGTGCGGGCCATGGCAAGTGTGCTCGTGGTCGAGGACGACCAGTTCGTGCGCTCCGCCCTCATCCGGCACCTCACTGAGGCGGCCCACACCGTACGCAGTGTGGGCACGGCTCTTGAGGCGCTGCGCGAGGTGGCGCAGGTCGGTTTCGATGTCGTGATCCTGGATCTCGGCCTCCCGGATCTGGACGGGTCGGAGGCGCTGAAGATGCTGCGCGGGATCACCGATGTCCCGGTGATCATCGCCACCGCCCGTGACGACGAGGCGGAGGTGGTCAGGCTGCTCAACGCGGGCGCCGACGACTACCTCGTCAAGCCGTTCTCGGTCGAGCATCTCTCCGCCCGGATGGCCGCCGTACTGCGCCGGGCGCGGGGCCGCGAGGCCGCGCCCGACGAGACCGCGCGGCTCGCCGTCGGCGGGCTGCGGATCGACGTGCGCAGGCGGCAGGCGGAGCTCGACGGGGTGACGCTGGACCTGACCCGCCGTGAGTTCGACCTGCTGGCCTTCCTCGCGTCGCGCCCCGGCGTCGTCGTGGCGCGCAAGGAACTGCTGGCCGAGGTGTGGCAGCAGTCGTACGGTGACGACCAGACCATCGACGTCCATCTGTCCTGGCTCCGCCGCAAACTGGGCGAAACGGCCGCCCGGCCGCGGTATCTGCACACCCTGCGCGGCGTCGGGGTGAAGCTGGAGCCACCGGCATGAGATGGCTGCTCGTCAAGGTGTGCCTGGCGGTGACGGCGATGGTCGTCGTGGCGTTCGCCGTACCGCTGGGACTGGTGGTGAAGGAGCTGGCCCGGGACCGGGCGTTCTCCAACGCCGAACGCCAGGCGGCCGCGATCGGCCCCGCGCTGGCCATCACCACCGACCGCGTTCAGCTGGAACGGGCGCTCGCCTCCACCCAGGCGGGCGCGGACGGCCGGATGGCGCTGCATGTGCCGGCGACCCCCGGCACCGCCCCGGTCGAGATCGGCAGGCACCGCTCCTCCGACGCCGCCATGGACGCCGCGTCCAGCCGCGGCCGGGCCTCCACCGTCCCGGTCGGCGGCGGGTACGCGCTGCTGCAGCCGAACGCGGTCAGCTCGGGCACGGTCGCGGTCGTCGAGGTCTTCGTCCCGGACAGCGACATCACCCGGGGCGTCGCCACCGCGTGGATCGTGCTGGCGGCGGTCGGTATCGGCCTGATCGTCGGCTCGGTGGCCATCGCCGACCGGCTCGGCACCCGGATGGTGCGGCCCGCGGGCCGGCTGGCGAACGCGGCGAACGCGCTCGGCCGCGGCGACCTCGGCGTCCGGGTCTCGGAGGCCGGGCCCTCCGAACTGCGCTCGGTGGCCGTCGCGTTCAACGCCATGGCCGACCAGGTCGTCCAACTGCTCGCCAACGAACGCGAACTGGCCGCCGACCTCTCGCACCGGCTGCGCACCCCGCTCACCGTGCTCCGGCTCAACGCCGCCTCGCTCGGGAACGGACCCGTCGCCGAGCAGACCCGCGAGGCCGTCGCGCAGTTGGAGCGCGAGGTCGACACGATCATCCGCACCGCGCGCGAGCAGCAGATCACCGCACCGGTCGTGGCCGGGTGCGACGCGGCCGAGGTGATCCGCGAGCGGATGGCGTTCTGGTCCGCCCTCGCCGAGGACCAGGGGCGCGAGGCGCGCACGGCGGGCGTGGACCGGCCGGTCCGGGTGCCGGTGGCCCGCGGCGAGCTGGCGGCCGCGCTCGACGCCATGCTCGGCAACGTCTTCCGGCACACCCCGGAGGGCACCGCCTTCGCCGTTGACGTGCACAACGGCGAGGATGCGGTGATCGTGCTGGTCTCCGACGCCGGTACCGGGATCAGGGACCCCGCGGCCGCGCTGCGCCGCGGCCAGGGCGACGGAGGACCGGGCTCGACGGGCCTGGGTCTGGACATCGTGCGCCGGGTCGCCGAGTCCACCGGTGGCGACATCGCCATCGGCCACTCCGTGCTCGGCGGCACCGAGGTCCGGGTCTGGCTGGCGCTGCGCCCCGGCTCCGGCGACCCCGGCCGAGGTCACCGTGTGGCACGGCGCCGTCGCAGACCGGGGCAGAAGCCCAGCGCCAGTGGTCTGAACCTTTAACGCGCTCCGATGCCGTCCTTAAGGGCGCCATAAAGAACCTCAACCCCCACTGTGGTCAGGGCTTTTGTCCGTTCCGCCCGCGCTAGCGTCGTGCCGCACCCCGCCCCCCACGAAAGGCAGGCCGGTATGGCCAGCACGCATCGCCGTCGACCCGGGTTCAAGACCAAAGCGATCGGTGGCCTCGTCGCCGCCGGTGTCGTGGCGGGAGGCGCCTTCGCGTTGGCCGGGTCAGCGAGTGCCGCCCCGGTCGGCGCCGCCTACACCAAGACGAGCGGCTGGACCGGTGGCTACACCGGGCAGTACGAGATCACCAACTCGTCGGACAAGGCGCTGTCGGACTGGACCCTGTCGTTCGACCTGCCGGCCGGCACCACGCTCAGCTCGCTGTGGAACGGCAAGTCCACCGCGAGCGGTCAGCACATCACCGTGAAGCCGGAGGGCTGGAACGCCACCATCGCGCCCGGCGCGAAGGTCGACGTCGGATTCGTGGCGGCGTCCGGCGGCACGGCCGCCGACCCGGTCAACTGCCTGATCAACAACGCCAAGTGTTCGGTGGACTCCGGCCCGACCGCCACCCCCAGCGGCCGCCCGACCGTGACCCCGACCGCCTCGCCGTCCCCGACGAAGACCGCGTCACCGACGCCGACGCCGACCAAGTCCAGCACGCCGACCCCCACCCCCACCAACACCGGTGGTACCCCGGTCACCGGCGCGGGCTTCTCGCCGTACATCGACACCTCGCTCTACCCGGCCTACGACATGGTCGGCTCCGCGAAGAGCACCGGCGTCAAGCAGTACAACCTCGCCTTCATCACCTCCGGCGGCGGCTGCACCCCCAAGTGGGGCGGTGTGACGGAGCTCGGCGCCGACTCGGTGGCCGGCCGGATAGGCGCGCTGCGGGCGATGGGCGGCGATGTCCGCGTCTCGTTCGGCGGGGCGTCCGGCTCCGAGCTGGGCACGGCCTGCACCTCGGTCGCCGATCTGACGGCCGCGTACGGCAAGGCCGTCGACCAGTTCAAGCTGACGAAGGTCGACTTCGACATCGAGGGCGGCGCGCTCCCGGACACCGCGTCCAACAGCCGCCGCGCGCAGGCCATCGCCGCGCTCCAGAAGAGCCACAGCGGGCTGGACGTCTCCTACACCCTCCCCGCGATGCCGACCGGCCTGACGCAGGACGGCATCAACCTGCTGGCCGACGCCAAGAAGAACGGCGTGAAGATCTCGACCGTCAACATCATGGCGATGGATTACGGACCCGCGTTCAGCGGCGACATGGGCCAGTACGCGATCGACGGCGCCACGGCGACGCAGGCACAGGTCAAGAGCGTGCTCGGGCTGTCGGACGCGGCCGCCTGGAAGGCAGTGGCGGTCACCCCGATGCTCGGGGTCAACGACGTCAACACCGAGATCTTCAAGGTGGACGACGCGACCCAGTTGGTGAACTTCGCCAAGTCCAAGGGCCTGGGCTGGTTGTCGATGTGGTCCTCGACCCGTGACAAGCAGTGCCCCGGCGGTGCGAAGAACTTCGCCGACGCGAGCTGCAGCTCGATCGCCCAGAGCGACCTCGCCTTCACCAAGGCGTTCGGCGCCTTCGGCTGATCGCACGACGGCGGCCCACCGGCGGGGATTCCCCGCCGGTGGGCCGCCGTGCTGTGGAGCGGTGCGACAGCACCCCCGAACCATCGCACCACGCCACGTCCCTTACGGAGCGTCAGGCTCCGCGATCTCACCCGTGCGCGCGACCTGGGCGTACCAGTGGGCGCTGGACTTCGGGATCCGGGTCTGGGTGGCGTAGTCGACGTACACGGCCCCGAACCGCTTGCTGTAGCCGTAGGACCACTCGAAGTTGTCCATCAGCGACCACAGGAAGTAGCCGCGGACATCGGCGCCGTCGGCCATCGCCCGGTGCACGGCCGCGAGATGGCCGCGCAGGAAGTCGATCCGCCGCGGGTCGTTCACCGCCCCTTCGGGGGAGACGTAGTCGTCGAAGGCCGCGCCGTTCTCGGTGACCATCAGCGGCAGACCGGGGTTCTCCTCGGCGGTGCGCCGCAGCAGGTCGTACAGTCCGCTGGCGTCGACCGCCCAGCTCATCGCCGTGGTCTCGCCGGGCGGGAGATGGAAGGCGACCTGCTCGGAGCCGGGCCAGGGGGAGTGCGCGCTGGCGCCGTGACCGTCGAAACGGGCGGCCTGTGTCCCGTCCGGCGCGGCCTGCGGACCCGAGACGACGGTGGGCGTGTAGTAGTTGATGCCCAGCAGGTCGATGGGGCGGGAGATCTCGGCGAGGTCCCCGTCGCGCACCAGCGCCTGCCAGTCGACGAGGTGCGCGGTGTCCTCGAGCAGGTCCGCGGGGTACTCGCCGCGCAGGATCGGCCCGGTGAAGATCCGGTTGCCGACGGCGTCGATCCGGCGTGCGGCGTCGAGTGCCGCCGCCGACTCGTCGAGCGGGCGCACCTGGTGGAGATTGAGGGTGATCGAGGTCCGCGCGGTGGCGGGGAGTGTGGAGCGCAGGACCCCGATCGCCCGGCCATGGGCGAGATTGAGATGGTGGGCGGCCTTCAGTGCGGCGTCCGGCTCGGTACGGCCGGGGGCGTGCACACCCGATCCGTACCCCAGGAACGCCGAGCACCACGGCTCGTTGAGGGTGGTCCAGTACGGAACGCGGTCGCCGAGCGCGCCCGCCATGATCGCGGCGTACTCGGCGAACCGCTCGGCGGTGTCGCGTACGGTCCAGCCGCCGACCTCCTCCAGATCCTGCGGCAGGTCCCAGTGGTAGATGGTCGCGACCGGGGTGATGCCCTTGTCGAGCAGCTCGTCGGCGAGCGCGCGGTAGAAGTCCAGCCCGCGCTGGACGGCGGGCCCCCGGCCGGTGGGCTGGACCCGTGACCAGGAGACGGAGAAGCGGTAGGCGCCCAGGCCGAGGTCGGACATCAGGGCGACATCGTCGCGGAACCGGTGGTAGTGGTCGGCCGCGATGTCGCCGGTGTCGCCGTTGTGGACCCGGCCGGGAGTGTGGCTGAAGGTGTCCCAGATGGAGGGGGTGCGGCCGTCTTCGGCCACGGCGCCCTCGATCTGGTAGGCGGCGGTGGCCGCGCCCCAGACGAAGCCGGGCGGGAAGCGGAGCAGACCGGTGGATGCGGTCTCAGGACGGACAGCGGTCATACGGGGGCACTCCCAAGGTGAGCGTGACGGATGGGGGCGGTGGCCTTCGGGGGGGTCAGCTCTTGACCGCGCCGGCGGTGATGCCGCCCACGATGTGTTTGCCGAGCAGCGCGAAGACCAGCAGCAGCGGCACGGTCGCGATCAGCGCCCCGGTGAGCACGACCGCGTGGTCGATGGTGTGGTCACCGGACCCGAGCCCGGCCAGCGCCACCTGCACCGTCGGGTTCTGTTGGTTCAGCGCGATGAACGGCCAGAAGAAGTCGTTCCAGGACTGGACGAAGACCAGCATCCCCAGTACCGCCATGGCGGGCCGCGCGATCGGGAACACAACGTGCCAGACGATCCGCAGGCTGTGCGCCCCGTCCACCCGGGCCGCCTCGATCAGCTCGATCGGCAGCGCCTCGGCCAGGAACTGCCGCATGAAGAACACCCCGAACGCCGCCACCAGCGACGGCAGGATGACCGACTGCAGCCGGCCCACCCAGCCCAGATCGGTGATGATCTGGTAGAGCGGGATCACGCTGAGCTGCGGCGGGATCGTCATCGTCGCGACGACGAGGGTCAGCAGGCCGTTGCGTCCCCGGAAGCGCAGCTTCGCGAAGGCGAAGCCGGCCAGCGTGGCGAAGAGCACCGTGCTGAGCGAGACAAACCCCGCCACGATCGTGGAGTTGATCAGCGCCTGGCCCATGTGGACCTGGTCCCAGGCGATCTTCAGGTTGTCGATCAGATGGCTGCCGGGCAGCAGCTCGGTCGGCGGCTGCACGATCTGGGTGTCGGTACTGGAGGCCGCGACAACGGTCCAGTACAGCGGGAAGAGCGAGACCAGCGCGGCGACCACGAGGACGGCGTACGTGACGGGCCCCGCGTGGTCCTGCCGTCCGGCGCGGGCCGCGAACCGCCGTGGTTTGCGCGGGGGAGTGGCGGGACCGTTCCCGGAGCGGTGCGCGGCCCGGTCGGCGACTGCGTGTGCCATGAGGTCAGCCCCCCAGCTTCCTGCGGTTGACCCGCGTGATGATCAGTTGGACGGCGCCCACGAGCAGCAGGATGAGGAGCATCACCCATGCGACGGCCGACGCCTGTCCGAGCGCCCCGTTCTGCCAGCCCTTCTCGTACATGTAGAGGCTGAGCGTCTGGTACTGGTGCGCCGATCCGCCGCTGACGCCCAACCCGCCGCCGAACAGCATCGGTTCGCCGAACAGCTGGGTCGCCCCGATCGTCGAGACGATGATCGTGAACAGGATCGTGGGGCGGATCGACGGGATGGTGACGCTGAGGAACTGCCGCCAGCGCGACGCCCCGTCGAGCGCGGCCGCCTCGTACAGATCGCCCGGCACGGCCTGCATCGCGGCCAGGTAGATCAGCGCGTTGTACCCCGTCCACCGCCAGGTGACGATCGTCGAAATGGCGATCTGGGACGGCCACTTGTCGGCCTCCCACTGGATGTTGTGCACCCCGAAGTGGCCGAGCAGCTGGTTGACCATCCCGTAGTCGGGATTGAAGAGCTGGACGAAGACGAGCGAGGCCGCCGCGATCGACGTCGCGTACGGGGCCAGGACCGCGACCCGGAAGAACCCGCGTGCCCGGAGCTTGTAGTTGAGGAGATGGGCCAGGCCCAGCGCCATCAGCAGCTGCGGGACGGTGGAGATCACCCCCAGCGAGAACGTGTTGCGCAGCGCGTTCCAGAAGAACTCGCTGTCCCACAGCCGGGTGTAGTTGTCGAAGCCGCGCCACTGCGCGGTGCCGCCCAGTTCGACCTGGTGGAACGAGAGCCAGCCCGTGTAGATCAGCGGGAAGAGCCCGAAGGCGGCGAAGCAGATGAAGAAGGGGGCGATGTACGCGTACGGCGTCGCCTTGAGGTCCAGGCGGTACAGCCGCGAGCGCCAGGAGGGGCCGGCGGGGGTGCCGGGGGTGCCCGGCGGTGCGGAGGCGGGGACGGGCCGGGCCGGCGGCGGACTGCCGTCGGCCGACGCCCTGACGGAGGTGGCCACGAGTGGCGTCCTTCCCGGTCGGGTCAGTCGGTCGGTCACGGTCGGGACTGACGGTCACGACCGGATCAGCGTCATTGGGGCGGGCCGCCCGGCAGGAGTGGTCACTGCCGGGCGGCCCCGCCGGCTACTGGTCGATCTTGTCCTTGACCAGCGCCTGCACGTTGGACCACGCCTTGTCCTTGGACGTGCCGTGCTGCTCGATGTCGAGGATCCCGTTGTCGGTGATGTACGTCTTCACCTGGCCGTCGTAGCGGCCGATCGGCGCCGGTGTGACGCCCTTGGCGGTCGCCGTGTAGACCTTGCCGATCGGCGCCGTGCCGAAGTACGGGTTGGTCGCACCCGTCACGGTGGGCGAGTCGAGACCGGCCTTGGTGGACGGGATGTTGCCGTTCTTGGCGAACACCTTCGCCTGCTGCTCGGCCGCGGTCAGCCAGGCGGCGAGCTTGGTCGCCTCCTCGGTGTGCTTGCCCGCCTTGGGAACGGACAGGAACGCACCGCCCCAGTTGCCGGCCTCGGGGGCGGCGGCGATGTCCCACTTGGCCGTATTGGCCGGGCCCGCCTGCTCCTTGATGATGCCGGTCATCCAGCTCGGGCAGGCGATGGTGGCGAACTTCGAGTTCTTGAACGCCGCGTTCCAGGTGCCCTTGTCGTCGAACTGCCGCAGCTTGCCGCTCAGGCCCTGCTGCGCCGCCTCCACGGCCAGGTCCCAGGCCTTCTTCACACCCGGGCTGGTGTCGTAGATCAGCTTGCCCTGGTCGTCGGAGTACTGCTGCGCCTGGCTGGAGACCACCGCGTTGAAGACGCCGCTGGCGGAGTCGGTGAAGGAGACCCCGGCCGGGGCCTTGGCCTTGAACTGCTTCCCGGTCGCGATGTACTTGGCCCAGTCGCCGGCCCACAGCGCGGCGACGGCCTCGCGGTCGGTCGGCAGGCCGGCCTGCTGGAACAGGTCCTTGCGGTAGCAGACCGCCATCGGGCCGACGTCGGTGCCGAGCCCGATCACCTGGCCGCTCTTCGTGGTGGCCTGCTTCTCCTTCCAGTCCAGCCACTTGGTGGTGTCGACGCCGGTGGCCTTGCCGAGGTCGATGAACTTGTCCCCGAGCGTGGCGGTCGCCTCGGCGATGAAGCCGACCTCGATCGCCTGGACGTCGGCCAGGCCGCTGCCCTGCGACAGGTGCAGCTTCAGCGCGTCCCAGTACTTCTGGCCGTCGGCGACGTTGTCCTCGACGATCGTGATGTTCGGGTGCAGCTTGTGGTACTCCGCGAACAGGGCAGCGCCCGTCTTGTCGTCGTAGCCGAACGAACCGAAGTCGCCGACATGCAGGGTGATGTTCTCGGTCCCGGTGCTCCCCTTCTGCCCGGTGTCCGAGCCGCTGTCGCTGCTGCAGCCGGTGATAAGGGTCGCGCAGGTCGCGAGCCCCGCGACCGCTATCAGTGCGGTCCTGCGGGCGCGAGTGCCGCTGGAAGTGCGCATTCCACTCTCCTTGTCCAGGGTGGGTCTGGCGTTCGTTCTGACGTTCGGGTGTACGACGAGGTGTGGGAGCGCTCCCACGAAGGCTTGCCGGAACAGTCCTGCCTCGGAGGGGGAAGTGTCAAGGTATGAAGTCGATTTCGTTGCCGGAACGTGTCCGGAGCGGACCTTCGATCACTTCTTGAACGAAAGCGGGCACCGAGCGGCCGCTATCGTGAGGGATCGTGGGAGCGCTCTCACGCACGGCGCGTCGGAGCGCCTAGGATGACGCGTCAGTCATGTCGGGAGGCGGAAGTGACCGTGAACGGTCGGCACAGCGGACGGCCCACGCTCGAAGAGGTCGCCGCGCGCGCCGGAGTGGGGCGCGGCACGGTCTCCCGGGTCATCAACGGGTCCCCCCGGGTGAGCGACCGGGCCAAGACCGCCGTCGAGGTCGCCATCGCCGAGCTGGGGTACGTCCCCAACCGCGCCGCCCGCGCGCTGGCCGGGAACCGGACGGACGCCATCGCGCTCGTCATCCCGGAACCGGAGACCAGGCTCTTCGCCGAGCCGTACTTCTCCGACATCATCCGCGGTGTCGGCGCCGAGCTCGCCGACACCGACATGCAGCTGCTGCTGACGCTGATCCGTACCCCCAAGGAACGCTCCCGCTTCGCCCAGTACCTCAGCGCCCACCGGGTCGACGGCGTCCTGCTGGTGTCCGTGCACGAGGACGACCCGCTGCCGGATCTGTTGGAGCAGCTGGACATGCCCGCCGTCCTGAACGGCCGCCGCTCCGACCTGGAGTCCGTGTCCTACGTGGACTCGGACAACGTGGGCGGCGCCCGCTCCGCCGTCGGCTATCTGCTCGGCCGCGGCCGCCGCGCCGTCGCCACCATCACAGGACCCGTCGACATGTACGTCGCCCGCTGCCGCCTCGACGGCTACCGCCAGGCCGTCGACGCGGCCGGTCTGGGCGACGACGCGTCGCTCGTCGCCCGCGGCGACTTCACCGAGGAGGGCGGCCGGCGCGCGATGCGCGAGCTGCTCGCCCGGCGCCCCGACGTGGACGCCGTCTTCGCGGCCTCCGACGTCATGGCCTCCGGCGCGCTCCAGGTGCTGCGTGAGGCCGGCCGGCGGGTCCCCGACGACGTGGCGCTCGTCGGCTTCGACGACTCCGTCATCGCCCGCCACATGGACCCCGCCCTGACGAGCGTGCGCCAGCCCATCGAGGAGATGGGCCGCACCATGGCCCGCGTCCTCCTGGAGGAGATCGCGGAACGCACGTCGGTGCGGCGCCATGTGGTGCTCGCCACGGAACTGGTGCGACGGGACTCGGCGTAGCGGAACGGGGGCGGCGTTCACCGAGAAGTGTGACGTCGGACACAGCGGGACGGGGCCCCCACCGCGCCCCGAAGACCCGGGACATGACGAAGGCCCGGCCTGTTTTCACAGACCGGGCCTTCACCGTTTCAGGGTGAGTGACGGGACTTGAACCCGCGGCCACCTGGACCACAACCAGGTGCTCTACCAACTGAGCTACACCCACCATGTCCGGCGCTTCTCGGCGCCGACCTGAAGAAGCATACAGGGTCCGGGAGGGTGCTCGCCTCAGGCTATTCGGCGCCCAGCACGTGCTTGGCCGCGATGGCCCGAGCGGTGTCGGTGTCCGGGCCCGGCTGCGGGACGAAGACGGCTTCGCGGTAGTAGCGCAGCTCCGCGATGGACTCGCGGATGTCGGCCAGGGCGCGGTGGTTGCCGTTCTTCTCCGGGCTGTTGAAGTACGCCCGGGGGTACCACCGGCGGGACAGCTCCTTGATGGAGGAGACGTCCACGATCCGGTAGTGGAGGTGCTGTTCGAGGGCCGGCATGTCCCGGGCGAGGAAGCCGCGGTCGGTGCTGACCGAGTTTCCGCACAGCGGGGCCTTGCGCGGCTCCGAGACGTGCTCGCGTACGTAGTCGAGCACCAGCTTCTCGGCCTCCTCGAGCGTCACACCGCCGTCGAGCTCCTCCAGGAGCCCGGAGGCGGTGTGCATCTCGCGTACGACGTCGGGCATGGTCGTCAGGGACTCGGCGGGCGGGCGGATGACGATCTCCACCCCCTCGCCGAGAATGTTCAGCTCGGAGTCGGTGACCAGCGCCGCCACCTCGACGAGGGCGTCGTGGGCCAGGGACAGTCCGGTCATCTCGCAGTCGATCCACACCATGCGGTCGTTCATGGGTCTCACCCTAAGGGGCGATCGCGTGGACCAGGCATAGCCGGGTTGCGGCCGCGTGCGATGCGCTCCGCGCGCAGCCGCCCCCTGATGATGCCCTCGGAGCCGTCCATGCGGCTCTGCTCGGGCACCCGTGGGGCGTACACGTCGGAGTCGGGCTTGCCCGGCACCGTCAGGAGCTGTGGTGGGGTGCCCCGGCGGGACGGCAGGTGCTCGGCCGGCGCAGGTGGCCGCTCCGGGTCGTCCTGCGGGCGCCGGGCCCGGTACGCGGCCCGGTAGGAGGCGGGCGACGACCCGAGCTGGCGGCGGAAGTGCCCGCGCAGCGCGACGGGGGAGCGGAAGCCGCAACGGCCCGCCACCTCGTCCACCGAGAAGTCGGACGTCTCCAGCAGCCGCTGTGCCTGCAGTACCCGCTGGGTGATCAGCCACTGCAGCGGGGCGCTGCCGGTGAGCGACCGGAACCGCCGGTCGAAGGTCCTGCGGCTCATGTAGGCGCGAGCCGCCAGTGCCTCCACGTCGAACTGCTCGTGCAGGTGCTCCAGCGCCCAGGCGACGACCTCGGCCAGCGGGTCGCCCCCGATCTCTTCTGGTAATGACCTGTCGAGGTGGCGCTGGCTGGAAGGCCAGTCACTGCGGCGCGGCGGGACGACCAGTCGCCGGGCGAGCGCGTTCGCGGCCTCGGCGCCGTGATCGGTACGGACGACATGCAGGCAGAGGTCGATTCCGGCCGCGGTGCCGGCAGAGGTCAGTACGTCGCCGTCGTCCACGAAAAGCTCCCGGGGGTCCACATGAACGGAGGGATAGCGCTTGGCCAAGGTGGGCGCGTACATCCAGTGGGTGGTCGCGGGGCGGCCGTCCAGCAGCCCCGCGGCGGCCAGTACGAACGCCCCTGTGCACAGGCCGATGATCCGGGCGCCCTCCTCGTGGGCCCGGCGCAGCGCGTCGAGGGCCTCGGGGGGCGGTGGTTGGGAGATCGAGCGCCAGGCGGGCACCACTACGGTGCCGGCCCGTGAGAGCGCTTCGAGCCCGTACGGGGCGCTGAGTTCCAGGCCCCCGGTGGTGCGAAGTGGTCCGTCCTCGCCGGCGCAGACCAGCAGCCGGTAGCGGGGCACGCCCGCGTCCTGCCGGTCGATGCCGAACACGGAGAGCGGGATGGAACTTTCGAAGATCGGCCCGCCGCTGAACAGCAGCACGGCGACGACTTCGGCGCGCCGCCGTGCCGACAGTTTGCGAGTGGCGCGGGACGACGCTGACGGTACTGAGGATCCGGCAGATGGCGACAGGTTCTCCATCGTCGTTCCGGTCCTGGACTCCTGGCTCATCATGGAGCTCAAGCCCCCCTCGATCGACGCGGCCCCTCGGTCCTGCACGTTTCCCCCGCCGTATTTCCCAAGATCGAAATCTACTGTGTTTGGTGTGTCTGGTGAGGCAGTTGTGAATACTTCACCACCTGGCGCTAAGTCGACTTGACCACGTGGCGTGAAGCATTCGATCACGAAGCGTTCCACTCACCGAGCCTGCTGGGAAGTACGCCTCTGGCTCCCGCAGTGGCCTGGGACGCCCCTCGCGCCCCCTGGAGCCGTTTCATTGCAGGTGGCAGGCGTGTCAGCAAGCGCTTTTACCAACAGGGGTACTGCGGCCAGAAGTTGGCTGAAAAACGTAGGCACTCCTGTGCGCACCCCCGGCCGGCGCCGGGTGGTGCGCCCCCTGGCCAGCCAACCGCCCCGGTGCGCCCCTTACGGCCGCCGGCGTCGTCGGGGCGTTATCGGGCCATTTGCCGGTCTCTTGCCGCGCGGATGTCTTGTTCACGCCGGTACCGCGAAGAATTCGGTTTGCGCGCGGGCGGCGTTCGTGCGGTGGGGCGTCCGCCGCAGGTCTGGGGTGCTCCCGACGCCGGGCAGGGGACCTTCCGGGGGGCTTCACACCGCGGCTGAGCCACTCTCGACTCCTCCTGGAGCCGTTCTGGAGGCGGGTCGCGCGGGTCGGTCGCTCCCGCCGCGCGGATTCGTCCGGCCGGATGACGGCGCGACGTTGCGCTCGCGGCCGGGCTCCGGCATTCTCCTGGAAACTCCGGGTACGTAATGCCTGCGAGAGCTTGACGAGTCTGTGCAGGGATACATCTCCGCCGTACTCTGGAGTGACCAGGATCGGAAGCCTCGAACTGGCCGAAACCGGTCAGCCTCGCGGCCCCCGTCAGGGTATTACCGAAGACGCAGCGAAGGCCGCTGTGAAGACCGCAGCACCGCCGTTGTCCGCCGGTCGGCGTCCCCACGCCGCCCTTGTCGAGAAACCGCATCATGGCCGGTTATGAGCTCCCTGAGCCCGCTGAAGGCAAGCCGCTCGCCGAATCGGCGGCGCTCCCCGAAGCGGCCCCCGAGCTGCGCTCGTCCTGCGACCCGGCCTTCCGGCACGGTGTCGTGGTGGGTTTCGACGGTTCGGTTTCCAGCGAGCGGGCGCTCGCGTACTCGATCGGCATGGCCCGGAGACTGGGCTCGGCGCTGATCATCGTCCATGTCGCCAACCGCCTGCCGGCCACGGTCTGGGCCGGCTGCGAACCACCGGTCTTCGTCGACGTCCCGGACCACAGGACCGAGGTCCTGGGGCTGGAACTCGCCTGCGCCGACCACCTCGCCGAGGTCCCGTGGATCCTGGTCGAACGCGGCGGCGACATCTGCCACGAACTGGAGGAGGTCGGCCGGGAGTACGAGGCCGACGCCATCGTCGTGGGCGGTACCCAGGGCATCATCGGCCGCATCTTCGGCTCAGTAGCAGGCCGCCTGGCCCGCCGAGCCCAGCGCCCGGTCATCGTCATCCCGTAGAACCACCGAGAGGCGTCCCCACAGCGCCCCACCCCACCTGCGAGCGCTCACGCACGCCCCTGCCACTCACGTGCTCGCGCCCCGCACGCCCCTGATGCACCGACCCACCCACCACCGGCGGACGCCACGTCACCCACGTGACCCGCCCACCCCCGGTGGCTTGGACGTGAGGGGGCCGGGGCCGCAGGGGCGGGGTTTCGAAATGCTGCCGAGCTATTTGTGGGCCGCCAGGCCCTAAACAGTCGATTTCGAAGCCCCGCCCCGGAGGGCCCGGCCCCCGGAACCACCAACCAACCCGCGACCTACTCGACAGTGACCGACTTCGCCAGGTTGCGCGGCTTGTCGATGTCCCGGCCCATCGCCTTGGCCGTGTGGTACGCGAACAACTGCAGCGGAATCCCCATCAGAATCGGGTCGAGCTCGACCTCGTTCTTCGGCACCACGATGGTGTGGTCCGCCTTCTCCTGCACCTGGTGCGCCACCGCGAGAATCCGCCCGCTCCGCGCCTTGATCTCCTCCAGTGCCGCCCGGTTCTTGTCCAGCAGATCATCGTCCGGCACGATCGCCACCGTCGGCAGCGCCGGCTCGATGAGCGCCAGCGGACCGTGCTTCAACTCGGAGGCCGGGTACGCCTCCGCGTGGATGTAGCTGATCTCCTTGAGCTTCAACGAGGCCTCACGGGCCACCGGATAGCCGCGCACCCGGCCGATGAACATCATCGACTTGGCGCCCGCGTACTCGGCGGCCAGCTTCTCGATCTCCGCCTCGCCCTCCAGCATCTCCGCGATCTGAGCGGGCAGCTTCCGCAGCCCCGCGATGATCCGCTTGCCGTCCGCGACCGACAGGTCGCGGATGCGGCCCAGGTGCAGCGCGAGCAGCGCGAACGCGACCACGGTGTTGGTGAAGCACTTGGTGGAGACGACGCAGACCTCGGGTCCCGCGTGCACGTACACGCCGCCATCGGTCTCGCGGGCGATCGCCGAGCCGACGACGTTCACCACACCCAGCACCCGCGCACCCTTGCGCTTGAGCTCCTGGACGGCGGCGAGCACGTCGTAGGTCTCGCCGGACTGGGACACCGCGATGTAGAGGGTGTCGGGGTCGACGACCGGGTTGCGGTAGCGGAACTCGGAGGCCGGCTCGGCATCGGCGGGGATGCGGGCCAGCTCCTCGATCATCTGGGCGCCGATCTGGCCCGCGTGGTACGACGTGCCGCAGCCGAGGATCTTGATCCGGCGGACGCTCCGCGCCTCGCGCGGGTCGAGGTTCAGGCCGCCCAGGTGCACGGTGGAGAACCGGTCGTCGATGCGGCCGCGCAGCACGCGGTCCACCGCGTCGGGCTGCTCGGAGATCTCCTTGTGCATGTACGTGTCGTGGCCGCCCATGTCGTACGACTCGGCCTCCCACTCCACGGTGGTCGGCGTGGCCGAGGTGGTGGAACCCTCGGTGGTGTACGTGCGGAAGTCGTCGGCCTTGAGGGTGGCCATCTCGCCGTCGTCGAGGGTGACGACCTGGCGGGTGTGGCTGACCAGCGCGGCGACGTCCGAGGCGACGAACATCTCCTTGTCGCCGATGCCGAGCACGACCGGCGAGCCGTTGCGGGCGACGACGATGCGGTCGGGGAAGTCCTGGTGCATGACGGCGATGCCGTAGGTGCCCTCGATACGGCGCAGCGCCTCCTGGACCTTGGCCTCCAGGGTGTCGGCCTGCGAGCGGCCGATGAGGTGCACGACGACCTCGGAGTCGGTCTCGGAGGTGAACTCCACGCCGTCGGCGATCAGTTTGGCGCGCAGGTCGTCGGCGTTGTCGATGATGCCGTTGTGGACGAGGGCGACTTTGCCCTCCGCGTCAAGGTGGGGGTGCGCGTTCTCGTCGTTCGGAGCGCCGTGCGTGGCCCAGCGGGTGTGGGCGATGCCGGTGGTGCCGGCGAAGCGCTTGGGGATACGGGCTTCCAGCTCGCGGACCCGGCCCTTGGCCTTGACCGTCTTGAGGACCCCGGACTTGCCGGTGATGACGACGCCCGCCGAGTCGTAGCCCCGGTACTCCAGCCGCTGCAGGCCTTCCAGCAGTAGTGGAGCCACGTCGCGCTTACCGATGTATCCGACGATCCCGCACATATGGTCGTCCCTCTCCGTCGTATGTCAGTAGGTGGTGCCCCGCCCGCACGGGGGCACCGGGTGGTACTGGTATGTCAGGGTGTGTCTGTCAGCCGTAGACGATGCGGCGCAGCTGCCGCAGGGAGAGCTCCGGCGGAGCCACCGCGCGGTACGGCAGCTCCTCGGTGATCCGCTCGAAGATCACCGCGTTGACCAGGCCCTTGGCCTGGAGCTCGCGGTGCCGGCGGCGGACGAACAGCTCCGTCGTCTCGTCGAAGTACGCCAGCACGTCCTGGACCACCCGGGACGCCTCACCGCGGTGCAGCGGTGTGGTGCGGACCAGGTGGTCGACGAGGTCCTCATAGGACGTCTGGCGTTCGGGCATCCGTAGATACTGGTGTGATCATCGCCCATTTGCAAGAATCCTGCCCGATTTCGGGCAGGGGTTGGGTCGGGGTGGGCCAAAAGTGTGGGGAAATTGGTCTACACCTTGACCGTTCCGGGGGCGCACGGTACCCAGGGGGCATCGGCACTCTCCGCCGCCCGCTGAAGGGAAACCCCCTGTGAGACGACCCGGCGTCCGGAATCTCCTGCCCCAGGTCCTGTGCTCGTTGCTGCTGGTCACCGCCGCTGCCTGCTCCTCCGCCCCGGACGCTCCGGCCACTCCGGACGACTCGGCCGACACCTCGCCGACCGCCCTGGGGCGGGTCGTCCCGGCCCCGGCCTCCGTACGGCCCGGCGGCACTCCCTATGTCATCGGCGCGGCCACCCGCATCCACGTGCCCCGGAGCTCGGACGCGGTACAGAAGATCGGCGAGTACCTCGCGGGCGTGCTGCGGCCGTCCACCGGATACCCGCTGCCGGTCGTCGCGGACGACGGGGTCGGCGACGGCATCGTGCTCAAGCTGGGGGTGGTGAACGGGGGTGCGAGCGGTAGCGCGGCGAAGAGCGGTACGGCGAAGAACGACGCGGCGAAGGGTGACGCGGCGAAGGGTGGCTCGGCGAGCAGCGACGCCGCGGGTGTCGACAAGGGTGTGGCCCTCGGTGCCGAGGGATACCTGCTCGATGTCTCCGCGCAGTCGGTGACCCTCGGCGCACAGGAGGTCGCCGGGCTGTTCCACGGCGTGCAGACGCTGCGCCAGCTGCTCCCCGCCGCCGTCGAGAAGCGCTCCGTGCAGAGCGGCCCCTGGCAGGTGCCGGGCGGCACCATCACCGACGCGCCGCGCTACGCCTATCGCGGCGGCATGCTGGACGTGTCGCGGCACTTCTTCTCCGTCGCCCAGGTCGAGCGGTACATCGACCAGCTCGCCCTGTACAAGATCAACCAGCTGCATCTGCATCTCTCGGACGACCAGGGATGGCGGATCGCGATCGACTCCTGGCCCCGGCTGGCCTCCTATGGCGGCAGCACACAGGTCGGAGGGGGACCCGGCGGCTCGTACTCCAAGGACGACTACCGCGAGATCGTGCGTTACGCCGCGAGTCGCTATCTGACGGTGGTCCCCGAGCTCGACATGCCCGGCCACACCAACGCGGCACTCGCCTCCTACGCCGAACTGAACTGCAACGGCACCGCTCCGCCGCTCTACACGGGCATCAAGGTCGGCTTCAGCTCGCTGTGCGTGTCCAAGGACGTCACCTACCGGTTCGCGGACCAGGTGCTGGGGGAGCTGGCCGCCCTCACCCCGGGCCCGTATCTGCACATCGGCGGCGACGAGGCGCACTCCACCAGCCACGCCGACTACGTGACGATCATGGACAGGATCCAGCCGATCGTCACCAAGTACGGCAAGACCGTGATCGGCTGGCACCAGCTGGCGGGCGCACAGCCGGTCGCCGGGGCCATCGGCCAGTACTGGGGCACGAAGGGCAACGAGAAGGAGGTCGTGGACGCGGCCAAGGCCGGAATGCGGCTGATCCTCTCGCCCGCCAACCGCGCCTACCTGGACATGAAGTACAACGCCTCCACCTCCCTGGGCCTGAGCTGGGCCGGCCTCGTCGAGGTGAAGGACTCCTACAACTGGGACCCCGCCACCTTCATCAAGGGCGCGCCCGCCTCCGCCGTCCTCGGTGTGGAGGCGCCGCTGTGGACGGAGACCATCGTGACCAGCGCGGACTCCGACTACATGACCTTCCCGCGACTGCCGGGAATCGCCGAGATCGGCTGGTCCCCGGCAGCCACCCACCAGTGGGACACCTACAAGGTGCGGCTCGCCGCCCAGGGCCCGCGCTGGACTGCCCTGGGCATCAGCTATTACCGGTCGCCCCAGGTGCCCTGGCCGACCAACTGACAGTGGGCCGACGGCGGCCCGTCAGGACCGGCGGTCCACCGGCCGCCGGTCCGACGGTCAGCCGTCCGCCTCGTCAGCCCGTGAGCCCCAGCTCGCGGGCGATCAGCATCCGCTGGACCTCGCTGGTGCCCTCGCCGATCTCCAGGATCTTGGAGTCCCGCCACATACGGGCCACCGGGTACTCGTTCATGAAGCCGTACCCGCCGTGGATCTGGGTGGCCTCACGGGCGTTGGTGACCGCGATCTCCGAGGAGTACAGCTTCGCGAGCGCCGCCTCCTTCTTGAACGGTTCGCCCTGCAGCAGCCGGGAGGCGGCGTCGCGCCAGGCGAGGCGGGCGGTGTGGGCGCGCATCTCCATGTCGGCCAGCTTGAACTGGATCGCCTGGTTCGCGCCGATCGGCCGGCCGAACGCCTCCCGGGTCTTCGCGTACGCCAGGGACTCGTCGACACAGCCCTGGGCCAGCCCGGTGGCCAGCGCCGAGATCGCGATCCGTCCCTCGTCGAGGATCCGCAGGAACTGCGCGTAGCCGCGGCCCTCCTCGCCGAGCAGGTTCGCGGCCGGCACCCGGCAGTCGGAGAACGACAGCTCACGGGTGTCCGAGGCGTTCCAGCCGACCTTGGAGTACGGGGCCGCGACACCGAAGCCCGGCGTGCCCGAGGGCACGATGATCGACGAGATCAGCGGCCGTCCGTCGTCCTTGCGGCCGGTGACGGCGGTGACCGTGACCAGACCCGTGATGTCCGTACCGGAGTTGGTGATGAAGCACTTGGTGCCGTTGATCACCCATTCATTCGTCGCCTCGTCCAGCCGGGCGGTGGTGCGGGTGCCGCCGGCGTCGGAACCGCACTCGGGCTCGGTCAGCCCGAACGCGCCCAGGATCTCCCCGGAACACATCCGCGGCAGCCACTCGCGTTTCTGCTCCTCGGTGCCGAAGCGGAAGATCGGCATCGCGCCCAGCGAGACGCCCGCTTCGAGGGTGATGGCGACGGACGAGTCCACCCGCGCGAGCTCCTCGAGGACGATGCCGAGGGCGAGGTAGTCGCCGCCCATGCCGCCGTACTCCTCGGGGAAGGGCAGCCCGAACAGGCCCATCCGGCCCATCTCACGGATGATCTCGTACGGGAACTCGTGGTTCTCGTAGAACTCCCCGATCTTCGGCGCGATCACGTCGTGCGCGAACGCCTCGACGGTACGGCGCAGTTCCTCGTGCTCGGGGGCGAGGCGGTGGTCGATCGACATGACTACGGCTCCTGGTGGGAGAGGGCGCGGACGGTGCGGGAGGGGCTTGGCCTCCCGAGCTGCTCCGCCATCCACACGCTTGTGGCGGTGAGGCGGTCGAGGTCGACCCCGGTGTCGATACCGAGGCCGTTCAGCATCCAGACGAGGTCTTCGGTGGCGAGGTTTCCGGTGGCGCTCTTCGCGTACGGGCAGCCGCCGAGGCCGCCCGCCGAAGCGTCCACGACGGTCACCCCGTGCTGGAGGGCGGCCAGGGTGTTGGAGAGCGCCTGGCCGTACGTGTCGTGGAAGTGCACGGCGAGCCGGTCGGTCGGGATTCCCTGCTCCGCCAGGGCGGCGAGCAGCGCGGTGACATGGCCGGGGGTGGCGACCCCGATCGTGTCGCCCAGGCTCAGCTCGGTGCACCCCAGGTCGTACAGCCGGCGGGCGACAGCGGCCACCTGGTCCACCGGGACCGGGCCCTCCCACGGGTCGCCGAAGCACATCGAGAGATAGCCGCGCACGGTGGCTCCGGCCTCCCGGGCCTTGGCGACGACCGGCTCGAACATCGCGAGGGACTCGTCGACGGTCCGGTTCAGGTTGGCCTTGGCGAACGACTCGGTCGCGCTGCCGAAGACCGCGATCTCCTGGACGCCGAGCGCCAGAGCGCGCTCCAGGCCCCGTTCGTTGGGGACCAGCACCGGCAGCCGCGCGTCCACATCCGCCAGCAGCAGCATCAGCTCCGCCGCGTCGGCCAGTTGGGGCACCCACTTGGGGTGGACGAAGCTGGTCGCCTCGATGGTGCCGAGGCCCGCGGCGGCCAGCCGGTGGATGAACTCGGCCTTCACCGCGGTCGGGACGGTCGTCTTCTCGTTCTGCAGCCCGTCGCGCGCGCCGACCTCGTGGATCCTGACACGGGCGGGCAGTCCGGACGCCGGTACGGACATGGGCAGACCGTTGGTCATGACTCCTCCCGGGGAGTGATGACGGCTAGCACCTGGTCCATGGCGACGGTGCTGCCGGGGGTGACGTCGATCTCGGTGACCGTGCCGTCGTGGGGAGCGGTGATGACGTGTTCCATCTTCATCGCCTCGACGACCAGCAGGCTCTGGCCCGCGGTCACCTCGTCCCCGGTCGCGACCTTGACGACGGTCACGGTGCCAGGCATCGGCGCGGTGAGCGCGTCGGTGCCACCGGCGCCCGCGCTGCCGCTCAGGGCCGCCTCGACGGGGTCGTGGTCGGCGACGTGCCAGCTGTCCCCGTCCCGGCCCAGCCAGGAGCCCGCGTGGTGGAAGGAATGGGTGGCGCCGTCCCAGTGCAGGACGCCGCGTCTGCCGTCGGTGACCAGGCGGGCGGCGACCGGCGCCGCGTCGCCCACCCGGACCTCGTTCCCGCGGACCAGGATGGCCAGCGGATCGTGGCCGGGCACCCGCAGATGGTGCGTGGTCCAGGCCGGCTCGCCGCCCAGCCGCCAGCCGTCGGCCGCCGAGAACGGATCCGTCCAGGTCGTGGAGTCCGACGGGGGGAGCAGGGCGGCCTGGCGCAGCAGCGCGGCGGCGGCGTAGACCTCGGGCGGGACGTCCGACGAGGTCAGCGAGGCGACGTCGCGCTCGACCAGACCGGTGTCGAGGACGCCGGAGACCACCTCCGGGTGGGCCAGCAGCCGGCGCAGGAAACCGGCGTTGGTGGCGACGCCCAGCGTGACGGTGGAGGCCAGTGCCGCGCGCAGCTTGCGCAGCGCGGTGGCACGGTCGGGACCGTACGCGATGACCTTGGACAGCATCGGGTCGTACAGGCTGCCGATCTCCGTGCCCTCGGCGAGCCCGGAGTCGGTGCGGACCCCGTCGCCCTGCGGTTCGTGGAGCGACAGCACGGTCCCGCCGGAGGGCAGGAAACCACGGGCCGGGTCCTCGGCGCAGATCCGGGCCTCGACGGCGTGGCCGGTGAGGGTGACGCCCTCCTGCCCGAACGGCAGCGGCTCGCCGGAGGCGACGCGCAGCTGCCATTCGACGAGGTCCAGGCCGGTGATGAGTTCGGTGACGGGGTGCTCGACCTGGAGGCGGGTGTTCATCTCCATGAAGCAGTACGCGGACGGATCCGCGCCCGGGACGATGAACTCGACGGTGCCGGCGCCGACATAGCCGCAGGAGCGGGCGGCCTGCACGGCGGCCTCTCCCATCGCCGCGCGGGTGGCCTCGTCCAGAAGTACGCTGGGCGCCTCCTCGATGACCTTCTGGTGCCGGCGCTGCAGCGAGCACTCCCGCTCGCCCAGGTGGATGACATTGCCGTGGGCGTCGGCCAGCACCTGGATCTCGATGTGCCGCGGCCGGTCGATCCAGCGCTCGACGAGGAGGGTGTCGTCGCCGAAGGAGCCGCGGGCCTCCCGCCGGGCGGCGGCGATCTCGTCGCCGAGCAGCGTCTCGTCCCGCACCAGGCGCATGCCCTTGCCGCCGCCGCCTGCCGACGGCTTGAGCAGGACCGGCATGCCGATCTTCCGTGCTTCGCCGATGAGTTGGGTGTCGGTGAGTCCGCTGCCGGAAGATCCCGGTACGACCGGGACGCCGGCCTCCAGGACGGTCGCCTTGGCGCGGATCTTGTCGCCCATCAGCTGGATCGCCGAGGCCGGCGGTCCGATGAAGACCAGCCCCGCGTCGGTGCAGGCCTGGGCGAAGGCGGCGTTCTCCGCGAGGAAGCCGTAGCCGGGGTGGACGGCCCTGGCCCCGCTGCGGGCGGCGGCGCGCAACTGCTCGTCGATGGAGAGGTAGTTCTCGATACGGACCGCGGTGTCGGCCTCGCGGACGTGCCGGGCATCGGCGTCCGCGTCGCTGTACACGGCGACCGAACGCACGCCGAGGCGCCGCAGCGTGCGGATCACCCGGACGGCGATCTCGCCGCGGTTGGCGATGAGGACGGTGTCGAACATGGTCATCTCTGTCCTCACATCCGGAAGACGCCGTAGCCGGGCTCACCCAGCGGCGCGTTGGCGCAGGCGGTGAGCGCGAGGCCCAGGACCGTGCGGGTCTCCAGCGGGTCGATCACGCCGTCGTCCCAGAGTCGGGCGGTCGCGTAGTAGGCGTTGCCCTGGGTGTCGTACTGGGCCCTGATCGGGTCCTTGAACGCGGTCTCCTCGTCGGGAGCCCACTCCCCGCCCGCCGCCTCGATCTGGTCGCGCTTGACGGTGGCGAGCACGGACGCGGCCTGTTCGCCGCCCATCACGGAGATCTTGGCGTTGGGCCACATCCACAGGAAGCGCGGTGAATAGGCCCGGCCGCACATCGAGTAGTTGCCGGCGCCGTACGAGCCACCGATGACGACCGTCAGTTTGGGCACCCGCGCGCAGGCCACGGCGGTGACCATCTTCGCGCCGTGCTTGGCGATACCGCCCGCCTCGTACTGGCGGCCCACCATGAACCCGGAGATGTTCTGCAGGAAGAGCAGCGGGATGCCGCGCTGGTCGCACAGCTCGATGAAGTGCGCGCCCTTCATGGCGGATTCGGCGAAGAGGATGCCGTTGTTGGCGATGATGCCGACCGGGTGGCCGTGCACATGGGCGAAGCCGGTGACGAGCGTCGCGCCGTACTCCGCCTTGAACTCGGCGAAGCGGCTGCCGTCGACGATCCTGGCGATGACCTCGCGCACGTCGTACGGGGTGCGGGAGTCGACGGGCACCGCGCCGGTGAGCCCTGCCGGGTCCACGGCGGGCTCCTCGACCGGGTCGACGTCCCAGGGGCGGGGGACCCGGGGGCCGAGGGTGGAGACGATGTTCCGCACGATGCGCAGCGCGTGGGCGTCGTCCTCGGCCAGGTGGTCGGTGACGCCGGAGATCCTGGAGTGCACCTCGCCGCCGCCCAGCTCCTCGGCGGTGACGACCTCACCGGTCGCGGCCTTCACCAGCGGCGGCCCGCCCAGGAAGATCGTGCCCTGGTTGCGGACGATGACCGCTTCGTCGCTCATGGCGGGGACGTACGCACCGCCGGCGGTGCACGAGCCCATCACCGCGGCGATCTGCGGGATGCCGCGGGCCGACATCGTCGCCTGGTTGTAGAAGATCCGGCCGAAGTGGTCGCGGTCCGGGAACACCTCGTCCTGCCGGGGCAGGAAGGCGCCGCCCGAGTCGACCAGATAGACGCACGGCAGCCGGTTGTCGAGCGCGACCTCCTGGGCCCGCAGGTGCTTCTTCACCGTCATGGGGTAGTACGTGCCGCCCTTGACCGTGGCGTCATTGGCGACCACCACGACCTCGCGGCCGGAGACCCTGCCGATGCCGGCGACGACGCCGGCGGCCGGGGCCTGGCCCTCGTACATCCCGTCGGCGGCCAGCGGGGCCAGCTCAAGGAAGGGCGAGCCGGGGTCGAGCAGCCCGTCCACCCGGTCGCGGGGCAGGAGCTTGCCGCGCGCGGTGTGCCGGGCGCGGGCCTTCTCGCCGCCGCCGAGCCGGGCGGCGGCGAGCTTGTCGCGCAGCCGCGCACTCAGTTCGGCGTGCGCCGCCGCATTGGCGCGGTAGGTCTCCGACGCCGGATCGGCGGCGCTGGAGAGGACGGGTGCTGCCATGTGTCGGGCCCCCGGAAGTTAGCGAGCGTTAACGTGGTGTCCTTCACGTTAACGCTCGCTAACGGGATTGTCTAGACTCGTTCCATGCACCCCACGAAGGCGACCGAGAACCGCCGCGACCAGATCCTCCGGGAGGCCGCCCGGCTCTTCGCCGAACGCGGATTCCATGGCGTCGGTGTGGATGAGATAGGGGCCGCGGTCGGCATCAGCGGACCCGGTCTGTACCGCCACTTCGCGGGCAAGGACGCGATGCTCGCCGAGCTGCTCGTCGGCATCAGCGGCCGGCTGCTCACGGCCGGGAAGGCGCGGGTCGCCGGGGCCTCGGACCCGGCCGGGGCGTTGGACGCGCTGGTCCGCGGCCATATCGACTTCGCGCTCGACGACCGCCCGCTGATCACCCTGCACGACCGCGAGCTGGACCGGCTGCGCGATTCCGACCGCAAGCTGGTGCGCCAGCTCCAGCGGCAGTACGTCGAGCAGTGGGTCGAGGTCGTCCGGCAGGTGCGTCCGGCCGCGCCCGAGCCGCAGGTCAGGGCCGCCGTGCACGCGGTCTTCGGGCTCCTCAACTCCACCCCGCACCTGGGCGCGCACAGCGGGCTCCCGGACCGGAACGACACCGCGGCGCTGCTGCACCGGCTGGCACTCGGCGCACTGACGGCTCTGGACAGCATGGACGACCGGCGAGTAACTTACTGAGCGCTTGCTTAATTTCCCGGACCTCGGTCCCGGATCCCATGTCTCAGGCCCAGAGGAGGCGCGAAGTGCGTCGTACGGTGTTCAACGAGGACCACGAAGCGTTCCGCGAGACGATCCGGGACTTCATCGCGGCCGAGGTCGTACCCGTCTACGACCAGTGGCTGGCGGCCGGCCAGGCACCCCGCGACTTCTACCGCAAGCTCGGTGAGCTGGGCGTCTTCGGTATCGAGGTGCCCGAGGAGTTCGGCGGCGCCGGCGAGACCAGCTTCAAGTTCCAGGCCGTCATCACCGAGGAGTGCGCCCGCGCCGGCGTCAGCTTCGGCGGCAGCGGCGTGCACACCGGCCTCTGCCTCCCGTACCTGCTGGCCTACGCCAACGACGAGCAGAAGAAGCGCTGGCTCCCGGACTTCGTCTCCGGCGACATGATGACCGCCATCGCCATGACCGAGCCGGGCACCGGCTCCGACCTGGCCGGCATGAAGACCACCGCCAAGCTCTCCGAGGACGGCACGCACTACGTCCTCAACGGCGCCAAGACCTTCATCACCGGCGGCGTGCACGCCGACCGCGTCATCGTCTGCGCCCGGACCGCCCCGGCCACCCCCGAGGACCGCCGCGCGGGCATCTCCCTGCTGGTCGTCGACACCAGGACCGAGGGCTACGCCGTCGGCCGCAAGCTGGAGAAGCTCGGCCTCAAGACCTCCGACACCGCCGAGCTGTCCTTCACCGACGTGAAGGTGCCCGTCGAGGACCTGCTCGGCGAGGAGGGCAAGGGCTTCTCCTACCTCGGCCAGAACCTGCCGCAGGAACGTATCGCCATCGCCGTGGGCGCCTACGCGCAGGCCTCCGCCGCCATCGGTTTCGCCAAGGCGTACGTCCAGGACCGCACCGTCTTCGGCCAGTCCGTCGCCTCGTTCCAGAACACCAAGTTCGTGCTCGCCGACTGCAAGGCCGAGGTGGACGCGGCCCAGGCCGTCGTCGACCGCGCCCTGGACGCGCACGACGCCGGTGAGCTGACCGCCGCCGACGCCGCCTCCGCCAAGCTCTTCTGCACCGAGGTCGCGGCCCGCGTCATCGACAAGTGCCTGCAGCTGCACGGCGGCTACGGCTACATGCTGGAGTACCCCATAGCCCGCCTGTACGCGGACAACCGCGTCAACCGCATCTACGGCGGCACCAGCGAGGTCATGCGCTCCATCATCGCCAAGTCGATGGGCCTGTGAGCGCGACCCTGTGAACACAGCGCTGACGTCCCTGCTCGATCTGCTCGATCTGGAGCGGATCGAGCAGGACATCTTCCGCGGCATCAGCAGGTCGGCAGTCGTGCCGCGGGTGTTCGGCGGCCAGGTCGCCGCCCAGGCCCTGGTCGCGGCGGGCCGCACCGTCCCCGAGGACCGGGCCGCACACTCCCTGCACGCGTACTTCCTGCGGCCGGGCGACCCCGGCGCGCCGATCGTCTACCAGGTGGACCGGATCCGGGACGGCCGCTCCTTCACCACCCGAAGGGTGGTGGCCGTCCAGCACGGGCAGCCGATCTTCCATCTGTCGGCGTCCTTCCAGGAGCACGAGGAAGGGCTCGAGCACCAGGAGCCCATGCCGCCGGCGCCGGACCCCGAGTCGCTGCCCACCGCCGAGGAACTGCTGCCCGCGCATGCGGACAGGTTCCCCGACCCCAAGGTCGTCGACCGCCTCCTGGAGGCACGGGCCGCCGTCGACCTGCGGTACGCCGAGGACCCGCCGTTCCTCGCCGCCGGGCAGGGCCCGCGCGAACCGCGCTCCCAGGTGTGGTTCCGCACCCGCGGCAAGCTCGCGGACGACCCGCTGCTGCACGTCTGCCTGGCCACGTACGTCTCGGACATGACGCTGCTGGACTCGGTGCTCCTCGCCCACGGGCGAGGCGGCTGGGCCGTCGGCGACGTGGTCGGCGCCAGCCTGGACCACGCCATGTGGTTCCACCGGCCCTTCCGCGCCGACGAATGGCTGCTGTACGACCAGCAGAGCCCGTCGGCGTCCGGCGGCCGGGGACTGGGCACCGCCCGCATCTACACCCAGGACGGGCGGCTCGTGGTGTCCGTGATCCAGGAGGGCGTGGTCCGCGTCCCGCGCTAGGCCGGGCCGGACGGGCCTCAGGCAGCGGGCAGGCCCTGGGCGGCGGACGGGCCTAGGCGGCGGGCAGGCCCTGGGCGGCGGGTAGGACGGCCCGCACCAGGAAGCCGCCGTCGGGCTGTACGGACGCGTCGAGGGTGCCGCCCAGCTGGGCGGCACGTTCGCGCAGGCCGGCGAGGCCGTGGCCGCCGGAGGGCAGCTGGGGACGCGGGATGTCGCCCGGCGGGCCGTTGCGGACACTGACGAGCAGCCGGCCGTCGGCCAGGTGCACGTCGACCTCCGTCTCCGCGCCCGTCGCGTGCTTGCGCACGTTGGTCAACGACTCCTGCACGATCCGGTAGGCGGCGTGTCCGACCGCCGCCGGGCAGCTTCCCGCGTCGACCCGGCCCCGCACCTTGGGTCCGGCCGTCGCCAGCAGCGCCGGCAGTTCGGCCAGCCCCGGGCCGGACGGCTCCGCGCCGCCAGACGAGCCTGCCGAGCCCGACGGGCCTCCCGATCCCGACGAGCCGGCCGCGTTCGTCACCGGAAGCCGCAGCAGGCCCACCATGCGGCGCAGTTCGTCGAGCGCATCCCGGCTCAGCTCGCGGACCGCACCGGCCGCGTCCCGGGCCTCCTGGCTCCGCGCGGTGACCTCCAGCGCGCCGGACTGCACCGCGATGAGGCTGATGTGATGGGCCACGGTGTCGTGCATCTCGCGGGCGAGCCGGGCGCGTTCCTGTGCGACGGCCTGCTCGGCGGCGAGCCGCCCCTCGCGTTCACGGCTCGCGGCCAGTTCGGTGAGGCGCGCCGACAACTCCCGCCGGGAGGCGCCGAGCAGCCCCAGCGCGACGGGGGCGGTGGCCAGCAGGGCGGAGAGCAGCAGGGCCAGGATCGTGGGCGCCGGCTCCCAGTCGATCGTGCCGAGCCACGGCCAGGGCACGAAGGAGACCACGGCCACGGCCGCGGCGCAGCCGCCGACGACCCACATCTGCGGTGTGACGCGGAGATCGGACCGGGACCGGGAGTCGGACCCGGACCCGGACCCGGACCCGGAGCCTGAACCGGGACTGCCGGGCGCGTCCGGTGCCGTGCGTCCCGTTCCGCCGGAGGCGACCTGGTAGAGCGCGGCCATCGGCGCCAGCCACACGTAGCCGAGCGAGAGCGCGGGCAGCGTCGCGGCGAAAGCGAGCAGCGGAAAGCGGCGGCGCACCAGGAGGGCGGCGGTCGCCGCGCACGCGACGGCGAGCGAGAGGGAGCCGCCCATCGACCGTGTCGCCCACACCTCGGCCGACGAGAGGACGATGAGGGCGGCATCCAGGACGGCCGGCCGCACTCTCATCTCCGCCCCGCCGCCGGGACCAGTCCCGCGCGGTGCGCGAGCACGGCCGCGGCGACCCGGTTGGGCGCGTCCAGCTTCCGCAGCACCGCGCGCACATGGTCCTTGACGGTCGCGACCGTGATCCCCAGTCGCGCGGCGATGTCGGAGTTCGGCAGACCCGCCGCCAGGAGGACGAGGACCTCGCGCTCGCGCGTGGTGAGCAGGCCGAGCGCGACGGTGTCCGTGCCGCCGGGACCGGACAGCTCCGGCCCGGCCCCGAGGTAGCCGTGGACGACGGTACGGCTGACGGTCGGTGTGAAGACCGTCCCGCCCGAGGCGAGGACCCGCACGGAGTCGATCAGCGTGCCCACGGCCGTGTCCTTGAGGAGGAAGCCGGTGGCGCCCTCCCGCATCGCGGCACTGATGTACGCGCTGGTGTCGAACGCGGTGAGCATCGCGACGGCCGGCGGCCGTGGCAGCGCGCGCAGCTCCCGCAGCACCGTCAGCCCGTCCGGTGCCGGCATGACGGCGTCGAGCAGTACGAGGTCGGGGCCGGCCGCTTCGATGGCGGCCACCGCGTTCCGGCCGTCGCAGTCGACGACCACTGTGATGTCGCCGGCGGTCTCCAGAATCCGCCGCAGGGCGACCCTGACCAGCGCCTCGTCGTCGACGATCGCTACATGGATCAACTTGCGCCTGCCTTCTGGAGCCCCTCTGCGATCGTAACCAGAGACTCCGGATCCGCAGAGTGCAGATCCGCTGCGCGGGGGTAGGCCGCGTGCCTGCGCGGGGCTCAGGTTCGTGCTTCGAGGCCCGCGGCGGCGAGCAGGTAGGCGGTGAGCGGGTCGTAGAGGTGTGGCGGCACGTTGTCGTCCAGGGGCACCGTCACCGTCAGGTCGCCCTCGGCCTCACCGACGAACAGCGCGGGGTCGTTGCAGTCGGCGAAAGCGACCGTGTCGATGCCCTGGCTGCCCGCGAAACCCGCCCATCCGTGGTCGGCGACGACGAGATCGGGCTCCTGGCCCTCGTTCTCCATCGCGTCCAGAACTTCGCGCATCGGGTCGGGAGAGTGGGTGTGCATGAGGTTTCCGCCGCGGTGCAGGACCGACACGCCACCGATGTGCCGGATCTCGCCGTTGTCGGCGTACAGACGGTCCGCGGGCAGCAGGATCTCGCAGCCCGCCTCGCGCAGCGCGGCGGCGAGCACCTGGTGCACGGCGAACATCCCGGCGGGGTGACCGGTCGCGAAGAGCACCCGGGCCCGGGATTCCGCGGCCTTGCGCAGCTCGACGGCCATCCGGTCCAACGCGTCGATCGTCAGTTCCGCGTCAATGGTGTCCTGGCCCCTGCGGTGCTTCGGGTTGGCGACGACCCCGCAGCGTTCCGCCATCAGCTCCAGCACGGCCCGCGGGTCGGTCCAGCGGGTGCCGAGCTCCAGACCCAACCAGTAGTAGCGGTTGCCCTCGGCGAGCTCGCGGTAGTGATCGAGGTTGTTCTCGCGGCTCGTGGCCACGTCACCGGCGATGCGGGTGCGTATGAGGTGCTCGGCGAGGGACTGGCGGGACGGCGTCGTGTCATGGGGCATGTGTCTCATTGTCGCGCCTGGCCGCACGGGCGTAGGGGGCGAGGGTGATCGACACCGATGTGTGACCCTCGGAGGGTCCGGGACGGCGTTTCCACCGGCCGCCGAAGCTGCCGTTCCCGAGCCCGGTCCGGGCGGCGGTCCCGGTATCGATCCTGGTGCCGACTCCCGATCCGACCCTGGTGCCGATTCCCGGTCCGAGCTCGCGTCGCCGCTGCTCAGAGCCAGCGCAGGGCGAACCAGAGGTCCATGCGAGTGTCGGGGTCGTCCAGGTCCGCGTCGAGCAGCGCGGCGGTCCGCGCGATGCGCTGCCGGACCGTGTTGCGGTGCACTTCCAGCGCGACGGCGCTGCGGTCCCAGCTGCCGTGCAGCGCCAGCCAGGCGCGCAGCGTCTCCACGAGTGCGGGGGAGTCCAGCAGCGGTTCCAGCAGGGCGCGGGCGTGGGCGCGCGCCTCCTCGGGCGCCACGAGCGCCGTCATGCCCGCGCCGCCGCTGCGGTGCCGGGCCAGCTCGGAGCGGTTGGCGACGGCCCGGCGCAGCGCGCCGGCCGCCTGGGCGTCGGCGGCGGACAGCTCTCCGGTGGACGCGGGGCCGCTGACCCCGAGCGTCCAGCCCGGCTGCGCCGAGATCCTGCGGTCGGCGGGCAGCAGGGCCCGGACGGCGTCGCCGTCCGCGTCGACCAACGCGGTGCCGAGCGCGGCGGCCAGCGCGGCCGCCGCCAGGGGCGCCGCCTCGCCACGGGTGGGGCCGGAGCCGCGGCGGTGCCCGTGCACCACGATCCAGCCCGTCCCGGCCGCTTCGGGGGCTTCCGCCGCCCGGTCCGCTGCCGTGGCCGGGCGGGCGGGACCGGTCAGCAGCGGCGCGACGTCCTCGGGACGCGCGCCGAGCAGCAACCGGACCAGGGCGGCCGAACGGTCGGTGTCGGCCGTGCCCTGGTAGGGGCCGGTGAGCAACGAGAGCAGCACGGTGGCGACGCCCGTGAGCGCGTTGTCGGCGGGATCGCGCCGCCCCGCGGCGACCGCCAGCACCAGGCCCTCCCCGGGAGCGCCCCCGGCCAGCGCGTAGGCGGCCAGATGCGTGCCGCCGACGGTGTCGGTGGCGGAGGACGGAGCCTGGACGGCCTGCGACCGGTCGCCCGGCAGCGGCCGGACCACCTGCGCCAGCTCGCTGAGCGCCGTACGGACCGGCGGGCCGGGGCGGGAGCCCGCCCCGTACAACTCCCCGCCGCCGGGGCCGAGGAGCGCCGCCCAGCCGCCCAGGTGGTGGGCGAGCTGGCGGAGCACGGCGGGGACCGGCTCGGGGCGGGCGGCGGCGGAGGCCAGCGACTGCTGGGCCTCGCTGACGCGGCGCAGCTCGCGGTGGCGGGCCTCGGCCATCGCCTGCCAGACGGCTCGGGCGACCGCGGTGAAAGGGGTTTGCGGCGGAACCTCCACCAAAGGCAGGCCGTACCGTTCGCACGCCTCCACGAGGGCGCGGGGCGTCTCGTCATAGACGGGCGCGAGCCCGAAGCCGAGCGCCGCGGCACCTGCCTCCACGGCGCGGGCCACGTAGTGGTCGAGATAGGCGTGGTCGTCGAGATGGGTGTGGTCGACGCCGGCGTCATGCGCACGGTCGACGTCCTTGTCGCGCGTTTCCCGTCGCCCCGTGGTGCTGCCCGCAGGCGGGAAGTGCACCCCGGCGGTCAGCAGCAGCTCACCGCCGAGGAGGTATGGAACCGGGTCCTCCATTTCGCTGGTGTGCACCCAGTGGACGGGAATGTCCTCGCGCGGGCCCGCGACCTGCCGAAGTCCCAGGTCCGCGCGGGCCAGCAGGTCGGCGAGCGGTACCGGGGGAGTGGGCGGCGCCAAGGTCGGCATGTGCGATCCATCCACTGGTGTGACATCAGATGGATGAAACGTACACTTCAGTGCCATCTTTCGGCCACCTAGGGTCATCCCCGAATCGCCCGCATTCAGTGAAGCGCTTCGGACGGAGGAGAGCCCATGGCTGTCGACTACGCGGTGATCGTCGTCTATCTGGTCGGCATGCTCGCTGTGGGGTGGTGGGGCATGCGCCGCGCCAAGTCCAAGAGCGACTTCCTCGTGGCGGGCCGCCGCCTCGGTCCCACGATGTACTCCGGCACCATGGCGGCGATCGTCCTCGGTGGTGCGTCCACCATCGGCGGCGTGGGCCTGGGCTACAAGCACGGCCTGTCCGGCGCCTGGATGGTCTTCGCGATCGGCCTCGGCCTGCTCCTGCTGAGCATCTTCTTCTCGGCACGCATCTCACGGCTGCGCGTCTACACCGTCTCCGAGATGCTCGACCTGCGGTACGGCGGCAAGGCCGGTGTGATCTCCGGCGTCGTGATGTGGGCGTACACACTGATGCTCGCCGTCACCTCGACCATCGCCTACGCGACCATCTTCGACGTGCTCTTCGGCCTCGACCGCACCCTCGCCATCATCCTGGGCGGCACCATCGTGGTCGCGTACTCGACCCTCGGCGGCATGTGGTCGATCACGCTCACCGACATGGTGCAGTTCGTCGTCAAGACGATCGGCGTCCTGCTGCTCCTGCTGCCGATCGCGATCGTCAAGGCGGGCGGGTTCTCGGCGATGAAGGCGAAACTGCCGACCGAGTACTTCGACCCGCTGGGCATCGGCGGCGAGACGATCTTCACCTACGTGCTGATCTACACCTTCGGCATGCTCATCGGGCAGGACATCTGGCAGCGGGTGTTCACCGCCCGCACCGACAAGGTCGCACGGTTCGGCGGCACGGTCGCCGGTACGTACTGCCTGGTCTACGCGCTGGCCGGCGCCGTCATCGGCACCGCCGCCAAGGTGATCTACCCGAACCTCGGGGCGGCGGACGACGCCTTCGCCACCATCGTCAAGGACTCGCTGCCGGTCGGGGTGCGCGGACTGGTGCTGGCCGCCGCGCTCTCCGCCGTCATGTCGACCTCGTCCGGTGCGCTGATCGCCTGCGCGACCGTCGCCAACAACGACATCTGGTCGCGGCTGCGCGGCGTGGTCGCCGGCGTCCAGGAGGGCGAGGACCGCGACGAGGTGCGCGGCAACCGGATGTTCATCCTGATCATGGGCATCGCGGTGATCGCCATCGCGATCATGCTCAACGATGTCGTCCAGGCACTCACCGTCGCCTACAACCTGCTGGTCGGCGGGTTGCTGGTGCCGATCCTCGGCGGTCTGCTGTGGAAGCGCGGCACCGGCGCGGGAGCGCTGGCTTCGATCGTGGCCGGCGGTGTCTCCGTCGTCGGCCTGATGTGGTGGTACGGCATCCTCGCGAACGAACCGGTCTACTACGGGCTGCTGGCCTCGCTCGTCACGTACGCGGTGGTGAGCCTGGCCACGAAGCCCACCGACGCGGCGGTCCTGGCGGCCTGGCGCGAGCGGCTCGCGGGACGTGGCGCCGACGGCCCGGCGGTCGCGGCACCGGTGCCCGCACAGGCCTGAACCGGTCCGGGCACGGGGATTGAACCGATCCCCGCATCGGCCTGAACCGGAGTTATCCACAGCCCCGACCCGCTTGTCGGCGGGTCGGGGGACACTCGAATCACACCGAAGCACCACGAGTAACACGAAAGAAGGCACCCCGATGAGCAGCAACGAACCGCGTGGACCGATCGACTCGTCCCGCATCCCGCGGTACGCCGGCCCCGCCACGTTCGCGCGGCTGCCCCGGCTGGACGAGGTGGGCACCGCCGATGTCGCCGTGGTCGGTGTGCCGTTCGACAGCGGGGTCTCCTACCGCCCCGGAGCCCGCTTCGGCGGCAACGCCATCCGTGAGGCATCCCGGCTGCTGCGCCCGTACAACCCGGCGCAGGACGCCTCGCCGTTCGCGCTCGCCCAGGTCGCGGACGCGGGCGACATCGCCGCCAACCCGTTCAACATCAACGAGGCGGTCGAAACGATCCAGGCCGCCGCCGACGATCTGCTCGACACCGGCGCCCGCCTGATGACCCTCGGTGGCGACCACACCATCGCGCTGCCGCTGCTGCGCTCGGTCGCCCGCAAGCACGGGCCTGTCGCCCTGCTCCACTTCGACGCGCACCTCGACACGTGGGACACGTACTTCGGCGCCGAGTACACCCACGGCACACCGTTCCGCCGCGCCGTCGAGGAGGGCATCCTCGACACCGAGGCGCTCTCGCACGTCGGCACCCGCGGCCCGCTGTACGGCAAGAAGGACCTGGACGACGACGAGAAGATGGGCTTCGGCATCGTCACCTCGGCGGACGTCATGCGCCGCGGTGTCGACGAGGTCGCACAGCAGCTGCGCGAGCGCATCGGCGACCGGCCGCTGTACATCTCCATCGACATCGACGTCCTGGACCCGGCGCACGCCCCCGGCACCGGCACCCCGGAGGCCGGCGGGCTCACCTCCCGGGAGCTCCTGGAGATCATCCGCGGGCTCTCCTCCTGCCACCTGGTCTCCGCCGACGTCGTCGAGGTGGCCCCCGCGTACGACCACGCGGAGATCACCTCCGTCGCGGCCTCCCACACGGCGTACGAGCTGACCACGATCATGTCCCGGCAGATCTCCGCGGCCCGCCAGGGCGCCAAGTGACAACCCGCAACGGCGGCGATCTTGTCGTCGAATCCCTGGGCGCGCTCGGCGCGACCACGGTCTTCGGGCTGCCGGGCCAGCACGCCCTCGGCACCTTCGACGCCTTGCGCCGCTCCCAGCTCGACTACGTGGGGCTGCGCGTCGAGAACAACGCGGGCTTCGCCGCCGACGCGTACTCCCGGGTCACCGGCCGGGTCGCCCCGCTGCTGGTCTCCACCGGCCCCGGCGCGCTGATGACGCTCGCCGCGCTCCAGGAGTCCGCCGCGGCCTCCGCGCCGGTGCTCGCCATCAGCAGCCAGGTCCCGACCGCCGGACTCGGCGGCGGACGCCACGGCTATCTGCATGAACTGCGCGACCAGAAGGCGTCGTTCCGGGACGTGGTCAAGTCCGTGCACACGGTCCGCACCGCCTCGCAGATCCCCTCGGCCATCGCCGAGGCCTGGGAGTCCGCGCTCACCGCTCCGTACGGCCCGGTGTGGGTGGAGATCCCGCAGGACGTGCTGCTCGCCGAGACCGACGTCCCGCCGGTCACCGCGCTGCGTGCGGTGCCCCGCCCGCTGGAGCCGCGCGCCGAGCTGATCACCGAAGCGGCCCGGCTGCTGTCCGGGGCGCAGCGGCCGGTCATCCTGGCCGGTGGCGGCGTCGTACGGTCCGGTGCGGCCGGTGAACTCCTCGCGCTGGCCGAGCAGCTCGACGCCCCGGTCGTCTCGACGTTCGGCGGCAAGGGCGCGTTCCCCTGGGAGCACCCGCTGTCGCTGCAGTCCTGGATCGAGGACCGGCACACCACCGACTTCCTCGAAGCCGCCGATGTGCTGCTCGTCGTCGGCTCCGGCCTCGGCGAACTCTCCTCGAACTACCACACGTTCCGCCCCCGCGGCCGGGTGATCCAGATCGAGGCGGACCTCGGGAAGCTGGAGTCCAACCACCCGGCCCTGGGCATCCACGGCGACGCCCGGCTCTCGCTGGCCGCCCTGTGCGACCTGACGGTGCCGCGCCCGGACGAGGGGGCCGCCAAGGCCGTCGCCGAAGTACTGGCCCTCGTCGGCGACCGGATCGCCGGCCAGGACCTCGGCCTGGAGCAGCAACTGCTGGCCGCGGTCCGTGACGCCCTGCCCGACACCGCGCCCAGTTGCTGGGACATGACGATCCTCGGCTACTGGGCCTGGTCCGCCTTCGACCCCCGGCACCCGAACACGATGCACTCCGCGCAGGGCGCCGGCGGCCTCGGCTACGGCTTCCCCGCCGCGCTCGGCGCGGCCGCCGCCGATCCCACGCGGCCGGTGCTGGCGGTCTCGGGGGACGGCGGAGCCATGTACTCCATCGCCGAACTGGCCACCGCGCGCCAGTACGACCTGCCCGTCACCTGGCTCATCGTGGACGACGGCGGTTACGGCATCCTGCGCGAGTACATGACCGACGCCTTCGGCCAGGCGACCGCCACGGAGCTGGCGCGTCCGGACTTCGTCGCCCTCGCCGAGTCCTTCGGTGTCCCGGCGACCGCCACCACTCCCGACACCCTCCGCGACGACCTCGCGGCGGCGCTGGCCGCCCCGGGCCCCTCCGTCGTCGTCCTCCCGGCGCGCCTGCGGATGTTCGCCCCCACCCATCTCATAGGGAGCTGACCGGGCCCCCGCTCCACCAGGAGCGGGCCGCCCGGCTCCAGCAGGGCTTAGGTCCATGGCCCGAGAGGAGTGAGACCTTGGCCCCTCTTTGGCTGCGATTTGTTGCTGCAGGATGAAATCCGCACGCCGACGCGTTGCAGCGTCGGGTAGTCGTGGATCAGTGGGAGGACCCGGGTGACATCGGCGAAGGTTGAGCCGGAGCAGGGCTGGTTGCGGCGGTTGGTCGGCTATTGCTGGCAGTACCGTCGCAATGTGCTGCTGGCGTTGGGCGCGTCGCTGGGCGGGATGGCCGTCACCGCGCTCGTGCCGCTGGTGCCGAAGCTGATCATCGACGATGTGGTGCTCGCGCACGACCGTCCGCTGCTGCCCTGGGCGATCGTCCTGGTGGTCGCCGCTGTCGCCGTCTACGTCCTGACGTATGTGCGGCGCTTCTACGGCGGCCGGCTCGCCCTCGATGTGCAGCACGATCTGCGCAGCGACATGTTCCGCTCGCTGACCAGGCTGGACGGCCGGCGGCAGGACGAGCTGGACACCGGCCAGGTGGTCGGCCGGGCCACCAGCGACCTGCAGCTCATTCAGGGCCTGCTCTTCATGCTGCCGATGATGATCGGCAACGTGCTGCTGTTCGTGCTCTCCCTGATCGTCATGCTCACCCTCTCCCCGCTCCTCACCCTCGTCGCGCTGGCCGTCGCCCCCGCCCTGTGGTTCATCGCCGACCGCAGTCGCAAGAAGCTCTTCCCCGCCACCTGGTACGCCCAGGGGCAGGCCGCGGCCGTCGCCGGCATCGTCGACGGATCCGTCACCGGCGTCCGCGTCGTGAAGGGCTTCGGCCAGGAGCAGCAGGAGATGGACAAGCTGGAGGGCGTCAGCAAGAAGCTGTTCGCCGGCCGGCTCCGCACGATCCGGCTGAACGCGCGCTACAGCCCGGCCCTGCAGGCCGTGCCCTCGATCGGCCAGGTGGGCATGTTGGCGCTCGGTGGCTGGATGGCGACCCGCGGGCAGATCACGCTCGGCACGTTCGTCGCGTTCTCCACGTACCTCGCGCAGCTCACCGGACCGGTGCGGATGCTGACCATGATGCTGACCGTCGGGCAGCAGGCACGGGCCGGCGTCGAGCGCGTCCTGGAACTGATCGACACCGAGCCGACGCTGGAGGAGGGCACCAGGACGCTGCCCGAGGGTGCGGCCACCGTCGAGTTCGACCACGTCACCTTCGGCTACGACCCCGAGCGGCCGGTGCTGGCCGACTTCTCGCTGCGCGTCGAGCCGGGTGAGACCGTCGCCGTCGTCGGCGCCTCCGGCTCCGGCAAGTCCACCGTCTCGCTGCTGCTGCCCCGCTTCTACGACGCCACCGGCGGCGCGGTGCGGATCGGCGGCGAGGACGTCCGCGACCTCACCTTCGATTCGCTGCGTGGCGCGATCGGCATGGTGCCCGAGGACAGCTTCCTGTTCTCCGACACCGTGCGCTCCAACATCGCCTACGGGCACCCGGACGCCACCGACGAGCAGGTGCTGGCCGCGACCCGCGCCGCCCAGGCCCACGAGTTCATCGAAGCGCTCCCCGAGGGCTACGACACCGTGGTCGGCGAGCAGGGCCTGACCCTGTCCGGCGGTCAGCGCCAGCGCGTCGCCCTTGCCCGCGCGATCCTGACCGACCCGCGGCTGCTGCTCCTGGACGACGCGACCTCGGCGGTCGACGCCCAGGTCGAGGCGGAGATCTTCGACGCGCTGCGCGAGGTCGTGACGGGCCGGACGACGCTGCTCATCGCCCACCGCCGCTCGACACTGGCCCTCGCCGACCGCATCGCGGTGCTGGAGAACGGCCGCCTGGCGGACATCGGCACCCATGACGAGCTGGAGGGGCGCTCCGCGCTCTTCCGCAAGCTGCTGACCGACCCGGACGCGCTCGGCGCGGACGTCGTCACCGCCGACCCGGCCGGCGTGCTCGCAGCCGCCTGGTCGGGCGAGGGCGCCGCGACCGGACTGGCGGAGCGGACCGCCACCGCAGCTGGATCCGACGGGTCCCACGGGTCCGACCGGTTCGACGGGTCCCACGAGTCCGAAAGGATCAACGGAACCAAGGTGTCCGACGGAGTGACGGCCGCCCTGTGGCTCAGGGAACCGCACGGGGCGGACGGACCGGCGGCGGGCAAGGCACGGCAGAACGGCGCCGCCCCGGCCCCCATCGCCCCGGCGCAAGGTGGACCCGCCGGCATGGCCGCCGCGATGGCCGGCATGCCCGCCTCGCCCGAGCTGCTCGCGAAGGTGGCCGCGCTGCCACCCGCCACCGACACCCCCGAGGTGGACGAGGCGCGAGCCCGCACAGTCGACCCCGAATTCGGCCTGCGCAGCCTGCTGCGCGGCTTCCGCACTCCGCTGCTGCTCAGCCTGCTGCTGGTGGCGGCGGACGCCATAGCCGGGCTGATGCTGCCCGTGCTGATCAGGCACGGCATCGACTCCGGCGTCAGGGAGGCCGCGCTCGGCGCGGTCTGGGCGGCCTCGGCCGCCGGTCTGGCGATCGTCGTCGTGCAGTGGGCCGCGCAATGGGGTTCGGCGCGGCTGACCGGCAGGACCGGCGAACGCGTCCTCTACACGCTGCGGGTGAAGATCTTCTCGCATCTGCACCGGCTCGGGCTCGACTACTACGAGCGCGAGCTGACCGGCCGGATCATGACGCGGATGACCACGGACGTCGACGCTCTGTCGACATTCCTGCAGACCGGACTGGTCACGGCCCTGGTCAGCGTCCTCACCTTCTTCGGCATCCTGGTCGCGCTGCTCGCCCTGGACGTACAGCTGGCCCTGCTGGTCTTCGCGACGCTCCCACCGCTCGTCCTGGCCACCTGGGTCTTCCGCCGAAAGTCCGTCCGGGCCTACGAACTGGCCCGTGAGCGCGTCGGCGTCGTCAACGCGGACCTGCAGGAGAACGTCGCCGGGCTCCGTATCGTGCAGGCGTTCCGCCGCGAGCGCGGCGGCGCCGTCCGATTCGCGGAGCGCAGCAGCGCGTACCGCGAGGCCCGGGTGCGCGGCCAGTTCCTGATCTCGGTGTACTTCCCGTTCGTGCAGCTGCTGTCCAGCGGCGCGGCCGCGCTGGTGTTGATCGTCGGAGCTCATCGGGTCGGTGCGGGCACGCTGACCGCGGGCGCGCTCGTCGCGTACCTGCTCTACATCGACCTGTTCTTCGCACCCGTGCAGCAGTTGTCGCAGGTCTTCGACGGCTACCAGCAGGCGTCGGTGTCGCTGGGCCGGATCCGCGAACTGCTGCGGGTACCTAGCACCACCCCGGCCGCGGCCCGCCCGCAAGCCGTCCCGTCCCTGCGCGGCGAGATCACGTTCAAGGACGTGCACTTCCGGTACGGCGACGGGGCCGAGGCGCTGAGCGGCGTGGACCTGCGCATCCCCGCCGGGCAGACGGTCGCCTTCGTCGGCGAGACGGGTGCGGGCAAATCCACGCTGGTCAAGCTGGTCGCCCGGTTCTACGACCCGACCGACGGCGGTGTCCTCGTCGACGGCACCGACATCCGCGAACTGGACATGACGGCCTACCGGCAGCGGCTGGGCGTCGTCCCGCAGGAGCCGTACCTGTTCGCCGGAACGGTGCGCGACTCCATCGCGTACGGGCGGATGGACGCGACCGACGCCGAGGTCGAGGCGGCGGCGCGGTCGGTCGGCGCGCACGAGATGATCGCGACGCTCGACGGCGGCTATCTGCACCAGGTCAGCGAGCGCGGCCGCAACCTGTCCGCCGGGCAACGGCAGTTGATCGCCCTGGCCCGCGCTGAGCTCGTCGATCCCGACATCCTGCTGTTGGACGAGGCGACGGCGGCGCTCGACCTCGCCACCGAAGGTCTGGTCAACCAGGCCGCCGACCGGCTGGCAGTGCGGCGCACGACTCTGGTGGTCGCGCACCGGCTGACCACGGCCTCACGCGCCGACCGCGTGGTCGTGCTCGACCACGGCCGCGTCATCGAGGACGGCACGCACGACGAGCTGCTCGCCGCGGATGAGCGATACGCCCGGTTGTGGCGCACATTCGTCGGCGAAGTACCGGCCGCAGCCTGATATTTCACTGCCTCAACGCCCTCTGGTGGTAAGACCGTTGCTCCCCTAGGTTCGCGGAGACGTTCGTGAACCCAGGGGAGGGTGCATGCGTAAGGCGCTCAGATGGCTGCTGTCACTGATGCTGCTCGTCGGCGCGACCGGTGCGGTCGGGGCCGGTGCGACGGGGACGGCCACCGCCGCCGACCGTCCGGACAGCGCGAACGCGGCAGGCGTGAACAGCGCCGCCGCGGATTCGGCGAGTGCGGACATCAAGGACCGCATCCTGGCGATACCCGGGATGACCCTCATCGAGGAGAAGCCGGTCACCGGCTACCGGTACTTCGTCCTCAACTACACCCAGCCGATCGACCACCTCCGCCCCTGGAAGGGCACCTTCCAGCAGCGGCTGACGGTGCTCCACAAGGCGACCGACCGCCCGACGGTCTTCTTCACCTCCGGCTACGGGCTCTCCACCAACCCGAGCCGGTCGGAGCCGACCCGGCTCATCGACGGCAACCAGGTCTCCATGGAGTACCGGTTCTTCACGCCGTCCCGCCCCGCCGAGCCGGCCGACTGGTCCAAGCTCGACATCTGGCAGGCGGCCAGCGACCAGCACCGGATCTTCCAGGCGCTGGACCGGATCTACCACCGCAACTGGATCGACACCGGCGGCAGTAAGGGCGGTATGACCGCCACCTACTTCCGCCGCTTCTACCCGCACGACATGGACGGGACGGTCGCCTACGTCGCGCCCAATGACGTGGTCAACAAGGAGGACTCGGCCTACACGGAGTTCTTCAAGACCGTCGGCAACGCCGACTGCCGCGCCGCGCTCAACTCCGTACAGCGCGAAGCGCTGGTACGCCGGGACGAGATCGTCGCCCGCTACCAGAAGTACGCCGACGACAACGCTCTGACCTTCACCACGGTGGGCAGCGCCGACGAGGCGTACGAGAACGTCGTCCTGGACCTGGTGTGGGCGTTCTGGCAGTACCACCTGGAGTCGGAGTGCCCGACCGTCCCCAAGCCGACCGCGACCACCGATGAGCTGTACACCTTCATCGACACCATCTCCGGCTTCGACTTCTACACCGACCAGGGCCTGGCGTACTACACGCCGTACTACTACCAGGCCGGCACCCAGCTCGGCGCGCCCACCTTCGCGACCCCGCACCTCAAGGGGCTGCTGCGCTACCCGGGCATCTACCAGCCTCGCTCGTACGTGCCCCGGGCCATCCCGATGACGTTCAACCCGCAGGCGATGCCCGACGTGGACAACTGGGTGCAGCACCACGCGCAGCGGATGCTGTTCGTGTACGGCACGAATGACCCGTGGGGTGCAGAACCGTTCCGTCTCGGGAAGGGCGCGAAGGACTCCTTCGTGATGTGGGCGCCCGGCGCGAACCACGGCGCGAACATCGCCGCGCTCAAGCCCGCGGACAACGCCAAGGCGACCGCCGAGGTGCTGAAGTGGGCGGGCGTCACCCCGGCCACGACACTCGCCCCGTCGTTCGACGCGAAGCTCGACGTACCGAACGACGTCATGGAACGCCACCCGCTGTAGGGCGCGTACGTAGGTGATCCCGGGGCCGGGGCCGGACATGGCTCCGGGATCACCTACGTGACCTGGGGAACCGGACGTTGGACCGAGTAGCAGCGGTTCACAGCCGGCGGCCACACCCGACGCCCGCCGGCCCGACGCTCACGAACAGCCCCGTTCCCGGCGGGCAGCGCGCGCGATCGGGCGCGATCGAATCCACCCGGTACCCGGGCTTGTTCCGGCTGGAACCGTCGCAGGCCGTCTCCTTCACCTGAACGGCACCCGCGGTGTAGACGCAGTCGCCGACGATGGTGCGCGGACCACCGCCCGCCCCCGGGTCACCGGGGTGCGGGCCGTCGCGCTTACGCATGCAGGCGTAGCCCGGCGACCGGCCGGACGGCATGGACAGGACGAAGTCCGTCGTCTCCGGACACGCGTTCCCCGCCCGTGCCGCCGGGGTTGTCGAGGGCGTCTGACTCGTCGGCGACGACGCATCCGACAGCGGCCCGTAGAACCGGACCGTGACCTGGGCGATGGCGTTCGGATCCGAGCACGCCACCTCCCGGTACGAACCCAGCGGATCGCTCTGTGCGCACGCGCCCTGCGCGAGGAACGCCGCATCGGTGGCCGCGGACGTCAGGGTCGGTGAAGGGGTGCCCGAACCCGGCCCGGCACTGCCGCCCGCCGCCCCGCGGAACGGTGTACAGGCCGCGAGCGCGGTGAGGAGGGCGACCGCGAGCAGGACGGCGGCCGTTGCCACCGCGGTGTGCAGAAACGATCCCAAAAGGCCGTATCCGCGCATGATGGCCCCCCTAGGCTTCCCCCGAGCAACATGCACCATAAGTCAGGGTAGGGGGTGGAACCGGCGGGCGGGAGGCCCTGCCGGTTCCGGGATGAGCCGACCCCTGACTCGACGTGTTCCCTGTCTGCTTCGACTACCGGTATTTCAGCCCGTGTCCGATCGGATAGAGCGCCTTTGCCGGATCGTCCGCGCGCGGCACCGCGACCGGGAGCCGGCCCGTCGGAGCCGCCCTGCCGGCGATGACCCGGGCCACCGCGCGCATCGACACATCGGTCCATCCGTACACGGCCAGCCCGGCCGCGACGCCGTTGAGCCACGCGATGTCGTACGGATTGCGGATGGCGATCTGGACGACCGGCACACCGGTGGCCACCAGCGCCTCGACCAGGGCGATCTGCCCGGTCGAAGCCGCCGTCACGTTGTACGTGCCGACGACGACACCGTCCTTGCCCTGGGCGGCCGCGACAGCCTGGTCGATCTCGGCCCGGCCGGGCGCGGAACCGGTGGGCAGCGCTTGCGCGGCGTGGCCGAGATCGGTCAGCGACTTGGCGAGTACGGAGGTCGGCGGGCCACCGGTGCCGGACGGCGCTGCCGGATCCGCACCGACCACGAGCAGATTCCGGTGGGAGCGACGCGGCAGGGGCAGGAACCGGGCCGGGTTGGTGAGCAGGGTGACGGTACGGTCGGTGATCCGGTCGGCGGTGGCGAGATGGGCACGGATGCCGACGGCCCGGTCGACGCCCTGATGCGTGACATACGGATTGCGGAACAGGCCCTTGCGGGCTTTGAGTTCCAGAATCCGGACGAGGGATTCGTCGATCCGCTCCTCGGTGATCTCCCCGGATGTCACCGCGGCGAGCACCGCGTTCCAGGCGACATCGAGAAGCGGCGGGTTCAGTAACTGGTCGGCGCCGGCCTTGAGGGCGAGCACCGGCACCCGGTCGTCGCCGTACTTCTGCCGCACACCGGCCATGCCGAGCGAATCGGTGATGACGACGCCGTCGTAGCCGAGTTCCTCCCGGAGGATCCCGGTGAGGATGGGGCGGGAGAGGGTGGCGGGGTCCCCGGAGTCGTCGAGCGCGGGGACCAGGATGTGGGCCGTCATGATCGAGTCGATCCCCGCGGCGATCGCGGCACGGAACGGCGGGGCGTCGATCCGCCGCCACTCGTCCAGCGAGTGCGTGATGATCGGCAGCTCGAAGTGGCTGTCGGTTCCGGTGTCGCCGTGGCCGGGGAAGTGCTTGGCGGTGGAGGCGATGCCGGCCCCCTGGTACCCCCTGACCTGGGCCGCCGCCAGCGCGGCGACGGCCTGCGGATCGGCGCCGAAGGACCGTACACCGATTACGGGGTTGGCCGGATTGATGTTCACGTCGGAGACCGGAGAGAAGTTCTGGTTGACGCCCATGGCGCCGAGCTCGGTGCCGATGACATGCGCCGCGGCGCGGGCATCGTGCGGATCTCCGTCGGCGCCCAGCGCCATCCCGCCGGGGAAGAGGGTGGCGGGGGAGCCGATCCGGGCGACCGCGCCCTGCTCCTGGTCGGTGGAGATCAGCAGCGGAACGGGAGCCCTATGAGCCAGAGCGGCGCGCTGGATGCCGTTGGAGAGGTTGGCGATCTGGTGCGGTTCCCGGGTGTTGTGGGCCCAGGTGAAGTAGATGATGCCGCCGAGGTGGTACTTGGCGATCAGTTCGGCGGCGTTGGAGACGCCCATCTCGCTCTGGTTGGACGCGACGTCGGCCGGATCTGGGGCGGTGGCTGAGTGGCCGTAGACCCGCATCACGAAGAGCTGGCCGACCTTCTCCTCGCGGCTCATCCGCGCGATGATCGCGCGGATGAGCCTACGGTCCGGGGTGGCGGCCTGGGCCGCCGGGACACCGGCGGCGAATGCTCCCGCCGTGACGGCGGTGGCGAATGCGGTGGTGAGAACGGTGCGGCGGGATGGCTGGTGGTGCATGTCGAACTCCTTCCGGCTGGAGGAGATGAGCACGCTGAAAGATTCCTTCAGTTGAAACGGATAGCCGGAAAATTTTCGTCAGTCAATGGCTGTGACACGAGCCGGCAGCAGATTCACCGGGACGGCCAGCACTGCCGCGTAGTACTCGGGCCGGATGCAGCGGATGTTCTCGCCGCCGGTCGGGGACGCCGACACCTGCCCCTCGGGAGTGATGAGGAGCGCGGCGCCGGCGGGCCGGCAGCCGGACAGCCAGAAGCCGAAGCGCCGCTCACCGCTCTTCGGCGGATGTGCGGCCAACTGCCCGCGTACCGCCGAGGCGCCGGCGCCGGGCAGACCCGCCAGATAGGCCTTCAGCTGGGCGGGCTGGGTCACTTCCGAACCCTTGGCCCCCTGGCCCTGGTCGGTCACGGCATCGAGATGTGTGAACGCCACCGTCGTGCCGGGGCTGGGCGCGGTGGCCGCCTCGCGCCCGGCCCCGAACACCGGGTGCTTCGGCATGCGGTCGCGCGGCACCTCGAAGACCACCGCGACCCGGTAGGCGACCACGCACTCCGGCGGGGGCTTGGGCTGGCTGACTCCGAGAGTCAGCTGGTCGCCGCTGACGAACAGCGCGGCCGCGGTGGCCTGGCTGCAGCCGGTGGTCTCCACCCAGCCCACCAGCACATTGCGCGAGAAGTCCGTCTTCTGGGTCAGCTGGGCGATCTCGCGGGCCGCCGCCGGGTCGGACCCCGCGAACCAGCTCGGGAAGCGGGACAGCTCGAGCTCGCTGTTCACCACCGAGTGGACCGCCGGCGGCCTGTGCAACGTGGTGGAGAGGTACACGACCCGGGACTCGATCCCGTGGGCCCCCGGCTTGATGGGGACGGGCGTGGACCCGCCGGACGACGCAGTGCCCGACGGAGAACCACCGGTCGACGGCGGAACCCCCGTTGCCGAGGTGGAGGGGCTGTGGTCGCCCCCGGCACTGTCGGAAGGCGACGCACCGGTGGCTGGCCGGTCCTGGCCGCAGGCGGTGGACAGGGCTGTCAGCGACGCGGCCAGCACCGCGACCGACACGGCTCTACGGAGCTTTATCAGCAGCATGTGGCTTGGACGGGCGGATTCCACGACCGGTTCCGTGCGGTGGCTGAACATGGCTCCATCGTTGTGTTCTTCGAGGTCGCCGGGCAGCGTGGGATGCGCTGTTTGGCCGAAAGCCCCCGAGACTCCCGAAAGTCCCGGAGACTCCCGCCGGTGCGCGAGGCTCCCGCGGGCACCGGCCCGGCGACCGGTGGGTGGCCGGCGTGTGCCGGCCACGGCGTTACGCCGAGTTGGCGAGCAGCCGGGACAGATGCTGCCGGGCCGGTGAGAGCAGCTCCGGAAGCTCCGCCACCTGCGGGTACCAGCGCTTCTCGTACTCCCAGCACAGCCAGCCGTCCCAGTCCTCCCGGCTTAGCACCTCCACGGTCTCGGCCAGCGGCAGCACACCCTCCCCCAACGGCAGCGGGGTGGTGTCCTCGGCCGAAGCGATGTCCTTGACCTGCACGTACCCCAGGTACGGGGCGAGCACGGGGTAGGTCTCGGACGGCTGCTCACCACCGCGCCAGGTGTGCATCACATCCCAGATCGCGCCCACGCTGCCGTGCCCGACCAGTCCCAGGACCCGGGCCGCGTCCGCTCCGGTCCGGTGCGAGTCGTGCGTCTCGAGCAGCACCTTCACCCCGAGGCGGACGGCGTCCGGGGCGACCGCCGCCAGACGCCGTGCGGCGTACATGTCGGCCTCATCCGCCGGCAGCTCCCCGCCGCCGGGGAAGACCCGTACGAACGGGGCCCCCAGATCGGAAGCGAGCGCCATGTTGGCCCGCAGATCCGTCAGCACCGGCTCGTCGTCACCCGGCGCGGCGACCTTGGTGTAGGCCGCCACCGTCAGGATCTCCACCCCCGACTTCTCGAACTCGGCCACGACCGCGTTCCGTTCCGCTGCTGACAGGCCCGTATGGACGGGTTCCTCGGCGTTGGCCCGGATCTCCACGCCGTGGAAACCATGCTCAGCGGCGAGGCGGACGACCTGCTCGATGGGGAGTGCGGGGACACCGAGTGTGGAGAACGCGAGCTTCATCCGCCGGACACTAGGCACCGCGCCGGGCAGGGTCAACCTCCGACGACGCCCCTGTCGCGCGCCGCCGCGAGCCGGCCCCGGAACTCCGCACCAGCTGGTCGTACGGCCTTGCCTCCGGTATCGCGCGCGGATCCTTGCCCACCGCACAGAACCCGGCGCTGTCCACCACCCATTTGGCCGCAACGGGACGTTCTTCTCTACAGCACCAGACGCCAGTCCTGTCCCACGAGGTCCTTGCCGAAGCTGTGATGCGGCTTCTCCGCGACGAGCTCGAAGCCGGCCCGCTGGTAGACCTTCCGGGCCGCGCCCAACACGTCGTTCGTCCACAGCACCAGCTCGCGGTATCCGGCGTCGCGGGCGAAGGATATGCACCTCTCCACCAGCCGGTCGCCTATGCGATGGCCGCGTGCACCCGGCTCGACCAGGAGCAACCGCAGTCGGGCAACGTCGGGCACCTCATCGCGGACGCAGAACACACAACCGGCCGGCACACCGTCCAGCTCCGCCATCCACAGCGCTTCGCGTCGAGGATCCGGATCTGCGGCGAAGTCCGCCACGATCCTTGCCACCAGCGCTTCGTACTCGCTGTTCCAGCCGAACTCGGCCGCGTACACCGCCGCGTTGCGCTGGATCACCCATCCCAAGTCGCCGGGCTTTGGCCCGCGCAGCTCGATCCGGGCCGGAGTCGGCTGACGCTCGTCGTGCAGTATCTCCCGGACCGTACGCATGGCCTCGGCAAGCCGCGGGCGGTCCTTTTCAGGCACCTCGCTCAGCAGCGAACCGACCGCTTCCTCCGCCCGTTCCTCCAGCAGAGTGGCCGCCTCCCGGCCCTGCGGGGTCAGCTCTATGCGCTGCCGCCGGGCGTCCTGCTCGGACGGCGCGCGGGTGACCAGCCGGTTCTGTTCGAACTTCGACAGCATGCGGCTCAAATGGCCGGCGTCGAGAGAGAGTTCCACCCGGAGGTCGGCGGCGTCGGTCCGGCGGGAGTGCGCCAGCTCGTACAGCACCCGCGCTTCGGTCAGCGTGTACGGAGTATGCAGATGGCGGCTGTAGTCCAGCGCGCCGATGAGGTTGGTGTAGAAGCGGTTGAAGGCGCGGATCTCTTGCACGGCCATGGGAGCACCTCGATATTCACCCTTGGAATTCCTTTGCCTGAGTCAAAGGTAAGCCCGTGGCGACACCGCGAAAAGGCCTGTGGATAACTTCCGAACGCCCCCGCGGTGGTCCACGCGACGCCCCTACAGACAACCTTCCGAGCGCCCCTGGGCGCCGCGGCAGTCAGCTCACACGGAACCGGCCCGCGGCCGTGCGGTGGAGGCCCGCACCATCAGCTCCGTGCGGATCGTCGCGAGACCGCCCGGCGGTGGCGCCTGGCGACCCATGACGAGGCGCCCGGCGCGGGCGCCCGCCTCCTGCAACGGAATGCGGACCGTCGTCAGGGCCGGCGCGGTGTCCACGCTGAACGGGAGATCGTCGAACCCCGCCACCGAGACGTCGTCCGGAATGCTGAGCCCCTGGTCGCGGACTGCCGCGCACACACCGAGCGCGACCGTGTCGTTGGCGGCGATGACGGCGGTCAGCGCGGGTTCCCTGCGCAGGAGTTCCAGCGCCGCGTCGTAGCCGGAGGAGCGGTCGTACGAGCCGTGCACCGTGAGCCGGTCGACGGCGGCACCGGCGGACGGCAGGCCGTGGTCGACCAGAGCGGCCCGGTGGCCCTCCAGCCGGTGCCGGGTGGTGGTGCGGTCGGCGGGGCCCGCGACGTACCCGATCCGGCGGTGACCCAGGGAGAGCAGGTGCTCGGTGAGCCGCCGCGCGCCGCCCCGGTTGTCGAACGCGACGGTCGCGACGGGGATCTCCGTGGCCGGCTGGTCCAGTGGAGGCCGTCCGCAGAGCACGATCCGCGTGCCGGACTCCGCGAGCCGGGCGAGCCGTGCGGCGACCGCCGCACTGTGCTCGGCGCCCTCGACCGCGCCGCCGGTGATCACCACTCCGGCCGCGCGCTGGCGTTCCAGCAAGGTGAGGTACGTGAGTTCGGCCTCGGGGGAGCCGCCGGTGTTGCAGACCACCGCGAGCTTGCCGCCGCCGGGCGCGGACGAGTCGCTGATCTCTGCCTGGACGGCGCTCGCGATCAGTCCGAAGAACGGGTCCGCGACGTCGTTGACGAGCACCCCGACCAGGTCGGAGGTGGCGGCCGCGAGCCCCCTGGCCTGCCCGTTGACCACGTAGTCCAGGTCTTCGACGGCCCGCTGCACGCGTTCGCGCGTGCTGCCCGCGACCGGGTAGTTGCCATTGAGGACGCGCGAGACGGTCGCGGACGACACCCCGGCGCGCGCCGCGACATCGGCGAGGGTCACTGCCATCTGCGTCCGTACCTCCTGCTGGCCGTCCCGGGATCCCACCGCCCGTTGCCGGACATGTTCTCACCTTGTCGGATCGGCCCGCTTCCGGCTAGCGTGCCAGAGAAGAAAGCGCTTGCTATCGCTTGACGGGCGGTAGCGGCCGAAGGGGAGGACCCAACGTGACACGCAGGACAGTGCGGATCGCCATGAACGGCGTCACGGGCCGCATGGGCTACCGCCAGCACCTCGTCCGCTCGATCCTGAGCCTGCGCGAGCAGGGCGGGCTCGACCTCGGTGACGGCACGACGCTGTGGCCCGAGCCGGTACTCGTCGGCCGCCGGGAGCACGCGCTGCGGGCGATGGCGGACCGGCACGGTCTGGAGCACATCTCCACCGATCTCGACGCCGTCCTGGCCGACCCGACCGTCGAGATCTACTTCGACGCCCAGGTCACCTCGGCCCGCGAGGAGTCGGTGCGCAAGGCCGTCGCCGCCGGAAAGCACATCTACTGCGAGAAGCCCACCGCGACCTCCCTCGACAGCGCCCTGGAGCTGGCCAGGCTCGCCACCGCCGCCGGCGTCAAGCACGGCGTGGTCCAGGACAAGCTCTTCCTCCCCGGCCTGCTCAAGCTCAAGCGGCTCGTCGACGGCGGCTTCTTCGGGCAGATCCTGTCCATCCGCGGCGAGTTCGGCTACTGGGTCTTCGAGGGCGACTGGCAGAGCGCCCAGCGGCCCTCCTGGAACTACCGTTCCCAGGACGGCGGCGGCATCGTCGTCGACATGTTCCCGCACTGGGAGTACGTGCTCCACGAGCTGTTCGGACGGGTCCGAACCGTCCAGGCGCTGACCGCCACCCACATCCCGCGCCGCTGGGACGAGGACGGCAAGCCGTACGACGCGACCGCCGACGACGCCGCGTACGGCATCTTCGAACTCGACGGCGGCGCCATCGCCCAGATCAACTCCTCCTGGACGGTGCGCGTCAACCGCGACGAACTGGTGGAGTTCCAGGTCGACGGCACGCACGGCTCGGCCGTGGCGGGCTTGCGGGACTGCCGCGTGCAGCACCGCTCGGCCACCCCGAAGCCGGTCTGGAACCCGGACCTCCCGGTCACCGAGCCGTTCCGCGACCAGTGGCAGCCGGTCCCGGACAACGGCGAGTTCACCAACGGCTTCAAGAGCCAGTGGGAGCTCTTCCTGCGGCATGTCGTGCTCGACGAGCCGTGGCAGTGGGACCTGCTGGCCGGCGCGCGCGGTGTCCAGCTCGCCGAACTGGGTCTGAAATCGTCCGCCGAGGGCCGGCGCTTCGACGTCCCGGAGCTGTCCCTGTGAGCGGCCCGGCGACCATCGAGCTTCCCGGCGCCACCGGCGAACTGCGCTCCTATGTGCCGCGTACCGAGCCCGTTGTCCACATCCTGGGTGCTGAACTGCGCAGCCGTGTCGTCTACTCGGCCGCGCATGTCGTCGCCGACCCCTGGCGCAGCGCCCCCGACGAGCCGGCGGCCATCGACTGGGACGCCACCCTCGCCTTCCGCCGCCACCTGTGGTCGCAGGGTCTCGGTGTCGCCGAGGCGATGGACACCGCCCAGCGCGGAATGGGTCTGGACTGGGCGGCCGCGGCCGAACTGATCCGCCGCTCCTCCGCCGAGGCGCGGGCTGCCGGAGGCCGCATCGTCTGTGGCGTCGGAACGGACCAACTCGTCGCGCCTGCCCGGACGCTCGCCGAGGTAACGGCGGCCTATGAGGAGCAGCTCACCGTCGTGGAGGAGTCCGGATCGCAGGCCGTTCTCATGGCGTCCCGCGCACTGGCGGCCCTGGCCAAGGGTCCTGAGGACTACGTCGAGGTCTACAGCCACCTGCTGCGCCAGTCCGCGGAACCGGTCGTTCTGCACTGGCTGGGTCCGATGTTCGACCCCGCGCTGGCCGGGTACTGGGGCAGCGAGGACCTCGACGCGGCCACGGAGACGTTCCTGGACGTCATCGCAGCCCATCCTGACAAGGTCGACGGGATCAAGGTCTCGCTGCTCGACGCCCGTCGCGAGGTGGAACTGCGGCGCCGGCTGCCCAAGGGCGTGCGCTGCTACACCGGCGACGACTTCAACTACCCCGAGCTGATCGAGGGCGACGAGCAGGGCTTCAGCCATGCGCTGCTCGGCATCTTCGACCCGCTGGCGCCGCTCGCGGCCGGCGCCGTGCGCACCTTGGACACCGGCGACACGGCGGGCTTCCGGGCGCTTCTCGACCCGACCGTCGAGCTGTCCCGGCATCTGTTCGGCGCTCCGACGCGCTACTACAAGACCGGCGTGGTGTTCCTGGCCTGGCTGGCGGGCCACCAGGCGCACTTCACGATGGTGGGCGGCCTGCAGTCGGCACGCTCGCTCCCACATCTGGCGCGCGCCTACGAGCTGGCCGACGGTCTCGCCCTGTTCCCCGACCCGGCGCTGGCCGAGGCCCGGATGCGGCAGCTGCTCGCCATCCACGGCGTGTCCGCATGAGCGCCGACCGTATGACAGCCGAAAGCACGAGCGCCGTCGCTGCAGCGGCTGGTGATCTGGCGCGGCTGAGCATCAACCAGGAGACCGTCAAGCAGTGGTCGCTGCCCGAGCTGGCGGCGGGTTGCGCGGAGCTCGGCGTACCCGGTGTGGGCCTGTGGCGCGCGCCCGTCCAGGAGTACGGGGTCGAGCGCGCCGCCCGTCTGATGCGGGAAACCGGCCTCCAGGTGACGTCCTTGTGCCGCGGCGGCTTCTTCACCGCGAGTGATCCGGTCGCCCGGCGCACGGCGATGGACGACAACCGGGCCGCGATCGACGAGGCGGCCGTCCTGGAAACCGGCACCCTGGTGCTGGTTTCGGGCGGACTGCCATCAGGAGAGCGCGATATCGCGGCCGCACGGGAGCGGGTCGCCGACGCGTTGGCCGAGCTGGCTCCGTACGCCGCCGAGCGTTCGGTACGCCTGGCGATCGAACCGCTGCACCCGATGTACGCGTCGGACCGCTGCGTCGTCTCCACGCTCGGCCAGGCGCTGGACATCGCGGAACGCTTCCCGGCCGAGCAGGTCGGGGTCGTCGTGGACACCTACCACCTGTGGTGGGACGACCGGGTCCCGGCGCAGATCGTCCGTGCCGGCGCGGCCGGCAGGATCGCGGCCTTCCAGCTCGCGGACTGGGTCACCCCGCTGCCCGAGGGCGTGCTGCTGGGTCGGGGTCAGCTCGGTGACGGCTGCGTCGACCTGCGCGGATTCCGTGAGCAGGTGGACGCGGCCGGGTATCGCGGAGCCGTTGAGGTGGAGATCTTCAACCCCGCCCTGTGGGCGCGGGACGGCGCCGAAGTGGTCACGGAGATCGCCCGCCGGTACCGCGAACACGTGCTCTGAAGAATCTTCAAATTACTTCTGTTCGGCGTACAACCCTTCGGGGGGGTGGTCGGTCTTATAGGCATCAAGGTTCCCGGGAGGGGTTCGGGGAACTGAGGTAGTGATATGCGCCCGAGGGGGGCTTCGGGGGTACTGGGGGGAAACGCAAAGGGGTCCGGCTCACGCCGGACCCCTTTCGTCTGCCTGGGGGCGGGTCAGGGACCCCGGAGGGTTCACCTCTGGGAACGGGCCCGCTTGGCGAGCACGGTCGCCACCACGGGGATGACGAGTTCGAGTGCCCCGGCGACGGCCGCGACGGGCAGACCGGTCTTCTTCGACACGGCTCGCGCGGCCGGCGCCGTCACCTTGCTCAGCACGGCGACCAGCATTCCGCCGCCCGCCGCGGAATCCGTTCCGCCGACCCCCGCGAAGCCGTCGGCCCCGGCCGGCGGCTCGGGTTCGGTGGCGGCCTGTTCCAGCGCCTGGCTGAGTTCCGCGGTGCCGCCAGGGGTGACCGCGTCGTCCGTGAGGACACCGGTCAGCGAGGTGACCGAGGTCCCCACGAGCTTCCGGGCCGATTCCGGATCGGTGCCCAGTACTCCGGCGATCTCCTGGATCTGGTCGTCGCCGAGTTCGGCCAGCACATCGTTCTGCAGCGGTTGGTCGCTCATACTCCGGACGCTACGCGACGCGGGTCCGCGGCCCGTGGTGGTCGGCCGAACGCGTTAGGGCCGGCCCCGGGCGCCGCGCGGGCTGTCGCAGGGACGCGCAGACGAGGAGGTTGTCCACAGGCGTACCCGGAGTGTCGGGGGCGGGCGGTACCTTCGGATCAGATCACCGCCGGGCAGCAGTCGGGCAGCCGCTGGGGGAGGGGAGGCCGGGTCATGGGGGACGAGCGATTCGCCGTGCTCGAAGCCGTCCTGGAGCGGATCACCTACGCCAACGAGGACAACGGCTACACGGTCGCGCGGGTCGACACGGGCCGTGGCGCAGGCGACCTGCTGACCGTGGTCGGGGCCCTGTTGGGGGCGCAGCCGGGCGAATCGCTGCGAATGGAGGGTCGTTGGGGCTCCCATCCTCAGTACGGCAAGCAGTTCACCGTGGAGAACTACACGACCGTCCTGCCCGCGACGATCCAGGGGATACGCCGGTACCTCGGTTCGGGGCTGATCAAGGGGATCGGGCCCAAGATCGCCGACCGGATCGTGGAGCACTTCGGCATCGAGACCCTGGATGTCATCGAGGGGGCGCCGAAGCGGCTGATCGAAGTGCCGGGGCTCGGGCCGAAGCGGACCAGGATGATCGCCGTCGCCTGGGAGGAACAGAAGGCGATCAAGGAGGTGATGGTCTTCCTGCAAGGAGTGGGGGTGTCCACCTCCATCGCGGTGCGCATCTACAAGAACTACGGCGACGCGTCGATCTCCGTGGTGAAGAACCAGCCCTACCGGCTGGCCGCGGATGTGTGGGGCATCGGATTCCTGACCGCCGACCGGATCGCCCAGGCGGTGGGGATACCCCACGACAGCCCGGAGCGGGTCAAGGCGGGACTCCAGTACGCGCTGTCGCAGGCCACCGACAGCGGGAACTGCTTCCTGCCCGAGGAACAGCTGCTCTCGGACTCCGTCAAGCTGCTGCAGGTGGACGCCGGGCTGGTGATCGACTGCCTGGCGGAGCTGGTGGGCGAGGAGGGTGTGGTCCGGGAGTCGGTGCCGGATCCGGAGGGCGGCGATCCGGTCCGTGCGGTGTACCTGGTGCCGTTCCACCGCGCGGAGATCTCGCTGGCCGGCCAGCTGCTCAGGCTGCTGCGCGGGCCGGAGGACCGGCTGCCACTGTTCCAGGACGTCCAGTGGGACAAGGCCCTGTCCTGGCTGGCCGGGCGCACCGGAGCGGATCTGGCGCCCGAGCAGCAGGAGGCGGTGCGGTTGGCGCTGACCAAACGGGTCGCGGTGCTCACCGGCGGGCCAGGCTGCGGCAAGTCGTTCACGGTGCGTTCGGTGGTCACCCTGGCGCAGGCGAAGAAGGCCAAGGTGGTGCTGGCCGCGCCGACCGGCCGCGCCGCCAAAAGGCTGGCCGAGCTGACGGGCATGGAGGCGTCGACCGTGCACCGGCTGCTGGAGCTCAAGCCCGGCGGCGACGCGGCCTACGACAAGGACCGGCCGCTCGACGCCGACCTGGTGGTCGTGGACGAGGCCTCCATGCTGGACCTGCTGCTTGCGAACAAGCTGGCCAAGGCGGTGGCGCCGGGCGCGCATCTGCTGTTCGTGGGGGATGTGGACCAGCTGCCGAGCGTCGGTGCGGGCGAGGTGCTGCGGGATCTGCTGGCCCCGGGCAGCCCGGTCCCGGCCGTTCGGCTCACCCGGATCTTCCGCCAGGCTCAGCAGTCGGGCGTGGTGACCAACGCCCACCGGATCAATTCGGGAGTCCCGCCGATCACCCAGGGGCTGCCCGACTTCTTCCTCTTCCCGGAGGAGGACACCGAGGAGGCGGGGCGGCTGACGGTTGAGGTGGCGGCCCGCCGGATCCCTGCCAAGTTCGGCCTCGACCCGCGCCGCGACATCCAGGTGCTCGCGCCCATGCACCGCGGTCCGGCCGGAGCCGGCGCGCTGAACGGGCTCCTCCAACAGGCCATCACCCCGGCCCGTCCGGATCTCCCGGAGCGCCGGTTCGGTGGCCGTACGTTCCGCGTCGGCGACAAGGTCACCCAGATCCGCAACAACTACGAGAAGGGGGAGAACGGCGTCTTCAACGGCACGGTGGGAGTGGTCACCGGGCTGGACACCGTCGAACAGAAGCTCACCGTCCTCACCGATGAGGACGAAGAGATTCCGTACGACTTCGACGAGCTGGACGAGCTGGCCCACGCGTACGCGGTGACGATCCACCGCTCCCAGGGCAGCGAGTACCCGGCCGTGGTGATCCCGGTCACCACGGGGGCATGGATGATGTTGCAGCGAAATCTGCTGTATACGGCTGTTACCAGGGCGAAACGCCTGGTGGTTCTGGTGGGCTCGCGCAAGGCGATAGCTCAGGCGGTCCGTACGGTTTCGGCCGGTCGGCGCTTCACCGCCCTCGATCACCGGCTCTCCCAGGGCGCGAAATAGGCACTCCGTGCCATGTTTCGGCCCTATGGCCGACCCCGAGTGCACGCGCCAGTGCCAAATGGGGGACAGTGGACCTAGTCAGGGCACCTCGAAGAAGAGGCAAAACCGTCGGTGAGGGAATGACGTGAGCGACAACTCTGTAGTACTGCGGTACGGGGACAGCGAGCACAGCTACCCGGTGGTCGACAGCACTGTCGGCGACAAGGGCTTCGACATCGGCAAGCTGCGCGCCGACACCGGTCTGGTCACCCTGGACAGCGGATACGGCAACACCGCGGCCTACAAGTCCGCGATCACTTTCCTTGACGGTGAAGAGGGCATCCTTCGCTACCGCGGTTACCCGATCGAGCAGCTCGCCGAACGTGGCAGTTTTCTCGAAACCGCGTACCTGTTGATCAACGGTGAGCTCCCGACCGTCGATGAACTTTCCACCTTCAAGGGTGAAATTACTCAGCACACGCTGCTGCACGAGGACGTCAAACGGTTCTACGACGGCTTCCCGCGCGACGCCCACCCGATGGCGATGCTGTCGTCCGTGGTCAGCGCGCTGTCGACGTTCTACCAGGACAGCCACAACCCGTTCGATCCGGAGCAGCGCCACCTGTCCACGATCCGGCTGCTCGCCAAGCTGCCGACCATCGCGGCCTACGCGTTCAAGAAGTCCGTCGGCCAGCCGGTGGTCTACCCGCGCAACGATCTCGGCTACGTCGAGAACTTCCTGCGCATGACCTTCTCGGTCCCGGCCGAGGAGTACGAGCTCAACCCGGTTGTGGTGGGCGCGCTCGACAAGCTCCTGATCCTGCACGCGGATCACGAGCAGAACTGTTCGACCTCGACGGTCCGGCTGGTCGGCTCCTCGCAGGCGAACCAGTTCGCCTCGATCTCGGCCGGCATCAGCGCCCTGTGGGGCCCGCTGCACGGCGGCGCCAACCAGTCGGTGCTGGAGATGCTCGAGGGCATCAAGAACGACGGCGGCGACGTCGACGCCTTCATCCGCAAGGTGAAGAACAAGGAAGACGGCGTGAAGCTCATGGGCTTCGGGCACCGCGTCTACAAGAACTTCGACCCCCGGGCGAAGATCATCAAGGCCGCGGCGCACGACGTCCTCTCCGCTCTCGGCAAGTCCGACGAGCTGCTGGACATCGCGCTCAAGCTCGAGGAGCACGCGCTCAGCGACGACTACTTCGTCTCGCGCAAGCTCTACCCGAACGTGGACTTCTACACGGGTCTGATCTACCGGGCCATGGGCTTCCCGACCACCATGTTCACGGTGCTCTTCGCGCTCGGCCGGCTTCCCGGCTGGATCGCGCAGTGGCACGAGATGATCAAGGAGCCCGGATCCCGTATCGGCCGCCCGCGCCAGATCTACACGGGCGTCGAGCTGCGGGACTACCTTCCGGTCGAGTCCCGCTGACCGAAGGGCGCCCGCCGCGCGGCAAGCGGCGGCGCATGCCGCCGCGGACGCCGCGGCGAACAACTCGCAGTGCATAGAGAAGCGCCCCGCGCCAGATCCCCCCACGGGTCCGGCACGGGGCGCTCCCGTCCCCCGGATCGGATCCCCCCACGGGTCCGTACCGGGTGCCTGGAGACGCGCTATGCCGGGACGAGAAAGTCCGAGAGGGCCGCTCAAGCTCTCCGGGCACTTTCGCCCCGGCGACGCGATTGGGCCGTCCCCCAAGACGGCCCGCTCTTTCATCCCACCAACGCTCCCCGGGAGCGTGGTGTTCCCCTCCATAGACCCACGAGTGGCGGTAATGGTTACGTTCCATTCGGTGTGATCTACGTCTCTTTGCGGACTCCGGCCCCCCTCGCGGACCGAAACGGGCCATCCCGTAGCGTGCTGTCACTTCTCGAGGGGCGGAGCGCATGGCACAGAACCAGGCAGTGGGCCGGAACATCGTCGTGACCGGTGGCGGTACGGGCATCGGCCGGGCCATCGCGACCCGGCTCGCCGGGTCGGGGGACCGGGTCACGATCGTCGGCCGCCGCCGCGAGGTGCTCCGGGCCACCGCCGAGGAACTGCGCAACGAACACGGTCTCGACGTCACCCCCGTCGACTGCGACCTCGCCGATCCCGACGAGGTGGAGACAGCGCTCACCCGCCTTCCGGGCCGGGTCGATGTCCTCGTGAACAACGCCGGCAGCCGGGAACTGGCGACCGGATCGGGGCCGCAAGGGGTGCGGGCCCGCTGGCGCGGCGACTTCGAGCGCAACGTGCTGACCGCGGTACTGCTGACCGAATCGCTGCGCGACCGGATCACCACCGACGGCGGCCGGGTGATCACCGTGACCTCGGTCGCCGCGCTGCGCGGCGGCGGCTCGTACGGCGCGTCCAAGGCCGCCCTGCACGCCTGGAACCACTCCCTGGCGGCCCAGCTCGGCCCGCAGGGCGTCACGTGCAACATCGTCGCCCCCGGAACCGTCGCCGGCACCGAGTTCTTCGGCGCCCGGCTCGACGATGCGGAACTGACGCGCCGGGCCGGCCGTACCCTCGTCGGCCGGGTGGGCAGACCCGCGGACGTGGCGGCCGCCGTGGTGTTCCTGGCCTCGCCCGAGGCGGGCTTCATCACCGGCGAGATCCTGCAGTGCAACGGTGGCGAACTGCTGGGCCGGTAGAGCTGGTAGGGCCGGTGGGGGGCGCTCGGCAGGCAGCGGGGATCCGTACGGTGCACGGCAGGAGGCCCACCGGCCCTGCCGATCCTCGGGTCTGCGACCCCAGGTGGACGTGCACCCGTCCCTGAGGATGACCTCTTCCTGGCAATCCCCTGGGAATCCCCCCATCCCGGCGAAACTCCCTTGCAGCGCTCCAGCCGCCCCTGCCAGCTTGGGGGTACGGGAGGGAAGAGGGGCAGCCGCATGGACGTTGCACAGTTTGTGTCGTCAATCGACTTCACCGCCGGTCTCGTCGAGCACCTGCGGGGTGGAAACGTTGCGTGGGCGTACGCGCTGCTGGCCGCGACCACGCTGCCTCCGCTCGTGCCCAATGCGGTGCTGCTCGTCACTGGTGGAGTGCTGGCGGCCCAGGGCCGGTTGGACCTCACTCTCGTCCTCCTGGTCGTCGCGCTGAGCGCGCTGCTCGGGGACATGCTGATCCACCGCACGGGACGGGCCGTGAGCGGCCGCGTCGTATCCCGAATCCACCGCAGGCCGCGGCAGGCCGCCCTGCTGCGATGGGCCGCGCTGCGCATACAGCGGCATGGGGTGCCCTTCGTCATCGCGGTGCGCTTCCTGCCGAGCGGACGCCTCATCGGCGGCCTAGCCGCGGGCGTCGTCCGCTATCCGGCCCGCCGGTACCTGGCCGGAGCGGGCGTGGCCGAGGCGGTGTGGGCCGCGTACTCCGTCGGCGTCGGCTACTTCAGCGGCCGGGCGGCCTCCAACTCCCTGTACGCCGTCGGCCTCGGCCTAGGCGTCTCCCTGCTGGTGGCGGGCGTGGGAGTGCTGGCCCAGTGGGCCTCCAGAGCCCGTGAACGCCGCCAGGTGCTGGTGGCCCTTCCTGCGGCGCTCCCGGCTGCTTACCCGGCGGCCGCGTTCTCTTCGGCGTCGCCCGCCCGGCCGGATGGTGCCCTGGACCACGAATTCTGCGAGTCCGCGGGGCGCAGCGGGTAGCCGCACGGGCGCCCGTGCCCGATGCGGCTCAGTGGTGGCCGAGCGGGGGGCGGGACTCGGTGCCGACGTACGGGGCCAGGTAGCGGTACAGCAGCCCCTTCAACTCGTTGATGTACGCGGCCTGTTCCGCACCCTCCTGGGCGAGGACGAGCTCCAGGCCCGTCTTGAACATGGCGAACGCGATCTCGGCGATGCGGGCGCGGTCCGCGGCCGAGAGCAGGGGCGCGCGCAACTCGATCAGCCGGTCGACCCGTTCGAGCAGCGCGGCGTGCAGCTGATCGTGCTCGTCGGCGACCTTCCCCGGCGTGTCGGGGCCCTTGATCAGGGCAAGGAAGGCCGGATTGGCGCAGTTGAAGTCGATGAACGGGTCGACGATCCGGTCGATCATCTCGGAGAGCGGCAGCGCGGCGTTCTCCGGAGTGAAGACCAGGCCGTGGGCCTGCTGCATCTGCTGGATGAGCCGGCCGCCGAGTTCGACAGCGATGGCTTCCTTGTTGGGGAAGAACTGGTAGAGCGTGCCCGGGGAGACGCCGGCCTCGCGGGCGATGGCGTTCGTACTCGCCGCGCTGTAGCCGGACGTGCAGAACACGCTCGCGGCCGCTTCCAGCAGCTGCGTCATCCGGCGCTCTCCGCGCGCCTGCCGACGGCGCGGCTTCTCCTCCACCTCGGACACGTGTAGGCCCCAATCATGATTGACAAATGCGAGTGGCCGCTCGCATTCTTGAAAACGCGAGTGGCTGCTCGTGTTTTTCATTCTAGGCTCGTTCTACGGGGAGGGGACACCTCAGTGATGCCCGATGTCAACCGCGAGCGCGCCGTCGGGGGCTGGACCCGGGCGGTCACCGCCCGGCCCAGGCTGACGCTGCTGCTCGCGCTGCTCTTCACCGCCCTCGCCGTGGTCGCGGGGAGCGGGGTCGCGGACCGGCTGAGCGGCGGGGGATGGGAGGCTCCGGACTCCGAGTCGTCCTATGCGACCAAGGCGCTGGAGGAGCACTTCCCCGCCTCGCAGCCCAATCTCGTCCTGCTGGTGGACAGCCGCGGAGCGGGCGTCGACAGCCCCGCGGTGGCCGCCGCGGGACGTGACCTGGCCCGCAGGCTCGCCGCCGACCCCTCGATCGCCGGCGTCACGTCGTACTGGGGCACCGGAGCGCCCGAGTTGCGGGCGAAGGACCGTGGCGAAGCGATGATCGCGGCCAGGATCGTGGGCGGCGACGATGCGGTGGGAGCCGCAGTCGAGCGCATAGCGCCCGCCTACCGGGGTGTTCAGGGGGCGGTGGACGTGCGGATCGGCGGAGTGGCCGCTGTCCGGCACGAACTGCAGAGCACCATCGAGGAGGACCTGCTGCGCGCCGAGATGATCGCGCTGCCGGTCACCCTCGTCCTGCTGGTGATGGTCTTCGGCAGCGCGGTGGCCGCCCTGCTGCCGCTGGGTGTGGGCATCATCGCGATCCTGGGGACCAACGCGGTACTGCGCCTCGTCACGTCCTTCACCGATGTCTCGCTCTTCGCGCAGAGCCTGACCACCGTGCTGGGGCTGGGGCTGGGGATCGACTACGCGCTGTTCATCGTGCGCCGCTTCCGGGAGGAACTGGCCGACCGGGACGACCCCTTGGGGGCGGTGGGCGCGACGCTGCTTACTGCCGGTCGTACGGTGCTGTTCTCGGCGCTCACCGTCGCCGCCGCGCTCGCGGCGATGCTGGTCTTCCCGCAGTACTTCCTGCGTTCCTTCGCCTACGCCGGTATCGCGGTGGTGCTGCTGGCGGCCGGTGCCGCACTGATCGCGCTGCCCGCCGCCCTGGTCCTGCTCGGACACCGGGTCAACGCACTGGACCTGCGCAAGCTGTGGAGGCGCCGACGGCCCTCCGCCGCCGGGCCGCGCGAGCCCGGAGCCGGATACGCCGCCCTCGCCCGGTTGGTGATGCGGCGGGCTCCGCTCTTCGCTGTCGGTGCCACCGCGGGACTGCTCCTGCTCGGACTGCCCTTCCTACAGATCCAGTTCGGTACGGCCGACGACCGGCAGCTTCCGGCCGGCGCCGAGTCGCACGCCGTCCAGCAGCACATACGCGACGCGTTCCCCGGCAATCCGGGCGGCGGGATCACCGTGCTCGCCGAGGGAAGCCCCAGCCGGGACGGGCTCGCCGGGTACAAGGGAGAGCTGGCCGCGCTGCCCGGAGTCGTCACGGTCGAGGGGCCCTTCACCGCCCCCTCGGGCGGGGCGGCGTACCTCACGGTGCTGCCCAGGACCGAGGCCGTGGACGCGGCCACCCAGGACCTGGTGGGCGAGATCCGGTCTGTGGACGCCCCGTTCAGGACCTCGACCACCGGCCAGGCGGCCGTGCTGGTCGATGCCCAGCAGGCCATCGCCGACCGCCTGCCATGGGCCGTCGGGATGATCGCCGTCGTCACCCTTCTGCTGGTGTTCCTGCTGACCGGAAGTGTGGTGATACCGCTCCAGGCGGTGCTGCTCAACGCGTTGAGCCTGACCGCGATGTTCGGGGCGGTGGTCTGGGTGTTCCAGGACGGACATCTGTCCGGGCTCCTGGGGTTCACCGCGACCGGCAGCATCGAGACCACCCTTCCTGTCCTGATGTTCTGCCTGGCCTTCGGACTGTCCATGGACTACGGAGTCTTCCTGCTGTCGCGTATCAAGGAGGAGTACGACCGCAGCGGTGACCATCAGGGAGCGATCGTCTTCGGTGTGCGGCGTACCGGCGGTCTCATCACCGCTGCCGCGGTGATCCTCGCCGTCGTCATGGTCGCCATCGGCACCTCCCGGGTGGCCAACACCAAGATGCTCGGTCTCGGTATCGCTCTGGCCGTGCTGATGGACGCCATGGTGGTACGTACTTTGCTGGTCCCGGCCGTCATGCGACTGACCGGTAAGGCCACTTGGTGGGCGCCGCCCGCGCTACGCCGGTTCCATGACCGGTTCGGCATAAGCGAGGGCGGCGGGGGAGTTGTGCCGGAAACGGTTCGTGTTCCGCAGCGTGATCAGGAGCGGGACCCCGAGCCGGTCCGGTAGCCGTTCGCCGGTCGATGACCGGCCGTTGGGAGCGTCAGTCAGGATCCCGGCGGCCCCGGTTACCGGGGCGCCGGGCACTCCAGGCTCGAATGGTGTCGGCATACCAGAAGGGTTTTCCGCTCTCCACGACATCTGGAGCGGGTAGGTGCCCGTGCTTGCGATACGAGCGCACGGTGTCGACCTGGACCCGGATATGTGCGGCGATCTCTGCGTACGACCACAGGGTTCGGTCGGTCATGTCACGCACCTCCCTACGGTGGGGTGGCTGTTGATCAGTAACCCTTGTCCTGTGAACGACATGCACTGAGAGCCGCATGGGCCTGTTGGTCGTTTGTGACACGGAACCCGCGTAACAGTGACAAACGTGTCAGATAGGTGACGATCGACACCAGGGTGGGGCTAACCCCCGTATCGATTCACGGGCCGTCGCCAATGCACAAGTGAGTGTGCACAAAGCAGTGTGTACTCATGCCGAAGCAACGACGTATCAAGGAGATCGGCGATCTCGGGGCGCTCAAGGCGCTCGCGCACCCGCGCCGTCAACAGATCCTCGAACACCTGGCGCTGCATGGTCCGGCCACCTCGACGACCCTCGCCCGCGCCCTGGATCTGAATACCGGAGCCACCAGTTACCACCTGCGGGAGCTGGACCGGCACGGCTTCGTCGAAGAGGCCGAAGGGACGGGGCGGGGGCGCGAGCGCTGGTGGCGGGCGGCCCCCGCGGACCTGCGCTTCCCGCAGCGCTCTGAGCAGAGCGACGAGATGCGCCCGGTCGTCGACGAGATGAACCGCCTCGCGTTCGCCGCCGACCTCGCGCTCCTCGAGCGGTCCCAGAGCGAGATCGAGGGCGCATGGGCGGACGGCCAGCCGTACTCCCGAGGCTCAATCCAGGTGACCCTCCCCGAACTGCGCGAGTTCTTCGAGGAGTACATCACCCTGCTCAACCGGTACAAGCGAGCCGACGACGAGCTGCCGGAGGGCGCGCGAAACGTACTCACCCGGTTTCTCGCCTTCCCGGCACCGGCCGAGGACCCGGCGGACGTAACGGCCGTCGACGACCCGACCGGCGAACCGACCGAAGACCCGACCGACCCTCCCGAGGACCTGGCTCAAGAGACCACCGAGCCCACCGCCGACCGGGTGGCCGAGCGCATGACGCACCTGGGGGCGTGGTCCTGATGCTGCGATACGCACTGCAGACCCTGCGGGCCCGCAAGGGCGGTTTCGCGGGGGCCTTCCTCGCCCTGTTCTGCGCCGCCGCACTCGTCACCGCATGCGGGGTGCTGCTGGAGACGGGTCTCCGGGGTGAGATCGCGAGCGAACGGTACGCGGCCGCGCCGATCGTCGTCGCCGCCGACCAGAACGTGCACCAGACCACCGTCAAGGAGAAGAAGGGCAAGGCCAAGGTCAAGAACAAGGCCAAGCCGCTCGCGGAGCGGGTCTGGCTGCCGGACACGACCGTGCGGACCGTCCGCCAGGTGCCTGGAGTACGGACCGCAGTCCCCGAAGTCACCTTCCCCGCCTACGCGGTGGGGCCGGGTGCGGACCGGAGCGGTCAGTTGAGCGGAAAACCGTCCTACGGACACGACTGGGCCTCCGCCGTACTCACGCCCTTCACCCTCACCGAGGGGCGCGCGCCGCAAGCGGACGGCGATCTCGTCATCGACCGCGAACTGGCCGCGCGCATGGGCCTGAAGCCGGGCAGCAGCGTCACCGTCCAGTCCACCCGGGCCCCGCGCAGCTACCGCGTCACCGGCATCGCCGCCGCCCGGGACGGCGATCTGCGGCAGCAGACCTCGTTGTTCTTCACCACGGCCGAGGCCGGACGGCTGGCCGGACACCCCGGGCAGATCACCGCGATCGGCGTGCTGTCGGAGCCCGGCGCCGACACCGGCGCTCTCGCCACAAAGCTCACCACCGCTCTGCAGGGCACCAAGGCCCAGGTGCGCACCGGAGCCGACCGCGGACCGGTGGAGTTCCCCGACGCGGCCAATGCCCGGATCAAGCTCGTCAGCATGGGCGGCGCCATCGGCGGCACCTCACTCCTTGTCGCGGTGCTCGTGGTCGTCGGCACCTTCGCGCTGACCATCCAGCAGCGCTACCGGGAGATAGCCCTGCTGCGCGCCATCGCCGCCACCCCGAAGCAGATCCGTCAGCTCATCGGCCGGGAGGCGCTTCTGGTCGGTCTCGCGGCGGGCACTCTGGGCTCCGTCGCGGGGCTGCCGGTCGCGTACTGGCTGCACGCCGAGTTCGTCGGCTTCGGCGCGGTCCCGGACACGCTGAAGATCGCCTGGAGCCCCTTCCCGATGTTCGCCGCCTTGTGCGCCGCGCTCCTCGGTGGTTGGTCCGCGGCCCGGATATCCGCTCGCAGGGCGGCCAGGATCCAGCCTGCCGAGGCGCTCTCGGAAGCCGCCATGGAGACCCGTACGTCCCCTTGGGGCCGGCTGCTCGCCGGCGGGCTGTTCCTCGTGGGCGGCATCGTCCTGCTCATGGTGCTCAGCGGCCTGCGGACCGAGCCCGCGTCCACTCCGGTCACCTTCCTGACCATCGTGGTCCTCGCCGTCGCGGTCTCGCTGCTCGGGCCGCTGCTGGCCCGGATCGCCGCCGCGGTACTGGCCGTTCCGCTCCGCGTATCCCGTATCGGCGGCCACCTCGCCGCCGCCAACGTCCGCGCCAACTCCAAGCGGCTGTCGGCGGCGGTCACCCCGCTCGCCCTGCTCGTCGGGATGACGTGCACCGTGATCTTCGTACAGACCACGATGGGTCATGCCGCCCAACAGCAGGCCTCGGCGGGCAACCGCGCCCAGTGGGTGCTCGGTGCCGCCGCGCCCGGCGTGCCCGGCGAAGCCGCCGCGGCGGTGCGTCAGGTGCCCGGCGTCACCGCCGTCACCGAGGTCGTGCGGACCGGCGTCCGCGTCGGTCTCTCGAAGTACACGGCGCAGGGCGTCACCCCCGCCGGACTGACCACCACGTGGGACCCCGACGTCACCCAGGGCACGCTCAAGGGCTTCGGCGACGGCGACATGGCGCTCAGCGAGGTCGCCGCCGACGGGCTGGGAGTCCGGCCGGGCAGCACCGTACGGCTCACCCTCGGCGACGGCACTCCCGTCACCCTCAAGGTGACGGCCGTCTACTCACGCGGCCTCGGATTCGGCGATCTGACGATGTCCCACGACCTGGTCTCGCGACATGTCGACAGTCCGCTCGCTTCGGCGGTCCTCGTCGCCACCGACGGCCGTGCGGATCGTGCGGCGCTCGGCGCGGCGGTCAAAGGCTTCCCGGGCGTCGCGGTCCTCGACCATGACCAGGCCGGGGAAGTCCAGGCCGAGGTGCAGCAGTCCAACGCCGAGGTCGACTACCTCGCGATGGGCCTGGTGCTCGCCTTCACCGCTATCGCGGTCGTCAACACCCTCGCGATGTCCACCGCAGACCGGTCCAGGGAGTTCGCGCTGCTGCGGCTCGTGGGCACCACCCGCCGCCAGGTGCTGCGGATGCTGCGGCTGGAGGCACTGGCGGTGGTGCTCGTCGGGGCGGTGCTCGGGACCGCGATAGCCCTGGCCACCCTGACCGCCTTCAGCCTCGGGATGACGGGAGCGGCGGCCCCACGGCTCGATCCGGCCGGATACGGGCTGATCGTGGCCCTGGCGGCGGCTCTCGCACTGCTCGCCACCGCCCTCCCGGCCCGGCTCGCCCTGCGGGTTCGGCCCTCCGAGGCGCTCGGCTGACCGCGAAAGAAGTCCGGTTCGAACACTTGCCCCTGTGATTGCTACCGGACAGTATCGGCAGCCATCCGTCACGGAGCCCGAGCCTGAGAGGTGGGCCATGCGCCTGCGTCGTACCGCTGTCGCACTCGCTGCAGGCGTCGCCCTCCTGGGCGCCGGAAGCCTCCCCGCCACCGCTCAGGCGGGCCAGAGCGCTCAGGCCCGCCGCGCCGCGCCGGTCGTTGCCGCTCCCCACCCGGGGCCGGCAACCGCCGCGACCGGCACCGTCACCACCCCCGACGGCCGGACCTATCTCGCGGACAGCCAGGGCCGCGCCCTCCAGTTGCACGGCCTCAACCTCGGCAAGACCGACACCGTCACCGAGGCCAGTATCGCCGAGCTGGCCGCGAGCGGCTTCAACCTCGTACGGCTCAACATCCAGTGGCAGAAGGTCGAACCGCGGCGCGGGCACTACGACACCGCCTATCTCCGCTACCTCGGCCAGGTCATGGGCTGGGCGGACCGGTACGGGGTCCTGGTCGTCGTCGACTGGCACCAGGACGTCTTCGGACCGGCCTTCGGCTTCAACGGCATCCCCGCCTGGGCCACCCGCACCGACGGCATCCCCTACGAACCGCTGCCCGGCGACGACTGGTTCGCCAACTACTTCCAGCCGGCGGTCGGTGCGGCCTTCCGGCACCTCTACGACGATGCCGACCTGCGAGCCGCCCAGGCCGCCGCGTACACCAAGGTCGCCGCGACCCTGCGCGGCCACCGGTCCCTCTTGGGCTACGACCTGTTCAACGAGCCGTTCGGCCCGTTCACGGGCGACCCCACCGACCCGGCTACCCAGATGGAGAACTCCGCCGAAATGGAGCGGGGCCGGCTCGCCGACCTCTACCGGCGGCTGATCACCGCCGTCCGCAAGGCCGACCAGGACGCCTGGCTGTTCGTCGAGCCCACCGTTCTCATCGGCCAGGGCGTACCCACCCAACTGCCCGGCTTCACCGACCCACGACACGGCGCCGACCGCCTCGGCTATGCCCCGCACTACTACGACACCGCCGTGGAGAACGGCGCCGACTGGGACTCCGGCGACGGATTCATCGAAGCCTACGAAGCCGTCATCCGCGCCTACCCGGCCGCCCACGGGATGCCGGTCCTGGTCGGCGAATGGGGCCCGGCGAAAGCCACCGGCAGCGGCAACGCAGAGCTGATACGCCGTCAAATAACCTCCATGCGCGGCTTCGCCACCGGCTGGGCCCTGTGGTACGACTGCCACGCCGCCGATGGCGGTGGCTACTGCGCCTACGACGCCGACGGCCGACCCGCGCCCGGCAAGGAACCGGTGTTCGCCGCGTACGCTCCGGCGATCGCCGGGACGCCCGACACGGAGTCCTACGACCCCGCCACCCACACGTACACCCTCGCCCTGACCACCACCGCGCTCTCGCGGCACGCCTGGACGGAACTGACCCTGCCCGCAGCGGCGTTCCCGCACGGCGCCAGGGTGACCGTCACGGGCGCCCGCGGCGCCCTCGTCCACCAGACCGCAGGCGCGGCGCGGATCCTGCTCCCGGCGACCCGGCCGGGTACGCACGTGACGCTGACAGTCACGGCCCGCTAGAGCTCCGGATGGCCCGGCCCTAGTCCGCGCGGATCGCCGCCGCCAGCGTTCCGGCCTCGGCCGCGCCCAGCTTGCGGGCGACATCGGCCTCGCTGATCATGCCGACGAGCGAGTCGCCGTCCAGCACCGGGATCCGGCGGATGCGCTTGGCGGCCATCGCGGCCACGACGCTGTCCGTGTGGTCGTCGGCCTTGGCCGTCACCGGCTTCCCGTTCATCAGCTCGGCGGCTCGTATGGCCGACGGGTCGTGCCCGATGGCCACACACCGCAGAACGATGTCCCGGTCGGTGAGCACCCCCCGAAGCCCGCCGTCCGAGTCGGTTATCGCCAGCGCGCCGATGCCGGCATCCCGCATCCTCTTGGCAGCCACGTCCAGGGTCTCGTGTTCGGAGATGCTCTCCACACCCTTGTGCATGATGTCGCGTGCAGTCGCCACGGAAACTCCATCCATCGCAGGTAAGCCCCCGCACCGACGCTAGGCGAGCCCGCCCCGCCCTGCATCCGGAGCCGCCCCCGGCTCGCCCACCCGGCTGGCGAGCGGTCCCGCAGCCCCGAAAGCGCCGCCTCCCCGCTGGGTCGGCGGGTCTCCGGGCCTACTCGTAGACGCGCGCAGCGCGCAATGCCGTGTCCATGACTTCCCAGCTGCTCCACGGCACGGGAACGCCCCGGTTCCGGTAGTAGCCCTCGGAGTCCTTCAACCACGCCGCCAGCACTTCGAGGTAGGCGGGCACCGTGATGTTGTCCCAGTTCGCCGGCGGCCCGTCCGTCCAGTCCTGCAACAACTCGTCGATCGTCGCAGCGAGACGTGCACTCTGCCGGTCGCCGGCGGCGTTCGGACACCCCGCCAGGCCGCAGTCCTCATCAGGATCGGCCGGCTGGTGTTCGAACTCGTAGTGGAAGCAGACGTAGTGCATCCCCTCGAAGGTGTCGTAATCGGCACGCACGACCCGCACCGCCTGGTCACACCGGCGGCAGAGCAGTTCCTTCGGAGGACTCGTCACTCCGCGATCATGCCAGCCCCGCATCCACTGGGCCGAACGGGTACCGAGCGCTCGCCCGAGCGTCCCTGCCAGAAATATCGACACGTATGAGGTAAGCCCGCCAGGAACGAACCACTGACCCCGCATGCAGCCGGGGGCAGCGACTCACGTGAGTCACTGCCCCCGGCTGCATACGTTGGGCGCCGTACCGGCACAACCTGCGGAAAGGTTTCCCCGGAACGGGTGAAGCGGTGGTGCCCCCAGCAGGACTCGAACCTGCGGCCAAGTGCTTAGAAGGCAACCCTCCTGTTCCACCCGTCTACACCTCTGACCTGCCCGTTCTCCGGAGCACTCGGCTGGAACTCAGGAACTTCGACGCGTATTCGACAGCAGCCACGGTGCTGCGACCTGACGTGCCCCTCCAAGGGACACCACGCATGCCACAGGCCCAAGGGCCCGCAGGCGCCTTGTCCTGTCAACCCCACGGTTGGTGGCAAGGGACACGGAGCCACGTCGATACGTGCTGGCTTCTTCGTCCCGAATATGGCGTTGGACTGGGTTGGACTGACGCCGTCCAGGCAGGGCATTGAGACAGGATCTTCTCCCAGATTTCCCCGCGCCTAACGGGGTCTCCTCGATCCGGGTTTTGCGCCCCAGGCGTCCACAGCGGATGTGACGCCGTTCTCTCCCCCACGGCGCCGCCAGGCGGTGGGGCACACAGACACACCAGTCTGAAGACAGAGCCGAAACGTTCTGGCCTGCTGTGTCGCAACGATATGACAGGATCTCGCCGTGAGCAGTGAGCAAGACGTCAGCGCAAAAGCCCTACGAGTCGCCGGTCTCTTCGCAGGGGTCGGAGGGCTTGAGCTCGGCCTGAAGCGGGCCGGGCTGGAAACAGCCATGCTCTGTGAGGTGTGGGCGCCCGCCCAAGCTGTTCTCTCCAAACAGTTCCCCGGTGTCCCGCTTGAGCCGGATGTCCAGGACCTCAAGGCCCTCCCCAGTGACGTGGACGTGGTCACCGCTGGTTTTCCCTGCCAGGACCTCTCACAGGCCGGCCGTACGGCCGGCATCGGGGGCGAACAGTCAGGCCTCGTATCCCACGTCTTCCGTCTCCTCAAGGAGCACCACCCGCGGTGGCTCGTCCTTGAGAACGTGCGGAACATGCTGGTGCTCGACAAGGGCCAAGCGATGCTCCACCTCGTACAGGAACTCGAAGCCCTCGGCTATTCCTGGGCGTACCGGCTTGTTGACTCCCGGTTCACCGGCGTGCCCCAGCGCCGCCAGCGCGTCCTCTTCGTCGCCAGCCTCACCGAAGACCCTCGTGATGTCCTCCTCGCCGAGGACGCTGGCGAACCGGATGAGAGCAACCGAGCCAAGGACGCTCACGGTTTTTACTGGACCGAGGGCCTCCGCGGCCTGGGATGGGCGCGGGACGCAGTGCCGACGGTCAAGGGTGGTTCGAGCCTAAGCATCCCGTCACCGCCAGGTATCTGGATTCCTGGCAATCCTGCTGGCCAACGGATCGTGACGCCGTCGATCACGGACGCCGAGCAACTTCAGGGCTTCGAAAAAGACTGGACCCTGACCGAAGCGACTGCCGACAAGAAGAGCGGACGCGACCGGTGGAAGCTGGTGGGTAACGCGGTGACGGTCGGCGTCTCGCAGTGGCTTGGCGAGCGACTGCTGAACCCTGGTGAGTACGACGAGTCCGAAGCCGACAGGATGTCGGACAGCGCTCGGTGGCCCACAGCTGCCTGGGGCAGTAAGGGTAAGAGGTGGCGCTCTTACGTCACCATGTGGCCCCAGCATCGTCCGTACACACACCTCATGGATCTTGTCGAGCGCGGCGGGCTCACGCCACTTAGCCACCGCGCCGCCGCTGGGTTCTACTCACGCACGCAGAAAGCGAAGCTGAAGTTCGATGGGGAGTTCCTCGTCGACATGAAGCAGCACGTCGAGTTGATGGACCCTGCGCGCGACCTTAGCGAAGACGGGCCGAGCTCGTCCGGCAATGGGCGCTTGGACAACGCAGCCTGAGTACACAGGCGACGGCAACTGGGCAGATACGGGACATCCCGTGCCGGCCCGGCGGTGACCTGAGCCCCCTCGCGGTGCGTCTATGCAAACGCCCTCCCCTGAGCACGTATGTGCGGCCACGAAGGATTGTCAGACCGCGTCTATAAGGTCATGCCCACATCCCACCTTGAGGAGCGGGCATGACGGCAGGGTTCGAAACCTTCGCGGACGTACTGGATGCGGTGCCGCGTCCACCAGAGGACGCTGCACAGGGCACCCGTACCAAGTACGCGACACAGTTCGCCAACAAGCTTGCGGTGCTCTTTGCGAACCGCCTGCGGAGCACGTTCGTGGGCATCCTTCCCCATGCCGACGGGACCGGACAGGAGTCACGGGCCCGAACAGCCAAGGGATTCAAGAAGCTGGACGTGAACTACTCAACTCCTGAGCTTGGCCTTGGTCTGGGCGTCTCTCTCAAGCACATTCACCAGCGTGACTCGAAGACGAAGCGATACACCAAGAACTACAGCCGGAACGACAATGAGCTTCGGTCCGAGGCCATGGACTACCACGAACGACAGCCGTATGCCGTCATGATCGGCGTCCTCTTCCTCCCGTACGACGCTGCGGACGATTGCGGAGACAAGAACGACCCGTCATCCTTCGGCGCTGCCGTTCGCTACTTCCGCAACCGTGCGGGGAGGTCGCGGGTCAACGCACCAGCGGACCTCTTCGAGAAGTTCTATATCGCTCTGTACGAGCACTCGGGGCCTGACCGGGGGAAGGTTGATTTCTACGACGTCGACCGTCCCAAGCCGCCGTTCGGGCGGCGTCCTACGCCCGACGAAGTAGTGACGTTCGAAGGGTTCGTCGACGAGGTGATCAGGGTCTACGACGCAAGGAATGACCCGCCGTTCCATTGGGCGGACGCCTGACGCGGGCAGTCCTCTCGCGACTCGCGGTCTTAGGATGACCCCAGGCCGCTCCTCATCTTGCTGTCCGGTTAGTTTCCGCAGGTCAGATTAGCTAACCGGACAGCTCTGACGATGTCCTGACCAGATCTGGTGCGCTGTTGATGCGGTGGCGGAAAGCTTGGTGTGCGGTCAATGGGCTAAAGAGCGTACCGCGGGCTACCAGAGAAGGCATGATCAACGTATGTCCTCTGAGCTGGTCACGGCCGCCGTCGGTATCGGCGGTGTTGCTCTTGGAGTCGTTGGAACTCTCTTCGGGGCCCGGATGCAGGCCCATGGTGCTCGGGCGCAGGCAGATGCCGTTATCGAAAGCGGTTGGGCGCAGAACAAGGAAGCATACAAGAACTGGATGGCGTCAGACAGGGCTCATGCATATTCATCCTTGATTACAGAGACTCTCATCCTTGAAGGCAAGGCCACATTTCTGACAGCAGATTTCAACCGCAGCGGCGACCAATGGTGGAATCCCACTTGGCGTCCGCGTGGCTACAAAGCACGGACCGTCGAGTACACCGCTATCGTCACGAACTTCGTCCGCATACGTTGGGCTGGCGCCCTCATCGATCTCTATGGAGACGACAATGTCCGTGAATGTGCAACCGGCCTCGTTCACGTGGCCGACGAGATGCGTCGCCTTGCGTATGACTGGGTGCTAGAGCCGGCTGCCAACGCTCCGGCCGAAGGGCAGAACGTGGGGCGGCTGCGTGAGCATCGCCACCTTTTCGCCACTGCGGCTCGTGAGCATCTGAATGCGCTGTCCGGGCGGACCGCCCCTTGATCCGCTAGCTTCTGTCCTATGGCGCCCTAAAGCCCAGAACTACCTGTTCGAGGATTGGGCCGAAGCCCGCCAGGTGGCGAACGCGAATCTCGGGTACTAGCGCCTTCCAGGAGAAGTCGAGTCCATCATCGACCGATCGGGTGGTCTGCGACGGACTCGGCACCCCGCTCTAGGTCATCACCAGCGCGGCCAACGTCAACGACGTCACACAGACCCTCGCCCTGGTCGACGGCACCCCGCCCATCGCTGGCCGCCCCGGCCGTCCCTGCCGACGGCCCGAAGCCCTGCTCGGCGACAAAGGCTATGACTCCGACCCGAACCGCGAGGAACTCCGCAAGCACCAGTTGTCCTCTCCCGCAGGGGAGTCCCGAACATCAGGCATAGGCAAACTCCGTTACGTGGTGGAGCAGACCGCCGCGCTGCTCCACCACGTCAAACGAGTCGCCGTCCGCCGGGAATGCCGCACCGAACTCCACGATGTCTTCGTCTCCTTGGCCTGCAGCCGCATCTGCTGGCGACGTCTCAAGAAGACCATCTCGTGATTGCGTTGCGACCTCAAAGCAAGACTGCATAAACAATATAAAGCACCAGGAAGAGAATAAAGAAGCGGAATGTATTAACCGAAACGAGCGACATCCAATAGGGGCTTGGCTTTGCCATTCCTTCATATCCGCTCTGGACGACGCGACCTTCTTTAATCCAAGGGTGCCAATAGTCCTTCATGAAGCTTTCGGAGAAGTAGTCACTGTGTTTGAAATGATGGTGCCTGTCTTGAATTCCAGGAGTCCCGAATCCGAAGACCCCCGAGACGCCATATCCCCAGCTCAAGGCTGTCGCCAACACTGGCCATGCGTCGCGTGCACCGCAGTCGTTTACGATCGGTGGACAGTTTTCGATCCTATCCCAGCGGAAGTTCTGCTTAATAATTGATCCGCAAAAAAGGATGCGAGTCGGCCGGAAGTTCAGGTCATCCCTGAGGATGTGCGAGACGGCGTAGGTGCCAAAACTGTGAGCGATTACTACAATATCGTTTCCATGGTTCATTGAAATTGCTTTTTCTAGCTTCCACTTTAGTGTTGAGATAGCCCTCTTCCTAGTCCAGACAGGAAACCAGAAGCGAAACGCGTCAAGAAACCCATATTTGACAGGAATGACTTGGATCCCTTCCGACAGTAGGACCTCTCGCCGCAGCTTTTCCTGCCACTCTGCCTGAGTCCGAATTCCATGAACAAGGAGGACCACTGGCTTCTTGGTCCGACCGTCGGGCTTTTTGAGTAGTTCGCCTTTTCGCTGAGAAAGCTCGAAGTTGAAATTCCTCCTTCTGTACGGGCGGCAGTGATTCCTGACAGCAGCATCCAGCTCCGTGTGGCTCTTGTAGGCCAACCGAGGCAAATGATCCACTCCGAAGGGGACGGATGCACGAGGTGTGCGCGTGATGACAAACGTGCTCTTGCCGCTCCCTAGGGCCACTCCCACTTCAAACACGCAGGCCTTTGACACTCCAGTCAGATCCGCGATGACCAAAGTTGCCCCTTTAATTTTCCTGCAAATTTCCTCTCGTGAAAACGGTGCACCACCCCAGGCATCTGAGCCATTAATACACGCAAGCCCCGTCTCCTGGTAGATGGCCGCAGCAACTATCAGCCGCTCCTGAGATTTCACGTACGGCATGATATTAAATACGTACCCTTTTTCCTTGGGTTCATCCAAAATGCTCGTGAACTCTTCGATAAGCGAGGATAGAGCAGAGTTCGCGTTGCTCATTGCCGATGGGTCACCGGAGATGTAAAACGGGTCATTGAAAAATCGCGTAGTCCGAATTTCGATAGAGTGTGCGAACTTGAGGGAGTCTACTCGGAAGTCGTCATTTTTCACATCGTCAACGGTGAGAGGAGCTTCGGAGTCGGAGGCCACTCCGAAGTTGAAGAGAAGCTGGTCGCCGTTTCTTTGCTGGGATAGCTCCACGCCTTCCTCGCACACCAGAAGGACGGGAAGATTGTGCTTGATTGCAAGTAAGAGCTCAAGAAAAATAAACGGAGCGGTCGTCTGCGAGTATGTCTTTTTAGGTAGAACGATGACCATTCCTGAGCAATTCTTGAGAATCTCCTCTACGCGATCGCGATATCTCAATTTACGCTCGTGATCGATATCCAAGTAGACTTTATGGTCCCCGATGACGGTCAGGTTGCTCAGGGTAGCCAATTTGTCGGCCACGTAGTAATTCAGGTCGTCATGTTCTGGCCTCCAGGAAGCCGCCAAGTAAACGCTGCGCTTGAGCCCTTCATTGTGAATCATTCACGCCTCAATCTTCGCTATTTCGTCTTCTGGTGACTAGCCTTGCGGGGTCGATCTATGGCACCGGATCCACTTTGCCAGATAAGGGCGCGGTGCGAGATCCGGATTAGCTATTTATCGAGAGAGCAAGCGATGGATTTTTCGCGGGGATGTGGGAACCGTCCATGCCCGCCCGGGCCGGTCGCTCGACGATCTCCCTTTTGGACGGCAAGAGGAGTATCCCTCACCATGCAGGCCGCCGACCGGGTTTTGCGCATCCTGGCCACGAAGGAGGTAGGACCTTACCGACGCCGCCCCTCCAACGAACCGGTGCTGAAACAGCAGGCCATGATCGTCTAATGTTTCAGCATCGGTTCGCGTGAGCGGCGACGCAGATCAGCTTCCAATGCAATGGACCAGTCGCCGGACTACACCCCGAATGGGCGCGATGGAGCCTCGACTTCCACGGCTTCCGGGCGTCCGTCCCATAGACCGGTTCCTGTTCCCAGCGTCCGCGGCTGTGGCCTGCTGGCCCTGCCTCATGGCGAGCGCCAGCTGTGCGTTGTTCACCTACGACCTGCTCCGGCATCTCCGTCTGGATCCACTCCAGCGACCGGCGGGACGACACGGAGACCAGCGGGCGGGCTCGGGTCATCTAGCCGCTGTGCCTGGTCCTCTTCAACGCGGTCGCTGATCCTTATAGTGCCCACATCGGGGTCTGCGTCAACGACGCCGCAGTCTTCCGCGCAGGCATGGAGGCCAGCCGCCTTGCCATGTAGGGACTCGCCGACTTCGCGGAAATGACTTTCAGGCCTGCCCGGACAGGCCGGACAGCTCCCGGATGGCGCTGTCCGGTCGTTTTCCCAGTTCAGAGCCCTAACCGGACAGCCCGGACAGGTGGGACACCACGCGTCGTGGATGAGGCCTCGGGCGGACCTGATCTCAGCGTCCGGTGAGCAGCGAAACCACTAGAGATGTTCTAGAAGACCTCATGCGAAGCTGGACTCAGCTGGGTGTACGGGGGAACTACTCGTGGAGAGCAATGAAGGGAAGGCAGTGTGCCGCAGGCCAGTCCGCGAGACACGTACTTGCAGGTCTCTGAGTCTCTGCGCCAGAAGATCGATGAGGGTGCGATCACCGAAGGGCTGCCATCTCAGGCGCAGCTCATCAGTACCTACAGCGTGAGCCGCAGCACCATCGAGCGAGCGCTCGGCCATCTCAAGAGCGAAGGCCTGATCGAGTCCGTGCAGGGAGCCGGCTGGTACGTGGCGGGGTCAGGTGACCGCCGCCCGCTGGTCGAGAGAGTGACTGAACTGCTGGCGGCCGACGGGGTCAAGGTCGGTGACCGCTTCCCGACCGAGAAGGAACTGTGCGTCCGGTTCAGTGCTTCGCGAACCGCGGTCCGTTCCGCCATCGCGCAGATGGAGGGACAAGGGCTCATCGGCAAGGGAGATGTACGGGGGCGGCAAGTCCGCGCTCTGCCTGCAGGGCGAGGTGGCCAGACAGCATGACGACGAGCGAACGCACCGGGTTTGACGCTGCGGAGGCAGAGGCCATTTTGCGAAGGGCCTGTGCCCTGGCCAAGGTGGAACCGGACGGCATCAAGATACTGAGATTCGGTGACCATGCCGTTTTCCGCATCGACGGCGGCCGAATCGTTTCGCGGGTCGGGCGGAGCGCTGATCGCCTACCGTCTGTGCGTAGAGAAGTAGCTGTGGCGAAGTGGCTGACGACGGAAGGCTACCCGGCGGCACGACTAGCGACAGAGGCGGAACAGCCGGTTGTCATTGACGGCCACCCTGTGACCTTCTGGGAGGGGTTGGCCGATGGCGACACGTACGCAAGCACATACGAAATGGGCGAGCTACTGCGGCGGCTCCATGAACTGGAGCCCCCGGCGTTTCCCTTGCCGGAACTTCGCCCTTTCGACAGGGTCGAACGGCGGATCGAGCGCGCTTCGATCCCAACCGAGACTCGGACGTACCTCGCCTCGCTGGCCGACGAGTTGGCGGCCGAGTACGGCAGATTGCGTTTCGCGCTTCCGTTGGGACCTATCCACGGAGACTTCAACATCGGCAATGTCTTGCGCGATGCGGGAGGAAACCCGAAGGTCATCGATCTGGACGGCTTCGCGACTGGGCCACGTGAGTGGGATCTCATGCACACCGCGATGTACTACGACAGCTTTGGCTGGCACACCGAGGACGAGTACGCCGATTTCGTACAGGGCTACGGCTTCGATGTCCGAGAGTGGTCCGGGTATGCCGTGCTGCGTCGTGTTCGTGAGCTGCTCATGGTCACGTGGCTCTCACAGAACGCTGGCGCGAATCCGCAGGCAGCGGTGGAAGTTGAAAAGAGAGTGGAAACCCTGCGATCGGGTGGGTCGAGACGTGACTGGGCACCCTTCTAGGGCTGCGATCCAAGCTGTTGCCAGAGGCGGAAGCTGCGGGCCTGTTCCGCGAAATCGCGGAACTCCGCAGCCCGTTTCATTCCATCCGTGATGCGTCCCTGGAACTCTCGGACGTACTGGACACAGCGCGCCGACTTCAAGCCGTCCCCAAGCCGCAGTGCGCTCAACGCGATGTCGAACCCATGCCCGGTATCTCCCTGGTGGATGTACACCTCTGCCTGCACCATCGTCGCGAAGAAGTCACTGCGGTTGTTCATGCCGTCACCGAAGATGGACCCTGTCCCACGTTCCGCTGCTTGCGCGGAACGGCCTAGATCGCGGAAAGCAGTGGCCGAACTCGGCTGCGAGTTCCACTTCATCGAAGTACGCGATGTACGCGGGATCGCTATCTGCGGTGCGCAAGCTCAGATGCCGTTCAGCCTCACATAGAGCGAGATCGCAGCCGCGCCGGTCGCCCAAGCGCGCCAGCGCGCGCGCCTCCATTGCTCGAAATTGTGCGGCCAGCGTTGGCGTGAGGCCCGCGCCGGGTCCTGTGAAGGCGGCTCGCGCAAGCATCGCCGCCTCGCGATATCGACCAACGAACGTGGCCTGATGGCTCATTGCGGAGAGAATGCTTGCGCCTAGAAGCCTGTCGCCGGCCCCCTGCGCCATCCGAAGTGCCTGAATGAAGTAACGCTGCGCGATGCCGTGAAGGCCGCTGTCGTACGACATCCACGCGGCAAGCAAGAGCGCTTCGGCTACTGCCGAGTGGAGCTGCTTGCCTACGGCATCGGAGTGTTTGCCGTCCAGCATGGGCCGTACGTCCGTGTGCAGATACTGGATCAGCGCGCGCCTTGCGTGGCCACCTCCGAACTTGCCATCGAGCATGCTGAACGCCTCGGCGGTCGAGCGCACCATGTCCACGTCTACCGCGCCGATGGAGCGGTGGCCCGAACGGGCGAGCTCGCCGTGCGGGGGCGAGACGAGCCACCGCACGGCAGCTTCGTTCCATGCAGCAGGATCTGGCAGTGCTCGTGTCAGCGGTTCGGCTTCGGCAAGGTCAGCGCGCCAAAGGTCGCCCACGGTGGTGGTGACAGTCTCGGGCCGGTCCGCGAAATCAAGCCCCAGGTCGTGCTGGACGGCGGAGACTGCAGCGGCACCCATACCGATGTCGTCGATTGTGACCGGGCGACCCAGCTTGCGCCCGATGGCATCGGCGATGTGCTGCGGCATGCTGCCCCGCGGGATCGATCCTTTGAGCCATCGGCTCACGTACGTGTGATCGCAGGTGGTGTCTTCGCCTGAACGGATGGCCGCAACGATCACTGCGCGAGCAAGCGACTTGTGGGAGAAGCCGCCTTCATCCATGAGCGCGGCCAGTCTGTCGTTCCGGTCTGCCATCGATCCCCCATGGAGTGGCCGAAGTCCCAGGTTGACGCACCGTCAGTCTATGCAGGTCAGGCCATGGATGCAGGCGGTTTGCCCTTGGGGGTGCACGAGTGCACCCCCAAGTACACGCTCCTGAAGTCCGCGCCGCCTGGCAATAGTTGAGTCATCGCCGCACGGCAGGCCAGTGGTTCCTAGTTCAAAAGCCAGAGCGCTTGACGACGCGGAATCGATCTGCCAACGTGAGTGGTAGGTAGTACACACCACGCATAAACGATATGTGATGCCGAGCCCGGAGGGCCCCGTGAGACGGGCTTGAAGGCAGCGCTCGTTCCTTTACAACTCCACAGGTGGGCCCCGCCTCCCTCAGTTTGAAAAGGCGGACCGCACGGCTCCAGGCCGTGCCTGATGCGCTCCGGTCGCCGCCGACCAGTGGCGCAGACCGCTCGACACATCCCCGTCGGGGTGGCCGCACTCCCAGCCAAGGACAGCCGGCCACCCCGCCCCCATCCAGTGACCTGAGGAGCTACGCCATGCGTATGCACGTGTTCGTCGCGGGACAAGAAGCTCGCAACACTGATGAGTTCGTGGAATTGGCTTTGGGTACGCCTCCGGAGCTGTGGCTCGGAGTAGAGGGCGAGACCGAAGAAGAGCGGGCCGCTCGCCGGACCGCTGCGCGGGACATCCTCGCCGATGATCCGGAACTGTTCGACCGAGCCGCCGCAGCTATGACACACGTTCTCGCGGTCATGGCGCCCCAGGTGCTGGCCCTGCCCCCGACCGCACTCGGTGCGACGGCGGCGCACCGCCGGCCGCGCAGGTCGGGAGCAGCGGCATGAGGACTTCGGTTCCTGACCATGAGGAACTGTTGGACTTTGTCCGCAGCCTCGTAACCGGCGCGGCGGTCGCGGACCTGACCGGGCTGGTCAACGTCGACTTCATCGGGGGTGCCCGGTGAGCGCAATCCTTCCCGCTGCAGCTGCGGCTTTCCCGCTCGCGGCAGGTTGGTGCATCCATGGTCTGCGGCTGCACCGGCGGATCGAGTGCGCGCGCCGGGATCCGCTGACGGGCCTGCCGACCCGCGAGGATTTCAGCGCCCAAGCGCTGCGCCTCTCCCGCCTTGGCGGGGTGTCCATGGTGGTCATCGATCTGGACGGCTTCAAGCAGCTCAACGACACGGCCGGCCACGCGGCCGGTGACGCCGCGATCCGGGCGACCGGCACCCGCCTGGCCCGATGGGTCAAGGACAACAACGGCGGGTCGGTAGCGCGGTTGGGTGGCGATGAGTTCGCCATCGCGCTGCGCGTCCCGACTGCCAATGACCTCGTACGGATCCTGGGTGACCTGCACCTCGCACTGTGCGCACCGGTCCTCTACGACGACCACGCGCTGCCGCTGGGCGCATCGGTGGGCGGTGTGTGGAGCCCCGAAGGGGTGGTGGTGTACCTGCCCGTACTGCTCAGGAGCGCGGACGAAGCGATGTACACCGCGAAGCGCAACGGGGGCGGGGTCTACGTCACCGACCGTCTCACGGCGCCTCGCCACACGGTCAACGGCCGCCGAGCCGGCCGCCCCGGAACACACGTGCCCATGACGGAAGGCGGATCATGACCTCACCACCCATGCCTGAGCCGGTCCGGGTGCCTCCGCTGACCCGTTCCGAACGAGCCCTGCTGAGCGTGGCCACAGTGCTGGGGGTCGGGGTCGGAGGGACCGGTTTCGCTCTCTCCTTCGACACCGTGACGGCCGCCGCGCGGAGCTGGGACTTCACCGTCCCGCAGATGCTCCCGATCGGCATCGACCTGGCCATTCCGGCTTTCACTCTGGTGAATCTGCTGCTGATCCGTATGGACATGCCGCTTGCGTGGGTGCGGTTCGTGCCGTGGTTCTTGACCGGGGTGACGTGCTGGCTCAACATCGCCGCTGGTCATTCCCTGTCGGCGAGGATCGCGCACGGCACGATGCCGCTGCTGTGGGTGGTGCTGTCCGAGGTCGCCGCGCACGTCTACGCGACGCGGATCGGTGCGGTGACCGGGCGGCGGATGGAGAAGATCCGCCGCTCCCGCTGGATCCTCGCACCCCTGTCCACCTTCGCCCTGTGGCGTCGGATGACGCTGTGGGAGATCACCAAATACGGCGAGGCCCTGGACCGTGAGCGCGAACGCCAGTTGCTGCGTGCGGACCTGCGCGAGGAACACGGTCGCCGGTGGCGGTCCAAGACCCCTCGCCGCACACGGGTCCTGCTCAAGCTCGGCGACGCGACCCCCGAACCGACGCCCGCCGACCCGCCCGCCGCCGAACCGGACACCCCGCAGGCGCCCGTCCTGGGCGCGGAATCCAAGCAACCGCCCGCCAAGGCGCGGAAGTCGCGCCGCTCGGCCAAGCCGGCCCCTACCTCGCGAACCCGTGAGGAGCTGCTCGCCGCCGCCCGCCAGGCCACCGCCGGGTGGTCAGACGACGCGTTGACCGCCGATCGCATCCGCACGGAGGTTCACACCTCGCAGGCCAACGCCCGCGCCCTGCGCGACGCCCTCAAAGCGGAGCGGTCCCAGCCCCTGCGGACCGTCCAGAGCACCGACCAACCCACCGCCGACCCCGACATCGGCACAACCGAAACGGATCCCATCGAGGGAGAAGCAGCATGACCGCACAGACGATGAAGCACCGGACACCGGCGATTGTGGCCCTGTCCCACATCCTGACCGCGCTGCCGCACCTTCCGGCCGCGGACGTGGAAGTCTGCATGATCAGCCTGGCCGGCGGCACCGAGCTGGGACTGGAAGTCCGCATGGACTACGGCCACCTGGCGGACTTCGAGACCTGGCGTGAAGCACTCGACCTGGACCCGGCAACGGTCGAGTGGAGGCAGCCCGTCGCGGACGGCTACCAGTCGTTGCGGGCGAACGGCCATTACGCCGGGGTGCTGGTGTCGCTGCGCGTCTACGACACCACCTCCAGTCTCACATCGGGTGTGGAGGTGGCGTCATGATCGGGCCGATCAGCGACTTCCCGCACCTGCTCAAGCAGGTCACCCCGCACATCTCGGCGGGCACCACCCTGCCCGTGATCAATGGTGTTCGGTTCGAGGCGGACGCCACCCACCTGTACGCGATCGCCACCGACCGCTACACGATGGCCGTCACCCGCCGCCCAGTCAGCAGCGGGACCGCCGCCGGATGGTCGGCGTTCGTCTCGGCCGCCGATCTGAAGGCGGTCCGGTCGTTCGCGACGCTGACCCGCCTCACGCCCCTGTTCCTGGACCTGTCGCCGTGCGGTCAGCGCCTGACGTTCACCGCCGGCGCCCTGACTCTTGCGGTGCCGACGGTGGAGCTGTCGCCGGCGGAGGCGCGCCGGATCGCCTGGCGCGCGCTCATCGCCGACGCGATGCGGGCCGTGCCGAACCTGACGATGGAGGTCGATCTCAACCCCACGTTGCTCGGGCGGTGGGCCACTGCTGCCCGCAACGTCCCGCTCACCATCTGGGGCGCGGGCGCCACCAAGCCGCTGCTGATCGCGTGCGGAGATGACTTCGTGGGCCTGCAAATGCCCGTCCAGAGCCGAGAAAAGACCAGCCCGTCCCGGCAGTCCGTTCTGCACGGACTGTGGGCCGACGCGCTCGGCGTCACCCGCAGCACGGCGAAGGCCGCGTGAACGGGATGCGGGCCCCCATCGCCGGTGCCGCCCTGTACACCTCCGTCATCGACGCGGCCGGCGGGCAGTGCCAGTGCACCGGGCAGTGCGGACGCCCCCACGCCGCCGGCGGGGTGTGCGCCAAGGAGAGCCATCCGCGCGCGGTTCTGATCGTTGCTCCGGCCGAACCTGCGGCCACGGTGGACGCCATCGTTGAGGCCACCACTGAGCTGCGTGCCTGGTGCCCTGGATGCCTCGGTCACGCCCGCGCTCTCGTGCGCGCCGCCCGTGAGGCCGCTGCCGCCGAGGCGCAGGAATCCCTGTTCTGAATCATTCGATCCGGGGCCCGGTCGGCAACCGACCAAAGCGACGACCGGGCCCCGCTACCTACCCGTAAGGGAAGGACGTTCAGTGAATCACGACGACGAGAACGAACTGTTCAATCGACTGGAGAGCGACCTCGCGGCCGACTCCGGGGGCGAGGTGCTGTCCCTGGACAAAGCCCGATCCGCCCGCACCGAGTCGGCCGACTCCCACACCGGCGAGTCGGGCAACCGGTCGGCCGACCTGGCGTCGGGCCCGTCGGGTCCGGGGTCGGGTCCGGTGATGGTCGATGGACCGGCCCCGGTCGGGCCCGGGTTCATGGACCGCATCAAGGGCGCCAAGCGCCGCCCGGTCGTGCCCCTGTGGCTGCAGTCGGCTGCGGAGTTGAGGGCGGCTGCCGGGTGGGTGGCTGGGCACTACGGCCACACCGCCGGGTATCACGCCTTCCGCTCCCCGGCGTATGCGGTCCGGCTCGCGCTGTTGTCCCCGCGTGGGGCGGCGAAGTTCCTCGGCGGAACGCTGCGGTGGGTCGCAGACAAGGAAGGTGAGCCGGTCCGCCTGGCGATGGTGGAAAAGGAGGACGCCGGCGAGTACCTGAAGCTGTCGCGGCAGCGGGATGGCCGGGTGCGGCTGCGGACCCTGATCACGGTGCTCGCATCTGTCGTTGGCTTGGGGGCAGCGCTCGCCCTGCATGTGCTCGCCCCGGGCTGGCTTCAGGCTGTCTCGCTCGGCGCCCTGCTCATGGCCCTGGGGCACCTCGGACGGGCGGAGGACGCACCGGTCATCACCCGGGCGGTGGACCTGCCGCAGGTACTGCGTCTGACCTCCGACATCGTGGCCCGCGCTTTCGGGGCGCTGGGTATCGCGGAGATCAACAAGCAGATCTCCAAAGGGCATCCGGGCATCGAGTTCAAGGCCCCGATCCAGCGCGACGGCAAGGGCTGGAGGGCCGACATCGACGTCCCGTACGGCGTGACCGTCTCCGACGTGCTCGACCGGCGCGAACGCCTTGCGTCCGGGTTGCGCAAGTCGCTGGGTTGCGTGTGGCCCGAGCCGGTCCCCGGCGAGCACCCCGGGCGCGTGATGCTGTGGGTCGGCGATCAGGACATGGCCCGTGCCCCGCAACCGGCCTGGCCGCTGCTCAAGACCGGTACCACCTCGCTGTTCAAACCGGTCCCGTACGGCACCGATCCGCGGGGCCGACAGGTCGGCTTCGACCTGATGTACGCGAACTTCCTGACCGGCGCCATGCCCGGCCGCGGTAAGACGTTCGCGCTGCGGATCCTGCTGCTCGCCGCCGCCATGGATCCGACCGCGGAACTGCACACCTGGGAGTTCAAGGGCACCGGCGACTTCTCCGCGTTCGAGGCGATCTCGCACTCCTACGGCTCCGGGCCGGGCGATGACGCCACGGTCGAGAGCTGCATGGACGCGCTCGACTACGTCTACGGCGAACTCGACCGCCGGGCACGGGTCATCAACGGGCTGCCCAAGGACATCTGCCCGGAGAACAAGGTCACCCCGGCCCTGGCGGCGAAGAAGTCCCTGGGCCTGCACCCGCTGGTGATGTCCATCGACGAGTGCCAGGAGGTCTTCACCCACGAGAAGTTCGGCAAGCGTGCCGCCGAGAAGGCCACCGCCATCATCAAGCGGGGCCGCGCGCTCGGCGTGATCCTGCTGCTCGGCACGCAGCGCCCCGACGCAGACAGCCTGCCCAAGGCCATCAGCGCCAACGTCGGCATCCGGTTCTGCCTGCAGGTCATGGGCCAGCCCGAGAACGACATGGTCCTGGGCACGTCCATGTACAAGAACGGCATCCGCGCGACATCGTTCACCGCCGAAGACCTGGGCATCGGCTACCTGGTCGGGGCAGGACCGAACCCGCAGATCGTCCGCTCCTACTACATCGACAACGTCACCGCCGAGACGATCTGCAAGCGCGCCAAGACCGCCCGCGCCGCCGCCGGCACCCTCCCCAACCCCGACGCCCCCAAGGCCGAACGGGTCGCGGACACGTTGCTGCCCGACATCCTCGCCGTGCTCCCCGTCGAGGAGAGCAAGGTGTGGAACGAGACGGTGGTCGAACGCCTGGCGGACCTGCGGCCCGAACGCTACGGCGCCTGGGCCCAGATGACCGGTGAGGAGCAGACCGCGCACCTGACCGCCACGCTCAAGCCCTACGGCATCACCGCCGGGCAGGTCGGCCGCCGCATCGACGGCAAGTTCGTCAACAAGCGCGGAATCAAGCGCGACGACATCACCACCGCGATCGCGGAGCGTAATCAAAACCGGGACGCGAGCTGACCCGGCGGGGCTGCTATCGATAGCGGTCGCACCTGCTATCGATAGCAGCCCCGATAGCGGCCCCCATGTGCGCTGATCAGCTCGCTAGTGCATAGCGGCCTACCTGCGGAAACCCCGAAAACCGGCCTGGAGGCCCCGCCATGCCCCCAACGCTCCTCGCTATCGCCTGCCTACTCGTCATTACTCTGTGTTACGCGAGTCTGTGTGCGGCCAGCCCGTTCGGCAACTGCCGCAAGTGCAAGGGCTTCGGCTACGCGCTCAAGACCGACCGCCGCGGACGCCCCAAGCCCGGCAAGACCTGCCGCCGCTGCCACGGCGACCGCAAGCGCATACGCGTCGGCCGCCACCTGTTCAACGTCGCCCGCCGCATCCACCGCGACGGCACCCGCTAACCGCACCACACCCCCGCCCGGCGCGCCGGCCCCGCGCCCGCGCCCGGCGGGGCCCACCCCAGCCCGTCACGCGACCTCCCAAGGAGCGCCTGCCATGGCCGTGACCGTGTCCCTGCTCTTCCTGTTCGGCCTCGTCCTGTTCTTCCTCCTCCGCTCCAAGACCCTCGGCGCCGGATCGGCCTTCATCGCCCTGATGTTCGGCTTCTACCTCGCCCGCACCGGAGCCTCCACCACGGTCGATGAGCTGATGACCGCCGTCGTGAACTCCATGAACAAGGTCATCAACTAGTCCCGATCGGAGCCCCATGAACCAGCACACCGATCGCATCACGCTCATGGCCGCCGGTGAACTCCGCGACGCCCTCCAAGCCCTGCGCTCCGGTGACGTTGCTGCCGCCGCGCACGGGCTGATGAGCATCGACCCAACCTCCTGGCAGGCCATCGAGCACCGTCTCGCAGCCCTCGGCGGGACGCTCCTGGAACTCCTGGCCACCGCCCGGGAGGGCGCGGCATGAGCGCCGACCTGATCGCCGCTGCATGCCTGTTCGGCCCCGGCATCCTCGCCGCCCCTGCCGTGGCTGTCGGCTACGTGCGGGGCCGGCGCGAGATCGCCGCCGTCGACCTGGTGCTGAGCGAGACCCACAACTCAGCGCCCGAACCGCCGCCGGACTCCCGTGAGCCCCTCCCCGCACCTGTCGCGCCGATCGCGGGCCTGGCAACGGTCATTGCTCTTCCCAATCGTCGCGCCGCATAGCGGCGCCCACCCGGCAGAACCCCGAGGGCACTACCTCGCCGAAAGGAATGGACCACATGACCGGAGCAGAGCACTACCGCATCGCCGAACGGCTCCTGGACGAAGCAGCTTTCGCCAAAGGCGGCCTGACCGTCCAGGCGCACATCGTCGCCAAAGCGCAGGTCCACGCGGCACTCGCCATCGCCGCCGCGACCGCGCTGCAGCCCGGGAACCTCACTGTCAACCACCCCGAGTGGCACGCGTGGCGTGACGCCGCCCTCACCCCGGGCCACGCGGCCTAGATCAACCCGGGACGGCGGCACTCCCAGCCGACGACAGCCAACCGCCCCGGATCCCCAACCCCTGAACGCAACCTGAAGGAGGTCGGGCCGATGAGCCTGACATTCACCGACATCTTCTGTGGCGCCGGTGGTTCGTCCACCGGCCTGGTGGCCGCGGGCATGGAGCTGAAGCTCGCCGCGAACCACAGCCGGATCGCGATAGCCACCCATGCCGCGAACCACGACGCGGAACACATCTGCGCCGACATCAACAACTACGACATGCGGCGCCTGCCGCGCACCGACATCCTGTGGGCCTCCCCGATCTGCCAGGAATCCAGCCCCGCCGGCGGACGCAAGCGCCGCGCCAAGGGCCAGACCGCCTTCGCCTTCGAGGAGTACGGGGCGGTCGAGCCCGCCGCCTGGGAACGCACCCGGGCCACCGCCTACGACGTCATCCGGGCTACCGAGATCCACCGCTACCGGGCGGTGCTGTGCGAGAACGTCGTCGAATTCGCCGCGGACTGGGAGCTGTTCGACTGGTGGCGGGCCGGCATGGAGAAGCTCGGCTACCACTCCCAGATCGTGTCCGTGTCCTCCGCGCACGTCGGCGGTGCGGGCAACGCGCATGCCCCGCAGTGGCGCGACCGCATCTACATCGTCTACACCCGCCACGGCATCCCGCTGCCCGACCTCAAGCCCCGCCCCCGCGCCTTCTGCCCCGTCTGTGCCGAGGATGTGGACGCGGTGCAGTCCTGGCGCAACGGGCGCCGGATCGGCAAGTACAAGCAGCAGTACGACTACCGGTGCCCCAACAACGCCTGCCGTCACGCCCTGGTCGAGCCGTACGTGCGGGCGGCGGCCGACATCATCGACTGGACCAACACCGGCGCCCGCATCGGCGACCGCCCCCGCCCGCTGGCCGCCACGACCATGGAGCGCATCCGGACCGGGCTGCGGCTGTTCCCGACACAGCGCACCGTGCTGACCGTCAACCACAGCGGGCACGACGGGCGAGCCCTGCCCGCCGACGCCGGCCCGTTGCCCGCTCGCACGGTGAAGATCGGTGAGGGGCTGCTCGTGCCGTGCGGCGGCGGATGGAACGCCGTCCCCACCACCACCGCAGAGCCGATGCGCACCCGGATGGCCAACCCCAAGGGCTACGAAGCCCTGCTCTCCGCGCCGTTCGTCGTGGAATACCGGCGCAACGGCACCGCCGAATCCGTCGTCCGCCCGCTGGCCACCGTCACCGCCGGCGGCAACCACCACGGGCTGGTCATCCCCTACCGCAACGCCGCACCCAAGAGCACCGGGCAGCCGCTGCACACGCTGGCCACGCGGGATTCCGCCGCCCTGGTCAGCGCGGCCCCGGACATCGAGGACTGCTACTTCCGGATGCTCCAGCCGCGCGAACAGCTCACCGCGCAGCGCTTCCCGGCCGCGTACATCGTGCACGGCACCAAAGGCGAACAGACCGCACAGGCCGGCAACGCCGTGTCCTGCAACGTCGCCCAATGGATCGGCGAACGCGTCGCCGCAGCCCTCGCCTGAACCAATCCGAAGCACCCCACCGCAGCACCTGACAAGGAGCCCAATCATGACCGTCGGAGAAACCCCGATCACCGTCGTCGGCAACCTCGCAGACGACCCCGAGCTGAAGTTCACCGCCGCAGGTGACCCGCTGGCGAAGTTCACCGTCGCCTCCACCCCGCGCAGCTACGACAAGACCACCGGGCAGTGGAAGGACGGCACGGCGATGTTCCTGCGCTGCACCGCCTGGCGCGACCTGGCCACACACATCAGCGAATCTCTGACCAAGGGCGCCCGGGTCGTGGTCACTGGGCGGCTGCGGCAACAGAACTGGCAGAACGCCGAGGGCGAGAACCGCTCCATGCTCGCGCTGGAAGTCGACGACATCGGCCCGTCCCTGCGCTTCGCCACCATCACCGTGCACCGCGCCCAGCGCACGCAGGCCGCTCCCTCGCGGGACCAGTGGTCAACCGCGACGAACACTCCCGGCGCCCCGGAAGGCACGGCGCCGCGCGGCTTCAGTGACGAGCCGCCCTTCTAGCTAACCCCGGGGCGGCGGCACTCCCAGCCAAGACAGCCCGCCGCCCCGGACCCCATCCCCGGTACAGGACCGAGAAGGAGATTCCAGGATGCCTGACTCCTCCCACTCGCACGACACCAACCAAGTGCTTCACGCAGCCCTGACCGCCGCCGACCGCGGCTGGCACGTTTTCCCGCTCATCCCCGCCGACAAGCGGCCCGCCATCACCGACTGGGAACACCGGGCCACCATCGACCCGTCCCGCATCCGCCGCTGCTGGACCCATGCCCCCTACAACATCGGCATCGCCCCCGGCCCCTCGCACCTGGTGGTCATCGACCTGGACACCCCCAAGGGACCGGCGGACACCGCCCCGCCCCGGTGGGACGACGCCGGGATCACCGATGGCGCCGACGTCCTCGCCGACCTGGCCCACCAGCACGGGCAGCCCTACCCCTCCGACACCCACACCGTCCGCACCGGGTCAGGCGGCACCCACCTGTACTTCACCGCCCCGGACGGCACCGAGCTGCGTAACACCGCGGGCAAACTCGGCTGGAAGGTCGACACCCGCGCCGGCGGCGGCTACGTCGTCGGAACGGGCAGCACCGTCAACGGCCACCCCTACACGCTCACCCACGACACCGACCCGGTACCGCTGCCCGCCTGGCTCACCGACCTGCTGCGCCCGGCACCGCTGCCCCCGCAGCGTCCCGTCACGGTCCCGCTCGCCACCGACCGTCGCGGCGCCTACCTGCGCGTTGCGATCACCGACGAACTCGCCAAGGTCACCACCTCCCAAGGCGGCAAGCGCAACGAAAAGGTCTACCTCGCCGCTGTCGCCCTCGGACAGCTCGTCGCCGGGGGAGAACTCGTCGAAGGCGAAGTGACCGTCTGGCTCGCATCCGCCGCCACACAGATCGGACTGGGCGAACGCGAGACCCAGCGCACCATCGCCTCCGGGCTCAGGGCAGGGGCCAAGCGCCCCCGAAGGGTCGCGGCATGACCAGCGCCAACCCCATCCCTCCACTGCACCTGCATTCCGTCCGCCAGGAACCGGCCCCCGAACTACCGCCCGCCCGCGAGCGTCCCCGCACAGCCTGGACAGCCGATCAGCTCATGGCCACCCAGTTCCCCGACCCGAAATGGGCCGTCCCCGGCATCCTCGCCGAAGGCGTCACCCTGCTGTGCGGCCCCCCGAAAGTCGGCAAGTCCTGGCTGTCCCTGGGACTGGGACTGTGCGTCGCGGCCGGTGAAATGGCGTTCGGCTCCGTCCCGGTGGACGGCGGACCCGTCCTGTACCTGGCGCTGGAGGACACCCCGCGACGCCTCCAGACCCGCATGGGCAAACTCCTCGCAGGTGGCAAAGCCCCAGCCGGCCTGACCCTGGTCACCGAATGCCCGCCCTTCCCCCAGGGCGGCAACGAAGCCATCGCCGGATGGCTCGACCGCCACCCCGACGCCCGCATGGTCGTCATCGACGTCTTCACCAAAATGCGCGGCCCCGCCGCCCCCGGCGCGTCCGCCTACGAAGCGGACTACGCCGCCGTCGGCCACCCCAAGCGGATCGCGGACCACTACGGCATCGCCGTCGTCCTGGTCCACCACGTCCGCAAAATGGCCTCTGAGGACTTCCTCGCCGAAGTCTCCGGAACCAACGGCATCGCCGGCGCCGCTGACGCCACCCTGGTCCTCAAACGTGCCCGCGGCCATGCCGACGGCATCCTCCACACCACCGGCCGCGACGTGGACGAAGCCGAATACGCCCTCACCTTCGAGGCCGCCTCCGGAGCCTGGCGCCTCCTGGACGGGCCGGCAGGCGACCACCTGGTGGGGGAGACCCGGGCGGCCATCCTGCGCCACGTCCGCGCCAACCCCGGAACCCGTCCGCGAGACCTCGCGTCGGTGGTGCCCCAGGTGGACGCGGACACCATCCGTAAGACCTGCGCCCGCATGGCCAGCGACGGCCAACTCGTCAAGGACAACGGCGGCCGCTACTTCGCGGACACCGCAGCAAAGCAGGACAGCATCCCGGAACTGTCCCACCTGTCCGGGCTGTCCGGTCAGCGCGCTGACCAGCAGAAACAGACCGGACAGCACCCGGACAGTGCTGTCCGGGTGTCCGGTTCCGAAGAGGGGAGCGCTCCATGACGACAGCGGCCTTCAGATCTCGGGAAAAGCTCACCCTCGCCGAGGTCTGCGAAGAGCTGAAGATCTCGCGTTCCACCTTCTACGACTGGCGGCAAAAGGGCCGCGCGCCCCGGTGCATCAAGCTCCCCAACGGGGACTTGCGCGTCCGCCGGGGCGTCCTGGACAACTGGCTCGACGACCGTGAGGACCGCGCCTGATGGCCGACACCTACGACGCTCGTATCTGGAAGATCCGGGCTTACAAGGGAAAGCGCGGCACGACGTACACCGTCCGCTGGACGGTAGGCGGGAAGGCGTTCAGGGACACTTTCCCGATGGAGGCACAGGCGGATGCATTTCGCTCCGAGCTGGTCACAGCCACCCGCCGTGGTGAGGCGTTCAGCCTCACCACGGGTCTCCCCGTCTCGCACCGATCCATAGCTGCCGCCACGAACTGGTACGACTTCGCGGTCCAGTTCATCGATGCGAAATGGCCCCGGACGTCGGCGAACAACCGCAAGAACATCGCCGTGGTGTTCATGGCGACGACGGTCGCCCTGCTCCGCGCCGTCCATAACGACTTCAAGCCTGTCGACGTCCGCACGGCGCTGCGCGAATGGGCCTTCAACCGGAACCAACGGGACAGCGCACCTCCTGAAGTGAAGGTCATCCTCGCGTGGGTTCAACGCAACACATTCACGATGTCCGCCTGGGAAGACCCCGGCAAGGTAGAGGAGGTATTGGAGGTCATTACGACGAAGCTCGACGGTAAGCCAGCCGCAGCCTCATCGGTGAAGCGCGCGCGACGCGTACTCAACGTCGCCATGGAGTACGCGGTGACACGCGGGATCCTGCTGAACAATCCACTACCCAAGGGCAAGGGCACGAGCCCAAAAAGCTCCACCTCGGTGGACAAACGGAGCCTGCTCAACCCATCGCAAGCGGCAGCTCTGCTCAGTTGGGTCCGTCGCCGCCCCCGCGGCGGCCGGCGGCTGCACGCCTTCTATGCCACGCAGTACTACGCAGGCCTGAGGCCAGAGGAATCTGTCGCGCTCGATGTGCGCGATGTCGACCTGCCTGAGGAGGGGTGGGGCGAGATCCTCGCGCATACGGCGACCCCGGAGGTCGGCAGACGATGGACCGACTCCGGAGAGATCCATGACAGGCGTCACCTGAAGGGGCGGGCACAGGGGGATACCCGTGTCGTCCCGTGCCACCCCGCCCTGGTGAAGATCCTGCGCGAACACATCAAGGCTGAAGGGCTGAAGCCTGGCGATCTGTTGTTCCGAGGAGAGAAGGGAGATGCCCTGGCAGGGTCCGTCTTTCGCAGAGGATGGGACCGAGCCCGGAAGGAGATTCTCACCGCGGACGAATACGCGTCGCCGCTCGGCAAACGGGTCTACGATCTGCGCCACACCTGCCTGACGACATGGCTCAACCATGGCGTCCCACCCGCGCAGGTCGCGGAATGGGCGGGCAACAGCGTGGCCGTCCTGCTGGCCACCTACGCCCGCTGTATCTCCGGACAGACCAAGGACCTCCAAAGGCGTATCGAGGCCGCGCAGGACATCAGCGGGTTGTAGCGCACGTGGTCGTGGTAGAAGCCGGCGCAGACACGGCAGGGCGCCCCCAACATCAAGGGGGGTGTCCTGCCGGGGGCTGAGTCCCAGAGCCGAAGATTCCTGATCGCCGATAAGCAAGCGATACTTTCTCCGTTCGGCCCAGCGCTCCTCCCGATGCTGGGGGAGTCCTTGAGAGACTGTCGGAGAGGCACCCTGTAACGCTGCTCAGGATTCCAGCACCACCAAGAAGGGGCAGATTCCTCGGCTTGCGAAGTGTTCAGCCGACGTCCACCCTAGAACTAGGCCGTTGAAGCGACGGGAGACGAAGCATCCACCCTCAACAGGCCTGCGCTGCATGCAGGTTGTAAAGGGCTACGCGCAGAAGGCGAGCAGCGATGCCTGGACCAGGGAACGCTTTCCCGGACTCGCTTACGTTGGATGGCCGCGATGAATTCGAGCAGCCAGACGCAGGGCGACGATTGGGATTGCTGTGGCTGTCCCGATCTAGTTGGATGCATCGGCGGGTTGATACGCTCGAATTTATCGACGCCGAGACTGTGCGTTGCAACATCGGATTCCATTTCACTGTTCCACCGTCTGGAGTAATACTCAAAGGCCTGGCGGGCCAACGTCAATGTCTAGTTCCTCTCATGCTGCTCGATAAAGCCAGCCTTTCCTACCGGTTCCGGATGTGTGATTCCGAGGGCCACTCCCTCCCCAGGTTGCGCAGCGAGGAGTGCGCGTCCCTTGAGTTCAATTTTCTAAACTCTGTCACTGAATCCATCATTGGCGGAGCGATCCCCAAAACACCCTGGCTTCCTGGCCTCCCGGACGGCCTAACATCAGCATTTAGACGCATCACTACATCCGTGATTCGCGATGGAAAGAACACCTATGAATTGATGCGTGAAATGCCGTGGGGACTAAGCTCCGACCAGCACGACCGCCTCTTCGGCACTGCGGACAAACTGGCATCAGAGTTCTTCCGGATCTCCGTGATGACGTTGACTGAATGTCACATGCTATGCGCTTTGGTTCCGGGTGAACCAGATGGTGAATGTATGGTGAAGATAACGACGGATGTTCCCCAAGAATGGGAAGTGGCAACAGGGAAACCCTGGCGTGGAGTATCGGTACTCCTCGGTTGGGGAACGTGGGAATTCAAAATAGCACCGCCCGTCGGGGATCCAAGAAGCTACCACTGTGAACTATGGTCGCCGACAGGCGTGGAAATAGATCCAGGTTCACCTGGCTTGACGCCTGGGTTGCCTAAGCCTCATGTGGGATACCTCGGTCGGCACGGGTATCACCTAGCGGCCCACGATTTCGGGGGCGGACAAGAATATACATTGCGTTTGAGGCTAAGGTCTGAGCTTAGAGGCTGGCTGTCCGCGACTCTGGCGACATGCCTGGCCGTGGTGGCTCTTTTGTTGGTTGGACACGAAAAAAGCGCCGACCTCGTCTCCGCTAAGGCAGTCGGTAACGGTGCGGCCGAACCCTCCTTGAACTTTACTGTTCTTCTGACGACTATATTCCTCGCGGTTGGCGCTGCCTCCATAACAATTCTGGCCAAGTCCTCGTCCTCCTCAAAAGTGCATGCGTTGGAAGATAAGATGCTAGTGGGCCTTCGGGGTGTCTCGTGGTGCATCCCAATCGTGTGCTTCTCGGCAGCCCTTGTCATGTTCTGCGTGAATTCAACGGGGTGCATGAGATTGGGTTTCTTCGTGTTGCTCATGGTGCAGGGTGCACTACTAACATTGGTGATCCTGCCATGGTGTATACGCAGAATTACGAACAGTAAACAGAGCGCGATGGCGGCGCGAAAGAGTGATGAAACCAGCCCAGGGCTTTCATCAGGTGGATGAACGTGCGACAGTGATTGGGTCAGTGAGGAGGTGCCGCTATGCCTCGACGCATTAGCGGGCAGGGCGAAGATCGATTCATTTGGGTGCAGACCCTCGATGGACGTCAGGCATGGCCAGATGATGGGTTGACTGATCAAGGCCGAGCTTTCGGGATCGGACTTCTCAGTGGGGCCTACCAGGAGCCTTCGAGCAGTGCCGCCATCTCCCCCTCCCCCTCCCAAGGAACCCCTAGGCCGGGTAGCAGCTCGGTCGATACTTGACAGACGGGGACCGTCCGCTTCCTCGCCAGGCCCATGGTCCTGTCGGGCTGCGTAGTGGTCGCATCGTGAGCTGTGTGATGGGCGTGCATTCGGCGAGTGCGGTTCTGGAGGCGCGACCACGCTGCTGGTGATCATTCGTCGCGTCATTCTGCCCGTGCATCAGCGGCTGGCATCCGTAGTTCGCATCGAGGTGATCACCCCAGCCACGGCGTATTTGTGGGATGGATAGAGACGCCTGACGTGCAGCAGCCCGCCTGAGCTGCGGAAACAGCTAGGACGCCTTGGCCTCCGGAGGCGATTGACCTCGCAAGACCGGAGAAGGGGCGGCGGCGTCACTGGGTGCCGGCGGGGGGTGCAATCGTCAGGTGGGTCGACGACCGGGGGGTTTTCCACTGGGTCCCGGCGGTCCATGTCGAAGTTGGCTGGCCAGGTCCCGGGCTCAGATATGGCGGGACCAGTCGAGGCCGCTCTAACCGCGGCGGGCCGCCCTCTATACCCACGGGCGCTACTTACGCGGGCTGAGTTCCAGGACGGCATGGGTGGAGTCCCGGAAGACCTGACGCAGGGCTGCGCCGTCAGCGTTGCCGTCGCTGAAGAGGCCATGTTCGTCGGCGTACACGGCGAGCAGGTCGTGTGCATCGATGGTCGCCGAGATGGCTCGGGTCTCGATGGTGTCCCACCAGGCATCGACGCTGCTGCCCATCCAGTCGGGCAGGCCGCAAGGGGCTCTCATCGCCTCCCGGAAGTCCTTGAGGGTGAGGATCTGCTGCCTTCGTAGATCGGCTACCAGCCTGGTTTGAGCCATCCGGGGAGGCTACCGCCGACGCGGGGCGGGGGACCCCGGCCGGCCCCCGAGGCAAAACTTCGCCGCGTATTCGCCGCAGCCACCCGCAGAAACCCGGTGACAGCCGGACGGAGCCGTCCCTGCCTACTCTTCGAGAGTAGGCAGGGACGGCTGCGTGTGTGTGGCGTCGTTCTGGCGCTGACCTGCGGAAAGGTTTCCCCTCGCGGGTACGCCGGACGGGTGAAGCGGTGGTGCCCCCAGCAGGACTCGAACCTGCGGCCAAGTGCTTAGAAGGCACCTGCTCTATCCACTGAGCTATGGGGGCCGGACAGTGGCCGCGGCTGTCTCCGCCCCTGGGTGGTTCCGTGACCTGGCCGGGGTCAAGGATAGGGCGCGGTGGACCTACTACCGGTTGCTTCACCTCCGTGACACGTTGTGGAGGTTCGGTGAAGCGGTCCGATAATCGCAGGCGGGTACGAATGCTGCACCGCTTTTTCCTCCTCAGTCGGTGGCCGTTGTGCACTCGTTATGCCCGAGTCTCGTCCGCCTCCCTTACCGCCGTATCGGGTGCGTGCGGGCCAAAAAGGCGTGAACTGGGCGGTATACGCTTCAAAAATGCGCCAAAATGGGGCATTCTGCCACTGTGGCGATCTTGGACGTACGGCCCGAGCTGCTCGACGCGCTGTCCGCGCTGCGCGACCGCGTCGACATCGCGCGTTTTCCGTTCCCACTTCCTGGAGCCGCGCGGGCCCGCCGTACCCGCCAGGAGCTGATCGCGCAGCTCGACGACTATCTGGTGCCCCGGCTGCGGACCCCTGAAGCGCCGCTGCTGGCGGTGGTCGGCGGATCGACGGGGGCGGGGAAGTCGACGCTGGTCAACTCGTTGGTGGGGCGACGGGTCAGCGAGGCGGGGGTGCTGCGTCCGACGACCCGGACGCCGGTGCTGGTGTGCCACCCCGCGGACCGGGCCTGGTTCGCCGATCCGCGGATCCTGCCGGGCCTGGCACGGGCCTGGTCCGCACCACCCGTGACACAGAACGGGGACGGGGACGAGGGCGCGGAGGGCGAACTGCTGCGGCTGGAGACCGACGACGCGCTGCCCAGGGGTCTCGCGCTGCTGGATGCCCCGGACATCGACTCGCTCGTCTCACGAAACCGTGAGCTGGCCGCGGAGCTGATCTGTGCGGCGGACATCTGGATCCTGGTCACGACGGCGTCGCGGTACGCGGACGCGCTGCCCTGGCATCTGCTGCGCACTGCCAAGGAGTACAACGTCACGCTGGCCACCGTGCTGGACCGGGTGCCGCACCAGATCGCCGAGGACGTCGCCCGGCACTACGCGGCGCTCCTGACGAAGGCCGGGCTCGGGGACGTACCGCGCTTCACCGTGCCGGAGCTGCCCGAATCGGCGGGCGGGGGCGGGCTGCTGCCGCAGACCGCGGTCGCCGCGCTGCGCCAGTGGCTGGTGCACAACGCCGAGGACCCGGCCGCCCGCCAGCAGGCGGCGCACAGGACCGCGGTCGGCGTCCTGGACTCGATGCGCGCCAGGATGCCGGCGCTGGCCTCGGCCTCGGCCGTCCAGCACGCCGCGGCGGTACGGCTGGCCCGTGGTGCGGAGGACGCGTACGCGGAGGCCGCGGAACGGATCGACAGCGCCGTGACGGCCGGGGTGCCGCTGGCCGGTGAGGCGCTGGCGCGCTGGCTGGAGTACCCGCACTGCGGGCGCGAGGCGCTGCAGTGCGCGCTCGCCGAGGGGCTCGCGACGCTGCTGCGTTCCGAGGTCGACGCGGCCGACGAACGCACTGCCGCAGGGTGGCGGCGGGACCGCGCCGGGGCCGCGATGCTCGCGGAGCCGGACGCGCGGCCGGACCGGGCGGCCACCGCGGACCGGATCGACGCGGGGGTCGCGCGGTGGCGCGAGGGTCTCACCGACCTCGCCTACGCCGAGGTACGGGCCGCCCGCGACGCCGAACGGGCCCCTGCCGACCCGGAGGACGCGGCGGCGCTGCTGGCGACCGTCCTGCTCGGCGGTCGGCGCGGGAGCGCGGCGGGCGAACGGCTGGCGGAGACGGTCGGCGCGCAGGCCGCGCTGCGGATGCGCGACCGTGCGCGCGAGCAGCTGGAGGACGGGGTCGCCGGTCTGCTGCGCGGTGAGTGCGAGCGGCGGCTCGCGCCCGTGGACGGCCTCGATGTGACCGCTCAGCAGCAGTCGTCGCTGATCGCCGCACTGTCCCTACTGCAGAAGGAAAGGTGATCGCGGTGGCATCCACGGCAGGAACCGGCACGGGCGCCGCCGGAGCAAGAGTTTCCGGAGACTCCTCCTCCGGAGGACGAGTCTCCGGAGAACGAGTCTCCGACGGAGCAATGGGCTTCGCCCGAGGAACGGGCGCGGTGCGGGAAAACGGAGTCCGCACTTCCGGCGGCTCGCACGGCGCTCGGCGCTCCCCGGATCCGCTCGCGGCGCGGGTCGACGCGCTCGGGGAGTTGCTCGGGCTGTCCCGGACGCGCGTCAGCCCGGACGAACTGGCCGAGACCGGAGCGCTGTTGGAGCGGGTCGGGGAGCGGCGGCGGCTGTCGCTCGACCACACGGTCGTCGCGCTGGCCGGTGCCACCGGGAGCGGAAAGTCGACTCTGTTCAACGCTCTCGCGGGACTGGAACTGTCGGCGACGGGCGTCCGCCGGCCGACGACCGCCGCGCCTGTCTCCTGCTCCTGGGACCCCGAGGGCGCGGCCGGACTGCTCGATCGGCTCGGTATCGCCCCGCAGGATCGTTACGCCAGACGGAGCGTGCTGGACGGCACCGATCGCGTTCCTGGGACGGACGAGCGGCTGGCCGGTCTCGTGCTGCTGGACATGCCGGACCACGACTCGGCCGCGCCCGGCCACCGCGACCAGGTGGACCGGCTGCTGCAGCTGGTGGACGTGGTGGTGTGGGTGCTCGACCCGGAGAAGTACGCGGACGCCGCGCTGCACGAACGCTATCTGCGGCCGCTGGCCGGGCACGCGGACGTCACGCTGCTGGTGCTCAACCAGGTGGACCGGCTGCCCGGCGACGCCGCCGACCAGGTGCTGGACGATCTGCGGCGCCTGCTGGACGAGGACGGACTCGCGGTCGGGGAACACGGCGACGCCGGCGCGGTGGTGCTCGCGGTCTCGGCGCTCAACGGGGTCGGTGTGCCCGATCTGCGGGCCTGCCTCGGGCAGATCGTGGCCGAACGGGGAGCGGCGAACCGGCGGCTCGCGGCCGACGTGGACCGCACCGCCGGCCGCCTGCAGTCGCTGTACGTCGGAGAGGGCGCTGTGGGCCTGACGGATCCGGCCCGCGAGGAGTTCGTCGACCGGCTGGCCGACGCGGTGGGAGTCGCGGGCGCCGGTGAGGCGGCGGAACGCGACTGGACGCGCGCCGCGGAGACCGCCTGTGGCACACCGTGGGGGCGGCTGACCGCCGATCGCCAGGGTGGGACGGACTCGGTGGCCCGCGGTCCGGCCGGACTCGCCGCGTCCCGCCCCGCGGTGGACGAGGCGGTGCGGGCACTCGCGGACGACGCGGCCCAGGGGCTGCCCGTCCCGTGGGCGCGGGCCGTGCGGGACGCGGCGCGGCGCGGCGGCGAGGGACTGCCGGCGGCGCTGGACACGGCGGCCGCCCGCGCCGAGCCGGCGGGGCCTGAGCGGCCCGCCTGGTGGTCGGCGGTGGGTGCCGCCCAATGGCTGCTGATGAGCCTCGCGGTGGCCGGGGTGGTGTGCCTGGTCGCGATCGCGGTGGGTTCGCTCGATGCCTCCTGGTGGCTGCCGGTCGTCCTGCTCGGGGTCGGCGCCCTCGGCGGCCCGGCGCTCGCCGGGGCCTGCCGTATCGCCGCGCGCGGTCCGGCCCGCCGGTACGGGCAGGCGGCCGAGCGGCGGCTGCGGGCCGCCGCGGCGGACTGCGGCCGGGCGCGGGTGCTGGAGCCGGTGGCGGCGGAGCTGCTGCGCTATCGCGAGGTGCGGGAACAGTACGCGGTGGTGGCCGGGGGCTGAGGGCGGGGGCGGTGCCGGTGCCGGCACCCAGGAACGGCGCCGGGACCGGCACCCAGGAACGGCGCCGGGCGCTGGTGTCCGGGGCTCGAGACCCGGGCCCGAGACCCGGTGTCTGGGCTGAGATTTCACTCCCAGGAGTGACGGAGATATCCACAACCGGCCGGTAATCCACAGATTACGGCCGGTTTTTCCGCGCTCCGTCCGACTCGTGCACGATGTCCCCAGGGCACTCGGGAGCGGGATTTCGACAGCGGGGGAGAGCGGGCGGATGAATGAGACGTCGGTGACGGTGGTGGGGAATGTCGTGACGCAGCCCGAATTCCGGGAGACGGCGACGGGTGTGCCGGTAATCCGGTTCCGGCTGGAGACGACGGCTCGCCGCTGGGACGCGGAGCGGAGGGCCTGGAGTGACGGCAGTACGAGCTTCTTCATGGTGCGGGCGTGGCGGACGCTGGCGGCCAATGTTCGGACATCGGTCCAGGTCGGTGAACCGTTGGTCGTGCGGGGGCGGCTGAGGGTCCGTGAGGAGGAGCACGAGGGCCGGTGGTACGTCGCGGCGGACATCGACGCGGTGGCGATCGGGCACGATTTGTCCCGGGGGACGGCGGCGTTCCGGCGGGTGTCGGTGGTCCGACAGGAACTCGTTTCGCCTCGGTCGGCTGAGATGTCCTGAGAATCCCGGTTGCGCAGCTTTTATGCGAGCGAATGGCATCGGTGACTTATCGACATTCTCATGACCATCCCTAAATTACATAACGATTGCGATTCGAATTGGTTATGGGAACGGATTGTTGGTGGTCGCGATACCTGTGGTTCCTAGGATTCCTTCGGTACTGCGGGGGCCCGGATGCTCTCGGAGCCGCAGGCGAGGCCACCCTCACGACCCGGCTTCGCCCGAAGGGGAGTTCCATGTTCAAGATTCAGAGGCGAGGCACTGCCCGCCTCGCCGCCGCGGGCCTGGCCACAGGTCTGTTCGCAGCTGGTGCGATATCCGGCGCGGGTGCCGCTTTCGCGGACGGCGGTGCCACCGCGGTGCTGGGCGGCCTGCAGGCCGACAAGTCGGACGGCGTCGTCATCCACGAGGGTGGTAAGGACAAGGCGATCAACGCCGGTCTCTTCACCATGGACGTCGGTGGCGGCACCATCCAGACGTACTGCATCGACATTCACAACCCGACGCAGAAGCACGCGAAGTACCAGGAGGTCCCGTGGGACTCCTCTTCGCTGCACAACAACCCTGACGCGGGCAAGATCAACTGGATCCTGCAGCACTCCTACCCGCAGGTGGCCGACCTGGCCGCGCTGGCCAAGGCCGCCGGCACCGGTCCGCTGACCGAGAAGACCGCCGCGGCCGGCACCCAGGTCGCCATCTGGCGCTTCTCGGACAAGGCGAACGTCGACGCGAACGACAAGGCTGCCGAGCAGCTCGCCGATTACCTGGGCAAGGCGGCGACGGACACCCCCGAGCCCAAGGCGTCCCTGACGCTCGACCCGCCGGCCGTCTCCGGCAAGTCCGGCGACAAGCTCGGCCCGGTCACGGTGCACACCTCCTCCACCGCGCCCGTGCAGATCCAGCCCGCCGCGGACATCCCCGCGGGCGTGAAGATCGTCAACAAGTCGGGCAAGGCCGTCACCTCCGCGGTCAACGGTGACCAGCTCTTCTTCTCCATCCCGGCGGGTGCCGCCGACGGCACCACGTCGGTGACGGCCACGGCCGTCACCCAGGTTCCGGTCGGCCGCGCGTTCACGGGCGTCGACAGCAAGAGCCAGGTCCAGATCCTCGCGGGCTCCAGCGCAACCACCGCGACGGCCACGGCCACGGGCACCTGGGCCAAGAAGGGCCCGATCCCGGCGGTCTCCGCCACGGTCGACTGCGCCAAGAACGGTGTCGACGTCACCGCCACCAACAAGGGCGACGAGGCGTTCACCTTCGAGCTCGCGGGCCAGAAGTTCTCCATCGAGGCCGGCAAGTCGAAGACCATCACCGTCCCGGTGAAGGAAGACCAGAAGTACGAGATCACGATCTCCGGCCCGAACGGCTTCACCAAGACGTTCAAGGGTGTTCTGGACTGCAAGACGACCGGCACGCCCACCCCGGCGCCGAGCACGCCGACCACCCAGCCCAGCCCGGCCTCGGCCGGTTCCACCACCGGCACCACCGGTGGTGACCTCGCTCAGACGGGTGGCAGCAGCGCCACCCCGATGATCGCGGGCATCGCCGTCGCGCTCGTCGCGGTCGGCGGCGGCGCGGTCTTCTTCCTCCGCCGGAAGAAGTCGGCCGGAACTCCCGCGGGCCAGTAGTCCAGGCCAGTAGTAGCGGGTTGTAGACGCAGGCTGAAGTGACGGGGGCGGGACTCTTGGAGTCCCGCCCCCGGTTCGTTCCCGCCCGGTCCCCGCAACCATGCGGAGACCGGGCGGTGGCCGTTCCGGACCGGGCGGTGGCGGTTCCGGACCGGGCAGTGGCGGTTCCGGACCGGGCGGTGGCCGGTCTCCGGGCGGTGCCGGCTTCCGGGCGGGTGGCAGTGCCGGTGGTGCTGGTGGGGGCCGTGGGGCCGGCGGCGGCGCCGCGGGCAGGGGCTCTCTGACCTACTCGTTCGCCCGTCGGGGTGGACGTACGGCAAGATGGGGTGTATCTGCCCACACATCGATTGCCGGACGGTTTCTCTTGGCTGAGTACATCTACACGATGCGCAAGACGCGCAAGGCACACGGCGACAAGGTGATCCTTGACGACGTGACGCTGAGCTTCCTGCCCGGCGCGAAGATCGGTGTGGTGGGTCCCAACGGTGCCGGTAAGTCCACGGTGCTGAAGATCATGGCCGGCCTGGAGCAGCCTTCCAACGGTGACGCGTTCCTGTCGCCCGGGTTCACCGTCGGCATCCTCATGCAGGAGCCGAAGCTCGACGAGTCCAAGACGGTCCTGGAGAACGTCCAGGACGGCGCCGCCGAGATCATGGGCAAGCTCAAGCGCTTCAACGAGGTCGCCGAGCTCATGGCGACCGACTACTCGGACGCGCTGCTGGACGAGATGGGCAAGCTCCAGGAGGACCTGGACCACGCCAACGCCTGGGACCTCGACGCGCAGCTGGAGCAGGCCATGGACGCGCTGGGCTGCCCGCCCGGCGACTGGCCGGTCACCACCCTCTCCGGTGGCGAGAAGCGCCGCGTGGCGCTCTGCAAGCTGCTGATCGAGGCACCGGACCTGCTTCTCCTCGACGAGCCCACCAACCACCTCGACGCCGAGTCGGTGAACTGGCTGGAGCAGCACCTCTCGAAGTACGCGGGCGCCGTCGTCGCCGTCACTCACGACCGGTACTTCCTGAACAACGTCGCCGAGTGGATCCTCGAGCTCGACCGCGGCCGCGCGATCCCCTACGAGGGCAACTACTCCACGTACCTGGAGAAGAAGGCCACCCGCCTCAAGGTCGAGGGCCGCAAGGACGAGAAGCGCGCCAAGCGCCTCAAGGAAGAGCTGGAGTGGGTCCGCTCCAACGCCAAGGGCCGCCAGGTCAAGTCCAAGGCGCGCCTCGCCCGTTACGAGGAGATGGCGGCCGAGGCCGACAAGGTGCGGAAGCTGGACTTCGAGGAGATCCAGATCCCGCCGGGCCCGCGTCTGGGCTCCATCGTCGTCGAGGTCAACAACCTTTCGAAGGCGTTCGGCGACAAGGTCCTGGTCGACGACCTGTCCTTCACCCTGCCCCGTAACGGCATCGTCGGCATCATCGGCCCGAACGGCGCCGGCAAGACGACGCTGTTCAAGATGATCCAGGGCCTGGAGCCCGCGGACTCGGGCTCGGTCAAGATCGGCGACACGGTCAAGATCAGCTACGTCGACCAGAGCCGCGCCAACATCGACCCCAAGAAGACCCTCTGGGCGGTCGTGTCGGACGAGCTGGACTACATCAACGTCGGCCAGGTCGAGATGCCGTCGCGGGCCTACGTCTCCGCCTTCGGCTTCAAGGGGCCGGACCAGCAGAAGCCCGCCGGCGTCCTGTCCGGTGGTGAGCGCAACCGCCTGAACCTGGCGCTCACGCTCAAGGAGGGCGGCAACCTGCTGCTCCTCGACGAGCCCACCAACGACCTCGACGTCGAGACCTTGTCCTCGCTCGAGAACGCGCTGCTCGAGTTCCCGGGCGCGGCTGTGGTCATCTCCCACGACCGCTGGTTCCTGGACCGGGTCGCGACCCACATCCTCGCGTACGAGGGTGAGTCCAAGTGGTACTGGTTCGAGGGCAACTTCGAGTCGTACGAGAAGAACAAGGTCGAGCGGCTCGGCGCCGACGCGGCCCGTCCGCACCGTGCCACCTACAAGAAGCTGACCCGCGGCTGATGGCCCGGCACATCTACAGCTGCCCGCTGCGCTGGTCGGACATGGATGCCTTCGGGCACGTCAACAACGTGGTCTTCCTGCGGTACCTGGAAGAGGCGCGGATCGACTTCATGTTCCGGCTGGCGCCGGGCGAGGGCAGCACGTCGTTCACGGGCGGGTCCGTCGTGGCCCGGCACGAGATCGACTATCTGCGACCGCTGGTCCACCGGCACGCGCCGGTGACCATCGAGTCGTGGGTGACGAAGATCGGCGCGGCCTCGATGACCGTCGCATACGAGATCAAGGACGAGGAGACCGTGTACGTACGGGCCTCCACGATCGTGGTCCCGTACAACCTCGCGGAAGGGCGGCCGCGGCGGATCAGCGCGGAGGAACGGTCCTTCCTGGAGGCGTACCGCGACGACCTGCCGTCGGACGCGGAGGCCGTGTCGGAAGAGGCCGTCGCCGCATGACGCGACTGCTCCTCGCCGGTGCCGGGGAGGCGGCGGGTCTCGCCGCCTTCCTGGGCCGGCTGGTCCGCTGGGACAAGGCCGCCGTGGTGCGTCTGCGCTCCGCGGAGGGCGTGCTCGCGGTCTTCGGCCAGCCGCCGTTCGGCGGCGTGCTGGCCATTCGCACGGCCTCGCTCCGCGACGTCCTCGACTTGGATGCCACCGTCTCGGCAGGCCAGCTGCTGGAAGGCATCGAGGAAGGCACCGGGGACTCCACCGTGGAAGCCCCCGGCCGGAGCGGCGACGCCGTCGTGGTCCCGGCGTCCGTCACCGGCCCCGCATGGGCCGGACTGCTGCCGCCGCGCGGTGGCTGGCAGCGGATCGCCGAGTTCGCGCCCGAGGACGTACGTGGCGCCGCCGAGCGGCTGGTGGGGGAGTTCCGCTCCCGTACCGAAGTGCTGGTGCCGGAGCGGCGGACGCGGGCCGAGCTCGACGCGCTCGCCGAGGAGGTCTGGTCCCGGCCGGTCGGGGACACGGTGCTGCCCATGCGCGCCGTGCACGCGGCGCAGGCGCTGGGATTCCTGCGGGGCGGCGGCGAGGACCCCTTCACGCTGCTGACGGCAGGGGCCTGGCTTCGGCTGCGGACGCCCTACGGGTCGGTCGCCGTACGGCGCACCGCCCTCGGTTCCGGCCTGACGGTCACGCCCACCTGACGGTCACGCCCCCTGAGGGTCGCAGCTGCCGACGCCCACGCCCACCAGACCGGGGAAGCGTCTGATCACGCCCACCTGACCGCGAAAGCCCCCGACTACGCCCCGCTCCGCCCGGATTGGTCCGGCTCGGGCTGATCAGTCCTGTTCCGGCGGTGTCAGTCCTGTTCCGGCGCCGTCGGGCGGTCCGGCCAGACGCCGATGTGGTCGGATTCGAGTTCCAGCAGGACGCGGTTCTCGATGGAGAGCGCCGCCGTGTAGTCGCGCGGGAGCTGCAGCCGGCCGGCGCGGTCGACGGTGGCGTACTCGCGGGCGACGACCGACTCCTGGCCGTGCTCGTCGATCTCGGTGTGGCGCAGCACCTCGGAGGCCGTCCGGCCGTCCCGGATGGCGACCGTGCGGCGTACGGCGTCGGCCACGGCGTGGTCGTGGGTGACGACGACAACGGTGGTGCCGAGCTCCTCGTTGGCGGTCCTGAAGGCGGCGAACACCTGCTCGCCGGTGGCGGAGTCCAGTTCACCGGTGGGCTCGTCGGCCAGCACCAGGGACGGGGAGTTGGCGAGCGCCACCGCGATGGCGGTGCGCTGCTGCTCGCCGCCGGACATCTGCCCGGGGTGCCGGTCGTGGCAGTAGCCGACGCCGAGCATGGTGAGCAGCTCCGTGGCGCGGGCGGCGTGCAGCCGCTTGGCGCGGAAGCCGTCACGCCCTGACAACTGCATCGGCAGCACGACGTTCTGAGCCGCCGTCAGATAGGGCAGCAGATTGCGGGCGGTCTGCTGCCAGACGAAGCCGACGACCTCGCGGCGGTAGCGCAGCCGGGACTTGGCGTCCATGTCGAGCAGGTCGTAACCGCCGACGGAGGCGGCGCCCGCGGTCGGTACGTCGAGGCCGGCGAGGATGTTCAGCAGGGTGGACTTGCCGCTGCCCGAGGCGCCGACCAGGGCCATCAGCTCGCCCTCCGCGACGAGCAGGTCCAGGCCCTGCAGCGCCTGGACCTCGACGCCGTCGGCCGTGAAGATCCGTACCAGCCGGTCGCAGCTGATGAGGGCGTTCTGCCCGTAGGCGGGCTGCTCGCGGCGGGCGGCCGCCCGCTGTTCCAGATCGGCCAGGGTGGTCGTGGCGCCGCCGGCGCCGCTCTCGGTGGTATTGGTCATGAGCGGTCTCCTACTCTCAGGTCCGTACTCTCACGGCGCCGTCCGGTCACCCACACCTGCGCCAGCAGCACCACACAGGCCAGTGCCAGCAGTCCGGCCGACGGCAGTGCCAGCGAGAGCGGGTCGGCGCGCAGCCCGAGGCCGGCCGGCACGGTCGTGTTCGGGTCGCTGCCGAACGCCAGCGCGGTGATGTCCACGCCGGGCCCGAGCAGCGGGATCACCGCGAGACCGACGAGCACGCCGCCGATCGCCGCCAGCAGCGCCTGCGGCAGCATTTCCAGGAACACCAGCCGTCGCCCGTCGCGCCGGCCCATCCCCATGGTCCGCAGCCGGGCGAGCAGCGCGGCGCGTTGGGGAGCGGCCTGGAGCAGGGACAGCAGCAGCGCGAGCGCGCTGTAGCCGGCGCCGCCCGCGACCGCGGCGAGATAGATGCCCCGCGCCCCGGACTGCAGGGCCGAGTCGGAGAGCGCGCCGCGCTCCTCGCTCAGCAGGGCCACGAACATGTTGCCGCCGGTCGCGGCGGTGGCGGCGCGCAGCGCCTTGCCGTCGATCGGGCCGTCAGCGGTGGCCATCAGTACGGTGGGGCCGGTGTACTGGCTGTAGTTCATGTCAGGGTGGCGCTTGGCGAGTTGCGCGGACGAGACGATCACGAAATCGGAGTTGGGTGCCGCCGGGGTGAGGTCCAGCACCGCGGCGGCCCTGATCTCGGTCGTTCCGATCGCGGGCTGCACGGAGACGGTTCCGCCCGCGAGCATCGTGGCGACCTTCCGGGAGACGACGGCAGGCATCGGACCGGTGCCGTTGTCGTGCAGGAGCGCGTCGGCGGGGAAGTCGGGGAGTCCGATGGAACGGGTCAGGGCGGCGTAGGCAACCGGGTCGACGCTGATCAGGCTGTAGGGCATCCCGAAACCGGCGGTGGAAGCGCTGGGCTCGACCCGGACGCCGAGGGTCCCGGCGACGCCGGGCACCTTCCGGATGTTGGCCGCGAGCTTCTCGGGCAGGACGAAGTTGGCGTCGATCCTGGCGTCGGCGCCGACGGCCGCACGGGCCGCCTCGTCGCGGCCGTCCGCCACCCCGGCGAGCACCGATCCGCCGAACGAGGCCACGGTGAGCGACATCAGCAGTGCAAGCAGCGGCAGTTGGGCACTGGCCGGGGAGCGGCCCGCACGGGCCAAGCCGAGGTGGGTGACGGCGCCGGTCAGCCGGGCCGCGGGCCGGGCGAGCAGCCGCAGTGGCAGCGGGTACAGGCGCAGCAGGATCAGCGCGGCGGCGATGGCGACGAGAACGGGCGCGGCGGCCAGGAACGGGTCGGTGCCGCTGACGGTGCCCCGCCTCCGCAGGGCGGTCACCGCGCCGATGACCAGGACGGTGATCGTGAGTTCGACGACCGTACGGCGCCGGGAGGGCCGGGCGTTGGCCACGTCCTCGCGGGCGGCCGGGCGCGGGCGGCGGTGCACGGCGACGGCCCGCAGCGGCAGGGCCAGCGAGGCCGTAGCGGCCACGGCGGCCCCCAGCAGCAGCGACAGCAGGTACCGGTCGGTCGGCAGGAGGACGAGGGCGAGCGCGATGCCGACGATCGCGGCCGGCACCGAGGCCACCGCCGTCTCGCCGAGCAGGCGTCCTGCCAGGCCGCGTACGGATCCGCCGCGCGAGCGCAGCAGGGCGAGTTCGCCCCGCCGCCGCTCGGCCGCGAGCCCGCCGGCCATCAGCAGGACGGCGAACGCGGTGGCGCCGACCCCGATCGCGGCGACCAGGACCAGCGGCAGCGCCGCCGTCCGGTCGCGTTCGTAGGAGGAGAGCAGCCGGCCGAGTCCGGTGGTGGTGTGAAGGTAACTCCCGTAACCCGACTGCATCGCGGTCGCGTCCGGGCCGCTGTCGAGCGAGGCCAGTTGTGTTTGGAGCGGGGCCACGTCCTGGGGGGTGAGGCGGCTCGTGTCGACGGGGTGGTGCCAGTAGAAGGAGGCGCCCTTGCCCAGGCTGAGCAGGGTGGGTGCCGCCTCCGGCGCGATCAGCGCGGTGAAGTGCCAGTAGAACGTGGGGTACTCGCCGGGTTTCGGGGGAGGGGACGTCAACTGGGGGGTGAGGACGTCCTGTTCCTCGTTCCAGTACGGCCCGCCCGGGTCGGTGGGCGAGACGATGCCGGTCACATGAACGGTGAACCCCGTGCCCAGGGTGCTGAGGTGGATCTCGGAGCCGGGACGCAGGCCCATCACCTTGGCGGTCTGCTCGGTGACCGCCGCATCGACGCGGTTCAGATCGCCCGACGCGTCGGTGGCAGCGGTACCGCGCGGCATGCTGCCGGCCACCAGCCGGGAGTGCTGCTCCAGACCCTGCTGGGCGACGAGGTCGGCCTTCGGGTTCAGCGTCTTGGTCGGCCGGGGCAGTGCGGGATCCAGCGCCGCGGAGTCGCTGCCGGTCCTGATCCCCACCACGGACTGGCCCGGCAGCAGCCGCAGAGGCGGTCGTACGAGCTTCTGGAACTCCGACTCCACGCCGGCGAGCGACTCCGGTGCGAACCGCGACGCGTCCCCCGCTCCCTCCGCACCCGACGAGGAGTCGCTGAGGGTGAGGGTGCGGCTGCGCAGGTTGGCGTCGGCGAGCGAACCGCGCAGCGCCTTGACCTCGTAGCGGTCAACCGCTCGCGGCAGCGCGGCGGCCAGAAAGGCGGTGACCAGGACCAGCAGGGCCATCGCGATGGCCGCCGCCGGTGCGGCACGCAGCCGGACCCGTACCCAGGAGAGCGCGGCGGTGCGCGAGGCCCCTGATGTGGCGGGAACACCGTCCCGGTCCGTCCCGCCGGGGAGACCTTCGGTCCCGTTCGTCATGTCAGTCCTCCCCTTGCCTGCGCAGTGCGGTGACCGGGTCGCCGCGCCGGACCGCCGTCAGGACGACCACCAGCAGCGGTACGACCAGCACGATGGCGATCAGCTGGGCGAGCGGCCCCACCGGCAGGGTGACCAGCAGCCCGGGGACGGGCTGGGACGCCTGCGCCGTCAGCACGATCAGCGGCACCACCAGCCGGGTCAGCAGCGCGCCCAGCGCGACGCCGACCACCAGGGCCAGCAGCACCAGCAGGCCCTGCTCCGCGGCCATCATCCGGGCGAGCTTGCGGCGCGGCGCGCCCAGCGCCCGCAGCACCGCGAACTCCCCGCTGCGTTCGCGGATCGCGCCGGCCGAACTCACCGCGAAGCCCACCGCCGCCAGTACGGCCGCGGCGATCACGGCGGCCGGCAGCACCGACTGCGGCCCGGCGCCGAGCGGGTCGGCGCGCATCTCCGACGCGGTCTCGTCGCGCACCAGCAGCGAGTCGATGTCAGCGCGGTCGCGCAGCGCCGCGGCGATCTGTCCGGTGGCGCCCGGCCGGGCCGACAGCCACCACTCGCTGGGTTCCATGCCGCGGCCGCCCGTCGCGTCGAGCATCCGGTTCACGGCGCGCAGGTCCAGCAGCAGCGCTCCGCCGTCCTGCAAGGACGACGCGGCGGTGGTGCCGGGCAGTGCGCGGGTCGCACCGGTGATGCGTACGGTCGTCTCGACGCCGTTCAGTTCGACCCGGACCTCGCCGCCCACCTTGCTGCCGGTGGCCTTCAGGAAGGCGTCGGTGGCGACCCCGGCGAGCGGCGGGGCGGCTGGTTCTGCGAGGCGTACGGAGAGGTGCGCGCCTTTGGAGTCCTCCAGCGCCGGGTCGCTCGCCATGGCCCCGGTGGAGTACGCGACGGTCAGCGCGGCACCGTCCGCCGACAGGGCGGCGGTTCCGGCGGCCGGCTGGAGGCCGGCGTCAGCGCCGAGCACGACGTCGTTCCGCTGCATCTGCGCTCTCGCGACCCAGGACGAGCCGGCGGCCGCGGTGATCGGACGGATGCCGCCGTCCGCGGAGACGGTCGCCGGCGCGAGGGTGAGCCGGTGCTTCTCGACGTATTCGGGGGCCGCGTAGTCGACTTCGATACGGGTGAGTCGCAAGGGTCCCGCGGGGGACCCGCCCGTCCGGCCCGCCGCGTCGGCGAGGTCCGCGACCAGGAGGTGCGGTTTTCCGTCGGCCGGGACATCGCCGAGCTGGAGGGAGTACAGGACGCCGTTGCCGTCCTTGACGATCGCGGTGAGCGTGTCGACGACCTCACCGTGCCCGTCGGATTCGAGCCGGGCGGTGAAGCGCAACTCCTGGGCGGTGGCCGCGAAGGCGAAGCCGCCGGTCTCCTTGGCCCCGCCGGACGCGCCACCGGACGCCCCGGCCCGCAGCGGCCGGAGCAGCTCGGGCAGCGGGCGGTCGGCAAGATCGTCGCGGAACCGCATCACCTCGCCGGCCTTCGCCGTGTCGATCATGAGGATGGAGGCCACGCGCTGCTCGGGCAGCTGCAGTTGGGCGCGCGCCGCGGGGGCGGCGGTGGCGATGCCCGGAACGTGCTCGAACACCCCCGCCTGTCCGAACGGCGCAGTGGTGGAGCCGGTCACCCGCAGGTCCGCGCCCACCGTGAAGTCGGCCTGGTCGCGCTGCGACCGGTCCCAGCTGGCGCCCTGCCCGATCGCGAACATGCCCATGGCGACGGCCAGTACGAGCAGCAGTACGGCTCCGGCGCCGCGCCGCGGCCGGCGGGAGAGCTGCCAGCCCGCGAGGGCGAGCGCCAATCCGCTGCCCCGCGCCGCCCGGCGCTCGCCCAGCCGGGCGGCCAGCGGCAGCAGCCGCAGGACCAGGACGGTGCCGGCCAGCAGACACAGCGCGGGCGCCGCGACCAGCACCGGGTCCACACCGAGGCTCCCGCCGGTGTCGGCGCTCAGCACCCCGCTGTCCTTGGCGCGGCGGGACAGCTGCCAGTACGCGATTCCGGCGAGCAGCAGCAGCCCGAGGTCGGCACCGGCCTGTACCGCGGCGGGCAGCGCCCCGCGGCGGGCCCGCGCCGAGCGCTCCGCGACATAGCTCCCCGCCCCGCGCAGGGCCGGCACGATCACGGCGAACGCGCAGGCCAGCGCGGTTCCGGCAGCCACCCACCAGGCGGTCGCACCGATCGCGCCGCCCAGGTCGGTGCCGGACCTGGCCAGCGCGCCCTGCCCGGCCAGCAGCCGGATGACCGGCCCGGCGAGCAGCGGCGCGGCCAGTCCGGCGGGCACCGCGAGCAGCAGCGACTCCGTCGCGGCCAGCCGGGCGACACGGCCGCGCGAGCCGCCGCGGGCCCGCAGCAGCGCGGTCTCGCCGGCCCGTTCCTCGGACAGCAGCTGGGCGACGAGCAGCAGGGCGAAACCGGCGAGGATCAGCAGCTGCAGTGCGCCGATCAGCAGGGTGGAGCGGGTCACCAGCAGGGTGCGCTGCACCCCGGTGAGCAGGTCGGGCAGCTCGGAGGAGACCTGGACACCGGAGTTCGCCGGGTCCTTGGTGGTGGCGGCGATGCTCCGCTGCACGTCCTCGCGCACGCCGGGGATCCCGGCCACGCCCAGGTTCCGGAAGTCGGCGGTGCTCTGCCAGGACATCTCGGCGGGCGCGAGGCGGCCGGAGCCGAAGACGCTCGGGTCGGCGAGCAGCGGCCCGTAGGTGGTGAAGGACAGGGTGCGGATGCCGTGCCCGCCCATGGGGTCGAGCTGCCAGTACGGGTCGCTGCGGTCCGTCGGGCGGTAGGTGCCGGTGACCCGGATGTGGAGCTTCGGGCCGCCGAGCCGGCTGGTCAGATCGATCAGGGCGCCGGGCCGCACGCCCAGGGAGCGCGCCACGGGCTCGGGGACCGCCACCGGCAGGACTCCGGTGGTCCGGTCGACGGCGGTCGGCCAGCCGCCCTGGACCAGCGTCACCCGGGCCCGGTCGAACGTGGCCAGCAGCGTCAGGTCCGGGTCGGCGCCCTTGCGGGCACCCGCGGCGGAACGACCGAGCGTGACCGGCAGTGCGTACGGCCCGGACCGGGTGCTGGACCGCACCTGCGTGGGCAGCCCGTCGTACGCGCTCCCCAGGGTCTTGCGTATCCCGGCGTCCGCGGTGCGCCAGGCGTCGGCCGTGACGTTCATCTGGACGTTGACGGTGGTCCGCGCCGCCGACTGGTGCTCCAGCGTGCGGCGCAGCCCGGCATCGCCGATGGCGCTGGTGAACGCGGCGAGCGTGGCCAGCACGCTGGTGGTGAGAACCACGGTGAGCAGGGCGGCGGTCAGCAGCAATCGGTGCGCGCGGACACGCAGAAACACAAACCCCGTCACGCCAATCCCCCGTTCGCCCGCTGTTCGGATGCTCTCAAACAGATCGGGCGTGAGGAAGTGTAGAAGATTGTCGCAATACGATCGTGACCCGTTGTCCGTTGTCCGTTGTCCGGTCAGCGGACGGACAAAGCGGCATCAGCGGCAACGGCGGCACCGGCGCCGACGGTGGGAACTACGGCAACGGCCTTCCGCTCAGCCCGCGGTGTTCACCATCGACGCGGCGGCGTACACCAGGTAGTCCCACAACTGCCGCTCGTGCTCGGGCGCCAGCGCCAACTCGTCGACCGCGTCGCGCATATGGCGCAGCCACGCGTCGTGCGCGGCCTGGTCGACCTGGAAGGGCGCGTGACGCATCCGCAGCCGCGGGTGGCCGCGGTTGTCGCTGTAGGTGCGCGGACCGCCCCAGTACTGCATGAGAAAGAGCGTCAGCCGCTCCTCGGCCGGGCCGAGGTCCTCCTCCGGGTACATCGCCCGCAGTTCGGGGTCGGCCGCGACGCCCTCGTAGAAGCGGTGCACCAGACGCCGGAACGTCTGCTCGCCGCCGACGGCGTCGAAGAACGTCTGCTGCGGCGCCGTGTCCTGCGGGGTCTCGTTCACTCAGCTCCACCTCAAGATGTCGCACCGGCCCGGCGCCGGTCGACGTGGTGCGCGCGGGGCACCGGGGTCGCCCCCCGGAAGTGCGCGGCACCCCTCCATGGTCTCAGACGACCAGGCGGAGGACCTGGGACGTAGGTCCCGGCCTGCGGCCGCCCCCAGCCACCCCGGCCGCGCCGGCTAGGACCCGGGGCATCGCGGATCGGGCCCGGCCGCCGCACAGTGGAGCTATGGAGGACGCGGACCGGAAGGATCGGCACGCACAGGAGGCGGCCGTGCTGCGCGGCCTGCTGGTGCAGCGGATCGTCGCGGCGGGTGGGCTGGCGGACCCCGGGTGGCGGGCCGCCTTCGAGCAGGTGCCGCGCCATCTCTTCGTCCCCGAGTACTTCCGCCCACGGCACGGCGGCGGATACGAGCGCCTCAGCGCGGACGACCCCGATCCCGCGGAGCGCGCCCGCTGGCTGGCGGGTGCCTACGAGGACGTTCCGCTGGTCACGCACGTGCGGGACGGGCGGCTGATCTCCTCCAGCAGCCAGCCGTCCCTGATGGCCTCGATGGCCGAGGCACTGGAGGTGCGGGAGGGGCGCACGGTGCTGGAGATCGGTGCCGGCACCGGCTACAACGCGGCGCTGTTCGCCCACCGCCTCGGCGACGACGCGGTCACCACCGTCGACCTGGACTCCGAGATCACCGACGCGGCCCGTGCGCACCTCGCGACGGCGGGTGCCGCGCCGGCCGTCGTCACCGGCGACGGAGCCCTCGGTCACCCGGGCCGGGCCCCCTACGACCGGATCGTCGCGACCTGCGAGCTGCCCTCCGTGCCGGAGGCCTGGCTGCGCCAGTGCCGCCCGGGCGGCCGGATCCTCGCGCCCTTCGCGGGCGGTCTGATCCAGCTGACGGTCACCGCCCCCGACCGGGCGGAGGGCCGTTTCCTGCACACGGCCGCCTACTTCGTCCCGCTGCGCGGCACGGCCGCCTCCCACCGGCCGGTTCCCGCGCCGGACGGGCCACCGGACGGGCCGCGGGAGGGGCTGCCGGACGATGCGCGGGCGCGGATCCGCAGGTCCACCCTGCCGACGCAGGTCCTGGAAGACGATCTCTTCCGCTTCCTGCTGTCCCTCCAGGCGGGCGCGCTGGAGGTCCGCTGGGCCAACGGCGACCGCGGCGTGGCCCTCACCGCCCCGGACGGCTCCAGCGCCCGCGCCGACCTTGACGGCACTGTCCTGCTGGCCGGCCCCCGCGACCTGTGGTCGATCGCGGAGGGCGCCCACGACCTGTGGCGGCGCGAGTCCTGGCCACCGCGTGACCGCTACGGCCTCTCCGTCCGCGGCAGCCGCCAGTGGACCTGGCTCGACGCCCCGGACGGGCCGCACGTCTGGGACGTCCCGGCGGTCTGAGCGGCCGGCGGCAGCGGAAAGGCCCCGCACCCGGCGAACTGCCGGGTGCGGGGCCTTCTGCGTGCTGCGAATACCGGGGTCCGGATCACCGGACCACCGGTGTCAGCTGTAGTAGCCGAACAGGTCCGCGACGACCTGGACGGTGCCGGGGCTGGCGTTCCGGAAGTCGATCTTGCCGTTGACCACGGGGACCGTGACCAGGTTGGGGATCGTCTGGCCGGTGACCCAGTTGATGTTGGAGGCGTTGGGACGGGTCGTCCCGTCGGGCCACACGGTGAGGAAACCGGCGTTGGTGCCACCGGTGACGGTGACGTTCAGGACGACGGCCTTCGCGTTGGCCAGCACGTTGCCGTCGTTCAGGTTCAGCGACAGCTGGGCGGCGGACGCCATCGGACCGCCGTTGCCGGTGGTGCCGACTCCGGAACGGGTGTCGAGCAGCCGGGTCGGACCCGCGGTGTGGAACGTCGTGCCGGTTCCGGCGCTGGTGAAGTAGCCGAAGACGTCAGCGATGATGTGAGCGGATCCGGTGCTGCCGTTGAAGAGATCCACCGTGCCGTCGGCGCCGACCGGGACGATCACCGAGTTGGCGATGGTCTGGCCCTTCGCCCAGTTGAGGTTGGAGGAGGTCGGACGGGTCGTGCCGTGCGGCCAGGCGGTCAGGAAGCCGCCCTGCGTGGTCGCGGTGACGGTGGTGTTGAGGACCACGGCGGTGACGCCGGTCGCCGGGATGCCCGAGGTGCCCGCGACCTTGAAGTTGACCGTGCCCTTGGCGGCGGCCGGCGTGGTGCCGGGGACGCCGATCGCGGACCGGGTGTCCAGCAGCCGGACCGGACCCGCGGAGGCGTAGGTGGAACCCGAGGCGTCCGTGGAGTAGTAGCCGAAGACATCGGCGATGATGTGCGTCGTTCCGCCGGTGGAGTTGGCCAGGTCGACCGAGCCGTCGGCACCGACCGGGACGGTCACCAGGTTGGCGACGGTGTCGCCCTTCACCCAGTTGAGGTTGGACGAGCTCGGACGGGTCGCGCCGTGCGGCCAGGCGGTCAGGTAGCCCGGCTGCGTGGTCGCGGTGACGGTGACGTTGAGGACCACGGCGGTCAGGCCGGAGGCCGGGGCCCCGGGAGCGTTCTTGACCTTGAGGTTCACCGTGGCGTTGGCGGCGACCGGAGCGGTGCCGGGGACGCCGATCGCGGCCCGGGTGTCCAGCAGACGGGCCGGGTTGGCCGGGGTGAAGGTACCGGCCGGCTTCTCCGGAAGGGCCTTGCACAGGCCGGTGACGATCGCGCGGCCGTGCGGGGCGCCGAGGCCGGTGGCCAGGTCGTAGCCGGTTGCGGCCTGGTAGAGACCGCCGAAGTAACCGGAGGACGTCAGGTCGTTGTTGCCGGAGACGACATCACGGAACGAGGAGGCCGGCAGCTTGTAGAGCGCCGGGTTCACGAAGCCGAGCGGGCCGTCGGCCGCGCATGCCAGGTCCATGTCGGCCTGCGCGATCAGCGCGGCCCAGGTCGGCGCGGACGCGCTGGTGCCGCCGTAAATGGGCCAGTACTCCTTGCCCTGGGCGTCGCGGCCGTAGGCGATCGGGTACCCGGTGTTCGGGTCACCCAGAGCCGCCACGTCCGGTACCTGACGGCAGCTCTCGCCCGCGCCGGCGCCGCATACATTGCCGTCGTACCCGGGGCCGGTGAAGCCGTTCTGGTAGCTGCTCGCGGTGACCGACTTCCAGACGGAGGAGACGCCGCCGCCGGTGGCGCCGCTGCCGTCGTTCCAGACGGACTCGTTCGCGCCGTACATGTTGGTGCCGCCGACGCCGAGCACGTACGGCTGGCTGGCGGGGTCGTCCGTCGCGAGAGCGGGGTCGGCCGCGTCGGAACGCGAGCAGCCGGTGGAACCGCTGTCACCCGCGGCCGACACGACGGTCTGGCCCTGTGCGGCCGCCTGCTGGAAGACCACGTTCTCGGCGTTCATGAAGTCGCCGGGCGTGTGGGCCTCGCAGGAGCCCCAGCTGCTGGAGATCACCTGGGCACGGTTGTCCGTGACGATCTTCTTGTAGGTGTCGAGCACCTGGTTCCACGTCGCCTTGTCGGCGTCCGGGCCCTGGTAGACCAGGATCGAGGCTTCCGGCACCAGGCCGATGAGGTCCTCGATGTCGATGACCGACTCGGCGCCGACGCCCGTGTTGGCGTTCGCCGGATCCGTCGGACCGCCGTCGACCTTGATGGCGCTGACCGGGACCTTCGTGCCGTAGCACGCCTGGTAGGCGGCGACGTCCTTCGGGTCGTAGTTCTCCAGCTCGAAGACGGCTATGGAGACGCCGGTGGTGGGAATCGGCCGGTTGTTCATCCCGTAGGCATTGGAGAGCGCGCCGGCACTCCAGTACTGCTGACCGTCGTACAGCGAGTCGTCGCTCAGCTGCGCCTTGACGCTGCTGCACAGCTGCGGGGACTTGCCCGCGGCGTGCGGGGCGACCGTGCCGGAAGCCGAGGGCGCCGTTGCGGCGAACTTCGCCTTGGGGCGGGCGATGTGCGGCCGCAGGGTGGTCAGGGTGTTGAGCCCGACGACGCCGGTGATCGCCGACGCGACATCGGCCGGCAGGGCCGGCGCTGCGTTGTTGGTCAGGCCGGTGCGGCCGTCCGCCAGCTTGTAGTCCGAGAAGCTGGTCCCGAACGCCTTGGCGGCGGCGCTCACCGTGGTGTGCACCGGGATGGAGAAGCCGTCCGCCGAGACCTCGCCCGGGGCCAGGCCCTGGGACCTGAGAGCGGCGCGCACCCGGTCGACGGTGGCCCGGGTCGGGCCGAAGGCCGGACCGAACTCGCCGGTCTTGAGGTAGTGGTGGTACTGCGGCGAGGCGGGGTCGGACACCGCCGCGATGAAGCTCTTCAACCCGGCCGGGTCGCGCGGGCTGAGCGACACGCTCAGCTCCAGCGACGCGTCACCGGCGGGTGCGCCGGTGCGGACGGCGTCGTGCGGGGCGACCGGGGCGGACCCGATGCGCTTCGGCGCCGGGGCCGGGGTGGTGTCGGCCAGGGCGGCGGGCGCCGCGGTGGCGAGCATCGCCACCGCGGTGGCGGTCACCATGCCTATACGAAAAACCTTTTCACGGGCTGCAATGCCCATGCGTCAACTCCCTCAAGTTCCGCGTCGAACGGCCGTGCGGCCACGGCGAAACCGCGAGAGGGCACCGCCGGCACCGCGCACAGCGCGGCGGACGGCGGCGAAGAAGAGTTGGTCCCCCCATGCACGGGTACGACCCGTGCTGGACCTGCGAATAGCCCCCCCGGCGGATTCACCGGGCGAAAGGTGACCGGACCCTTTCGCCGGATGAGAACAGCCAGCAAGGCTTTCTATCAGCTGTGCGACCGGAAGCGTCGCTCAGGTGTGCGACTTTGCCCATCCTTGGTAAAGGTGGGACGGGAGTGATATTCAGCCGCGGCTGACGGTGATCGTCGTCCAGGCCCCGACATGGACGCGGTCGCCGTCCTTCAGCGGTACCGGGAGGTAGGGCTGGATCGGGTCCGCCGCCCCGTTGACCGTGGTGCCGTTCGTCGAGTCCTGGTCGACGACGGACCAGCCGCCGTCCGGCTGTTGCACCAGCACGGCGTGCTTGTGCGAGACGCCCGGGTCCTCGGGGGCGCGGGACAGGTCGATGTCGGGGGCCTCGCCCGTGCTGTGGCGGCGGCGGCCGATGGTGATCTGGTTGCCGAGCAGCGGCAGCCGCAACTCGGGGGAGTACGAGGGGAAGTACAGGCCGGTGGCGTCGGGTCCGCTGCGGGCCATCATCGCGGTGAAGTAGTCGCGGTCCGCGGCGACGGTGGCCGTCCAGGTCGTCACCTCGGGCGCGACCGGTACCGGCTCGGGCACCGCGACGGGCTCGGGCCGCGAAGGGACCGAAGGAGCCGACGGGGCCGACGGGGTGGAGGGCACACTCGGCGGGGTGAGCAGGAAGTCGCCGGAATCGCCCGGGGTGATCGCGTCGGGAGCCAGCGGCTCGGCCGGGCGGTTCATCTGCGACGGGCGCGAGCGCTGCGACTCGTACCGCTGGTAGGGCGGGAACCCCGGCGAGGGAGGGGAGGGCGGCGGGACGAAGGTGGTGGCGGTGTGCGTCTGGAAGTTGTAGCGGCACTCCTCGCAGAACAGCGCCAGACCCTCCCGCGGCGTACCGCAGCTCGGGCACGGCTCGGCCGCCGCCGTCGCGTCCGGGTCGTAACCGGAGACCACCGGCCCGGACGGCCCGGAGGCCGCGGAGGAGGGGGACACGGCCGGTGCGGACATGCGGTGGCCGCACACCTCGCACCAGTCGTCGGTTCCCGACTGGTGACCGTTCGGACAAGTCGACATACGGCTGGCTCCCCCTCCGCCTGCGAGCGCGGTTACTTCTTGACGCGGACGGTCTTCGTCGACCGGGTCTCCAAGGTCATCTCGTCGGCGTCCGCGACCCTTGCCTTCAGCCGTACGGTACCGCTCGGCGCGTCGACCACGTCGACCACCTTGGCCAGCAGCTTCGCGGTGTCGTCATTGCCCGAGGCGCTCGCGAGCTGCACCGCGCGGCCCAGCTTCGCGGTCGCTCCGTCGATGTCGCCCGACTTGCGTGCTTCCAGGCCCTCCTGGATGACGGAGGCGAGCTCCGCCTGACCGGTGTAGTGCGCGACCTGCGGGTTGATCCGGGTCGAGGCAGCCATGTCGTCCGTCCACACCGCCCGCACCAGGCCCTGGGAGAGCACCTGCGAGGTGCCGTCCGGCTGCGGCAGGACCAGCGAGAGGCGGGCGGCGAGCATCTCCTGTCCGACACCGGCGTTCGGGACCTGGACGCACACGTGGTAGTCGCGGGACTCGTCGCCCCAGGAGCCGGTCGGGTAGTCACCGGCCCGCGGACCGGCCTCGGTGCGGCGCGAGGTCAGGTCCTCGACCGTCGGTGCGACCTGCTTCACGAACTTGATCTCGGAGCCCTGCGGGGTCCACAGCCGCAGGCCCACGTCCGCGACCTCCTTGCCCATCGCGGTCTCCATCATCGCCTGGAAGTCGGCCTTCAGCCCGGCCGGGTCGGCGACGATGTCGACGGAGCCGAGCATCGCGGAGGCGATCCCGGTCAGCTCCTTGACCTCCCAGTCCGTCCCCACCCCCCGCGCGTCACAGGTGAAGCGGCCGGCGCAGGCTTCCAGGGTGGCCCGCAGGTCCTCCGGCTTCTCGTGCTCGTTGCGGCCGTCGGTCAGCAGGATGCCGTGCCGGATCGGCACATCGGCGGTCGCCAGCAGCCGGTCGGCGAGCCGCAGCCAGGTGCCGATCGCGGTGCCGCCGCCGGCGGTGAGCTTGCGCAGCGACTGCTTGGCCTGGCCGCGGGTCTGCGCATCGGCCACCGCGAGACCGCCGTTGGCGGGGTAGACCTCGCGGGCCTGATGGGTGCCGCCGACCACGGCGAAGGCCACGCCGTCGCGGATCGTGTCGATCGCGGCGGCGGTCGCGTCCCGCGCGTTGCGCATCTTCGTGGGCGGGTAGTCCATCGAACCGGAGCAGTCCACCATGATCACCACGGCTCCGCCCGGGGCGCCGTCGGTGGCGTAACCGGGAGCCGCCAGCGGGTGACCGCCGGAGGTGCCGCCGCCGGTCGACGTCACCGTGACGATGGCATTGACCTCGCGGCCGCCCTCGGGCAGGTACTCGTTCTGGTAGATGTCGACCGAAAACTGCGGCACGTTCGACTTGGAGAAATTGGCCATCGCGTGAGCTCCTCGCGCTCCTCAGTCCACAAAGACATCCCCCGGAGAGGGACCGGTTCTACGCAGGTTCGGATCCTGCCCGCCCCACCGTGGCCGGGAACGGAAGTACGGCGACTGTTACGTTGTCGTGGCCCCCGCCGTCGAGCGCCACCCCCAGCAACGTCTGCGCGCAGTGCAGCGGCCGGGTGCGGGCGTCGGCCGGCACCACCGCCGCCAGTTCGGCCGCGGACTCGGCGTAGTTCCACAACCCGTCGGTGCACACGACCACTACACCCGTTCCCTCCGGCTGGAAGGAAGCGGTGTGCGGATCGATTTCGACGGCGTCGGCGCCGAGCCAGCCGGTGATCGCGTGGGCGCGCTCGTCCGCGTACGCCTCGGCCTCCGTCATCAGCCCCGCCGACACCATGCGGGCCGCCCACGAGTCGTCCTCGGTGAGCCGGGCGGACGGGGTGCTCCGGTCGTCCGGGACCCAGTACGCGCGGCTGTCGCCGATCCAGCCGACGGTGAAGACCGGGCCCGCGGTGACGGCGCTCACGCAGGTGCAGGCAGGAGCGTTGTGGTGGGGGCCCCGGCCGCTGTCGTCCTCCTCGGCCAACACCGCCACCGCGTGGGCCGCCGCCAGCAGGGCGTCGTGCATGGCCTGTTCCGGCGGACTGCCGTGCTCCAGCGCGTCGAGCAGCTTCTCGCTGCCCACGGCGGCGGCCGCCGCCGAGGCGTCGTCCGGGCGGTACGCGGACGAGACGCCGTCGCACACCACCGCGATGACCGCCGGGGTGCCGTCCGGGAGCGACGTCGCCGCCACCGCGAACGCGTCCTCGTTGCGGTGGTGCCGCAGGCCGCGGTCGCTGACCGCGGCCACGCCTTCGAGTTCGCGCTCCTGGTGGTCGCGCAGCCGCGGCTGCGCGTGCCCGCAGTGCTCGCAGTACCCGTCGGCGTCGACCCCGCCGACCCCGCACGCCACGCAGGTCCGCCCCTGCGGGACAGGCCCGACGAGCAGCTCCTCGCGGGGGTCGGTGACCTCCGCGGCGGGCTGCGGCGCGGCGGGGGAGTCACCGATCGCGGGGGACCGCCCCGGCGCCGGCTGCCCGGGGCCCGCGGCGGGGCTCTGCGGCGGGGCGAGCGCGAACGGGTCGGTGTACTCCCCGTTTCCGGGCGCCGCGCCCGCCGCCGAGCCGTTGCCGGAGGGTCCGTTTCCGGGCAGGCCTCCGTCCGCGGCGGGGAGCGGCGCGGTCACGTCCGCGCCGCATACGCCGCAGAACTTGTCGCCCTCCTCCAGCGGTTCCGCGCAGCTGGGGCAGCTGATCGACTGAGCTGACTGGGCCGACTCGGGCAGTCCTGGCATTCGGTTACACCCACGTCCGGGGGCGGAAACGGTTGGCCCGCTCCACCAGTTCGATCCTTGTGCGGTCTTTCTGGGCCAGCCGGGCCAGTACCCGGTACGAGCGCTCCAGGCCGAAGCGCAGGCCGCGTTCGTCCAGGGCGCTGCCCAGGAGCGCCGGACGGGTGCCGGCGGCGGGTGGTGCGCCCTGCTCGCCCGCCAGTACCCAGTCGAGCGCGCTGCCCAGCACCTCGGCGGACAACTGCTCGCGCCGGTCGGCGTCGAGGCCCTGCTGCTGCAGCTGTTCGACCTGGCGGCCGGCGGCCGCGAGGTCCTCCAGCAGCGGTTCGTGCGGGGACCGGTCGCGCAGCCGGGCCCGGATCGCCGCGACCCGTGCCGCCGTGAAGTGGATGGACGACTCGGGCACCGACTCCAGGACCCGTACGGCGCCGGGCCGGTCGCCCGCCGCCAGCCGCACCCGGGCGAGGCCGAAGGCGGCGCTGACGTAGCTCTGGTCGGTGGTCCACACCAGGCGGTAGTACTCGGCCGCGTTGTCCAGCTGGCCGAGCACCTCGGCGCAGATGCCCAGCGCGAGCTTCGGCGCGGATTCGCCGGGGAAGGCGTCGTAGACCGCGTCGAAGGAGAGCGCGGCCGTCTCGTGGTCGCCGGTCGTCAGCGCGGTGAGGCCGCGGTGCCAGACGACCCGCCAGTCCTCCAGGTCATCGTCGGCCAGGCCCTGCAGAACGAGCAGCGCGGCACTGCCGTCGCCCAGTTCGAGCCGGGCCCGCAGATCGCGCAGCCGCCGCTCCACCGACTCGACGGGCGAGGACTGCAGCGCGGAGATCAGTTCGGCGGGCGCCGCGGACGACAGGCCCGCCAGGAAGCCGGCGTTGGGGTCGGCCGGGTCCACATGCGGAACGGGCAGCGCCAGTACGGCGGCGGACGTGTCGAGCCGGGTGACCGACGGAAAGCCGAATCCGGTCCCGTCACCCACCGGGCCGGCCGCCCCCGGCAGACCGGCCGGGGCGACGGGCAGCGAGCCGACGACGGTCGCGTTGTACGGGACGGGGGCGCCGGGAGGCAGCGCGGGGGCGCCCGGGGTGCCCGCCAGGGCCGGCGGTCGGCCGGCGGACTGCGGCGGGACGAACGCGGGCTGAGCGCCGTTCGCGCCGTTGGCGGCCACGGCGGCGGTCCTGCGGCGGCGGTCCGCACCGAGTCGGGACGCGTCGCCGGGCAGCGGCTGCACCAACTCCGTGTCCACCACCCGGATCTCCGGGCCGAAGAGGGTCGACAGCGCCGGCCGCGGGTTGCCCGTTTCCAGCGCCACGACCTCGCGCAGCACGCCCATCAGCTGGTCCGACATCTCCTCCGCGGACGCGAAGCGCTTGTCCGGATCCGGGTCGGTGGCGCGCACCAGCAGCCGGTAGAAGGACTCGTAGCGGGAGAAGACGTCGATGTTGTCGGGGTCGGGCAGGCTGTCGGCGAAGACGTTGGTGTAGCCCTGGAAGTCGAAGGTCAGCACGGCCAGCGTGCGCGCGACGGTGTACAGGTCGGAGGCGACGGACGGGCCCAGCTCGGCGACCTCCGGGGCCTGGTAGCCGACCGTGCCGTAGATCGCGCTGTCGTTGTCGTCCATCCGGCGGACCGCGCCCATGTCGATCAGTTCGAGGCGGTCCTCCTGCTGGATGGCGTTGTCGACCTTGAAGTCGCAGTACAGCAGGTTGCGGCTGTGCAGATAGCCGAGCGCGTCCAGCGCCTCGATGGCGTACGCGATGGCGGTCGCCACCGGCAGCGGCGCCCGCTTGCCGTCGGGACCGCGCCGGTCGTTGGCGATCTCCTTCAGCGACTTGCCGCCGACGTAGGCCATCACGATGTAGCCGTCGAGGGTGCCGGAACGCTGGTCCAGGTGCTCGACGAAGTTGTAGATGCGGACGATGTTCGGGTGCTCGATCTCGGCGAGGAACCGCCGCTCGGAGACGGCCGCGGCCAGCGCGTCCTCGTCCCCGGTGTCCAGCAGGCCCTTGAGCACGACCCAGCGGTCGGAGACCGCGCGGTCCACCGCGAGGTAGATCCAGCCGAGCCCGCCGTGCGCCAGGCAGCCCACGACCTCGTACTGGCCGCGCACGACATCGCCGGCCCGCAGCTTCGGCGAGAAGGAGTACGGGTGCCCGCACTTGGTGCAGAAGCCCTCGGTGCGGCCGGCCTTGTCACCGCGGCTGCGGCCCACCGGCGCCCCGCAGTCGCCCTTGCTGCAGTACCGCTTGCGCTCGGGGACCTGCGGGTTCTCCAGGACGGCGGCGGCCGGATCGGGGCGCGGGATGGGCGGTACGGAGACCAGCCCGGCGCCGAGCTTGCCGCGGGTCGAACCGCTGCCCGTACCGCGCGAGCTGCGCACCGACACCGAACGGCCGGTGGTGGAACCACTGAGAGCGCGGGAGAGCCGCCCGGACACCGAGCGGCGCGAGGAGCGCGACGACGACTTGGACGAACGCGAGGAGTGCGCCGACGCCCGGCCCGACTCGGGGCCGCTGCCGGCGGCCGACCGCGCGGAACCGCTCGCCGACACGACGGGTACGGGAGCCAGTCCGCACGTGTCGCAGTACAGCTCGCCGCCGCCCATGTCCTCCAGAGCCCCGCCGCAGCCGGGCCGTTGGCACTTGCTCACGGTGTCCCCCCTCGTTCACTCGTGCGGCCGCCCGGCGACCGTCCAACCCTCTTCAGTGGTCCCGCTGTCCGATGGTCCCGCATCAGTGTTCCCGCCTGTCCGCGGGCTGGGACTGCCTCGGCCCCAGCACCTCGGCCACCGCCTGCTGGTAGCGCAGCACCGTCGACTCCGCGGCCCGCAGATCGCACGGCGCGCTCCACAGCATGCGGCGCGCCTGGTCGTACCGCTCGATCAGCAGCGGGTCCTCCGCCATGCCGTGCCGCGCCACCTTCGCGCGGTAGGCGTCCAGCCGGCCGCGCAGCTCGGCGCGGACCGCGAGCGGCGCCGTCACCGCCGTCAGGGAGTCGCGGGCCCGCAGCAACTCCTCGTCCGCGTGCTGCTCCAGCCGGTCCAGCAGCGGGGAGAGCCGGTGCCACTGACCGGTCCTGCGGTAGTCGTCCGCCGCCGCGAGCCGCTCGTGCAGCGCGGACGACGGGCCGCTGACCGCCGGCACCTCCGACGCCGCTATCTTCGCCAGCACCTCGACGCGTGCGCTGCGCGCCTCGGTGAGGGTGCGGTCCGCCCGGGACAGTACGTCCCGCAGGTGCAGCAGCCGCTGGTCGGCGTCGTCGCGCACATGCAGCACGGCGTCGACCTCGCGGCGCAGCTCCTCCAGCCGGCGGCCGGCCTGCTCGTAGCGGGCGGTGTCCGCGCGGCCCGGCTTCGGCTCCGGCAGCCAGAACGCCAGCGGGTCGGAGACCACCTGGGCGCGCAGCGCGGCCAGGTCGGTGATGAGCCGCTCCAGCTCGTCCCCCGAGGGGTGGGCGCCGGGGCGCACCCCCACCGAGTGGGCCAGCGAGCGGACCCGCTGCACGTCCGCGGCGAGCAGATCGATCCGGGCGGGCAGCGCGGACCAGACGGAGTCGGCGCCGGCGACCATCGCCATGGCCTGCTCGTACCAGCCGTTCATCCGGTCGAGCAGCTGCTCCAGGGTGAACCGTTCGGTGAGCACGGCGGGGCCGGTCAGGCTGCGGGCGGCGTCCGGGACCGCGCCGCCGGACACCGACACACCGGAGCCTCGCAGCAGTTCGGTGAGCGCGTTCAGATCGGTCTGGGTGGGCCAGCGGCGGCGGCCGCGCAGCTCGCGCGCGGAGTTCAGGGCGGCGGTGTACGCCTCGAAGTGCGTCCACAGCAGGGTGATCGCCGAATCCGTCTCGGCCCAGCGCTCCTTGGTGACGCCGGTCAGCTCGGCGCCTTCGAGCAGCCTGCGGCCGGAGTGGTCCTGGAGCGCGAGCAGCGAGGACTCGATCGCCTCGTGGTCCGCGCTGAGCCGCGCCAGGGCACGGTCGACCTCCTCCCGGCCCATCACCGGCCCGGACGGTCCCTCCACCGACCTCCGGCCGGGAGGTGCCCCCTCCGCCATCGAACCTTCTTTCCCGTAACCGGCACGTCGTGTGCGGAGCTCAGTCCTGCTGGGTCGATCCCTGTGGTTCGGCCCTCGTGGCCCGGTGGCTCAGTTCTGGTAGAGCGGCGCGGGCGGCCCGGTCACATCCGGCAGCTTGGCAGCCAGCCAGTGACGGTACGCCTGCATCCAGGGGCTGTTGACGCCACCGCTGCGGTAATCCTCCAGCACCTTGTTGACGCGGGCCACCAGATCGGTGTCCTTGAGGTTCATGGCCACCCCGTACGGCTCCTTGGTGACCTTCTGGCCGATGAGGTGGACCGACGGGTCCTGCGCCGCCTGGCCGGCTGCCAGCGCGTTGTCGGTGAACACCGCGTCCACCAGGTTCAACTGCAGCCGCACGAGGCAGTCGAGCTGGTTCGGTACGAGGACGACCTTGGCACCGTGCGCGTCCTCCTTGAGCTTGGTCTCACCCGTGGAGCCCTTCGCGGTGCAGACCGTCCGGCCGTCGAGGGAGCTGTTGAAGCCGGTGATGGTGGTGCCCTGCAGGGGGACGAGGAGCTGCTGTCCGGCCTCGAAGTACGCGGTGGAGAACGCCACGTCCTTCAGCCGCGAGCAGTTGATGGTCATGGTGCGCACCACCATGTCCACCTTCCCCGCCTTGATCATCGGGATGCGCTGGTCGGTCGGCACCGTCAGGTACTGAACCTTCTCCGGGTCGCCGAGGATGTCCTTGGCGATGGCACGCACCAGGTCGATGTCGAAGCCGGTGATCTGGCCGGTGGCCGGATCGCGGAAGCCCCACAGGTAGCTGTTCTGGTCCACGCCGACGATGAGCTTGCCGTGCTCCTTGATCCGCCGCACGGCGTCACCGTCCACCGTCGAGGGCCGCTGAGCGCTGGCCTCCGGGTGGTCGCAGGTGTCCTCGGTGGACGCGTACTTCGCGCTGGAGACGCTCCCCGGCGTCGCCGACCGCGCGTCCTGCGTCGTGCCGGCACCGCGCAGCGGGACCGCCACGGCGGTGATGACGAGCGCGCAGGCCGCCGCCATTCCCGCGACTCCACCCCAGCCGCGCCAACTGCGGCGCGTCCGCCGCGTCCGCGGCGTGTCCTCGCCCATGGTCCGCATCCCTCCACCGGCCTGGCCGGTCACCCCGGTCACCGGTACTCCGACAGCCGGCGACCGATGCCGAGAGCGGCGCCGGCGGCGGCCAGCACGGCCAGCAGCGCGGCGCCCACCGGAAGCCCGGTCAGCGCCCCGCGGCCGTCGTTCGCGGCCTGTACGAATTCCTGCTGCTCGTGGTCGACGGCCTTGCGCAGGCTGGCGTCCACCACGTCGAAGCACTGGCCGGTGGTCTCGGTGACCACCTCGCCCTGCTGGTTCTTGCCGCCGATCACCTGAGCGACGGCGTCCGCGTAGTTGCCCTCGTTGTCGCTGGCGCGGGCCGTGGTGTGCCGGCCCCGCCAGGCCTGTACGCCCTTGATCGCGTCATTGACCGGGCTGCGGCCCGCCTCGTCGTCCGCGAGCGCGAGGGCCTGCGCCATCTCGCCGCCGACGCCCTTGGGGTCCTTGCCGGCCAGAGTCGCCATGCCGCCCTGGAAGTTGGTCTCGTACGAGGCACCGGCGCCGCGGGCGACCAGCGTCAGGTTCTCGTCGCCGCGGGCCTGCAGGACACCGATCCTGGCGCTGTTGAGCACCTGCAGGGACTTCGCGCCGTGGTTGTACGAGGTGTCGAGCTGGGAGGCGGCGACGGTGTGGCCGACCACCGCCCAGAGCAGGACGACCACGGACGCCGCGCTGGCGGCCAGCATCCCCTGGTTGAAGACGCGGTTGGTGCGCCGGTACGAGCGGCGCTGGGCCCACAGCAGACCGCCGAGCGCGACCACCCCGAGCGACCAGGCGAGCCACGGCAGCGCCTTGGCCGAGCCGTAGTCCTCGCCAAGCCGGGCCGTCTCCGCCTTGTAGAGCTTGTCGGCGGTGTCCAGCAGGCCGCCGTCCTGGCGCATCAGCTCGTTGGCGTACCGCAGATGGGCGCCACCGACCGGGAAGCCCTGCCGGTTGTTGACGCCGGCCCTCGCCACCTCTTCGGTGTACCCCTTGAGCTGCTGGTTGAGCAGCGAGATCTGTTCCAGGGTCGTCGCCGACCCCTGGGCGTTCCCCGCCGCCTCGGCGATCAGCTTCGACGCCGTCCGCAGATCGGCGTCGTACCGGTCCGTGACGCTCTTCGGCTGCTGGCCGCCGATGAGGAAGCCGCCGGAGGCGGTGGTGTCCGCGTCCGCCAGCGACCGGTAGATCTCGGCGGCCTTGGCGCTCAACGGGGCGCTGTGGTTGACCACATCGCTCGCAGCCGACGCACGGTCGGTGATCTGCCATGCCGTCACCGCGCCGAACGCCACGACCAGCACGGCCAGTACGGCGCCGATGATCCGCAGCCGGCCCGGCTCGGTCGTCGCCGCGGCGCGCAGCCGGTCCACGCCCTCGCTCCAGGCGCGCCGGCGGGGCGGCGGGGGCGGCGGCACGGCCGGAGGCCTCGCGGGCGGCTGGGGAACGCGCGGCGCGGGCGGGGCTCCGTAGCCCTGCGCGGCCGGGATTCCGCTCCCCGTCGGCGTTTGTGTCACTGACCCTCCCCCGGTACGACTCCCCAGCGCACGGCAGCCAAGCTCTTGGCCAGCAGTATGGCCGTAGGCGGTGTCATCCACCTAGGGATTGCGTGGATCTTGCGCGAACTGCCCGCTATGCGGCCCTGCCGAACGAAACTTCTCCCATATCCCATCACGCCCGGGACCCGTGCGCGGTTCCGGGGGGTCACCCACGAAACGCCGGACGGGCCCGTGGAGCGGGCCCGTCCGGCGTTCGGGGACGGCACTACGCGTAGTGCGCGCGCAGCCTGGCGTGGGCCGCGGGCTCCGCGGCGACGTGATCCAGGCCGAGGAGCGCGGCACCCAGCACCGGGGCGGCGCTCACCACACGGGTGACGGCCTTGGGCGCGCGGGCGGTGAGACGGTCCGCGATGGCGTCCATCAGGGTCGGATTTCCGGCCGCCATGACTCCGCCGCCGAGCACCACGTCGGCCTCCTCGTCGAGCAGGCCGAGCCGCCCCAGGGCCACGCTCGCCAGCGCGACGATCTCGTCGGCCTGCCGGCTGACGATCTCCCGGGCCACCGCATCGCCCGCGTCCGCGGTGCGGAACAGTACGGGCGTCAGCTCGTACTTGCGGGACGGCGGGATGTGCTCCAGGTGCAGCGCCTCGATCAGGGCGTACATCGAGGTGAGGCCGAAGTGCGCGGGCAGCGCGACGGCCAGTTCGGTCGGGCCGCCGCGGCCGTCCTCGGCCCGGGCGGCGTGGAACAGGGCCTCCTCCGCCAGACCCGATCCGCCGCCCCAGTCGCCGGAGATCTTGCCGATCGCCGGGAAGCGGGCCGTCCGGCCGTCCGGCAGCATGCCGACGCAGTTGATGCCCGCGCCGCACACGACCGCGACCCCGCGCGGCTCGTCGACGCCCGCGCGCAGTATCGCGAACGTGTCGTTGGCGACGCGGGTGCTCAGGCTCCAACCCTGGGCGTGCACGGCCAGTTCGAGCTGCTGCTCCTCCACCGGCAGGTCGGCGTTGGCCAGACAGGCCGAGGTGTGCTCGGTCAGCGGGCGCTCGCCGAGGGTCAGACCGGCCGCGGCGGCGGCGCGGGCGACGATGGCCGCCAGGGCCGCGACGGCCGCCTCGACACCGACGACCGGCGGCTGGAAGCCGCCACCGCGGGCGGTGCCGAGCACCGTCCCGTCGGCGGCCACGATCGCCACGTCGGTCTTGCTGTTGCCCGCGTCGATGGCGAGGACGCCACCCGGCACGAGCGGTTCGTTCAGGCCCACGCCAGGTGCTCCCGGTTGTGCGCGATGAGACTGTCGGTGAGCGCTTCGGCGTACTCGTACTGGCCGATGAGCGGGTGCGACAGCAGTGCCTTGAACACCCGGTCCCGGCCTCCGTGGACGGCGGCTTCCAGGGCCAGGTCCTCGTAGGCGGTGACATTGGCGATCAGGCCCGCGTAGAGCGGCTCCAGCGGGGCGACGGGCAGCGGCTTGGTGCCGTTGCCGTCCACCGTCGCCGGTACCTCGATCACCGCGTCGTCCGGGAGGAACGGCAGGGTCCCGTTGTTGTACGTGTTGACGACCTGGATGTCGCCGGTGTTCCGCAGCAGGGAGGAGGCCAGGGCCACCGCCGCCTCGGAGTAGAAGGCGCCGCCGCGCTTGGAGAGCAGCTCGGGCTTCTCGTCCAGCGCCGGGTCGCCGTACATCTCCAGCAGCTGCTTCTCCATCTCGGCGACCTCGGCGGCCCGGGACGGCTTGGTGCGCAGCTCGCGGACGACCTCGTCGTGCGCGTAGTAGTAGCGCAGGTAGTACGAGGGGACGACGCCGAGCCGGTCCAGGATCACCCGCGGCAGGTGCAGGTCCTCCGCGATGGCGTCGCCGTGTTCCGCGAGGAGTTTGGGCAGCAGGTCCTCGCCGCCGGGGCCGCCGAGGCGGACCCCGCGCTCCCAGGTGAGGTGGTTGAGGCCGACGTGGTCCAGGTGGACCTCGCCGGGCGCCACGTCGAGGAGCGCGGCGAACTTCCGCTGGAAGCCGATCGCGACGTTGCACAGGCCGACGGCCTTGTGGCCGGCCTGCAGCAGGGCGCGGGTCACGATGCCGACGGGGTTGGTGAAGTCGATGATCCAGGCGTCGGGCGCCGCCCTGCGGACCCGCTCGGCGATGTCGAGCACGACCGGGACGGTACGCAGCGCCTTGGCGAGGCCGCCGGCCCCGGTGGTCTCCTGGCCGACGCAGCCGCACTCCAGCGGCCAGGTCTCGTCCTGGTTGCGCGCGGCCTGTCCGCCGATGCGCAGCTGGAGCAGTACGGCGTCGGCGCCGGCGACGCCGGCCTCCAGGTTCGCGGTGGTGGTGACCTTTCCGGGATGTCCCTGCTTGGCGAAGATCCGCCGGGCGAGGCCGCCGACGAGTTCGAGGCGCTCGGCGGCCGGGTCGACCAGCACCAGCTCCTCGATCGGCAGCGTGTCGCGCAACCGCGCGAAACCGTCGATGAGTTCGGGGGTGTAGGTCGAGCCACCGCCGACAACTGCCAGTTTCATCCCTTGACTCCAGTCAGGGTCACGCCTTCGATGAAGGCCTTTTGGGCGAAGAAGAAGACCACGATCACGGGGGCCATCACCAGAACGGTGGCGGCCATGGTGAGATTCCAGTTGGTGTGGTGGGCGCCCTTGAACGATTCCAGGCCGTAGCTGAGGGTCCAGGCGGCCGAGTTGGAGCTGGCGTAGATCTGCGGGCCGAAGTAGTCGTTCCAGCAGTAGAAGAACTGGAAGAGCGCCACGGCGGCGATGGCCGGCTTGATCATCGGCACGATCACCGTGAGGAGCGTGCGGAACTCGCCGCAGCCGTCGACCTTGGCGGCCTCCGTGTACTCCTTCGGGATCGTCAGCAGGAACTGCCGCAGCAGGAAGATGGTGAACGCGTCACCGAACGCCATCGGGATGATGAGCGGGTACAGCGTCCCGTCCATGCCCATCTGCCGGGTCCAGAACAGGTACATCGGAATGATGATGACCTGGGGCGGCAGCATCATCGTGGAGATGACCAGCACCATCACCAGATTGCGGCCGCGGAAGCGGAACTTCGCGAGCGCGTAGGCGACGGGCAGGCTGGACACGACGGTCAGCACGGTGCCGGAGACCGCGTACACCAGGGTGTTGCGCCACCAGGTCAGGAAGCCCGGGGTGTCCCAGACCTGCCGGAAGTTGCTCCACTGCCAGTCGTGCGGCCACAGGTCGCGGCTGAGCGCCTGGTTGTCGCTCATCAAGGCCGTCAGGAAGACGAAGACGAACGGCAGGACGAAGAAGAGCGCCGCGGCGAGGCCGAGCGAGTGCACCGCGATCCAGTGCAGTGCCTCCTTGCGCTTCGCGGTGCGTCTGGCGGCCACCGCGACGGCGGGGGGAACCGGCGCCGGGGCCGGCGGGGCGAGAGTTGCGTGGGTCATGGTGAATCAGTCCTCCGCCGACAGGAAGCCGTTGCGGCGTCGCAGGAGCAGCGCCGTGAACGCCATCGCCAGCACGAAGAGCACCAGTGCGATGACGCAGGCGGAGCCGTAGTCGAAGGCCTGGAAGCCGCGGTTGTACACGAGCTGGGGCAGGGTCAGGGTCGACTTGTCCGGGTAACCGGGCTCGAACTGCTGGCCGGAGTTGCCGATGATGCCGGAGGCGACCTTTCCCGCGACCAGCGGCTGTGTGTAGTACTGCATGGTCTGGATGACGCCCGTGACCACCGCGAACATGATGATGGGCGAGATGTTGGGCAGCGTCACGAAGCGGAACCGCGCCCATGCGCCCGCGCCGTCCAGCTCGGCCGCCTCGTACTGGTCCTTGGGCACGTCGAGCAGCGCGGCCATGAAGATGACCATGAGGTCGCCGATGCCCCACACGGCCAGGATGGTCAGCGCCGGCTTGGACCACGTCGGATCGGTGAACCAGCCGGGGGTCGGGATGCCCACCGATTCCAGGATGTGGTTGACCGGACCGGTGCCGGGGTTGAGCAGGAAGACGAATGCCATGGTGGCCGCGACCGGCGGGGCGAGGTACGGCAGGTAGAAGGCCGTACGGAAGAAGCCCGCACCTGTCTTGATCTTGGTGATCAGCAGGCCGATCCCGAGTCCGAAGACCACCCGCAGGGTCACCATGACGACGACCAGCCACAGGGTGTTGCGCAGTGCCGGCCAGAACAGGGGGTAGTCGTTGAAGACGTACGACCAGTTCTTGAGGCCGGCGAACGTCGGGGCGTTGAACCCGTCGTACTTCATGAAGGAGAAGTAGACGGTCGACAGCAGCGGGTAGGCGAAGAAGACGCTGAAGCCGATCAGCCACGGCGAGAGGAAGCCGAGGGTGCGGAGTGCTGATTTCCTGCGCTTCGCCTTGAGCAGGGGATGGATGGCGGTCATCACTTGGCCTGCGCGATGTCCTTGTCGACCTGAACGTCGACACCCTGCAGACCGGCCTGGACATCCGTCTTCTTGCCGGACTCGAAGGCGTAGCCGAAGTCCTGGAGCGTCACCTGGTAGGCGCCGCCGTTGATGCTGGCCGGGGTGGTGTTGCTGTTCGGGTTCTGCGCGATGTCCAGGAAGACCTTCGGGACGCTGGTCAGTTCGGGCGACTTCTGCGCCTCGAAGGTGGACGGCACGTTGTGGATCGCGTTGGCGAACGACACGACGGCCTGCGTGTCGGTGGTCATGAACTTGACCAGCTCCCAGGCGGCGTTCTTCTTGGCGCTGGTGTTGGCGACGCCGACGATGGTGCCGGAGAGGTAGCCGCGGCCGTAGGTGTCGGCCTGGTCGTCCGGGACCGGGAACGGCGCGACAGCGAGGTCGGCGGTGGCGCCCGCGTCCTTGGCCATGCCCAGCCGCCACTCGCCGTCGATGCCCATCGCGACCTGGCCGGTGTGCAGCGGGTTCTTGGCGCCGAACTCGTCACCGAAGGTGTTGCGGTACTTCTCCAGCTTGTCGAAGCCGCCGAGGGACTTCACCATGTCCTGCTGCCAGGTGAACATCTCCGCGAAGCCCTTGTCCTTGGCCATCTGGGCCTTGCCGCCGGCGTCGAAGTACTTGGCGCCCCACTGCGCGGCGAGGTGGCCCGGAGTGGACTCGTAGCCGTGGAAGTTGGGCATGAAGCCCAGCTGGGAGTACGAGGAACCGGTGGACTTCGTCAGCTTGATCGCGTCGGCCTTGAACTCCGACATGGTCTTCGGCGGGCCCGCGATGCCGGCCTCCTGGAAGGCCTTCTTGTTGTAGTAGAGCCCGTAGACGTCGCCGAGCAGCGGCAGCGTGCAGCGCTTGCCCTGGAACTGGGTGTACTCGAGCATCGGCTTCGGGAAGACCTTCGCCGGGTCGATGTTGTCCTTCTTCAGGAACGGCGCCAGGTCGGCGAACGCGCCCGAGGAGCAGAACTTGCCGACGTTGTCGGTGGTGAAGGACGACACGACGTCGGGGGCGGTGGCGCCGCCGGCCCGCAGCGCCTGGTTGATCTTGTCGTCGGTGATGTTGGCCTGCACCTTGACGTGGATGTTCGGGTGCGCCTTCTGGAAGCGGGCGACGTTGTCGTTGATCGCCTTGAGCTCGTTGGGGGCGGTCCAGCCGTGCCAGAAGGTGATGGTGACGTCCTTGGTGGCGTCATCGTTCGCCTGGGTGGTGCTCTGGCCGGTACAGGCGCTCGCGAACAGGGATATCGCGGCCGTGGCCGCGACGGCGGCGGCCACCTTCTTGGTACGGGACACTGCGCTTCCTCCGGGGGATGAGAGGGGTTGAAGGGTGTGCGAAGCCAACGGGCCGGCCATCGGGGCCGGTCCGGAACGCGGTGACGCTCTGGTGTGTGGTGTGTCGAGTGGTGGTCGGCGGGGGAGCGGGGGTCAGCGCGAGGTGTCGAACACCTCGTCGCGTGTGGTGGCGAGGGCGCTCTGCAGCGCCCCGCACAGGACGGGGTGTTCCTGCACCGCGCCGATCACCAACCGGGGCCTGGGCACGGCGAGTTCCGCCAGCTCGGCCTGGATGAGGGCACGGAGGGGCTCCCCGCCGGCGACGATCACGCTGCCGGTGAGGACGATGAGTTCGGGGTCGAGGACGGCGACCATCGAGGCCAGGCCGACGGCCAGACCGGTGGCGATCCGCGCCAGCAGCTCGGCGTGCGACCCGGTGTGCGCTGTGCCGTCGCGTTCTGCCGTCTCCGCCGCCTGCGCGGCCTCGGCGAGCAGCGTGGCGGCCAGGTCCTGCAGCGGGGCGCCGGAGACGGGGGCGAGGCCCAGCTCCCGCGCGACGCGCAGCACCGCGTTGCAGCCGGCCAGCTCCTGGAAGCCGCCGTTGTTGGCCTTGGCCACATTCCGGACCAGGGGAGTGCCGGGCACCGGCAGGAAGCCGACCTCGCCGGCGCCGCCGGTCCAGCCGCGGTGCAGCCGGCCGCCCATGACGATGGCGGCGCCGATGCCCTCCTCGTTCCACAGCAGGACGAAGTCCTCGTGGTCACGGGCGGCGCCGACCCGCTGCTCGGCCACCGCGGCGAGGTTCACGTCGTTCTCGTACTCCAGCGGTACGGCGAGCGCGGCGGCCAGTTCGTCGAGCAGCGTGGTGGAGTGCCAGCCCGGGAGGTGGCTGGCGTAGCGCAGCCGGCCGGTGCTCGGGTCGAAGGCGCCGGGCGTGCCGATCACGACCCGGTGCAGGTCCGAGCGGTTGAGCCCGGCGGCCTTGGCGGCCTCGTCCACCGCCTGGACGACCTGCTCGACGGTGCCCTGCGCGCGGCGCCCCGGTGTCGGCAGTTCGAACTCGCCGACGGTACGACCGGTGATGTCCGCGACGGCGGCCTTGATCCTTATCGGCGTCACGTCCAGCCCGGCGACATGTGCCGCGGCCGGGTTCACCGAGTACAGCTGGGCGTTGGGCCCGGGCCGGCCCGCCGTGGTGCCGGTGGCGAGTACCAGTCCGGCGGCTTCGAGCCGGGCCAGGAGTTGGGAGGCGGTCGGCTTGGAGAGTCCGGTGAGCTTGCCGATCCGGGTGCGCGACAGCGGACCGTGCTCCAGAAGGAGGTCGAGTGCCGCGCGGTCGTTCATGGCGCGCAGTACGCGCGGGGTTCCAGGAGTGCCAGCCATGCGCGCCATCCTCCCTCAGTTCACTGTTAGGAAACTTTCCTATTGGTGAAACGAAAGGTAGGCCCGCTTTCGGCAGAGCGTCAAGGGGGGTCGGCCACAGATCGACCAAAGCGTTACCTCCATGAAAGCGGCCCCCGGCGCAGTGCGCCAGAGGCCGGCAGCGGCATTTGTCAAGACCGCCGAAAGGAGGAGACCCGAGGGGCGCCTGGCTACTTGGCGCCTTCCGCCCCCTGCGAGGGCACCGGCCGGGCCGCCATCGCCTGCGGTGAATCCGGGTTGGAGTGCGCGGAAGGTGCCGCCACCGCCACCATCGGATCGGCCGGCACACCGCTGTCGTCCACGGCCGCGGTCGGCGCGCCGCCGACGATCGTGATGCCCGCCTCGTCGAAGGCCCGCTTGATCCGCCAGCGCAGCTCCCGCGCGACCGCCGTGGCCTTGCCCGGCATCGTCTTGGCCTGCGCCTGGATCACCACCGAGTCCGCGCTCACCGACTCCAGGCCCAGCACCTGTACCGGCTCCCACAGCGCCTCGTCCCACGGATCGGTCTTCGCCATGTCCTCGGCGGCGGCCTCGATCACCGCGCGCGCCCGCTCCAGATCCTGCGCGTAGCCGACCTGCACATCCACCACGGCCGTCGCCCAGCCCTGGCTCAGGTTCCCGATCCGCTTGACCTCGCCGTTGCGGACGTACCAGATCTCGCCGTTGTCGCCCCGCAGCTTCGTCACCCGCAGCCCGACCTCGATCACCGTGCCACTGGCCACACCGGCGTCGATCACGTCGCCCACGCCGTACTGGTCCTCAAGGATCATGAAGACACCGGACAGGAAGTCCGTCACCAGGTTCCGGGCGCCGAAACCGATCGCGACACCCGCGACCCCGGCGCTCGCCAGCAGTGGCGCCAGGTTGATCTGCAGCACCGACAGCACGGTCAGCGCCGCGGTGCCCAGGATCGTGAACGAGGCGATGCTGCGCAGCACCGAGCCGATCGCCTCGCTGCGCTGCTTGCGCCGCTCCGCGTTGACCACCAGCAGCCCGCCCAGGGTGGTGCCCTGCGCGACCTCGACACCCCGGTTCATCCGGTCGATCAGCTTGCTGATCGTCCGCCGGACCAGTGCGCGCAGCACCAGCGCGATCACGATGATCAGCAGAATTCTCAGGCCCGCTCCGAGCCAGTCCGCCCAGTTGGCCTCGACCCAGCCCGCGGCCTCGGTCGCGGATTTCTGGGCGTCGTCGAAGCTGGTTGCAGGAGCACTCGGTGACGGTGCGGGGGTGGACACGGTGGTAAACCTCCGTTGTGGGACAGACCCTCCACACTAACGGGCTAACGGATATGCCTCGTTGCCATGTTCGAGGGCCAACAGCCTGAAAGGTGGGGAAGTAAAGGAGTGTGGTCGAAAACACCCTGAGTCCGTTACCTGGTCATGGTGGCGCCGCCACCCGGCTTCCGGAGAGACTGAGGGCAGATCGTCCCGGCGCGAGCCACGCGCCGCCGGCGTATAAGGAGGCACCCGTGCCGCATGTCCTGGTCCTCAACGCGTCGTACGAGCCGCTCGGCGTCGTACCGCTCCGCCGTGCGCTTGTCCTCGTACTGAACAAGAAGGCCGTGTGCCTCGAGGAAACCGGCGCCTATCTGCACAGCGAGTCCTGCGCTCTTCCGGCGCCCAGTGTCGTCAAACTCACCAAATTTGTGCGAGTCCCCTTTCGAGGCACTGTCCCGCTGACCCGTAGGGCACTCTTCGCCCGCGACGGCGGCAAGTGCGCGTACTGCGGAGCCGCCGCAACCAGCGTCGACCACGTCATCCCGCGCAGCCGCGGCGGTCAGCACGCCTGGGAGAACGTTGTCGCCGCGTGCAGACGCTGCAACCACGTCAAAGCGGACCGCCATGTCGCGGAGCTGGGCTGGCGGCTGCGCCATACGCCCGCACCACCGGCGGGCCTGGCCTGGCGGATCATCGGTACGGGACACAGAGACCCGCGCTGGCTGCCGTACCTGCAACCATTCGGCGCGGACGACGCCCTGGCCCGGATTGACGGCATCTCTGCCTGATATCCGGGCTTTCGTGTCTGCGGGGACGGTGTCGGGTGGTTGTGGCGGTGCCGGTGGTTGCGGCGGCGCTGGTGGCGGTGCCGGCCGGGCTGCGGCCCGGCCGGCACCTTGCTGCGCCACGGTCGCCGGGCTGCGGTCCCGGTGCCGCGATCGCTGCGCGTCGCTGTGGCGCGGTCCCTGCGCTGCGCGTCGCTGTGCCGTGATTGGTGTGGCCCGGTCACGGCAGGACGGCGTACGCCTCCACCGCGAAGAGGCTGTAGCTGTACTTCGTCGCGCGCTGCACGCCGTGGACCCGCAGGAACCTGGTCCCCGGCCCCGCGGCGGGCCCCGTGGCGGCCGTGTCGTCCAGCCGGACCGATTCGGTGCCGCCCTTGCCGTCGCGCACCGTCGCCGCGGTGTGCCAGTTCACCCCGTCGGACGAGGTCTGCACCTCGTAGCGGGCGGCGTACGCGTCCTGCCAGTGCAGCACCACCCGGCCGACCCGGGCTGGCGCGGACAGCTCCACCTGGACCCACGCGTCGTCCTGCACCGGCGATGACCAGCGGGTTTCCGGATCACCGTCCGCGATCGCCGAGGCCGGAAAGTCCGGGGTCTCGTCACCGGAGGACGTGGCTCGCGCGCCCCTGACCAGGTCCGGGCCGCCGGTCCGCGGCTGCGCCCGTACGGTGATCCGCTGCTCCGCCGAACGGCCGTCCACCAGGAAATGCACCGGAACGGAGTACGTCCCCGGCGCCGAACCCGCCGGCACGGACACGCGCACCGGCACGACCGGGGCCGCACCACGCCGCACCACGACGGAACCGAGCACTTCAACGCGCACGCCGCCTTTCGGGACCGCCGCCTCCAAGGTTCCTTGCGTGTCCTGCGGGCGCCCGGAGCGCAGCTCCGCGTGGACGGTGACCGGGCCGCCGCCGATCTCCGCGTCGACCTCGGCGTCGTCCAGCGTGATCTGCGGCGGTTCGGTGAACCACGGCACGATCTCGTGGACGGCGGGGCTCGGAGTACCGCTGCCGCCGGTCGTGGTGAGGCGTATGGCGTCGGCCGTCACCCCGTGGGCCGACAGCTCCGTCCAACCGTCCGCGAGGGCTCCCAAACGCTGCCAGCCCCTGCCGGGGATCCGTATCTCGACGGAGGCCGGGGAGGCCGTGGCGCCCGGGGCTGGGGCCGGGGCGGGGGTTGGGGCCGCGCCGCCCGGTTCCGTCAGCACCGTCACCGCCTCCAGCGGCCGGGCCGCGCCGAATTCGACGGTCAGCGGCCCGTCGGGCCGGTACGAGGTCGTCACGTCGTTGTCGGTCACGGCACGCGCGGCCGGGCCGCCGCCGACCACCGACGCCGGCGTCGCGTCGACCGGTACGTCGAACTCCCGCACCGTCACCGAGCTGGGCTGCGCGCCCGTCGCCCGCAGGCGGACGAAGCGCGCGCGGGCGCCGGCCGGTAGCCGCACCGCGATCGTCCGCCGGTCGTGGAAGACCCCGGCCGACTGCCAGCCGGCGTCGTCGCCCGCCGAGTACTCCAGCACCGCGTCGTGCAGATGGTCCTCGGAGTCGGCCGCGCTGCCCATCGCTATCCGCACCCCGCCCACCGGCCGGACCACGCCGAGGTCCACCCCGAACGAGTCGCCCGCCTGCGGCGGCGTATCGCTCGACCACGCCGTGCTGTCCCTGCCGTCGATCATCAGCGACGGATCGGTGGCCCGCGCCGAACCCTGCGTGACGGTCGCCTTCCGCCCGTCGGCGTGCACGCCCGCCCACGAGTCCGCCGTCGTCGTGGCCGCCGTCAGGAACGAGTCCAGGACGGCGCTGCCGCCCACCTTCGCGGTGCCCGCGCCGAGCCCGGTACGGGCCCGCTGCACCGCCAGCCGCCCCTGCCAGCCGGCCGCCCCGTCACCGCGCGCCTGCGCGACCAGCATGTCGACCGCCCGCTCGCCCGCCGTGCCGTACAGCGCCAACCGGTCCAGCCACGGCCGCACTTCACCGCCGAACGCGCCGTCCGCCAGCCCCGCGAGGCGGCCCGGCGCCCACCGCATGGTGGTGAACGCGGCCCGCAGCCGGCGGGCCGCGTCCGGCAACCCCTTGTGGTCCGCCGAACCGTACGCCGTCCAGAAGTCCGCCAGCAGCGGCCGCAGATACGCCGACTCCGTACCGCCGAGCGCCGACGACACGTCATTGCCCGCGAGCGCGCGCAGCGCCTCCCGGGCGGCCGGATCGGGACCGGCCAGATCGTCGATCGCCGCCTGCCACGAGGCCTGGGCGTTGTACCCGTGCGCGTTCCACGCGTAGTCGGCCGCGGTGAACAGCGCGATCCGCGACGCCGCCGGCTGCTGCATCGCCGCCGCGACCACCCCGGCCGACACGCTCGCCACGGCCGGCTCGCGGCCGGTGTACGGACCGAGGAAGAGCCGGGTGGGCGCGTAGTCGTTGACCGGGTAGTTGTCCACGGTCAGGAGCGGGTGCCGGAACGCTGCCGCTGTGGTGGCCAGTTGGGCGCCGGTGATCCGTTCGGGGACGACCCCGACGCCCGTCCACGCCACCTCGACGCCGGGGCGCAGGGCGCTCGCCAGCGCGGTGCGGTACTTCGTGGGGCCGTCCTGGTAGTACTCGGTCGGCATGAGTGACAGTTCGGCTGCGCCTGCGCCTTGGCGTTCTGTCAGATGGTCGGCGAGCGCGTTGGTCACCCGTGCCTGTGCGCGGGCGGCCGCTTCCGGGCCCTTGCCGAACTCCTTGGCGTCCGCGCCGCAGTGCCACTCCGTGTAGCTCACGTCCTGGAACTGCAGCTGGAACGCGCGGACGCCGAGCGCCCACATGGCGTCGACCTTGCGGGTCAGGGCCCGCAGATCGTCCGCCGACGAGAAGCAGAATCCCTGGCCGGGGGCTACGGCCCAGGCGAGCGTCACATGGTTCGCCGCCGCGCGTCCGGCGAGCGCCCGGAACTCCGCCCGCTGCGCGGCCGGGTACGGCTCGCGCCACTTCGCCGCCTGCCGGTACGGGTCGTCGCCCGGCGCGTACAGCAGCCGGTTCTGCTTGGTGCGGCCCATGAAGTCCAGCTGGGACAGGCGCTGGGCCTGGGTCCAGGGGACTCCGTAGAAGCTCTCCGCGGTACCGCGGACCTTGGCGGTCGGCCAGTCCCGGACCAGGGCTGGGGCGAAGGCGTCGCCGCGGAGCAGCTGGCGCAGGGTCTGTGCGGCGTGGAACAGACCGTCGGCGCCGACGCCGGCGAGGGCGACGGTGTCGCGGTCGACGGCGAGCCGGTAGCCGCCGGCCGGCAGGTCCGCCTGTGGCTGCGCCTTGAGGCGGCTCAGCTGGGCTTCGGCGGCGGGGCCGTCGGCGTAGACGGTCAGGCCGGTGGTGGTGGCGGTGGTTGTGGCGGTGGTCTCTTGGATGGTGCGGGCGCCGGCTTGCCGCAGGACGGCGCGGATGGTGTCGAGGGCGTACGGGTCGGCTGCGGGTCCGGCGATGAGTGTGACGGTGGGAGTCACTGGGGCCGGTGCGGCGCCGCCCGGGGTGCGGATGGACTGGGGGCGCGGCCAGACGGTCGGCTGTGCTTGCGTCTGGGCCTGGTCCTGGTCTTGCTGCTGGTGCGGCGGTGGCACGGGTGCGGCGCCGGCGGCCGGCACGTTTCCGAGGACGCCACCGATGACGGCGGCCACGAACGCCACTGCGGATCTGCTGCGCAAGGGTTGCACGGGTCCTCCTTGCGGCGGCCGGTGATGAGCGCTGAGCCCATCACTCTGTTGGCGGTCGTGTCAACGCGGGTTGCCCGGGTCCGGGTCGGGGGCCGGGTCCTGCGGGGTGGGGGTTCGAAATCCACTGTTTAGGGCCTGGCGGCCCTCAAATAGCTCGGCAGCATTTCGAACCCCCACCCCTCCGGCCCCGCCCCCCTCACGCCCAGACAACCCCCACCCCTGCGTGTACCTGTACCCCCGCCGGAGGCGCGCTGGGCATGGGGCCCGCGTGCACCGACCCCGCCGGTAGGCGTATGGGTGGGCGGGTGGGCGAAGGCTCGCCGCAGGCGCAACGGAGGCGAGGGCGCTCATGTACCCGCACTCCTACCGGTGGCGCGTGGCGCAACGGGCCGGCGGGCCGTCCGACCCCGCCGGTAGGCGAAAGGGCGGGTGGGTGGGCAAAGGCCCGCCGCAGGAGCAACGGCGCTGCGGGTGCCGACGTGCCCGTGCTCCCGCCGGTAGGCGAAAAGGGCGGGTGGGTGGGCGTGAGCCCGCCGCAGGCGTTGCGGCGCCGCGGGCGGCCGCGCCTGTACCCCCCGCCGGAGGCGGCGTGGCGGCGCGGGCCGTCCGCGTGCCCCCTCCGGAGGCGTGTGGCGGGGGGGGTGACGGGACGTCAGGACGTAGCCTGCCCGGATGGGCGAACCTCATGAGTTGACGATGCTGGAGCAGGCCGCTGCGATGCGGGCCGGGGAGCTGTCGCCGACGGAATTGGCGCGGCATTACCTCGGGAGGATCGACCGGCTGAACGATGCCGTCGGGGCGTATGTGACCGTGACGCCGGAGCGGGCGGTCGAGGATGCGCGGCGGGCGGAGCGGCGGTTGGCGGAAGGTGGGGTGCTGCCGCCGCTGTTGGGGGTGCCGGTGCCGGTGAAGGATCTGATCCCGGTGGCGGGGGTGCGGTGGACGTCGGGGTCGGTCGTGTTCGCCGAGCGGGTCGCCGAGTCGGGGACGCACGTCGTGGATCTGCTGCGGGCCGCGGGGACGGTGCTGCTCGGGAAGACGAACACGCCCGAGTTCGGGCTGCCGGCGTACACCGAGGGCCGGGTCGCCCCTCCGGCGAGGAGCCCGTACGGCAGGGAGCTGATGGCGGGCGGGTCGAGCGGGGGAGCCGCGGCGGCCGTGGCCGCCGGGCTGGCGCCCGCCGCGCACGGGAATGACGGCGGGGGCTCGATCCGGATTCCGGCGAGCTGCTGCGGGGTGGTGGGGCTGAAGCCGAGCCGGGGGCGGGTGAGCCCGGCGCCGTACGGGGATGTGACGGGGCTGGCGGTGACGGGGCCGATCGCCCGGAACGTGCGGGACACGGCGGCGCTGCTGGATGTGATGGCGGGGCCGGTGCCGGGGGATCCGATGCCGGTGGCGGCGTCGGGGACGTCGTTCCTGGAGTGGTGCGACCGGGAGCCGCGGCGGTTGCGGATCGGGCGGTGGGCGCGGCCCGATGTCGACGTGCCGGTGGATCCGGTGGTGCTGGCGGCGTACGAGCGGACGTCGGCACTGCTGGCGGGGCTGGGCCACGAGGTGGTGGACGTCGAGCAGCCGCTGGGTCCTGGGGATCACGGTTCGTTCGATCCGGTGTGGGAAGTGATGGCGCTGCTGGCGCCGGTTCCGGCGGAGCGGGAGGTGGAGTTGATGCCGTTGACGCGGTGGCTGCGGGAGCGCGGCCGGGCGGCTTCGGGGGAGCGGTTCGCGCTGGCGCTGGGGGCGATGCAGGCGGTGGGGCGGAAGTTCGCGGCGGCGGTGGCGCCGTTCGACGCGGTGTTGACGCCGACGCTGGCCCAGCTGCCCCAGCCGGTGGGGGCATTGCGCGACGACGGGGATCCGGCGGCGGATTTCGCTGCGCAGTACGCGTTCACGCCGTTCACGGGTGCGTGGAACATCGCGGGGTTGCCGGCGGTGTCGCTGCCGGTGGAGTGGACGGACGACGGGCTGCCGGTCGGGATGATGCTCGGCGCGCCGCACGGTGCGGAGGGCCCGCTGCTGGCGCTCGCGGCTCAGGTGGAGGCGGCGGCGCCGTGGCGGGAGCGGCGGCCGACCGGTTGGTAGCGGTGGCCGGGCGGGGTGGCGGCGTCTGACGGGGTGTCCGGTGGGGTAAGGCTGGGGTGACCCCCACCCCGCACTGTGATCTTGGAGGCCCGATGGACCGGGAGCGGCTGGCCGCGCTGCACGGCGTGGACACGACGTACCGCCCCGGTCCCGACCAGGTGATCCGGGTTCCGGAGGAGACGGTGGTCGCCGTGCTGGCCGCGCTGGGTGTGGACGCCTCGACGCCGCAGGCGGTGCGGGACGCGCTGGCCGCGTACGAGCACCGCGACCGGCAGCGGCTGCTGGCGCCGTGCACGGTGGTGCGGACCGGCCGCCCTCTGCCGCTCGGGCTCCCCGAGGGGGCCCGGGTGCTGATCGAGGCGGAGTCGGGCGAGGTGTTCGACGCCGGTGACTGGGAGCGGATTCCGCTCGGCAGGCATGTGGTGCGGGCGACCGCGTTGGACGGGCGGACGGCGCGGGCCGATCTGGTGATCGCGCCCGAGCGGCTGCCGGGTCCGCCGGGGCGCACGTTCGGCTTCATGGCGCAGCTGTACTCGACGTTGTCGGAGCGCTCCTGGGGGATGGGCGATCTGGGCGATCTCGCGGATCTGGCGGCCTGGTCGGGGCGGGCGCTGGGGGCCGGGTTCCTGCAGATCAACCCGCTGCACATCGCGGTGCCGGGGCGGCCGACGGATCCCTCGCCGTACCGTCCGTCGTCCCGGCGGTTCCCCGACCCGGTGTATCTGCGGGTCGAGGACGTCCCGGAGTACGCGTATCTGGCGCCGGACGACCGGGCGCAGGCCGTGGAGCTGGCCGGCCGGGCCGCCGCGTTGCGGGCGGGCGTGCTCCACAAGGACGCGCTGATCGACCGGGACGCGGTGTGGGAACTGAAGCTGGAGGCGCTGGGGCTGGTGCGGAAGGTGCCGCTGCAGCCGGGCCGCCGGGCCGGGTACGCCGACTTCCTGGCCGAGCAGGGCCAGTCGCTGGACGATCACGCGACGTGGTGCGCGCTGGCGGAGGTGCACGGGCCGGACTGGCACGCGTGGCCGGCGGGGCTGCGCGATCCGCGCTCGGCGCAGGTCGCGCGGGCGCGCAGCGAACTGCTCGACCGGGTGGACTTCTACTGCTGGCTCACCTGGCTGACGGACGATCAGCTGGGTGCGGCGCAGGCGGCGGCGCGGGCCGCGGGGATGCCGGTGGGGATCGTGCACGACCTGGCGGTCGGGGTGCATCCCTCGGGTTCGGACGCGTGGGCGATGCAGGACGCCCTGGCGCGGGGCATGTCGGTGGGCGCGCCGCCGGACGCGTTCAACTCGCGCGGCCAGGACTGGGGCCTGCCGCCCTGGCGGCCGGACGCGCTGGCGGCCACCGGGTACACCCCGTACCGGGATCTGCTGAGCCGGCTGCTGCGGCATGCGGGGGCGCTGCGGATCGACCATGTGATGGGGCTGTTCCGGCTCTGGTGGGTGCCGGAGGGCCGGCCGCCGACCGAGGGCGCCTATGTCCGGTACGACGCGGAGGCGATGCTCGGCGTGCTCGCCCTGGAGGCGCACCGCGCGGGTGCGGTGGTCATCGGTGAGGACCTGGGGACGGTGGAGTCCGGGGTCAGGGAGCAGCTGTCGGAGCGCGGCATCCTCGGCACGTCGGTGCTGTGGTTCGAGCGGAACCACGACGGGGACGGGAAGCCGCTGGCGCCGGAGGCCTGGCGGCAGGCCTGCCTGGCGACCGTCACCACGCACGATCTGCCCAGCACGGCGGCCCGGCTGACCGGTGAGCACGTCGAGCTGCGCTACCGGCTGGGGCTGCTGACCCGGCCGCTGGCCGAGGAGCAGGCGGAGGACGCGGCGGAGGTCGCGGAGTGGATCGCGCTGCTGGGCCGGCTGGGGCTGCTGCCGGAGGGCGCGGCGGACGAGGAGGCCGTCGTCAAGGCCGTCCACCGGTTCCTGGCGCGCACTCCCGCGGCGATGGTCGGCGTCTGGCTGCCGGACGCGGTCGGCGACCGCCGGCCGCAGAACCTGCCGGGCACCTGGGACCAGTACCCGAACTGGCGGCTGCCGGTGGCCGACGCGACGGGCCGGCCGGTCACCCTTGAGCAGCTGGCCGGATCGCCCCGGCTGCACGCGCTGCTGGACGAGGTGCGGGCCGCGCTGGCGGCAGGCCCGGAGTAACACCAGGTCGCAAGGGCATGGGCGCGTAAAGACATGGGCAAGGACACCCATAAGGACACCCCGGGCGTGCGGGCCGGAAGGCCGTTCACTACATTGAGGGCGTGGACAAGAAGCTCAACAAAAAGGCCGTGCGCGCCGGGGTCATCACCGCCGGGACGACGCTGATGCTGCTGATGTCGTCCCCCGCGTTCGCGGTCTCCCGCGACGACGGCGACGACCCGGGTACGGGCCTGAGTGTCGTACAGACCCTCGGCCTGTTCGTGCTCGCGCCGATCGCGCTGTTCGCGATCATCGCCGGCGTGGTGATGGCGACCGACAAGACCCGTAAGCAGCAGCAAGAGCGCGGCTGACGCCCTCCTTCTGCCGGCCCCCTGACCGCATGCGCGGCAGGGGGCTCAGTGCTGTTCCGACGAGCTGAGCAGCTGCCGCAGCAGGTCGGAGAGCTGGGCGGCCTGTTCGTCGTCCATCGCGCCCAGAGCCGCCTTCTGTACGGCGAGCCCGGCGCCCACCGCCTCGTGCAGCAGCGCGAGGCCGCGTTCGGTGAGGGTGACCCGCAGGCCGCGCCGGTCGTGCGGGTCCGGGCTGCGCTCCACGAGACCGGCGCGCTCCAGCTTGTCCAGCCGTCCCGTCATGCCGCCGGTGGTGAGCAGCAGCGTCGAGGAGAGCTCGCGCGGTGACAGGGTGTGCGGCTCGCCGGCCCTGCGCAGCGTCGCCAGCACATCGAACTCGCCGCGGCTGATGCCGAAGCGGCCGTACTCCTTCTCCATCCGGTCACCGACCGCACGCGCGATGCGGTAGATGCGGCCGAAGATCGCCATCGGCACGGTGTCGAGGTCGGGGCGGACCGCGTTCCACTGGGCGGTGATCTTGTCCAGGGGGTCCGGGGCGTCGAGGGGGTCCGGGGATTGCGGCGGCGGCGTGGTCATACGCAGCAGTATCGGACGAAGAACGATCGCTTGCAAGAAAGTAGCTTGACGGTAAGTCGCTTAGTAGTAAGCTAATCACCATCGAGCTACTTCGGCGACGATCCCAGGAGCGGACATGCCCAGCACTTCACGGATACCCGGCGAGCGGTCCATGCTCGCCGCGATGACCGTCAACGCGGTCGGCTCCGGGATGTACCTCCCCTTCACCCTGATCTTCTTCCACCACGTCACGGGCCTGTCCTTCGCCGCCGTCGGCGCGGTGCTCACCGCGGCCGGTCTCATCGGGCTCACGGCGCTGCCGCTGGCCGGCACCGCCGTCGACCGCTTCGGGGCCCGCCGCATCCAGCTGGGGCTCTTCGGGGTACGGGGGCTGGGCTTCGCGCTCTACCCGTTCGCGCACTCGGTGCCCGCCTTCGCCGTCGTCGCCCTGGTCACGATCATCGGCGACGGCGCCTTCCCCGCCGTCCAGCAGTCCTTCCTCGGCGAGATCGCCCGCGGCTCCGACCGGGACCGGCTGCAGGCCGCCTCCCGGGCGCTGAGCAACGGCGGCATGGGCGCCGGGGCGCTGCTCGCCTCGCTCGTCGTCGGCTTCGGCGGGGACACCGGCTTCACCGTGGCGGCCTGGCTCAACGCGGCCAGCTTCATCTTCTCGGCGCTGCTGATGTGGCGGGTGCGCCCGGCCCAGGCGGTGCGGGACGCGGCCGCCGTCGCCCGCCAGAAGGCCGGATACCGGCTGGTGCTCCGGGACCGCCCGTTCCTCGGTCTGACGGCGGCCAACTTCCTCATCGCCCTGGGCTACACCGCGCTGCCCGTCCTGTACCCGCTCTACATCTCCACCTGGCTGCACGGCCCCGAGTCCCTGACCGGCGCCGCCTTCACCGTCAACACCGTGCTGTGCGCGGTGGGCGGCATTCTGGTCGCCTCCTTCGTGCGCCGCCGCGGCGCCCGCCGCAACCGGTCCGCGGCGCTCGGCGCGGTGCTCTTCGCGGCGGCCTTCGCCGGACAGATCGTGCTCGGTACGGTGCGCCCGCAGGCCGGCTGGGCGATCGGCGCCGGGCTCGCCGTGATCATCACGGTGCACACCGTCGGGGAGATGGTGCACAACCCGTCGGCCGGAGCACTGGCCATCGCCGCCGCCCCCGACGCGCTGCGCGGCCGCTACATGGCCGCCTACCAGTTCTCCTGGCAGCTGGTGCGGGCCATCGCCCCGTCGCTGTTCACCGGCCTGATGGCCGTCGACGGCCGGCTCCCGTGGCTGCTGCTCATCGGAACCACGCTCGGCGCCGCGCTCCTCCTGGTGCGGCTGGAGCCGTACCTGGCGGCCGACGCGATCCACCCGGCGACCCCGCGACCGGTGGCCGCCTCCCCGAAGCCGGAGCTCGTCCCGGCCGTCTGACCGTCGCTCCACTTGCCCGCTGTTCCTGTGACCGCCGTCCCTGCGGCCGCTGCTCCTGTGCCCGCTGTTCTTGTGAGGAGTCCACAGATGTCCCGTCTTTCGACCATCGCGCTCACCGCCCTCGCCCCGCTCGCCTGGGGCTCCACCTACGCGGTCACCACCCAACTCCTCCCGCCGGACCGCCCGTTGTTCGCCGGCCTGATGCGGGCGCTGCCCGCCGGGCTGGTGCTGCTCGCCGCCACCCGGGCGCTGCCGCGCGGCGCCTGGTGGTGGAAGTCGGCGGTGCTCGGCACCCTCAACATCGGCGCCTTCTTCCCGCTGCTGTTCCTCGCCGCCTACCGGCTGCCCGGCGGCGTCGCCTCCGTCGTCGGGTCGGTGGGCCCGTTGTTCGTGGCGGGCCTCGCGGCCGCCCTGCTCAGCGAGCGCCCCAGCGCCCGTACGCTCACGGCCGCGGTCATCGGTGCGGTCGGCGTCAGCCTGGTCGTGCTGCGGGCCGGCGCCGGATTCGACGCCCTCGGCCTGCTGGCCGGGATCGCCGGCTCCGCGAGCATGTCGGCCGGGACCGTCCTGACCAAGCGCTGGGGACGCCCCGAGGGCGTCGGCCCGCTCGCCTTCACCGGCTGGCAGCTCACCGCCGGCGGCCTGCTGATCGCCCCGGTCGCCCTCCTCTTCGAGGGCCTGCCGCCGGCCCTCGACGCCCGCGCGGTCACCGGCTACGCGTATCTGGCGGTGGCCAACACCGCGGCCGCGTACTGGCTCTGGTTCCGCGGCATCGGCAGCCTCCCGGCCACGTCCGTCTCCCTCCTCGGCTTCCTCAGCCCGATCTCCGCCGCCGCCATCGGCTGGGCCGTCCTGGACCAGGCCCTCGCCCCCGTCCAGCTGCTGGGCATGGCGATCGCGTTCAGCGGCACTCTGCTGGGACAGCTGCACTACCAGCGCGCGGCGGCGCCGACCCCGGTGCTGCTGTCGCACCGCACGAGCTTCCCGGCGACCCCGAAGATCTCCTCGCCGACCAGGTAGTAACCCCGGTCCTCCGCCCGCTACGGAGAGACCGCGACGCCGAGGGCGGCGGCGCCCATGGGTTTGGGGGCGCCGTCTTCGTAGAAGATGTCGACTTCCCTGATGGTGAAGCCCGCGGTCGTCAGCATCTCGACGGTCGGCCGGGTGAGGTGGCACCCGCCGAGGAGGCGTTTGTTCACGGGTTCGAGGCGGCGTTGCCAGCGGCGTACGTTCTCGTCGTTCTCCGGGGCCAGCCCGTGTTCGATGAAGTGCAGCGTTCCGCCGGGCTTGAGGACGCGCCGTACCTCGCGCAGCGCGGCGCCGGCGTCGGGGATGGTGCACAGCGTCCACGTGGACAGGGCCGCGTCGAAGCTGTCGTCGACGAAGGGCAGCGACTGGCCGTCCAGGCCGGCGCGGCGTACCGGGACCGTGGCCGCTCTGACCCGCTCGGCGGCGAGCCGCCATCCGACGTCGGAGGGCTCGATCGCGGTCACGCCCGTGACGGTCGACGGGTAGTAGGGAACGTTGTGCCCGGTGCCGAATCCGATCTCGATGACTTCGCCCTCCAGGCCCTCGCAGACCCGGCGTCGCAGCGGTACGGCCAGCTTCATCCCGCAGGCGAAGTTGATGATCCGCGGCACGACGTGTTCGGCATAGATTCCCATGGCGACCTCCGCGTCTCCCTTCCAGAATGGCACCGGAGCGGGCCCGACGCACTGATTAGAGCAACTGAACGTATGTGTCAGAAACATTCGATGGACCTGATCGTTCGGCCGGTGTGACAGTGGGGACACCGCCGACCGAAGGAGCCTCGTGACCGTCCTGGACCACGCCCCCGCAACCACTGCACCCCGCACCGCTCGCCCGGCCCGTTCCACCGCCGGAGGCGGCCTGGTGCTCGCGGCGGTGGCCACCGTGGTGTGGTCCGGGAGCTTCGTCGTCGCGCGGGCGCTGCACGACAGCGTGCCGCCCGTGCAGGCGGCGTTCTGGCGATGGGTGATCGCGCTCCTCGCGGTCGCGCCGTTCGCGGCGGGGCAGGCGCGGCGGCAACGGGCGCTGCTGAGACGTCACTTCGGGTACATCGCGCTCGCGGCGCTGCTCGGCATCGCCGTGTACAACACGCTGGTCAACCAGGCCGGGGTCAGTACCTCCGCGAGCAACATGGGCATGATCATGGCGGCGGCGCCGGTGCTGATCGCCGCCTTCGCCCGGCAGCGCATCGGTGGACGGCGGGCCGTGGGGCTGGTGACGGCGCTCGTGGGCGTTCTGACCCTGCTGGGCAAGGGCTCTCCGGCCGCGCTGCTCCGTCTCGACTTCACCACCGGCGACCTGTGGATGCTCGCCGCCGCCGGGTCGTTCGCCGGGTACAGGGCGCTGCTGCGCCGCAAGCCGGCGCGGATCGGCCAACTGCCGTTCCTCTTCGCCACCTTCGCGCTCGGCGCGACCCTGCTGTCGCCGGCGTACGTGGTCAGTCTGGTGACGCAGGGCGGCTTCGCCCCCTCCGCCGGGACGGTGGGACCGCTGCTCTACGTCGGGGTGTGCTCCTCGGCCGTCGCCTTCTTCGCCTGGAACAAGGCCATCTCGCTCATCGGCCCCGCCCGCGCCGGAATCGTCTACTACCTGCAACCCGTCTGCGTCGCCCTGCTCTCCTTCGCCCTCCTCGGCGAGCACACCGGCCCGCTGCAGATCCTGTGCATGGTCCTGATCCTGGCCGGCGTCGCCCTCGGCGCCTCCGGCCCGGTCACCGCCAGGCGGTGATCAGCTCGTCGGGCCCCACGGCCTGGACGCCATCCACCGACACGCCGCTGCGCGCCACCGCGACCAGCGGCGTCGAGGTGTCCGCCCCCGGCAGCTGCGAGCGATGGACGATCAGTTTCGCGAGGTCGTGCGCGTCGAAAGGCCGGTTCTCCAGCCACTTGATGGAGCCGACGGCGGTGATGCGCTTGGCGATCGGCCCGCGGTCGGCCGCGACGACATCGATCTCGGGATCGTTGTTGCGGGTCCAGTAGCCGCCCACCGCGCCGGTGTCGTCGGGTACGCCGCCCGCCCGCATGCGGAAGAGGGCATCGCGCACCACGGGTTCGATCGCTCGTCCGCGCCACGAGGTCCACGTCTGCAGGATGCGCGCGAACGTCAGGTCGCCACGGCCGCGTTCGATCTCGGACATGTACGGGCCGAGCAGGGCGAGCCAGAAGCGCAGATGCGGATCGGCGACGTAGTAGCGGGTCTCCTTCGAGGGGCGGGTCGACAGCGGGGTGACGGCCTCCACCACACGCTTGGCGGTGAGCAGTTGGAGCGAGCGGTTGAGGCTGGTGGGGGCGAGATCGCCGGCCGCCCGGCCGATCAGCGTGCGCGTCCGCTCACCCGAACCGATGGCCCCCAGCACCAACCGCGCCTGTGCGTCGGCCGGGAACTCGGCCGCCAGCGACCGTTCCCCGCTCACGAGCAGCGCGGAGGTCGGGTCCTCCACGACCTCGGCGAGGTAGTCGAAGACTCCCGCGCCACGCGGCCACTCCTCGAGCACCAGCGGCAGCCCGCCGGAGACGAGGAACGCGTCGAACGCGTCGGCGGGCGGCAGTTGCAGCATGTCGGCCACGTCGGCCGGGCTCAGCGCGGGGACCACCATCTCGGTGCCGCGCTGGTGGAACGGGCGGTCGTAGTCGTTGAGCCGCTCCATCATGGCCAGGTCGGAGCCGACGCAGAGCAGCAGCACCGGCTTCCTGGACAGCTCGCGGTCGAAGAGCTTCTGGAGGGTGCCCTCGAAGCCCGGATCGTTCTTGATCAGGTACGGCATCTCGTCGAGGACGACGGCGCTCGGCCGGTCGTCGGGCAGGGCGGCGACCAGCAGGCGAAGGGCGGCGTCCCAGTCCCTGGGCGACTGGCCGACCAGCGTCGCGGCGCCCGGCAGGTCGGATGCCGCGGCGGCCTCGACGAACATCCGCAGGTCCGTGTCGGCGGTGGACTGCTGCGAGGCCGTGAAGAAGACGCTCGGCAGCCCGGACCGCTCGATGAACTCCTCGACCAGCCGTGACTTCCCGACGCGGCGGCGGCCGCGGATCAGCATCGCCTTGCCCGGCCGCCCGGTCCGCCCGCCGTCCGCGACAGGCCGCAGCATGCGGTTGAGCGCGGCCAGCTCCCGCTCCCGGCCGATGAAGTTGTCCACCGCGGCCACCCTGTGATCAATAGGTCCAAATATGGTACATCCAAAATTGAACATACCAGAAATGGATGTGTCGTGCGTCACGCCGAACATCGTCGCGCCGGACATACGGGAGGCCCCGGACCGTGCGGGCCGGGGCCTCCCGTACATGTTCCGTGCCCGACTACGCGGTGGCCGCCGCCGCGTCGGCCGCCTGGGCCTTCAGGGCGCGTTCCACGCCGGAGCGGGCCTCGATGACGAGCCGGCGCAGGGCCGGCACCGGGGTCGCCGAGGCGAGCCAGGCGTCGGTGGCGTCCAGGGTCTCCTGGGAGACCTGGAGGGACGGGTAGAGACCGATCACGATCTGCTGGGCGATCTCGTAGCTGCGGGAGTCCCAGACGCCCTTGACCGCGCTGAAGTACCGCTCGGTGTAGGGCGCGAGGAGCTCACGCTGATCGGTCTGGACGAAGCCGCCGATCGCGGCCTCCTGCACGGAGTTGGCGAGCTTGTCGTCCTCGACGACCGCGGCCCAGACCGCGGCCTTGGCGTCGGCGGTCGGACGGGCGGCGCGGGCGCCGGCCGCATGCTCCTCGCCGGCCGAGGTCGGGTCGAGGGCGAGCTCGGCCGTGATGGCCTGCTCGTCGGCCCGGCCGGTCGCGGCGAGCCGGTGCAGCAGCGACCAGCGCAGCTCGGTGTCGACGGCCAGGCCGTCGATGACCTGCGTGCCGTCCAGCAGCCCGGCGAGCAGCTCCAGCTGCTCCGGGGTGCGGGCGGTCGCCGCGAAGGCGCGTGCCCACGCGAGCTGGTGGTCGCTGCCGGGAGCTGCGGCGCGCAGCTGCTCCAGTGCGGCCTCCGTCCAGCGGGCCAGGCCGGTGTCGCGCCAGGCCGGGTCCGCGTACAGGTCGAGCGCGAGCTTGAGCTGACGGTGCAGCGACTGGACGACGCCGATGTCCGACTCCTTGGTGACGCCGGAGAGCACCAGTTCCAGGTAGTCGCGGGTGGCGAGCTCGCCGTCGCGCGTCATGTCCCAGGCCGCGGACCAGATCAGGGCGCGGGGGAGGGACTCGGTGAAGTCGCCGAGGTGGTCGCGGACGACGGCGAGGGACTCGTCGTCGAGGCGGACCTTGGCGTACGTCAGGTCGTCGTCGTTGAGCAGGATCACCGCGGGGCGCCGGGTGTTCTGCGGGAACGGCACCTCGGTCAGCTCGCCGTCGACATCCAGCTCGATACGGCTGGTGCGGACCAGCTTGCCGTCCTGGAGGTCGTAGCAGCCGATGGCGATCCGGTGCGGCCGCAGCACGGCCTCGCCCTTGGCGCCCGCCGGCAGCGCCGGGGCCTCCTGGCGGACCGCGAAGGACGTGATCGTGCCGTCCTCGGCGAGCGTGATCTCCGGGCGCAGGATGTTGATGCCCGCGGTCTCCAGCCACGCCTTCGACCAGCTCTTCAGGTCACGGCCCGAGGTCTTCTCCAACGCGCCGAGCAGGTCGGAGAGCTGGGTGTTGCCCCAGGCGTGCTGCTTGAAGTACGCCTGCACACCGGCGAAGAACTCGTCCATGCCGACGTAGGCGACGAGCTGCTTGAGCACCGAGGCGCCCTTGGCGTACGTGATGCCGTCGAAGTTGACCAGGACGTCGTCGAGGTCGTTGATCTCCGCCATGATCGGGTGGGTGGACGGCAGCTGGTCCTGCCGGTACGCCCAGGTCTTCATGGAGTTGGCGAACGTGGTCCACGAGTGCGGGAACTTGCTGCCCGGCGCGTACGCCTGGCAGGCGATCGAGGTGTACGTGGCGAACGACTCGTTCAGCCAGAGGTCGTTCCACCACTCCATCGTGACCAGGTCGCCGAACCACATGTGGGCCAGCTCGTGCAGGATGGTCTCGGCGCGCGTCTCGTACGCCGCGTCCGTCACCTTGGAGCGGAAGACGTACTGGTCACGGATGGTGACCGCGCCCGCGTTCTCCATCGCGCCCGCGTTGAACTCCGGCACGAAGAGCTGGTCGTACTTGGCGAACGGGTACGGGAAGTCGAACTTCTCCTCGAACCAGTCGAAGCCCTGCCGCGTGACGTCGAAGATCGCGTCCGCGTCCAGGAACTCGGCCAGCGACGGGCGGCAGTAGATCGCCAGCGGGACGCTGCGGCCCTCGCCCTCCCAGGTGCTGTGCACGGCCGTGTACGGGCCGGCGATCAGCGCGGTGATGTACGAGGAGATGCGCGGCGTCGGCTCGAAGCGCCAGACGTTCTCCTTGACGTCCTCGGGCTTCGGCGTCGGGGAGTTGGAGATGACCGTCCAGCCCGCCGGGGCGGTCACCGTGAACCGGAACGTGCCCTTGAGGTCCGGCTGCTCGAAACTGGCGAAGACTCGGCGCGCGTCCGGCACCTCGAACTGCGTGTACAGATAAGCCTGCTTGTCGACGGGGTCGACGAAACGGTGCAGGCCCTCACCGGTGTTGGTATAAGCGCAATCCGCGACGACGCGCAACTCGTTGCGGCCGGCCAGGAGCGACGGCAGGGCGATGCGCGAGTCCGCGAACACCTCCGACGGGTCGAGCGCGGTGCCGTTCAGCACCACCTCGTGCAGGGTCGGGGCGACCAGATCGATGAATGACGACCCCGCCTTCGCGGCGTCGAAACGCACCGTGGTCACCGAGCGGAAGGTGCCCCCGTCCTGCGCACCGCTCAGGTCGAGGTCGATCTCGTACGCGTCCACGGTGAGAAGGCGAGCACGCTGCTGCGCCTCCTCGCGGGTGAGGTTCGTGCCAGGCACGGTAGGCCACTCCTTAATGAGACTGACCGCCATCCTCGCACGCTGCGGAGGCCGTGATCAGGGTCTGCACCAGCTCCGGCCTCGGGTTTTCCCCACCCCCAAGAGGCCGGGAACCGGCATGGCCGCGGGCACCGGGTGATCCGTAACTTCGGAAGGGTCGTCGGCAACCGAAACAGAGGACCTCATGCGACTCCGGTCGAAGCACTCCACCACCGCCCCCACGGCCCCCGCAGCACCGCAGTACCCGCCGCGGACCAGCGGCGACACCGCTTACAGCGGTGCCGGAGCGGTGTCCGGTGCGGCCGTCGAGCTGCGCTCGGTCCGTCGCACCTACGGCCGCGGCGACTCCACGGTGCACGCGCTGCGCGGCATCGACCTGGCGCTGCCGCGGGGCAGCTTCACCGCGGTGATGGGTCCCTCCGGCTCCGGCAAGAGCACCTTCCTGCAGTGCGCCGCCGGGCTCGACAGGCCCACGGCGGGCTCCGTACTCCTCGGGGGCGACGACATCACCGGCCTCAACGAGAACAAGCTCACCCGGCTGCGGCGCAGCCGCATCGGGTTCGTCTTCCAGTCCTTCAACCTGCTGCCGTCACTGACCGTGCAGCAGAACGTCCTGCTGCCGCAGCGGCTGGCCGGTGTGCGCCCCGACCGGCGGCGGGCGGGCCAGTTGCTCGCGCAGGTCGGCCTCGAGGGGTACGGGGGGCGCCGGCCGGGACAGCTCTCCGGCGGCCAGCAGCAGCGCGTGGCCATCGCCCGCGCCCTGATCACCGCCCCCGAGGTGGTCTTCGCCGACGAACCGACCGGCGCCCTGGACACCAACACCGCCCGCGAGGTGCTGGGTCTGCTGCGGCACGCCGTCGACCGGCTCGGCGCCACCGTCGTCATGGTCACCCACGATCCGGTCGCGGCCTCCTTCGCGGACCGGGTGCTCTTCCTCGCCGACGGCGCGCTCGCCGGCCACCTGGAGCGCCCGGAGCCGATGGAGATCGCGGACCGCATGGTCGAGCTCACCACCGGCGCCCGCCCGCAGGACGTTGCGAGGGCCGCCGCGTGAACGGTCTCGCCCGCGCCTCCGTGCGCTTCCGGCCGGCGTCCTTCGCCGGGACGTTCATCGCTCTGCTCTTCGCCGCCGCGATCATCACCGCCTGCGGCACCCTGCTGCAGACCGGGATCGTCGCGCACCTCACGCCCGAGCGGTACGCCGGTGCCCCGGTGGTCGTCGCCGCCGAGCAGCACGCCCGGATGACCGTCGGCCACGGCGAGGACCGCGACGAGGATTCCGAGCCGCTGCCCGACAAGGCCCGCGTCGATGCGGGTCTCGCGGACCGTATAGCCCGCGAACCGGGCGTCGCCGCGGCCGTGCCCGATCTGTCGTTCCCCGTGCAGAGCAAGTCCCTGCCGGCGCTGACCGGCCGCGACTGGTCGGCCACCGCGATCACCGCCACCACCCCGACCGCGAACGCGCTCGCCGAGGGCCGCGCCCCGGCGGCGGGCGAGGTCGTCCTCGACGCCGCGACGGCGCACGCCGCGAAGCTCTCCACCGGTGACGCCGTCACCCTCACCGCGCCCGACCGCACCGGCAGTTACCGGATCTCCGGCCTGACGGCGGAGCGGGCCGGGACCGCCACCGCGTGGTTCGACGACGCGTCGGCGGCCCGGCTCGCCGGGCACCAGGGCCAGGCGGACGCCATCGCCGTCTACGCACGCGCCGGAGTCAGCACCCGGCAGCTCGCCGAACAGGTCGGGCACGCCGTCGACGGCCACGCCCTGGTGAAGACGGGGGACGCCCGAGGCGAGGTCGAACACACCGAACTCGCCGGCGGCAAGGAGATGCTGATGGGGCTGGGCGGATCCTTCGGCGGCATCGCCGCCATGACCGCGGTCTTCGTCGTCATGGGCACCGTCGCCCTAGCCATCGGCCAGCGCAGCCGGGAGATCGCCCTGCTGCGGGCGATCGGCGCGACCCCGCGGCAGATCCGCCGCACCGTGGCCACCGAGGCGGTCATCGTCGCCCCGCTCGCCGGGGCGCTCGGCATCCTGCCGGGGCTGGCGCTCGCCCACTGGTGGTTCGGCCAACTCCTCGACCGTGACGCGCTGCCCGCCGGACTGCAGCTGTCCACCGGCTGGATCCCGATGGTCAGCGCGGTCGGCGCGGGCCTGCTCGGCTCGCTCGTCGCCGGCTACCTGGCCGCCCGCCGGCCATCCAAGGCCCGGCCCAGCCAGGCGCTGGGCGAGGCCGCGGTGGAGCGGCGGCGCCCCGGGATCGTCCGTACGGTGCTCGGCGCGGCCGCCCTCGCCGGTGGCATCGTCGTGGCGTCGCTCGCGGCCCACGCCACGGGCGAGGACGCGGCCAACATCGCGCTCGGCGTCGTGATGCTCTTCATGCTCAGCGTGGCCCTGCTCGGACCGGTCGTCGCCGGGCTCGCCGCCGCCGTTCTCGGAGCGCCGCTGCGGGTGGGTGGAGCGCCGGGGGCGCTCGCCGCCGCCAACACCCGTGCCAACTCCCGCCGGCTGGCCTCCGCGATCACCCCGATCGTGCTGGTCATCGCCTTCTGCGGCACGTTGGTCTTCATGCAGAGCACCATCAAGCACGCCTCCGCGGAGCAGGTGCGCGACGGTGTCGTCGCCGACCAGATCGTCAGCGGCACCGGCGCCGGACTGCCCGGCACGACCGCCGCCGAGGCGGCGCGGGTGAAGGGCGTGGACGCGGCCGTCGGCGTACTGCGCACCGGCGTCCTGTACCGGACGGCCGGCGCGTTCAGCACCGCCTCCACGCTGGGGGTCTCCGGGAGCCCGGCCGACCTGGCCAAGGTGCTCGACCTCGGCGTCAAGCAGGGCACACTGTCCGGGCTGGCGGGCAACGACACCGTCGCGCTGGACACGCTGCTCGCCGGCGGCGCCGACGTCTCGGTCGGCGACCGCATCGAACTGCGGCTCGGCGACGGCGCGACGGTGCGTCCCCGGGTCGTCGCGGTCTACGAGCGCGGCCTGGGCCTCGGCCAGGTGGTGATGGCACGCTCGGCGGTCGCCGGACATGTGTCGGCCGCGTACGACAGCCAGGTGCTCGTCCGTGACGCGGCAGGCGCCGACCGGGCCGCCGTCGCGAGCGCGCTGCAGCGGCTCGACGCCCCGGGCGTCGCGGTCACCGACCGGGCCGGCTACACCGCGCAGGTCGACAAGGACCTGGAGCTCAACGCCTGGGCGAACCGTGTGATGGCCGCGGTACTCGGCGGATTCGCCGCCGTCGCGGCGGCCAACACCCTGGTGATGACGGTCCTCGACCGGCGCCGCGAGGTCGCCCTCCTGCGGCTGGCGGGCACCACCCGCCGCCAGGTGCTCGGGATGATGCGCTGGGAGGCACTGCTCGTCGGCACCGCGGGCCTCGTGATCGGGACGGCCATCGCCTGGGCGACGCTCACCCCGATCGCCCGCGGGCTGACCGGTGGCGCCCCGTACGTACCGCCCACCGTCGCGGCCGCCATCACCGGCGGAGTGCTCCTCCTGGGCCTGGCCGCGACCGGCCTCCCGGCCCGCGCGCTGCTGCGCACCCGCCCCATGGAGGCGGGCGCCGGGCGGGAGTAACGGACGGCGAGCAGCGGGCGCCGGGGGCGCAACGCGACGGGGCGAGTGCTCGTGAGAGCACCCGCCCCGCCGTACCGCGGTCCTACAGCTGATCAGGTGGTCAGCTGGTGACCTTCTTGATGATGACGCTGCCGACTCCGGCGACGGTGCCGCGGGAGTTCAGGAGCTGCACCTCACCGAAGAACTGACGTCCTTCGGGGGCCGGGGACGCGGCCACGACCTGCGCGGAGAAGGACGCCGAGGCGCCGTTCGCCAGCGAGACGGTCTTGGTCTCGTCGACCTTGACCTGGCCGAGCGAGTCCGCGAAGTACACGTCCTTGTAGTCGTACTCCGTGGTGCCCGCCGGGACCGAGTAGCCGGTCACGACGATGGTGTACGTACCGGCCGCCGGGTTGGCGAGGCTGACCGCTTCCTCGGAGTCGCCGTCCGCGGACGAACCGACCTTGGTGGAACCGAGGTAGACCTCGAGGTCGAGGTCGGCGCCGGTGTCCGAGGTGGAACCGATCGCCACGTCGAGCCGGGAGGCGCCGGGGCCGACGACGAGCGTCGTCTCCTTCGTCTCGCCCTGCGCGATGGTCGGGCGGGCGGTCAGCGCGGAGCCGAGGGCGCCGCCCTTCAGCTTGCCGTCAAGGGCGGCGAAGCCGTTGGTGACCTTCCAGTTGACCGCGGCGGGGGTACCGACCTTGGCCTCGTCGAGGGTCTGCACGGCCGGGTCGAAGGTGACACCCAGCACCGACGCCGTGACGGCGTACGGGTTGTTCAGCAGCGGCGAGGTACGACGCGCCTCGACCTCGATCTCCCAGACGCCCGGCAGCGGGTTGGCGTACGACCGCAGGTCCGGACGGCACTTGTTGTTCGGGTTCACGTAGTTGAGGTAGCACGACGGGGTGGACGTGTCGTCCATCGGAACGCCGTACGGGTTGATCGCGATGAACCGGGTCTGGCTGGTCGCCTGGATGCCGCCGAGGGCGATCTCCAGGGACTTGGCGCCGGCCGGCACGTTCAGGAAGTACGAGGTGGTGCTGTTGCGCTGCACCACGCCCGACTCCTTGGTGGAGAAGGCGGGCTGGGCCAGCGGCTTCGAGACCACGACAGTGGCCAGGATCTGCTGGTCGGTGCCCTTGGTGCGCTTGTCGTCGACGGTCAGGATCACGCTGTGCAGACCCGTGGTCTTCGCCTTCGCGGTGACCTTGACGGTGACCGGCACGTTCAGCGGCAGCGAGACCTCGCTGCTGCCGGCGAGCTTGAAGGTGCCGTCGTTGTTGACCAGCGCCAGCGAGTGCTTGACCGGGCGGTCGGAGCCGGTGGTGCGGGTGATGGTGACGTCGTACGTCCGGGTCTGGCCGGTCTTGAGGCCGCCCTCCCGGTCGTAGATGCCGGTGCCGAAGCCCGGGGTCTTCAGGAACGCCGACAGCGCGGTGTTGACCGGAGCCTTGACGGTGTACTCGTTGGCCGAGACACCCGCCTTGATCAGGTTCCAGGCACCGTTGATGTCGATCAGACCGGAGCCCTCTTCGTACGCCTGCGTGCCCGCGATGTGCTTCGCGGAGCTGGTCAGCGCGGTCCGCAGGGCGGCCGGGTTCAGGGCGATGTTCTTCTGCTTCGCGGCGGAGATCAGCAGTGCGCCGGCGCCCGCGGCCTGCGGGGAGGCCATCGAGGTGCCCTGGAGCATCGCGTAGCCGGGCGGCAGGCTGTAGCCGGCCTCGGCGACCGGGCTGCCGGCCTCCCAGGTCGGGACGGTGTTGATCGAGGCGCCGGGCGCGGTGATGGTCGGCGTGAAGCCACCGTCCTCACGCGGGCCGCGCGAGGAGAACGGCATCATCGCGTACGCCTTGTCCACCTGCGAGCCGTAGTTGGCCGCCCAGGTGTCCTTGGAGATCGACGCACCGACGCTCAGGACCTTGTCGGCCAGGCCGGGGTCACCGATGGTGTTGGCACCCGGGCCGCTGTTGCCGGCCGAGATGACCAGCTGGACGCCGTAGGTGTCGATGAGGCGCGTGTACAGCTCGGCGCGCGCGTTGTTGGCGTCGTTCAGCGCGGGCAGGCCGCCGATGGACATGTTCACGATGTCCACGCCGTGGTTCACGACGAGGTCGATCATGCCCTCGGTGAGCGCGACGTTGGTGCAGCCGCCGCTCCAGGTGCAGGCGCGCGAGGAGACGATCTTCGCGCCGGGAGCCGCACCGCTCATCTTGCCGCCGAACAGGCCGTTCGCGGAGGTGATGCCCGCGACGTGGGTGCCGTGCTCGGACTGGACGAGGCCGATGTTGACGAAGTCGGCCTTCTTGCCGACCCAGTCGCCGCCGTACGGGTCCGTCGGGACGTCCTTGCGGATCTGGACGACGAACGGGATCGACTCGGAGATGGCGGTGTCCGGGTTGTCCGTCCCGAAGTGCGCGATCTGGAAGCCGTTCTTGTACGGCTTGAGCGCCTCGTCGTCGCTGAAATCGCCGTTGTTGTTCAGGTCGACGCGCACGGTGCCCGCGGCGGCGTCGTAGAGCACGCCCCAGACATCGGTGGTGTCGCCGTCACGGTTGAGGTCGCCCGCCATGTCGCCGCCGACCGTCGCGGCCTCGGAGAACAGGTTGAACTTGTAGGCGCCGGCCGGCGCGGTCCAGGTCCGTCCGGCGATGGTGAAGCTGGGGCCCGCCACATCGGCCGTCATCCGGCGCCAGGTGGCGTCGCCGTCGGTTATGGGGTCGGTCGCGGTGACCCAGTCGACGATCTTGCGCTCGCCGGTGGTGGTCTTCTGCAGCGCCGGGTGACCGAGGTCGACACCGGAGTCCAGGATCCCGATGGTCACGCCGCGGCCGTCGGCCTTGGGCTGGTTCTTGACGAAGTCCACCGCGCCGGTCTCGAAAGCCGGCTGGTACGGGTTCTTCACCAGGGTGCTCGCGCTGGGACCGGGGTAGGTCTTCGCGGCCTTGGCCTTGGCCTTCACCGTCGCGCCCTTGGCGGTGTCCGCCACGGGCGTCGGGTCGTCGAGCGCGATCTCCTGCTTGAGGTCGATGCCGTGGACCGCGGTCAGCTTCTGCGCCTTGGCGATCGCCGCGTCCGCCTTGGCGGTCGGGACGGTCGCGCGCACGTAGCCGAGCTTGTCGTAGGTGCTCCCCACCGAGGCACCTGAGGCGCCGAGCTGATCGACGACCTGCTTGGTGGCGCCGGGAGCGGTGGCGATCATCATCGTCACGGTCTTGTCGCCGTCGGACTTGGCCTTGGCCAGGAGCGCGGCGTCGGCAGAACCGAGCTTGTCGGTGGAAGCCTTGACCGGGGCTGAAGCGGGGCCGCCGGCCGGAGTGCCGCTGGGGGCGTTGTCGGCGAACGCGGTGGCGGACCCGGTCGCGGCCAGTGCGGCCACCAGGCCCGCGGCGAGCGCGACGCGGGCCACGCGTCTCTTGGCGCGTATGTGATCGAGAGGCATGGGCATCCTTGTTCGGAAAACGGTGCCGGTTGACCGCTAAGAGTCACGTAAGCGACCGGTGTTTGTGGAGAGTTGTCCGAGGCAGGATGGGGACATGACGCATTTCCGCCATACGCCATGCCAGGCAAAGCGCGCGTAAAGGAGTAAAGCGCCGGTCAACTCGGAGTCACGACGACGTAAGCGGCGGGAGTCCGGTCCGACGAAGCCATCAGCGCGGTCCGCACGACGGTCGCCTGCTGGTCCAGCGCGTCCCGCAGCTTCTTCGGGGTGAGGTGCACGACGGTGATGCCGAGCCCCTCCAGATGCTCGCGCTTCTGCGCGTACTGCGACCACAGGGCGTCGTCGTCCTGGCGGGGTCCGCGCGCGTCGATCTCCAGCGCCACCGCGTGCTCCGGCCAGTACGCGTCCACGCTGCCCAGCGACGGTCCGCCCGGCAGCCGCAGGTCGACGTGCCACACCGGGTCCGGCAGCCCGTAGCAGGTCACCATCTCGTACAGCCGGCCCTCGGCGAGGGCCCGGCCCTCCGCCAGCAGCGCGTCCACCGCGTCCACCACGTGCGCCCGGGACAGCAGCCGCGCCCGGGTCAACTCCCGGACCACCGCGGCGGCCTCGCAGTGCCCGCCGCGCACGGCCTCGGTGAGCAGCCGGCGTACGGTCTCGGCGTCGTCGAGGTCCGCCACCGCGTCGGCCAGCGCGCGCGGTACCGGGGCGCACGGCAGCCCGGTCACCTGCTGCGGTCGGGGCAGCGTGTGCGCCCGGTGGATCGCCACGTCGCCGGCGTCCCGCAGCCGTCGCTGGCGCGGAACGAGGACGTCGATCCGGCCGATCCCCAGCAGCGGCGGCACCGAGGAGAACCGGTGCAGCGCCAGCGCCGCGAGCCCGGTGACCATCGCCTCGCCGTCGCCCGGCCCGCCCGTGGTGCCCGGTTCGCAGCCCGCGTACAGCAGCGCCGCCCGCAGCCGTTCCTCACTGGTGGGCGGTCCCGCGTGCAGCAGGAACACCTGCGGCAGCAGCTGCTGCCACGGGCCGCCGGGCCGGCAGCGTTCCGCCAGGGTGCTCGCCGTCACGCCGTGCTCACGGAGCTGACGTGTCGTCAAGATCCTTTGCTGGGTGCGGGAGAGGTGGTCCAGGGGGCGCGGGGTGTGCGGTGCGTTGTGGTTCATGTCGGGTCAGTTCCGCCGCCGGACCGCCCGCTAACCGCTGTTACACAGCCGTCGACAAACCGGGACAACTCCGCACTAAAGTTCAGGCGTTCGGATGCCGATGGGCGGTTTTCACCTATTCGGATGACGGGCGGTCGGGCGTCGGGCGGCCGAGCTGCGGAAGCGTGCCCGCCGCACGGCGGAACCCCGCCGGGTCACCGATCGATCGGGTGACGCGACGGGGTTCGGGAACCGCGGGTCCGGGGGAGAGCTAGTGCTCTGACCGGAAAGGTTCACCGGTTCGCGACGCCCGGCACGGCACCTCGCTGCGTTGTCGGAGTCGTCCGAGTACGCCCGGTACGAGGACGATCCTCCGCCTTGCGATGCACCGCGCCGGCCGCCGCGAACCAGGCAAACCTTTCAGGCCAGAGCACTAGCTGTCGATGGCCTGGGCGCGCAGCGCGCGGGACAGGTCGTCGCCGGCCTCCAGGACCAGCCGGCGCAGGGCGGGCGCCGCGTCCGCGTGCGCGTCGAGCCACGCGGCGGCCGCGTCGACGGTCTCCTGGGCGATCCGGTACCTCGGGAAGAAGCCCCGCACGATCGCCATGCCGATCTCGATCGAGCGCTGCGACCAGATCCGGTCGATCATGTCGAAGTACCGATCGGCATAAGGCGCGAGCAGCTCCTCCTGGCCCGGCTGGCCGAACCCGGCGATGCTCGCCTCGACCAGCGCGTTCGACAGGGTGTCGGATTCGACGACGGACGCCCACACCTGCGCCTTGACCGCGGCCGACGGCCGGGCGGCCAGGCAGCGCACCTGGTGCCGCCGGCCGGAGGCGGTGTCGTCGCGGGCCAGTTCGGCCCCGATCCCGACCTCGTCGACCTCGCCCTCGGCGGCCAGCGGCTCCAGGAAGGACCAGCGCAGCTCCTGGTCGATCTCCAGACCGTCGATCTTGGCGCCCCCTTCCAGCAGCCCGCGCAGCAGTTGGAGATCGGCCGCCGACGAGGCGACCGAGGCGAAGAACCGCGCCCAGGCGAGCTGGTGCCCGCTGCCCGGCTCCGCCTGCCGCAGTTCGGTCAGCGCGCCGTCGGCCAGCATCCTGGCGCCCTCGGCGCGCCACTTCGGGTCGGTGTACTGGTGCAGCGCGGTCCGCACCTGCTGGTGCAGCGACTGCAGCACGCCGATGTCGGACTCCTGCCCGGCGAACCGCAGCACGAGGCCGATGTAGTCGCGGGCCGGCATCAGCGCGTCCCGCGTCATGTTCCACACCGCCGACCAGGCCAGCGCCCGCGCCATCGGGTCGGACAGGTCGCCCAGGTGCCTGCGCAGGGTGTCGAGCGAGTCCGGGTCGAAGCGGATCTTGCAGTACGTGAGGTCCTCGTCGTTGACCAGGATCAGATCCGGCCGCTCGGCGCCGGCCAGCTCCGCCACGATCGTCCGCGATCCCGTCACATCGGTCTCGGCGCGGGCGTAGCGCTCCAGCGCGCCGCCCGCGGCCCGCCGGTACAGGCCGACGGCGACGCGGTGCGGCCGCAGTTCGGGGTGGGACGTGGCGGCGGTCTGCAGGACGGACAGCCGGGTGATCCGGTCCTCGGAGTCGTACACGGCCTCCGGCGTCAGCGAGTTGACGCCCGCGGTCTGCAGCCAGGCGCGGGACCACTGCGCCATGTCCCGGCCCGAGGTCTCCTCCAGCACCGCCAGCAGGTCCGCCAGCGTGGTGTTCCCGTACGCGTGGCGCTTGAAGTAGCGCCTGGCCGCCTCCAGGAAGGCGTCGGCGCCGACATAGGCGACGAGCTGCTTCAGTACGGACGCGCCCTTGGCGTACGTGATGCCGTCGAAGTTGAGCTTGGCGTCCTGCAGGTCGTGGATGTCCGCGGTGACCGGGTGCGTCGAGGGCAGCTGGTCGGCCCGGTACGCCCACGCCTTGCGGCGGTTGGCGAAGGTGATCCAGCCGTCGGTGAAGCGGGTGGCCTCCACCTGCGAGTACGCGCCCATGAAGTCGGCGAACGACTCCTTGAGCCACAGGTCGTCCCACCACTGCATGGTGACCAGGTCGCCGAACCACATGTGCGCCATCTCGTGCAGGATGACGTTGGCCCGGCCCTCGTACGCGGCCTGCGTCACCTTGCCGCGGAACACGAACTCCTCGCGGAACGTGACGCAGCCCGGGTTCTCCATCGCGCCGATGTTGTACTCGGGCACGAACGCCTGGTCGTACTTCCCGAAGGGGTACGGGTAGTCGAAGGTGTCGTGGAAGAAGTCCAGGCCCTGCTTGGTGACGGTGAAGATGTCGTCCGCGTCGAAGTGCGGAGCGAGCGAGGCCCGGCACAGCGCGCCGAGCGGGATGTCCAGCACGGTGCCGTCGTCGAGGGTGCGCGAGTAGTGGTCGCGCACCACGTGGTACGGCCCGGCGACGACGGCCGTGATGTACGTCGAGATCGGCTTGGTGGGGGCGAAGTCCCAGGTCGCGGAGGAGGGGTCGGCTTTCCGCGCGGGGCCGGCCTGAGCCTCGTTGCTCAGTACGGTCCAGTGCGCGGGCGCGGTCACCGAGAAGGTGAAGGGCGCCTTGAGGTCCGGCTGCTCGAAGGTGGCGAAGACCCGGCGGGCGTCGGCCGGCTCGTACTGCGTGTACAGGTACGTCTCGCCGTCCTCCGGGTCGGCGAACCGGTGCAGCCCCTCGCCGGTACGGCTGTACGCGCACCGCGCGTCCACGGTGAGGACGTTCTCGGCGGCGAGGTCGTCCAGCGCGATCCGCGTCCCGTCGAACACCGCCGCCGGGTCCAGGACCCGGCCGTTCAGCACCACGGACTCGACGGACGGTGCGAGCAGGTCCACGAAGGTGGCCGCGCCCGGCTGCCCGGAGCGGAAACGGATCGTGGTCACCGAGCGGAACGTGTCCTCGTCGGGCCGGGTGGCCGACCGCAGGTCGAGCGCGACCTCGTATCCGTCGACCGACAGGATCCGGGCGCGTTCGCGGGCCTCGTCGCGGGACAGGTTCTCACCGGGCACTGATGACTCCTTTGTCAGCATCGTCGATCGATTCGAATACTCCCACGCCACACCAATGGGCGACAGGCGGGAATGCGGCCCCCGATCCCGAGGTTTCCGAGGTACGAGCACTCCTGTGCCCTGTTGTTTTGTTCCTGAGGAGACGAAGAAGTGACCACAGGCGAGAAGACCCCCGTCGACTTCTGGTTCGACCCGCTGTGCCCCTGGGCGTGGATGACCTCGCGCTGGATGCTGGAGGTCGAGAAGGTCCGGCCGGTCGAGGTCCGCTGGCACATCATGAGCCTGGCCGTCCTCAACGAGCCCAAGCTCGACGAGCTGCCCGAGCGGTACCGCGAGCTGCTCGGCCCCAAGGGCTGGCGGCCGGTGCGCGTGGTGGCCGCGGCCCAGCACAAGCACGGTGACGAGGTCGTCGGAAAGCTCTACACCGCGCTCGGTACCCGGATCCACAACCGCGGCGAGGGCGCGACCCTCGAGGCGATCGCGGGAGCCCTGGAGGACGCCGGGCTCCCGGCGGACCTGATCGACTACGCGGACAAGGACACCTACGACGCCGAGGTGCGCGCCTCCCACAAGGAGGGCATCGACAAGGTCGGCCAGGACGTCGGCACCCCGGTCATCGCCGTTCCCGGCGCCGACGGCGAGCAGATCGCGTTCTTCGGCCCGGTCGTCACCCCCGCCCCCAAGGGCGAGGCCGCGGCCCGCCTGTGGGACGGCACGCTGCTGGTGGCCTCTATCCCCGGCTTCTACGAGATCAAGCGCACCCGGACCGCCGGGCCGATCTTCGACTGATGCCGCACCTCGGACTGGTGACCCTCGTCGTCCGCGACTACGACGAGGCGATCGCCTTCTACACCGGCGCTCTCGGCTTCGAGCTGCGCGAGGACACCCCGCGCGACGACGGCAGCCGCTGGGTGGTCGTCGCTCCGCGCGGGTCGCAGGGGACCGGGCTGCTCCTGTCGCGCGCTTCGACCCCCGAGCAGGAGGCGCGGATCGGCGGCCAGACCGGCGGTCGCGTCGGGCACTTCCTGAACACCGACGACTTCGACCGCGACTACAAGCACATGGTGGCGGCCGGCGTCGTCTTCGAGGAGGAGCCCCGGCACGAGGTCTACGGTTCTGTCGTGGTCTTCCAGGACCTGTACGGCAACCGCTGGGACCTCATCGAACCCCGCTGATCCCGGTCGGCAGGAGAGGGTGAAGGCCCCCGCGCGACACCACCGCGCGGGGGCCTTCGGCTTCCGGGGCGCCCTGGCCGACAGGACCTACGGCGCCAGCAGCAGCCCACTCGCCCGCTCCGTCGCGGCGGCGAACCTGGCCTGGACGTCCTGCCAGTTCACGACGCGCCACATCGCCTCGACGAAGTCGACCTTCTGGTTGCGGTACTGAAGATAGAACGCGTGCTCCCAGGCGTCGAAGACGAGCAGCGGAATGCTGCCCTGGCCGACGTTCCCCTGGTGGTCGTAGATCTGCTCGACGATCAGCCGCTCGCCGAGCGGCTCGTACGCCAGTACGCCCCGGCCGGAGCCCTGCGTGGTGGCGGCGGCCTTGGCGAGCGAGAAGATCATCCGCGACGAGCCGTACAGATTGGCGTTGAGCGCCGACAGCAGGAGGGGGACGGTGGAAAAGGCTGTGGGCTTTGGTGGGACCCCACAGTGTTCCCATGGCCGGCCGCGCTCCGCAAAATCCGTCCCCGCCGGACGCGGAGCCCCGCGCCGATCGTGACGAGCATCACGTGACCTGCTGAAACAAGCGAAACGCAAGCGCGGCGGCGGAGGCCGGCCGCTGCAGGGAACTCTCCAAGTCGGCGAGCACGCCTTTGTCGTCTATCGACGGTGATCTTGGGTTGTCGGCTGCGCTAGCGTCGCGGCGTCACCTGTACGAACCCCGCACGCATCTGTGTGAACCGAACTCGCACGCACCTGTGCGAACCCGAAACCCGCACGCACCTGTGCAATCCGGCCCAGCCGGCCTCTCACCCACGGAGTACCGATGAGCACCGCTGCTGTCTCTGACACCCGGACCGGCACGGTCCTCGCCGATCTGCTCCCCGCATCCTCGGCCGCCCGCGCCCGGGTGCGCGATGTGGCGCTGGTGCTCGGCGGGGCCGTACTCACCGGCCTGGCCGCGCAGCTCTCGGTGCCGGTCCCCGGCTCCCCGGTCCCGGTCACCGGCCAGACCTTCGCGGCGCTGCTCGTCGGCACCGCGCTCGGCGCCCGCCGCGGCTTCGCGGCTTTGGCGCTGTACGCGGTCGCGGGCGTCGCCGGTATGCCGTGGTTCGCGGAGGGCTCGTCCGGCTCCGCCATGCCGAGCTTCGGCTACATCCTCGGGATGCTGCTCGCCTCGGCCGCCGTGGGCGCGCTCGCCCGCCGCGGAGCGGACCGCACCGTGCTGCGGACCGCCGGCGCCATGGTGCTCGGCAGCGTGATCATCTACGCGGTCGGCGTGCCGTACCTGGCACTGGCCGCGCATCTCTCCCTTGGCAAGGCCGTATCGCTCGGCCTGACGCCGTACCTTCTCGGTGACGCGCTCAAGGCGGCGCTGGCGATGGGCGTGCTGCCCGCCGCCTGGCAGCTGGTGGGGCGCCGGGGCTGACGACCCCGCAGCACGGCGGCCCGGCCCCTCGGGGGACCGGGCCGCCGTGCTTTTACGGCACCTACAACCGGGTGACGGCGTTCCGGCGACCGCTCTGCATCCGCTCGCGGACCAGCGAGATCGCGATGACCACGGCGGCCACCAGCAGCGACAGCAGCACCTGCGGCCGGCCGTCCTTGTCGGTGAGCATGTAGACGAGCACGAACGAGATCATGCCGATCGTCGCCCACGTCAGGTACGGGAAGAGCCACATCCGCACGATGAGCTTCTCCGGTTCCTCACGCTCGATGATCCGGCGCATCTTCAGCTGCGAGAAGCAGATGACCAGCCAGACGAAGAGCGCGACCGCGCCGGACGAGTTGAGCAGGAACTTGAAGACGGTGTCCGGCCACTCGTAGTTGAAGAAGACGGCGACGAAGCCGAACAGGACCGATCCCAGGATCGCGTTCCGCGGCACCCCGCCCTGGCTGGTGAGCGCGAACTGGCGCGGCGCGTCACCGCGCTGCCCGAGCGAGAAGGCCATCCGGGAAGCGGTGTACAGGCCGGAGTTGAGGCAGGAGAGCACGGCCGTCAGCACGATGACGTTCATGATCTCGCCGGCGTGCGCGATACCTATGGAGTCCAGGGCCGCGACGTACGAGCCCTTCTTGGTGATCGCCGGGTCGTCCCACTTCAGCAGGGACACCACGATGAGGATCGAGCCGAGGTAGAAGACGCCGACGCGCCAGATCACGCTGTTGGTCGCCTTGGTGATCGCCTTGCGCGGGTTCTGGGACTCGCCCGCCGCGAGGGTGACGATCTCGCTGCCCATGAACGAGAAGACCACCATCAGCACACCGGTGAGGATCGCGCCCGGGCCGTTCGGCAGGAAGCCGCCGTGCCCGGTGAGGTTGGCCATACCGACCGCTTCGTGGTCGGAGCCCGGCAGGATGCCGAAGGCGGCGAGGCCGCCGATGACGATGAAGGCGGCGATCGCGACGACCTTGATCCCGGCGAACCAGAACTCGAACTCGCCGTACGAGCCGACGGAGACCAGGTTGGTCGCGGTCAGCACCGCCATCACGATCAGTGCCCAGGCCCACTGCGGGACCGAGGACACCCAGCCGTGCAGGATCGTCGCACCGGCCGTCGCCTCGACCGCCAGCACCACGACCCAGAAGAACCAGTAGAGCCAGCCGATGGAGAACCCGGCCCAGCGGCCGAGTGCCCGGTCCGCGTAGGCGGAGAACGAGCCGGATGTGGGGTTGGCCACGGCCATCTCGCCCAGCATCCGCATGACGAACACGACCATCGTGCCGACCAGGGCGTACGAGAGCAGGATGCCCGGGCCTGCTGTCGCGATGCCGGAACCGGAGCCGACGAACAGGCCGGCGCCGATGACACCACCGATCGCGATCATCGACAGATGGCGGTTTTTCAGTCCGGCCTGGAGACCGGACGACTGCTGTGGAGCCTTGTCGTCCTGTTTGGGGGCGTCGGTCACAACTGAGGGGGGAAGTGAGCTCATGGGGTCGCATCCAATACCCGGAACGACCACTTACGGAACAGCGAAGGACAGCTGAGGCCAATTCGTTGCTTTAACCTCAAATAACCCTCAAGCGCGCCCGATGCCCCCCTGACCTCTGCCCGCCTTCGGACATGCCACACTCGTCCGTATGCGCGTGTATCTCGGCTCCGACCATGCCGGCTTCGAACTCAAGAACCACCTCGTCGACTGGCTCAAGGCCAACGGCCATGAGGTGACGGACTGCGGTCCGCACATCTATGACGCGGAGGACGACTACCCGCCGTTCTGCCTGCGGGCCGCGGTGCAGACCGCCGCCGACCCCGGCAGCCTCGGCATCGTCATCGGCGGCTCCGGCAACGGCGAGCAGATCGCCGCCAACAAGGTCAAGGGCGTCCGCGCCGCGCTCGCCTGGAGCGAGCAGACCGCCGCGCTCAGCCGTGAGCACAACGACGCCAACGTGATCAGCATCGGCGGCCGGATGCACACCGAGGACGAGGCGACCAAGTTCGTCGAGATCTTCCTCGCCACCCCGTACTCCGGTGAGGCGCGGCACACCCGCCGCATCGACATGCTCTCGGCGTACGAGAACACCGGCGAACTCCCCCCGATCCCGGCCCACCACCCGCAGGGCTGACCGCACGATGCCCGAAGGGCACACGATCCACCGGCTGGCCGCCGACCACTTCGAGAGGTTCGGCGGCCGTCCTGTGCGGGCGAGCAGCCCGCAGGGCAAGTTCTCCGACAGCGCCGCGCTCCTCGACGGCGCGGTCCTCGACCGCGTCGACGCCCACGGCAAGCACCTGTTCCTGGGCTTCGAGGTGACGGGCTGGGTCCACATCCACCTCGGCCTGTTCGGCAAACTCGGGTTCGGCGACGGCAAGGCCCCACCGCCCACCGACACCGTCCGGCTGCGGCTCGCCAACCCCGACGCGTACGCCGACCTGCGCGGGCCCACCACCTGTGCGCTGATCACCGACGGCGAGAAGCGCGCGATACACGCCCGGCTGGGCCCGGACCCGCTGCGCCCGGCGGACAATCCGGACACGGCATGGGCGCGAATCTCCAGGAGCCGCACCACCATCGCGGCGCTCCTGATGGACCAGAAGGTCATCGCGGGGGTGGGGAACGTCTACCGGGCCGAGGTCCTCTTCCGGCTCGGCATCGACCCGTACCGCCTCGGCCGCGACATCACCCGCGCCGAATGGGACGCGATGTGGACCGACCTCGCCGCCCTGATGCGCGAGGGCGTGCGCAACAACCGCATCGACACCGTGCGCCCGGAACACGAACCCGAAGCGATGGGCCGCCCGCCCCGCCAGGACGACCACGGCGGCGAGGTCTACGTCTACCGCCGCACCGGGCAGCCGTGCCTGATCTGCGACGGAGAGATCCGCACGGCCGGCCTGGCAACAAGAAACCTCTTCTGGTGCCCGCGCTGCCAGGGGCGGCCCGAGGCGGCGGGCTAGAGCGACCTGCTAGAACCCGTGCGGCAACCACGGCCTGACGTCGCTCCCGAACGCCGCCGACGCCTCCGCCAGCGCGCCGGGCCGCAACTCCGTCACTCGCCCGGCCGCCGCCAACGCGCCGAGCGAGAACCCGCCCAGATACGCCGCCCCCAACTCCCGCGCCGAGAGCGCAAGATCCGCCGCGTCATCGGTACGGGCACACGTCGCGCCCTTCGCGTCGCCCGCCAGCCGCCAGCGCCCGGCGTTCCACGGACAGAACGCGTCCTCGACGTCGAGCACCACGTCCACCGCGGTCGCGTACGTACGCGCCTCCAGCGCCGCCCCGACGTCCACGGTCCGGACGAACAACCCGTCGCGGACGCCGATGCCGCACCGCCGTACGTCGGAGACCAGGTGCAGTACCGGGTCGTCGGCCGGCCGGTTGCGGATCTGGACCGAGGACGTCAGGTCGATGTCGAACAGGAAGTTCCACAGCGCGGCGTAAGCCACCGGGTCGAGCGCCTCGACGTCGCGCAGCAGTACCGTGCCGTCGGGCCCGGCCGCCGCGCTCCACCGCGGCTTCACCGCGTACCGCGCGTACCCGCGCACCTCCCCGTCCACCTCGGCGAGCACGCACAGCAGCTCGCCCGCGCCGTCCCGCATCGACTTCGGGTCGATCAACGGCAGTTGGTCCCAGCCCGGTTGCCGGGCGAGCATCCCCGGCCGGGCGGCGACCCGTCGCGCGTACACCGCCTCGCACGTCTCCCGTGCCGCCGCGGGCGCCACGATCCGCAGCCGTACCCGGTCGGTCCCGGCGGGCAGGTCCAGCCGGACGCGCGTGGTGTCGATCTCCAGCCGCATCTGCTCCGTCGCCTGGCCGTACCCGAAGCGGCCGTAGATCGCCGGCTCCGAGGCGGTGAGCACCGCCAGCGGCTCGCCCGCCGCGTGCACGTCCTCGAGCTGTCTGCGCATCATCGACGTCAGCACGCCGCGCCTGCGGTGCGTCGGCTGCACGCTCACCATCGTCACGCCGGCCGCCGGCACGAGCGCGCCGCCCGGCACCGACAGCCGGAACGAGAACGCCCCCGCAGTGCCGGCGATCTCGTCCTCGTCCCAGGCCGCGAGGGACCGTTCGCACTCGGTCAGCTCCCGCCACAGCGCCCGTTCCTCCCGGGACTCGGCAGGACCTCCGAAGGCGCGCTCCAACTTTGCGTACCAGTCGTCCCACTGCCCGGCGTCGAGCACCCGCAATTCGGTCGTCATACACCCTGCCTACCAGCCCTCTTGCCGGGATGCGAGCGCATTTACCGCAGGCAGCGACCCACCGTCCGGGGAATCGACGTGCCGCCGAAAGGGTGGGTAGGGTCGCCGGAACATGGGTAAGGACGCGGCAAGAGACAGTCTCGGAACCCGGTGGCGCCGGTCGCTGCACAGGGTCCGCCTCGGCCTGCGCAAGTCCGCCGTCGACTACTTCCGCGGGGACGCCTCGGACTGGCTGGCACTGACCGTGCTCATGCTCACGATCCCGGCCCTCGCGTACACCACCATCTGCATCCCCCTCTGGTGCCCGCCCAGCGCCCTCGTGCTGCCGATCCTCACCGGCGGCCTGCTGCTGCGCCCGGCGAGCCTCCTGGTGCTCTACACGACCTCCGCGGTCGCCCTGGTCGTCGAGTCCGCGGTCCTCGGCCCGTACCGCGAGGGCCCGTCCACGGTGACCCCCGGCACCGTCCTGGTGGTCTCCGCCGTCGCCCTGTCCGGGCTGCTCATCGCCCAGTTCCGCAGCCGGGTCGGCGTGCCGTGGCGGGGTGGCCACACGATGCTCTTCGACCTGCGCGAACGGATCCGCGTGCAGAGCCGGCTGCCGAAGCTGCCGGCCGGGTGGCACGCGGAGATGGCGCTGCGCCCGGCCGGCGGCCAGTCCTTCTCCGGCGACTTCGTGGTCGCCACCCGCACACTGGGCGGCCGGGTGCTCGAAGCGGTGCTGACCGACGTGTCGGGCAAGGGCATGGACGCCGCGTCCCGTTCGCTGCTGCTGTCCGGCGCCTTCGGCGGCCTGCTCGGCTCGCTGCCGCCGCACGCGTTCCTGACCGCCGCCAACGGCTATCTGCTGCGGCAGAACTGGGACGAGGGCTTCGCGACCTCCATCCACCTGGTGCTCGATCTGGAGAGCGGCGACTACGAGTTGCTCTCGGCCGGACACCTGCCCGGCGTCCAGCTCAGCGCCGGAACCGGCCGCTGGGAGGAGATGGCGGCGGAGGGCCCGCTGCTGGGGGTCTACGACGGCGCCGAATTCCACGGCGTCAAGGGCACGTTGCGGTCAGGCGATGTTCTGCTGCTGTTCACCGACGGCCTCGTCGAGGCCGCGGACCGGGACATCACCGAGGGCATCGACCGGCTCATCGGCGAGGCCGACCGGTTCGTCGCCACGGGATTCCGCGGCGCCGCCTGGCGGTTGATCGAGGCGGTCGCCAAGGACGTCAACGACGACCGTGCGTTGCTGGTCGTGTGTCGTGACTGACGGCGCGGCGTCCCCTCCGGCACCGCCGTCACCACGCCCCCCAACACCGCTGGCCCGCACGCCAGTTCGCCACCCCTGTTCTTGAGGCCGCCTGTTTGTGGCCGGGTTGTCGTGGAACGATGTGGTTCCCGGGTCCATAGTGTCGGTGCTTGGTGGCACGATGGATGTGGCGCGGGGGCGCGGCGACTCCCCGGACCGTTGCGGCGTACCGAAGAGGAAGTGATCCGCTGTGGCCATCTCCCTGTCCGTAGTCCTGTTGTTGGGCATCATTCTGGTGGTCATGATCAGGGGGAAGTCGATCAAGGTCGGCCCCGCGATAGTGGCCGCCCTGTTCGGCTTCTTCATCGCGTCGACCAACATGGCGCCCTCGGTCAACCGATTCCTCACCTCACTTGCCGACACCATCAACCAGATAAAGCTCTGACGTCGAGTCCACGATCCGGCGCAGCGCGGCGGGGCGTTCCGTGCGGTCGGGGGTGGACAGCAGTGCGGACAGCACCGCGATGCGGGCCTGTCCCGCGCGCAGCGTGCCGGCCAGCACGGCGCCCGCCTCGACCAGGTCCACCGCTCCGCCGCCGGTGTAGATCGGCGCCACCGCGCCGGCCGCCACCCGGGTGCTGACCGCGACGAGGACGCCGGCCGCCACCGCCCGGCCGACCGCGGCCGCGAAGTCGGGGGTCGCGTTGCCGGCGCCGGTCCCGACCAGCACGATGCCCTCGGCGCCGGCGGCCAGCGCGGCGTCGAACAGCACCGGGTCGGCGTCGCTGTGGTGCATCACGATGTCCACCCGCGGCGGCCGTACGCCCGCGGCGGGCAGCGGCAGCGCCTCCGGCCGGGGGCGGTGCCGCCCCCAGGTGACCCGGCCGAACTGCACCCGGCCCAGCGGCAGCCCCGTCGGGTCGGCGAACGCCTGGACGTCCACGGTGTGCTTCTTCACCGTTCCCCGGGCCGCGTGCACCAGCCCGCCGAAGGCGATGACCGCGCCGATGTCCCGGCCGGTGGAGGCCGTCAGCAGCGCGTCGTAGAGATTGCCCGCCGCGTCGCCGTCGGTCGCGTCGAGCGGCTTCTGCGCCCCGGTGAGCACGACCGGCCTGCGGTCCGCGTGGTGCAGGTCCAGCAGGAAGGCGGACTCCTCCAGGGTGTCCGTGCCGTGCGTGACGACCACACCGTCGACGGCCGGGTCGGCCAGCACCTCGTGCACCGTGCGCAGCAGTTCCAGCTGGTGGGCGGTGGTCAGCCGGGAGCTGTTGACCGTGAACAGGTCGACGACCCGCACGTCGACGCCCTCGGGGATCGCCCCCGCGGCCAGCACTTCCAGGCCCGCGGCCTCCGCCGCGTAACCGGCTCCCTGCCACCTGCTGGCTATCGTGCCCCCGGTGCTGATGACGACGATGTGCGGCACTGTGACCCGCTTCCGCGTGTTGTCTGATAAGTCCACAGCAAGGATATGCGGATATAGGCAACATTTGATTGCTGATTACGGCGCGAAATGGCGGGGACAGTGCTAGAAAATGTCACCATGGACGCCATCGACAGACGAATCTTGCGCGAGTTGCAGGCCGACGGCCGGCTGACCAACCAGGAGCTGGCCCAGCGGGTCGGCCTCACCCCGTCCCCGTGCCTGCGCCGGGTGCGCCAGCTCGAGGACGACGGGGTGATCCGCAGCTACCGCGCCGTTGTCGAGCCGGCCGCCGTCGGACGCGGCTTCGAGGTCTTCGCCTCCGTCGAGGTCCGCCGCGACCGCGACTCCGTCGCCGCCTTCGAGGCCCAGCTCCAGTCCACCCCGGACGTGGTCGAGGCCTACCGCCTCTACGGCGCCCCCGGCTGCCTGCTGCGCATCGCCGTCGCCGACAGCGAGGCCTACGAGCGCTTCTGGACCGAGAAGCTGATCTCCCTCCCGGGTGTGAGCGACGTCAACTCTCAGATGATCATGAAGCGCATCAAGGCCCCCCAGGGCGTCCCGGTCGACTGACCCGCGCCAGCGCGTCGCGGACCGCGTCCTCGGTCCGGGCGACCTGGGCCGTGCCGTCGTCCGAGGTGATGATCGGGCGCTGGATGAGCGAAGGGTGGGCGGCGAGGGCGTCGATCCAGCGGTCGCGGTCCGCGGGGCCGCGGCCCCACTCCTTCAGACCCAGCCCGGCGGCGGCCGGCTCCTGCGTCCGGGCGATGTCCCACGGCTCCAGCCCCAGCCGCTCCAGGACCGCCCGCAGTTCGGCCGCGTCCGGCGGGTCCTCCAGATAGCGGCGGACGGTGTACTCCGCACCCTCGGCGTCCAGCGCGCTCAGCGCCGAGCGGCATTTCGAACAGGCGGGATTGATCCAGATCTCCATGCACAGCACCCTAGAACGCGTCCGGCCCGTGTCCAGGGACACAAGTCCTCGGGCACGGGCCGGAGCCGTACAGAGCGGGCGACGGGAATCGAACCCGCGTAGCTAGTTTGGAAGACTAGGGCTCTACCATTGAGCTACGCCCGCAGCGCCACAGATTCTGGCACACCGCATCGTAGCGGCTCGCACGCCCTCGTCGCACACCGATAGATCCGGGCGGAGAACGTGGCCGGGATCAGTCCGGGATCAGCCCGGAATCAGTTGAAGTCGCGACGGAATATTGGCCGCCCGCGTGTATCAGGGCATGTACTCTACGTCTCGCACCAGCGGGGTGTGGCGCAGCTTGGTAGCGCGTCCGCTTTGGGAGCGGAAGGCCGTCGGTTCGAATCCGGCCACCCCGACCAGATGAAAAGACCGAGCGGGACGGGCGTGCCCGTCGGACCGGTACTATGCAATGGCGCCTGTATACGGGGCGACGTAGGGGCGCAGTCCCCGAGTAGTACGTCTCGTCGGCCGCCGGTTCCGCTCGCATGGTGGGAACCGGGTGTTGGCGCGATTCTCTAAAGCCCCTGATGTCAGCCCCAAGGAGACCCAACCGTGAAGAGCGCCGTCGAGACTCTGAACCCGACCCGGGTTCGACTCACTGTCGAGGTGCCCTTCGAGGAGCTCAAGCCCAGCCTCGACGCGGCCTACAAGAAGATCAACCAGCAGGTCACGGTGCCGGGCTTCCGTAAGGGCAAGATCCCCGCGCGCGTCATCGACCAGCGGTTCGGTCGCGGCTCGGTCCTCGAAGAGGCCATCAACGACGCACTGCCGAAGTTCTACACGGAGGCTGTCAGCGAGGGTGAGCTGAACGTTCTCGGCCAGCCCGACGTCGACATCACCGAGTTCAACGACGGCCAGGACCTCAAGTTCACCGCCGAGGTCGACATCCGTCCGGCGATCGAGATCCCGGACTACTCCGGCATCGAGGTCACCGTCGACGCCCTCGAGGTGTCGGACGAGGACATCGACAAGTCGCTGGAGCAGCTCCGCGAGCGCTTCGCCTCGACCTCCCCGGTCGAGCGCGCCGCCGCCGAGGGCGATGTCGTGGTCGTGGACCTCGAGGCGTCCGTGGACGGCGAGGTCCTCGAGGACGGCGTCGCCAAGGGCATCAGCTACACCATCGGCTCCGGCCAGCTGCTCGAGGGCATCGACGAGGCCGTCATCGGTCTCGAGGCCGGCGGCACCGCCACCTTCGACTCCGAGCTCAAGGGCGGCTCCGCCGCCGGCAAGACCTCGTCGGTCAAGGTGGATGTGACGTCCGTCCAGGCCCGCGAGCTGCCCGAGCTGGACGACGACTTCGCCCAGCTGGCGAGCGAGTTCGACACCCTCGAGGAGCTGCGCGCGGACAGCGTCAAGCGCCTCGAGAACATGAAGCGTTACGACCAGGCCACCCAGGCCCAGGAGAAGGTGCTCGACGCCCTCCTGGAGCTGGTCGAGGTCCCGATGCCGGAGAAGCTCCTGGCGGACGAGATCCAGACCCGCAAGCACAACCTGGAGCACCACCAGTTCCCGGCCATGGGCCTGGACTGGGACAGCTACCTGGAGCGCGAGGGCAAGACCGCCGAGGAGCACGACGCGGAGCTCGGCGCGCAGGCCACCAAGGGCATCAAGACCCAGTTCATCCTGGATGAGCTGGTCTCCAAGGAGCAGCTGTCGGTCAACCAGGAGGAGCTCACCGAGCACCTCATGCGCCGCGCCGCCTCCTCGGGCATGAGCCCGGACCAGTTCGCCCAGGCCGTCGTCGAGGGCGGCCAGGTGCCGATGCTCGTCGGCGAGGTCGCCCGCGGCAAGGCGCTCGCGGTGGTCGTCGAGGCCGCCAAGGTCACCGACACCAACGGTGAGACGGTCGACCTGGACGACGAGGTCGAGGACGAGGGTGCCGTGACGGTGGAGGGCTCCGACGAGGAGATCGCCGCCGTGGTCGAGGACGCCCCCGAGGCGACCTCCGACAAGGCCTGACCTGTTCGCACGACGGGCCCGGACGCGAAGCTGCGTTCGGGCCCGTTTTGCTTACCCGGGGGCCGAGCCTGCGCTCACAGCGAACAGTTTCGCGTAGGGGATTGCTGGGCCCCACCTGCGCGTTAGGGTCCAAGTAAGAAGGCTGGGGGACTGACACCCGAGCCCCCTCTCGAGAACACGCGAAGACGCGAAGTCGCGAACACGCGAAGACGAAGACGCTGAGACGGCCACGGGCCGTCCGACAACGAGCAGGTGGATACGTGACGACTCCGATGCCTTCCGCCGCCGGCGAGCCGACCATCGGTGGACTCGGCGACCAGGTCTACAACCGACTGCTCAACGAGCGGATCATCTTCCTCGGCCAGGCGGTCGACGACGATATCGCCAACAAGATCACCGCGCAGCTGCTCCTTCTCGCCGCTGACCCGGACAAGGACATCTACCTCTACATCAACTCGCCCGGCGGCTCCGTGACGGCCGGCATGGCGATCTACGACACGATGCAGTTCATCAAGAACGACGTCGTGACGATCGCCATGGGCCTCGCCGCCTCGATGGGCCAGTTCCTGCTCACCGCGGGCACGCCCGGCAAGCGCTTCGCGCTGCCGAACACCCGGATCCTGATGCACCAGCCCTCCGCGGGTCTGGGTGGCTCCGCCACCGACATCAAGATCCAGGCCGAGCAGCTGCTGCACACCAAGCGGCGGATGGCCGAGCTCATCGCGCAGCACAGCGGCCAGAGCGTCGAGCAGATCACCAAGGACTCCGACCGCGACCGCTGGTTCTCGGCCGAGGAGGCCACCACCTACGGCCTGCTCGACGGGGTCATGCTCACCGCCTCCGGCGTTCCGGGCGGTGGCGGCACCGGGGCTGCCTGAGCACTTCAGGCCCCCTCCGCCGAATCCGCCCAGCCCACTGCTCATCACCAGGACGGTGAAAGTGAACTCCCTGAATTTCCCCGGTAGCGGCCTCTACGAGCGCACGATGGCCGAGGCGCCCGGTGTGCTCGGTGCCGAGGCCCGTTACATCATTCCGCGCTTCGTCGAGCGCACTTCGCAGGGCGTGCGCGAGTACGACCCGTACGCGAAGCTCTTCGAGGAGCGCGTGATCTTCCTCGGCGTGCAGATCGACGACGCGTCGGCCAACGACGTCATGGCGCAGCTGCTGTGCCTGGAGTCGATGGACCCGGACCGCGACATCTCCGTCTACATCAACTCGCCCGGTGGCTCGTTCACGGCCCTCACGGCCATCTACGACACCATGCAGTTCGTGAAGCCGGACATCCAGACGGTCTGCATGGGCCAGGCGGCCTCCGCCGCGGCCGTGCTGCTCGCGGCCGGCAGCCCCGGCAAGCGGATGGCGCTGCCGAACGCCCGGATCCTGATCCACCAGCCGTACAGCGAGACCGGCCGGGGTCAGGTCTCCGACCTGGAGATCGCGGCCAACGAGATCATCCGGATGCGCGCGCAGCTGGAGGAGATGCTCGCCAAGCACTCCACCACGCCGATCGAGCAGATCCGCGAGGACATCGAGCGCGACAAGATCCTGACCGCCGAGGAAGCCCTCGCGTACGGTCTGGTCGACCAGATCGTCTCCACCCGTAAGACCTCCGCGTCGGTCTGACGGAGGGATCGTGGTGCCCCACGGGGGTACCGCGGTGCGGAAGCGTTACCGCCCTCCTTGGACTGAGTAGGTCCAAGGGGGGCCCGCACGGGGGGCGCGGCAAGGTACCGTCGATGAGAGAAGCACCAGGTTCCGTTGGACTAGGCGGATCCCAGGCGAAGGGGAAACACCTCGTGGCACGCATCGGTGACGGCGGCGACCTGCTCAAGTGCTCGTTCTGCGGCAAGAGCCAGAAGCAGGTGAAGAAGCTCATCGCAGGGCCTGGTGTGTACATCTGCGATGAGTGCATCGATCTCTGCAACGAGATCATCGAGGAGGAGCTGGCCGAGTCCTCCGAAGTGCGGTGGGAGGATCTGCCCAAGCCGCGGGAGATCTACGAGTTCCTGGAGAGCTACGTCGTCGGCCAGGAGCCGGCGAAGAAGGCCCTCTCGGTCGCGGTCTACAACCATTACAAGCGGGTGCAGGCCGGTGAGAACAACGGTCGGGGCCACGACGACGCCATCGAGCTCGCCAAGTCCAACATCCTGCTCCTCGGCCCCACCGGCTCCGGCAAGACCCTGCTCGCGCAGACGCTCGCCCGGATGCTGAACGTGCCGTTCGCCATCGCCGACGCCACCGCGCTCACCGAGGCGGGTTACGTCGGCGAGGATGTCGAGAACATCCTGCTCAAGCTGATCCAGGCGGCCGACTACGACGTCAAGAAGGCCGAGACCGGGATCATCTACATCGACGAGATCGACAAGGTCGCTCGCAAGAGTGAAAATCCTTCGATCACGCGGGATGTGTCCGGCGAGGGCGTCCAGCAGGCGCTGCTGAAGATCCTGGAAGGCACGACGGCCTCAGTGCCGCCCCAGGGCGGGCGCAAGCACCCGCACCAGGAGTTCATCCAGATCGACACGACGAACGTGCTCTTCATCGTCGGTGGCGCCTTCGCGGGCCTGGAGAAGATCATCGAGTCGCGGGCCGGCGCCAAGGGCATCGGCTTCGGCGCGACGATCCGCTCCAAGCGCGAGATCCAGGCCGCCAACCAGTTCCAGGAGATCATGCCGGAGGACCTGGTGAAGTTCGGGATGATTCCCGAGTTCATCGGCCGTCTGCCGGTCATCACCTCCGTCCACAACCTGGACCGTGAGGCGCTGCTGCAGATCCTCGTGGAGCCGAAGAACGCGCTGGTGAAGCAGTACCAGAAGCTCTTCGAACTCGACGGTGTGGAGCTGGAGTTCGAGCACAGCGCGCTGGAAGCCATCGCCGACCAGGCGATCCTCCGCCAGACCGGCGCGCGCGGGTTGCGCGCCATCATGGAGGAGGTGCTGATGTCCGTGATGTACGAGGTGCCGTCCCGCAAGGACGTCGCCCGCGTCGTCATCACCGACGAGGTCGTGCACTCCAACGTCAACCCGACCCTGGTGCCGCGCGAGCCGCGCATCATCGGCAAGGGCGAGCAGAAGAGCGCCTAGCGCTCCGTACCGACACCGAAGGGGGCGCCCGGCAACTGCCGGGCGCCCCCTTCGCGTTGTGCGACTACCGCACGGGTGCGGCTACTTCTTGACGCGGATCTCGCTGCGGATCTTGGCCGTGGTGTCCGCCCACTCGGCGGCGGTGGGCGGCTTGGACGTACCGGAGAAGTCGATGTTGATGTACATCGAGATCATCACGGTGCTGTCGTCGCCCCAGACGCAGTACGGCATGGAGTCGCCGCCGCCGGCGCACTTCATCACGGCGCCGTCGAACCCGGCCGGGTGCTGCTCGGTGGCCGGGGAGCCGCTCTTGCCGAGACTGGTCCCCAGGAGCTTTTCGACCGCGCCCTTGGGGTCCGTGACGTTGCCTTCGCCGCCGGAGAGGGTGACCGTCTCCTTGTCGGACTTGTACCGTCCCTGCACACTGGTCGGGTCGGTGATGCCCGCGTCCGACTTGCCCTTCTCAGGGGTGCCGATGTTCTCCGACGACTTGGTGTACTTGCCGTCGACGATCTTCTCCGGGAAGGCGATCTTGTAGTCGCCGCCGCTGCTGGAACCGCCGCTGGTGGCGAAGTAGATGCCGCCGGCGATCGCGGCGAGCACCACGACACCGATCACCACGCCGACGGCCTTGCCCTTGCCCTTCGGAGGCTGCGGCGGGTAGCCGGGCTGCTGCCCGTCCCAACCCTGCTGGGGCTGCTGCGGGTAACCCTGCTGCTGCGGCCAGCCCTGCTGCTGTGGCTGCTGCGGCTGCTGGGGGTAGCCGCCGTAACCGGGCTGGGGCTGCGGCTGACCATAGGGCTGCTGCGGCTGCTGCGGCTGCTGGCCGTAGCCCGGCGGCGGCTGGTTGTAGCTCATGTGCGGTGCTTCCCCTCGTGGAACGAACGTCGTGCTGCGTGCTGTGTGCTTCGTGCTGTGTGCTTCGTGCTTCGTGCGACCGCGTACCGCTACGCGGTCTCGATCTGCTGGATCCCGACTACTTGATCTCGACGCGGGCGTCCTTGCGCACCTTGGCGGTGGTGGCCGCGCCGTCGCTGATGCTGGGGCCGCTGCCGGCGAGCGCGGCGATCGGGTCGACCACCATGACCATGGCCACGGTGCTCTTGTCGGACCAGATGCACAGCGGCACGTCCGCGCTCTTCACCGGAGAGGTGCTGCTGGAGGGCGCCTTGAACCTGACGATCTGGCACTTCATGACGGCTCCGCCGTCGAGCCCCTCGGGCGTGACCTTCTGCGGGGTCCCGACGAGTTCGGCGTCGCCGTCCTTCGTGATGTCCTTGGTGCCGCCGACGAAGAGCGCGTCCACCTCCAACTCGGGATTGGCGACCGTGCCCCACACGCCCCTGAACAGCATCTTCTTCTTGGTGCTGGTCTCATAACTGCCGCCCGCCGGCTCCGGGTTGGCGACCCCGGGCACGGCCTTCATCTCGGTCTTGCTGTCGTCGTCCAGCGGGTCCTTGAGCTGGAATTCGCCGGCAACGGTCTGCGGAGCGGTCAGCTTGTACTTCTTGCCGTCGTCGCTGCCGCTGCCGTTGCTGCCACCACTGTTGCCGCCACTGCTGCTGACGGTGCCCTTGTCCTTGTCCTTGTCGCTTCCGCTGCCGACGAGGGCGAAGACGCCCCCACCGATCGCGGCGACGACGACCACGGCGGCGACGACGATCCACGCCGTGTTCTTCTTGCCGGCCGGCGGCTGCGACGGGTAGCCGCCGCCGTAGCCCTGCTGCGGCTGCTGTCCGTACGGGCCGGGCTGCGGGGGGACCTGGGCCGGGTAGCCGTACCCGGGCTGCTGGGGCTGCTGCCCGTAGCCGCCCTGCTGGGGCTGGCCGTACCCACCGGGCTGCTGCGGCTGCTGCCCGTAAGGGTTCGGCTGCCCGCCGTAACCGGGATCGGGCGGCGGTTGGTTGTAGCTCATGTGACTCGTCCCCTCCGTAAACGACCGTGCGCCCATCCTTCCGGATGTCTTACCCGCCGCTTACGCCGGGCCCGCTACGGCTTCGTAACGAGCGGTGCGGGGCGCCCGTAGAATGACCGCGTGACCGACAACTCTCAGCGCAGCCCCCATGGCGGGCCGAACAGCACCCCCGAACTGCCGACCCAGTACGTGCCGGCCGAGGTAGAGGGGAAGCTGTACGAGCGCTGGGTGGAACGTGGGTACTTCGAGGCCGACGCCAAGAGCGACAAGCCGCCGTACACGATCGTCATCCCGCCGCCGAACGTGACGGGCAGCCTGCACCTGGGCCACGCCTTCGAGCACACGATCATCGACTCCCTGACCCGCCGCAAGCGGATGCAGGGGTACGAGACGCTGTGGCAGCCCGGCATGGACCACGCGGGCATCGCCACCCAGAACGTCGTCGAGCGCGAGCTGGCCAAGGAGGGCAAGTCCCGCCACGACCTCGGCCGCGAGGCTTTCGTCGAGAAGGTCTGGCAGTGGAAGGACGAGTCCGGCGGCCAGATCTCCGGCCAGATGCGCCGCCTCGGCGACGGCGTCGACTGGTCGCGCGAGCGCTTCACCATGGACGAGGGCCTGTCGCAGTCCGTCCAGACCATCTTCAAGAAGCTCTACGACGACGAGCTGATCTACCGCGCCGAGCGCATCATCAACTGGTGCCCGCGCTGTCTGACCGCCATCTCGGACATCGAGGTGGAGTACCAGGACGACGACGGCGAGCTCGTCTCGATCCGCTACGGCGAGGGCGACAACGCCATCGTCGTCGCGACGACCCGCGCCGAGACGATGCTCGGTGACACCGCAGTCGCCGTCCACCCGGACGACGAGCGGTACGCGCACCTGGTCGGCACCGAGATCGAGCTGCCGCTCACCGGCCGCCGCATCCCGATCGTCGCGGACGAGCACGTGGACCCGGAGTTCGGCACCGGCGCCGTCAAGGTGACCCCGGCGCACGACCCGAACGACTTCGAGATCGGCCGCCGGCACGACCTGCCGAACCTCAGCGTCATGAACGAGCGGGCGATCATCACCGTCCCCGGCCCGTTCGAGGGCCTGGACCGGCTCGAGGCGCGCAGCGCCATCGTCGGCGCACTGCGCGCCGAGGGCCGGATCGTCGCCGAGAAGCGTCCGTACTCGCACTCCGTCGGGCACTGCTCGCGCTGCAAGACCACCATCGAGCCGCGGCTGTCGCTGCAGTGGTGGGTCAAGGTCGGCCCGCTGGCCCAGGCGGCCGGTGACGCGGTCCGCGACGGCCGGGTGAAGATCCACCCCAAGGAGATGGAGTCCCGCTACTTCAGCTGGGTCGACAACCTCCACGACTGGTGCATCTCGCGGCAGCTCTGGTGGGGCCACCGCATCCCGGTCTGGTACGGCCCGGCCGGCGAGGTCGTCTGCGTCGGACCGGACGAGCGGCCGCCGAGCGGTGAGGGCTGGACGCAGGACACCGACGTGCTCGACACGTGGTTCTCGTCGGGCCTGTGGCCGTTCTCCACGCTGGGCTGGCCCGAGCAGACCGAGTCGCTGGAGAAGTTCTATCCCAACTCGGTGCTGGTCACCGGGTACGACATCCTCTTCTTCTGGGTCGCCCGGATGATGATGTTCGGCCTGTACGCGATGGACGGCACCCCGCCGTTCCACACCATCGCCCTGCACGGCATGGTCCGCGACCAGTTCGGCAAGAAGATGTCGAAGTCCTTCGGCAACGCGGTCAACCCGCTGGAATGGATGGACAAGTACGGCTCCGACGCCGTCCGCTTCACCCTGGCCCGCGGCGCCAATCCCGGTGTTGACGTGCCGATCGGCGAGGACTGGGTCCAGGCCTCCGGCAAGTTCACCAACAAGATCTGGAACGCGACGCGCTTCGCGCTCATGAACGGCGCGACGGTCGAGGGTGAACTCCCGCCCGTCGAGGAGATGTCGGCCACCGACCGCTGGGTGCTGTCCCGGCTCAACACGGTCGTCGCCGAAGTCGACGCGCTCTACGAGGACTACCAGTTCTCCAAGCTCTCCGAGGCGCTCTACCACTTCGCGTGGGACGAGGTCTTCGACTGGTACGTCGAGCTGTCGAAGACCACCTTCTTCGCGGGCGGCCGCGGCGCCGAGGTCTCCGGCCGGGTGCTCGGCGAGGTGCTGGACGTGCTGCTGCGCCTGCTGCACCCGGTGGTCCCGTTCGTCACCGAGACGCTGTGGACCACGCTCACCGGCGCCGAGTCGGTCGTCATCGCCGACTGGCCGAAGGACAGCGGCTTCCGGGACGCGGCGGCCGAGAAGGAGATCGCCGGCGTTCAGCAGGTGGTCACCGAGGTCCGCCGGTTCCGCGCCGACCAGGGCCTGCAGCCCGGCCAGAAGGTTCCCGCGCAGCTCACCCTGCCGGGCGCCCTGGCGGCCCACGAGGCGCCCATCCGCCAGCTGCTGCGCCTGCAGCCGGCCGGTGACGACTTCAGCGCCACCGCGACCCTCCCGGTCGCCGGCGGCACCATCGCGATGGACCTGTCCGGCACGATCGACGTCGAGGCCGAGCGCAAGCGGCTGACCAAGGACATCGGGCTGGCCGAGAAGGAGAAGGCGCAGGCGCTGGGCAAGCTCGGCAACGAGGCGTTCCTCGCCAAGGCGCCCGAGCCCGTCGTGGCCAAGCTCAGGACCCGGCTGGCGACGGCGGAGGCGGACATCGCCCGCATCACCGCCCAGCTGGCCGGTCTGCCGCAGGGCTGACCAGCGGCACCACCGTGACCTCCTGGACACGGGGCCGGCCCGTTCCCACGGACCGGCCCCGCGTCCGTCGCGTTGTGGGGGACGCGCGGTCCGCCGCTCGCTCACCCGGGCATGTGGACCCCCACCGGCTCCGTAGACTGGCGGCGTGAGCGAGCACCCCCAGAACGACGACGCGGCAGCAAACCTGTTCGACGAGACTCCGGACGACGACGCCCCCGACGGCGGGCCCGTCCGGGAAGCCGACATGGCGGTGATCGAGGCAGGCAGCCGTACCCTGCGCACGCCCGTCCCGCTCACGCCGGACGACGGCGTACCCGACCGGCCCAAGGACCCCGAGACCGAGCGCGAGCTGCGCGAGATCGAGGGGGAGCTGACCGGCCGCTGGCCCGAGACGAAGCTGGAGCCGTCGCTCGACCGGATGACCGCGCTCATGGACATCCTGGGCGAGCCGCAGCGCACCTACCCGGCCATCCACATCACCGGGACCAACGGCAAGACCAGCACCGCCCGCATGATCGAGCAGCTGCTGCTCGGCTTCCACCTGCGCACCGGCCGCTACACCAGCCCGCACGTGCAGGCGATGACCGAGCGGATCAGCCTGGACGGGCAGCCGATCAGCGCCGAGAAGTTCATCGAGACGTACCGCGACATCCAGCCGTACATCGAGCTGACGGACAACGCGCAGCCGCACCGGCTGTCATTCTTCGAGGTGCTCACCGCGATGGCCTACGCGGCCTTCGCCGACGCTCCGGTCGATGTCGCGGTCGTCGAGGTCGGCATGGGCGGCAGCTGGGACGCCACCAACGTGGTCGACGGCTCGGTCGCCGTCGTCACCCCGATCGCGCTCGACCACACCGACCGGCTCGGCGCGACGCCCGGCGAGATCGCCGTGGAGAAGTCCGGGATCATCAAGAAGGACGCGGCCGTCGTGCTGTCCCAGCAGCCCGCCGACGCCGCGACCGTGCTGCTCAAGCATGCCGTCGAGGTCGACGCGACGGTGGCCCGCGAGGGCATGGAGTTCGGGGTCGTGCACCGCGAGATCGCGGTCGGCGGCCAGTTGCTGACGCTGCGCGGGCTCGGCGGCGAGTACGAGCAGATCTTCCTGCCGCTGCACGGCGAGCACCAGGCGCAGAACGCGGCGGTCGCGCTGGCGGCGGTCGAGGCGTTCTTCGGCATCGGCACCACCCGGGTGGGCTCGCTCGACATCGACACCATCCGCGGCGCCTTCGCGTCCGTGACCTCGCCCGGCCGCCTGGAGATCATCCGGCGCAGCCCGACCGTCGTCCTGGACGCCGCGCACAACCCGGCCGGCGCGCGGGCGACGGCTGCCGCGGTCAGTGAGGTCTTCGACTTCACCCATCTGGTGGGCGTCGTCGGTCCGAGCGCCGAGAAGGACGTCCGCGGGCTGCTGGAGGCGTTCGAGCCGGTCCTCGCGGAGGTCGTGGTGACCCGGAACTCGACCAGCCGGGCGATGGACGTGGACGCGCTGGCCGCGCTGGCCGTCGAGGTCTTCGGCGACGACCGCGTGCAGGTCGAGGCGCGGCTGGACGACGCCATCGAGGCCGCGATCACCCTCGCCGAGGACGAGGGCGCGTACTCCGGGGCGGGCGTGCTGGTCACCGGTTCGGTGTTCACCGTGGGAGAGGCCCGGCTGCTGCTGGGCCGGAAGTGAGGCGGCACGATGCGGACCTTGTGCGCGAGCACTCTGATCGGTGAGTTCTTCGTGATCGGTTTCGCCGGTCTCGTCGCGATGAAGCAGGACGATCTGACGGCCGGCACGGTGTGGGCGGTGTGCGCCGCCGGCATGGTGCTGTGCGTGCTGCTGTGCGGCATGCTGTCCCGCCCCGGCGCCCTCGCGGTCGGCTGGGCACTGCAGATCGCCCTGGTCGTGAGCGGCTACTGGGTGGGGACGATGTACTTCCTGGGCGTGGTCTTCGCGGCCCTGTGGTGGGCCTCGATCCACTACGGCCGGAAGATCGACGAGGCCAAGGCGAGGCACTCGGCGCAGGTGGCCTGACCACGCCTTGTAATGTCGTCATACCCGTCACCGTCAGTAGGAGCCGTACCGTGAGCCAGCGCACCCTTGTCCTTCTCAAGCCGGACGCCGTCCGCCGCGGCCTGATCGGCGAGATCATCGGCCGGATCGAGCGCAAGGCAGGCTGGACGATCGGCGCCCTCGAACTGCGCACGCTCGATCTCGGCACCCTGGAGCAGCACTACGCCGAGCACGTCGGCCGCCCGTTCTACGAGCCGCTGATGGAGTTCATGGCCTCGGGTCCGGCCGTCGCGCTGGTCGTCGAGGGCGAGCGCGTCGTCGAGGGCGTACGGGCGCTGGCCGGCCCGACCGACCCGATCGCCGCCGCCCCCGGCTCCATCCGGGGGGATTTCGGCACCATCGTGCGCGAGAACCTCATCCACGCCTCGGACTCTCCGGAGTCCGCCGAGCGTGAGATCAAGCTGTTCTTCCCCGGCCTGGTCTGAACAATCGGCCGGCCGTCCCGCTTCCGGGTGTACGCCCCAACCGGCGGCACCCACTTTGACCTGCGGTGACGGCCAACTGGCTGACGACCGATCAGCTCAGAGGCGACCGGGGAAATTCGGTCGCCTCTGGCATATGCAGCGCATTATCGGGAACCAATCTCTCCGACACGGCGTCACCATTACCAGCGGACGCTGTGTGTTCTGATGACAATGACGTCGGAACCCCGACCCCGTGCCCCGTGGGGCGCGACTACGATGGAATCTCCGCTCAAGCTCGGGAAGGCCAGACGTATCCACATGGCGAACAACATGTCGTTCATCGGCCGTGACATGGCTGTCGACCTCGGGACTGCCAACACGCTGGTGTACGTCAGGGGTCGCGGGATCGTCCTCAACGAGCCCTCGGTCGTCGCCATCAACACGAACACCGGCGGCATCCTGGCGGTCGGCGCCGAGGCCAAGAAGATGATCGGCCGCACCCCGGGAAACATCGTCGCGGTCCGCCCGCTGAAGGACGGCGTCATCGCCGACTTCGAGATCACCGAGCGGATGCTCCGCTACTTCATCCTCAAGATCCACAAGCGTCGCTACCTGGCCCGCCCCCGCGTCGTCGTCTGCGTGCCCTCCGGTATCACCGGGGTCGAGCGACGCGCCGTCATCGAGGCCACCACCCAGGCCGGCGCCCGCCAGGTGCACATCATCGAGGAGCCGATGGCGGCCGCGATCGGCGCCGGGCTCCCGGTCCACGAGGCCACCGGCAACATGGTGGTCGACATCGGCGGCGGCACCACCGAGGTCGCCGTGATCTCGCTCGGCGGCATCGTCACCGCGCAGTCCATCCGGGTCGCCGGCGACGAGCTGGACAGTTCGATCATCCAGCACATCAAGAAGGAGTACAGCCTCCTGCTCGGCGAACGCAGCGCGGAGCAGATCAAGCTCACCATCGGGTCGGCGTTCGACCCGAAGCTGGAGAAGGACGAGCACACCGAGATCCGGGGCCGTGACCTGGTCAGCGGCCTGCCCAAGACCGTGGTGATCTCGGCCGCCGAGGTTCGCAAGGCCATCGAGGAACCGGTCAACGCGATCGTCGACGCGGTCAAGACCACGCTCGACAAGTGCCCGCCCGAGCTCTCCGGCGACATCATGGACCGTGGCATCGTGCTGGCCGGCGGTGGAGCGATGCTCCGCGGGCTGGACGAGCGACTGCGGCACGAGACCGGAATGCCGATCCACATCGCGGAATCCCCGCTGGACTGCGTGGCGCTCGGCGCCGGCAAGTGCGTCGAGGAGTTCGAGGCGTTGCAGCAGGTTCTGGACGCCCAGCCGCGCAGATGAGTTCGTAGGGTCCTGCGTGCGGGTGACTGCCCGCCTGCCCGCGGGATCGTTCTCACTGCGTCACACACTTCGACCGGCCGGGGACCGCAGCCGACCGGTCCGTTCGAGGAAGGCACGGACTGGCGCCCGTGAGGGACACACGAGAGAGCCGGCTTCTGCTGGTGCTGTTGATCGCGATCGCGTTCGCGCTGATCACCGTGGACATCCGCGGTGGCGAACAGTCACCGATGGACGGCCCCCGACAGGCTGCGGCCCGGGCCTTCGGACCGGTCGAGAAGGGCGTGGCGTCCGCTGTCGACCCGGTCGGCAACGCGATCTCCGCGGTGCGCGACTCCGGCGACCGGCACAGCACGATCAGCCGCCTGGAGCGCGAGAACGCGGAGCTCAAGCAGCAGCTCGGCAGCAAGGACATCACCCGCAACAGGGCGCATGAACTGGACCAGCTCCTGAAGACCGCGGGAGCCGGCCAGTACGCCGTCAAGGGCGCCCAGATCATCGCCATAGGAGCCGCCCAGGGATTCTCCTGGACGGTCACCATCGACGCCGGAAGCGCTGACGGAATCCTCCGCGACCAGACCGTCATCAACGGCGACGGCCTGGTCGGACGGGTCACCACCGTCGGTCCGTCCACCGCCACCGTGCTGCTCGCCAACGACCCGGACTTCACCGTCGGGACCCGGATGGAGGGCTCGATGGAGCTGGGCTTCGCGACCGGCCAGGGCGACCGGCCGATGCGCGTCCAACTGCTCAACGGCAAGGCCAAGGTGAACAAGGGCGACCGGCTGGTCACCTTCGGCTCCCAGGCGGGCAAACCGTTCGTCCCCGGCGTCCCGGTCGGCAAGGTCGTCGCGATCGACCCGTCCGCGGGCAGCCTGACCCGTACGGTCCAGGTCGAGCCGTACGTCGGCTTCTCCCGGCTCGACATCGTCGGCGTCGTCGTCGAGGGCCCGCGCACCGACCCCCGCGACAGCGTGCTGCCGCCCAAGCCCACGCCTTCGCCCGCCGCGGCCAAGGTCGCCCCGCCGGCGCGGAAGCCGGGCACCACCCCCTCCGGTGCGCCCTCCAGCACCACCAGGAGCTGACCATGCGACTCAACCGGATCCTGCTCTCCACCGTCCTGGTCCTCGTCGCGATGGTCGTCCAGGTCAGCGTGCTGGCCCGGCTGCACCTGCCGGGCGCCGTACCGGACCTGCTGCTGCTCACCGTGCTCGGCCTCGCGCTGACCTACGGCCACGTCGGCGGCTGCCTGGTCGGCTTCGGCGCCGGCATGCTCGCCGACCTGGCACCGCCCGCCGACCACGCCGTGGGCCGGTACGCGCTCGTGCTGTGTGTCATCGGCTACCTGGCCGGCCTCGCCAAGCCCGAGACCGGGCAGCTGCGGACCGCCGCCATGCCGATGCTCGTCGTCGTCGCGGCGGCGATCGGCGGCACCCTGCTCTACGCGGGCGTCGGCTCCCTGGTCGGCGACACCGCCGGTGCCCACGTGGGCCTGGCCAAGCTGATCTTCACCGCTGCCGTCTACGACCTGCTGCTGGCGCCGTTCATCGTCCCGCTCGTCATGGCGCTGGCCAGACGCTTCGACAGCGATCCGCTCGCCGAGGACGCTGCGGGCGGTTACGGCGGCCGGATCGGAAGCCGGATCGGCAGCCAGCGCGTCGGCCTGTTCAGCCGGGTCGGCCGCGGCGGCCGCGTCGGCATCGCCAAGGGGGGCCGCAGGCTGTGAACGCCCACCGTCTCCCGGCCGCCGCCGCGGCGCGGCCCACCGCCACCACCCCGCCGAGGAAGGCGCTGCGCGCCGATGTCTAACATTCCCGAGACCGGCCGCACCTCCCGCGTCACGATCCGCCTGGTCATCCTGCAGATCCTGGTCTTCTCGCTGCTGCTCACCCTCGGCGGACGCTTGTGGTACCTGCAGATCCGCAACGGTGACGAGTACACCGAGAAGGCCGCCAGCAACCACATCCAGCAGGTCGTCACCCCCGCGGTCCGCGGTGCGATCCTGGACGCGCGCGGCGTGCCCATCGCCGACAACGAGACCCGGCTGGTGGTCTCCGCCAGCCGCACCGAGCTGCTCAAGCAGAAGGACGACGGCAAGGCCGTCCTCACCCGGCTCGCCGCGGTGCTCGCCATGCCGCCCGGCGACGTCGTCGCCAAGGTCCGGCTCTGCGACTCCAAGACCCCCCAGCCCTGCTGGAACGGATCGCCCTACCAGCCGATCCCGATCACCGACAAGGCCACCACCCAGCAGGCGCTGCAGATCATGGAGCGCCGCGAGGACTTCCCCGGCGTGACCGCCGAGCCGACCGCGGTGCGCCGCTACCCGGCGCCGTTCAAGGCCAACGCCGCCCAGGTGCTCGGGTACCTCTCACCCGTCACGGACGACGAGATCACCGCCTCGCAGAAGAACGGCACCCCGCTGCTCCGCTCCGACCAGGTCGGCCGCTCCGGGCTGGAGCGCCAGTACGACGCGGCGCTGCGCGGTACCGCGGGTGTGACCCGGTACGAGGTGGACAACCTCGGCCGGGTGATCGGCAAGGCGGGCGACACTCCCGCCGAAGCCGGCGCCAACCTGGTGACCAGCATCGACTCACGCGTCCAGGCCGTCGCAGAGAAGGAGCTGCTCGCGGCGATGACGGAGGCCCGCAAGACCTTCGACACGGTCACCGGCACCAACTACAAGGCCGACTCGGGCGCGGTCACGGTCATGGACGTGCACACCGGCCAGGTCGTGGCGATGGCCAGCGCCCCGACGTACGACCCGAACGCGTGGGTCGGCGGCATCTCGCCGGCCGACTACAAGCAGCTGACCGGTAAGGAATCCAACTACCCGCTGCTGAACCGGGCCATCCAGGGTCTGTCGGCGCCCGGCTCGACCTTCAAGGTGATCTCGACGTCGGCGGCCGTCAACGCCGGGTACCCGCTCGACGGCGCCTACCCCTGCACCTCGTCGATGACCATCGGCGGCCGCGTGTTCAAGAACTTCGAGGGCGAGAGCTTCGGCTCGATCAACCTCGGCAAGGCGCTGGAGATCTCCTGCGACACCGTCTTCTACGGCCTCTCGTACAACCAGTGGCTCGCGGACGGCGGCGTCAAGCCCAAGAACCCCAAGGACTTCTTCTACAAGACCGCCCACCAGTTCGGCCTCGGCGCCAAGACCGGCATCGACCTGCCGGGCGAGGTCAAGGGCCGCGTCCCCGACCGCCAGTGGAAGCAGGCCTACTACGAGGCCAACGTGGACTACTGGTGCCGGGAGGGGAAGACCAACAAGCAGGACTACGCGACCAAGATCGCCCGCGAGAACTGCGTGGACGGCAATGTGATGCGCGCCGGTGACTCGGTCAACTTCGCGATCGGCCAGGGCGACACCCTCGTCACCCCGGTCCAGATGGCGCGGATCTACTCGGCCCTCGCCAACGGCGGCACGCTCTACCAGCCGACCATAGGGAAGGCGATCGTCAGCGCCGACGGCAAGACGGTCAAGCCCATCGCGCCCAAGGCCACCGGCAAACTGCCGGACACCGCGGAGACCCTGAAGTACATCAACCAGGCCACCGCGGGCGTCGTGACCAGCGGTACCGCCGCCTGGCGCTTCGGTGGTTGGCCGCAGGACAAGATCCAGCTGCACGCCAAGACCGGTACCGCCGAGGTCGACGGCAAGCAGACGACGTCCTGGCTGACGACGTACACCAAGGACTACGCGATCGTCATGACGATCTCTCAGGGCGGCACCGGCTCCGGCGGCTCCGGCCCCGCGGTCCGCAAGATCTACGAGGCGATGTACGGCATCCAGGCCAACGGCTCGATCGACAGCAAGAAGGCGCTGCTGCCGACCCCCGAGACGAAGCTGCCGAAGTTCAGCGACGACGGGTCCGTCGTTCAGCCCGCGTCCGCCGTCACCACCTTCGCCCCGTCGTCCGGCGCGCCCTCCGCGCCCGCCGGCGGCCCGCTGCTCGCCGCGCTCGCCCCCGGCCGCGACGACAAGCTCCTGCTGGGCCGGAGGTACGTCTCATGACCGCGGGCGGCTACACGATCCGCCGCTTCACCCCGGAACGCAGCACGCTGGGCAAGCTGCTCGCCCGCGACTCGATACTGCGCCGGATGGACTGGGTCCTGCTGGGCTCCGCGCTCGCGCTGTCCGCGATCGGCACGCTGCTGGTCTACTCGGCGACCCGCGGGCGCACCAACCTCACCCATGGCGACCAGTACTACTTCCTGCTGCGCCATCTCATGAACACCGGCATCGGCCTGGGCCTCGGCGCGGGGGTCGTGGCGCTGGGACACCGCCGGCTGCGCGGCGCCGTGCCGGTGCTCTACGTGATCTCGGTGCTGCTGATCCTGTCCGTGCTCAGCCCGCTGGGCACCACGATCAACGGCGCGCACTCGTGGATCGTGATCGGCGGCGGCTTCTCGCTCCAGCCGTCCGAGTTCGTCAAGCTCACCATCATCCTGACCATGGCGATGCTGCTGTCGGCGCGGGTGGACGCGGGCGACCGCGTGCACCCCGACCACCGCACCGTCCTGCAGTCCCTGATCTGGGCCGCGCTGCCCATAGCGATCATCATGCTGATGCCGGACCTCGGCTCGGTGATGGTGATGGCGGTGATCATCCTCGGGGTGCTGCTCGCCTCCGGCGCCTCCAACCGCTGGGTACTGGGCCTGATCACGGCCGGCGCGGTGGGCGCCGGGTTGATCTGGCAGCTCGGCGTGCTCGACAAGTACCAGGTCGACCGGTTCGCGGCGTTCGCCAACCCCGCCCTGGACCCGGCGGGCGTCGGCTACAACACCCACCAGGCGCTCATCGCGATCGGCTCGGGCGGCCTGTTCGGCAAGGGCCTCTTCCACGGCAGCCAGACCACCGGCCAGTTCGTGCCCGAGCAGCAGACCGACTTCGTCTTCACCGTCGCCGGCGAGGAACTCGGCTTCGTGGGGGCCGCCGCGATCATCGTCCTGCTCGGGCTGATCGTCTGGCGGGCCTGCGCGATCGCCCGCAGCGCCACCGACCTGTACGGCACCATCGTCGCGGCCGGCATCGTCGCCTGGTTCGCGTTCCAGGCGTTCGAGAACATCGGGATGACGCTCGGCATCATGCCGGTCGCCGGCCTGCCGCTGCCCTTCGTCTCGTACGGCGGTTCGTCGATGTTCGCGATCTGGATCGCCATCGGGCTGCTGCAGGCGGTCCGGATGCAGCGCCCCATGTCGGCCTGAGCACCGTCCACCGGCCGGAATGATCCGGCCGGTGGGTGGTACGCCCCATTGCCCGCAGCGGAACCCGCCACTACGTTCCCTTCATGGGCAAGCGTGTGCGGGAGACCGAGCGCAAATACGAAGCGGACGGCCGGTTCGAGCAGCCCGATCTCAGCGGGCTGCCCAAGGTCTCAGGCAGCTGTGACCTGGACCCGGCGGAACTGGACGCCGTCTACTTCGACACCGAGGACCTGCGCCTCGCGGCCCGCAGGATCACCCTGCGCCGCCGTACGGGCGGGGACGACGCCGGCTGGCATCTGAAACTGCCGACCACCGAGGCCGACACCCGCACCGAGGTGCACGCCCCGCTCGGCCGCGCGACCCGCACCGTTCCGAAAGATCTGGCCGCCGAGGTGGCCGTGCACACCCGGGGCCGGCGGCTGATCCCCGTCGTGCGGCTCAAGAACCACCGCGAGCGGCAGCATCTGCTCGACGCGGCGGGGGAGCCGCTGGCGGAGATCGCGCACGATCACGTCACCGCCCAGCTGCTGGGAGCCGGCCCGGCGAACAAGGCCGTGGCGATCACCTGGACCGAGTTCGAGGTCGAACTCGTCGGCGGAAAGCCCGCACTGCTGGACGCCGTCGAACAGCGGCTGGCCGCCGCTGGACTGCACCGGTCGGACTCGCCCTCCAAGCTCGCCCACGCGCTCGGCGACCGGCTGACGGCCGCGACCGCGACCGCACCGCCCGGACCGCCCGCCGAGATCCTCACCGCCGGGGACGCGGCGCTGGCCTATCTGCACGAGCAGCTGCGGGCCCTGATCGCACTGGACCCCGAGGTCCGGCGGACCGAGCCCGACGCCGTGCACCAGATGCGGGTCGCGGCCCGGCGGGCGCGCAGCGCGCTGAAGACCTTCCGCCGGGAACTGGACCGGACGGTGACCGATCCGGTCGGCGAGGAGCTGAAGTGGCTCGGCACGGTACTCGGCATGGAACGCGACCGGGAGGTGCTGGCCGAGCGGCTGGAGGCGCGGCTCACGGAGCTCGATCCGACGCTGGTCGACGTAACGCTCCGCAACCGGCTCTTCGCGGAACGCACCGGGGCGCACGGCGAGACGCACGCCGCCGTGCTGCGGGTGCTCGGCGGCGCCCACTACTTCCAGGTGCTGGACACGTTCGAGGGGCTGCTCGCGGACCCGCCGTACCTGGAGGGCGCGAAGGCGCCCGCGACGCCCGCGGTGCAGAAGGCCGTACGCCGTGACCACCGCCGGCTGCGGAAGCTGGTCGAGGCCGCCATGGCCGTCGAACGCGGCCAGGCGCGGGACGTGGCGCTGCACGAGGCCCGCAAGGCGGCCAAACGCGCCCGCTACTGCGCCGAGGCCGCCCGCCCCCTGCTCGGCTCTACGGCGAAGGAGCACACCGCCCGCATGAAGTCCGTGCAGCAGCTGCTCGGCGAGCACCAGGACAGCGTGATGTGCCGGGTCGCGATAGCGCGGCTGGCGCAGGAGGCCGTCGCGGCAGGTGAGAGCGCCTTCCCGTACGGGGCGCTCAGCCAGCTGGAACGGGACCGCGCGACCGAGGTGGAGGAGCAGCTCCCCGAGCGCTGGCGGGAGGCCGACTTCCGGCCGTGATCGCGTGCGAATCCCGGCCGGTGGGGTTGGCTCCTCGGGCACGCTAGTCTTGAGGGTCACCCCCTGCCCGCTGATGAAAGACATCTCTGATGCCTGTCGAGTCGGTCTTCCCCCGTCTGGAAGCGCTTCTCCCGCACGTCCAGAAGCCCATCCAGTACGTCGGTGGCGAGCTGAACTCCACCGTCAAGGACTGGGACTCCTGCGATGTGCGCTGGGCGCTGATGTACCCGGACGCGTACGAGGTCGGTCTGCCCAACCAGGGCGTCATGATCCTTTACGAGGTGCTCAACGAGCAGGAAGGCGTCCTCGCCGAGCGCACGTACAGCGTGTGGCCCGACCTGGAGGCCCTGATGCGCGAGCACCAGGTCCCGCAGTTCACGGTCGACGCGCACCGTCCGGTCAAGGCGTTCGACGTGTTCGGCCTGAGCTTCTCGACCGAGCTCGGCTACACCAACATGCTCACCGCGCTCGACCTCGCCGGCATCCCCCTCAACGCCGCCGACCGCACCCTCGACGATCCGATCGTGCTCGCGGGCGGCCACGCGGCCTTCAACCCCGAGCCGATCGCGGAGTTCATCGACGCCGCGGTGATCGGCGACGGCGAGCAGGCCGTCCTGGCGATGACCGAGATCATCCGGGCCTGGAAGGCCGAGGGCCGGCCCGGTGGCCGTGACGAGGTGCTCTTCCGGCTCGCGAAGACCGGCGGGGTGTACGTCCCGAAGTTCTACGACGTCGAGTACCTGGAGGACGGCCGGATCTCCCGCGTCGTCCCCAACCGCTCGGGCGTGCCGTGGCGGGTCTCCAAGCACACCGTCATGGACCTCGACGAGTGGCCCTACCCGAAGCAGCCGCTGGTCCCGCTCGCGGAGACCGTCCACGAGCGCATGTCCGTCGAGATCTTCCGCGGCTGCACCCGCGGCTGCCGTTTCTGCCAGGCCGGCATGATCACGCGCCCCGTGCGGGAGCGAAGCATCACCGGTATCGGCGAGATGGTCGAGAAGGGCCTCAAGGCCACCGGCTTCGAAGAGGTCGGCCTGCTCTCGCTCTCCTCCGCCGACCACAGCGAGATCGGTGAGATCGCCAAGGGCCTCGCGGACCGCTACACGGAGGACAAGGTCGGCCTGTCGCTACCCTCCACCCGTGTCGACGCGTTCAACATCGACCTCGCCAACGAGCTGACCCGTAACGGGCGCCGGTCCGGCCTCACGTTCGCCCCCGAGGGCGGCAGCGAGCGCATCCGCAAGGTCATCAACAAGATGGTCTCGGAGGAGGACCTGATCCGTACGGTCGCCACCGCGTACGGCAACGGCTGGCGCCAGGTGAAGCTGTACTTCATGGTCGGCCTCCCCACCGAGACCGACGAGGACGTCCTGCAGATCGCCGACATGGCGCGCAACGTCATCCAGAAGGGCCGCGAGGTCACCGGGCAGAACGACATCCGCTGCACGGTCTCCATCGGCGGTTTCGTGCCCAAGCCGCACACCCCGTTCCAGTGGGCGGGGCAGCTCGGCGTCGAGGAGACGGACGCCCGGCTCGCCAAGCTGCGGGACGCCATCCGCAACGACAAGAAGTACGGCCGCAACATCGGCTTCCGCTACCACGACGGCAAGCCCGGCATCGTCGAGGGCATGCTCTCCCGTGGCGACCGGCGGATCGGCGCGGTCATCCGCGCGGTGTACGAGGACGGCGGCCGCTTCGACGGCTGGCGCGAGCACTTCAGCTACGACCGCTGGATGCGGGCCGTCGACACGGCGCTCCCCGGAACCGGTGTCGACCTGGACTGGTACACCACCCGCGAGCGCACCGAGGAAGAGGTCCTGCCCTGGGACCACCTGGACTCGGGCCTCGACAAGGACTGGCTCTGGCAGGACTGGCAGGAGTCGCTGGACGAGACCGAGGTCGAGGACTGCCGCTGGACCCCGTGCTTCGACTGCGGCGTCTGCCCCCAGCTCGACCTGGACATCCAGATCGGCCCGACCGGCAAGAAGTTGCTGCCCTTGACGGTGGTCAAGTAACAACCGCCGCGGTCGGCGTCGTTCTAGGACGACGCCGACCGCTGTTCGAACACCACATCCCGCGCCGTCCCCAGCGCCGTGGCAACGGCGCCGAGAACCACCGCGTCCTCTCCGAGGGCGCTGGGCACGACCTTCGGTCGTAGCGGGGTCAGCGCCCGCAGGGTCTCCCGCACGGTGCTCAGCAGCAGATCCGCGCTGTGCCCCACGCCCCCGCCCAGGACCACCAGGTCCGGGTCGAGCACCGCAGCCACCGCCGCCACCGTGTGCGCGAGCCGTTCCCCCTCCTGGCGGACGGCGGCCACGGCCGCGACATCCCCGGCCCGCGCCGCCTCGAAGACGTCCTTGGCGGTCAGCGGGCCGCTCATGCCCAGCCCGCGGGCGGCCTGGACGACGGCGTCGGCCGCGACCGCGCCCTCCAGGGTGTCCGGCTTGTGGTGGCCGGGGCCCGCCCACGGCAGGTAGCCGATCTCGCCCGCGGCGCCGTGCGCGCCGGTGAAGAGCCGGCCCTCGGCGACCACGCCCATGCCCAGCCCGGTGCCGATCATGACGTAGACGAAGAGCCTGCTGCCCGCGCCGACGCCGAAGGTGTACTCGCCGAGCGCGGCCAGGTTGGCGTCGTTGTGGACGGCCAGCGGCACGCCGAGCTCGTCCCGCATCCGGTCGAAGAGGCCAGCCCGGCCCCAGCCGGGCAGGTGCTGCGCGTAGCGGACCCGGCGCTGCGCCTCGTCGTACACGCCGGGTGTGCCGACGACCGCGTGCGCGACCTTGGCGGGGGCGACGCCTGAGTCGGCGACGACCTGGTGGGAGGTGGCGACCACGAGGTCGGCCATCGCGGCGGAGGTGCGGGCGCGGTTGCGGACGTCGGCGCGGGCGACGACCGTTCCGTCGAGGTCGGCGAGCGCGACCCGCAGCCAGGCACGGCCGATGTCGATGCCGAGCGCGTAGCCGGCCGAGGCGTCGGGGGCGTAGAGCACGGCGACGCGGCCGCGTTCGGGAGTGTGCAGTCCGGCTTCGCGGACCAGGCCCGCCAGTTCGAGGAAGGCGAGGGCGCTGGAGACCGTCGGCTTGGACAGCCCGGTCTCGCGGGCGAGTTGGGCGCGGGAGGCGACACCGCCGGTCCGCAGCCGCTCCAGCAGGAGCCGCTCGTTGGTGCTGCGCAGTCGCTGCCGGTTCCAGGGCTGTTCCGCGCCGCCGTCGCTGCTGCTCATCGGACCATTCTCATGCATATCGCCGTGACCCCTTGACGCATCAAGTAAAGGTACTTAACTTAAGCACGCCCGGCGCCGAGGCGAACCCCTGCACTGGCGAAACGGCAGCCCGTTCCCCGTCCCCGTCACCTGCCCAGGGAGGCACCGTGTCCGGCTCCCCGCCACCCGCCGGCGGCTTTGTCCGCCGTATCGGCCTGTTCCAGGCCACCGCCATCAACATGAGCCAGATGTGCGGTATCGGACCGTTCGTCACCATCCCCCTGATGGTCGCCGCGTTCGGCGGACCGCAGGCCGTGATCGGCTTCCTGGCCGGCGCCCTGCTGGCCCTGGCCGACGGGCTCATCTGGGCCGAGATGGGCGCGGCGATGCCCGGTTCCGGCGGCTCCTACGTCTACCTCCGGCAGGCGTTCCAGTACCGCTCGGGCAAGCTCATGCCGTTCCTGTTCGTCTGGACGGCCATGCTCTTCATCCCGCTGATCATGTCCACCGGAGTCGTCGGCTTCGTCCAGTACCTCGGCTATCTGGCCCCTGACATGGGCCAGAACGCGGGGGACGCCGTCGGTCTCGGCATGATCGCGCTCGTCATCCTGCTGCTGTGGCGCGGTATCGAGCACATCGCCCGGATCACCGCCGTCATGTGGTGCGTGATGATCCTGTCCGTCGCGCTCGTCATCCTCGCCGCGTTCACGCACTTCGACGCGGACCTGGCGTTCACCTACCCCGCGCACGCCTTCGAAGTGACCAGCCACACCTTCTGGATCGGCTTCGCCGCGGGCCTCACCATCGGCATCTACGACTACCTCGGCTACAACACCACCGCGTACATGGGCGCCGAGATCAAGGACCCGGGGCGCATCCTGCCGCGCTCCATCATCTTCTCGATCCTCGGCATCATGGGGATCTACCTGCTGCTCCAGATCGGCACCCTCGGTGTCATCGACTGGCATCGGATGCTCAACGCCGACGACATCGCCTCCTCGTCCGTCGCCTCCGCCGTCATGGAGAAGACCTGGGGCAAGGGCGCCGCCGACACCGTCACCGTCCTGATCCTCATCACCGCCTTCGCCTCGGTCTTCACCGGGCTGCTCGGCGGCTCCCGGGTGCCCTACGACGCGGCCCGTGACCGCGTCTTCTTCCGCCAGTACGGGAAGCTGCACGCCAGGCACCGCTTCCCGATGCTGGGCCTGGCCACCATGGGTGTCATCACCGCGATCGGGTTCCTGATCGGCCGCCACACCGACCTGGCCACCCTCATCCAACTGCTCACCACCGTCATGGTGATCGTCCAGGCGCTCGCGCAGATCCTCGCCGTCTCGGTGCTGCGCCGCCGCCAACCCGGCCTGCACCGGCCGTACAAGATGTGGCTCTACCCGCTGCCGAGCATCATCGCCCTCGTCGGCTGGCTGGTGATCTACGGCTACGCGGACAAGAACTCGCCCGGCCGTCACCCCATCGAGTGGTCCCTGGCGTGGGTCGCCCTCGGCTGCGTCGCGTTCGTCCTGTGGGCCCGCTTCGAGAAGGTGTGGCCCTTCGGGCCGAAGGAGATCACCGAGGAGTACCTCCAGGGGATCGACCCCGACACCGAGCAGGACACTGCACCGGCGGCCGTCTGACGGACGCGGGGAGGCACGGCGGGGCCCCGGGCGCACTGCCCGGGGCCCCGCCGCTTTCCGGGTTCCGGCCGGCGTCACGTACCGTGCGCGCATGAGCGTGACGGGGGAACGGGACACTAACCAGGGCTGCTTGACGGTCGCGATACGCATGCCGGTGCGGATCTTCGCGCTCGTCGTGATCCTTCCCGTGCGCATGGCGTGGGACGCGCTCGCCGCGCTGGGCCGCGGCCTGGGCGCCGGCCTCGGCTGGCTCTGGCGCCGCATCGTCGTCGAACCGCTCAGCGCCGTGGCCCGCGGCGCCGGCCGCGCCCTCCGGTGGCTGGGCGGCGCCCTCGCCCGGCTGGGCCGCGTACTCATCGCCGCCCCACTGGTCTGGCTCTGGACGTCGGTACTCGCCCCGGCCGGCCGGGCCACCGCCACCGCGGCCCGGTGGCTGGTGCGCACGCTGATCGTGGTGCCGCTCAGTGCCCTGTACCGGTACGTCCTGACGCCGATCGGCCACGGCGTGACGTGGTCGCTGCGCACCGCCGGATCCGGTCTCGCCGCGGCGGTCCGGCTGCTCGGAACCGGTCTCGTCCTGCTCGTGACCCACCTTCTCGTCCGGCCGCTGCGGCTGCTGCACACCGCCGTCCTGGCCCCGGCCGCCCGCGCGATGGTCGCCGCCCTCGCGGCCACCGGCCGCGGCACCGGCGCCGCCGCGCGGTGGCTGCTGCGCGTGCTGCTCGTCGCTCCGCTGGTGCTTCTGTACCGGTACGTGCTGACGCCGGTCGGCCGGGCCGCCACGTGGTCGGCGCGGGCGCTGGGAACGGCCGCCGGCTGGCTGCTGCGGTATCTGCTCGTGCTCCCGGTCGTGGCCCTCTACCGCTACGTGCTCACCCCGCTGGGCCACGCCGCGGCCTGGACGGCACGGGCGTCCGGCACCGCCGCGGTGTGGCTCCTCCGCGTGCTGTTCGTGGTGCCGGTGGTGGCGCTCTACCGGTACGTACTGGCGCCGCTGGGCCGGGCCGCCGCCTGGTCGGTGCGGGCGCTCGGAACGGCCGTCGCGTGGTCGGTGCGGGCGCTGGGAACGGCCGCCGGCTGGCTGCTGCGGTATCTGCTCGTGGTCCCGGTCGTGGCCCTCTACCGCTACGTACTCGCCCCGGTGGGACGGGAGATCGCCGCCGCGCTCGGCCACGCCTGGCGGGTCGCCGGGTACATCTCGCGGGCGGTGGGGCGCGGGCTGAAGTGGCTGGGGCGGACGCTGATCGCCGATCCGGCGCGCTGGGTGTGGCGGACGGTCGTCGTGCCGGCCGCCGATGCCGCGCGCGCCGTGGGCCGCTGGACGCGGCGCGAAGTGCTGGCACCGGTCGGACGGGTGGTCGGCGAGGCCCGCCGGACGGTCCAGGACGCGCTGAGCACCGTGCGCGAGACCGTCCGCGAGGCCCGTGCGGACGCCCGCCGGATGCTGTTCGGCGCGCCGAAACGCGCCGCGCGGATTCCGGAGCAGAGCGCGGCGCCCGCCGCGCCCGCCCCGGACCTCGTCAAGCGCGTCCCGCCGCGCCACCGCTGAGCGGGACCCCGGCGGGACGCGGCCGTCAGCGGGTGATCGGCGGCGCGGATGAACTTTGGCCGAAATCCCGCGGGCCCGGCCGCGCCACCCGGCCCGTCATCACCTGTGCGCGACGCGGCGTAACCTTGGGTACGACAAACGGGCCCCGACAAGGCCCCCGCAGACCTATGAGGGACTGAACGACACTGGGCAAGCGACAGCCCGAAGGCCCACCGCCCGCACCGACGGTGCAGCGCATCCGCCTGCGCTACACCAAGCGCGGCCGCCTCCGGTTCACCAGTCACCGCGATTTCCAGCGCGCCTTCGAGCGGGCCCTGCGCCGCGCCGAGGTGCCCATGGCGTACTCGGCGGGCTTCACCCCGCACCCCAAGGTCTCGTACGCCAACGCCGCTCCCACCGGCGTCGGCAGCGAGGCCGAGTACCTGGAGATCGGCCTCACCGAGGCCCGCGATCCCGAGAAGCTGCGACTGCTGCTCGACGAGTCGCTGCCCGCCGGGCTCGACATCACCGATGCGGTGGAGGCCCGTACCTCCGGCCTCGCCGAGCGGCTGCAGGCCTCCGTCTGGCAGCTGCGGCTCGACGGTGTCGAGCAGGCCGAGGCGGAGCGCGCGGTCGCGCTGTTCCTCGCCGCCGAGACCGTCCAGGTCGAGCGGAAGACCAAGAACGGCATACGTGCTTTCGACGCGCGCGACGCCGTCACCCGGCTCGAGGTCGTACCGGTTGACGCGCTCGAACAGGGTGCCGATAGGCCCGGGCCTGCCGCCTGTGCGATACTGCGGCTAGTCGTTCGGCACTTGACACCCGCCGTGCGACCCGACGACGTCCTGTCCGGCCTCCGTGTGACGGCCGACCTCGCGCCGCCGGTCCCCGCAGCGGTGACCAGGCTGGCGCAGGGGCCGCTCCACGAAGAGTCCGGGACGGTCACCGACCCGCTCGCGCCAGATCGCGACGCCGCGACGGTGCCGAGTGGGGAGTCCCCGCCGAAGGCTGGGGAAGCTTCCGCGTAGGAACGCCGTCGACGTGTTGCCGACGCGCCAGGGAGCCACCCGGGCCCGGCGACGCTGACCTAATAAGACTTTCGTCGGCCCGTCACAGGCGTGCCGACGAGCGAGACAACAGCTCCCGTGCGGCGCCCGCGCCCCCGGACAGCGGCACCACGACCGACGTCGCGGCCCGCCGCCACCGGAACAGAGCGCGGCGCCCGGGAGCATGACGGGAGCACTGCCCGAATGCTCGATCACAACGAGCCCAACGAGGCGCCGGACAACGGCGCCGCATCCAGCGAAGAAGCCACGGCCCCCCGCCGTCGCCGCCGCGCCGTGTCCCGCCCGGCGGGCCCGCCCGCCGCGCCGGCCATACCGGCCACTTCCGCCGACGAGGCCGCCCCGGCCGCGAGCCCGGCGTCCACCGAGGACACCGAGACCTCCGCCGCGCCGCCGCGCGCCCGTCGCCGTGCGACCCGCAAAGTGACGGCCCCGGCCGGCGCCCCCGCGGCGCCCGAAGCTGTGGAGACCCCGGCGGCCGCACCGGCCGCCGCCTCCGAAGCCCCCGCCGAGGCCGCTGACGCCCCGGACACCTCCGCCGCGCCGCCGCGCGCCCGTCGTCGTGCGACCCGCAAGGTCACCGCGCCGTCCGAGGCCCCGCAGGCAGCGCAGGAAGCACCCGCCGCCGAGCAGCCGGCCGCTGTCGAGGCGCCGGCCGCCGAGCCGGCCGTGGACCCCGCAGCCCCGACCCGGGCCCGCCGCCGCGCGACCCGTAAGGTCGCCGCGCCTGCCGCCGCTCCGCAGTTCGTCGAGGAAGCGCCCGCCGCTCCGGCGCCCGTCGCCGCGGCTCCCGCTGCCGCCGCGCCCGCCGAGGCCGAGGCCCCGGCCCGCGGCCGCCGCTCCTCCCGCAAGCGCGCCACCCCCTCCGCCCCGTCGGCCCCGTCCGCCGGCGACGGCGCCCGCCGGCTGAAGCCGGGCGCGCTGGCACCGAAGGACGACGGTTTCGCAGCGGCCGCACCGGCCGCGCAGCCCGCCGTGCCGGACGAGGAGGAGACCGAGGTGCCCGCCGCCCCGCGTGCCGCCCGCCGCGCCACCCGCAAGGGCACCGCCGAGGCCGCTCCCCAGTTCACCCCGGTCGAGGAGACCGTCACCGAGGCGCCCGAGGCGGAGGCCCCGGCCCGCAACCGTCGCACCCGCAAGCGCGCCGTCGCCGCCGAGCAGGCCGTCGAGGCCGCCCGTCCCGTCGAGCCCGCCGAGCCCGTCGAGGCCGCCGCACCGGTGGAGGTCGAGGCCGAGGAGGCTCCGGCCGAGCCGGCGCCGGCCCGTGGCCGCCGCCGCGTGGTGCGCCCGCCGACGATGGTCTTCCAGCCGCCGGTCTTCCAGGCCGCCGAGCACGTCACCGCCCCCGTCGCCGCCGAACCGGTCCAGGAGGAGCCGCAGGCTCCGGCCGCCCGGGTCCGTGACGAGGACGACGAGCAGGAGGGCGGTTCGCGCCGCCGCCGCCGTCGCCGCGGCGCCCCGGCCGAGGACGTGGTGACCGAAGCCGCGCCCGTCGAGGCCGAGGACGAGACCGCCGACGCGGTGTCCGAGGAGACCGTCTCCGACGAGGACGACGACGAGTCGGACGACCGTCCTTCGCGCCGCCGCCGCCGGGGTGGCCGCCGCCGCCGTCGTGGCGAGTCCGCGGAGGGCGACGAGCAGTCCGCCGAGGACGAGGAGCACGAGGACGACACCGAGGACGACGCCGAGGCGTCGGACGGTGGACCGGACGACGACGACCACGGCTCCACCAGCAGCCGCCGGCGTCGCCGCCGCCGTCGCCGCAGTGGCGACTCGGGCGGGGACGACGGCACGGTCGCGGACGACCCGGAGCGCACGGTCGTCAAGGTCCGCGAGCCGCGCGCCAAGGCCGAGCCGAGCCTGGGCACCGGCTTCGACGAGGTGACGTCCATCAAGGGCTCCACCCGCATGGAGGCGAAGAAGCAGCGCCGCCGTGAGGGCCGCGAGCAGGGCCGCCGCCGCGTCCCGATCATCACCGAGGCCGAGTTCCTCGCCCGCCGCGAGGCCGTCGAGCGCGTCATGGTCGTCCGGCAGAGCGGTGAGCGCACCCAGATCGGCGTGCTGGAGGACAACGTCCTCGTCGAGCACTACGTCAACAAGGAGCAGGCCACCTCGTACGTCGGCAACGTCTACCTGGGCAAGGTCCAGAACGTGCTGCCGTCCATGGAGGCCGCCTTCGTCGACATCGGCAAGGGCCGCAACGCGGTGCTGTACGCCGGCGAGGTCAACTTCGAGGCGCTGGGCATGGCCAACGGCCCGCGCCGGATCGAGAGCGCGCTGAAGTCCGGCCAGTCGGTCCTGGTGCAGGTCACCAAGGACCCGATCGGACACAAGGGCGCCCGCCTCACCAGCCAGGTCTCGCTGCCCGGCCGCTACCTGGTCTACGTGCCCGAGGGCTCGATGACCGGTATCAGCCGCAAGCTGCCCGACACCGAGCGCGCCCGGCTCAAGACCATCCTCAAGAAGATCGTCCCCGAGGACGCGGGCGTCATCGTGCGCACCGCCGCCGAGGGTGCGAGCGAGGAGGAGCTGCGCCGCGACGTCGAGCGGCTGCAGGGCCAGTGGGACGACATCCAGAAGCGGGCGAAGGGCGGCAACGCCCCGACGCTGCTGTACGGCGAGCCGGACATGACCGTCCGCGTCGTCCGCGACATCTTCAACGAGGACTTCACCAAGGTCATCGTCAGCGGTGACGAGGCGTGGGGCACCATCCACGAGTACGTCAGCCAGGTCGCCCCCGACCTGACCGACCGGCTCAACCGGTGGACCTCCGAGGTCGACGTCTTCGCGACGTACCGGATCGACGAGCAGCTGCTGAAGGCGCTGGACCGCAAGGTCTGGTTGCCGTCCGGCGGTTCGCTGGTGATCGACAAGACCGAGGCGATGATCGTCGTCGACGTCAACACCGGCAAGTTCACCGGTCAGGGCGGAAACCTCGAGGAGACCGTCACCAGGAACAACCTGGAGGCGGCCGAGGAGATCGTGCGCCAGCTGCGGCTGCGCGACCTGGGCGGCATCGTCGTCATCGACTTCATCGACATGGTCCTGGAGTCCAACCGCGACCTCGTCATGCGGCGTCTGCTGGAGTGCCTGGGCCGGGACCGGACCAAGCACCAGGTCGCCGAGGTCACCTCGCTGGGCCTGGTGCAGATGACCCGCAAGCGGGTCGGCCAGGGTCTGCTGGAGTCCTTCTCCGAGGTCTGCGTGCACTGCAACGGGCGCGGCGTCATCGTCCACATGGACCAGGCGACGACCACCGGTGGCGGCGGCAAGCGCAAGCGCCGCGGCAAGGCCGGTATCGGTGCGGGCGACGAGCACACGCACGAGCACGACACCGAGAGCGACACGGAGAACGACAGCGAGAACGACGAGTACGAGGCGCACGAGGACGCGGACGAGTACCTCGAGCCCGTCGCCGTGACCGAGGCCGAACTGGTGCCGACGGTCGCGACCGACGACGAGTGGTTCAGCAGCGCCGCCGAGGCGGAGGCCGCGGCGACGTCGCGCGGCCGTGGCCGACGTCGGGCGAGCCGCAAGGCCACCGCCCCCGCCGGCGCACCCTTCGCGGACCGGCAGCCGCCGGCCGCAGAGGTGCTCGAGTTCGTGATCGAGCCCGCCGCGGACGGGACCCCGGAGCCGGTCGTCGAGCCGGAGCCGGTGGCGGTCGCAGAACCGGCACCCGTCGCGGAACCGGTCGTGGAGGCGCAGGCCCCCGGCCGTACGCGCCGCCGTGCCACCCGCAAGGTGAGCGCTCCGGCGGGTTCCCCGGCCTCCTCCGAGGCCGAGCCCATCACTGTGGTCGAGGCCGCCCCCGTCGTCGAGCAGACGCCGGAGCCGGTCGCGGAAGCGGCGAAGCCCGCCACCTCAGCCGCGCCGCCGCGGGCCCGCCGCCGTGCGACCCGCGAGGTGACCGCTCCGGCGGCCGAGGGCGCCGCGGTGGTCGTCGTCAGCGCCGAGCACACCGAGCCCGCCACGGAGGCCGCAGAGCCGGTCCTGGAGGCCGCTGAGGCCGACGGGACGGTCGCGGAGCCCAAGAAGCGGGCGCCGCGCAAGGCGGCCGCGAAGAAGGCGCCGGCGGCGAAGAAGGCCGTCGCGAAGAAGACGGCGGCCAAGAAGACCGTCGCCAAGAAGGCGCCGGCCAAGAAGGCGGCCGCCAAGAAGACCGCCGACGCGGCCGACAGCGAGTAGCCCAACTGCTGGTGACAGCAGCCGTTCCAGGACGGTGAGGGGCGGGCCCGGAGACCTCGGGCCCGCCCCTCCGCACTGCCGCCGCCGGCCGCCGGGCCACCCGGTTTGACCCTGCGCCACCGGCCCCGTAGCCTTGGCCTTCGGCGTTTTTGCGCCCGCTCCTGAGCAAATCCCTCCCGGTCCGCCGGGAGAGGCCCCCCAATGTTGGACAGGGATGGCTGGCTTCAGGAGTACCCGATTCGAGCTTGAGAGTGAGTTCCGCGTGTACGCAATCGTGCGCAGCGGCGGCCGCCAGCACAAGGTGGCCGTTGGCGATGTCGTCGAGGTTGACAAGATTTCCACCGGCAAGGTGGGCGACGCGGTCGAGCTCTCGACGCTGCTCGTCGTCGATGGCGACTCCGTCACCAGCGACCCGTGGGTCCTGGCCGGTATCAAGGTCGCGGCCGAGATCGTGGACCACCACAAGGGTGTCAAGATCGACATCCTGCGGTACAAGAACAAGACCGGCTACCGCCGTCGTCAGGGTCACCGTCAGCAGTACACGGCGATCAAGATCACCGGTATCCCCGCGGCTGCGAAGTAAGGGACTGAGAAAACATGGCACACAAGAAGGGTGCATCGTCCACCCGTAACGGACGTGACTCCAACGCTCAGTTTCTCGGCGTGAAGCGTTTCGGCGGCCAGGTCGTCAACGCCGGCGAGATCATCGTCCGCCAGCGTGGCACGCACTTCCACCCCGGTTCGAACATGGGCCGCGGCAAGGACGACACGCTGTTCGCTCTCGCCGCCGGTGTGGTCGAGTTCGGCACCGCGCGTGGCCGCAGGGTAGTGAACATCGTTCCGGCCGCCGTCTAATACGGCTCCGCAACGAACACAGCACACCACTGAGGGCGGATTCCACTTCCCCGACGCGCACCGCGCGCGGGAAGAGGGTCCGCCCTCGGTGCGTTAGTACTGAGACAATCCCGTATTTATCTGGAGGCAATCCGTATGACCACCTTCGTGGACCGCGTCGAGCTGCATGTCGCCGCGGGTAACGGAGGCCACGGCTGCGCCTCCGTTCACCGGGAGAAGTTCAAGCCGCTCGGCGGTCCGGACGGCGGCAACGGCGGCCGTGGCGGCGATGTGATCCTGGTCGTGGACCAGGACGTCACGACGCTCCTCGACTACCACCACACCCCGCACCGCAAGGCCACCAACGGCAAGGGCGGAGCCGGCGGCAACCGCACCGGCTCCGAGGGCCAGGACCTGGTCCTGCCGGTGCCGGACGGCACCGTCGTCCTGGACAAGGACGGCAATCTCCTCGCCGACCTCGTCGGCCAGGGCACCACCTTCGTCGCCGGCCAGGGCGGCCGCGGCGGCCTCGGCAACGCGGCGCTGGCCTCGGCCCGCCGCAAGGCCCCCGGCTTCGCGCTGCTCGGCGAGCCCGGCAAGGCCCGGGACATCGTCCTGGAGCTCAAGACCGTCGCCGACGTGGCGCTGGTCGGTTACCCGAGCGCGGGCAAGTCCTCGCTCATCTCGGTGCTCTCGGCCGCCAAGCCGAAGATCGCCGACTACCCCTTCACCACCCTGGTCCCGAACCTGGGCGTGGTCACCGCCGGCGAGGTCGTCTACACGATCGCGGACGTCCCCGGCCTGATCCCGGGCGCCAGCCAGGGCCGCGGCCTGGGCCTGGAGTTCCTGCGGCACGTCGAGCGCTGCTCGGTGCTGGTGCACATCCTGGACACCGCGACGCTGGAGTCCGACCGGGACCCGGTGACCGACCTCGACGTCATCGAGGCCGAGCTGGCCGAGTACGGCGGCCTGGGCGACCGGCCGCGCATCGTCGTGCTGAACAAGATCGACGTGCCGGACGGCAAGGACCTCGCCGACATCATCCGTCCGGAGCTGGAGGCCCGCGGCTACCAGGTCTTCGAAGTCTCGGCCGTCTCCCGGCTGGGCCTGCGCGAGCTCTCCTTCGCCCTGGCGAAGATCGTCGCCGAGACCCGCGCCGCCAAGCCCGCGCAGGAGTCGACCCGGGTCGTCATCCGCCCGGTCGCGGTGGACGACGCCGGCTTCACCGTCACCGAGGAGGACGGCTCCTACCGCGTGCGCGGCGAGAAGCCCGAGCGCTGGGTGCGGCAGACCGACTTCTCCAACGACGAGGCCGTCGGCTACCTCGCCGACCGCCTCTCGCGCCTCGGTGTCGAGGAGCGGCTGATGAAGGCCGGCGCCCAGGCGGGCGACGAGATCATCATCGGCGAGGAGGAGAACGCGGTCGTCTTCGACTGGGAGCCGACGATGGCCGCCGGCGCCGAGATGCTCGGCCGCCGTGGCGAGGACCACCGCTTCGACCCGCCGCGCCCGGCCGTCAACCGCCGCCGCGACAAGAGCGACAAGGACGACGCGCAGCAGGAGTTCGACGACTTCGAAGCGTTCTGAGCAGTCGTCCGAACGGCCCCCGAGGAGCGCCGCGAGTGGCGTTCCGAGGGGGCCGTCTCCGTTCGGCCGGCCGGTGCCGGATGAGATGATCTCCTGATGGTCAGGGACATGGGGTCGGGTATGGGACACGTCAGCATCGTTGTGATCGTCTACAACGACGCCTCCCGGATCGTGAGCGCCGTTGAGTCGGCGCTCGCGCAGGGGCCCGAGGTGGGCGAGGTGATCGTCGTCGACGACTGTTCGACGGACGGCACCCTCGACGCGCTCGCGCCGCTCGCCGCGGACCCCCGGGTCAGGATCCTCGCCAGGGAGACGAACAGCGGGGGCTGCGGGACACCGCGCAACGACGGCATGGCCGCCGCCGCCTTCCCGTACGTGATGTTCCTGGACAGCGACGACATACTGCCGCCGGGCGCGATCGGCGCCCTGCTGCCGATCGCCGAGGAGCGGCGTACCGACGTCGTCGCCGGTCAGTGCCTGCGCGTCGAGCTTCCGGAGGGCGCGACCACCGTCTGGGCCCCGTCGATCTACGACCGCTCGGCGGGCGCCGATCTGCCCGGCACCGTGATCGAGGGGATCGAGGACCGGCCCCGCATGCTGTGGGACACCCTGTCGGTCAACAAGCTCTACCGCCGGGCGTTCCTGGAGAAGCACGGCATCACCTTCCCCGACGGCGCCTTCCACTACGAGGACTTCGTCTTCACCGCGCGGGTCTACGCCGCCGACCCGCGGCTGGCGGTGACCGACGAGCCCGTCTACCGCTGGCAGGTGCGCCGCCAGGCGGCGAAGCTGTCGATCTCGCTGAGCCGCGGCGCCATCAGGAACTGGCAGTCCCGGATCACCGCCCACCGGGGAGTCGTGGAGGTGCTGAGCTCCGCGGGACGCGAGGAGCTGGCGCTGCACGCGCAGGCCAAGTTCTGCGACTACGACCTGCCGATGTATCTGCGGGAACTCCCGCAGCGCGACCAGGAGTACGTGGCCGACTGGTGGCGGATCACCCGCGACTACCTGGCCGGGTTCGACCCGGAGGGCATCGCCTGCGCGGCCGTGGTCTCCCGCTGGATCGCCGGCGCGATCCTGGCCGCGCCGGAGCCGGCCGGCATCGGCCGGCTGGTGGAGCTGACCGCGCGCCCGCCCCGGCTGATCCCCCCGTACGACCTCGCCGCACCGCCCGTGGGCCTCGGCCTGCTGACCACCGAAGAGCTGCCGGTGGCCGTCGACGGCCGGGTCAGGGCCGGTGGCAGCACCCGGCTGAGCCTGCGCGTGCACGAGCTGTACGGGCGGCTCGCCGAGCTCGGCCCGCGCACCGTCCATGTCGAGCTGGAGGAGCGCACCGGAAGCAGGCCCGCGGTCGGCGTGGAGGCACCGCTGGTCCCTAATGGCGACGGCTGGACCGCCGAGGTGCGGCTGTCGACCGGGGCGCTGGCCTGCCCCGGGCAGTTGGGCGTGTGGAGCGTACGGGCGGAGATCCGGTACGCCGACGGCGCCGCCACCCCGGTGGAGGTACGCGCCTCCGGCGCCCAGGCGGCTCGCCGCGGCATCGTGGTGCGTCCCACCGGCCGGGTGCTGCTGGTCCAGACGCATGTCACCGGCGGCCGCGCGCTGGTCCTGCGGGTCGCCGACGGGCTGCAGGGCGCCCGCAGGGTCGCCGAGGCCCGGATGCGCAGGCTGCTCGGCCGCTGACGCGGCTGCCGGAGGTACCCGAAAGGGCGGCCACCCCCTGCGGGGTGGCCGCCCTTTCGCGTGGAAAAGCGGTGCGGTCAGGCCTCCTTGGCCAGCTCCTGCATCCGGTCGATGACCCTGCCCGCGGCCTGGCCGTCGTCCAGGTCGCAGAAGACGTCCTGGAACTTCTTGTACGCGTCCTTGTACCGGTCCGTCACCGCGTCCAGGTCCTGGAGCGACGCGATCAGCTCGTCCGACGTGGAGATCAGCGGCCCGGGGGCCTCCTTCTCGAAGTCGAAGTAGAAGCCGCGCAGTTGGTCGCGGTAATGCGCCAGGTCGTAGGTGAAGAACAGCATCGGGCGCCCGGTGTTCGCGTAGTCGAACATCAGTGACGAGTAGTCAGTGATCAGCACGTCCGCGGCGAGGAACAGCTCGCCGATCTCCGGGTATTCCGAGACGTCCCAGACGAAGCCCTCGCCGGCGCCCGGCACCGTGTCCACCACGTTCGGGTGGCGCCGGACCAGGAGCACGAAGTCGTCGCCGAGCTCCTGCTTGGCCTTGACCAGATCGACCTGCAGGTCGAGCTTGTACCGGCCGGGGCCGTAGTACTGGTCGTCGCGCCAGGTCGGGGCGTAGAGCACGACCTTCTTGCCCGCGGGGAGCCCGATGCGCTCGCGCACCTTCTGGGCGATCTCGTCGCGCTCCGGTGCGTAGAGCATGTCGTTGCGCGGGTAGCCCGCTTCGAGCAGCTCACCGTCGAACGCGAACGCGCGCTTCAGGATCGGCGTGCTGAAACGGTTGGGGGAGACGATGAAGCTCCAGCTCTTCGACTCCTTCGCCACGTTCTCCAGGTACCGCCCGTTGGTGAACTGGACGTCCTCGATGTCGTGGCCGATCTTCTTCAGCGGGGTGCCGTGCCACGCCTGGACGACGACCTGGCCCTCACGCCGCTTCAGCCAGTACGGCAGGTGCGCGTTGGTGACGATGTACCGGCTGCGGGCCAGTGCCTCGAACCACTCCCGGCCCCACATGCGGACGGCCTTCGCGCCCGGCGGCAGTTCCACCTGCTCGTCGCGGACGACCCACAGGTGCTCCAGGTCGTCGCCGCGCCGCATCAGCTCCTCGAACACCGCGCGCGGTGAGTCGGAGAACTGCTTGCCGGTGTAGCTGTCGTACAGCACCGACTCGCGCAGCGGCTGGGTGCGCGCCTCGGGGTAGAACTGCGTCCGCAGCTGGCGCTGCCGGTACGGGCCCTGCTCGTCGGTGCGCAGCGACGCGGTGACTTCGAGCGCCAGCCGGTCGTAGGAGTGCGCGGCCGCGACGTACTTGCGGCCGGCGACCATGGTCTCGGCGGGCAGCTCGTCGATCAGCGCGGGGCTGATGACGACGGGGGTGCGCTCGTTGTCCTCCACCAGGTTCTGGAACATCAGGTTCCAGCGGCCGGGGCGCAGCGGCAGGGTGCCGGCCATCCCCGGGACGGCGTGCACGGTGAGGGTCGAGGAGAACCGGCCGTCGGCCACCTCCACGGGGAAGATCTTCTCCTCGTGGTGCGCCCGGTGCATCAGCACCAGGTTGGCCGGGTCCGTGGCGCTGGTCGGGCACTCGCCCTCGACGAGCAGCGAGCCGTCCGACTGCCAGGTCAGACGGTCCACGACGGGCCGTACGATCCGGTCGCTCAGCAGCAGGTACCCCGGCGCGTTGCGGTGCAGGGCCAGCTCGCGGGGGAGACCGGAGGTCGAGGGCGCGAGCGCGTAGCGGCCCGGCGCCAGGTCGTCGTCGGCGATCAACTGGCGCGACTTGCGCTCGCCGGGCACGACGATCTCGGTGCGCCAGGTCTCGCTGTCCGGCGCCTTGACCGACGACGGGGCGATCTCCGTCATCCGGCCGTCGACGATGTCGTCCAGCGGGATGCGAACGGTGAAGGCCGTCTGCCCCTTGGTGGAGCCGTCGGCGATCTCCAGCGGGTACTCGTGCGAGCTGGGGGTCTTGAGGTGCTGCATGCGCAGCAGGCTGCCGCCGGCGAGCTTGCCGGTCGCCACCCCGCGGATCTCGATGATGCCGTCGGCCAGCTCGTGCCCGGTGACCCGGGCCTGGACCTTCTCCACCCGCAGCCGCAGCCGGCCGCCGATGAACAGCGGGACGATCCGGGTCTCGGCGTCGACGTAGTGCACCGGCGGGTGCGTACCGGAGCCGAAGGCGCCCGGGTTCAGCGCGCCCTTGCGCAGCAGGCCGCGGCTGAGGTTGCCGATCGCGAAGCGCCAGGTGGACTCGTTCCAGTGGCCGCGCTGCTTGAGCTTCTGCGCGTTGACCGTCAGCTCGAAGCCGGACCAGTCGTACGAGTAGCGGTTCTGGCCGGAGGTCGACGTGGCCTCGGGACGGAAGACCGTACGCGCCGGAATGACCAGCGTGCGCTTGGACTTGCTGTTGCGCAGCGCGATGACCTTGAGCGACATGCGCCGCTTGTGGACGTTCAGGTTGCTGACGTAGGAGAAGCCCTCGATCTTCAGCTCGTCGCCGTGCCAGGTGATCGAGGACACCTTGGTGCGCAGCGCCAGTTCCTGCTTGAGGCGGTACACGTGGTTCGGCACACCCACGGTGCGGTTGCCGAAGAACGGGAACTTGCCGTAGCGGCGGAAGCGCCGGACGACCGGCAGCGAGGCGCCGGTCTCCTTCTTCTCGTACGACAGGACTTCGAGCAGCTCATCCAGCTTGCCGTGCCGGATCAGGTGCCACTTCAGCCGCATGAGGGCCGGCAGCGCGTCAAGGGCGCGGGGGTCGACCCGGCTCAGGAAGTCCGAGGCGACCTTCATGAAGAGCTCGCGGAACTCCTGGTCGGCGTCGGGCAGCACATTGATGAAGATCCGGATGTCGCTGGCGAGGGCCGTCTCGTCGTACCAGCGCTTGTACTTGCGGTACTCCTTGCCCGGCTGCGCGGCGAGGAACCGGCTCACCGAGTCGACGGCGGCGACGCGGTCGCGGACCGACTTCAGCTCGGTGCGGCGCTGGGTGATGGACGGTGCCGCGCCGCCCTCGCGCTGCCGCCAGTAGTACGTGGGCTCGCCGAGGATGTCGACGCTACGGGCCCTGAAGTGCGCCGGGACCGTCAAAGGCGTGTCCTCGTAGAGCACACCTTCGGGGAATTCCATCGAATACTTGTCCCAGAAGGTGCGGCGGAACACCTTGTTGGGGGCGAGCCGGTCGGCGATCAGTGCCGGGTCCCGGGTGATGTGCGTCTTCAGCCGCGTCGTCGCCGTGGCCTTGCGGTGCATGGCCGACTGGGCGGTGCCTTTCGAGTCCAGCGTGAACACGTTGCCGGACGCGAAGTCCGACCCCGTCTCGTCCAGCGTCGACAGGAAGTGCTCGTAGGCGTAGTCCGGGATGATGTCGTCGCTGTCGACGAATGTGAGGTAATCCACCCCCGGAGTGCAGTTGCGCACACCGGTGTTGCGGGCGTGGCCAAGGCCGCCGTTCGCCTGCTCGACGACGCGGAAGCGGGGGTCGCGGGCGGCGAAGGCGGTGGCGATCTCACCACTGCTGTCCGTCGAACCGTCGTTGACCATGATGACTTCGAGCTCACGGAGCGTCTGACCGGCGAGGGATTCGAGGCACTCCTCGAGAAACATCTCGACGTTGTAAATCGGCACTACCACCGAGAGCCGAGGGACCATGGGTCAGGACAACCTTTCCGTGGCGGAGAATGACGAACCGAGGTCCTGCTCCGAGGAGCGCAGCCTGCTGAGGGTTCACTCCGAGTTTATCGCATGGCTACTCACCGACTTAGACTGACCGGATGACCTGGATGATCACCGGCGGGGCCGGATATATCGGATCGCATGTCGTCAAGGCTCTCGTCGACAGCGGCGAACAGGTGGTCGTCCTCGACGATCTCAGTACGGGTGACGCCGCGCGGCTGCCGGCCGGAGTGCCCCTGGAGCAGGGCTCGGTGCTGGACCGGGCGGTGCTGGACCGCGTCCTGGCCCAGTACGCGGTGCGCGGGATCGTGCACATCGCGGCGAAGAAGCAGGTCGGCGAGTCGGTCGAGCGACCGCTCCACTACTACCGCGAGAACGTCGTCGGCCTGCAGACGGTCCTGGAGGCCGCCGCCGACGCCGGGGTGAGCCGCTTCCTCTTCTCCTCCTCCGCCGCGGTCTACGGCATGCCCGATGTGGATCTCGTCACCGAGCAGACCCCCTGCGACCCGATGAGCCCGTACGGAGAGACGAAACTCACGGGGGAGTGGATGGTCGGCGCGGTGGGCCGGGCCCACGGCATGGCCACCGCCTCGCTGCGCTACTTCAACGTGGCGGGCGCCGCCTCCGCGGAACTCGGTGACCCGGGGATCTTCAACCTGGTGCCGATGGTGTTCGAGCGGCTGGCCCAGGGCAAGCCGCCGCTGATCTTCGGTGACGACTACCCGACGCCGGACGGCACCTGCGTCCGTGACTACATCCACATCGAGGACGTCGCCTCCGCCCATGTCGCCGCGGCGCGGCGGCTGACCACCGACCCTTCGGCGTCCCTGAAGCTCAACATCGGCACCGGTGAGGGCGTGTCGGTGGCCGAGATGATCGATCTCATCCGCGAGGTCTCCGGCCGCACCGACCTGGCGCCCGAGGTGGTCCCGCGCCGCGCCGGCGACCCGGCCCGGGTCGTCGCTTCGGCCGAGCTGATCGGCAAGGAGCTGGGCTGGTCCGCCCGGTACGACGTCCGCCAGATGGTCACCTCGGCCTGGGCCGGCTGGCAGCTGCGCCACCCGGAGCCGCAGGCGTAACCCGCACCCCGACCCGCATCCCGGACCCGCCGCCCCGGCGGGTCCGGGGGCGCGGTGTCCAGGGCGCGATACGCCCGGCCGCACGGTGCCCCGGATCACGTAGATTGCACGGATCGGGGCAGGTGGACCGACGGGAACAGGCGAGCACAGGGGACGTACGTGGCAGCGGCGCGGCAGGACGTGGTGGAGGCCCGCAGGGTCGTGGTCAAGGTCGGGTCGTCCTCGCTGACGACGGCCTCCGGCGGACTGGACGCGGACCGCGTCGACGCCCTCGTGGACGTGCTGGCCACGGCCCGTGACAACGGCCCGAAGGAGATCGTGCTGGTCTCCTCCGGCGCCATCGCCGCCGGACTCGCCCCGCTCGGCCTCGCCAAGCGCCCCCGCGACCTGGCCCGCCAGCAGGCCGCCGCCAGCGTCGGCCAGGGGCTGCTGGTGGCGCGGTACACCGCGTCGTTCGCCCGGTACGGGATCCGGGTCGGCCAGGTGCTGCTGACCTCCGACGACATCAGCCGCCGCGCCCACTACCGCAACGCCTACCGGACCCTGGACCAACTGCTCGTCATGGGCGCGGTGCCGGTCGTCAACGAGAACGACACCGTCGCCACCGACGAGATCCGCTTCGGCGACAACGACCGGCTGGCGTCCCTCGTCGCCCACCTGGTCCGCGCCGACCTGCTGGTGCTCCTGTCCGACGTGGACGGGCTCTACGACGGGGACCCGCGCTCACCGGGCGCCACCCGCATCGACGAGGTCGCGGGACCGGCCGACCTCGAAGGCGTCACGATCGGCAGCGCCGGCAAGGCCGGGGTCGGCACCGGCGGCATGGTCACCAAGGTCGAGGCGGCCCGGATCGCGGCCGCCGCCGGCATCCCCGTCGTCCTCACCTCCGCCAGCCACGCCGCCGACGCCCTCGCCGGACGGGTCACCGGCACGCTCTTCCACCGCACCGGCAAGCGGTCCGCCGACCGGCTGCTGTGGCTCGCGCACGCCTCCACCCCGCGCGGCGCGCTGCGCCTGGACCCGGGCGCCGTCAAGGCCGTCACGGAGCGCCGTACCTCGCTGCTGCCGGCCGGACTGACCGGCGTCGAGGGGCAGTTCGTGGCCGGCGACCCGGTCGACCTGCTCGACGAGTCCGGCCGGGCCGTCGCCCGGGGCCTCGTCAACTTCGACGCCCGCGAGCTGCCGCGGCTGCTCGGCCGTTCGACCCACGACCTCGCCCGCGAACTCGGACCCGCGTACGAGCGCGAGGTCGTGCACCGCGACGACCTCGTTGTGCTGCACCAGCACTGACGACCTGGTGCGCCGAGGGACCGGCCCGGCAGACCCAGTCGGGGACTTCTTGTCGAAAACGCCCCCGCGGTCGCCCGCACCCTGGTCAACTTTGAAGCGGAGGAGTCGCCAATACCGCCGCGGGGACGGGCGGGCGCTCGCAAAGCAGAACGCCACAGGGAGGCCGCCGGTGAGACGAGGGCGCCCAGGTTCGTTCCCCCGGGGGACGACGGAACGGGCACTGGTCAGCGTCGACAGCGGAGCGGATACCAGTGCGGACCATCAGCCGGAAGCGCGCAGCAGCTCCCGGCTCTGGCACGTCACGCTCAGCGTCTCCGGGCCCGGGGCCCCGCTTCCGGAGGTCAGACGCGCGTTGGAACAGCTCGCACACGATCACCCGTTCCTGCTGACCAGCCGATATGCCAATGACCATGCCGAGATCAGGTACTGGGAGGAGGCCCGTGACCTCCATGACGCCGCGGCCATCGCGCTGCGCCTGTGGGGCGAGCACCGCTCGACGGCCAACCTTCCCCCATGGGAGACGGTCGGCCTCGAAGTGATCGACCGTGAGACCTATCACCATCGCATTTCCGAGGGGTACGGCCCCCCGCCGGCGGTCCCGGTGGGTGTCCACCCGTTCTAGGGCCTGCCCGGCCCTAACCCTTGCCGGGCCGGTGGGGCGGCGTCTCAACGGCCGGAATCCCGTCCCGCCGTCCCCGGCGCGCGCCGTAGGCTGCCTGATATGAGCAGCAGCAGCCATGACGCCCCGTCCCTGCCCTCCCCCCTGCCCGAGTCCGCCGTGCTGCGGGCTGCCTACCGGGCCAGGGCCGCCGCGGCCGATCTGGCGCCGCTGCCGCGCTCGGTGAAGGACGACGCGCTGCACGCCATCGCCGACGCGCTGGTGGTGCGGACGAAGGAGATCGTCGAGGCGAACGCGCGGGACGTGGCGCGGGCGCGGGCGGCGGGGACCGGCGAGACGGTCATCGACCGGCTGACGCTGACCCGCGAGCGGGTGGCGGCCATCGCCGCCGACGTACGCGACGTGGCCGGCCTGCCGGACCCGGTCGGCGAGGTCGTGCGCGGATCGACGCTGCCCAACGGGCTCGACCTGCGCCAGGTACGGGTGCCGCTGGGCGTGGTCGGCATCATCTACGAGGCCCGGCCGAACGTGACCGTGGACGCGGCCGCACTGTGCCTGAAGTCCGGAAACGCGGTGCTGCTGCGCGGCTCGTCCTCCGCCTACGCCTCCAACGAGGCACTCGTGAAGGTGGTGCGTGACGCGGTCGGCGGCGCCGGGCTGCCGGCCGACGCGGTCCAACTGGTCCCGGGCGAGAGCCGGGACTCCGTCAGGGAGCTGATGCGGGCCCGCGGCATGGTCGACGTCCTCATCCCGCGCGGCGGAGCGTCGCTGATCAGGACGGTCGTCGAACAGTCGACGGTGCCGGTCATCGAGACGGGTACCGGGAACTGCCACGTCTACGTGGATGCGCAGGCCGATCTCGCGATGGCGGTGGAGGTGCTCGTCAACTCCAAGGCGCAGCGTCCCAGCGTCTGCAACTCCGCCGAGACCCTGCTGGTGCACCAGGACATCGCCGAGGCGTTCCTGCCGCTGGCGCTGGAGGCGCTGGCCGAGGCCGGGGTGACGGTGCACGGCGACGAGCGGGTGCTGGCGCTGGCCGGGCGGTGCGGCTCCAAGGCCACCGTGGTGCCGGCCACCATGGAGGACTGGGAGACCGAGTACCTGAGCTACGACATCGCGGCGGGGGTCGTCGACTCGCTGGACGCGGCCGTGCACCACATCCGGCTCTGGTCGTCCGGCCACACCGAGGCGATCGTGACCACCTCGCAGCCCGCGGCGCGCCGCTTCACCCAGTTGGTGGACGCCGCCGCGGTCGTCGTCAACGCCTCGACACGGTTCACCGACGGTGGCCAGTTCGGCTTCGGCGCGGAGATCGGTATTTCCACCCAGAAGCTGCACGCCCGCGGCCCGATGGGCCTGCCGGAGCTGACGTCGACCAAGTACATCGTGACCGGCGACGGTCACATCCGGTAGCACCTCCAGCGGTCGGTGCACAGGGCCAACTGGGCGGGTGGGCAGCGTATTTCATCCGCTCCCTGCCCAAAGCGCCATTGCCCGGACTACCCTGGTCGGATGCCGGATGATGACGAGTTCGCATCCCTGGTCTTCGACGAGGACTTCGTACGGTCCGCGCCCGTGCACGAGCCCACCGCGCGACAGCGGATGCTCGCCGCCGCGCGGGCCCGTGCCGAGGCCGAGAGCGTGCCCGGCGCCGGGTCCGTGCCGGCCGATCCCGTCCGGTACGACACCGGTGAATCGGACGATCTGTATCTGCAGCACGTCCGGATGGCCGAAGGCCGCCCGTACCGCGGCGGCAGCGTCCGCTGGCACCGCTCGCTGGCCTGGCTGCTGGCCGTGCTGATGGGCATCGGCGTGGTGGCGCTGACGTTCGCGGCCGTGTATCGGGGTGCCGGCGGCGGCCGTCAGCCGGCCGTACCGGCGCCGCCGTCGAGCGGCCGGGTGGGCAGTCAGACCCTGCCGCCGGTGGCGGCCACCCCGCTGCCCTGATCCGCCGCACTGATCTGCTGTCAGAAGTTGTCGCGTATCACGGCGTTTATATGTGCCTCCGGAGACTTAACCTTGTGGTATGGCCGGTCCTGGAGACCCTCCTGAGGGCGCCCCTGAGGGAGTCCCGGGAGGTGGTGAGGACGAGTACCGATCCGTCGTCTTCGACGAGTCGTTTGTTCGAGCTGCCCGGATCCAGGAGTACTCGGCCCGCGAGCGTCTCGACGGGGCTTCGCGGGCGGTACGCGTCCGCCATATGTGGCCTGTCGCCGGTGCTCCGCGCCAGGCCCTGATTCTGGTCGTGCTCATCGCCATCGCCTTCGGCACCGCGATCTACCTGGGCATTCGCCACCCTTACAGCAGTTCCGCACCGGCCGCCGTGGAGCCGCTGCGGATCACGCTGATACCGCTGGTGCCGCCGGGCCCGGTGCCGGCCGTGAACGCGAAGTCGCTGTACGAGAAGGATCCGGCCGCGCACTACCGGGCCGGGGCCGAAGGGGTCCCGCTGCCGACCGCGCGCCGTGTCGGGGACTTCACCGAGAGTCAGGTCATGGCTGCGCTGAGCACCACCAAGGAGTACCTGGTGGCCTCTGCGCTCGACCCGGAAGCGGTTACGGGCGGCGGTGTGCGCGCCGTCCGGGATCTGATCGATCCCGGCCAGGTCGACCAGTTCGACCGCAGCCTGAGCGCCCCGGCCGATGACGGGCTGCACGCGGCGACCGGCTGGCTGGTGCGGCTGGACCCGGCCAAGGTGCGGCTGGCCGACCAGAAGGTACGGGTGAACGGCACGATCACCGTGACCCAGGTCAGTGACGACCGGCTGGAGGTCGTGGCCGACCACACCTTCGTGTACGCGGTGCAGGGCGTCACCGGGTCCGGAGCGGCGCAGGGCGCCACCTCGCTGTTCACCGTGCGGCGCGAGATGCGGTTCCGCTTCGACCGCGACGACCTGCGGGATCACCACATGGAGATCGTGCAGGCCGATGTCGCAGCCGGGCCGCTGTCCTGCTCGTCGGCAGCCGCCGACTACTTCCGGCCGCTGCTCGCCGGCCAGTCGCCGCAGGGCCCGACCGCGGCCGACCCCTATGACCGCGACCGTCCGGCCGCCTCGGTCTGTGCGGGGCTGGCGGACGGCGCCACCGGTTCCCCGGCGGTGCCCTCCACCACGTCCGCTGTCGCGCCCTAGCCTGCGCCCGGGGTGCTACGACCTGTCGGCCGGTGTCACTCCGCGCGCGGGCCGTCCTCCGGACGGTCCCCGGGGCTGTCCTGCGTCCCGTCCGCCGGCCGCTCCTGCGTGCTGGTCTGCGTGCCACCGGGACCGGTGAACTTGTTCCGCAGCTTGCCGCCGATGTCGCCCGCACCCGTCGATATGTCGCGGATCAGGCCCATCAGCGGGTCCTTGCTGGTCTTGACGTTGTCCGCGTAGTGGTTCGCCGACTCCTTGAAGGATTCGTAGACCGAGGTGTCCTTGTCCTCGGTCCTGCGCGGGTAGTGCCCGTCCATCAGCCGCTGGTAGTCGCGGCTGGCGGCCCACTTCTTCAGCTCGACGGCACGCACGGTGGTGAAGGGGTGGCTGCGCGGCAGCACGTTCAGGATCTTCAGGACGGAGTCCCGCAGGTCGCCCGCGGCCTCGTACTCCTCGGCCTGCTTCAGGAACGCGTCCACGTTCATCTCGTGCAGGTGGTTGCCGCCGGCGATCTTCATCAGCCCGCGCATCGACGCCTGCAGGTCCTGCCCGACCAGCAGCCCGGCCCGGTCGGCCGACAGTTCGGACTTGCGGAACCACTCGCGCAGCGCCGTGACGATCGCCAGGATCGCCAGGTTGCCCAGGGGGATCCACGCGACCCGCACGGCCAGGTTCGTCAGGAACAGCAGGATCGTGCGGTAGACCGAGTGGCCGGAGAGCGCGTGGCCCACCTCATGGCCCACGACCGCCCGCATCTCCTCCTCGTCGAGCAGCTCGACCAGGCCGGTGGTGACCACGATGATCGGCGCGTCCATACCGATACACATGGCGTTCGGCTGCGGGTCCTGCGTGACGTACATCGACGGGACCTTCTCCAGGTCCAGGATGTAGCAGGCGTCGAGCAGCATGACGTTCAGGTGTGCGAACTGCTGGTCGCTCACCCGGACGGAGTCCGAGAGGAACAGCAGTCTCAGCGAGCGCTCGGGGAGCAGTCCGCTGAGCGCCTTGAAGGCGGTGTCGAAACCGGTCAGCTTGCGGAGCGCGACGAGCGCGGACCGGTCGGCGGGATGCTCGTACGCCCGCGAGGAGATCCCCGGGAAGCGCTTGCGCGTGCGGCTGGGTACCTTCTCGGCACCGCCGCTGGACTCCGTGGAGTCGCTCGGATCGTTCGGCACGGACATAGTGACCCAACCCCCTGATAGCCAACCGGTACATACTCTGGACGCGCGGAGCCTGCGCGAAGTTCCACAGGGCCCGCCCGTACGATGTGCGTGAGTCTTCCCGTCCGCCCTCGAAACCGCAAAGGTCCTGCCGACCATGACGTCATACGCAGCTGCCGCACTGACCACCCTCGCCGAGGAGTCGGGTGGGGGGAACCACGAGAGCCTCAGCCCGTATCTCACCGGCGGCGGCGCGCTGTTCGCGCTGCTCCTCCTGCTGTGGATCACGACCCGCTTCAACCGGGACTAGTCTCCGCGATGCCTGAGAGCGTGAGGAAGCGGATCGGCGTGATGGGCGGAACGTTCGACCCCGTCCACCACGGTCACCTGGTCGCCGCCAGCGAGGTGGCGAGCCTGTTCCAGCTCGACGAGGTCGTCTTCGTGCCGACCGGCCGGCCGTGGCAGAAGGCCGACAAACCGGTCTCACCGGCCGAGGACCGCTATCTGATGACGGTCATCGCCACCGCCTCCAACCCGCAGTTCTCGGTGAGCCGCAGCGACATCGACCGCGGCGGCCGGACGTACACCATCGACACCCTGCGGGACCTGCACGACGAGCACGGCGACGCGGACCTTTTCTTCATCACCGGCGCGGACGCGCTCAACCAGATCTTCTCCTGGCGGAACGCCGAGGAGCTCTTCTCCCTCGCTCATTTCATCGGAGTGACCCGTCCTGGGCATACCCTGGCGGATCCGGGCTTCCCGGAGGGCGGGGTCTCGCTGGTCGAGGTTCCCGCGCTGGCGATCTCGTCGACGGACTGCCGCCAGAGAGTGGCCAAGGGGGATCCGGTCTGGTACTTGGTGCCGGACGGAGTGGTTCGCTACATCGACAAACGCAGGCTCTACCGGGACGCCGGGTAGCGGACGCATCGCAGTGAAGGGGTCCTCGTGAACGACGCAAACCCCCGTTGGCAATACGCCGAGGGAGGTCCTGAGAACGGTCGGGACCCGTACGCACCGCAGGACCCGCCCGCGCCCCAGGACCCTTACTACGCGCAGCAGTACGGATACGACCCGTACGCACAGCAGCCGGAGCAGCAGCCCCGGCCACAGCAGCCGCCGCAGCAACAGCCCCCGCAGCAGCCGGGGTACGCCGACCCGTACTACGCGGACCCGGCGCAGACGTACGCCGGCCAGCAGCAGGGCTGGATCCCGCAGCAGCAGCCGTATCCGGACCCCCAGTACGCGCAGCCGCAGCCGTTGCAGCAGCCGCCGTACCAGGAGGCGCCGCAGTACCCACAGCAGCCGCAGTACGGCGCACCGCCCGCGCAGCCGTACTACGCGGACCCCGCCCCCGCCCCGGCCGCGCCCCCGGTGCCCGCGCAGTCCTCCGGGCCCGACGTCGTACCGCCGCAGCAGCAGGCCGGGCAGGACTACCGCACCGAGCAGTTCGCCTTCGTCGACGAGGACGACGAGGAGTCCGAAGAGGTCATCGACTGGCTGAAGTTCTCGGAGTCCCGCACCGAGCGCCGTGACGAGCGCAAGCGGCGCGGTCGCAAGCGCAAGATCGCACTGGTGCTGCTCGTGGTGGTGGCCCTGGTCGGCGGCACCGGCTACCTGTGGAAGACCGGCCGGATCCCCGGCCTCGACGCGCCCGGCAAGACCACGGCGGCGGCCGGCGCGGGCGGCCAGAAGCGGGATGTGATCGTGGTGAACCTGCGGCCGGTCGACGGCTCGGACTCCTCCACGGCGCTGCTGGTCAGCAACCAGACCACCGGCAAGGGCACCACGGTGCTGCTGCCGAACACGCTCTCCCTCAGCACCGACGACGGCGGCGCGACCACCCTCGGCAAGCAGATCAACCAGGGCCAGGAGCCGACCCGGCAGGGGCTGAACACGCTGCTCGGTTCCGACATCAAGGGCAGCTGGCGGCTGGACACCCCCTATCTGGAGATCCTCGTCGAGTCCCTCGGCGGCATCACCGTGGACACCGACACCGGGGTGGACGGGGCGCAGGGCAAGGTCCTGGTCAACCAGGGCAAGTCGCAGGCGCTCAACGGCCAGGGGGCCGTCGCGTACGCCACCCACCGCGGCCCCGGCGAGGCGCAGGCCAAGCAGCTCCTGCGCTTCGGCCAGGTGATGCGGGCAGTCCTGGAGAAGATGCCCAGTGACGCGGCTTCCGCCACGAAGACCGTCGACGCGCTGAACTCGATCCCCGACCCCTCACTGCCCACCAACGCGCTCGGCGCCTCCCTGGCGCAGCTCGCCGAGCAGGCCAAGACGGGCGCCTACAGCACCGCGCTGCTGCCGGTGCAGCCGAACGGAACGCTGAGCGCGCAGGCGACCGAGAGTGTCGTGAAGGACGTGCTGGGCGGCACCGTCAAGAACGCCGGAGCCTCGGCGCAGGCCCGGGTGATGATCAAGGACGCCTCCGGCGACAAGAAGGCGGCGGGCCTGGCCCAGGCCGCGATCCTGAACGGCGGCTCGTACACCTACGTGGCGGGAGGTACAGCCCCGACGGCGCAGCCGCTCTCCGAGGTGCTGTACGCCGACGACGCCCGCAAGGCGGCGGCGGCCGACGTGGCCAAGACGCTGGGGCTGCCGGCGGGCGCGGTGAAGAAGGGCACGGTCGCGGCCAATGCGGACATCGCGGTCGTCCTCGGCAAGGACTACAAGGGCTGACACCACCCCTGAGCGGCGGCCGGCGACCGGCCGGGAATCCGCTCAGGGGGCCTGACCAGCCCTGATGAATAACGGGTCGGGGGCTGTCCGTGGGGCGTGAGACCCTGGAGAGACACGCCCTCGACCCGAAAGCCTCACCTGTGACCGCCACTGACCACTCCATCGAGCTCATCAAGGCCGCCGCACAGGCCGCCGCCGACAAGCTCGCGCACGACATCATCGCCTATGACGTCAGCGACGTCCTCTCCATCACCGACGCGTTCCTGGTGGCCTCCGCCCCGAACGACCGGCAGGTCAAGGGCATCGTCGACGGTATCGAAGAGGCGCTCCTCAAGGAGCTGGGCACCAAGCCGGTGCGCCGCGAGGGCGAGCGCGACGGCCGCTGGGTGCTGCTCGACTACATCGACATCGTGGTCCACGTGCAGCACTCCGAGGAGCGTGTCTTCTACGCCCTCGAGCGGCTGTGGAAGGACTGCCCCGAGATCGAGCTGCCCGCCGACGCCGTCGCCACCCGTGGCAAGGGCGAGGAGCACGCGAAGCTGTACGCGGCCGAAGCGGACGGAGACCTGAGCTGAACGGGCACACGACGGGCCGCGGCCGCCGGATCGTTCTTTGGCGGCACGGCCAGACCGAGTGGAACCTGGAGCAGCGCTTCCAGGGCAGTACCGACATCCCGCTGACCGCGGACGGTATCGCCCAGGCCCGGCGCGCGGCCAGGTTGCTCGGCGCTCTGGAACCGGCCGCGATCATCGCGTCCGACCTGCAGCGCGCTTCCGCGACGGCAGCCGAGCTGACCGCCGTGACCGGCCTCGGCGTGACCCACTACGAGGGGCTGCGCGAGACGTACGCGGGGGACTGGCAGGGTCTGACCCACACGGAGATCGTCGCTCTGCACGGCGAGCAGTACGCCGCCTGGAAGCGCGGCGAGCCCGTACGGCGCGGCGGCGGCGAGCTGGAGACCGAGGTCGCCGACCGGGCGGCTCCCGTGGTGCTGCGCGAGGCCGACAAGCTGGCCGACGGTGGCACTCTCGTGGTCGTCAGCCACGGTGGCACGATCCGCACCACGATCGGCCGGCTGCTGGGTCTGGAACCGGGCAACTGGGAGGCCCTCGGCGGTCTGTCGAACTGCTGCTGGTCCGTGCTGGGCGAGGGTGCGCGCGGCTGGCGGCTGCTGGAGCACAACGCGGGCACGCTGCCCGAACCGGTGCTCGGCGACGACAGCTGATCCACTTCCCGGTGGATCACCGGGCGGATTTCGCATCTGCCCGGGAGACCGGTTAAGCTTCTTCTCGTTCCCAGCGCGAGCCGCTGGAAACGGCGGGGCTGTAGCTCAGTTGGTAGAGCGCTTGCATGGCATGCAAGAGGTCCGGAGTTCAATTCTCCGTAGCTCCACAATAAAGATCCCGTCCGATCGTTCCGATCGGGCGGGATCTTTGCGTTTCCGCAGGTCAGCCCGGTGCGGGTCGGTCGCAGATCAGGCGCAGGTCAGGGCGCGGATCAGTCGATGGTGTCGCCGAGGGACTCGGAGAGATGCCGCAGGGCGTTGGCGAGGGCCGCCCGCTCGGGTTCGGTCAGGGCGGCGAGCAGCCGGTTCTCGGTGGCGAGGTGATCGGGCAGCACCTGGTCGACGAGCGCGCGGCCGTCACGGGTGAGGGCGACGTGCACGACGCGGCGGTCCGAAGCGCTGGGGGTCCGCGTCACCAGGCCGCGGTCCTGGAGGCGGTCCAGTCGCTGGGTGACGGCGCCCGAGGTGACCATGGCCGCCAGCATCAACTCGGCCGGTGTCAGCCGGTTCTCGGGCCCGCTGCGGCGCAGCGTGGCGAGGACGTCGAACGACGCGGCGTCGAGCCCGTGCGCGGCGAACGTCCGGCGGAGTTCGGCGTCGATCACCCGCGAGAGTCGTTTCAGCCGGCCGATCACCGCCATCGGTGAGACGTCGAGGTCGGGGCGCTGCGTTCCCCACTGCTCCAGTACACGGTCCACATGGTCTGCCACCTGAGCACTGTACCAATGTCTTAGCGATGAGATACATTGTCTTAGTGCTAAGTAACCGAGTCCGGATCATCGTCGTGACCGCGCTGGCGCCCGCGATCTGGGGCACCACCTACCTCGTCACCACCGAGCTGCTGCCGCCCGACCGGCCGCTGCTGGCCGCGCTGCTGCGCGCGCTTCCCGCGGGCCTCGTGCTCGTCGCCCTCACCCGGCGGCTGCCGAAGGGGTCGTGGTGGTGGCGGGCCCTCGTGCTCGGCTCCCTCAACATCGGGGCGTTCCTCGCGCTGCTGTTCATCGCCGCCTACCGGCTGCCGGGCGGGGTCGCCGCGACCCTCGGCGCGCTTCAGCCACTGCTGGTCGCGGGCCTGTCCTCCGGCCTGCTCGGCGAGCGGCTGTCCCCGCGCACCGTGCTGGCCGGCATCGCCGGGGTGGCCGGCGTCAGCCTGCTCGTCCTGCGGGCCGACGCCCGACTCGACGCCGTCGGTGTCGCGGCCGCCCTCGGCGGCGCGGTCGTGATGGCCACCGGCGTCGTCCTCAGCAAGCGGTGGGCGTCGCCCGCGCCGCTGCTCGCCACCACTGGCTGGCAGCTTGTCGCCGGCGGTCTGCTGCTGCTCCCGGTCGCCCTGCTCGTCGAAGGGCCGCCGCCCGCGAGCCTGAGCACCGCGAATCTGGCGGGCTACGGCTATCTCTCGATCATCGGCGCGGCCTTCGCCTACGCCTTGTGGTTCCGGGGCATCCGCGACCTGTCGCCCACCAGCGTGACCTTCCTCGGCCTGCTCAGCCCCGTGGTCGCCACCGCGCTCGGCTGGCTCGTGCTGGACCAGGAGCTCACCGCGGCCCAGATCCTGGGCGGCCTCGTCGTCCTCGCCGCTCTCGTCGTGGCCCAGACGCGGCCCGGGGCGAGCCGGCCCGGCCCAGGCATACCCCCGCAGTCGCGGAGCGCCACCACCGGTGCAGGCGGCGCCCCGGAACCCGGCGCGGTCACGAACCCTCTGTCCGACCCTTCGAGCAACTCATCGACCAGGAGCTGAGCATGATGCGCATCACCGTCTTCGGAGCAGCGGGAAACGTGGGACGCCGGGTGGTGGCGGAGGCGCTGTCGCGGGGCCATCAGGTCACCGCCGTCGTCCGCGATCCGGCCCGCTTCCCCGAGTTGCCCCCCGCTGCCGATGCCCGGGCGGGCAACGCCGCGAACGCCGGCGATGTGGCCGCACTGAGCGCCGGCCAGGATGTGGTGATCGGTGCGACGCGTCCGGCCCCCGGCAGTGAGGGTGAACTCGTCACGGCCACCCGGGGGTTGCTGGCCGGGCTCGCCGGGACCGGCGTTCGGCTGCTGGTCGTCGGCGGGGCGGGCAGTCTGACGGTGCCCGGCACCGGGGGCGACACGGTCATCGACGGACCGGACTTCCCCGCCTCCTGGCGGCCGATCGCGCTGGCCTGCAACGAGCAGCTCGACGCCTGCCGTGCGGAGACCGCGGTGGACTGGGCCTATCTGAGCCCGTCCGCGCTGCTGGAGCCGGGAGTGCGCACCGGGCGGTACCGGCTGGGCACCGATGAGCTGCTGGTCGATGCCAAGGGGGAGTCCGCGATATCCATGGAGGACCTGGCGGTGGCGCTGCTGGACGAGGCGGAGCGGCCCCGCCACCACAGGGCCCGGTTCACCGCCGGGTACTGATCCCCGGAGGGCAGACGGCAGCGGTTACCGGCCTGCGGGTGTCCCGCCTCCTCACGGGAGGCGGGACTCCACCTGCTCCGCCATCTGGCCGGCCGTCCGGCCGGCCACCTGCTCCGCCGTTCGCTCCGCGACGATCTCCGAGACCTTCCGCCGGTGCACGGGGCAGCCGATCATCGGGTCGTCCATGGTGCGCAGCCGCTCGATCTGCGCGCGGCTCTCGTCGTCGCCCGGGGTGTAGACGACCATCCGGTGCTCGCTCATGCCGTCGATGGCCAGCGAGACCGAGGTCAGGTTGATCAGCCCGACCGACGCGTGCCGGAACACCTTGAGCCGCGGCCCCGGCGAGGCGACGTCGCCGCGCGCCCACATCTGCGCGAACTCCGGGCTCTCATGGATGAGGCGTGCGATGAACGACTCCCAGACCGGTTCCCCGACATGACGGCCGTAGGCGGCGCGCAGCTGCCCGACCATGCGGGGCAGCTCCTCCTCGCTGTTCACCATCGACGAGCAGCACTGCGGGATGGTGAACAGCTTCAGCAGCACATTGCGTTCCGAGCGCGGCACGAAAGCGGTCGCGGGCCAGATGTCGCGGTAGGCGGCGTTGGAGGCCTGTACGTCGTAGCGCGCGCTGTAGACGACGGCGGGGAGCGGATCCAGGGCGTCGAGGATGCCCTGGACCTCGTCGCCGACCACCTCCGCGTCGGAGACGTCCTGGCGGACGAACGGCACCCCGGCCAGCCGGTAGAGGTGCTCACGTTCGGTCACGTCGAGCTGGAGCACCCGGCCGACCGCGTCCAGCACCTGCACGCTCGCGTTGATGGGGCGGCCCTGTTCCAGCCACGTGTACCAGGTGACCCCGACCCCGGCGAGCTGCGCGACCTCCTCGCGGCGCAGGCCGGGCGTGCGGCGCCGCAGGCCGGGCGGCATGCCCACGTCCGCGGGGGTGATGCGGGCGCGACGGCTGCGGAGAAAGGCGGCCAACTCGGTGCGGCGTTGGGGCATGCTGTCCATACTCCATCGGGCCGGGCGCGCTTGCCAGGTGCTGCCAGTACCAGCATCACAGGGCTCTCGTTACCAGTAGTGCGCGCAGCGCAGGCTGGCGGACATGACGAATTCCGTGCTTCCGACCCCCGTCACCGACAAGGAGACCCTCCCCGGCGCCGTCCGGCGCCCGCGTGCCGGCCTGCTGCTCGGCATCATTCTGACGGGCCAGTTCATGGCCCTGCTCGACGTCTTCATCGTGAATGTCGCCGCGCCCACCATCCGTACCGATCTGCACGCCTCGGGCGCCGGGCTGCAGCTCATCGTGGCCGGGTACACCATCGCGTACGCCGTGCTGCTGATCACCGGCGCCCGGATCGGCGATCTGCTCGGCCACCGGCGGGTCTTCCTGTCCGGCCTCGCCCTCTTCACGGCCTCGTCACTGGCCTGCGGACTCGCCCAGTCCACCGGGCAGTTGATCGGTTTCCGGTTCGTCCAGGGCGCCGGCTCGGCCCTGATGATTCCTCAGGTGCTCAGCCTGATCCAGCTGACGTTCACCGGCGAGGCGCGGTCGAAGGCCCTCAGCGTCTACTCGGCGGTGCTCGCCTCGGGCGCGGCGATCGGCCAGTCGCTCGGCGGCGTGCTGGTCAGCGCGGATCTGTTCGGCACCGGCTGGCGGCCGGTGTTCCTGGTGAACGTGCCGATCGGGCTGGTCATGCTGGTCGTCGCGCCGCGCGTGATCCCGGCCGACGTACGCAGCGCCCCGGAACGGCGGCGCGGGCTCGACCTGCCGGGCCTGGTGACGCTGGGCGCCGCGGTGACGCTGTTCACCGTGCCGCTGGTGCTCGGCCAGGAGGAGGGCTGGCCGGTGTGGGGCTGGATCTGCCTGGGTCTGAGCGCGGCGCTGTTCGGGGTGTTCGTGGTGCTGGAGTCGCGGCTGGCGCGGCGCGGCGGCGACCCACTGGTCTCCGGCCGGGTGCTGCGGGCACCCGGGATGGCGCGGGCGGCGACGATGATCGGCCTGGCCATGGCGCTCAATGCGGGCTTCCTGTTCAGCATCGCCCTGCATCTGCAGACCGGGCTGGGGGACAGCGCGCTGCGCACCGGCCTCACCTTCGCCGTCGCGGCGGTGTTCTTCGGACTGATCGGCCTCAACTGGCGTCGCCTGCCGCAGCGTTGGCACCATCTGCTGGCTCCGGCCGGTTTCGCCGTCGCGGCGCTCGCGTTCGGCACGCTCGGCCTGGCACTGCGCGGCGGCGGACACGGCGGGTTCGCGCTCTACGCGGGTCTGGCGGGGATCGGCCTGGGGCTGGGAGCGGCGTTCAGCCCCACCCTCACCCGCGCACTGGGCAAGGTGGCCCCGCAGGACGCGGCCGACGCCAGCGGGCTGCTGGCCACCGTCACCCAGCTCGGCATGCTGGTGGGCGTGGCCACCCTCGGCACGTTGTTCCTGAACCGTCTCGACGTCGCGGGACCGCACCCTTCGGCCCATGCCTTCGCCGTGACGGTCACGGCGCTGGCCGTCATCGCGGCGGCCGCGGCCCTGCTGGGCCTGCGGCGCGACAAGGCGTAACCAGGCCGGACGGGGCTGGACGGGGCCGCCCCGGCCATGGCCGGGGCGGCCCCGTCCGGACCAGCGCCGGGTGGTCGGGCCGGTCAGCGGTTGACGTAGTCGTACGCGGTCCGCCGCGGTGTCGCCAGGGGCGCGGGCCGCCGCCGGCGCGGATCGTTGAGGAAGGCCTGGAACGCGAGCGTGCCGGCCACCGCGAGGAACGTGGCGCCGATCACCGGGTAGATCGCGGACAGCGCCATCTGCGAGCCGGTCTGAGCCAGCTCGTACCGCCCCGCGCCGTGCGGCACCAGCCACAGCATGAACGAGCAGAACAGCAGTCCGGTCAGGGCCGCCCCCGCCGCCCACAGCGCGTCCCGGCGGCGCAGCGCCTCGGTGCCGAGCAGGATCACCATCGGCACCCCCCACACCCAGTGGTGCGACCAGGAGACCGGGCTGACCAGCAGCGCGGTCACCGCGCACGCCAGCGTGGCCCAGGCCACGTTGTACGGGAGCCGGTCCCCGGCGAGCAGCGCCGCTCCCGAGACCGCGAGCCCGGCGCAGCCGACGAAGGCGGCCGCCAGCAGCCAGCCGCTGCCCGGGTCGCCGGTGTGCAGGAGTCGGGCGAAGATCCCGCGCAGCGACTGGTTGGCGGTGTCCTCACCGAAGCCGACCCGGTCCGCCGCGAAGAGCATCTCGGTCCAGAACCGCCGCGAGTCGTGCGGCAGCGCCACCGCGGCCATCGCCACCGTCCCGATGAATGTCACCACCGCCACCGCGGCCCGCCGCAGGTGCACGTTCCACGGGCCGTGGCCCCGGCGCAGCCGTCGCCACCCCAGTGCCACGCCGGCCAGCGCCAGGAGCACCGCGAACAGCGCGGGCGTCAGCTTGATGCCCGCCGCGATGCCGGTCCCGAACCCCGCCCAGCGGTGGTCCGCGCGGCGCGTCAGGTCCCACAGCACCAGCACGGCCAGCAGCAGGTTGATCTGTCCGTACCGCAGGGTCGTCCACACCGGCTCGCACCACACCGCGACCGACGCGATGGCCAGCGTCACCGCCGCGGCCGGCAGCTTGACCGGCCGCCCGGTCAGCCGCAGCGACAGGTGCACCAGCGTCACCAGCAGGCCCAGGTTCGCCACGGTCGCAGCCGCCCGCATCGCGCCCACGCCGATCCACGTCAGGGGCATGAACAGCAGAGCGGCGAACGGTGGATAGGTGGTCGGGAGGTTCGCGTACGTGGCCCGCATCTCGTAGAGATCACCACCGTTGCGCGCGGTCGCGCCCTCGGCCCGGTAGACCATGAGGTCGATCATCGACACGTGGGAGGCGCGCTGCGCCATCCAGAAGCCGACGAACGAGATGAGGCACACCGTGGCGGCGAGCAGCGTCGCCCGCCGCAGAATGAACGTCCTGGCCGCGAGGATGCGGGTGTCGGCGGTCAGCTGCGTCGCTGTCACAGTGCGCTGCTCCAGGGAGACTGGTGGGGGGCACGGGGCGCCGGTGAACCGGGCACGGAATCCCGACAGTACCGGGCCGGGCGTCACAACAGCAGGGCAACGGTTCCTCCAGGTGAGCCCCCCGCTCCCCGGTAATCGATTTGGCGAAACACCCCCAGGGCCGTGTAATGTATGCCGAGTCGCCGGGGGAACCCGGCGGAGTAGGACGCGGGGCTGTAGCTCAGTTGGTAGAGCGCTTGCATGGCATGCAAGAGGTCCGGAGTTCAATTCTCCGTAGCTCCACAATCAAAAGGTCCGATCGCCGATCCGGCGATCGGACCTTTTTCGTTATGCCGGTACCCGCGGTCACGGCGGGAGCGCCCGCGTCCTGCGCCGCGGTGCGGGCACTGCGCCATTCGAGGCTATCGAGGTGTTCGAGGTGCAGTGCGCGTGCCGGGAAGCGGCGGCGGCTGCCGCGGGAGCTCGACGGCGCGGTGCGCGCCGCGCGGGTGGCCCCGGTCGCGCCCGCCGCCTCGGTCGTCGCGCGGCGGGCGCAGCCGTACGACGAGCGCCGTGGCGACGGCCACCAGGCACAGGACGTATGCGGCGACCACCCAGCCGGCGGGTGTGCGGCCGGCCTTGAGGCCGTGCACGATCGCCAGACACCAGGACACATACGCGCAGGAGTGCAGCACCCGCCACCGTCCGGCCCGCCCCCGCCCGGCGAAAGCGCTGCGCAGCGCGCCCGTCGCGGCGGCGAGCACCATGAGGTAGCCGGACAGAGTGCCGATCGCGATCAGCGCGGCGCCGCCCCGCAGGCCGAACGGCAGCAATCCGGCGGGGAGCAGCGCGCCCGAGAGCGGGACCCGTCCGACGGCGATCTGCACCGAGATGTGCAGGGTCAGGAAGCCGAGCGCGCCGACGGCGGTGGCCCGGTGCACGGCCTGGGCGAGAAGCCGGTGCCGCGGCCCCAACAGCCTGCGGTCGGTGGAGATCAGACCCCAGACGGCGGTCGCCGTGAGCGACACCAGGGTGAGCACGCCGGAGGTGAACTGGAGGAATCCGCGCACGCCGGGTCCCGAGGCGAGGGTCAGGGTGAGGACGACGACGGCGGTCGCGGTGCCCACGGCGATACGGGACAGGGTGTGCGACGAGCCTTGCGCCGTCCCGCCGTTGACGCCCCGGGTCCGATACACCCGGTGCCCCCGGCGCTCGCGGTACTTGCGCATTGGCATGGCCGGGACGCTAGGCGGACCGGCGCGGCCGGAGGGCCGGCTTCCGCCAACTCCGGCCGTGTCGTTGCCGCCGCTGCTAACGTCGATCCGTTCGGGTACCAGCCGCCGGTGGCCGCCTCGCGCCGATTACCGTTCGCTGGCGTTTCCTTGGCCTGCTCTTGGCAATTGCATGCCCCTGACATGAGCCTTTCGGCGGAAGAGTGGCGCTCTGCGGTACGAGCCGTACGCATAGCGGCGACACCGTAATCGGCGTCAACTCGCTTCGCATGGGGGTTTCATGAGATTTGAGCGCAAAAGAACACGTGCCGGACTGGCGGTGGCCGCAGCGCTGCCGCTGATGGCCGGCGCGCTCGCGCTGGGCACACCTGCCGCGCAGGCTGACCAACCGCACGGCAGGCAGCTGCTCAGTGGCACCAAGCCGCTGTGGGCAACCGCGAATGCGGACAAGGGTGACACGGCGGACGCCAGCGGCGTTACCGCCCGTGTCTACCTGGCGGGCCGGGACGCGAAGGGCCTCACGGCCTATGCGACCGCGGTGTCCGACCCGAACTCGGCGTCCTACGGCAAGTATCTGACCGCGGCGCAGACGCAGGCGCGGTTCGGTGCGACGAAGGACCAGATAGCCCAGGTCACCGCATGGCTGAAGTCCTCGGGCCTCAAGGTGACCGGTACCACCCAGCACTACATCACCGTGAGCGGTGACGTGGCGGCCGCGGAGAAGGCGTTCGGCACCCAGCTGCACAACTTCGCCAAGGACGGCAAGACTTACCACGCCCCGGCGACGACGGCCTCCGCGCCGGCCGCGCTGAACGGCGCGGTGCTCACGGTCGTCGGCCTGGACAATGCTCCCAAGATTGCCAAGCACGACGAGGCGCTGCCGCCGCCCAGCGGCGTGTTCAAGAACGCCGGGCCGTTCTCGACCTACTTCGGCTCGAAGACCAACACGAGCCTGCCCTCCGCCTACGGCACCAAGGCGCCGTACGCGATCAAGGGCTACACCGGCAAGGACCTGCGCGCCGCCTACGGCGCGAAGAGCTACACCGGCAAGGGCGTCACGGTCGCGATCACGGATGCGTACGCGTCTCCGTACATCGTCCAGGACGCCAAGAAGTACGCGAAGAACAACGGTGACAAGGCGTACCGCCAGGGCCAGCTCTCGCAGGTGCTCCCGGCGGACTACAACTCGACCGAGGCCTGCGACGCGGGCGGCTGGTACGGCGAGGAGACGCTCGACGTCGAGGCCGTGCACGCCGTGGCCCCCGACGCCGACATCGTCTACGTCGGTGGCGCGTCCTGCCAGGACAACGACCTGCTCGACGCTCTGAACAAGATCGTCGACGGCCGGCTGGCCGACATCGTCTCCAACTCGTGGGGCGACGTCGAGGCCAACGAGACCCCGGACGTGGCCGCGGCCTACGACCAGGTCTTCCTGCAGGGTGCTGTCGAGGGCATCGGCTTCTACTTCTCCTCCGGTGACTCCGGCGACAACGTCGCCAAGACCGGCAAGAAGCAGGTCGACACCCCCGGAAACTCCCCCTGGGCCACCTCGGTCGGCGGCACCTCGCTGAACGTCGGCAAGGGCGAGAAGTACCAGTGGGAGACCGGCTGGGGCACCCAGAAGGCCGTGCTGTCGGCTGACGGCAACAGCTGGACGGGCTTCCCCGGCGCCTACACCTCGGGCGCGGGCGGCGGCACCAGCAACCTCTACGCGCAGCCGTTCTACCAGCGCAACGTCGTTCCGGACTCGCTCGCCCTCGCCAACGGCGGCGGCGTGAAGCAGCGCGTCGAGCCGGACATCTCGGCGGTCGCCGACCCGAACACCGGCTTCCTGGTGGGCCAGACCCAGTCCCTCGCGGACGGGTCGCTGGCGTACAGCGAGTACCGGATCGGTGGCACCTCGCTCGCCGCCCCGGTGATCGCCGGCGTCCAGGCGCTCGTGCAGCAGGCGCGGCACGGGATCCCGGTCGGCTTCGCCAACCCGCTCATCTACGACCGGTACGCCACCTCGGCCTACCACGACGTCACGGACCACCCGCTGGGCCAGGGCCGTGACCAGGCGGTCGTCCGCGTTGACTTCGTCAACGGTGTCGACGCGGCGGACGGCACGATCACGTCCCTGCGCAGCCTCGGCAAGGACGCGTCGCTGCACGCCACGGTCGGCTTCGACGACGTCACCGGCGTCGGTACCCCCGGTACCGACTACGTGACCTCGTACCTGCCGAAGAAGAACCACCGCTGACCTCACGGTCGGCGCACGGGCTGAGCTCCTGAGCCAGTGCACGGGCCCGCACCGGGGCAATCCCGGTGCGGGCCCCTCGCGCGCTGCGGTAACCTGACCCCATGCGTGCCGTACGCCTTCTGCTTAGCAAGCCGCACTGAAAGCGATCCAGAGCGATCCGAGTCAGTGCGGCGGCCCCTCCTGTGCGAGGGGTTTTTTCGTTTCCGCAGGCAGGCAGCAGACGCGGCGTACGCCCGTCATGATCACGATGGAGCTTCGAGGACGATGAGCGAGACCACCGCCGCCACTGAGGCAGCCGAGCCGCACCGTACTGTGCCCACCTTCAAGTACACCGCTCAGCTGGCCGCCGACATCGAGGCCCGCTGGCAGGACTTCTGGGAGGCGTCGGGCACCTACGAGGCGCCGAACCCCAGCGGTGACCTGGCGGGCGACGCCGAGCTGGCCGCCAAGCCCAAGAAGTTCATCATGGACATGTTCCCGTACCCCTCGGGTTCCGGGCTGCACGTCGGCCACCCGCTGGGCTACATCGCCACCGATGTGTACGCCCGCCACCAGCGGATGACCGGCCACAACGTGCTGCACACCCTGGGCTTCGACTCCTTCGGGCTGCCCGCCGAGCAGCACGCGGTCGCCACCGGGACGCACCCGCGGGCCTCCACCGAGGACGCCATCGAGAACATGCGGCGCCAGCTGCGCCGGCTGGGCCTGGGCCACGACATGCGCCGCTCGGTCGAGACGATCGACCCGGCGTACTACAAGTGGACCCAGTGGATCTTCCTGCAGATCTTCAACTCCTGGTACGACGAGGAGGCGGGCCGGGCCCGTCCGATCGACACCCTGGTCGAGCAGTTCGCCTCCGGCGCCCGCCCGACCCCCGACGGACGGGCCTGGGCAGCGCTGAGCCCCATCGAGCGCTCCGACCTGCTGGGTGAGTACCGGCTGGCGTACGCGTCGGAGTCGCGCGTCAACTGGTGCCCGGGTCTGGGCACCGTCCTGGCGAACGAGGAAGTCACCGCGGACGGCCGCTCCGAGCGCGGCAACTTCCCGGTCTTCAAGTCCAAGCTGCGCCAGTGGAACATGCGCATCACGGCCTACGCGGACCGGCTGATCGACGACCTGGAGCCGCTGGACTGGCCGGAGGCCATCAAGCTGCAGCAGCGCAACTGGATCGGCCGCTCCGAGGGCGCCCGGGTCGACTTCGCCGTCGGCGACGAGAAGATCACCGTCTTCACGACCCGCCAGGACACGCTGTTCGGCGCCACCTACATGGTGCTGGCGCCCGAGCACGAGCTGGTCGAGACGATCGTCCCGGCCGCCTGGCCCGAGGGCACACACGACGTGTGGACCGGCGGGCACGCCACCCCGACCGAGGCCGTGGCCGCGTACCGCAAGATGGCCGCCGCCAAGTCCGACGTCGAGCGGCAGGCCGACGCCAAGGAGAAGACCGGCGTCTTCACCGGCGCCTACGCCGTGAACCCGGTCAGCGGGGACCAGGTCCCGGTCTTCATCGCCGACTACGTACTGATGGGGTACGGCACCGGCGCGATCATGGCCGTACCGGCGCACGACACCCGTGACTTCGCCTTCGCCCGCGCCTTCGAGCTGCCGATGCGCTGCGTCGTCCAGCCCGGCGACGGCCGCGACACCGACCCGGCGACGTGGGACGACGCCTTCGCCGCGTACGAGGCGCAGCTGGTCAACTCCGCCAACGGCGAGATCTCGCTGGACGGCCTGGGCGTCGCCGACGCCAAGGCGAAGATCACCAAGTGGCTGGCCGAGCGCGGCATCGGTGAGGCCACCGTCAACTTCCGGCTGCGCGACTGGCTGTTCAGCCGGCAGCGCTACTGGGGCGAGCCCTTCCCGATCGTCTACGACGAGGCCGGCGTGGCGCACCCGCTGCCCGAGTCGATGCTGCCGCTGGAGCTGCCGGAGGTCGACGACTACTCGCCGCGCACCTTCGACCCGGACGACGCGGACACCCAGCCGGAGACCCCGCTGTCCCGCAACGCGGACTGGGTCAACGTGGACCTGGACCTGGGTGACGGCAACGGGACGCGGCGCTACCGCCGCGAGACCAACACCATGCCCAACTGGGCCGGTTCGTGCTGGTACGAGCTGCGCTACCTGGACCCGAACAACAGCGAGCAGCTGGTCGACCCCTCGATCGAGCAGTACTGGATGGGTCCGCGCGAGGGCCAGCCGCACGGCGGCGTCGACCTGTACGTCGGCGGCGCGGAGCACGCGGTGCTGCACCTGCTGTACGCGCGCTTCTGGTCCAAGGTGCTGTTCGACCTGGGCCACATCTCGTCCTCCGAGCCGTTCCACAAGCTGTACAACCAGGGCATGATCCAGGCGTTCGTCTACCGGGACAGCCGCGGCTTCCCGGTACCGGCCACCGAGATCGAGGAGCGCGACGGGCAGTACCTGCACTTCGGCAAGCCCGTCAGCCGCGTCCTGGGCAAGATGGGCAAGTCCCTGAAGAACGCCGTCACCCCGGACGAGATCTGCGCCGAGTACGGCGCCGACACGCTGCGCCTGTACGAGATGGCGATGGGCCCGCTGGACGTCTCCCGCCCCTGGGACACCCGCGCGGTGGTCGGCCAGTACCGGCTGCTGCAGCGGCTGTGGCGCAACGTCGTCGACGAGGAGACCGGTGAGGTCACCGTCTCCGACGCCGAGCCCGACGAGGCGACGCTGCGCGCGCTGCACAAGGCGATCGACGGCGTCGGCCAGGACATGGCGGGCCTGCGCTTCAACACCGCCATCGCCAAGGTCACCGAGCTGAACAACTTCCTGACCAAGGCGGGCGGAGCGGTGCCGCGCGCCATCGCCGAGCCGCTGGTGCTGCTGGTCGCCCCGCTGGCCCCGCACATCGCCGAGGAGCTGTGGCGCCTGCTGGGCCACGACGGCTCGCTGGTCCACGCGCCGTTCCCGGTCGCGGATCCGGCGCTGGTCCAGGACGAGGCCGTGATCTGCGTCGTACAGATCAAGGGCAAGGTCAAGGCGCGCCTGGAGGTGCCGCCGACGATCTCCGACGCGGACCTGGAGGCGCTGGCGCTGGCCGACGAGGGTGTGGTCGCGGCGCTGGCCGGCGCGGCGGTGCGCAAGGTGATCGTGCGGGCGCCGAAGCTGGTCAACATCGTCACCGGCTGAGCCGGGTGATTGCCGCCCGGCGAGCCGGGCGGCGGTCACGGGCCGAGCGGGGCGGTGTCACTGGTTGAGCAGGGCTGTCATCAGCGGGTGAACCGGGTGATTGCCACGGGCTGGGCCGGGCTATTGCCACGGGCTGTGGGCCGGGCGATGGTCACCTTACGAGCGGGCGGGCATCACCGGCTGAGCCGGGCGCCGGGTACCAGGGGTTTCCCTTACGGGCGGATTGGGGGTTCCTACGGAGCCACCGATCCGCCCGGTGCGATTACCGTTGACGGTGCGGCCACCCGGCTGCCCGCGCCCGTTCGACCGGAGGAGCACCCGTGGATATCGCCGTCGTTGTGCTGCTGCTGCTCTTCGCGTCGTTCGTGACGTTGGGCGTCGTGGCCGCGGTACGGACCGTGCGAGCGGTGAAGCGCAGCGTGGAGCGCGGTAGCGCGCAGGCCCGCCGGGTCGTCGAGGACACCGCCCTCAAGGCGCGCCGCTACACGCTGATGGGCGCGGCGGGCGACCTGGCGCAACTCCGTCTGGACCTGCGCAGCTCCATCGACAGCACCTACCGGGCGCTGGAAGCCGGTGCGTCCGAGGACGCCTCGCTCTCCGAGGCGGCCGCCCTGCTCGCCCGGCTCAACGATCACGCGCGCGTGCTGGACAGCGAGCTGAGGGTGCTGGAGCGCGAGCCGGACAAGGCGCGGATCGCCGATCGGCTGCCGTCCCTGGCCGAGCGCACCGAGCGCATCACCCACTCCGCCGACGCGCTGCGCTGGGCCGCCCAGGACCGGGCGCGGCAGTTCGCGGACGACGATCTGACGTCGCTGGCGCAGCAGATCGACATCGAGGCCGGAGCCCTGCGGCACTGGGCGCCGAGCACGCTGCCGACCGGCGGTCCCGGTTCTGCCGGTACTCCCACCGGCAGTCCCATCGGTGGTCCGATCGACAGTCCGGCGGGCGATCCCAAGCACATCAGCCGATCTTGACCGGGGCCGCACTGTCGCCGCGCCCGGGCCCCGGGTAACCTCCCGCACATGTCCCCGCATGTCGCTATCGTCACGGATTCCACGGCCTACCTGTCGCAGGAGGCGCTGGCCCGGCACGGCATCACCGTCGTTCCGCTGACCGTGGTGATCGGCGACGAGGCGCTCGAAGAGGGCACGGAGATCTCCGCCCCGGCGGTTGCCAGGGCCCTGCAGCGCCGGCGTCCGGTGACGACCTCCCGGCCCAGCCCGGCGGAGTTCGCCGCGTGCTACCGGGCCGTGGCGGACGCGGGGGCGGACCACATCGTCTCCCTGCACCTGTCCGCCGAGTTCTCCGGCACCTATGACGCGGCGCTGGTCGCCGCGCGCGACGCGCCCGTTCCGGTACGGGTCGTCGACACCGGCATGGTCGCGATGGCGCTCGGTTTCACGGTCCTGGCGGCGGCCGAGACCGCCGCGTCGGGGGGTTCGGCCGACGAGGTCGTGGCCGCCGCGGAGAAGCGCGCGGCGGACACCATGGCGTACTTCTACGTGGACACCCTGGACTACCTGCGGCGGGGCGGACGGATCGGCGCGGCGCAGGCGCTGCTCGGGTCGGCGCTGGCGGTCAAGCCGATCCTGCAGCTGGTGGACGGCAGGATCGAGCCGCTGGAGAAGGTCCGTACGGCCTCCCGGGCGATCACGCGGCTGGAGGAGATCGTCGTCGAGCGGGCCGGGTCCCGGCGGGTGGCCATCGCGGTCCACCACCTGGCCGCCGCCGACCGTGCGGCGGCGCTGGCGGAACGGCTGCGGGAGCGGGTGCCGGGGCTGGACGAGCTGGTGGTGAGCGAGGTGGGCGCGGTGATCGGCGCGCACGCGGGGCCGGGGCTGCTCGGAGCGGTGATTTCACCGCATTGAGTGAGCGAGTTGTCCACAACTCGTGGGTTTTCCACAGGGTTTGGCAGTGATCATCTTTGTGCGGCGATCCCGCTTAGTTTCGCGGCATGGGAACAACAGCGCTCACCGCGATCAGCCGCCGTCGTAGTCACGTCCAGGGCAATCGGGGCGTTCGGAGCCGCCAGGGCCGCCCGGGCCGCCAGAACCTCCTCCAGGAGACGGTGGGGCAGCGCGCCGCCGCGCTCTTCGATCCACCCGGCCGGCGGGGCGAAGACCCGCATCCGCTTGCTGGTTCCGCCGACTCCGCCACTGCTCCTGCTCGTGCCCCTGCTGCTGATCCCCCTCCCGGTGCCGCTTCGGTTGGGGCCTCGCCTGCTCCTCCGGTTGTGGCGTCGGCGCTTGAGGACGTGCCGCGGTTCCGGCTGACCCCGGCCGAGCGGTTACGAGCCTTGCGGGGCTGGCTGTACGTGCGCTGCGGCCTCGAGTTCAGGACCGCTGTGGCGCTGCTGGTCGTTCTGGCCATTGCCGTCGGCTTCGCGGTGCAGCACTTCTGGACCGGGCGCCCGCGGACGGTCTCGGCCCCGGCGCGACTCGACGGGCCGTCGCCCGGCGCCTCACTGATCCCGACACGGGGTCCGGGGTCCGGGCCGGACGGTTCCGCGCCGGAGGGTTCCGGACCGGGTGGGTTCGGGCCGGGTGGGTTCGGGCCGGGTGTGCCGCCTTCCGCCGTGGCGGGGAAGACGATCCTGACGGTGGATGTGGCGGGCAAGGCGCGCCATCCCGGGGTGCGCAGGCTGCCCGCCGGGTCGCGGGTGGCCGACGCTCTCGCGGCGGCCGGTGGTGCGCTCCCGGGGACGGACACGAGCGCGCTCAACCTTGCCCGGGTGCTCGCCGACGGTGAGCAGGTCGTCGTCGGCGGGCCGCCCGCGCCCGCCGCCCCGGGGCCGAGCGGCGGTGCGCCCGCCGGGCCTGTGAGTCTCAACTCCGCGACCGGCGCCCAGCTGGAGACCTTGCCGGGCGTCGGCCCGGTCCTGGCCCAGCACATCCTCGACTACCGCGCCCAGCACGGCGGCTTCGCCTCCGTCGACGAGCTGCGCAACGTGACCGGAATCGGTGACCGGCGTTTTTCCGATCTCAAGCCCCTGGTCCAGCCGTGACCGGTCCCAGGGCGGGGCCCGGTGCCGCGCCGGACCGCCCGGCGAACGCGGCGGGCGCCGCGGGCACCGCGGCACGTTCGGCCGTGCACGCGGCGGCCGCGTCACCGCTGGGCGCGTCCAACCCGCACCAGGAGGGACCTGCGGACCTGCGGCTCGTGCCGCCGGCCCTCGCCGCCTGGTTCGCGGCGGCGGTCGCCCTGGGGATGCCGGGAGGGGTGGCGGCCTGGTGTGCCGTGGCCGCCGCCGTACTGGGGGCGGCGCTGCTGGTGGCCGGGCGGGCGCGGCCTGCCGCCGGGTTGGCGGCGGCCACCGCCACCGCGCTGCTGTGCGCTTCCGCCGCGACGGCGGTCGCGGCGCTGCATGCGGCCGACGGGCATCGAGGGCCGCTGCCGGAGCTGGCCGCCGAACATGCCCACGCCGTCGTCGAGTTGAGGATCACCGGCGACCCGAGGTCGACCCGCCCGCACGTCCGGGGCGCGGCCCGTGCCCCGGAGGCCGTGATGGTCGAGGCGGAGGCCGTCCGTGTCACCGCGCACGGCGTGACCACCAGGATCCGCACTCCGGTCCTGGTCATCGCCGAAACGGACACACCGCCAGGGCCAGGAGCGGGCCCGCGATCGGGACCGGGATCGGAACACTGGCCGGGGAAACGGTCGGGGCCGGGAGCGCGCCGGGCCGCGTCGATCCCCGGAGGTGATGGGGCGTCAGCAGCGGCCGACGATCCGTGGCTCGGGCTGCTGCCGTCCACCCGCGTCGTCGTGGCGGCGCGGATCGCACCGCCCGCCCGGCCCGGCGAGCGGAGCGCCGCCGTGCTGTCGGTGCACGGGCCGCCGCGCGTCAGTGGTCCGCCCACGGCGGTGCAGCGCTTCGCGGGCCGGCTCCGGGCGGGCCTGCGCGCGGCGACGGACGGGCTGCCACCCGATGCGCGGGCGCTGCTCCCCGGGCTCGTCGTCGGGGACACCTCACGGCTCACTTCCGAACTGCGCGAGGTGTTCCGGGCCACGGATCTGACCCATCTGACGGCGGTCTCCGGTTCGAATCTGACCATTGTCCTGCTGCTGCTCATCGGTCCGCCCGGCCTCGCCATCCGCGCCGAGCGGCGCGGGCTCGCCCCGCGGATCGGGATCCCGCTGCGCATGACCGCCGCCCTCGGTGGGCTGCTCACCGTCGGGTTCGTCATTGTCTGCCGCCCGGATCCGAGCGTGCTGCGGGCCGCCGCCTGCGGTCTGATCACGCTACTGGCGATCGGTACGGGCCGGCGCCGCTCCCTGCTGCCGGCGCTGGCCGCGGCGGTGCTGCTCCTCGTCCTCTACGACCCCTGGCTGGCCCGCTCCTACGGGTTCCTGCTGTCGGTGCTGGCCACCGGCGCGCTCCTGACGATCTCCCCGCGGTGGAGCGCGGCTCTGCGCCGCCGCGGGGTGCCGCCGGGACCGGCCGAGGCGCTGGGCGCGGCGGGCGCGGCGCAGGCGGTCTGCGCTCCGGTGATCGTGGTGCTCGCCGGGCAGGTGAGCCTGGTCGCGATCCCGTGCAACCTGCTCGCGGAACTGGCGGTGGGGCCGGCCACGGTGCTCGGGTTCGCGGCGCTGGCCGCCGCGCCGTTCGCGATGCCGGCCGCAGAGGCACTGGCATGGCTGGCCGGATGGCCCACCAGCTGGATCGCGGCCGTCGCCCGGCACGGCGCCGCGCTGCCCGGAGCCGGGATCGGCTGGCCCGGCGGCTGGGGCGGCGGCCTGCTGCTCGCCGTACTCACCGCGGCAGTTGTGACGACGGGCCGCCGCCTGGCCGCCCGCCCGTGGCCCTGCGCGGCGGCCGCGTTCCTGCTGCTGCTCGCGGTGGTGCGGCCCGTACAGCTCCCGCGCGTCATCACGGGCTGGCCGCCGCCCGGGTGGCGGCTCGCGATGTGCGATGTGGGGCAGGGGGATTCCCTGGTGCTGTCCGGGGCGGACGGGTCGGCCGTCGTCATCGACGCGGGGCCGGAGCCGGCCCTCGCCGACCGCTGCCTGCGATCGCTGGGAGTGACCTCGATCGCGCTGCTGATCCTGACCCACTTCCACGCCGACCATGTGGACGGGCTCCCGGGGGTGCTGCGCGGCCGCAGGGTCGGTGCGATCGAGACCACGACGCTGGACGAACCCCCCGAGCAGGCGGCCTTCGTCCGCAGACAGGCGGCCGCGGCGCGGATCCCGGTGGTCCGCGCGGTGGCGGGGGAGCGGCGCCGGCTGGGAGCGCTGGAGTGGCAGCTGCTCTGGCCGCCCGCGGACCCCGGGGCGCTGCCGGACAACGGCCCGAACGACTCCAGCGTCGTCCTGCTGGTCCGTACGGCGGGGCTGACGTTCCTGCTCCTCGGCGACCTGGAGCCGCCGGCCCAACGGCAGCTGCTGGCCGCCGTTCCCGATCTGCCCCGGGTGGATGTCCTGAAGGTCGCGCACCACGGCTCGGCGTACCAGGACCCGGTCCTGCTCGCCCGGCTCCGGCCGCGCCTGGCACTCATCTCCTGCGGCGCGGACAACCCGTACGGCCACCCGGCGCCGCGTACGGTCGCGGCGCTGCGCGCGCGGGGCGCGACGGTGCTGCGGACGGACACCGACGGCTCGGTCGCGGTGGTGGGGGACCGTCCGGACGATCTACGGGCCACCGTGGTGGGGAGCGCTATGTAAAGACTTCGTTGTAAAGACTTCTTTCTAAAGGTATCTTTACATCATGGCCGAGAGGAAGATACAGCTCACCGACCCACGTGCCCTGCGGGCCTACGCCCACCCGACGCGCATGATGCTCACCGGCCTGCTCCGCCGGGAGGGACCGTTCACCGCGACGCGCGCCGCGGAGCTGACGGGGGAGTCCGTCGCCAGCTGCTCCTACCATCTGCGGGTGCTCGCCAAGTTCGGGCTGGTCGAGGAGGCCGAGGGCGGCCGCGGCCGGCAGAAGCCGTGGCGGGCCACGGCGCGCTTCACGGACTGGCCCGGCTACTCGGACGACCCGGCGGTGGCGGAAGCGGCCGACGCGCTCACCGTCGCCGTCGCCGAGAGCTACTTCCAGAAGATGACCAAGGCGCTGGAGACCCGCCGCGAACTGCCGCGCGCCTGGCAGGAGGCGGAGCACTTCGGCGACAGGGCGCTGTACCTCACTCCGGAGGAACTGACCGCGCTGGGCGCGAAGGTGGACGAGCTGCTGGAGGCGTTCGCGGACCGCGATACGGATCCCGCACTCCGTCCCGAGGGCGCCCAACGCGTCTCCTTCCTGCGGATCGCCTTCCTGGACCGGGAAACCGAACCACACGCCCCTGACAGCGAGCACGCCTCCGACACCGCCGAGGAGTAGCCATGAACGTCGCCGAGCGCGTGCCGGCTCTGCTGCGCGAACGCCCGTTCCGCCGGTACTGGACCGGCCAGACCGTCTCGCTCTTCGGCGATCAGGTGTCATTCCTCGCGATACCGCTCGCGGCCGTCCTGGTGCTGCACGCGGATGCCGCGCAGATGGGCTGGCTCTCCGCCGCGGGTCTGCTGCCGGCCCTGCTGTTCTCGCTGCCCACGGGCGCCTGGGCCGACCGGAGGGGCAGCCGGCGGCGCATCATGATCGCCGCCGACCTGGTGCGCGCCGCGCTGATGCTCTCGCTGCCCGCCGCCTACGCTCTGGACGCGCTGACCCTCACCCACCTGTATGTGATCGCCTTCGCCGTCGGCGCCTGCAGTGTCGCCTTCGACGTCTCCAACGCCACGCTCTTCGTCTCCCTCGTGCGGCCCGGCCAGTACGTGGACGGCAACGCGCTCGTCAACGGCAGCCGGGCCTTCTCCTTCGTGGCGGGACCCAGCGTGGGCGGACTGCTGGTGCAGTTACTCGCCGCACCGCTCACGCTGCTCGTCGACGCCGTCTCCTACCTGGTCTCGGCCGGCTACCTGGCACGCATTTCCCCGGTGGAACCACCGGCGGCCCCGGCGGAGAAGGGGCACTTCACCGCCGGGCTGCGGTTCATAGCGGGCTCTCGCGTCCTGCGCCCGCTGCTGGCCGCCGCCGCGACGGTGAACTTCTTCAACTTCGTCTTCCACACCGTCGTCGTGCTCTACGCGGTCGGTGAACTCGGCCTGAACGCGGGCGTTCTGGGGCTGGTGATCGGCGCCGGGGCGGTCGGCGGACTCATCGGTGCGGCTCTCAGCGGCCGGATCGTCCGGCGGGTCGGTATCGGCCCGGCGGTCGTCCTCGGCTTCGTGGTCTTCCCCACCCCGCTGATCCTGGTGCCGCTGGCCGGCGGACCCACCCCGCTGGTCCTCGCCCTGCTCTTCCTCGCCGAATTCGGCTCCGGATTCGGGGTGATGGTGCTCGACATAGCCAGCGGCTCCCTGCAGAGCGCCGTCATCCCCGACCGGCTGCGGGCCCGGGTGACCGGGGCCTACCGCATGCTCAACCACGGCATCCGTCCGCTCGGCGCCCTCGCGGGCGGCGTGCTCGGCACGGCACTCGGACTGCGGCCCACCCTGTGGATCGCCACCGCCGGTGGAGTGCTGTGCGTCCTGTGGCTGCTGCCCTCGCCGGTGCCCCGGATACGCGAACTCCCGGACCAGGAGGAGATCCCGGCCCGGGAGGCCACTGCGATGGAACCGGCGTGACGCGGCGCCGCCCGCGCCGTCAGACGGCCGCGTGCGTCGCGGGCTCCTCGTCCAGGCCGAGCTGCTCCTCGGGCACCGTGATCACCCAGCGGGTGTTCTGGCGGGGTCGCAGGTAGAGCAGCCAGTACAGACAGGCGACGGCCACGATGCCGCCGGTGATCGCGAGGTCCTTGATCTCCTGCACGTACAGCACGTAGGCCATCACCAGGATCAGGACCACCGGGATCGCGGGCCACAGCGGCATCCGCCACGCGGGCCGCGACTTGTGGGTGCCGCGCCGGGAGGCGAGGGCGCCGATCGCCACCAGCAGGTACATCCCGGCGACCGCGACCCCGGTGACGTTGGTGAGGGTGTCCAGCGGCGCGAAGCAGAGCGCCGCACCCGGCAGGCCGACCGCGAGGGTGGCCACCCACGGCGAGCCGAAGCGGTTGCTCAGGGTGGAGAACGCGTTGTTGACCGGCCGCGGCCAGGCACGGTCGCGGGCCGAGGCGTAGAGCACCCGGGAGTTCTGGATGACCATGACGATGCCCGCGTTGATGATCGCCAACGCGATGCAGAGGCTGACGAACGTCCCCACGGCCGAGTTGCTCCAGGCCTTCACCATCGCCGAGAGGTTGCCCTCGGTCAGGGTCTGCAGATCGGGCGCGCCCAGCGTGATCGCGATGGTGGGGACGATGACGACCACGGCGCCGATACCCAGCGTCCACAGCACGGTCCGCGAGACGTTGCGGCGCGGGTTCTCCATCTCCTCCGACAGGTACACCGCCGTGCTGAAGCCCTGCAGCACGAAGAGCGCGACGGCCAGCCCCGCGACGATCGCGCCGCCGGTGAGGGCCGCGGTGGCCGGGCTGCCCGCTGCGCCGCCCGTCGCCTCGACGACCGGGTGGATGAGCGTGGACGCCGAACGGGAGGAGTGCGAGAAGCCGAGGACGGCGACCACTCCGGCCGCGATGACCTCCAGGACCAGGAAGACGCCGGTGATCCAGGCGTTGGCCCGCAGATCGAGCAGGCCCATGACGGTGGCCAGCAGCATGACGCCCGCCCCCGCCAGCTGGCCGTTGATGTGCATGATCGGTTCGAGGTATTCGCCGGTGCCGAGCGCGATGATCGGCGGCACGATCATCACCACGATCAGCGACAGGATGAAGACGATCCAGCCCGCCAGCCGTCCGATCAGCGTCCCGACCATGGCGTACTCGCCGCCCGCGCTGGGGATGAGCGTTCCCAGCTCGGAGTAGCAGAAGGCCACCGCGATGCAGAGCACGGCCGCGATCACGATGGTCAGCGCCGTTCCGGTCCCCAGATCCCCGAAGAGGCCCGGCACGATGACGAAGAGCGACGAGGCGGGTGTCAGGCAGGAGAGCGTCAGCAGCGTGCCGCCCACCACACCGATGGACCGGGTGAGGGCCTTCGGCGGGGTGACGGGCGGCGCGATGGGGGAGTGCGGAGGGCGCAGCGTGTCAGTCATGCGGGGTCCGATCAGGAGGTGCTGAGGGGGCTTACCGCCTCCGGTCCAGGGAAAATCGAAGCGGAACGACCGCTTCATCCCCGGCATCAAACCCCGGCTGCCAAGAACGCGTCAATAGATTCAGAACAACGAAATCCGTCGTCAATATCGCCGTTCCATGGTGTATGCGAAGCAATGGATCACCTGATCTATCGACCTCGACAGATTCTCGCTAGATGATCCACTGCCCCTCACGCATGAGTTCGCGGTCCTTCAACTCGGCCACGGTGCCCCACGCCTGGATGGTGTGCGGCTGGATCCGGAACCACAGATAGGACGGTCCGTCGGCGCGCGGATCCCAGTCGCCCTTCGCGGCGAAGGCGTCACCGATCTCGACGGGCAGCTCCGCCGCGGTCAGGGTCGTGGCCGTGGCGTCGATCTGCACAACGTCGCGGGTGTGCCCCAGGCAGACCCGCAGCAGCCCGCTGTCCCGCAGATTGCGGCCGGTGGGATTGGTACCGCGGGTGGACAGCCACAGCGCCTCGCCGTCCCACAGGAAGAACAGCGGCACCAGGCACGGCGTCCCCTGGGCGTCGGCGGTGGCGACCCATACGTCCGCGTCGTGTTCGAGCCGGTGCAGCGCCTCGTCCTTGCGCTGCTTCAGGCTCCGGGGACCGGTCGGAACGGGAGGGGTGAGTGGTTCGGCAGGTGTCGTCATGCCCCGCGACGCTACCGAGGGCCGGCGGGCGTCGCCACAGGCCGCGGTCCTACATCTCCGGACCTAGGACCGTGTCGACGTCGTGACTGGCCCCGTCACTCGCGGGGCAGCTCGCGCCAGCCGTCGAACTCCTCCGCCAGGGCGTGCAGGGCGGCGCCTTCGAGCAGCCCCTCCTCGTCCTCCACCACCACCAGCCACTGGGCGTCCTCGGCGTCGTCCTCGCCGGCCAGGGCGTCACGGACGAGCTGCGGCTCGAAGGCGAGGCCGAAACGCTCCATGGCCGCCTCGGCGGCCTCCTCGGCGGCATCGCGGTCGGGCAGCACCAGGACATGTCGTACGTCGCTCACGGGACCATTCTCCGCCATGGCCGCCGCTGTCAGTGCCCCGTGGGATGCTGGTCCGCGATGGCCAGGAAGAGTTCCCCAGACGATCTGCTCGCTCCGCTCACGCTCGCCGTGGGCCAGGAGGACCTGCTGCTCGACCGCGCCGTGCGGGAGGTGATCGTGGCGGCGCGCGCCGCCGACGCCGACACCGATGTACGTGACCTCGCCCCCGGAGCGCTGCAGCCGGGCACCCTCGCCGAGCTGACCAGCCCCTCGCTCTTCGCCGAGCGCAAGGTCGTCATCGTGCGCGAGGCGCAGGACCTCGGCGCGGAAACGATCAAGGACGTCAAGGCGTACCTGGACTCGCCCGCCGAGGAGATCACCCTGGTGCTGCTGCACGCCGGCGGTGCCAAGGGCAAGGCGCTGCTGGACGCGGCCCGCAAGGCGGGGGCCCGCGAGGTCGCCTGCCCGAAGATGACCAAGCCGGCCGACCGGCTGGCGTTCGTCCGGGGCGAGTTCCGCGCCCTGGGCCGCTCCGCGACCCCCGAGGCCACCCAGACGCTGGTCGACGCCATCGGCAGCGATCTGCGCGAGCTGGCCAGCGCCGCCGCCCAGCTGGTCGCCGATGTCGAGGGCACGATCGACGAGGCCGTCGTCGCCCGGTACTACACGGGCCGCGCCGAGGCCACCGGCTTCGAGGTCGCCGACTTCGCCGTCACCGGTCGGACCGCGGAGGCGCTGGAGCGGCTGCGCTGGGCCCTCTCGGTGGGCCAGCCGCTGCCCGGCATCACCTTCGCCCTCGCCTCGGGCGTGCGCGCCATCGGCAAGCTCGCCTCCGCCCCCCGCGGCGCCAACCCCGGCCAGCTCGCCCGCGACCTGGGCATGCCCCCGTGGAAGATCGACCGGGTGCGCCAGCAGATGCGCGGCTGGACCGGCGACGGGGTCTCCGCCGCGCTGCGCGCCGTCGCCGAGGCGGACGCCGCGGTCAAGGGCGGCAGCGCGGACCCCGCGTACGCCCTGGAGAAGGCCGTCGTGGCCGTGGCCCGCGCCGCCCGAGCCCGCTCGTAGCACCGCGCTCGCTCCTGGAACCCGCCGCGCCCGCTCCCAGCACCGCGCCCGCTCCCCAAAACAGCAAGCGGACGGGCCCAGGGCCACACCGCCCCCGAGCCCGTCCGTCAGCCTGCCTGCCTCAGTTCTTCAGCTTGGCCAGCGTCGCGGTCGTGGAGCTCTTCACCCAGCCGGTGACCTCGCTCACCGACGGCGGGGACTTGTCCTTGTCGAGCGAGGACAGGTACATGCTCCAGCCCATCTGGTACGTCATCCAGCCGTCCCGCACGGCCAGCGTCACCGAGCGCGAGCCCGACGAGCCGCTGATCGTGTCCTCGGTGATCAGGTAGGCCGCGTCGCCGAAGCCGCTGACCTTCTCGGCCTTGTAGTCGCCCTTGCGCTGCGTGTAGCTCTCCCACCGCGCCACGAACTCGGCCGACGGGTCGGTCGTCTTGTGCAGTTGCACCGTGGTGGACAGATAGGCGTCCGCGTAGGTCGACCCCGACGCCTTCAGGTCCATGTCGCAGTACATGTCGTCCAGCGCGTCGTGCTTGAGCGTGTACGTCACCGGGGAGCTGTCGGTCTCCGGGTAGGTGCCCTTGAAGGCCGAGACGTCGGCGGCCGTGCAGACATCGGACTGGACCTTGTACCCCTTGAGGTCGGCGGTCGCGCTGTCCTTCCCGCCGAGCAGGAACACCCCGCCGCCCCAGAGCGCGGACGCGACCACCGCGCCCACGGCCGCCCACAGCACGGCCTTCCCGGCGCCCGAGCCACCGCCCGGCGGCGGGGGAGGCAGCTGCGGTACCGGCGGCTGGCTCTGCGGTCCGTAGTAGGACCCCGGCGGGCCCCCCGGCTGGCCCGGCTGCTGCGGTATCTGCTGCGGCACGGGCTGCGCGTACGGATTCTGCTGCGCCGGAACCGGCGGCCCGAACCCGGGCGAGGGCTGCGCTGCGGACTGCGGACCCGGATACGGGTAGGCGCTCGGCTGATCAGGCGGCGTCGACATGCCGTGAGGATATGGCAACGCCGAAGGCCCCGCTGCCGTCCCGTGAGGATGGCATCGGGGCCTTCGGATCAAGCTGTGCGCCGCACCCGCGTGGCGAACGGCCGAGCGCGGCGCGATGTCTTCAGGTTGCCGGTCCGGGCGGTAGAGGGGCCGCTGGTTCCGTTTCCGGCGAGGTGGGGCCCCAGGGGCCCCGGTGGAACAGGTCAGGCCTTGATCGAGGCGACCTTGTGAGCCAGCGCGGACTTCTTGTTCGCGGCCTGGTTCTTGTGGATGACGCCCTTGCTGACGGCCTTGTCGAGCTTCTGCGCGGCCTCGCGGTTGGCGACAGTGGCCTTCTCGAGGTCACCGGTCGCCGCAGCCTCGCGGGCCTTGCGGATCGCGGTCTTGAGCGCGGACTTGACCGCCTTGTTGCGCAGGCGCGCCTTCTCGTTGGTCTTGTTCCGCTTGATCTGGGACTTGATGTTCGCCACGAAAGAGCCTTCTCAGGTTCGGGTACTTTTCATTGAGCGCCTCGGGTCACAGGGCACGAGGCACAGTGCTCCAGGCTACCAGCCGCCCGCACGACCTCCCAAACCGGTCCCAGGCCGTCAGCCGTGGGACGATGGGGGTCAACGTATCGATCCGCCTACAGACGTCAGACGTCAAGCGTCGAGAAACAGGACCCTGCGTGCCCGCGACCCCGACCAATGTTCCGCAGCCGAGCCGTACCGACCCGGCGCTGATCCGTAACTTCTGCATCATCGCGCACATCGACCATGGCAAGTCGACGCTCGCCGACCGGATGCTCCAGCTGACCGGCGTGGTCGATCAGCGGCAGATGCGCGCCCAGTACCTCGATCGCATGGACATCGAGCGTGAGCGTGGCATCACCATCAAGTCTCAGGCGGTCCGGTTGCCCTGGGCGCCCACCGACGGCGAGCCCACGGCCCCGACCCACATCCTGAACATGATCGACACCCCGGGCCACGTGGACTTCACGTACGAGGTCTCGCGGTCGCTCGCCGCCTGCGAGGGCACGGTCCTCCTCGTCGACGCCGCGCAGGGGATCGAGGCCCAGACCCTCGCCAACCTGTACCTGGCGCTGGAGAACGACCTCACGATCATCCCGGTTCTCAACAAGATCGACCTGCCGGCCGCCCAGCCGGAGAAGTTCGCCGAAGAGCTGGCGCACATCATCGGCTGTGACCCCGCCGATGTGCTCAAGGTCTCCGCGAAGACCGGCATCGGCGTGCCCGAGCTGCTCAACGAGGTCGTACAGAAGGTGCCGGCCCCGGTCGGCGCCAACATCTCCGAGGCCCCGGCCCGCGCGATGATCTTCGACTCGGTCTATGACTCCTACCGTGGCGTGGTCACGTACGTGCGGGTCGTGGACGGCGAGCTCAAGAAGCGCGAGCGCATCCAGATGATGTCGACCGGCGCGACCCACGAGCTGCTGGAGATCGGCATCTCCGGCCCGGAGATGACACCCTCCGACGGCCTCGGCGTCGGTGAGGTCGGCTACATCATCACCGGTGTGAAGGACGTCCGGCAGTCCAGGGTCGGTGACACGATCACGTCGCAGGCCAAGGGCGCCACCGTGGCCCTGGGCGGCTACAAGGACCCCAAGCCGATGGTGTTCTCCGGGCTGTACCCGCTCGACGGCTCGGACTACCCCGAGCTGCGCGAGGCGCTGGACAAGCTCCAGCTCAACGACGCCGCGCTGGTCTACGAGCCGGAGACCTCGGCCGCGCTCGGCTTCGGCTTCCGCGTCGGCTTCCTCGGCCTGCTGCACCTGGACGTGGTCCGCGAGCGGCTGGAGCGCGAGTTCGGTCTCGAACTGATCGCCACCGCGCCCAACGTGGTCTACCGCGTGGTGATGGAGGACCGCTCCGAGCACATCGTCACCAACCCGAGCGAGTTCCCCGAGGGCAAGATCACCTCGGTGTACGAGCCGATGGTGAAGTCGACCATCCTCGCGCCGAACGAGTTCGTCGGCGCGATCATGGAGCTGTGCCAGTCCCGCCGCGGCTCGCTGCTGGGCATGGACTACCTGTCGGCGGACCGCGTCGAGCTGCGCTACGACCTGCCGATGGCCGAGATCGTCTTCGACTTCTTCGACAACCTGAAGTCCAAGACCCGCGGCTACGCGTCGCTGGACTACGAGCCCAAGGGCGAGCAGACCGCCGACCTCGTCAAGGTCGACATCCTGCTGCACCACGACAAGGTGGACGCGTTCTCCGCCATCCTGCACAAGGACAAGGCGTACGCGTACGGCGTCCGGATGGTCGACAAGCTGCGCAAGCTCATCCCGCGGCAGAACTTCGAGATCCCGATCCAGGCCGCGGTCGGCAGCCGCGTCATCGCCCGTGAGACGGTCCGCGCGATCCGCAAGGACGTGCTCGCCAAGTGCTACGGCGGCGACATCTCCCGTAAGCGCAAGCTGCTGGAGAAGCAGAAGGAAGGCAAGAAGCGGATGAAGATGGTCGGCAGCGTGGAGGTCCCGCAGGAGGCCTTCATCGCGGTGCTGTCCACCGACTCCGACGGCGGCGGCAGCGAGAGCAAGGGCAAGAAGTAGCTCCCGGCGGCCGTCAACGCGCCGCAACGGCCGTCAACGCGCCGCACTCGCGCCCAGGGCGCCCCTCCGGAAACGGACGGGCGCCCTCCGCGTTTCCGGTACGGTCCGTGTCCGCAACCCCCACCTGCGACGGGTTCGAAGCATGTACCTGGCACCTACTCGATTGGTTACGGTTGCAACGAGCGGCCCGAAGCCCCTTACGCGCCGGGCGATGGGCCTCTACTCTGATCGCGACGCAGAGGTTACTGGTGAGTTAACAGAGCAGGCGCGGGCCCGGAGGATGTCGTGACAGAGACACAGACGCTGATCGAGACCCGACCGCCATCCGTGGCGACACTCTTCTTGGAACGGGTGGAGTCGACGCCGGACGCGGAGGCGTACCGCTACCCCGTGATCGACGCGGCCGGGGGCCCGGACAGCTGGCATTCGCTGACCTGGGGCGAGGCCTCGGGCCGGGTGTTCGCGATCGCGGCCGGTCTGATGGACCTGGGGATCCGGTCCGAGGAGCGGGTGGCGATCGCCTCCGCGACGCGGGTCGAGTGGATCCTCGCCGACCTCGGGGTGCTGTGCGCGGGTGCGGCCACCACCACGGTCTACCCCAGCACCAACGCCGACGAGACGGCCTTCATCCTCGCGGACTCCGGCAGCCGGGTGCTGATCGCGGAGGACGCCGCGCAGGTCGCCAAGGCCCGCGAGCGGCGGGCGGAGCTTCCCGAGCTGGCCCATGTGATCGTGATCGACGCCACCGGCGTCGAGGACGCCGACGCCTCCGGCAGTGACGGCTGGGTCCTCTCGCTGGCCGAGCTGGAGCGGCGTGGGGCGGCGTATCTGGAGAAGCACCCCGAGGCGGTCAAGGCCGCTGTCGGCGCCATCACCCGCGACCAGCTCGCGACGCTCATCTACACCTCCGGCACCACCGGCCGCCCCAAGGGCGTGCGGCTGCCGCACGACTGCTGGGCCTACATGGCCCGCGCGATTCAGGCGGTCGGCCTGCTCGACGAGAACGACGTCCAGTACCTGTGGCTGCCACTGGCACACGTCTTCGGCAAGGTGCTGACGGCCGGGCACATCACGGTGGGACACATCACCGCCGTGGACGGCCGGGTCGACAAGATCATCACCAATCTGCCGCTGGTCCAGCCGACCTACATGGCGGCCGTGCCGAGGATCTTCGAGAAGGTCTACAACGGTGTGGCGGCCAAGGCCCGTGCGGGCGGCGGCGCCAAGTACAAGATCTTCAAGTGGGCGTCGGAAGTGGCCCGCGAGTACGCCAAGGTCACCCAGAACAACCTGCGGCTGACCGGCAAGGCGACCGCCCCCTTCGGGCTCTCCACCAAGCACGCCGTGGCCGACAAGCTCGTCTACGCCAAGATCCGCGAGGCGTTCGGCGGCCGGCTGCGCGCCTGCGTCTCCGGCTCCGCCGCGCTGGCGCCCGAGATCGGCTACTTCTTCTCCGGCGTCGGTATCCACATCCTGGAGGGGTACGGGCTCACCGAGTCCAGCGCCGCCAGCTTCATCAATCCCGGTGAGTCGTACCGCACCGGCACCGTCGGCAAGCCGCTGCCCGGCCTCGAGGTCCGGATCGCGGAGGACGGCGAGATCATGCTGCGCGGCCCCGGCATCATGCAGGGCTACCACGGCCTGCCGGAGAAGACCGCCGAGGTCCTGGAGCCCGACGGCTGGTTCCACACCGGTGACATCGGCGAGCTGTCCGCGGACGGCTTCCTGACGATCACCGACCGCAAAAAGGACATCATCAAGAACTCGAACGGCAAGTACATCGCGCCCGCCGCGGTGGAAGGCCAGTTCAAGGCGGTCTGCCCGTTCGTCAGCAACGTCCTGGTGATCGGCGCGGACCGGAATTTCTGCACCGCGCTGCTCGCCCTGGACGAGCCGACGATTCTCGGCTGGGCCGGCGAGAACGGGCTCGAAGGCAAGAGCTACGCCGACGTGGTCGCCTCCCCGCAGGCCCGCGAGCTGATCGAGGCCTATGTGGTGCGCGTCAACGAGGGGCTGCAGCGCTGGCAGCAGATCAAGCAGTTCCGGCTGCTGCCGCGCGACCTGGACGTCGAGCACGGCGACCTGACCCCCAGCCTCAAGCTGAAGCGGCCGGTCGTCGAGCGGGAGTTCCAGTCGCTGATCGACGACATGTACGCGGGATCGCACGAGGCGTAGCCGGGGCGGCGCCCGTCCTTTCGACGCTGTGAGCGGCGGGCCCTGCGGGGTCCGCCGCCGAGCGGGTGGGACGAGCGGCCTCGCCGGGGGCGGACAATGGGGTCATGCCTTCCGTACTGCCTGATGGTGAGCCGATGCCCGAGGACGGGGCGCTGCCCGCGAGCGCGCTCGCAGGGGCGGACGCCCGGCCGCTGGGGTTCTACCTGCACGTCCCGTACTGCGCCACCCGCTGCGGCTACTGCGACTTCAACACCTACACCGCGAGCGAGCTGCGCGGCTCCGGCGGCGTGCTCGCCTCGCGGGAGAACTACGCGGACTATCTGATCGACGAGGTCCGGCTCGCCCGCAAGGTGCTCGGCGACGACCCGCGCCAGGTCGAGACCGTCTTCGTCGGCGGCGGCACGCCGACCCTGCTCCCGGCCGCCGACCTGGTCAGGATGCTGGCCGCGATCCGTGACGAGTTCGGCCTCGCGCCGGGCGCGGAGATCTCCACGGAGGCCAACCCGGAATCCGTCGACCCCGCCTATCTGACGGAGCTGCGGGCCGGCGGCTACAACCGGGTCTCGTTCGGCATGCAGAGCGCGAAGCAGCACGTTCTGAAGATCCTGGACCGCAAACACACCCCGGGCCGGCCGGAAGCGTGCGTCGCGGAGGCGCGCGCCGCCGGGTTCGAGCACGTCAACCTGGACCTGATCTACGGCACGCCGGGCGAGTCGGACGACGATTGGCGGGCCTCCCTGGACGCGGCGATCGGCGCGGGACCCGACCATGTGTCGGCGTACGCCCTGATCGTTGAGGAGGGCACCCAGCTGGCGCGGCGGATCCGCCGCGGCGAGGTGCCGATGACCGACGACGACGTCCACGCCGACCGGTATCTGATCGCCGACGAGCGGTTCGCCGCGGCCGGATTCGACTGGTACGAGGTGTCGAACTGGGCGACGTCCGAGCCGGGGCGCTGCCGACACAACGAGCTGTACTGGACCGGCGCCGACTGGTGGGGCGCGGGCCCCGGCGCACACAGCCACGTCGGCGGCGTGCGGTGGTGGAACGTCAAGCACCCGGGCGCGTACGCGCAGGCTCTGTCGGAGGGGCGCAGCCCCGGCGCGGGACGGGAACTGCTCGCGGACGAGGACCGGCGCGTCGAGCGGATCCTGCTGGAGCTGCGGCTCGCTGCCGGCTGCCCGCTGGACCTGCTCGCTCCGGCGGGGGCGGCGGCCGCGGCGCGAGCGGTGACCGACGGGCTGCTCCAGCCGGAGCCCTATGCGGCCGGGCGGGCCGTTCTCACGCTGCGGGGCCGGCTGCTGGCCGACGCGGTGGTGCGGGACCTGGTCGACTGAGCGGGTGGGGGGCGAATCAGCCCGTCCGGCGTTTGAGGACCAAGGGGGCCTGGGGGCTTGCCCCCAGTTTCGGGAAGGGGCGGGGTAGGGGAACAGCCCCGCAGGGCACTCACGGTGCCGTGACGAAGTCGATCAGTTCCTCCACGCGCCCCAGCAGGACCGGCTCCAGGTCCTTGTAGGACCGCACCGAGGCCAGGATCCGCTGCCACGCCTCGCCCGTCGTCTCCCGCCAGCCCAGCGCCTCGCAGACGCCCGTCTTCCAGTCCTGGCCGCGCGGCACCGTCGGCCAGGCGGGGATGCCGACCGAGGACGGCTTCACGGCCTCCCAGACGTCGATGTAGGGGTGGCCGACGACCAGGACATCGCTGACACCGCTGACCTGGCTCGCGATCCGGGACTCCTTGGAGCCCGGCACCAGGTGGTCGACGAGGACACCGAGCCGGGCATCCGGGCCGGGGGAGAAGGCGGCGACGATCGCCGGCAGGTCGTCGATGCCCTCCAGGTACTCGACGACGATGCCCTCGACGCGCAGGTCGTGCCCCCAGACCCGCTCGACCAGCTCCGCGTCGTGCCGGCCCTCCACGTAGATCCGCCCCGCCCGCGCCACCCGGGCGCGGGCGCCCTGCACCGCGATCGAGCCCGACGCGGACAGCAGCGGCCCGCGCTGCGCCCCGGGAGCGCCGGTACGCGGGCGGACGAGGGTGACGGGTTTGCCGTCGAGCAGGAAGCCGCGCGGCTCCATCGGGAAGACCCGGTGCTTGCCGAAGCGGTCCTCCAGCGTCACGGTCAGCCCCTCCGCCGTCTTCTCGCAGCGGACCACCGCCCCGCAGAAGCCCGTCGAGACCTCCTCCACCACCAGATCCGGCTCCGCCGCCACCTCGGGCGCGGGCACGCTCTTCTTCCACGGTGGGGTGAGGTCGGGGCCGTACTCTCTGCTGCGCATGGGGCGGATCGTATCGAGGACAGCGTCCTGGGCGGGCGCTACGACGCGGTGAACCGGGCGGTCAGGGCGTCGCGTTGGGCGCGGACGAAGCGGGCGTCCACGACCGCGCCGTGGCCGGGGACGTACAGCGCGGTCTCGCCGCCCAGCGCGAGCAGCCGGTCGAGGGTGGCGGGCCAGGCGGCCGGGACGGCGTCGGGGCCCGCGAGCGGTTCGCCGGACTCCTCGACGAGGTCGCCGCAGAAGACGACAGCGGGCGTGCCCGGGACGTACACGGCCAGGTCGTGGGTGGTGTGGCCGGTGCCGGGGTGGAAGAGGCGGGCCGTACGGCCGCCGCCGAGGTCGAGTTCGTACGCGTCCTCGACGAGCCGGTCCGGGCGGACCAGGACGTCGGCGGCCTCGGCCGCGGGACCGGGGTCGACGCCGTGCGTGACCGCGTCCTCGCGGAGCGCGTCCCGTCCGCGCTCCAGGCAGCCGTCGAGCGCCGGGTGCCCGTACACCCGCACCCCGGAGAAGGCGGCGGTGCCGAAGACGTGGTCGAAGTGCCCGTGGGTGAGGGCGATGTGCGTGACGGGGCGCCCGGTCAGTTCCCGCACCTGCAGCCGGAGTCGAGCGCCCTCGGCGATGGTGGAGCCGGTGTCGATGAGCAGCACGCTCTCGTCACCGACGACGAGGCCGATCGTGACGTCCAGGAAGGGAAGACGGCGGCGGGCGACGCCGGGAGCCAGGTGCTCCCAGCCGTCGGTGCCGGACTCTGCGGTATCCACACTGTGACGCTATCGCCGGGGACCCCTCCCCGCGCGCTACCGTTGCGACCCTTGCCGGGGCCTTGCTACTCCGCCGTACACTGACTGCGGGGGATGCTGGCACTCGTATCGGATGAGTGCCAGGCCACGGCAGTGCTGGTGCGGGATCTACGGCTGGAGGTGTGCGCGATGCTCAGCGAACGCAGACTCGAAGTACTGCGCGCCATCGTCCAGGACTATGTGGGCACGGAGGAGCCGGTCGGCTCCAAGGCGCTCACCGAGCGCCATGGCCTGGGCGTCTCGCCGGCCACGGTGCGCAACGACATGGCGGCGCTGGAGGACGAGGGCTACATCCACCAGCCCCACACCAGCGCGGGCCGGATCCCCACGGACAAGGGGTACCGGCTGTTCGTCGACAAGCTGGCCGGAGTGAAGCCGCTCACGTCCGCCGAGCGCCGCGCGATCCAGAACTTCCTGGACGGCGCGGTGGATCTCGACGATGTGGTGGGCCGCACCGTACGGCTGCTCGCGCAGCTCACCCGGCAGGTCGCCGTCGTCCAGTACCCGTCGCTCACCCGTTCCTCGGTGCGCCACGTCGAGCTGCTGGCGCTGGCCCCGGCGCGGATCATGCTGGTCCTCATCACGGACACCGGACGCGTCGAGCAGCGGCTCATCGACTGCCCGGCGCCGATGAGCGACACGCTGCTCGCCGATGTGCGGGCCCGGTTGAACGCCCGGGTGGTGGGCCGCCGGTTCGCGGATGTCCCGCCGCTGGTGGCGGATCTGCCGGACGGCTTCGAGTACGACGACCGGCCGTCGGTGTCGATCCTGCTGGCGACGCTGCTGGAGACGCTCGTCGAGGAGACCGAGGAGCGCATCATGCTCGGCGGCGCGGCGAACCTCACGCGCTTCAACCACGACTTCCCGTTGACGATCCGGCCGGTGATGGAAGCCCTTGAGGAGCAGATGGTGCTCCTCAAGCTCCTCGGTGAGGCCAACGACTCGGGCATGACCGTGCGGATCGGGCATGAGAATTTTCACGAGGGCTTGAATTCCACATCCGTTGTGGCGGTCGGCTACGGTTCGGGCGACGAGGCAGTCGCCAAACTCGGTGTGGTCGGACCGACCCGCATGGACTACCCCGGAACGATGGGAGCGGTACGCGCAGTGGCACGTTACGTCGGACAGATCCTGGCGGAGTCGTAAGTGGCCACGGACTATTACGCGGTCCTTGGCGTGCGCCGTGACGCCGGACAGGACGAGATCAAGAAGGCCTTCCGCCGACTCGCGCGCGAGCTGCATCCGGATGTGAATCCGGATCCGAAGACCCAGGAGCGGTTCAAGGAGATCAACGCCGCGTACGAGGTGCTCTCGGACCCGGCGAAGAAGCAGGTCTACGACCTGGGCGGGGACCCCCTGTCGTCCTCCGGCGGCGGAGGCGCGGGCGGCTTCGGTGCCGGCTTCGGCAACTTCAGCGACATCATGGACGCCTTCTTCGGGCAGTCCCAGCAGCGCGGGCCGCGGTCGCGGACCCGGCGCGGCCAGGACGCCATGATCCGGCTGGAGATCGAGCTGGACGAGGCGGCCTTCGGCACCACGAAGGACCTCCAGGTCGACACGGCGGTGACGTGCGGCACCTGCTCCGGCGAGGGCGCGGCGCCCGGCACGGCGGCGCAGACCTGCGACATGTGCCGTGGCCGCGGTGAGGTCTCGCAGGTCACCCGGTCCTTCCTGGGCCAGGTCATGACCTCGCGGCCGTGCCCGCAGTGCCAGGGCTTCGGCACCGTCGTGCCGACCCCGTGCCCCGAGTGCGCGGGCGACGGCCGGGTCAGGTCCCGCCGTACGCTCACGGTCAAGATCCCGGCGGGCGTCGACAACGGCACCCGTATCCAGCTGGCGGGCGAGGGCGAGGTCGGCCCCGGCGGCGGCCCCGCAGGCGACCTGTACGTCGAGATCCGGGAGCTTCCGCACCCGACCTTCCAGCGGCGCGGCGACGATCTGCACTGCACGGTCACCATCCCGATGACGGCGGCCTCCCTGGGCACCAAATGCCCGCTGGAGACGCTCGACGGCATGGAGGAGATCGACGTCAGGCCGGGTACCCAGTCCGGCCAGTCGATCCCGCTGCACCAGCGCGGGGTGACCCATCTGCGGGGCGGCGGCCGCGGTGACCTGATCGTGCACGTCGAGGTCATCACGCCCAACAAGCTCGACGCCGCACAGGAGGACCTGCTGCGGCAGCTGGCCAAGTTGCGGGGCGAGGAGCGGCCCACCGGTCACTTCCAGCCGGGTCAGCAGGGGCTGTTCTCCCGGTTGAAGGACGCTTTCAACGGCCGCTGAGGCCGCCGGAGCCGCCGGCCGGCCGCCGGTTCCGGCTCCGACCGTCCCCCAGCCTCCGGCCGGGGGTGCCCCCATGGGGCGGGCCCGATCTGTTCGGGCCCGCCCGGCGTGAAACGATGGGCGTATGTCCGCGTTGACCGATCTCTCGTCGTTCTCGGCGTTCCCGATCATCCAGGCGCCGATGGCCGGCGGCGGCTCCGGCCCGCGGCTCGCGGCGGCCGTCAGTGACGCAGGGGGCCTGGGCTTCCTCGCCGCCGGGTACAAGACGCCGGAAGCGATGTACGAGGAGATCCGGCAGCTGCGCGGGCTGACGTCGAACCCCTTCGGCGTGAACCTGTTCATGCCGCAGCCCGACACCGCAGACCGGTCCGCCGTCGAGGTCTACGCCGAGCAGCTCGCGGGCGAGGCCGCCTGGTACTCCACCCCGCTCGGTGACCCCGAATCGGGCCGGTGCGACGCGTACGACGCCAAGGTCGCGATACTGCTGGACAATCCGGTCCCCGTGGTCAGCTTCACGCTCGGCTGCCCGGACCGGCCGGTCTTCGACGCGTTCGCGAAGGCCGGGACGTACACCGTGGTCACCGTCACCACCCCTGGTGAGGCGCTCGCCGCCCAGTGGGCGGGCGCCGACGCGGTGTGCGTCCAAGGGGTGGAGGCGGGCGGCCACCAGGGCACCCACCGGGACGATCCGGAGCTGGACCACGCGGGATTCGGGCTGCTGCCGCTCGTCCCGCTGGTGCGTGAGGCGGTCCAACTGCCCATCATCGCCACGGGCGGGCTGATGCGCGGCAACCAGATCGCGGCCGTCCTGGCGATGGGCGCGGACGCGGCGCAGCTGGGCACCGCCTTCCTCGTCTGCCCCGAGTCCGGGGCCAACGCGCTGCACAAGCGCGCCCTCACCGACCCGGTCTTCGCGCGCACCGAGCTCACCCGGGCGTTCTCCGGGCGGCCGGCGCGCGGGCTGGTCAACCGCTTCATGCGCGAGCACGGGCCGTACGCCCCCGCCGGATATCCGCAGATCCACCATCTGACCGCGGGACTGCGCAAGGCCGCCGCGGCCGCCGGTGACCCGCAGGCGATGGCGCTGTGGGCCGGGCAGGGGCACCGGTTGGCACGCGACCTGCCGGCGGCCGAACTCGTCGCCGTGCTCATGGAGGAACTCAACGCAGCACGGGAGGCACTCGTATGACCGCGCCGGTATTCATCGTCGAGCCGGAGCAGTTGCGGGGCGGGCCGGGGGCCGGCAGGGGGGTACCCCCGGCCGAAGGGATGGGGGCGCCCCCGGCCGAAGGTTGGGGGAGGATCGTGCTCTCCGGCGCCGAGGGGCGGCACGCGGTGTCGGTGCGGCGGCTCGCGGTCGGCGAGGAGATCGTGCTGACGGACGGCGAGGGCGTCGGGGCGTACGGCGTGGTCGCCTCCGTCGAGGGCAAGGACCGGCTGGAGGTCGCGGTCGCGGAGCTGCGCACCGAGCCGGCACCGTCGCCGCGGATCACCGTCGTCCAGGCGCTGCCGAAGGGCGACCGCGGCGAGCTGGCCGTCGAGACGATGACGGAGACCGGCGTCGACGCGATCGTGCCGTGGGCGGCGTCCCGGTGCATCACGCAGTGGCGCGGCGAGCGGGGTGCCAAGGCGCTCGCCAAATGGCGTTCCACGGCGCGGGAGGCCGCGAAGCAGTCCCGGCGGCTGCGGTTCCCCGAGGTCACCGAGGCGATGACGACCCGGCAGCTGGCGGGCCTGCTCGGCGGGGCCGCGTTCGCCGCGGTCCTGCACGAGGAGGGCTCCGCGCCGCTGGCCGACGCCACGCTTCCGTCCGAGGGCGACATCCTGCTGATCGTCGGCCCGGAGGGCGGGGTCTCGCCCGACGAGCTCGCCGCGTTCGCCGCCGCCGGGGCCAAGCCGTACCGGCTCGGCGCGACGGTGCTGCGCACCTCCACCGCCGGGGTCGCCGCCACCGCCCTGCTCCTGGGACGCACCGGCCGCTGGTCCTGAGCGGCTGCCGGGGCGGTTCCCCGGCCGGTCTTCGACCGGACCGAAGAACACCGGAATCTGGCGAAATCCCGGTCCCGTAAGGGGCGTTCTACGTCGTGTGGGCGATGTGCGCCGGACGGGACGGCGGGACGCTGCCGGTATGAATCGTTTACAGCAGTGGGGAGTGGCCGGAGGCCTCGCACTGGCCGCGTTCGGCGGAGTGGTGGCGTGCGATCCGGCCACCGGAATGACGTCCTCGGCGGTGTCGATCACGACGGACCAGCTGGGGACCCGGGCGTTGAAGGACCGCGGGATCAGCGTGCAGTGGGTGTCGTGCTTCGCGTCGGTGGACGGCGCCACGACCGCCTCGGGCACGGCGAGCCCCCGGCCGTCCGGCGCGACGGTCAAGGGCGTCGCGTCCGTGGACTGCCAGGGCGAGACCACCGACAAGCAGAAGATCACCATCACCGGCCGGGTGACCGAGCAGTTGGACGGGCGCTGCGTGCGCGGCCGGCTGACGGCGCAGGTCGGCAAGCGCACGGTCTTCGACGTGAACGGGCTGGGCGACTGCTCGGCGACGTCCGGCCCGACCGCCAAAACCTCCGTCACATCCGCCAGAAGCTGAAGAGAAAGCGCTCGTTCGCGTCCTCGATCATGGTTAATGTGGCGGAGTGACACAGCCTTCGTACCTCCGGTATCCGCATGTAAACGGTGAGTTGGCCGCTTTTGTCGCTGAGGACGACGTCTGGGTGGCGCCGCTCGACGGCGGGCGTGCCTGGCGGGTCAGCGCCGACAACATGCCGGTCGACCATCCGCGCATCTCTCCGGACGGGACGACGGTCGCCTGGACGTCCACCCGCGACGGCGCGCCCGAGGTGCATGTGGCGCCCGTCGACGGTGGCCCCTCGAAGCGGCTGACGCACTGGGGCAGCGCCAAGACCTCGGTGCGCGGCTGGACGCCGGACGGCGAGGTCGTCGCGATCAGCACGCAGGGCCAGCCCTCGCTGCGCCGCACCTGGGCGCGGGCGGTCCCGCTGGACGGCGGGCCCGCGCGCACGCTGCCGTACGGGCCGGTCGGCGATCTGGCGTACGGGCCCGAGGGCGCGGTGCTGCTGCTGTCGGCGACGATGGGCAGAGAGGCCGCGGCCTGGAAGCGCTACCGCGGCGGCACGGCGGGCAAGCTGTGGATCGACCTGACGGGCGGCGGCGACTTCGAGCGGCTGCACGCGGACCTCGACGGCAACCTCGAATCCCCGCTGTGGGTCAACGAACGCGTCGCGTTCCTCTCCGACCACGAAGGCACCGGCGCGCTCTACTCCAGCCTCCCGGACGGCTCGGACCTGCGCCGTCACACCCCGCTCGACGGCTTCTACGCCCGGCAGGCCGCGACCGACGGCACCCGCGTCGTGTACAGCTCCGCCGGCGAACTCCACCTGCTCGACGACCTGGAGTCGGCCGAGCCGCGCCGGCTCGCCGTCCGCCTCGGCGGCCAGCGCACCGACATGCAGCCGCACCCGGTCCGCGCCGCGCACCACCTCGGCGACGCCCGCCCGGACCACACCGGACGCGGCAGCGCCGTCGAGGTCCGCGGCACCACGCACTGGGTCACCCACCGGGGCGGCCCGGCGCGCGCCCTCGCCGCCGAGCCCGGCGTCCGGACGCGGCTGCCGCGCACCTTCGGCGGCGAGGGCGACCAGCAGGTCGTCTGGGTCACCGACGCGGAGGGCGAGGACGCACTCGAACTCTCCCCGGCGGCCGGTCTGGCGCCCGGCGTCAGGCCGCGCCGCCTCGCGGCCGGCCGCCTCGGCCGCGTCCTGGAGCTCGAAGTGTCGCCCGACGGCCACCGGATCGCGGTCGCCTCGCACGACGGCCGGGTGCTGCTCGTCGAGACGCAGACCGGCGAGGTGCGCGAGGTCGCGGCGAGCGACGCGGGCGATGTGACCGGTCTGGCGTTCTCGCCGGACTCCGCCTGGCTCGCCTGGTCGCACCCCGGCCCCGACCCGCTGCGCCAGCTCAAGATCGCCGCGACGTCCGACCTGTCCGTCGCCGACGCGACGCCGCTGCGCTTCAACGACTACGCGCCCGCGTTCACCCCGGACGGAAAGCACCTCGCCTTCCTGTCCGAGCGGGCCTTCGACCCGGTCTACGACGCCCATGTCTTCGACCTGTCCTTCCCCAACGCCTGCCGCCCGCACCTGATCACGCTGGCCGCCACCACTCCGTCGCCCTTCGGCCCGCAGCGGCACGGCCGCCCGGTCGAGGAGCCAGACGATGACGGGGCCAAGGACGAGAAGTCCCAGGGCGACAAGGAGACCGAGAGCTCCGACGGCGAGGACCGCCCACGCGTCCCGGCCACCCGCGTCGACCTCGACGGGATCGCCGACCGCATCGTCGCGTTCCCCGTCGAGGCCGGCCGGTACACCGGCCTGACCGCCGCCAAGAGCGGCCTGCTGTGGCTGCGCCACCCGCTGGTCGGCACCCTCGGCACCGCCCTGGCCACGCCCGAGGCGCAGCCGCCCGGCAGCGTCCTGGAGCGCTACGACCTCAAGCAGCTGCGCGTCGAGGAACTCGCGGACGACGCCGAGGACTTCGCGGTCAGCGGTGACGGCACCAAGGTGCTGCTGGCCGCCAACGGCCGGCTGCGCGTCGTACCCGCCGACAGCAAGGCGTCGGACGACGACGACTCGGACGCGAACATCACCGTCGACCTGTCGCGGATCCGGGTGACCGTGCGGCCGCAGGACGAGTGGCGGCAGATGTACGCCGAGGCGCACCGGTTGATGCGCGACAACTTCTGGCGCGCCGACATGAGCGGCGTCGACTGGAACGCGGTCGGTGAGCGCTACCTGCCCGTCCTGGAGCGCGCCGCCACCCATGACGACCTGATGGACCTGCTGTGGGAGGTGCAGGGGGAGCTCGGCACCTCGCACGCCTACGTCACCCCGCCCGGCGGCCACCGGGACGCGCTGACCCGGCAGGGCCTGCTCGGCGCGGACATCGCCCGCGCGGAGGACGGCCGCTGGCAGGTCGTCCGGGTGCTGCCCGGCGAGTCCTCCGACCCGCAGGCCCGCTCCCCGCTCGCCGCGCCCGGCGTCGCGGTGCGCGCCGGCGACAGCCTGCTCGCGGTCGACGGCCACCCCGTCGACCCGGTCGCCGGGCCCGGCCCACTGCTGACCGGTACGGCGGGCAAGCCCGTCGAGCTCACCGTCGCCCCGGCGGACGGTGGCGCGGTCCGGTACGTGGTCGTCGTACCGCTCGCCGACGAGGAGCCGCTGCGGTACCACGACTGGGTCGCGGGCCGCCGGGCCCACGTCCACGAGCGCTCCGGGGGCCGGCTCGGCTATGTGCACGTCCCGGACATGGTCGGCTTCGGCTGGGCCCAGCTCCACCGCGATCTGCGGGTGGAGGTCGCCCGCGAGGGCCTGGTCGTGGACGTCCGCGAGAACCGCGGTGGGCACACGTCGCAGCTCGTCATCGAGAAGCTCGCCCGCCGCATCGTCGGCTGGGACGTCCCGCGCGGCCTGCGCCCGCAGAGCTACCCGCTGGACGCGCCGCGCGGACCGGTCGTCGCCGTCGCCAACGAGTTCTCCGGCTCGGACGGCGACGTCGTCAACGCCGCCATCAAGGCCCTGAACATCGGCCCGGTCGTCGGCACCCGCACCTGGGGCGGCGTGGTGGGCATCGACAGCCGGTACGACCTGGTGGACGGCACGGCCGTCACCCAGCCCAAGTACGCCTTCTGGTTCGAGGGATACGGCTGGGACGTCGAGAACCACGGCGTCGACCCGGACGTCGAGGTGCTGCAGCGCCCGCAGGACTGGGCCGCGGGCGTCGATCCGCAGCTCGACACCGCCGTCGACCTGGCCCTGGCGTCCCTGGCGGAGCACCCGGCCAAGACACCGCCGCCGCTGCCTTAGGGCCTGGGCGGCGCCCGGCCGATACGATGCGCCTTTCAACGACCGGACCGACCACCGGGTCGACAACCGAATCGATCGCGATGGTCGAAGAGACCGAAGAGGGAGCTGTTCCCGTGGCGGGAGAACCCCAGGCGGACTGCCTGTTCTGCAAGATCGCGGCCGGTGACATCCCGGCGACGATCGTCCGCGAGACCGACACGACGGTGGCGTTCCGCGACATCAACCCGCAGGCCCCCACACATGTGCTGGTGATCCCCAAGGTGCACTATCCGGACGCGGCCGCGCTGGCGGTCGCCGACCCGCAGGCCGTCGCCGACGTGCTGCGCGAGGCGGGCGAGGTGGCGGCCGAGGAGAAGATCGTCGGCAGCGGCTACCGCGTCGTCTTCAACACCGGCGCGGGCGCCGGACAGACCGTCTTCCACGCGCACGCCCACGTACTGGGCGGGCGCGGCCTTGAGTGGCCCCCCGGATAGCGGCCTTGTCCATCCGTGAATTCGTGGTGCTCGGCACCGCCAGCCAGGTCCCGACCCGGCTCCGCAACCACAACGGCTACCTGCTGCGCTGGGGCGACGAGGGCATCCTCTTCGACCCCGGAGAGGGCACCCAGCGCCAGATGCTGCTGGCGGGCGTCGCCGCGCACGATCTGACCCGGATCTGCGTCACGCACTTCCACGGCGACCATTCGCTCGGGCTGGCCGGGGTGATCCAGCGGATCAACCTCGACCGCGTCCCGCACCCGATCGCGGCCCACTACCCGGCGAGCGGGCAGCACTTCTTCGAGCGGCTGCGCTACTCGACGGCCTACCGCGAGACGGCCGTGATCACCGAGCACCCGGTCGCCGCGGACGGCGTGCTGGCCACCACCGGTGCCTTCACGCTCTCCGCCGCGAAGCTCTCGCACCCCGTCGAGAGCTTCGGTTACCGCCTCGTCGAGCCCGACGGCCGCCGGCTCATCCCCGCGCGCCTCGCCGCCCACGGCATCACCGGCCCGGACGTGGGCCGTCTGCAGCGCGACGGCGTGCTCGACGGGGTGACCCTCGACGAGGTGAGCGAGGTCCGCACCGGCCAGCGCTTCGCCTTCATCATGGACACCCGCCTCTGCGACGGCGTCCACGCCCTCGCCGAGGGGTGCGATCTCCTGGTCATCGAGTCCACCTTCCTCAACGAGGACGAGCACCTCGCCAGGGACCACGGCCACCTCACCGCGGGCCAAGCCGCCCAGGTGGCCGCCGAAGCCGGCGTCCGCCATCTGGTCCTCACCCATTTCTCCCAGCGCTACACCGACCCCTCCCTCTTCGGCCGCCAGGCCCGCGAGGCCGGCTTCGAGGGCGAACTGACGGTGGCGGAGGACCTGATGCGCATCCCGGTCCCGAAGCGCCGCTGAGCCTTGCTCTGCTGACGGATCGTCGACTGTCAGAAGGAGTCCGGCCCGATGCGGCCCCAGGCGATCACCACGGTGAGGACCGGCAGGAGGGGTTCGCCGGGTATCTGGAGGACCGGTGCGCTCTGCAGGCCGGGGACCGGGGGTTCAACGACCTGGCCCCTGGGCGGCAGCAGCTCCTGCCCCGGCTGACCCGCCGGGCGCGGCTCGCACCGCGCTGACCTGTACCGTTGTACGACCCCTCGCCGCCGTACCGACTGTGAAGTGATTCCTCCGTGCCCATTCCCAAGGCTGAACTGCACCTCCACATCGAAGGCACCCTGGAGCCGGAACTGGCGTTCGCGCTCGCCGCACGCGGCGGGATCTCGCTGCCGTACGCGGACGCCGACGAGCTCCGCCGCGCCTACTCCTTCACGGACCTGCAGTCCTTCCTGGACCTGTACTACGCGCTGATGGCCGTCCTGCGCACCGAGGGCGACTTCGCCGACCTCGCCGACGCCTATCTCGCGCGCGCCGCAGAGCAGGGCGTACGGCACGCCGAGATCTTCTTCGACCCGCAGGCGCACACCGAGCGCGGCGTCGACATCGGCACCGTCATCGAGGGTCTGACCCGCGCGCTGGACGGCAGCCGGGAACGGCACGGCATCACCACCCAGCTGATCATGTGCTTCCTGCGGGACGAGTCCGCGCAGTCCGCGCTGGACACCTTCGACGCCGCCAAGCCGTATCTGTCCCGGATCTCCGCCGTCGGACTGGACTCCGCCGAGGTCGGCAACCCGCCGTCGAAGTTCCGCGAGGTCTACGAGCGGGCCGCCGCCGAGGGGCTGCGCCGCGTCGCCCACGCGGGCGAGGAGGGCCCGCCCTCGTACATCTGGGAGGCCCTCGACGTGCTCGGCGTCGAGCGCGTCGACCACGGTCTGCGTGCGCTGGAGGACCCGGAGCTCGTCGCCCGCCTCGTCCGCGACCGCATCCCGCTCACGCTCTGCCCCCTCTCCAACGTCCGGCTGCGCTGCATCGACCGCATCGAGGACCACCCGCTGCGCGCGATGCTCGACGCCGGCCTGCTGGCGACCGTCAACTCCGACGACCCCGCGTACTTCGGCGGGTACGCCGGCGACAACTACGACGCGGTCCGGACCGCCCTCGGCCTGGACGACGCGACGGTACGGGAGTTGGCCCGCAACTCGTTCGAGGCGGCGTTCCTCGACGGGGACGAGGCCCTGCGCGCCCGGTACCTCGCCGAGGTCGAGGCGTACGTCTTCGACTGACCGCCGCTGCGATTGATCGCCGTTGACCGTGATCGGCCCGGCCGGCCCGGCCGGTGTCTCCTGGGAGCCGCGGCCGGGCCGAAGCGTGCGCCTACGGCAGGAAGTACATGGGGTTGGGGAGCTTGAAGGTCTTGTCCCCGTAGCCGCCTTCAAGGTCGCTGTACTGGTCGCCGAAGTTGGCGACGATGTTGTAGCCGAGCGACTCGATGTGCTTGCGGGTACCCGACTTGTACTCGACGGTCGTGCACGTCGCGCCGCACGGCAGGTACGCCGGCGGGCTCGTCTTGTTCTTCAGGAAGAAGTGCGCCGCGTCGGCGACCGGCTTGTAGCCCGCGACGGCGAGGTTGGCCGTGGAGGGGTCGCGTTGCGCCTCCGGGCGGCCGGTGAGGTAGAAGACCGTGATGCCGTGCGCCGAGGCCCAGTTGACGAGGTCCGGCATGCCGAAGACCGGCGCCATGTTCTTGGTGCGGATGTACGTGTCGTTGGTGGCGGGCGTGTAGTTGAAGCCCACCTCCAGCTCGTAGTTGTACGTCAGCAGCGTCGTGTCGTCGACATCGAGGACGATCGCGGGCTTGGCGCCGTGCCCGTTCCCGTGGCCGCGGTCGTGCCGCACGGTGTCCGCGAGGTAGTCCTTCGCCTTGCTCTCGATGCCCGCGACCTGCTTCGCGTAGCTGCTCTCGGGCGACGCGTTGTGCTCACCGGCGGCGTCCACGGTGTCGCCGTAGTACGCCTTGATCTCGGTGACGACGTTGGTGAGGTTGGGGATCTGCTTGTCGCTGCGCGGCACCGAGTTGCCGGCGGTGGCGCTGCCGACTCCGTAGAGGGTGGCGCCGACCGCAAGGGTCGCGGCGGTGAGCGCCAGGGCCCGGGTGCGGGGCATGGCGGTGCTCCTTAACGTCATGTGCACATCCAGTGATTCCGCGAACCTAGACCCATGATCATGGCTGGTCAAGGATGGTCTACGCGCGAGGACCCGACGTCGGCATTTCCCCGGGAAGACGAGTACGCGGCCGGTATCGCCTACACCGGCCGGGTCGGCTCCCGCCGGACACCGGACGCACTGCTCTGCCGCAAGCTGGCCTGACGCACGGGTCGGCCCGGCCGTGCGGATATCGCCGCGCGGCCGAGCCGACCCCCAGTACGTCCTGTCAGATCGTCGCAGCCCGGATTTCCGCCGCCTGGACTTCCGCGGCCCGGACTACCGCGGCAGTGCGGCGTCCAGGATGCGGCCCGCGACCGCCGCAGAATCCACCAGCGGGTGCAGCGCCAGCGCCCGCAGGGCCGCCGCCCGGGAGCCCGAGGCGGCGGCCTCGATCGCCGACCGCTCGACCGCCTTGAGGGTGAGCATCAGTCCGGCCTGGTGCTCGGTGGGCGCCGTCACCGGCAGCGGCCGCGCCCCGAAGGCGCCCACCTCGCAGGGAACTTCGATGATCGCCTCCGCGTCGAGCGCGGGGACGGTCGTCCCGTTCGGCACGTTCAGGATCAACGTGGTCCGCTCGTCGCGCGCGATGGCCCGCATGAGGGCCAGCGCGACCCGGTCGTAGCCGCCGCCGTCCAGATCCTGCGGATCGCGCTGCCAGCCGCCCGTGGCGGCACGGTTCTCCGCCATGTACGTCTCCTCGCGCTCCAGACGGGACCGGTCCCAGAGGGTGTACGCCTCGGACGGCCGATCCGAAGCAGAGGCCGCCGCGTCGAAGAACGCGCCCTGCTGCCGGTCCAGGAACTCCCCGCGGGTCGCCTCGGCCGACCGCACCGCCGCCAGGGCCTCCCGCTCGAAGTAGTAGTAGTGCAGGTACTCGTTGGGCAGCGACCCCAGCGCGGCCAGCCACGCCGCGCCGAAGAGCCGGCCCTCCTCGAACGTGTCCAGTGCCCCGGGGTCGGCGAGCAGACCCGGCAGCAGGTCGGGGCCGCCGTCCGACATCCGGCGCAGCCACCCCAGATGGTTCAGGCCCACGTAGTCGTAGCGGAACGCCGGGGAGTCCGGATCGGCGCCCGCGGCGCGCGCGGCCCGGCGGACGAGTCCGACCGGGGAGTCGCAGATGCCGATCACCCGCTCGCCCAGCACCCGTGACATGGCCTCGGTCACCATCCCGGCCGGGTTGGTGAAGTTGATGACCCAGGCGTCCGGCGCCAGCGCCTTCACCCGCTCCGCGATGGCGACCGCGACCGGCAGCGTCCGCAGCCCGTACAGCACCCCGCCCGCGCCGACGGTCTCCTGCCCGAGCACGCCCTCCGCGAGCGGCACCCGCTCGTCCCGCACCCGGCCGGCGGTGCCGCCGACCCGGATGGCGGAGAAGACGAAATCGGCGCCGCGCAGCGCGTCGTCCAGGTCAGGGGCGATCCGGACCGCCGGAGCGCCCGGCACGTCCGCCGCCTGGGCGGCCAGCACCGACGCGACGACCCGCAGCCGCAGCGGATCGGTGTCGTGCAGCACCAGCTCGTGGCAGGCGCCCGGCGCGCCCGCGTCCGCGAGCAGCGCCCGGTACACCAGAGGCACGCGGAAACCGCCGCCACCGAGAATCACGAGTCTCATGCGTCTGTGACCTCCACTGTCAGTCTCATCGTGCACAGTGTTGTTCATGGACGACCAGCCCGTATTCGATCCGCTGGCGGAGGTCCGCTCTCCCGCCGACCCGGCATCCGATGTGTACCTGACCGGGACTGTCTTCCTGGACATCATCTTCACCGGTCTGGACAGCGCGCCGGTGCGGGGCACGGAGTCATGGGCGCGCGGCATGGGCTCCAGCCCCGGCGGCATCGCCAACATGGCCACCGCCCTGGCCCGGCTCGGCCTGCGCACCACGCTGGCCGCGGCCTTCGGCGACGACATGTACGGCGACTACTGCTGGGACAGCCTGGCGGTGGGGGAGGGCATCGACCTCGGCCTGTCCCGCCGGATCCCCGGCTGGCACTCGCCCGTCACGGTCTCCATGGCCTACGAGGGCGAGCGCACGATGGTCTCGCACGGCCACGAGGCGCCGCCGCCCGAGGAACCGGCCCCCGAGTGCCCGCCCGCGGCCCGCGCCTGCGTGGCGTCGCTGGAGCCGGGCGGCCCCGGCCAGGAGTGGATCGGGCACGCGGCCCGGCACGGCAGCCGGATCTTCGCCGACGTGGGCTGGGACGACTCCGGCCGCTGGGACCCGGCCGACCTCGCGGACCTGGAGCACTGCGCGGCCTTCCTCCCCAACGCCACCGAGGCCATGCACTACACCCGCACCGAGTGCCCGCGCGCCGCCGCCCGCAAGCTGGCCGAGCTGGTGCCGCTGGCCGTCGTCACCCTCGGCGCCGAGGGCGCGTACGCCGTGGACTCCGCGACGGGCGAGACCGCCGAGGTCCCGGCCCTGCTGATCGAGGCGCTGGATCCGACGGGCGCCGGTGATGTCTTCGTCGCCGCCTTCGTCACCGGCTCCCTCGCCGGCTGGCCGCTCCCCGACCGGCTCGCCTTCGCCTGCCTGTCCGCTGCCCTGTCCGTCCAGGAGTTCGGCGGCTCGCTGTCGGCCCCTGGCTGGATCGAGATCGCCGCCTGGTGGCAGCACGCCAAGGCCTTCGACGAGCAGGACCAGACCACGATGCGCCGGTACGCCTTCCTCGACGCCCTGCTGCCGTCCGGCACCCGGCCCGGCCCGCTGCCCCGGGCGGTACCGACCATCGGCTTCCGGCGCCCGACGGGACCCGCGGGGAAGGGCAGACGCTGAGCCCCGGGGCAAATCCCACCCGTCACGCAACCGGTCACGCAACCGGTCGCGAAACCAGTCACGAAACCAGTCACGAAACCCCGGCGTAAAACCCCTCGGGCCAGAAGGGTCACCGACGTACCCTTGGTGTTCCAAGGCCCTCACCGGGCATGTCGTCATCAGAAGGTGGGTTTCCCAGGCTCCGAGCCGGCCCATGACTCAGACACCGACACAGCACCAGCCGCAGGCACGCGCCCACTTCGTCGTTCCGGCCAAGCACCCCATGGTGACGGTCCTGGGATCGGGAGACGCCCTACTCCGGGTGATCGAAACGGCCTTCCCGACCGTGGACATCCATGTCCGGGGCAACGAGATCAGCGCGACCGGGAAACCCAAGGACGTCGCCCTCATCCAGCGGCTCTTCGACGAGATGTTGCTGGTGCTCCGCACCGGCCAGCCGATGACGGAAGACGGAGTGGAGAGGTCCATCGCGATGCTGCGCACCAACGGCAACGCGGCCGACCCGGAGGGGGAGACCCCGGCACAGGTGCTCACGCAGAACATCCTGTCCAACCGCGGCCGCACCATCCGCCCCATGACGCTCAACCAGAAGCGTTACGTCGACGCCATCGACAGGAACACCATCGTCTTCGGCATCGGCCCCGCGGGCACCGGCAAGACCTACCTGGCCATGGCCAAGGCCATCCAGGCCCTGCAGGCCAAGCAGGTCAGCCGGATCATCCTCACGCGGCCGGCCGTCGAGGCCGGTGAGCGCCTCGGCTTCCTGCCCGGCACGCTCTTCGAGAAGATCGACCCGTATCTGCGCCCCCTGGTCGACGCGCTGCACGACATGATCGACCCCGACACCATCCCGCGCCTCATGGCCTCCGGGACGATCGAGGTCGCCCCGCTGGCGTACATGCGCGGCCGCACGCTCAACGACGCGTTCATCATCCTCGACGAGGCGCAGAACACCAGCGCCGAACAGATGAAGATGTTCCTGACCCGGCTCGGCTTCGAATCCAAGATGGTCATCACCGGCGACGTCACCCAGGTCGACCTGCCGAACGGCACGAAGAGCGGCCTGCGACAGGTGCAGGCGATTCTGGACGGCGTCGAGGACGTCCACTTCTCGCGCCTGACGAGCACCGACGTCGTGCGTCATAAGCTGGTGGGGCGCATCGTTGATGCGTATGAGCGTTTCGACGACGGGAACGCCGGGCGAAGCGCCTCAAACGGCGGCAAAGCCCGCACCCCCTAACCGAGAGTAGTCGCACCGCACCATGGCGATCGACGTCAACAACGAGTCAGGCTGGGAGATCGACGAGCAGGCGGTTCTCGACATCGCCCGCTACGCCCTCCAGCGCATGCGGATCCACCCGCTCGCCGAACTGTCGGTGATCGTCGTGGACGCGGCCGCCATGGAGCAGCTGCACATCCAGTGGATGGACCTCCCCGGTCCGACCGACGTCATGTCCTTCCCGATGGACGAACTGCGCCCCGGGAAGGACGACGAGGAGCCCCCGCAGGGCCTCCTCGGCGACATCGTGCTCTGCCCGGAAGTGGCGAAGAAGCAGGGCGAGGAAGCGGAGACGCAGCACTCCATGGACGAGGAGCTCCAGCTCCTCACCGTCCATGGGGTGCTGCACCTGCTCGGTTACGACCACGAGGAAGCCGACCAGAAGGCCGAGATGTTCGGCCTCCAGAAGGCCATCCTCGACGGCTGGCGCACCGAGCACGGCGTCGAGGGCCCCTCACCGGCCCCGACCACCACCCACTGACGGCGATGGTCCTCTCTGCCGTACTGCTCGTCGTCGTCGCCTGGCTCGCCGCCTGCGCCGAAGCCGGTATCGCCCGCACCTCGCGCTTCCGCGCCGAGGAGTCCGTCCGTACCGGCCGGCGCGGCGCCGACAAACTGATGGCCGTCGCCTCCGACCCCACCCGCTACCTCAACGTGGCGCTGCTCGTCCGGGTCGGCTGCGAGATGGCGGCGGCCGTCCTGGTGACGGTCGTCTGCGACCGCAACTTCGACCGGACCTGGCAGGTGCTCGGCGTCGCCATCGGCATCATGGTGCTCGTCAGCTACGTCGCGGTCGGCGTCTCCCCGCGCACCATCGGCCGCCAGCACCCGCTCAATACGGCCACGGCGGCGTCCTACGTCCTGCTGCCGCTGGCCCGCATCATGGGCCCCATCCCCGGCCTGCTGATCCTCCTCGGCAACGCCCTCACCCCCGGCAAGGGCTTCAAACGCGGCCCGTTCGCGAGCGAGGCCGAACTGCGCGCGATGGTCGACCTCGCCGAGTCCGAGTCCCTCATCGAGGACGACGAGCGCCGCATGGTGCACTCCGTCTTCGAACTCGGCGACACCATCGTCCGCGAGGTGATGGTGCCCCGCACCGACCTGGTGATGATCGAGCGCTTCAAGACCATCCGCCAGGCCATGACGCTCGCCCTGCGCAGCGGCTTCTCCCGCATCCCGGTCACCGGCGAGAGCGAGGACGACATCGTCGGCATCGTCTACCTCAAGGACCTCGCCCGCCGGGTGCACATCAACCGCGACTCCGAGAACGACCTCGTCTCGTCCGTCATGCGGCCCGCCACCTTCGTCCCCGACACCAAGAACGCCGGCGACCTGCTGCGCGAGATGCAGCAGGAGCGCAACCACGTCGCCGTCGCCATCGACGAATACGGCGGCACGGCGGGAATCGTCACCATCGAGGACATCCTCGAGGAGATCGTCGGTGAGATCACCGACGAGTACGACCGCGAGGTCCCGCCCGTCGAAGACCTCGGCGGCGGCTCCTACCGCGTCACCGCCCGCCTCGACATCGGCGACCTCGGCGACCTCTACGGCGTCGAACTCGACGACGACGACGTCGAGACCGTCGGCGGCCTGCTCGCCAAGTCCCTCGGCCGCGTCCCGATCCCCGGCGCCTCCGCCTTCGTCGAACTCCCGCAGGACGGCTCGTACACCCCGGACCAGCCCACCGCCCTGCGCCTCACCGCCGAAACCCAGGCCGGCCGCCGCAACCGCATCGGCACGGTACTGGTCGAGCCGATCGGCACGACGGCGGGGTCGAACGGAGGGCCGGCGGCTGTGGTGAACGGCAGCGAGTAGCGGGTTCGCTGTGCAGCGCCGCGCTGGCGTGACGTGATCGGGACGACGGTCCCGTCCTTGAGGACGCGCACGCGGGCGCGGCGGCTGACCATATAGAGCGCCCGGTGACCCCCGACTGTGCTCAGCTCAGCTGGGCTGAGCGGCGGCGAAAGCGACGAAAGCGGCCCAGGAGGAGGCGGGGACGGCGAGGGCCGGCCCCTGCGGGTCCTTGGAGTCGCGGATGTGGACGGTGGTGGGGTGGATGGCTACTTCCACGCACTCACCGCCGCTGCTGCCACTGTGGGTGGACTTGCGCCAGTCGTAGGCGATCTCGATGCACTCGCCGCCGCTGGCGCCGCTGTAGGTGCTTTTGAACCAGACCAGGTCGTTCATAATTCTCCCGCCAACTGCTTGATCAGAGCTGCGGATTCCTCGATCCCGAGGGCCTGCGTTCGGATCATTGCATAACGCTGGGAGTAGCGGGCCACCTCATCCGGGTCTGAGATCAGCAGGCTGCGTTCCTGGGCCTCAAGATAGGCCAAATGTTTATGGCCGGGAGTCTCCACCAGAGTCAGTGGGCCATCGGCTCCGGCATGCTCGCCGTGATCCGATGACGCGACCTGGAGGACCACGTTCCGCAGGGCCGCGCAGCGCAGGATGTGGTCAAGCAGCTCGTGTATGACGTCGCGGTTGCCGAACCGGCGCCTCAGGACGGACTCTTCGATCACGAAGCTGAACAACGCCACCGGCTTGCGGAAGAACAGCGTCTGCCGTGCGAGGCGCGCCTCGACCAGTCGCTCGACCTCCTCGTCCTCCAGCGGCGGGAAGCGCGAGCCGATCACGGCCCGCGCATAAGTCTCCGTCTGCAGCAGCCCGTTCAGCATGTGCGTGCTGTAGGACGAGACACTCAGCGCCTCCGCCTCCAACTTCGCGAAGTCCTTGAAGAACGCGGGGTACCGGTCGTTAGCCAGGTGCTCAGTAGCGATCGCCAGAAATCCACCCGCTTCCAGCGCCTGATCAGCCGCCGCGATGAACTCAGGCGACGGGATCCGTTCGCAGGTCTCGACGGCGCTGACGTACGAGTCGGAGACATGGACCAGCTCGCCCAGCTGGGCCTGTGTGAGGCCGCGCGACTTGCGGAACGTACGCAATAGCTCGGCGAAGTACCGTGCGGTCCCCGAGGATCCAGCGCTTTGACCCATTCCCGCCACCCCACACCCGTCAGCTCAATTCCACACGTCTCCACGGGAGTTCGAACCGAACCCCCACCCAGCCTCTGTCGAGGGTCCGGTCCTGTTCAGGCTAGCTGTGCGTGCCGACAGTGGACGTATGAATACAGAAAGTAACCGGGTAAACGTCCTGCACCCCTGGCTGCCGGTTTCCGGGCACCGGCTGCGCAAGGCGGGCGTCTTCTTCGATGCGGTACGTGTCGCGGAAGAGGTCGGGGAGGAGCTGGCGACGCGTCTCGAAGCTCTGACGAACGGTGAACCGGGGCCGGTGATCGGGGAGTCGGCCGGGTGCCGGTGGATGTACTTCCTGGTCGCGGCCGGGAGTTCCGCGGGCCGCAGTTGGCCACCGGGCACCACCCGTCTGGGATCGGGTGGCCGCGACGCCTACGTAGGCATTCCCGCGCTCACCGGACTCACCTGGCCCCTGAGCTGGCGCTGCGCGCCCCTGCCGGATCGCCGGCTCGTCGATCCGGATCTCCTGCACGGCACGCTCTGCGCGCAACTCGGCTGGGAACCGCGCCCGTTGGGGAGGGGCTGAGGTTCAGGCGATGCGAAGTGTTCTTCTGCGTCGCTGCGCGCCTTGACCGGGCGGAGGGGGAGGCCCCGGCGCTGCGCGCCTGCCAGTGAGTCCGCCCCGCTGCGCGGCCCGGTTGATGTGCGGCGAATCCGGTCCGCTTCGCTCCCCGGGTGCGAAGTGAGGCCGGTCCGCTGCGCTTCCCGGGCGCGGAGTGGGGGTTGGTTGCTGAGAGTGGGACGGCCGGAGCCCCGCCAAGTGGACATTTGGCCGTCCTTAGTGATCCACATCCACTGAAGGACCGCCTCATAGGTCCCATGAGAGTCCACTCGTCACATCTGCCCCACATTCCAGCAGGGAGAGTGGATCGGAAGTCCATCCCGGCCGACGACCGCCACCCGCAGGGCACCCCCGGCCGTAACCCCACCACCCGGCAAGGGGAGCGCAGCGGACCGCCCTCGCTTCGCTCCGGGCCGCGCAGCGGGCCGGCCTCACTGGCAGGCGCGCAGCGCCGTGGCCCCTCCCTCCGCCCGGTCAAGGCGCGAAGCGACGCAGAAAAGCACTCCGTACCGCTCTGACCCCAGCCAGCCACCCACCCACCCGCACCCGTACACACGGGAGGAGGCCCGCCCTCCCGGGCGGGCCTCCCTTACCCCTCCCCCCGGAGGGCTACTTGTTGAGCTCCAGTTGGTCGATGATCCAGCTGCCCAGTTCCTCCGTCATGAGGGTGTGTTCCTCGTTCTGGGAGGCGCACAGGAATGCGTCGAGTTCGCTCTCCTGGGACGGGATCGCGCTGATGTCGGCGTAGAGGTCCTCGTGGGTGTCGATGTCGCGGATGGCGACCGCGCTGACGGCCGGGACGAAGGCGATCGAGCGGTAGTGGGCGGTGGCGGGCTGGTCGGCGCCGTTGAGTTCGTCGGCGGCGATGCCGAAGGATTCGAGGGTTCCGCCGGGAGCTCCGTCCATTTCGGGCAACCCCGAGGTACGGACCTCCTTGGCGGGCTGGAGGAACACCTTGAGGTAGGCCACGAGTTGGTTCTCGGTGTCGTCCTGGAGGTACAGGGCGGTGTCCTTGAAGAGGCCGCCGGTGATCTCCAGGGCCAGATCGCCGGCCGGGACGCCGTTGGGGGCGCCGGTGCCGGAGCCGTTGGCGACGCCGATCTTGCGGATCCCGTTCGGGTTGAGGGGGCCGGTCGGCCACCATCCGTACTCCGCCAGCTTCGCGAGGAAGTCCGTACGGTTCTTGTGCTGGATGGGCTCTGCGACGATGCTCGCCTTGTGCCGCCACATGAGTTCGGTGGCGGCCTCGCTGTTGATCATGTTCTTCATGCCGTCGCTGATCGGCGCGAGGAAGTGCGCCAGCGACTGCAGGCTGAGCGGGATCCAGGCGCCCCGGTGCGGGCTGTCGTAGGAGATGTAGGTGCCGACCTCGTGGTTGCTGCCCTCGTGCTCCATCTTGGCGAGGGCGAACCGGGTGACGAGCCCTCCCATGCTGAACCCGCCGACCGCCATGAGGTCGCTCTTGTTCGCGCGCTGGTCCTTCGCGCGGTTGATACAGGAGATCGCGACCTCCGCGTTCTTCAGGATCGACGCGGACCGCTCGGCGTAACCGAGGATGATCAAGTCGTAGCCGCGGGCGCCCAGTTCGCGGACGAACGGGTACTCGCCGTGGTCCAGCCCTTCCCAGAACAGGAAGAGATTGCTCGGTCCCATCGAGAAGCCGTCGCTCAGGATGACGGGCTTCACCAGTTCCGTGTGGCCTTCGGCGTAGAACACCCAGGCGGTGCCGCCCTCGAACTCCCAGGTCTCGTCGACCACGGGTCCGACGTGAGGTTCGCGTGTCGCGCGGGTGGTGGCTCCCAGTGAGCCGAACGGTTGAACAGCAGGTCCGGTCATAGGTCGGTCCCCTCCTATGTGCCCCATGGGCCCGTGGGCCCTCCGTGCTCCCGGTGGCCGCCGGGATCCCCGACGGCCGCCGCGAACGTATCGCCGGAAGCGGCAAGAAGTAATCCGAACATGACCGAACACCGGTAATAAGGCCAAAAGACGCTTATAGCAGGATCAATTGGCCCGTTAGGCCGTCTTGCGCGTCGCGCCGGCCCGCCGCAGGCCGACCGTCACCAGTACTGCCACCACGAGCAGGATCGCGACGTCGGCGGCGATCGCCAGGTGGATGCCGTCGAGCAGCCGGCTGCGGCTGGAGGCCAGGGCACTCAGCAGCGGGATGCCGATGGTGAGGCCGATCTGCTGGGAGCTGGTGACCAGACCGGTGGCCAGCCCCTGTTCGTGGTCGGGCAGCCCGGAGGTGGCGGTGATGCCGTAGGAGACGATCACCCAGAGGTGTCCGACGCAGGCCACGGTGACGGCGACCAGGGCGATCCAGGTGCCGGAGGGGCCGGTGCCGAGGAAGAGCAGCGCGGCGGTCAGCGCGGCCTGCAGGAGCAGGCCGCCGATCAGGACGGCGCGGGTGCCGAAGCGGCCGATCACCCTGGACGCCGTCATGCCGGTGATCGCGGCGCCGATTCCCTGCACGCCGAAGACCAGACCCGTCCGGAACGCGGAGAGTCCGCGGATCTCCTGCAGGTACAGGGTCAGCAGGAACACGACGGTGCTCATCATCGCGAAGGTGGTGATCCCGGCGAGGTTGCCCCAGGCCACCGTGCGCTTGCGCAGCATCTGCAGCGAGACCAGCGGCTCGGCGGCACGGGACTCGACCACGACGAACGCGATCAACAGCGCGAACCCCGCGACGAGCGAGCCGACGACGTCGGCCCGTCCGAAGCCCTGCTGGGCGGCGGTGGTCAGGGCGTAGATCAGCGCCAGCAGGCCACCGGTGACGGTGATCGCGCCGGGGATGTCGATCCGGGGACGCTGCGGGTGCCGTGACTCGGTCAGCAGGCCGGGAGCGGCGGCCAGCACGATGACGCCGGCCACGGCGAGGATGGCCATGGTGGAGCGCCAGCCGAAGTTGTCGGTGAAGACGCCGCCCAGGACGACGCCGATGGTGAAGCCCAGCGAGAGCAGCGTGCCGCTGATGCCGAGCGCGCGGTCCCGCTGCGGGCCCTCGGGGAACGTGGTGGTCAGCAGGGACATGCCGGTCGGCACGATGACGGCCGCGCCCAGGCCCTGGATCGCGCGGGCGGCCAGGAAGGAGGCCGGGTCCCAGGCCAGGGTCGCCAGGACCGAGGCCGCGGTGAAGACGGCAAGACCGGTCAGGAAGAGCTTGCGCCGTCCGACGAGGTCCGCGATCCGGCCGAAGAGCAGCAGGAAGCCGCCGGAGGGCAGCGCGAACGCGGTGACGGCCCACTGCAGATTGGCCTGGGTCATGCCCAGGTCCTTGCCGAGCACCGGCAGCGAGACGTTCAGGATGGAGAAGTCGAGCGCGACCATGAACTGGGCCGCGCACAGCACGAACAGGACCAGCTTCGCGCGGGTGGTGAGCTTGTCGGCGCCGGGGGACGGCGCCGGGCCGGTGGTCGGGGCCTGGGTCGGAGCCGGGGCAGTTGGGGAGGGGGTCTCGATCGCCATGCCCCAACCCTCGGGCTGATCACCACGGGGTGGGGAGCCCGTGCTTATGCTGGTGGCCGGACCACCAGCCAGGGGGAGCGGGAGTGGAGAACGCGGCCAAGTCGACACCGTCCGCCAAGTCGTACCGCCGTCAGGAGTTGCGCGAGTTCCTGATGGCCCGCCGGGCCCGGATCAGCCCCGCCGAGGCCGGCCTGCCGGACGGCGGCGCCCGCCGCCGCACCCCGGGGCTGCGCCGCGAGGAGGTCGCGGTGCTCGCCGGGGTCGGGGTGTCCTGGTACCAGTGGTTGGAGCAGGGGCGCGAGATCACCGTCTCGCCGCAGGTGCTGGACGCGGTGGCGCGCGTACTGAAGCTGAACGGCACCGAGCGCCGCCATCTCTACGGGCTGGCCGGGCTCAACCCGCCGCTGCCGGAGGCCGTTCCCGACACCGACTTCTGCGACGGGCTGCACCGGCTGATCGACGCCTGGATGCCGTTCCCCGCCCACGTCATGGACGCGTACTGGAACATCGTCGCCTTCAACGACGCGGCCGGGCTGACCTTCGGCTTCACGAAGGACGACACGAACTGCCTGGTCTCCTTCTTCACCAGCCCGCTGTACCGCAGCCGCACCAACAACCGCGCGGAGCTGGCCGCGACCGTCGTCGCCCAGTACCGCGCGACGGCCTCCGAGCGGCCGGACGACGAGGGTTTCCGCACGGTGGTCGAGGAACTGGCCGCCGTCAGCCCGGAGTTCGCGGAGCTCTGGGCGCGCGGGGATGTGCAGGCCAGCGGGCAGACGCTGAAGGAGATCGTGCATCCGACCGTCGGGTCGCTGCACTTCGAGAGCACCCAGCTGCGGCTGCCGGCCCGCCCGGACCTGACCATCGTCATGCACAACCCGCTCCCGGGCACGGAGACCGCGGCCAAGCTGGAGCGGCTGACGTCCCCGCAGGGGCGCCGGGACACGATGCGGCCGGTCGCGGGCTAGGACCCTCCGGTCGCGGGCCGGGGCCCGGCCGGTCGACGCGGGCCGAGCCCCGGGAACGTTGCCGGGGCGGGCGCTTTATGCTCGCCGGTATGAGCGATGCGACCCCGCTGGGGCCCGAGGACCTGAAGATCATCACCCTGGCGCGGTCCGCCCGCGCCCGCAACGGCGTGCCCGAAGGTGCGGCCGTCCGCGACGAGACCGGCCGTACGTACGTCGCCGGCACCGTCGCGCTGGACTCGCTGAAGCTCAGCGCCCTGCAGACCGCCGTCGCGATGGCGGTCGCCAGCGGCGCCCAGTCCCTGGAGGCGGCGGCCGTCGTCAGCGCCGCCGAGACCCCGGCCGACGCCGACCGGGCCGCCGTCCGCGACCTCGGTGGACCGGACACCCCGGTGCACCTCGCGGGCCCCGACGGAACGCTGCGCGTCACCGTCCAGGCCGGCTGACGGTAACGCTCGGACGGAAGCTCTCAGAGCGCGTCGGGTCCGCGCTCGCCGGTGCGGACCCGTACGGCCGTCTCGACCGGCACCGACCAGACCTTGCCGTCGCCGATCTTGCCGGTGCGGGCGGCGTCGACCACCGCCTCGATGACGGCCTCGGCGTCGGCGTCCTCCACCAGCACCTCGATACGGACCTTCGGGACGAGGTCGACGCGGTACTCGGCGCCCCGGTAGACCTCGGTGTGGCCGCGCTGGCGCCCGTAGCCGCTGGCCTCGGTGACGGTGAGGCCGTGGACGCCGAGCTCCAGGAGCGCCGTCTTCACCTCGTCCAGCTTGAACGGCTTGATGACGCCGGTGACCAGCTTCATTCGGCGGAGCTCCTGTTCTTGGCGTGGGCAAGGGCCTGGGCGAGAGCCGAGGCGTGCACGTGCGGGGCGCCCTGCGAGACGACGCCGTGATCGTATGCCGACTCCGCGTGGACGGTCAGGTCGAGGCCGGTGAGTTCGTCCTCCGCGGAGACCCGGAAGCCCATCAGCCGGTCGATGACCTTCCCGATCCCGTACGTGACGGTGAAGGCGTACGCCCCGACGACCGCGACCGCGACGGCCTGCTTGCCGAGTTGGCCGAGGCCGCCGCCGTAGAACAGCCCCTCGGGGCCGCCGGTCATGGTGGCGGTCGCGAGGAAGCCGATGAGCAGGGTCCCGACGATGCCACCGATGAGGTGCACCCCGACCACGTCGAGGGAGTCGTCGTAGCCGAGCCGGAACTTCCAGCTGACGGCGAACGAGCAGAGCACCCCGGCCGCCAGGCCCACGACCAGCGCACCCATCAGGTCCACCGAGCCGCAGGCCGGGGTGATCGCGACCAGACCGGCCACCGCACCGGAGGCGGCGCCCAGCGTCGTGGCGTGACCGTCGCGGCGCTTCTCCACGATCAGCCAGCCGAGCAGTCCGGCGCACCCCGCGACCTGGGTGTTGAGGAACGCGGCCGCGGCCAGGCCGTTCGCGCCGAGTGCCGAGCCCGCGTTGAAGCCGAACCAGCCGAACCAGAGCAGGCCCGCGCCGAGCACCACCAGCGGAAGGTTGTGCGGGCGCATGGCCTCCTTGCGGAAGCCGAGCCGCGGGCCGAGGACCAGCGCCAGCGCCAGCCCGGAGGCGCCGGAGCAGACCTCGACGACGGTGCCGCCCGCGAAGTCCAGAGCGCCCAGCTTCGTCACGATCCAGCCACCGGTGCCGAAGACCCAGTGGGCCACCGGGACGTATACGAGCAGCGTCCAGACGAGGACGAAGGCCACCCAGGCGCCGAACTTCGCGCGGTCGGCGATGGCGCCGCTGATCAGCGCGGCCGTGACGACGGCGAACGTCAGCTGGAACGTGGCGAACAGCAGCGTCGGTACATGGCCGGTGACGCTCGTCGGGCCGATGTCGTGCATGCCCAGATGGTCGAGGCCGCCGATCAGCCCGAGGCCTCCGGCGTCCGGCCCGAAGGCGAGCGAATAGCCCGCGACCAGCCAGACCACCGTCACGAGCGCGATCGACACGAAGCTCATCATCAGCATGTTGAGGACGCTCTTCGTGCGGACCATGCCGCCGTAGAACAGGGCGAGGCCCGGTGTCATCAGCAGGACGAGCGCGGTGGCGGCGAGCAGCCAGGCGGTGTCTCCGGAGTCGATTCCGGCCGACAGATACGGCACGAGGACATCCCTTCCCGGGGCGGCGGGGGGTGGTGCGCGGCGGTGGATGGACACGAGCCTCACCGTCGGCGGTTTCCGGATGTGGGCAGACGTGTTTCCGCCGTGTTTCGTGTTGCGGAGGAGTTTCCGGCGCCTCACATCCGGCCGCCGCCCGGCTCCCCGGGTGCCGGTGTGACCCGGGCCCGCCGCGATCGGGGAGAATGGGCCGCATGAGCGCCAGTACCCAGTCCTCCGAGGCCGTCCACCGGTCCGGCTTCGCATGCTTCGTCGGCCGCCCCAACGCGGGCAAGTCGACCCTCACGAACGCTCTCGTCGGCATCAAGGTCGCCATCACCTCAAGCCGGCCGCAGACCACCCGGCACACGGTGCGCGGCATCGTGCACCGCCCGGACGCGCAGTTGATCCTGGTCGACACCCCTGGTCTGCACAAGCCGCGCACGCTGCTGGGCGAGCGGCTCAACGACGTGGTCCGCTCCACCTGGGCCGAGGTCGACGTGATCGGCTTCTGCGTGCCCGCCGACCAGAAGCTCGGCCCCGGTGACAAGTACATCGCCAAGGAGCTCGCGGGGGTCCGCAAGACCCCGAAGATCGCGATCGTCACGAAGACGGACCTGGTCGACGACAAGGTGCTGCGCGAGCAGCTCCTCGCCATCTCGGAGCTCGGCCGCGAGCTGGGCATCGAATGGGCGGAGATCATCCCCGTCTCGGCCGTCGCGGACGTCCAGGTCGGCCTGCTCGCCGACCTCATCATCCCGCTGCTCCCGGAGGGCCCGCAGCTCTACGCGGACGGCGACCTCACCGACGAGCCCGAGCAGATCATGGTCGCCGAGCTGATCCGCGAGGCCGCGCTCGAAGGCGTACGCGACGAGCTGCCGCACTCCATCGCGGTCGTCGTCGAGGAGATGATCCCGCGCGAGGACCGGCCGAAGGACAGGCCGCTGCTCGACATCCACGCCAACATCTACATCGAGCGGTCCAGCCAGAAGGGCATCATCATCGGCCCGAAGGGCGCCCGCCTCAAGGACGTCGGCACCAAGTCGCGCAAGCACATCGAGGCGCTGCTCGGCACTCCGGTCTTCCTGGACCTGCACGTCAAGATCGCCAAGGACTGGCAGCGCGACCCCAAGCAGCTGCGCAAGCTCGGCTTCTGACCGGGCCCGATTTCAGTCGGATGTGGACGGAGGTGGCTTCGAGCGCCGGTCGGCGCTCGAAGCCACCCGTCACGCACCTTCTTTGAGCACCGTCTGGATCAGATCGCGCTGCGCGTCGGTCAGGTGCGGGTCCGCGCAGTGGACCGTGCGGCCGTCGACCGTGATCTCGTAGTGGAAACCGTCCGGCACCCCGCGGTCCGGCGCGGAACCACCCTCCTCGACGGCCTTGAGGGCCACACCGTGCAGATGATCGGCATCGGGTCGGCCGGTGGTGTCCAGCACGGCCCGACGCTCGATTCCGGCGAAGCCGCCGGAACGGATGACTTCAATATGCACGGTGCTCCTCAGCCCTCATGGCCCACGCCTTCAGGACGTGGGGACTCCGACCTGCGACCACGCCTTCAGTACGGCCTGGTGCGCCTCGCCCTCCCCGAACCGCGCCTGGGCGGCGGCGACGGTCAGCCGGGCGAACTCGTCGAACGTCGCCTTCGTGGAGAGCTCCCCGCCGACCAGCACGTCGTACCAGATCTGCCCGGCCTTCTCCCAGGCATTCCCGCCGATGGACTCGGCCACCAGGTAGAAGGCGTGGTTGGGGATGCCGGAGTTGATGTGCACACCGCCGTTGTCGCGGCCGGTCGTCACATACTGGTCCATGCTGCCGGGCTGCGGGTCCTTGCCGAGCTGCGGGTCGTCGTAGGCCGTGCCGGGTGCCCTCATCGAGCGCAGCGCGTCACCGTGGATGTTCGGGCCGAGCAGTCCGGCGCCGATGAGCCAGTCGGCCGTATCGGCCGTCTGCTGCAGTGAGTACTGCTTGATGAGCGAGCCGAACACGTCGGACATCGACTCGTTGAGCGCGCCCGACTGGCCGAAGTAGGCCAGGTTCGCCGTGTACTGGGTGACGCCGTGGGTGAGCTCGTGGCCGATCACGTCCACGGGCAGGGTGAAGTCGAGGAAGATCTCCCCGTCGCCGTCCCCGAAGACCATCTGCTCGCCGTTCCAGAAGGCGTTGTTGTACCCCTGGCTGTAGTGCACGGTCGCGTTGAGCGGCAGGCCCTGATCGTCGATCGAATGCCGCCCGTACGCCTTGAGGTACAGCTCGAAGGTGGCGCCGAGACCGCTGTGCGCGCGGTTGACGGTCTGGTCCTTGCTGTCCTTGTCGGCCTCGCCGTGCGTCTTGCGGCCGGGCAGCGCCGTCTGGTGCTTGGCGTCGAAGATGGTCCGTTTCGGCTGGTCGGAGACGATCGCGCCGGCGATGGAAGGTGCGCCGATGACGGTGGTCAGCCGGCGGTGAGTGCGCTCGTAGGCATCCCGCTCCAGGGTGCGGCGGCCGAGCTCGGAGAGCGCGCGGTCCTCGGACGTGGCCATCTTGTCGAGGACGTGCGGAGGAATGATCGTGCAGAAAGTGCGTGTCGCGTCCATGGCGGCAATCTGGCACGCCGCGACCGTCCTGTCACTGCTTGCAACGATGATTACCGAAAAGGGAGGGAAGATCATGGTTTTACTGGACAGAACCACTCGTCTTGCATACTGAGAGGGAGCGCGCTTCGAGTGCGATATTCGAGCGGGCTCGGCTATGGTCGTCCACATCATGCGTTTCGGGCTGCTTCTCCTTAGCTGCCGCGGCGAGGGCCTGTAGTCGTAGGCCGACCCCCTCCCCGCGGAGTTCTGGCGTGCGCATCGCCGTCGGCCGTACTGGAGCCGGACCCATGAGGAGCCCACCGCAGATGTCCCAGAACCCTGTGAATTCCGTAGGCCGCCCCACGCCCATCACGGCGGCGAGCGTGCGCCAGCGCCCCACCGCGATGCCGATCCACAAGTACGCGCCCTACGGCGCCGTCGACATCGCCGACCGCACCTGGCCGAACACGCGGATCACCAAGGCGCCGCGCTGGCTCTCCACGGACCTGCGGGACGGCAACCAGGCCCTGATCGACCCGATGTCCCCGGCGCGCAAGCGGGCGATGTTCGATCTGCTGGTGAAGATGGGCTACAAGGAGATCGAGGTCGGGTTTCCGTCATCCGGCGAGACGGACTTCGCGTTCGTGCGCTCCATCATCGAAGAGGGCGCGATCCCCGAGGACGTGACGATCTCCGTCCTGACGCAGGCCCGCGAGGAACTGATCGAGCGGACCGTCGAATCGCTGGTCGGCGCGCGCCAGGCCACCGTCCACCTGTACAACGCGACGGCGCCGGTCTTCCGCCGGGTGGTCTTCCGCGGCACCAAGGAGCAGGTCAAGGCGATCGCCGTGGACGGCACCCGGCTGGTCATGGAGTACGCGGACAAGATCCTGGGCTCCGACACGGTCTTCGGCTACCAGTACAGCCCGGAGATCTTCACCGACACCGAGCTGGACTTCGCCCTGGAGGTCTGCGAGGGCGTCATGGACGTCTGGCAGCCGGAGGCCGGCCGCGAGATCATCCTGAACCTGCCGGCGACCGTCGAGCGCTCCGCCGCCAGCACGCACGCCGACCGCTTCGAGTGGATGTCGCGCAACCTGTCGCGCCGCGAGAACGTGTGCCTGTCGGTGCACCCGCACAACGACCGGGGCACCGCGGTGGCCGCCGCTGAGCTGGCGATCATGGCGGGCGCCGACCGTATCGAGGGGTGCCTGTTCGGGCAGGGCGAGCGCACCGGCAACGTCGACCTGGTCACGCTGGGCATGAACCTGTTCAGCCAGGGCGTGGACCCGGAGATCGACTTCTCGCAGATCGACGAGATCCGCCGCACCACCGAGTACTGCAACCAGATGGAGATCCACCCGCGCCACCCGTACGCGGGCGACCTGGTCTACACGTCCTTCTCCGGCTCCCACCAGGACGCCATCAAGAAGGGCTTCGAGGCGATGGAGGCCGACGCGGCCGCCGCCGGCAAGACCGTCGACGAGATCCCCTGGGCCGTCCCGTACCTGCCGATCGACCCGAAGGACGTCGGCCGCTCCTACGAGGCCGTCATCCGGGTCAACTCGCAGTCCGGCAAGGGCGGTATCGCGTACGTCCTGAAGAACGACCACAAGCTGGACCTGCCGCGCCGCATGCAGATCGAGTTCTCCAAGATCATTCAGACCAGGACCGATGACGTGGGCGGCGAGATCACGCCCGCCGAGATCTGGGCGGCCTTCCGCGACGAGTACCTGCCGACGACGGAGAACGCCTGGGGCCGCATCGAACTGCGCTCCGCCCAGGCCGAGACCACGACCGACGGCGGCGACGCGCTGACCGTGGAAGCGGTCGTGGACGGCGTCCCGACGGTGCTCACCGGTCGCGGCAACGGTCCGATCTCCGCGTTCTTCGATGCGCTGTCCTCGGTCGGCATCGACGCGCGGCTGCTGGACTACACCGAGCACACGCTGAGCGAGGGCGCGAGCGCCCGGGCGGCGTCGTACATCGAGTGCGCGATCGACGGCAAGGTGCTGTGGGGCATCGGCATCGACCCCAACACCACGCGCGCCTCCCTGAAGGCGGTCGTCTCGGCCGTCAACCGGGCGTCCCGCTGAGTCTCCCTTCGGGTGAGCGCATCCGCTCCTGAGCCGGCCCGCCGGCGGACGGACGCAACCCCTCGGCAACGGCCGCGGCGGCCCTCACGGGCCTCGCCGCGGCCGTTGGCGCGTCCGGCAACCCCTGTCGTGTGCCCTGCAACATCGGGGTGCGGGCGAAATGCGAGATCACGTCAATCCTCTTCTCCGGCCGACCCGCTGTGACCTGCCACGACGTGGTGCGGACGCGGCCGATCCGGAAATCCCCCCTTACGCGGTACTGACTGCGCGTCATTGGTGTGGCTAACATCACGGCAGCAGTAACGGCACCGTTGCCGAGGCGTTACGCACATGTGCGTGCCGGATCGGTGCGTACCGGGACGAAACGCCGGAGGGTGCAACGTGGTTCAGCTGCGAGGGCTGTGCTTCTGGGGTGTGCGCACCGCATGGCACACCGAGGACGACGGGGAGTTCTTCTGCCCCGACTGCGGTGGCGACCGTGCCTATCACCGGCGCAGCGGCACGCGGCGCCTGACCGTGCTCAACGTTCCCCTGCTGACGCGGGGTCCGGCCGGTGTCGTCATCGAATGCAGCGGCTGCCACGGGCACTTCGGTGCCGAGACGCTCGACCACCTCACGACGACCCGGTTCTCGGCGATGCTGCGCGACGCCGTCCACACCGTCGCACTCGCTGTGCTGACGGCGGGCGGGGCCACCGGCCGGCCGGCCCGGGAAGAGGCCGTCCGCGCGGTGCGCTCGGCGGGCTTCACCGACTGCACGGAGGACCAGCTCCTCGGACTGCTGGCGGCGATCGTCGCCGACGCGGGCCGGTTCCCCGGCGCCGCCGACGCCCTCGGCCCGGACTCCTTCGCCGACGCCCTGGACGGCTGCGGCAGTTGGCTCTCCATCGAGCTCCATGAGGCGCTGGAACCGCTCTCCGCCCACCTCGCCCCGCAGGGGCGCGAGCGGATCCTGCTGCAGGGGGCGAGGATCGCCCTCGCCGACGGTCCCTACCTGCCCGCCGAGCGGGAGGCGCTGGTGGCGGTCGGCCGCTGCCTGTCACTGCCCGCGGGGGACACCGACCGGCTCCTCGCCGAGGCCGCGGGCGCGCCGTCCTGACGTACTCCCGGGGGAGTAGCCGGGCGGGCGGGCAACGGCGGGAGTAGCGGCAAGGTCGGCCGTGAGCGCGACGAAAGAGATCCCTTCCACGGGGACGCTGGTGCGTAGGAAACCAGCCGTTCCACGAGGGGAGGCCCTGATGCGGGCCACACGGACGAAACGCAGAGCGCTGCCATGGGCGGTGATCGGGTTCTGGATCGTGGTGCTCGCCGTCACCGGGGTGTTCGCCGGGAAACTCGACGGCGTCAAGCACGACGACGCCGTCGACTATCTGCCGGCGAGTGCCCAGTCGACCCAGGTCGCGAAGATCCAGCAGACGATGCCGGGCGGCGGGTCGACGGATCTCGTGCTGGTCTACGACCGTGCCTCCGGGATCACCGGCACCGACCGCGCCGCGGTCCAGCGGCAGACGGCGTCCGTGGACGCCGCGTACGACCTGGTGGGCGGCGCGCCCCGGGTCGTGGCGGCGAAGGACGGCCGGACACTGATGGTGCCGGTTGCGATCGCCGAAAAGGACGGAAAGCCCGAGGACGTGGTCGCAGACGTCCGGGTGATGCTCGCCAAGGACCGTCCGGACGGGCTGACCGTCCGCGTCGGCGGCCCCGGCGGGATGCAGGCCGACGCCAAGACCGTCTTCAACAGCATCGACGGCACCCTGCTCATCGGTACCGTCGCCGTCGTCGCGCTCCTGCTGATCGTCACCTACCGCAGCCCGTTCCTGTGGCTGGTGCCCCTCGTCTGCGTCGGCGTCGCCGCGGGGACCGCGATGGCCATCGTCTACGCCATGGTGCGGGCCTTCGGACTGACCGTCTCCAGCATGAGCTCCTCGGTGATGACCGTTCTCATCTTCGGCGCGGGAACGGACTACGCGCTGCTGCTCATCGCCCGCTATCGGGAGGAACTGCGCCGCCGGACGGACCCGTACGAGGCCATGCGCACCGCCCTGCGCGGCGTCGGCCCCGCCGTGCTCACCTCCGCCGGGACCGTGGTCGCCGGGCTGCTCTGCCTGCTCGCCGCCGACCTCAACAGCAGCCGCGGCCTCGGCCCGACCGGCGCCATCGGCATCGTCTGCGCGCTCGCCGCGATGACCACCCTGCTCCCCGCCGTCCTGGTGCTGCTCGGCCGCCGGGTGTTCTGGCCGCTGATCCCCGGCTACGGCAGCGAGCCGAAGAAGGCGGGCAGCGGCTTCTACGGCCGGATCGGCGCGCTCGTCGTACGCCGTCCGGTGGCGGTGCTGGCCGCCTCCGCGGTCGCCGTCGGGGCGCTCGCGCTCGGCATCGGGAACCTCCCCGGCGACCTGCGCCAGGACGACACCTTCACCGTCACCTCGGAGTCCGTGACGGCCGCGCACACCCTTCAGCGGGCCTTCCCCGAGCGCAGCGCCCAGGCTGTCGTCGTGCTGGCCCCCAGCGCCCGCGCCGACACGGTCCTGGCCAGGATCCGCGCCACCGACGGCGTCGCGGGAACGGCGAAGGGCAGGACCGCGAACGGGTGGACCGAGATCGAGGCCTTCCCGTCCGCCGCGCCCGACACGGCCGCCGAGCGCGGCACGATCGAACGGCTGCGTACCGGGACGGCCGCCGACCACGGGCTCGTCGGCGGCTTCAGCGCCCAGCAGCTCGACACCGCCGACACGTCCTCCCGCGACCGGAAGATCGTCGTGCCGCTGGTGCTCGTCGCCGTCTTCCTGCTGCTCGCCGCGCTGCTGCGCAGCCTGGTCGCACCCCTGCTGCTGGTGGCGGCGATGGCCGCCGTCTGGGCGGCCTCGCTCGGCATCGGCGGACTGGTCTTCGGCCCGGTCCTCGGCTTCCACGGCATGGATCCGGGGCTGCCACTGCTGAGCTTCGTCTTCCTCGTCGCCCTCGGCGTCGATTACGGGATCTTCCTCATGCACCGGATGCGGGAGGAGGCCGAACACGGCGCCGACGCCGGGCGGTCGGCCGTCACCGCCCTGGAGGCGACCGGCGGTGTCATCGCCTCGGCGGGCATCGTGCTCGCTGCCACCTTCACCGTCCTCGCCTCCCTGCCCCTGGTGATGATGGTCGAGATGGGTACGACGATCGCCCTCGGCGTCCTGCTGGACACTTTCGTGGTGCGGACCTTCCTGGTCCCGGCCGCGAGCACCCTGCTGGGCGCCCGCGTCTGGTGGCCGGGCGGCCTCAGCCGTGAGGTTCCCCGGCCGCCCGAGCCGACGGCCGTGGAACTGGAGTTGGTCCGCTAGGCACACGGACCACGTCGTTGAGAACCTTCTCACCGAGCGCCGGACGGGCTGGGAGCAGCCCGTCCGGTGACACGTCGTCGAACAGCCCGCAGGATGGAACGGTGTCATCCATGAGAACCACCCCCGAGGTGCGCCTCACGCGCAACGATCTACTGCTCGCCGCCGGGCTGCTGGCGCTCCAGACGGTCATGGCCCTGACGCTGCCCGTCTCAGCCGGTAACGGCCACCGGCCGGATGCCGTGGGGTGGACGCTCCTGGTGGCCATCGCGGTCTTCCAGGTGTGGCGGCGGCGGGCGCCGCTGCTCATGGTGCTGGCACTGGCGCCGGTCGCGGCGACCTACCACGGCATGGACAACGTCCACCAGGCGGTGATCCCCGCCACCATGGTCGCGCTCTACAGCCTGGCGGTCGCCGGGCCGCCACTGCGCACCTTCCTGGTGGTCCCGGCCCTGGTCGGCTTCATGGCCGTGGTGATGACGCTCACGCTCGACCGGCCCGACACGGGCGTTCACATGCTCAGCAACGCCGGCTGGATCTTCGCGGTCGTGCTGGTCGGCGAGGCGGTACGGATGCACCGCAAGTACATCGGGGCGATCGTGGAACGCGCCGAGCGGGCGGAGCGCACCCGCGAGGAGGAAGCGGCCCGCCGGGTCGCGGAGGAGCGGCTGCGGATCGCCCGCGATCTCCACGATCTGCTGGCGCACACGATCACGCTGGTGGGCGTGCAGACCTCGGTGGCCGCGCATGTCCTGATCGCCGACCCGGACAAGCTGGACCGGGAGGCGATCGCCGCCTCGCTGGAAGCCATCTCCGACACCTGCCGGGACGCCCGCGCGGAACTCCGCGCCACTTTACGGGTGTTGCGATCCGACACCGCCGATGCCGGCCAGGGCGCACTGGGATCCGACGGCCCACTGGGGCCGCTGCCGGGGCTGCCGGGCGTACCCGACCTGGTCCGTGTCGCCGAGGCGGCCGGGGCGCGGGTGGAACTCATGATCGGCGAGGGCGCGGACCACGCGCCGCCCGCGGTCGGCGCCGCCGCCTACCGCATCGTGCAGGAGGCGCTCACCAACGCCGCGCGGCACGCGAGCGGCTCGCATGTCCGGGTGACGCTCACCCGCCGCGCGGCGGTGCTCGACGTGTCCGTCCTGGACGACGGCCCGGCCGTGGGCACTCCGCACGGACCGGCCCGTACCGACGGCTACGGAATCGTCGGCATGCGGGAGCGGGCCCGCAGCGTCGGCGGCCGGCTGGCGGCCGAACCCCGGGCGGACGGCGCCGGGTTCGCCGTCACGGCGGTGCTCCCGCTCGGGGGATCGCCCGAGGACGGCGACGACATGATGGAAGGACCACCGGCAGCCCGGCCGGACGTCCTGCTCACAGACCCGATCGCAGATCCACTTGAGGGAGCGACCCGATGACGTCACCCATGGCATCGCCCGTGACCGCTCCGCCGACGATCCGGGTGCTGCTCGCCGATGATCAGACGCTGGTGCGGGCCGCGTTCGCGATGCTGGTCGGGTCCGCGGCCGACATGGAGGTGGTCGGGCAGGCGGGGACCGGCCGGGAGGCCGCGGCGCTGGCCGGCAGCACCGGCGCCGATGTGGTGGTGATGGACATTCGGATGCCGGACCTCGACGGCATCGAGGCGACCAGGATCATCGCCGCGGACGGCGCTCTCGCCGGGGTGCGGGTGCTGGTGCTCACCACGTACGACACCGACGAGCACGTGGTCGCGGCGCTCCGGGCGGGAGCCAGCGGCTTCCTGGTCAAGGACACCAGGCCCGCCGAGCTCCTGGACGCCATCCGCACCGTCGCCGCGGGCGATGCGCTGTTGTCGCCCGGACCCACGGCCCGCCTCATCGCCCGTGTCCTGCGGCTGCCGGACCGGCCGCCGCCCGGCCCCGCCCCGGTCGGTCTCACGGGTCTGTCGGACCGGGAGCGGGAGGTGCTGACCCTCGTCGGCCGGGGCCTGAACAACACCGAGATCGGCGAGGCCCTCGGGCTCAGCCCGCTCACCGCCAAGACGCACGTCAGCCGCATCATGGGCAAGCTCGATGTCCGCGACCGCGCCCAACTGGTCATCGCCGCCTACGAGTCGGGACTGATCCGGGCGGCAGGAGAAGGCTAGGGACGGTCCGGCCGGACCGGGCGGTGCCGGTCACCGCCTCGGCCCGGCGTCAGTGGGCGATGAGGACCAGTGCCAGCGCGACGAGTGCCGGCACGGTCTGGACGAAGAGGATGCGGCGGCTCGCGGTGGCGGCCCCGTACACGCCGGCCACGGCGACGCAGGCCAGGAAGAAGATCCTCGTCTGGAAGCCCACCGGGTCGGAGGCGAACGCGGCCCACGCCAGGCCGGCCGCGAGGAACCCGTTGTAGAGCCCCTGATTCGCGGCCAGGGCCTTGGTCTCGGCGGCGAACTCCGGCGTCAGACCGAAGGCGGCCCTGCCCTTCGGAGTGGTCCACAGGAACATCTCCAGGACCAGGATGTACACATGCAGGGCGGCGATGGCCAGCACTGCCACGGTTGCGGTGATCGACATAGGCGGCAGCGTATGGGGCCCGTGACAGCCATGGGGCCCCAGGGTGCCCGGAGGTCCCTTCCCGTACGGGACAATGGGCCGTATGAGTCTGTTCCGCGACGACGGCATCGTGCTGCGCACCCAGAAGCTGGGTGAGGCGGACCGGATCATCACGCTGCTCACCCGCAGGCACGGGAGGGTCCGGGCGGTGGCCCGGGGGGTGCGCCGCACGAAATCGAAGTTCGGGGCGCGGCTGGAGCCGTTCAGCCATGTCGATGTGCAGCTGTTCGCGCGGGGCGGGGAACTGGTCGGGCGCGGGCTGCCGTTGTGTACGCAGGGTGAGACGATCGCTCCGTACGGTAGCGCCATCGCGGCCGACTACGACCGCTACACCGCCGGCACGGCGATGCTGGAGACGGCGGAACGGTTCACCGATCACGAGGGCGAACCAGCCGTCCAGCAGTACCTGCTCCTCGTCGGCGCCCTGCGCACCCTGGCCTCCGGCGAGCACCAGCCGCGGCTGATCCTCGATGCCTTCCTGCTGCGCTCGCTGGCCGTGAACGGCTACGCGCCGAGCTTCGACAACTGTGCCAAATGCGGTATGGACGGGCCGAATCGGTTCTTTTCGGTAGGAGCGGGAGGAGTCGTCTGCGCCGAGTGCCGTGTGCCGGGAAGCGTCGTACCCTCACGGGAGTCCCTGGAACTCCTCGGCGCGCTGCTGGGCGGGGACTGGGAGACGGCGGACGCCTGCGAGCCGCACTTCTGCCGGGAGGGCAGCGGGCTGGTCGCGGCGTATCTGCAGTGGCACCTGGAGCGCGGGCTGCGCTCGTTGAAATTCGTCGAGAAGTAGACCTGGCAGCACGCAGAACCGGCAGCACGCAGGACTGGCAGTAGTAGTACCGAGATGTAGGAGAGGCAACGCGCATGGCACGTCGCGGGATTCTGGGCCGTTCCCGACCGGAGTACCGGACTCCGGACCCGCATCCGTCCGGTGCGGTGCCCCCCAAGATTCCGGGGGAGCTGGTGCCGCAGCACGTCGCCATCGTCATGGACGGCAACGGCCGCTGGGCGAAGGAGCGCGGTCTCCCGCGCACCGAGGGCCACAAGGTCGGCGAATCCGTCGTCCTCGACGTCCTCAAGGGCAGCATCGAGCTGGGCGTCAAGAACCTCTCCCTGTACGCCTTCTCCACCGAGAACTGGAAGCGCTCGCCCGACGAGGTGCGCTTCCTCATGAACTTCAACCGCGACGTCATCCGCCGCCGCCGCGACGAGATGGACGCCCTCGGTATCCGCATCCGCTGGGTGGGCCGGATGCCCAAGCTGTGGAAGTCCGTCGTCCAGGAGCTCCAGGTCGCCCAGGAGCAGACGAAGGACAACGACGCCATGACGCTGTACTTCTGCGTCAACTACGGCGGCCGCGCGGAGGTCGCGGACGCGGCCGCCGCCATGGCCGCGGACGTGAAGGCCGGCAAGCTCGACCCCTCCAAGGTCAACGAGAAGACCTTCGCGAAGTACCTGTACTACCCGGACATGCCGGACGTGGACCTCTTCATCCGCCCCTCCGGCGAGCAGCGCACCTCCAACTTCCTGCTCTGGCAGACCGCCTACGCCGAGATGGTCTTCCAGGACGTCCTGTGGCCCGACTTCGACCGCCGCGACCTCTGGCGCGCCTGCCACGAATACGCCTCCCGCGACCGCCGCTTCGGCGGCGCCCTCCCGAACGACCTCGCCCCGGACGCGGACAAGCGCGGCTGAGGCGCGCGTGAGCGCGAAAGCCGATGGTCCGCTGCGTAAGACGCGGCGGACCATCGGCTTTCGTCGTGACTGCTCTGCGGTCAGGCTTCCGTAGTCGGAGGCGGGGTGGCGCAGTCGGCGCAGGTGCCGAAGATCTCTACGGTGTGGGCGACGTTGACGAAGCCGTGGTCGGTGGCGATGGCCTCGGCCCACTTCTCGACGGCCGGGCCCTCGACCTCGACGGCCTTGCCGCACATGCGGCAGACGAGGTGGTGGTGGTGGCCGTCGGAGCAGCGGCGGTAGACGGACTCGCCGTCGTCCGTGCGCAGCACGTCGACCTCGCCGGCGTCGGCGAGCGACTGCAGCGTGCGGTAGACGGTGGTGAGGCCGACGGAGTCGCCGCGGTGCTTGAGAAGGTCGTGGAGGTCCTGGGCGCTGCGGAATTCCTCGACCTCGTCGAGCGCGGCGGCGACGGCAGCACGCTGCCGGGTCGATCGGCCCTGCACGGGGGGCTTGGCGGTCGTCACCGGTGCCTCCTTCTCGGTCGTAACCGTCACCGTCCAGATGTCCGGTCGGTCGTCATTGTGTCAGGCCACAGGGCCTAAACCCGAACGTCGTCCTGGGGGACGCGCGCGCCGGGTACCTCCAGGGTGCACCGTTCCGCGGCGGCAGCGGAACCGCGAGCCCGTTTTCTTGCCAGCGGACCTGCCAGCAGGGCCAGGGCGATGAAGATGGCGATGGCCAGCAGAACGATCGTGGGCCCCGAAGGTACATCGACGTAGAACGAGGTGACGGCTCCGGAGAGCGAGACCGTCACGCCGATCAGGACGGCCAGCGCGAACGTCATCGCGAAGCTGCGGGACAGCTGCTGGGCGGCGGCGACCGGGACGACCATGAGGGCGCTGACGAGCAGCAGGCCGACGACGCGCATCGCGACGGTGACGGTGACCGCGGCGGTGACCGCCACGAGCAGGTTCAGCAGCCGGACCGGCAGGCCCGTGACGCGGGCGAACTCCTCGTCCTGACAGATCGCGAAGAGCTGCCGGCGCAGCCCGACCGTGACGAGCACCACAAACGCGGCGAGCACGCAGATGGTGGTGACGTCCTGCGGTGAGACGGTGTTGAGGGAGCCGAAGAGGTACGTGACGAGGTTGGCGTTGGATCCCGTGTCGGACATGCTCATCAGCATCACGCCGCCGGCCATGCCGCCGTAGAAGAGCATCGCGAGCGCGATGTCGCCGTGCGTCTTGCCGTACCAGCGGATCAGCTCGATGGCCACGGAGCCGACGACGGCGACGGCGGTCGCCATCCGGATCGGGCTGGCGTTCAGCAGGAAGCCGAGGCCGACGCCGGTCATCGCGACATGGCCGATGCCGTCGCCCATCAGCGCCTGGCGGCGCTGGACGAGGTAGATGCCGATGGCGGGGGCGGTGATGCCGACCAGGACGGCGGCGATCAGGGCCCGCTGCATGAAGGCGTAGTCGAGGATGTCCATCAGCTCAGCAGCCCCGTCCTGATCGGTTCGGCGTCGTGCGCCGCGTGCGGGTGCACATGGTCGTGGCCGGGCAGCGCGTGCTGGCCAACGGCGCGCGGCGGCGGTCCGTCGTGGACGACGCAGCCGTCGCGCAGCACCACCGCGCGGTCGATCAGCGGCTCCAGCGGGCCGAGCTCGTGCAGCACGAGGAGCACGGTGGCGCCGCCCGCGACCTGCTCGCGCAGCGTGCCGGCCAGGATCTCCTGGCTGGCGACGTCCACGCCGGCCATCGGCTCGTCCATGATCAGCAGTTCGGGGCTCACGGCCAGCGCACGGGCGATGAGCACCCGCTGGTGCTGTCCGCCGGACAGCGCGTTGACGGAGTCCTTGGCGCGGTCGGCCATGCCGACCAGCTCCAGCGCCCGGTCGACCGCCGCGCGGTCGTCCCGGCCGAGCGGCCGCAGCCGGGTGCGGGCCAGCCGGCCGGAGGAGACGACCTCGCGGACGGTGGCGGGCACGCCGCTGGCGGCGGTGGTGCGCTGCGGCACGTAGCCGATCCTGGCCCAGTCGCGGAAGCGCTTGAGCGGGGTGCCGAAGAGTTCCAGCCGGCCTTCGCTGAGCGGCACCTGGCCGACGACGGCGCGGACCGCCGTCGACTTGCCGGAGCCGTTCGCGCCGAGCAGCGCGACGACCTCGCCGCAGCCGACCGTCAGGTCCACCCCGCGCAGTACGGGCCGGGATCCGAGCGAGGCCGTCGCCCCGCGCAGGGATATGACCGGGACCGGCTCCATGCCTACCTCCGTCATCGCTTCCTTCACTTGCTGCCGAGCGCCGTCTGCAGAGCCTTGAGGTTGCTCTGCTGGACCTCGAAGTAGTCGGCGCCCTTGGACTTGTCGGTGATGCCCTCGAGGGGATCCAGTACATCGGTCTTGAGCTTCAGGTCGCCGGCCAGGGTCTTGGCGGTGGCGTTGCTGGCGAGCGTCTCGAAGAAGACCGTCGTGACGTGGTGCTCGGAGGAGAGCTGCTGCAGCGCCTTGATGCGGGCGCCGCTGGGCTCGGCCTCCGGGTCGATGCCGCCGATGGCCTCCTCGACCAGTCCGTACCGCTCGGCGAGGTAGCCGAAGGCCGCGTGGGTGGTGATGAAGGTGTCGGAGGCGCGGTTCTTGAGACCGTCCTTGAACTGGTTGTTCAGCGCGTCCAACTTCTTGACCAGCGCGTCCGTGTTCTTCTGGTACGTGGCGGCGTTGTCGGGGTCGGCCTTGGCGAGCGTGGTGTTGACGCCCTTGGCGACCTCGGCGTACTTCACCGGGTCGAGCCAGATGTGCGGGTCGGCGCCGGCCTCGCCCTCGCCGGAGTGGTTGTCGCCGGTGGTGTGCGCGTGGCCGTCGACCTCGGTGCCGTGCTCTTCGAGGGCGGTCAGCGAAGCGGCATCGGCGGTGTTCTTCACGCCGGACTGCTTGACGGCCTCGTCCACGGCGGGCTGCAGGCCCTTGAGGTAGACGATCACGTCGGCCTTGCCGAGGGCGGCGGTCTGCCGCGGGGTGAGCTCCAGATCGTGCGGTTCGACGCCCGGCTTGGTGAGCGCCGTCACAGCGACATGGTCGCCGCCGATCTCCTTCGCCAGGAATTCCATGGGGTAGAAGGACGCTGTGACCTTCAGTTTTCCGTTGCTTCCCGCACCGTCCGCGGCGTCGGACGCCGAGCAGGCACTCAGCGTGAGCAGGCCCAGGGCGGCGGATCCGGCGACGACGGCGGGTATCAGACGGGAGCGTTTGTTCATGACACTCATTTTCATCTGAAGTGGAAACGATTGTCAATTGCCCTCGGTCCCCGGAGTTCCACCGGAACCGATTTGATATGGGGGCCGGGCCCGCCGGTAACCTGGGGCAACTGACCGCTTCGTCGTACTGAAGAGAGCACCGTGGCCGCCGACAAGATCGACACCATCGTCAGCCTGAGCAAGCGCCGAGGCTTCGTTTTCCCGTGCAGTGAGATCTACGGCGGCTCGAAGGCCGCCTGGGACTACGGGCCGCTCGGCGTCGAGCTCAAGGAGAACATCAAGCGCCAGTGGTGGCGCTCCATGGTCACCTCGCGCGACGACGTTGTCGGACTCGACTCGTCGGTGATCCTGGCGCGCGAGGTCTGGGAGGCGTCCGGCCACGTCGCGACGTTCTCGGACCCGCTGACCGAGTGCACCTCCTGTCACAAGCGCTACCGCGCGGACCACCTGGAGGAGGCGTACGAGTCCAAGCACGGCCGTCCGCCGGCCAACGGTCTCGCCGACATCAACTGCCCGAACTGCGGCAACAAGGGCGCCTTCACCGAGCCCAAGCAGTTCTCCGGCATGCTGCAGACGCACCTCGGCCCGACCCAGGACGCGGGCTCCGTCGCGTACCTGCGGCCGGAGACCGCCCAGGGCATCTTCACCAACTTCGCCCAGGTGCAGACGACCTCGCGCAAGAAGCCGCCGTTCGGTATCGCCCAGACCGGCAAGAGCTTCCGCAACGAGATCACGCCCGGCAACTTCATCTTCCGGACCCGCGAGTTCGAGCAGATGGAGATGGAGTTCTTCGTCAAGCCGGGCGAGGACGAGCAGTGGCACGAGTACTGGATGGAGCAGCGCTGGAACTGGTACACCGGCCTGGGCCTCAACCCGGACAACATGCGCTGGTTCGAGCACGCCAAGGAGAAGCTGTCGCACTACTCGAAGCGCACCACTGACATCGAGTACCGCTTCAACTTCGGTGGCAACGAGTTCTCCGAGCTGGAGGGTGTGGCCAACCGCACCGACTTCGACCTCAAGGCGCACTCCGAGGCCTCCGGCCAGGACCTGTCGTACTTCGACCAGGAGGCCGGCGAGCGCTGGTTCCCGTACGTCATCGAGCCGGCGGCGGGCGTCAACCGCGCCATGCTCGCCTTCATGCTCGACGCGTACAACGAGGACGAGGCGCCCAACGCCAAGGGCGTCATGGAGAAGCGCACGGTCATGCGCCTCGACCCGCGCCTGGCGCCGGTCAAGGTCGCCGTCCTGCCGCTGTCCCGCAACCCGCAGCTGTCGCCGAAGGCCAAGGGCCTGGCGACCGACCTGCGGAAGAACTGGAACATCGAATTCGACGACGCGGGTGCCATCGGCCGCCGCTACCGCCGTCAGGACGAGATCGGTACGCCGTTCTGCGTCACCGTGGACTTCGACACCCTCGACGACAACGCGGTGACGGTGCGCGAGCGCGACACCATGAAGCAGGAGCGCGTGTCACTGGACCAGATCCAGTCGTACCTCGGCGGTCGGCTCCTCGGCTGCTAGTGCTCTGACCGGAAAGGCCAGAGCACTAGTCGCCCTCCAGGCGGGTTGCACGAATCGCCTCAAACGCCGGCCGGGCTGGATTTTCCAGCCCCGCCGGCGTTTGCGTGTGCGGACGTCCGTACGGCCAGCACCGCGCACAGCGCGGCCAGCGGCAGTTCGAGGAAGACCGCCATCAGCAGGGCGGACGCGACGTCCGCCCCCGGGGCGGCTGTTGTGACGTCGAACCAGGCGTCGACCACGAGCAGCATCGCGGTGGCGGCCGCCGCGAGGCCGCGGCGGTGGTCGCGGCGGCGCAGGAGCAGGCCGGTGCCGATGAGGCCGACGGCCTCCAGGGCGTCGAGGCCCACCCAGGCCGTCGACCAGTGGGACGCCTGCGCGGTGGCCGGGAGCGAGGTCGCGAGGACGAAGAGCCAGGGGATCAGGGCCAGTCCGAGCGCGATCAGGACGTAGCCGAGCGGTCTGGGCCGGCGCGGCTCCCGCTCCGGGACGGCGTACAACTCGATGATCTCGGCACCGGTGCTGCCGTGCTCGGTGGCGGTCGGACGGATCCGGGTGGCCGGCATCTCCAGGACGGACATGGTGGTGAACTCCTTCCGGACCCGGCGGTCGGGTACGGGAACAAGCCTCGTCGTCCGGCCCGCGAAGGTCAGTAACGCCCGGGTCCGACCTGTGGTGGTGCTGGCTATACCCCGAGAGCGGACCCCTACGGGATGCACACCGCCCCACCTGGGGCTCTACGGTGAGCGCATGGCATCAACAGGGCCGCTGCGGCGTGCACTCCAGCAAGCCGCCGGGTACGCCCCGTGGTCGGCCTGGGCATGGCGCAACACGGCGTTCGTCACGGCGGGCGTGCCGCTGGCCGGGGTGAGCGCGCTGCTGGTCTTCGACCTCGTGACGGACTGGCGGTCGGTGATCCTGCTGCCCGCGCTGCCCCTGGTGTGCGGTCCGCTGACGCTGCTCCAGCGCAGCCGGTTCTGGTCGCTGCTGGGGCTGAACGTCCCCCGGGTGCCGAGGGCGCACCCCTGGTACACCCCGCGCGGCGGCTGGCAGTGGCTGCGTTCGGAGGCGACCTGGCGGCAGTTCGGCTACCACCTGGTGGCGGCCCCGCTGGCGGCGGCCGGAGCGGTGCTCGTCGTCTGCTCCTGGGTCGCGGGGATCTTCGGCGCGCTGGTCTTCTCCTGGGTGTGGGCGCTGCCCGTGGAGGACCGGCTGCCCGGCTGGACCGAGCGGTACACGCTCGTCACCGTCGTGGGGATCGTCCTGCTGCTCCTGGCGCCCTTCCTGGCCGCCGGCGTCGCCCGGCTCGACACCTCGGCCGCCGCCGCGCTGCTGGGGCCCAACCGGGCAAAGGAGCTGCGGCGCCGCGTCGAGGACCTCGCCGAGAGCCGGGCGGGGGTGGTGGACGCCGCGGACGCCGAACGCCGCCGGATCGAACGCGATCTGCACGACGGCGCGCAGCAGCGGCTGGTCTCCCTCGCGATGAACCTGGGCCTGGCCCGCGCCACCCTCAAGGACCTGCCGCCCGAGGCGCGCCGGGTGATCGACGAGGCGCACCGCGAGGCCAAGGAGGCCATCGAGGAGCTCAGCAATCTGGTGCGCGGCCTGCACCCGGCCGTCCTGGACGACCGGGGCCTGGACGCCGCGCTGTCCGGGGTGGCCGCGCGGGCGCCGCTGCCGGTCCATCTGAAGGTGGAGATGGAGCGGCGCGCTTCGCCCACCGTGGAGGCCGTCGCGTACTTCGTGGTCTCCGAGGCGCTCGCGAACGTCGCCAAGCACGCCCGGGCGGAGCGGGTGGACGTCGCGGTGCGGTCGCGCGAGGACGTCCTGCGGGTGACCGTCACCGACGACGGGATCGGCGGCGCGGACGTGGCGGGCGGTACCGGACTCGCCGGGCTCGCGCAGCGCGTCGGCTCCGTCGACGGATCGATCAGGATCAGCAGCCCCGCAGGGGGCCCGACCATCATCACTGTGGAGTTGCCGTGCGGGCTGTAATCGCCGAGGACTCGGTCCTGTTGCGCATCGGACTGGCCAAGGTCCTGGAGACCGCGGGCTTCGAGGTCGCCGCCGAAGTGGGCGACGCCGAGGCCCTGTTGTCGGCCGTCGACGAACACCGGCCGCAACTGGCCCTGGTGGACGTCAGGATGCCGCCCGGCTTCACCGACGAGGGCGTACGGGCCGCCCTGATGATCCGGCGGCAGTGGCCGGACACCGCCGTCCTGCTGCTCTCCCAGTTCGTCGAGGAGCGGTACGCGGCCGATCTGCTGTCGGCGCGCGGCGGCGGTATCGGCTATCTGCTCAAGCAACGGGTCGCGGACGTCGAGGAGTTCATCGACGCGCTGCGCCGGGTGGCGAACGGCGGCACCGCGCTGGACCCGCAGGTGGTCGCGCAGCTGCTGCTGCGGCGCAACTCCGACCCGCTGGAGCGGCTGACACCGCGCGAGCGCGAGGTGCTCTCGCTGATGGCGGAGGGCCGCTCCAACGCGGGTATCGCCGAGCACCTGGTGGTCAGCGAGAGCGCGGTCGCGAAACACATCAACAACATCTTCGCCAAGCTGGATCTGCCGCAGGCCGACGGCGACCACCGCCGGGTGCTCGCCGTACTGCGCTTCCTGGAGGGGGCGTGAGCGCCGGAGGCGCCGTGGGTGCGGGGCGCCGGAAGCACCGCGGGGCATGGCTCGTTGTCGCGGTGATCAGCGCGCTGTTCATCGTGTCGCCGATGGCCGTGGAGACCTGGGCGTACTTCGGCGGGCACCGGCCCGAGCCCACCCAGACGCTCGAACTCCCTCCGGCGGGACGGGTCCAGCGGCTGCAGGTGGACGCGGGCAGCGCGTCGGTGACGGTGCGCCCCGGGCCCGCCGGCCAGGTGCGCGTCAAGCAGACGCTGACCTGGTCCACGACGAAGCCGCAGGTCAGGAAGGTGTGGGACGGCGGTGTCCTGAAGGTGCAGGCGGAGTGCCCCGGCTGGTGGTCGCTGACCGGGCTGGACTGCTCGGTGAAGCTGGAGTTCGACGTCCCGCCGGAGATCGAGATCCAGATCGTCGGCACCTCGGGCTCCACCGAGGTGCGCGGCACCACCGGCCGCCTGGACCTGACGAGCACCTCGGGGTCGACCACCCTGACCGATGTCGGCGGCACCATCTGGGCCCGCACCGGATCGGGTGCGATCGACGGCACCGGGCTCACCTTCCGGACTGCCGACGTGGGGGCGAACTCCGGTTCGCTGGACCTGTCGTTCGCCGCCGCCCCCGACAGGGTGACGGCGAAGGTGCGCTCCGGCTCCGTGACGATCGGCGTCCCGCCGGGCTCCCACTACCAGGTGGTCGGGCGCAGCGGGAGCGGGTCGCGGGAGTACGCCACGGGGCTGGAGGAGAGCACTTCGCCGCGGATCATCGACGCGACGGCGGGATCGGGCGCGGTGGACGTCGGCTACACGTCCGGGGATCCGGCGGCGTCCGGGGTGCCGGGGGCGCCGGCCGCGCCCTGAGCCCGCAGTCCGTGCAGCAGCAGGTCACAGACCGCGTCGAAGGCGGCGTCGATACCGGGCTGCGACCACTCGGCGGCGTACGCCGGGTCGTGGAAGCGGCCGGTGGCGTCCCAGACGGCGCGGGCGGCGGTGGCGGGGTCGACGGATGCGGGCAGCGAGAACTCTCCGCGACCGACCCCGTCCTCGACGATGCCCGCGAGCTGCCCGACCAGGTCCTCGACGTGCCGGGCGACCACCGCGCTGGCCTCGCCCGCGAGCGCCATGTACGTCGCGAACAGCTCCGGGTCACCGCCGGCCTTGCGGCGCTTCGAGGCGAACAGCTCCGTCAGCCACTGCCGCAGCCGTACGGGCGCGGGCTGCGGCCCGGCCGCGACGGCGGACAGCGTCGAGTGCGACTGGTCCAGCCACCGCTGGGTGACGGCCTCGCGGAGCGCCGCCTTGCTGGCGAAGTGCCGGTAGACGGTGCCATGGCTGACGCCCAGGGCCCGCGCCACATCCACGACGGTGGCCTTGGCGGGGCCGAAGCGGCGGAGCACGTCCTCGGTGGCTTCGAGGATGCGGTCGGTGGTCAGGGTCACGGGCGGCATGGTGGCCTTTCGGTGCGGGGTGCTACGTCCCCAGTGTGCGGGTGCGGAGGCGTGTCCGAAGTCCGCCGCAGGCGACCCCGCCGGGAGGCAATGGGCGGGAGGGTGGGGAAAGCCCGCCGCAGGCGCAACGGTGCCGCAGGGACCTACGTACCCGCACCCCCGCCGCAGGTGCTCACTTACCTGACCCGCCGGGAGGGCTACTGCTCGCTGTCCAGGTGGGCCATCTGCGCCTGCGGGTAGCGGTCGCCGGCCGCGGCGCCGGCCGGGACGGCGGCCTCGATGGCCGCGAGGTCGGCCGCGTCGAAGGTGACGTCCAGGGCGCCGAGCGCCTCGGTGAGGCGGTCGCGACGGCGCGCGCCGACGAGCGGCACGATGTCCTCGCCCTGCGCCAGCACCCAGCCGATCGCGGCCTGCGCGACGCTGACGCCCTTGGCCCCGGCGATCTTGCGGAGCGCCTCGACGAGGCCGAGGTTGCGGTCCAGGTTGTCGCCGGAGAAGCGCGGGCTCATCCCGCGGAAGTCACCGTTGGCGCTGCTCTGCTCGGAGCGCTCGCGGGTCCAGTGGCCGCTGAGCAGCCCGCGGGAGAGCACGCCGTACGCGGTGACGCCGATGCCCAGCTCACGGGCGGTGGGCAGGATCTCCGCCTCGATGCCGCGGGAGAAGAGCGAGTACTCGATCTGCAGGTCCGAGATCGGGGCGGTGGCCGCGGCCCGGCGCAGCGCGTCCGCGCCGACCTCGGAGAGGCCGATGTGCCGTACGTGACCGGCCTGGACCTGCTCGGCGATGGCGCCGACGGTCTCCTCGATCGGCACGCCGGGGTCGACGCGGGCGATCCGGTAGATGTCGATGTGGTCGGTGCCGAGGCGGTTGAGGGAGTAGGCGAGGAAGTTCTTCACGGCGGCGGGCCGGCCGTCGTAGCCGGACCAGCCGCCGTCGATGTCGCGCAGCGCCCCGAACTTGACGCTGATGACGGCCTGGTCGCGCCCCTGCGAGCTGCTGCGCAGGGCGTCGCGGATGAGGAGTTCGTTGTGGCCCATGCCGTAGAAGTCGCCGGTGTCGATGAGGGTGACGCCGGCGTCGAGGGCGGCATGGATGGTGGCGGTCGACTCGACGTCGTCAGTGCCGCCGTAGAGGGCCGACATGCCCATGGCGCCGAGGCCGAGGGCGGAGACGGAGGGGCCGGTGGTTCCGAGGGTGCGGTGCTTCAGCACGGGGTGCTCCTTGGACGGTGGAGGAGGGGATGACTGAAGCATGGCATATGGAGTGACAGATTTCAATAATTGTCATTCCACTCGGCTCAGGAGACGTGGCGGGGGAGCCGCAGGCTCAGCAGGATCGTCAGCGCGACCGCGCCGAGCTGCACGAGCAGCGTGATGACCAGGGCGTTCCGCATACCGGCCGAGGGGATCAGGGCGAGGAAGAGCGTTCCGAGCGTCGCCACGCCGAGCGCGAGCGCGGACTGCTGGGTGGTGACCATGACGCCGCTGCCGACGCCCGCCCGCTCCGCCGGAATCTCCGCGAGCACGATGCGGAAGAGCACCGGGAGCTGCAGGCCCTGGCCGAAGCCGGCCACCGCCATGCCCGGCGCCAGGCCGAGCGCGCCCAGGTGCGGCCAGTCGTACAGGGCGGCGCCCACCAGGAGCAGCAGGCCGAGACCCTGGATCAGGCCGCCGACGGTGACCACCCGGCTGCCGTACCGCGTCACCAGGCGCGGGCCCATCAGGGAGGCCGCGAAGAAGGTGGCGGCCAGCGGCGCCATCGCCACACCGGCCGCGACCGGTCCGAAGGCCAGACCCTGCTGCAGGGCCACCGCCATCACGAGCATGAAGCCGCCGAAGCCGATGGAGAACGGCAGGACGAGCGGCAGCCCGCGCCGTATGCCGGGCAGTGCGAACAGGCTCGGCGGCACCAGCGGGGTGCGGCCCTGCCGGTCCGCGCGGCGCTCGACGGCGTAGAACGCGTAGGCCGAGAAGGGGAAGGCGGCCAGCGAGATCCAGGTCCACAGCGGCCAGCCGGAGGCCCGGCCCTCGGTCAGCGGCGCCAGCAGCGTCACCAGCGAGACGGCCAGCAGTACGGTGCCCGGGACGTCGATCGGCGCCGGGCGCTCGGAGCGGGTCTCGGGGATGCTGCGCGCCGCCAGGACCAGGCCGATCAGGGCGACCGGCACGTTCACCAGGAACACCGCGCGCCAGCCGGTGCCCGCGATGTCGGCGGCCACCAGCACGCCGCCGAGGATCTGACCGGCGACCATCGACAGGCCGGCCGTGGCGCCGTACAGGCTGAGCGCGCGGGCGCGCCGCGGTCCGGCGGTGGAGGACTGGATGGTGGCGAGCACCTGGGGGAGCATCAGGGCCGCGGCGGCGCCCTGCGCCACCCGCGCGCCGACCAGCGTCCAGGCGTCCGGCGCCAGCCCGCAGGCCAGCGAGGTCAGACCGAAGGCGGCCATACCGGCGAGGAAGAGCCGGCGGCGGCCGAACATGTCGCCGAGCCGCCCGCCGAGCACCAGGAGCACGGCGTACGCGGTGCCGTAGCCGGCCACCACCAGCTCCAGCAGGGCCGGCCCTGCGGCGAGGTCGCGGTCGATGGTCGGCAGCGCGACATTGACGATGAAGAAGTCGATCAGCGGCAGGGCCGCGCCGAGCAGCACGGTGAACAGGCCGAGTGCGGTCAGCACAGGACCGGCCGAACCGGCGGGACCGGAGGGGCTCCCGGTGGCCCGGGGAGTCCCGAGGCGCGTCACGCGGGGGAGGACCTGGGCACGGGAGGAAAGGACGGGAGTGCGTTCCATTGGAGTCACGTGAGCAACCATGCGCCCGTTTTCAGGGTGGTACCAGAGAGCGTTTATCCAGGTATAAGAACCACCACGCAACTGGCTGCGCGATCGGGCATGCTGGAAGCATGCCTACGACGACGACCCCCGCGCAGCACGAGTCGGGCGCCGACATCAAGCGGCGCGAGCTCGCCTCGTTCCTGCGCAGCCGCCGCGAGCGCATCGCTCCCGAGCAGGTCGGACTGCCGCCGGGGCGCCGCCGCCGCACGCCGGGGCTGCGCCGCGAGGAGGTCGCGGGCCTCGCCGCGGTCGGCGTCACCTGGTACACGTGGCTGGAGCAGGCCCGGGACATCCAGGTGTCCGCGCAGGTCGCCGACGCCATCGCCCGCGCCCTGATGCTCGACCCGAACGAGCGCGTCCACCTGTTCACCCTCGCCGGGGTCGCGGACCCCAGCCCCTACGCCGACTGCCCCGGCATGTCGGACCAGATCCGCCTGATGCTGGAGCAGCTGGAACCACTGCCCGCGTTCGTCGCCAACAGCCGGCACGACGTGATCGCGTACAACCGCACCTACGGGCGGCTGGTCGACGACCTGGACGCGCGGCCCTTCGAGGACCGCAACATCATGTGGCTCGCCTTCACCGATCCCGCCTGGCGCGAGGCGCTGATCGACCGGGAAGAGGTGATTCGGCTGATGGCCGCCAAATTCCGGTCCTCCATGGCCGAGCACCTCGCGGAGCCGGCCTGGAAGTCGCTGCTCAAGCGCCTCCAGCAGGCGTCACCGGAATTCTGCGAGGCCTGGGACCGCCATGAGGTGCTGCAGCCGGACAACCGCTCCAAGCGTTATCTGAACCCGCAGGTCGGGCTGCTCACCTTCGACTTCACCCACCTGTGGCTCGGCCCGCGGTCCGGGCCGCGGCTCGTGACGTACACCCCGGCGGACGAGGTGACGCGCACCCGGCTGGACCGGCTGTACGCGCTGTGCACCTCCCCGGCGGCCGGTGCGCAGCCGGAGCTCGCGGCGAACGGCGCGGAGCCTGCTCCGGCGTCGGCGGGCGCGCGGCCGGTTCTCGCGTCGGCGGGCCGGTCGTAGTCAGGAGTTCGTGACCGCTTCGGTCCCGACGGGACGGGGCGCCGGCTCCAGCAGCCGCGCCGCGGCCCGTTCGGCGGTTCCGGCGGCCCAGCGGCCGGTGGTCAGCGCGCCCAGCACCAGGACGACGGCGCCGCAGCCCGCGATGATCCACCAGGCGGTGGTGTGCAGCCCGGCGGCGATGGCGGCGCCGATCACTGCGACCCCGAGCGACTGCCCGACCTGCCGGCTGGTGGAGGCGACGGCGGCGGCCACCCCGGCCTGCGAGCGCGGCATCCCGGACACGGCGGTGTTGGTGATCGGCGCGTTGACCAGCCCGAACCCGATACCGAAGACGACGTACGAGGTGAACAGCAGCGTGTTGGAGGACTCGGCGTCCAACGCCGCGAACATCACGCCGCTGATCGTCATCGCGGTACCCGCGAGCACCAGCGACAGCCGCGGCCCCCGGCTGGCGACCAGCCGCCCGGACAGCGGGGCGAAGACCAGGCACATGACGGCCATCGGCAGCATGTAGAGCCCGGCGTCGAGGGCGGAGAGCCCGCGGGTGTTCTGCAGGTACAGGGTGTTGAGGAAGAGGAAACCGCCGAGCGCGGCGAAGGCGCTCACCGCTATGACCGTGGCGCCGCTGAAGGGCGCGCTGCGGAAGAAGCCGAGCTCGATCAGCGGGTCCCTGCGGCGCGGCTCGTAGCTCAGCAGCCCGGCGAGCGAGCCGATGGAGACCGCGAGGCAGCCGAGGATCAGTGCCGACGTCCAGCCCGCGTCCGGGGCCTCGATGATCGCGTAGGTCAGGGAGCCGAGCAGGGCGATGACGAACAGCTGGCCGACCGGGTCCACCCGGCGGGCCTTGGGGGCGCGCGACTCGGGCACGTAGCGGGCGGTCAGGGCCAGGGCGAGCAATCCGACCGGGAGGTTGAGCCAGAAGATGGATCGCCAGCCGACGGTCTGCACCAGCAGCCCGCCGAGCACCGGGCCCGCCGCCATGCTCACACCGACGACTCCACCCCACACACCGATCGCGCGGGCCCGCTCCCGCGGGTCGGTGAAGGTGTTGGTGATGATCGACATCGCGACGGGGTTGAGCATCGAGCCGCCGACCGCCTGCACCATCCGGAAGACGATCAGCCAGCCGAGGCTGGGCGCGAGGCTGCAGAGCACCGAGCCCGCGGTGAAGAGCACCAGACCCGTCTGGAAGACCCGGCGGCGGCCGATCCGGTCGGCGGTCGAACCGGCGAGCATCAGCAGCGAGGCCAGCACCAGCGTGTACGCGTCGATCGTCCACTGCAGGCCGGCGACCGAGGCGTGCAGCTCCTTCTGCATGGAGGGCAGCGCCACATTGAGGATGGTGTTGTCGAGGCTGACCATGAGCAGGCTCATGCAGCAGATCGCCAGCACGAGCATGCGGCGCCGGGGACTCAGTTCCGGCACTTCGGGCCTCCGTGGTCGTTCCGGCTCACCTGTGGTCGTCCCTCGTGGCCAAGGGCACACATATACGTGAACGGTACATCGAAATCCCCGTCCGGCGTACGCGACAATGGGGCAATGACCGCTGACGCCACCATGCCACTTCAGATCGGCCCGCACACGGTGTGGCCGCCCGTGGTGCTCGCCCCCATGGCCGGCATCACCAACGCGCCCTTCCGCACGCTGTGCCGTGAGTTCTCCGGCGGCAAGGGGCTCTTCGTCAGCGAGATGATCACCACTCGCGCGCTCGTCGAGCGGGACTCCAAGACGCTGCGGCTGATCCGCTTCGACGCGACCGAGAAGCCGCGCTCCATCCAGCTCTACGGCGTCGACCCGGTGACCGTCGGCAAGGCCGTCCGCATGATCGCGGACGAGGGCTTGGCCGACCACATCGACCTCAACTTCGGCTGCCCGGTGCCCAAGGTGACCCGCAAGGGCGGCGGCTCGGCCCTCCCGTACAAGCGGAACCTGCTCCGCTCGATCCTGCGCGAGGCGGTCGGCAACGCGGGTGACCTGCCCGTCACCATCAAGATGCGCAAGGGCATCGACGACGACCACCTGACGTACCTCGACGCCGGCCGGATCGCGGTCGAGGAGGGCGTCACCGCCGTCGCCCTGCACGGCCGCACCGCCGCACAGCACTACGGCGGCACCGCCGACTGGGACGCCATCGCCCGCCTCAAGGAGCACGTCCCGGAGATCCCGGTGCTCGGCAACGGCGACATCTGGCGCGCCGACGACGCCCTGCGCATGATGCGCGAGACCGGCGCCGACGGCGTCGTGGTCGGCCGCGGCTGCCTCGGCCGCCCCTGGATCTTCGGCGACCTGGTCAGCGCGATGGAGGGCGGGGACGCCCAGGCCCGGCCGACCTTCAAGGAGGTCGCCGTCGTCATGCGGCGCCATGCCGAGCTGCTCGGCGAGTGGATCGGCGACGAGGCGCGCGGCGTGGTCGACTTCCGCAAGCACGTCGCCTGGTACACCAAGGGCTTCTCGGTCGGCTCCCAGCTGCGCCGCAGCCTCGCCGTCTCCTCCTCCCTCGCCGAGCTGGACGAGCACCTGGCCGCCGTGGACCTCGACCAGCCCTGGCCCGAAAGCGCCGAGGGCCCGCGCGGCCGCACCGCGGGCAACAACCGCGTCGTCCTCCCGGACGGCTGGCTGAACGACCCGTACGACTGCGCCGCCGTCAGCCCGGAAGCCGAACTGGACACGTCGGGCGGCTGACCCTCCCGTCAGGCGTCCTCGGACGTCCGAAAGGTGAGATGTGGCGTCCAACCGGGCCCCGATGACCGCGTGATTCACGCCACGTTTGATGGGGGTTGCGCTCAGATGAGCGCGGAATCATGACTGCACCTCTCCAAGGGATGGCACTGAGTGCCATCCCGGTTTCTCCACTTGATCAACGAATTCTCACGCAGGGTGAACGGCGTTCGGTGATCACAGCACGCTGCGCGGTCATCTGTTCGACAAGTGAACGGAATTCGATGCCGGCTGCCCGGGCGCGTTACTTTCGATCTAGTGGCAGACGAGTGGTTACGGCCGTCTGATGTGGTGATGGACGTACTGCAAAGCCTTGGGAATGGGTACGCTCCCCGCCGTCAGGGCATCCCTCCCCCAGACCCTGTCCGGGGGGACCTCACGAGGAGTCGAGTCCCGTGTCGGAACAGGTATCGCAGAAGTTCGTCTACGACTTCACTGAGGGCAACAAGGAACTCAAAGACCTGCTCGGCGGAAAAGGTGCGAACCTCGCCGAGATGACCAACCTCGGTCTGCCCGTCCCTCCGGGCTTCATCATCACGACCGAGGCGTGCAAGGTCTACCTGGACTCCGGCCACGAACCGGCGGAGCTCCGCGACGAGGTGAGTGCGCACCTCGACGCCCTCGAGCAGAAGATGGGCAAGAAGCTCGGGCAGCCGGACAACCCGCTGCTGGTGTCCGTGCGGTCCGGGGCCAAGTTCTCCATGCCCGGCATGATGGACACGGTCCTCAACATCGGCCTGTCCGACGCCTCGGTGGCCGGGCTCGCCGCCCAGGCCGGGGACGAGCGCTTCGCGTGGGACTCCTACCGCCGGCTGCTGCAGATGTTCGGCAAGACCGTCATGGGCGTCGACGGCGAGCTCTTCGAGGAGGCCCTCGAAGAGGTCAAGCGCGCCAAGGGCGCCGAGAGCGATCTCGGACTCGACGCGGCCGACCTCCAGCAGCTCGTGGAGCACTTCAAGGGCATCGTGCTCAAGGAGGCGGGCCGCGAGTTCCCGCAGGAGCCGCGCGAGCAGATGGACCTCGCCGTGCGCGCGGTCTTCGAATCGTGGAACACCGACCGCGCCAAGCTCTACCGCCGCCAGGAGCGCATCCCCGGCGACCTCGGCACGGCCGTCAACATCTGCTCGATGGTCTTCGGCAACCTCGGCCCCGACTCGGGCACCGGCGTCGCCTTCACCCGCGACCCGGCCACCGGCCACCAGGGCGTGTACGGCGACTACCTGCAGAACGCGCAGGGCGAGGACGTCGTCGCGGGTATCCGCAACACCGTGCCGCTCGCTGATCTCGAAGGCCTCGACAAGGCCTCCTACGACCAGCTGATGCAGATCATGACGACGCTCGAAACGCACTACAAGGACCTGTGCGACATCGAGTTCACCATCGAGCGCGGCCACCTGTGGATGCTGCAGACCCGCGTCGGCAAGCGCACGGCGGCGGCCGCCTTCCGGATCGCCACCCAACTCGTCGACCAGGGGCTGATCGACGAGGCCGAGGCGCTGCAGCGGGTCAACGGCGCGCAGCTCGCGCAGCTGATGTTCCCGCGCTTCGAGGAGGACTCGAAGGTCACGCGGCTCGGCTGGGGCATCGCCGCCTCGCCCGGCGCGGCCGTCGGCAAGGCAGTCTTCGACTCGTACACCGCCGTCAAGTGGTCGCGGTCCGGCGAGAAGGTCATCCTGATCCGCCGCGAGACCAACCCGGACGACCTCAACGGCATGATCGCCGCCGAGGGCATCCTGACCTCGCGCGGCGGCAAGACCTCGCACGCCGCCGTCGTCGCCCGCGGCATGGGCAAGACCTGTGTGTGCGGCGCCGAGGAGCTGGAGGTCGACACCAAGCGGCGCCGGATGACCGCGCCCGGCGGGATCGTCGTCGAAGAGGGCGACGTCGTCTCCATCGACGGCTCCTCCGGCAAGGTCTACCTCGGCGAGGTGCCGGTCGTCCCGTCCCCGGTCGTCGAGTACTTCGAGGGCCGGATGCACGCGGGCGCCGACGACGCCGACGAGCTGGTCCAGGCCGTCCACCGGATCATGGCCTACGCCGACCGGGTCCGCCGGCTGCGAGTACGGGCCAACGCTGACAACGCCGAGGACGCCAACCGCGCGCGGCGCTTCGGCGCCCAGGGCATCGGCCTGTGCCGTACCGAGCACATGTTCCTCGGCGAGCGGCGCGAGCTGGTCGAGCGGCTGATCCTCGCCGACACCGACAGCGAGCGCGACGAGGCACTGGGTGCCTTGCTGCCGCTCCAGAAGGCCGACTTCATCGAACTCTTCGAGTCGATGGACGGACTCCCGGTGACGGTGCGGCTGCTCGACCCGCCGCTGCACGAGTTCCTGCCCGACATCACCGAGCTGTCGGTGCGGGTGGCGCTCGCGGAGTCCCGCAAGGACGCCAACGAGAACGATCTGCGTCTGCTGCAGGCCGTCCACAAGCTCCACGAGCAGAACCCGATGCTCGGCCTGCGCGGCGTCCGGCTCGGCCTCGTCATCCCCGGCCTGTTCTCCATGCAGGTACGGGCGATCGCCGAAGCGGCCGCGCACCGCAAGAACATGAAGGGCGATCCGCGTCCGGAGATCATGATTCCGCTCGTGGGCACCGTCCAGGAGCTGGAGATCGTCCGCGAGGAGGCCGAGAAGGTCATCGCCGAGGTGGAGGCCGCCACCGGCATAAACCTCAAGCTGACGCTCGGCACGATGATCGAACTGCCGCGCGCCGCGCTGACCGCCGGCCAGATCGCCGAGGCCGCGGAGTTCTTCTCCTTCGGCACGAACGACCTGACGCAGACGGTCTGGGGCTTCTCCCGCGACGACGTGGAAGCCTCGTTCTTCACCGCGTACCTGGAGAAGGGCATCTTCGGCGTCTCCCCGTTCGAGACCATCGACCGGGACGGCGTCGGCGCCCTCATCCGCTCCGCCTGCGAAGCCGGGCGCGCAGCGCGCCCCGGCCTCAAGCTCGGCGTCTGCGGCGAGCACGGCGGCGACCCCGAGTCCGTCCACTTCTTCCACGAGGTCGGACTCGACTACGTCTCCTGCTCCCCGTTCCGCATCCCGGTGGCCCGCCTCGAAGCGGGTCGCGCGGCGGCGGCGCCGTCCGGCAACGACAGCCGGTGACCGGCCCGATCCCGGTGAGCGGCCCGCTTGCGGTCACCCCGTAGAACCATCTCCACCCTCACCGGGGGCGGCGTCTCGTGCGGAGACGCCGCCCCCACCCCTTTCCCCGCCCTTCACTCTTGTCTCTTCCTTGCACGCCCTTCTCTGCGCCGTCCGCCGTTTCACCCCACGACGTCCGGCCTCCACCCTGCGTCTCCACCCTTTTCCGGCGCATCTGCCATGATCCGAACATGACTGCTTCTCCGCCCCGTACCCTTCCCCGGCTGGTGGCCACCGACCTCGACGGCACGCTGCTGCGCAGCGACGGAACGGTCTCGGAGCGGACCCGGCGGGCGCTGCGGTCGGTGGAGGCCGCGGGTGCCGAGGTCGTCTTCGTGACGGCCCGGCCGCCGCGTTACGTGGACGGCATCGCCGAGGGCGCGGGACACCAGGGGACGGCGATCTGCTGCAACGGCGCGATCGTCTACGACGTTCCCGGCCGGCTGTTCCTCGACGCGCGCCTGATGCCGACAGCCGTCGCGCGCAAGGCCGCGGAGGCACTCGTCGCGGTGCTGCCCGGCTCGACGCTGGCCCTGGAGACCGGCCACCGCCTCCTCAGCGAGCGGGACTTCGGGAAGAAGGACTTCCAGGAAGTGATCGTGGAGACCGCCGCCGAACTGTGGGAGTCCGACGAGGACATCGTCAAGCTCCTCGTGCACTCCGCCCGTCACCACGCGGACGTGATGATGACCGCGGCGCACGACGCCGCGCTCACCGATGTCGAGGTCACGCACTCCGGCGGTTCCGGAATGCTGGAGATCAGCTCGCCCGGCGTCACCAAGGCCGGCACGCTCGCCCTGTGGTGCGCGGCCCGCGGGATCGGCGCCTCCGAGGTGATCACCTTCGGCGACATGCCGAACGACCTGTCCACGCTGACCTGGGCAGGCGCCGGCTACGCGATGGGCAACGCGCACCCGGACGTCCTGGCCGCGGCGCCGCTGCGAGCCGCCACGAACGATGACGACGGGGTCGCGCGGGTGCTGGAGCAGCTCTACGGCTCGTAGCACCCGCGCGTGGGGGACCTGGAGCAACGGGGCGTTTCCGTGCGCCCGTTGGTGCGCGCCCGTTTCCGTGCGCCCGTTCCCGTACGTCAGAACCTGCGCGTCAGAACTTGTATGTCACGCCCGTCAGTTGCTCGGACGCCGTCCACAGCAGCTCGCCCGCGCGGTCGTCCTTCGTCCAGGAGGCGCGCCAGGAGCGGGCGGGGGCGCCGCGCCAGCCCTGCCAGCGGGGGCCGGTGAACGAATCGGGCGCCACATCGGGTGCGGTGGCGGCGTAGAGCGTCGGCAGCGCGCCGGCCTCGGCCGACTGCCCGATGATCCGGTTGCCGATCCCGATGATGCGCTCGGCGCGTTTGCGACCCTCCAGCTTCGCGCCCGCCGTTTGGAGGTTCGTTTCGGCGTAGCCGGGGTGCGCGGCGGCGGCCACCACATCCGCGCCCGTGGTCTCCAACTGCCGCGCCAGCTCGTGGATGAACAGCAGGTTGGCGCTCTTGGAGCGGCCGTAAGCGATCCAGCGGCGGTAGCGGCGCTCGCTGTTGAGATCCCCGAGATCGACGTTGGCGACCGCGTGCATGCCGCTGGAGACGCTGACGACCCGGGCCCCGGGGGTCGCGAGCAGCTTCGGCAGCAGCAGTCCCGTCAGGGCGAAGTGACCGAGGTGATTGACCCCGAACTGGGTCTCGAACCCGTCGGCGGTCTGCGTGTACGGCAGGGCCATCACGCCCGCGTTGTTCACCAGCAGGTCCAGCCGGTCGCCCTCGAACTCCTCCGCGAAAGCCCGCACCGACGCCAGATCCCCCAGATCCAGCCGCTGGAAGACGGCTCGCGCCTCCGGCACCTCGGCCACCAACCGGTCGGCCGCCGCCTGCCCGCGCTCCTCACTGCGGCACGCCAGGACGACCAGCGCGCCGTGCCGCGCCAACTCCTTGGCCGCGCAGTATCCGATGCCGCTGTTGGCCCCGGTCACCACAGCGGTGCGGCCGGTCTGGTCGGGGATGTCGTTCGCAGTCCAGCCCATGTGACCGGTTCTCCTCGTGTCGCTGGCCGAAATCCGGATCCCCCGGCGGTCAGCTTAGAGAGCGGGCCGCGTATGCACGAGGCGTGTGCACCGGGCAGCGGACAGCGGACGCGGTTTCCGCGGTCGACGGGGCCGGGCTCACCTGCCTCGTCGGCTGGCGACCGCCGTCGACGCGGCGAGCGCGAGGCACAGCGGGCCGTAGGCGAGCCGGTCGAGGCGCCGGAAGCGGGGGGAGGACGAGCCGGGGGAGAGCAGGTCGGTCCGCCCCGACACTCCCATCACGCCCCGCACACCGAGCACCGCCGCGACGCCGGCCGCACCGAGCCGGGACAGCGCCGGGCGGCTCTTGGGCCGCCCGGAGACCAGCAGCGCCGCGGTCCCCAGGGCGCCCGCGACGGCGAAGCAGGCCGCAGGGGCGGGCGTGGTCGGACGGCCGGCCACCGCGTCCGAGAGCGCTTCACGATCGGAGAGCGGCCACGGTGAACCCAGACCCCAGGCGACGTGCAACCCGGCGATGGCGGTCAACGTCGTGGCCGATATACGGCCGGCAGTACGCTCGATCGTCATACCGTCCACGCTATCGCGCACCGCGATTGGCGGCCCGGCGGGTCACCGTCCCGTCGTCGGGACGCTCTCGTGCAGGAAGTCGACGAGCAGTGCGGTGACGGCGGAAGGCCGCTCCATGCTGGGCAGATGGCCCGCCCAGGGCAGTTCGACGTGGCGGGCGTCCGCGAGCAGGTCGTGCAGCCGGGCGGCGATCTGCCGGAAGTCCACCACGTCGTGCCCGCCCGACAGGACGAGGCACGGTGCCTGGACCGCCGACAGGTCGAACTCGGTCCTGATGGGTTCGAACTCCTCGGCGTCGGCCAGTTGCACCTCAAACGCATGACGCTGCATCTCGCGCACCGCCGCCCGGACCTCGGGCCCGCCCTCCGGACCCACGTAGGTGTTGACCATCAGCTCCACCGCCCCGGCGACGTCGCCCGCCTCGATCAGTTCGTCCTCGCGTGCACCGATCGCTTGCAGTTCAGCACTGCGCTCATGCCCGGCAAACGCGGAACAGAGCAGCGCCAGAGCGCTCACCCGCTCCGGCCGGCGCGCGGCGATCTCCAGGGCGGCCCGCCCGCCGTTCGAGGAACCCACCAGTGCGGCCTGCCCGATGCCGAGAACGTCGAGCAGTTCCAGCACATCGTCGGCGTTGTTGTAGCGCCGGTCCGGCACCGGACTCCGCCCGAACCCCCGGAAGTCACAGCGCACCACTCGGTAACCGGCATCGATCAGATCCGACCACTGCGCATCCCACATCCGCCGGTCGCACACCCCGGAATGCAGCAGCACCACGGCCGGTCCGTCCCCGACCACATCATGCGAAAGAGTCATCCGCCAGACCCTACGCATCGGGTGCCCGGGACGCCCGCGATATATGGGTGGTGCGGGTTCGGGCGGTGCGGACGGGTCGGGTGCGGTGGGTGGTGCGGGTCAGAGCGGTGCGAGGGTGGTGTGTCCAGGGAGGGGGAGTTTTGATCCGCTTTCCTTGCCGTGATGTGCCCCAAGCGCCCCACCACCAGCAACCCGCACCCACCCGACCGGGAAGCGCAGCGGACCGGATTCCCTGCACATCACCGGGCCGCGCAGCGGACCGGCCCCACTGGCAGGCGCGCAGCGCCGTTGTCTCCCCCTCCGCCCGGTCAAGGCGCGAAGCGACGCAGAAAAACACTTCGCATCGCTGCGCCCGCTACGTGGCGTGCCGCACAAGGGAGTTGGCTCATGGACCCCGAAACCCGCAGTCCCGCCCAGCCGCCCCTCGCGGCGCACGTTCCCACTCGTTCACGCTGCGCAGCGCCCGTGTAGCGACCGCGCCGAAGATCTGCCGGGACTCGTGGCGGAGGTGGCGCGCGCGATCGGGTGCGACGAGCTCGCCGACTCGGCGGCGGTCTGTACGTCGGAGTTGGTCACGAACACCTATCTGCACGCCGCTGGGGCGAATTTACTGCTGCGGGTCCGGGTGGCGCCGGGGCAGGTGCGCGTGACTGTCATCGACGGGAGCGCGGTTCGGTTCGGTGTGGTCCGGGTGCCGGAGGAGGCGTTGGGCGGGCGCGGGTTGTTCCTGGTCGAGGCGCTGGCCGATCGGTGCGGGGCGGCGGATCGCCGAGGGGTGTGGTTCGAGCTGGATACGCCGACGAAAGTGGCGTGACGTGACGAAGCCCCGGTACCTGCCTCAGCGCACCCTTGCGACTCGGCCGCCCACGTCGATCGTTCCGTCCGGGCCCGGGCGGGTCAGGATTTGGGAGGCGGTGCCTTGGCGGATGTCCAGGGGGCGGCCGAGTTCGGCGGTGAGGACCGCGGCGGAGGCGCCCGTCGCCTCGTCCTCGGTGATGGCGTCGCCGCGACGGGGGAAGCCGCGGGCGCGGATGCGGCCCGCGGACTCGTCCGCCCAGGCCCAGGCGTAGAGCCAGCCCTCGCCGGGTGGCGGGGAGGGCAGGGCGTCTACTTCGGCGACCGTCGCGTACTGCTCGGTGCGGCGGCCGGGGGCCCAGGCGGCGCGGCCGCGGATCCAGGTGAAGTCGCCCTCGGTCCAGGCGGGTACGTCGCCGGCCGGGGGCCGCAGCAGGGGCGACTTCAGGAGCCAGGCGGTGCCGACGAGCGGGTGGCCGGCGAAGGGGAGCTCCACGCTCGGGGTGAAGATCCGTACGTCGCCGCGGTCGGCGTCGTCGATGAACACCGTCTCGCTGTAGCCGAGTTCGGCGGCGATCGCCTGGCGGTCGGCCGTGGCGGAGGAATCGCCGGTCACCACGCCCAGCAGGTTGCCGCCCCGGCCGTCGGGGCCGACGAAGACCCGGAGCACTTCATGATCGGTCATGGTCCGATTCAAGCACTGCCCAGGAAGTGGAAGCCGGGCCGGGGATGCATCAGGAAGTCGTGGTGCGAGATGTTCCACGCGTACGCCCCGGCCAGCGCGAACACCACGCGGTCCCCGGCCCGCAGACCGGGTGCCGGGACCCGGCGGGCGAGGACGTCCTTCGGGGTGCAGAGCTGGCCGGTGAGAGTGATGTGGTCCTGCTGGGCGGTGGGGCGCGGCCAGGGGTGGGGCCAGTGGTCGACGGGCAGGACCGCGCAGGGCTGGTCGTGGCCCTTGGTCGCCGGGGTGCGCAAATGGTGCGTGCCGCCGCGCAGAACGGCGAACTCCTCGCCGTGGCTGGGTTTCACGTCCAGCGCCTCGGTGGCGTACCACCCGCAGTAGGCGCTGAGGGCGCGGCCCGGCTCGATGCGCAGCAGTAGATCGGGGTGGGCGGCGGTGAGGAGCGCGAGCCCTTCGCCGTACGCGGTCCAGTCGAATCGGGCGGACGGGGCGTCGTAGTCGACGGTCATACCGCCGCCGAGGTTCACCTCGGGCAGGGCGATGCCGTGCCGGGCGGCCAGGCCGGCCGCGAAGGAGACCACTTCCCCGGCCACCGCGAGCTGCGCCGCCGCGTCCAGACCGCTGGCGAGATGGGCGTGGATGCCGCGCAGTTCCAGCTGGGGATGGCTGCCGTCGGTGAGCAGCCGTACCGCGCTGTCCGCCTGCGCGGGGTCGAGGCCGAACGGTGTCGGGCGGCCGCCCATCGCCAGCGAACTGCCCTCCAGCGCCGCGCCCGGCACCGGCAGGTTGAAGCGGAGCAGCACGGGAACGGTCCGGCCGGGCGCCAGTCGCGCGGCGAGGTGGCCGAGCATGCGCAGCTCGTACTCGCTCTCCACGTGGAAGCGTTCCACGCCCAGGTCCAGCGCGGCCTCGATCTCGGCCGGGGTCTTGCCGGGGCCGCCGAACGCCAGCGGGCGGTTCGGGACGGCCTTGCGCACGTGGGCGAGTTCGCCGCCGGACGAGACCTCGAAACCGTCCACGTACGGGGCGAGCGCGGTCAGGATCTCCGGCTCGGGGTTGGCCTTGGCGGCGTAGTAGAGCTCGACGCGCTCGGGGAGCGTGGCCCGTACGGCGGCGGCGTGGGTCCGCAGTTCCGCCAGGTCGTAGAGGTAGGCGGGCAGGTCGTCGGCGGCGAGGTACGCGGCGCGTTCGCGGACCGCGTCGGTGAGCATCGGCGCGCCGGCGGCGGGAGGCGGAGTCGGGGTCATCGGGCGCTCCAGGGCTCGGTGTGGTCGCTGTCGCCGTCGGCGTCGCCGCGGCCGGTTCCGGCGCCCACCGGGCCCGCGACCGACGCCCCGGACAGCACGTCCTCGGCCAGCGGCGAGGGCAGCCGTACGTAGCCGGCCTCGCGGTCGGCCTTGCGCTCCCAGCGGGTGAGGAGGTTGGCCTTGGCGGGCAGCGGGACGCCGGCGAGCAGGGCGCTGAGCCGGGGCGGGCAGCCGTTGTCGTCCGCGTACTCGCGCAGCACGGTGCGCACCCCCGCCCACAGGGCCGTCTCGGTCTGTGGATGGAGATCGGCGAGGGCCGCGAGCAGTTCGGCGACGTGGTTGACGAGCAGGCAGTAGACGACGCGGTCCCAGCCGCGCTCCGCGTCGTACGTCATCGGGGTCGCGACCTCGGCGGGCAGCGCCGCGAGGGTCGCGGCGTGGTGCTCGGGGACGAGCTTGGTGCCTTCCAGATCGCGGAAGAGGACCTGGACGGGGAAGCCGTCGTCGTCCACCCCGATCAGCACGTTCTGCAGATGCGGTTCCAGCACGACGCCGTGGTCGAAGTAGGCGGCGAGCACCGGTGGGAGCAGCAGTCGCAGATACGCCGTCCACCAGTCGAGGGCGGCCTGCGGGCCCGCCCCGTCGAGGAGCAGCGAGATGTGCGCGGAGCCGGTGGGGTACTCGTCGGCGACGGCGGCGGCCAGCAGCGGGGTGACGCCGGGGCGCAGATGTGCGGCCAGGCCGTCGCGGACGATGACGCCGAAGCCCTCCAGCAGGCCGATGTCCGGGCGACCGTCGGCGCCGGGCAGGGCGAGGCTGCGGTAGGCGGGCTCGCGCAGCACGGCGCTGTCGGGAAAACGCCCCGCCAGGTCGGTGAGGACGGGTTCCAGCAGGCGGGTGAGCGCGACCGCGCCGGACAGTTCGTAGGCGGCGTTCTTCCGTAGGCAGTTGGTGATCCTGATGTTGAGGCTGAACTTCAGGAACGTGTCGCCGTCGTACAGGGTGCGGACCGACGCGGTCGGTGTCGCGTGCGCGTCACCGGTGCCGAGGTCGAGGATGTCGCCACCGGCCAGGGCCGCGCGCAGTGCCGGGTGGTCCTGCAGCAGCCCGTACTGCCACGGGTGCGCGGGCAGCAGCCGGTATCCGGCGGGCACCGGCCGCAGCCGGTCCAGCGGGTCGGCGGCGCCGGGTTCGCTGCGCTCCTCCGCGATCAGGTGCTCGCGGACCGCGAAGTGCCGCAGCGGGAACGTCGCGCCTGCCTCGGGGGCGTACGCGGCCCACGACGCGGGGTCGCCGGTGCGCGCCTTGGGGGTGGGGTGGAAGCGGTGGCCGAACAGCAGGGACTGCTCGGACTCCAGGTAGTCGGGTGCCGGGGGGCGCACACCGTCACCGTCGATACCGGACACGCCCCGGGGGAGCGACAGGGCGGCGGTGACGCCGCGGTGGCTGGAGACGATCTGGTCCAGGAACTCGTCGTTGCGCACGCCGGTCCGCAGTGACAGCTCGTCGTACACGTACTCGGCGAGCCGGTACCAGTCCAACTCTTTCCACTCGTCCGCGTGTTGCTCCGAGACGGGGCCGGTGAAGCGGTGGGCGCCGATCAGTGACGTGCGGCGCAGCGCGACGCGCAGCAGCGCCCCCGCGCGGGGCAGCCGCAGCAGGAGGTGGCCGTCCGCGACCGCGGTCTGGTGCTCGGGTCCCGAGACCTCGCGGAGCAGGCAGTTGAGCAGGGTGTGGGCCACGACGTCATCGGCGTCGGGAAGGCCGCTGTCGGAAAGGACGGCGGAGGGCTGCGCGAGGCGCAGGGGAAGCGTCATCAACGGCTCCATCAAGGGTGCGAGAAGAGAGCGTGTGTGGCGGCTGCGACGGTGATCAGGGCGACGGCGGTGCCCGCCAGTACGGGCGCCGTCGGTCCGAAGGCGCTGTTGCCGAGTGCGGCGACCACTCCGGCGGCGACGGCCCCGCCCTTGGAGACGAACTCCAGGGAGCCGAACATCCGCCCCGGCGGCCGGCCTTGCACCGCGTCGGCGGCGAGCAGGGACAGGCAGACCAGGCCGAGGGTGAGCCCGGCACCGAGCAGCAGCCGGACGGCCGTGAACGTGATCAGCGAACCGGCCACGGCATGCCCGGCGAGACCCGCGGCCACCGCCGCGAAGCCGAGGGCGATACCGAGCCGGGGGCGGTTGCGGAAGGCGGAGTGCACGGGCGCCGCGAAGAGCAGGTAGCACAGGTGCGGCAGGGCGAAGAGCGACCCGGAGATGACCGGGGAGATCCCCGATATTCGGTCCCCGAGCAGGGCGATGAGGTAGGGGAAGGAGATGACGGTCGAGAAGACGAACGCGAACTCGAAGACGTACAGCTCCCGCAGAAGCCTGCGCTGCGCGGTGACCGGCGGCGCTTCCACCGCCGATCCGGCCGACCCTGCCCCCACCGGTGAACCCGGCTGCTCCGGCAGCGGCTTCTCCAGGACCACGACGGTCTCGCGCGGTTCCGGCAGCGCCAGCAGCATCGCGGCGGCGCCCAGCGGGAGGAGGGCGAGCAGGGCGTACTGGCGGTGCGGGGAGAGCCACGGCGACAGGGTGCCGACGACGATGGGTGCGGCGACCAGGGCGGCGCGGGCGCTGCCCTGCATCAGGGTCAGGGCCCAGGACAGCCGGGTGCCGTCCAGTCCCGCCGCGAGATAGCCGTTGGTGGCGGCGAAGGTGCCGCCGAGGATGCCCTGCAGCACGAGGGCGGCGGTGAAGGTGGGCAGCGAGTCGGCCGCCCCGGCCAGCAGGAAGGACAGCGCGAGGCCGAGCTGGGCCCGCAGCAGCAGCCGTTTGCGGCCGTAGCGGTCGGCCAGCCGCCCCCACAGGGGGGCGGCGAGGCCGCCGAAGACCGTCGGGACGATGTAGAGCAGCCCGGCCCAGTGCGCGGTCGCGTCGCCCAGTTCCGGCAGGATCGACGTCAGGTACGGGGGCAGACCGAGCGCGGCGAACGAGGCGACGAAGTAGCAGGCCGCGACCGCGTGCACCTGGCGGCGCCCCAGAACGGGAGCCGGAGCGGCGGCAATCGTCGTCGCCTGCGCGCTCACCGAGAACCAGTCCCGACCAGCAGGTAGTTGGGGCCGGTCGTGTAGTGCTTGTTGATGTCCGCCGCGCCGGAGCGCTCCTTGCTGAGCAGCGTCCCGGCGCTGACCATCGCCTTGACCGGGAAGTGCCCGGCGTTCAGCACGCGCTCGCGCAGCACCTCGGCGGGCTCGCCGCCCAGGCGGTCGATCGCCGCGGAGAGCCGGTCGCGGACCAGCCGCAGCAACTCGTCCAGTGGCGCCCGGCCGTGCTCGGCGAGCCCGAAGGCGTACGAGCCCGCGCACAGATGGACGGTGATGGTGGTGAACAGGTCGACGAGCGGGTCGTCGGAGACGCAGAAGATCCGCTCGTCGTCGAACTCGTCGATCCGGGCCGGAAGTTCGCCCAGCGCCCGGCTCAGCCGCGCGGTGTTGATGCGCGGCCCGTCGTTGTCCTTGAGGACCAACCGCAGCCGGGTGGTGCCCGTCGAGCGGTCCAGGTCCAGGGCGAGGGAGATGTTCTGCTGGTGCGACTCCAGGGCGATCCCGTAGCCGAAGAGCGTGGTCTGCCAGTCGAAGAGCAGCGTCAGGCAGGCGTCGAGGAGAGCGACGGGGTCGCCGTCGTAGAAGCGGTCGGCGAGCTGGTCGATCACCAGCCGGCCGTCCGGGGCGCCGGCGAGCAGCGCGGCCATCGGGACCAGGACGGAGTTCTGCAGCTGCTCCGGGTAGCGGCGCAGCAGGACGGCGAGGAGTTCGTGCCCGGCGTGCGCGTAGCGCCGCTCGTCGGCGAGCAGCACGGTGTCCCGGAAACGTGGTTCGCGGGCGATCACCTGGCTCAGCAGGAGTTGGCAGGCGGCTCCGTCGGCGAGGGTGCCGGGCTTGATGGTCCGCCGGTTGCGCAGGCCCAGGGTTGCGGTCGCCAGCGGCAGTTTGAGGTGCAGCAACGGGTACGTACGGTCCGCGAGCGTGCGCATCGACAGGGTGGGGACTAGCGCGAGGGGCCGCTGCTCGGCGAGGAACGCGCGCCCTTCGAGGCCGGCGGCGCGCAGCGCCTCCGCCAGCGGACCGCCCACGGTCAGCGGGTGCACGGGGAGCACGGTGTGGGTGTCGCGCAGCTCCGGCATGCCGAAGGAGGCGGGCGTCGGCCACAGGAGGGAGTACGCCTCGGCGGGACCGCCGCCGGACTCGGTCACGGCCTCGCGGGGCAGGACGAGCCAGCGCGGCGCCACGTCCTGGTGGAACTCCGGTGCGTAGGCGCGCAGTTCGGCCTCGTCGAGGCCGCTGCGGCCGCGCGAGGTCGGATAGACCGGGTGGTCGTGGAAGGCGGCCAGCGCGTCGAAGCCCAGGCTGCGGGCGTACGTCCAGTACGCGGTGTCGGCGCCGTACCGCTGGGCGAGCCGGCCCGTCACCTCCGTGCGTACCCGGTCGTGCAGCCGCAGGGTCGCGGCGGTCTGCCGGCACTCCTCGGCGAACGCGTCGAAGCCGGCCCGGTCGGCGGGATCCGCCAGGGCGCGCAGCGCCCGCAGTACGGCGTCGGTGCCGGTCAGTTCGCGGCCGTCCGAGGCGCGCCGCAGCAGGGGCAGCCGGGCGGCGTACTCGCTCTGGAAACCGTCCTCGGTCACCGGGAGCAGCAGCGCGTCCTCGTAGCCGCTGTACGTGTACGGCAGCCGCAGCCAGCTGCCATCGGCCTCCTCGACGGCGGTGGAGCGGGTGCGCAGCCCGACGACGTCCTCGCGCAGCAGCGCGCTCAGCACGCGCAGCATCAGCTCCGCATCGGTGTCCGCGTCGACGCCCGTCGCGGTGCCGGTATCGGTGCCCGTCACGGGGTGATCTCCCAGCGCTGCGCCCCGAGGAACTCCGTCACGGCGCGGTCCACCGCCTCCTGGTCGGTTCCGGTGGCGCGCAGGATGCCGAGGTAGTCGCGGTTGGTGTGGTGCAGTTCGTGCCGTTCGCCGGGCTCCCGCAGCGGGCGGTAGACCAGCCGGACGCCGTCCACGGCGAGTTCGGTGGCGGCGGGTGCGGCGGCCAGGGTGCCCGCGCGCTGCGCGCACGGGTAATCCAGCCGGGCGCGGCCGTCGTCGCGCGCGCCGAGGTCGGCGGGGAGCGGTTCACCGAGGTGGACGCGGAGGATGTGCTCGAAGAGCGGGATGTCGAGCAGCCCGGCGAGCAGCAGGTCGCACTGGTCGCCGATGGCCCGGTAGTTGACCTCGATGATGCGCGCCCGGCCGTCCTGGACCACGAACTCGGTGTGGCAGGCGCCGAACCCGACGCCGAGGGCGTCCAGTTGTGCGAGGACCTGCGCGACGACCGGTTCGGGGTGCTCGGGGACGAAGGTGAGACGCTCCTCGATGAAGTAGGGGAGCGGCGAGAGCTCGGTGTGGAATCCGCCCAGGACGTGCCGGGTGCGGCCGTCACCGAGCGTCTCCAGCGTGTACAGCTCGCCGGTGAGGTACTCCTCCGCGACGAGCGCCGCCCGCGGGCGGCGCGCCTGGATCTCCTTGCAGCGCAGCACCAGTTCCTCGGGGTCGCCGACGAGCACCACGTCCTCGCTGGCCACGCCCTCGCGCGGTTTTACCACGCACGGGTAGGGGACCGGAAGTTCGAGCAGGACGGCGGGGTCCTCGCCGGCCGCGAGTTCGGCGGACCACACGGTGTCGGCGCCGGTGGCTGCCAGATGGCGGCGCATCTGCGCCTTGTCCTTGGCCCGCAGGGCCGCCTGCCAGGGCTTGGCGGGCAGGCCGAAGTACTCGGCGGCCAGGGCGGCCTGGGTCTGCAGGTGGTCGCTGTTGGTGAAGACCGCGTGGGGGGTGCGGCCGGTGGCGATCCGGGTGATGACGGCGCGGAAGTCGCGTACGTCGCACTCCACGACGTCCACCCGGCTGCCGTACAGCTCCTGGTGGGCGGCGGGGGAGTCGGTGAGCACGGTGACGTCCAGGCCGAGCCGGGAGGCCGCCGGCAGGAAGCCCTCGGTGACGGAGTCCGTGGGGTTGAGCGCGAGCAGATACAGCCGCATGGCCGGGAGTCCTGTTCTGGGATCGCGTGGAGGGGAGGGGGGCGGGCCGGCGGGGGGAGGCCCGCCCCTCTCACACGGGGGGCGTTACTTGGGCAGGTCGACGCCCGTGGCCTTGGCCACGTCGCCGAGCATGCTGATCGCGGCCTGGACGCCGATACCGGACATCCAGGTCTCGTCGGTCACATTGACGACCTTGTTGTTCTTGACCGCGCCCAGGTCCTTCCAGACCGGGTTGGACTCGACGACGCTCTGCTGCGTCTTGGCCGGGTCGTCGGAGACGGTGACGAAGACGAGGTCCGCGTCGGCCTTGTCGATCTGCTCGGGGCCGACCTCCAGCATCGCGCTGTGGACGTTCTGCGAGGCCGGGCGGCCCAGGCCGATGTCGCTCAGCACGACGCCACTGAACGAGTCCAGCTGGTAGAGCCGGGTCGGGCCGGCGACGAAGCGGACGACCGAGGCGGTCGGCTCCTTGCCGCCGTTCTTGGCCTTGATGGCCGCGCCGAGCTTCTTCGCGCGGTCCTCGTAGGACTTCAGCGCCGTGGCGGCTTCCTTCTCCAGGCCGAGAGCCTTGGCGTGGACGGCCAGGTTCTCCTTCCAGGGGAAGCCGGTGGTCGCGGTGAAGACGGTCGGCGCGATCGCCTTGAGCTTGTCGTAGACCTTCTCGTGGCGGACCTTGGAGGACAGGATCAGGTCCGGCTTGAGGGACGCGATCAGCTCCAGGTTGGGCTCCGCGGACGGGCCGACGTCCTTGGTGCCCTCGGTGCTGCCCTTCAGGTACGCGGGGAAGCCGCCCTCGGACTTCAGGTGCGGCGCGACCGCGCCGACCGGGGCGATGCCGAGCATCGTCACGTCGTCCAGCTCACCGGTGTCGAGGACGACCACGCGCTTGGGCTTCGCGGGGATCGTGGTGCTGCCCATGGCGTGCGTGATGGTGCGCGGGAAACCGTCGGCGGTGGCCGCGGCGTTCGCCTTGTCCTCCTTGCCCGCGGTCTCGCCACCACAGGCGGCGAGCGCGCCCACACCGATGACGAGGGCGACGGGCGCGGCGATCAGCCGGACGAGGCGGCGGCGGAGCGGGGCTCTGGTGTTCATGAGGGTGGGATTCCTTGCGGCTAGATGCGACTGGATGCGGCTGGATGCGACGAGACAGGGGGGGACGGGAACGGGGACGGGAAAGGTCGGGGGCGGGGGCTCAGCCGGCGACGGCGGTGGTGTGCCGTCTGGCACGGCCGCGGGGCACGACGAGCGGGGTGCCGGTCTCGGGGTCGGGGATGACCTGGCACTCCACGTCGAACACGGACTTCACCAGCGCCGCGTCGAGCACCTCGGAGGGCGGCCCGGCCGCGGCCAGCCGGCCTTCCTGGAGGACGACCAGGTGGTCGGCGTACCGGGCGGCCTGCCCGAGGTCGTGGAGCACCATGACGACGGTGCGCCCGGACTCGGCGTGCAGGTCGGAGACCAGGTCGAGGACGTCGAGCTGGTGCCGCAGGTCGAGGAAGGTGGTGGGCTCGTCCAGGAGCAGCAGTTCGGTGTCCTGGGCGAGGGCCAGCGCGATCCAGGCCCGTTGCCGCTGGCCGCCGGAGAGCTGGTCGACGTGCTGGTCGCGCAGTTCCGTGGTGCCGGTGCGGTCCAGCGCCTCGTCGACGGCGGCCTGGTCGGTGGCCGACCAGGGGCTGAGCAGCCGCTGGTGCGGATAGCGGCCGAGCCGGACCAGCGCCTCGACGGTGATCGCGTCGGGGGTGACCGGCTGCTGCGGCAGCAGTCCCATCCGGCGGGCCAGCGAGCGGGCGGGCATCCGGTGGATGTCCGCGCCGTCCAGGGTCACGGTGCCGGCGGCGGGGGAGAGCAGCCGGGTCAGCCCGCGCAGCAGCGTCGACTTGCCGCAGGCGTTGGGACCGACGATGGCGGTGACGGCGCCGCCCGGCAGGACGAGGTTCAGGTCGCCGATGACCCGGCGGTCGCCGTAGCGCAGATCCAAGCCATGGGTGGAGAGCTGATTGCTGTGGGGCGGCCGGTCGGCGCGGGCGGTCATCCGAAACTCCTGTGCGTGGGCCTGCTCTGACGGATCATCAGGACGAGTAGCCAGGGCGCGCCGAGGGTGGCGGTGACCACGCCGACGGGCAGTCCGTGCACCGGCAGCAGATGCTGCACGACCAGGTCGGAGCCGAGCAGCAGCACCGCTCCGGTCAGCGCCGAGAGCGCGAGCGTCCCGGCTGTCGGCGGTCCGGCGAGGAAGCGGACGACATGCGGTACGGCGAGCGCGACGAACGCGACCGGGCCGGTGAGCGCGGCGGCCAGCGAGGCCAGCACGATGGCGGTGAGCAGCAGTTGGAGGCGCGCGGCGGACGGCGCCAGGCCGAGCCCGCCCGCCGAGTCGTCGCCCAGGTCGAGGACGGCGAGGCGCCGGTGCAGTACGAACGCGGCGGCCATCGCCGCGGCCACGGCCCCGCCGGCGGCGGACACCTCGGTCCAGGTCCGCCCGTAGAGCGACCCCGTCGTCCACTGCAGCGCGGAGTTGGCGAGCTCGGCGGGGAAGCGCACCACCATCAGGTTGACGGCGGCGGCCAGGCCCGCCTGGACGGCCAGTCCCACCAGGACGAGGCGGGTGACGCCGAGTCCCGAGCGCCAGGCGAACGCGCCGAGCAGGACGGCGGCGAGCAGCCCGCCGCCGAGGGCGGCCAGCGGGATGAGGGTCTGCGAGGCGCCGGTGGCGAGCAGCGAGACGGCGCCGAGGGAGGCGCCGCCGGTCACGCCCATGACGTCGGGGGAGGCGAGCGGATTGCGGAACAGCCGCTGCAACAGCGCGCCGGCGACGGCGAGTCCGGCTCCGGCGACGATGGCGGCCGCCATCCTGGGCGCCCGGAACTCCTGGACCACCAGCACGTCGCCGGAGTCGCCGAGCCCGATCAGGGCGCGCAGCGCGGTCAGCGGGGGCATGGGGATCTGTCCGGTGGTGAGCGCGGTGGTGGCGAGGGCGAGGATCGCCGCCGCGGTGCAGACGCTCAGCAGCGCGGTGCGGCGCCCGCGGGAGGGCCGCCGCTTCCGGGCGGCGGGGGGATCGGCGCGAGGTGCGGGGACCGCGGAGCGCGAGGTCGTCGAGGTCGGCGGGGTCATCGTGCCACCTTCCGGGCCAGCACCGCGAGCAGCGGTGCGCCGAGGAAGGCGGTGACGATGCCGACCTCCAGTTCGGAGGGCGCGATCACGACGCGGCCCAGGACGTCGGCGCTGAGCAGCAGCACGGGACCGGCGATCAGGCAGCCGGGGACCAGCAGTCGGTGGTCGTTGCCGAACACCAGCCGCACCAGGTGCGGGGCGGCCAGGCCGATGAACGCGACCGGTCCCGCCACCGCGACGGCGGAGCCGGCGAGCAGCACCACGCAGAGGCCGCCGGCGATCCGGATCCTGGCCACCGGTACGCCCAGCGCCTGCGCGGTCTCGTCGCCGAGGGCGAGCGCGTTGAGCGCCGGGATGATGGCCAGCGCGATGACCAGCCCGACGGCGATCAGCGGGAGTACGGGGTAGAGCACGTCGAGCGTCCGCCCGGAGAGCGAGCCCGCGAGCCAGAACCGGGCCTCGTCCAGGGTGCGGTTGCTCGCCAGCATCACGGCCGATGTCCAGGACACCAGGACGGCCGTCAGTACGGTGCCGCCCAGCGCGAGGCGGACCGGGTCCAGGTCGCCCGCCCGCCGGGCGAGCGTCTGGGCGAAGAGCGCGGCGGCCGCGGCTCCGGCGAACGCGAACCACAGGTACTGGGCGGGGTGCGTCAGATGCAGTGCGAAGATCGCCGTGACGACGGCGAAGCCCGCGCCCGCGTTGATCCCCAAAGTCGTGGGCGAGGCAAGCGGGTTGCGCGTGACGCCCTGGGCGACGGCCCCCGCCACCCCGAGCGCCGCGCCGACCGCGAGCCCGATGAGGGTGCGCGGTACGCGGAGCCCGGTGACCACCACCGCGTCGCGGCTGTGGGCGTGGTGGAACAGGGCGTCGAGCACGGTGCCGAGGGGGACCGGCCGCGACCCGAGCGCGAGGCTCGCTGCGGCGCACAGCGTCAACGCGACCACGCCGAGCAGCAACAGCGGTATCCGCCGTACCGGGGAGGGGAGCCGGCCGGCGACAGCCGTCCGCTGGTTCTTGAACACGCATCGGATCTTAGGTTAGGTAAACCTAACCTTGTCAACTCGCTGTGTGTCCGCCGCGTTACGCGATGCGGGTGGGACCGTACGGAGGATTACATGGATCTGATGGTATAAGAGGCGGTACTGACCGATTCGTCGTCCAGGCAGGTACCGGTCGCCAGATCGAAGCGCTGCTTGAGCAGCGGGGAGGCCACGTACGTCCGGCCGCCGTCCGAGCCGACCAGGCCGCGGGAGAGCACGTAGGCACCGGTGAACGGGTCCTGGTTGCCGATCGCGTACAGGGCCCCGTTCCGGTCCTGGAAGAGGGCGGCCTGCGAGCCGTCGGGCAGCAGGGCGGCGACGCCCCGGCCGGGGGTCAGCAGCGTGTCGTCACAGACCGGGAACCACGCGTCGTCGAGGAGGAGTTCGATGGTCATGCGGTGACCGTCCCTTCGAGGGTGCGGATGGCGAGAGTGGGGCCGGCGAGCAGTACGGGGCCGGCCAGCAGGTCCAGGTCGGGCTTGACCTGATCGCGCTCCTCGACGAACCGGACGCTGGGGTCGGGCACGTCCGGAGCGTTGACGAAGGAGACGAAGCGGCGCAGCCGCTCGGGGTCGTTGATGGTGTCCGCCCACTCGTCGCGGTACCCGGCGACATGCGCCGACATCAGCGACTCCAGCTCGTCGCAGATGCCCAGCGAGTCGTGCACGACGACATCGCGGACGTGCTCCAGGCCGCCCTCGATCCGCTCCAGCCAGGCGGAGGTGCGCTCCAGCCGGTCCGCGGTGCGGATGTAGAACATCAGGAACCGGTCGATGAGCCGGACCAGTTCCGCGTCGCTGAGGTCCTGCGCCAGCAGGTCCGCGTGGCGCGGGTCGGCGCCCCCGTTGCCGCCGACGTACAGGTTCCAGCCCGACGCGGTGGCGATGATCCCGAAGTCCTTGCCGCGCGCCTCCGCGCACTCGCGGGCGCACCCCGAGACGGCGGACTTGAGCTTGTGCGGCGAGCGCAGCCCCCGGTAGCGCAGCTCCAGGTCGATGGCCATCCGCACGCTGTCCTGGACGCCGTACCGGCACCAGGTGCTGCCCACGCAGGACTTCACCGTGCGCAGCGCCTTGCCGTAGGCGTGCCCCGACTCGAACCCGGCGTCGACCAGCCGGGTCCAGATCAGCGGCAGTTGATCGACGCGGGCACCGAAGAGGTCGATCCGCTGGCCGCCGGTGATCTTCGTGTAGAGGCCGAAGTCCCGGGCCACCTCGCCGATCACGATGAGCTTCTCCGGGGTGATCTCGCCGCCGGGGATGCGCGGCACGATCGAGTACGAGCCGTTGCGCTGCAGGTTCGCGAGAAAGTGGTCGTTGGTGTCCTGGAGCGCGGCCTGACCGCCGTCCAGCACGTGCACCGGAGCGCCGATCGACGGCGCGAGCGAGGCGATGACCGACGCCACCGCGGGCTTGCAGATCTCGCACCCCTCGCCGCCCCTGGCGGCCTCGCGGCCGTGGCTGTCGAGCAGCGCCGCGAACGAGGTGATGCGCAGCGCCCGCACGATCTCGTACAGCTCCTGGCGGGTGTGCGCGAAGCAGCCGCACAGCCCCTTGTCCTCGGCCGGGGGCAGCAGCTGGCCCAGCACCTTCAGGCAACTGCCGCAGCCGGTACCGGCCTTGGTGCACTTCTTGATCTCCGGCACGGTGGTGCAGGAGTGCTCGGCGACGGCGCCGAGTATCGCGCCCTTGGTGACGTTGTGGCAGCTGCAGATCACCGCCGTGTCGGGCAGCGACGACGGCCCGAGTTCGACCGGGCCGCCCGCGCCCGCCGGCAGCACCAGCCGCTCGGGCGGGACCGGCGGCACCGAACCGGTCATCGGGCGCAGCATGCCGTACGAGTCGGCGTCGCCGACCAGGATGCCGCCGAGGAGCACGCCCTCCCGCGAGACCACGAGCTTCTTGTACACGCCGGAACGGGAGTCGGAGTACAGCACGTCCAGGCAGCCCGGGGTGGCGCCGTGCGCGTCGCCGAAGCTCGCCACGTCCACGCCGAGCAGCTTGAGCTTCGTCGACAGATCCGCGCCCTTGAAGGAACCCGCGTCGCCCGCGATCGCCTTCGCCGCCGTCTCCGCCATTTCGTAGCCGGGCGCGACCAGCCCGTACACCCGGCCGTCCGAGGCCAGTGCGCACTCGCCGATCGCGTACACCGACTCGTCCTGCGTACGGCACTGCTCGTCCACGACGATCCCGCCGCGCTCGCCGACCGGCAGCCCGCACTCCCGGGCCAGCTGGTCGCGGGGGCGTACGCCGGCCGAGAAGACCACCAGGTCGGTCGCGAGCGTCGAGCCGTCCGACAGCGACATCGCGGCGACGCCGCCGCTCTCGCCGGCCACGATCGCCTGCGTGCCGACGCCCGTATGGACGGTGACACCCATCTCCTCGATGGTGCGCCGCAGCGCCTCGCCGCCGCCCTCGTCGACCTGCACCGGCATCAGGCGCGGCGCGAACTCCACGACGTGCGTGTCCAGTCCGAGCCCCTTGAGGGCGCCCGCCGCCTCAAGACCCAGCAGCCCGCCGCCGACGACCGTCCCGGTGCCGCCGGTCTTGGCGTACTCCTCGATCGCGAGCAGGTCCTCGATGGTGCGGTAGACGAAGCAGCCCTCGGCGTCCTTGCCGGGCACCGGAGGCACGAACGGGAAGGAGCCGGTGGCCAGCACCAGCGTGTCGTACGCGAAGGTCAGCCCGGAGCGGGCCGTCACGGTACGCGCCGCGCGGTCGACGGTGAGCGCGGGATCCCCCAGCCGCAGCTCGATGCCGTGCTGCTCCATGAAGCCGTCCTCGGCGAGGGCGAGTTCGTCCGGCGTCGTCCCGGAGAAGTACGAGGTCAGATGCACCCGGTCGTATGCCGCCCGGGGCTCCTCGCACAGCACGACCACCCGGGCGCGCTCGGTGACGCCCCGGTCCGCCAGCGCCTCCAGGAACCGCTGCCCGACCATTCCGTGTCCGACCAGCACGATCGTGGGAATCGTGGGAACGTCCGTCGTGTCAACAGCCATGGTCAGGAACCTCCGTCGTTGGTGAGCAGGTGGAGCAGCGGAGCGGATGCGGTCGGGAGCGGCTCGTCGGCCTCCCAGGTGCGGGCGAGCGTGCCCACCGCGGCGAGATCGCCGAGCAGGATCCCGCCGACCAGCCGGTCGTCACGGATGACGACCTTCCGGTACGCGCCGCGGGTCGCGTCCGTGAGGCGCAGTACGTCGTCGCCGGGGACCGGCAGCGGGTCGCCGAACGCGGCGAGGTCGAAAGGAGCGATCCCGGTGGCGCCGAGGCGGGCGGTCCCCGTTGCGGGGTCGGCGGTGGTGTCGGAGGCGGCGGATGCGGCGGATGCGGAGGCGGGAGAACCGCCGAGGGTCAGCCGGGTCAGGGCGCGGGTGCCGGTGTAGCGCGGTGGCTCCGCCGGGCGGCCCGATGACGGCCCCGTCGCCGCTTCGGTGAGCAGCAGTGCCAGCGCGTCCGCCTGTTCACGGGCCGCGTTCGCCAGGCCGTACACGACGCCCGCGTGCTGCGAGCAGTCGCCGATCGCGTGGATGAACGGGTCCGACGTCCGCAGCTCGTCGTCCACGACGATGCCCTTGGCGACGTCGAGCCCCGCCGCCTGCGCCAGCCCGGTACGGGGCCGCACGCCGCAGGCGAGTACGACGAGGTCGGCGTCGAGGCAGTAGCCGTCGGCGAGTTCGACGGAGCGCACGATCCGGGACGTACCGTCCGGGCCGGTCCGCAGCCCGCGCACCCGGCACTCGCTGTGCACCTCGATGTCCATCGACTCCAGATGCGCGCGCAGCAGCTTGCCGGAGTGCTCGTCCAGCTGCCGTTCCATCAGGTACTCGCCCTGCTGGAGCAGGACGACATGGGCGCCGCGCGCCGCCAGCGCCCGTGCCGCGGAGACGCCGAGCAGCCCGCCCCCGACGACCACGGCCCGTACGCCGGGGCGGACCGCCGCGGAGAGCGCCAGGCAGTCGTCCATGGTGCGGAAGGCGTGCACGCCCAGCGGCAGTTCACCGCGCCCGGCCTCGAACAGACCGCGCAGCGGCGGCAGCACCGGGTTGGAGCCGGTGGCCAGTACCAGCCGGTCGTAGCGGGTGGCGGAGCCGTCGTCACAGATCACGAGCTGCTCCGCGCGGTCCACCCGCACCACCCGCCGTACCGTGCAGTCGGCGTCCGGCAGCGTGATGACGTCCGGCTCGTACCGCCCGGCGAGGACCTCGGCGAGCAGCACCCGGTTGTACGGGGCGTGCCGCTCCTCGCCCAGCAGTGTCACCCGGACGTCCGGGGCGGCGGGCGCGAGCTGCTGCGCCAGGCGCGCACCGGCCATGCCGCCGCCCACCACCACAATCTCCATGCCCGCGTCGATGTCCATGCCGGTCAGCCTGCGGCGCGGCTGTTACCCGTCCGCATCGCGTCCGTTTCCCTGAGGGAACGGTGCCCTCAGCGCGGGACGGCGGCGAGTGTGAGACGGGTGCGAGAGGGCCGGGTGGGGTTGCCGGGGCGATGGGGGCGCCGCGGCCCTGCGCGTGGCCGGCGCGGCGGCCGCCGCACTGGCGGCCCCGCCCGCGCCCGGCCGGGACGGGACGACGGCGGTCACGGGGCCGGACCGGGCGGTCGCGCGACCCATAGATCCCGGATTCAGCCTGCGCGTAGATGATCGGTGCGCAGATTGAATGCCCGGGAACGGCTTACGGCCGGTGAGGACGGGTACGGTCTGATGGTGCCCGCACCTGACGACAGCCCCGGTTTCCTGTTCTGGCGCGCCTCCCTCCACTGGCAGCGCGCCATCGCGGCGACCCTGGCCCCCCTCGATCTCACCCACGCCCAGTTCGTCCTGCTGGCCGGACTGTGGTGGCTCGACGGCCAGGGCGAGCAGCCCAACCAGCTCCAACTGGCCCGGCACAGCGGCACGGACGTGAAGATGACGTCCCAGGTGTTGCGCCGCCTGGAGGACAAGGGCCTGCTCACCCGCGTGACCGACCCCAGCGACACCCGGGCCAAGCGGCTCGGCATCACGCCCGCGGGCGCGCGGCTCGCCACCGAGGCCGTCGCCGCGGTCGAGGCGGCCGACGCGGCGTTCTTCGCCGCGGCGCCGGACCAGAAGGCGCTACTCACCGCGCTGCGCACCCTCGCCGTACCGCCCGCCGCCGTATCGTCCGCCGCGACGACCGCTGTGCCGGCCACCGACGGGTGATCCGTGACCGGATCGGTCCGCATCGAGGCACAATGGTGTCTGTCCCGCGGACCCCGGCGAGGGCCAGGATCGAGGCATGAACAGAGCACTGATCGTCATCGACGTCCAGGAGTCCTTCCGGCAGCGCCCGCTGTGGCAGGCCTCGTCCAACCCCGGCATCGTCGGCCAGGTGAACCGCCTCGTGGCGCACGCCCGCGACGAGGGCGACCTCGTGGTGTGGGTGCTGCACACCGAGCCGGGCACCGGGGGAGTCTTCGACCCGGCCAGTGGCCACGTCCGCCTGATGGAGGGGTTGGAGCCGCTCGACGGTGAGCCGGTGCTCCACAAGACCGCGCACAACGCCTTCACCACCACCAACCTCCAGCAGCTCCTCACCTCGCGCGGGGTCACCGAGGTCATCACCAGCGGCATCCGCACCGAGCAGTGCGTCGAGACGACGACCCGGCTCGCCTCCGACCTCGGCTACGAGGTCACCTTCGTCACGGACGCGACCGCCACCACTCCCTGCGAGCACTGGGACGCGCCGGCCGGCCGCTCGGTCGAGGAGATCCTCGCCGACCCGCTGACCCTGCAGACCGACGACATCATCGCCCGCACCGAATACGCGCTCGCCGGCCGCTTCGCCCGGGTGACCACTGTGAAGGAGCTGACCGGATCGTGACCCGGGTCGTCTTCCTGCTCGTCCCGCACCTGCACCTGTTGGATCTCGCGGGCCCGGCGCAGGTGTTCTCCACCGCAGCCGACTTCGGCTACGCGTACGAGACCGGCTACGTCGCCGAGCAGGAAGACATCCCGACCGCCCAGGGCGTCCCGCTCAGGGCGGGCACGAGCTGGCCCGACCTCACCCCCGACGACCTGGTGATCGTCCCCGGCTGGCGGTCCTGCACGCTGCGACAGAACGGACACCTGCAGGAGGCCACGTTCCAGCGGCTGCGCGACCACCACGCCGCGGGCGGCGTCGTCGCCAGCGTCTGCGCGGGCGCCGACGCCCTCGGCCGCGCCGGCCTCCTCGACGGCCGCCGCTGCACCACCCACCACGACGTGCAGGACGAACTCGCCGTCCGCTACCCGCGCGCCACCGTCGTGCGCGATGTCCTCTACGTGGTCGACGACCGGGTCGTCACCTCCGCCGGCATCGCCAGCGGCATCGACCTCGCGCTGCACCTCGTCGCCGGCCGCCACGGGCCGGGCGCCGCCGCCCGCATCGCCCGCAACATGGTCGTCTACGCCCGGCGCAACGGCGACGCGCAGCAGAGCAGCGCGATGCTCCGGCACCGCGCCCACCTCAGCGACGCCGTCCACCGCGTCCAGGACCTCATCGACGCCCGCTTCTCCGAACACCTCGCCCTCGCCGACCTGGCCGCCACCTCCGGCGTCAGCGAACGCACCCTCACCCGCCGCTTCGGCGAGGCGACCGGCCTCACCCCGCTCCGCTACCAGCACGTCCTCCGCGTCGAGCGCGCCGAACACCTCATCTCCCACGGCTCCACCATCGAATCCGCCGCCCGAGCCGTCGGCTTCGAAGACGCCCGAATGCTCCGCAGACTCCGCGCGAGGGTGTGACGCCTCCGAGGAGCGGACGGGTGTGGCTGAGGTCAGGCGGTGCGAAGCGACGCAGAGAGACACTCCGCACCGCTCTGACCCCGCCGCCACCCACCCGACCCGCCGTGTCAGCCTTCGGCGCGGATCGTGATGGTCGGTTCGTGGCGGACGGGGAAGTTCACCGAGTTGGCGATGAAGCAGGCGCGGTGGGCGGCGTCGTGGAGGGTGGCTGCCTTGTCGGCCATTTCCTTCGAGGCGACCTCGACCTGTGGGCGCAGGACCGCTTCGGTGAAGTGGCCGCCCTCGGGGGTGGTTTCCATCGTGCCGTGCGCGTTGTCCGTGTAGGCGGTGACGGTGACGCCGCCGACGGCGCAGACATGCAGGTAGGAGAGCATGTGGCACTGTGACAGCGCGACGAGGAGCAGCTGCTCGGGGTTCCAGCGGGAGGCGTCGCCGCGGAAGGTCGGGTCGGAGCTGCCGAGGATGGTTGGAACGCCGGCGGCGGAGATCTCGTGGGAGCGGTCGTAGGCACGGTAAGTGCTCGTCCCGGTACCGAGGTTGCCGGTCCAGGTGACCTTGGTGTCATAGGTGTGGGACAGGGACACGGCTGCTCCTTCGGTCTTTCTGCAGGACAGCTCCCACCCTATGTTTCAGCGCTCAGTCCGCCGCCTCCACCCGCACCGCGCACACCTTGAACTCCGGCATCCGGGAAGTGGGGTCGAGGGCCGGGTTGGTGAGGGTGTTGGCGCGGCCCTCGCCCGGCCAGTGGAACGGCATGAAGACGGTGTCGGGGCGGATGGCCGAGCTGACGAGGGCGGGGGCGACGGCGCGGCCCCGGCGGCTGGTGACGGCGACGTCCTCGCCCTCGGCGACACCGAGCCGATCCGCGAGCTGCGGATGGAGCTGCACGAAGGGGCCGGGCGAGGCGGCGTTGAGTTCGCGGACGCGGCGGGTCTGGGCGCCGGACTGGTACTGCGCGAGGACGCGGCCGGTCGTCAGGTACAGCGGGTAGTCGGCGGACGGCTCCTCCGCGGACGGCCGGTGCAGGACCGGGACGAAGCGGGCCCGGCCGTCGGGGGTCGCGAAACGGTCGAGGAAGAGGCGGGGCGTGCCGGGGTGGGGAGCGGGCGGAGCGGCCGGAGCGTCGTCATCCGCAGGTGTCTGCGGGCACGGCCAGAACACGCCGTCCTCCTCCGCGATCCGCCGGTAGGTGATGCCCGAGTAGTCCGCCGGGCCGCCGGCCGACGCGCGGCGCAGCTCGTCGAAGACCTCCTCGGGGTCGGTGGGGAAGCCCTTCTCCCAGCCGAGGCGGGCGGCGAGCCCGTTCAGCACCTCCAGGTCGGTGCGGACCTCCGGCGGCGGGTCGATCGCCTTGCGGCGCAGAATCACCCGGCCCTCCAGGTTGGTGGTCGTGCCGGTCTCCTCCGCCCACTGGGTGACCGGCAGGACGACGTCCGCCATCGCGGTCGTCTCCGACAGGACGACGTCGCAGACCGCGAGGAAGCCGAGCGAGGCGATCCGCTCGGTGATGTGCGCGGCGTTCGGCGCGGAGACGACCGGGTTGGAGCCCATCAGCAGCAGCGCGTGCACGTCCACGCCGAGCGCGTCCAGCAGTTCGTACGCGCTGCGCCCCGGCGCCGGCAGGTCGTCGGGGTCGACGCCCCACACCGCCGCGACGTGTGCGCGCGCCGCCGGGTCGTCCAGCTTGCGGTAGCCGGGGAGTTGGTCGGCCTTCTGGCCGTGCTCGCGGCCGCCCTGCCCGTTGCCCTGCCCGGTGAGGCAGCCGTAGCCGGAGAGCGGCCGGCCCGCGCGGCCGGTGGCGAGGCACAGGTTGATCCAGGCGCTGACGGTGTCGGTGCCCTTGGCCTGCTGCTCGGGGCCGCGCGCGGTGAGCACCATCCCGTCCGGAGTCGCGCAGAACATCCGTACGGCCTCCCGCAGTTGCGGAACCGGCACCCCCGTGATGCGCTCCACCAGCTCCGGCCAGTGCGCCATGACGCCCGGCCGCGCCTCGGCCCAGCCGCTGGTGCGCTCCGCGATGAACTCCTCGTCCAGGTACCCCTCGGCGAGGGCGAGGTGCAGCAGTCCGAGTGCGAGCGCCAGATCGGTGCCCGGCCGGGGCTGCAGATGCAGGTCGGCCTGTTCCGCGGTGCGGGTGCGGCGCGGGTCGACGACGATCAGTGTGCCGCCCCGCTCGCGCAGCTCCGTCAGGTAGCGCAGCGCGGGCGGCATCGTCTCGGCGAGGTTGGAGCCGACGAGGATGACGCAGCCGGTGCGGGCGATGTCCTCCAGCGGGAACGGCAGACCCCGGTCCAGTCCGAAGGCCCGCTGATGGGCGGCGGCCGCCGAGGACATGCAGAAGCGGCCGTTGTAATCGATCTGCGAGGTGCGCAGCACCACACGGGCGAACTTGCCGAGCGCGTACGCCTTCTCGTTCGTCAGCCCGCCGCCGCCGAAGACCCCGACGGCGTCGCGGCCGTGCGCGGCCCGCGTCCGCAGCAGTCCCTCGGCGACCCGGTCCAGCGCCTCGTCCCAGCCGGCCGGCTCCAGCTCGCCGCCGGCGCCGCGGACCAGCGGCCCGGTCAGCCGCGCGCCGCGCGCCAGCACCTCGGGCGCGGTGCGCCCCTTGCCGCACAGCGCGCCCCGGTTCACCGGGAACGCGGGCCGCTCCACGACCTCGACGCCGCCCGCGGGCAGCGCCGCGAGCCCCATGCCGCACTGCAGGGCGCAGTAGGGACAGTGCGTGTCAACGGTGCTCGGGCTCATGCGCCCAGCCTGCGCCGTCCGTGTTTCGCCCCCCTACGCGACGCGGTTACACGGCCGGTACGCGCACCTCAGCGCGCCGCCGGGCGCCCTGTGAGGGCGGGACGGACGCCTGTCAGCGCGCCGCCGCGTCCCCGGTGAGGGCCCGCGTCACGCCCTGCTCCTTGGGCCCGAGGAAGACCGGGTCGGGCTTGACGACCACGTCCAGTGCCGCCTTGGTCGCCGCGACGAGCTCGCGCCCGCCGCCGTAGAACCACGTCGCGTCGTGCGGTTCGTCGACCCCGACGCCGTACCCCTCGACGCCCGCCGCGTCGCACAGCGCCAGCGCCCGCCGGATGTGGAAGCCCTGGCTGACCAGGATCGCCCGGTCCACCCCGAAGATCCGCTTGGCGCGGCTGCAGGAGTCCCAGGTGTCGAATCCCGCGTAGTCCAGGACGACCTTCGACGCGGGCACGCCCTGCTTCTCCAGATAGCCGAGCATCGCGCCCGGCTCGTTGTAGTCGGTGCGGCTGTTGTCGCCGGTCACCAGGATCGCCCGCACCTTGTGCGCCCGGTACAGCTCCGCGCCCGCGTCGAGTCGGTGCGCGAGATACGGCGTCGGCTTCCCGTCCGCCAACCCCGCGCCGAACACCACCGCCACCGGCTCCGACGGTACGTCCGCGACGTCCCGCACCCGCCCGTCGGCCGATGCCTGCAGCCAGGTCGCGGGCAGCAGCGCCAGGACGCAGCAGGCCATCACGGCCTGCACGAGGAGGCGCCGGCCGCGCCGCGTCCTCGGCGGGCGCAGCCTGCGCAGGACGGCGGGCACCGCTGTGCATATCCGGCCCGGCTTCATTTCGGCGGCCCCCACTGGTCGGCTCTGTCGTCCGGATCGACGCGTACGGCGCCGGTACGGTTCCGGGCACGATGGACGCAGCCGCGCCGCCAGCGATGAGAGGACCGCCGCCTTGACCCCGCCGCCCCCGTCCCGACTGCCCTTCTTCGTCTACGGGACGCTGCGTCCCGGCCAGGTCAACCACGCTCTGGTGCAGGGCCGTATCGCGTTCCCGAGACCGGCCGTACTGCCCGGCACGCTGCTGTACGACGGGCCCGGCTACCCATACGCGGTCGCCGCCGCCGACGCCATGGACAAACCCGAGGTGGACGCCGTCCACGGTGAGCTGCTGAACGTCCTGCCGGACCAGTACGACACCGTCCTCGCCGATCTCGACCGGCTGGAGGAGTACGTCCCGGGCGCCCGCGGGAATCTGTACGAGCGGTCGGCGCTGGGCGTGCTCTGCGACGGCCTGCGGTACGAGGCCTGGGTGTATCTCGCGGGGGAGGAGCTGGCCCGGACGCTGCGGGCGTCCGGGCGGATCATCCCGGGCGGCGACTGGATCCGTGCCCGGCAGGCTCACAGGCCGTCCTGACGCTCGTGAGGCCGGGGAAAACACTTGTCACCCCTGTGCAACGCGGGCGCAACCTCCGCACCTCAGGCTCGGTCCATGACGGCGTCGACAGCGCATCCGCAACCGCACCCGGAGTTCGGCCCGGCCCCGGCCGACGGCTTCGGCAGCTTCGACAGTACGGCGCAGCTCTTGAACCGGATCACCGCACAGCTCAGCACCCAGCTCTCCCACGTCACCCTCACCGCGGTCCCGCGCGGCCCGGCGCTGGTCGCCGTGGCGCACGGCAGCCGTGACCCCGAGGCGCGGCGCACCGTGCGCGCGCTCCTCGACCGGGTCCGGGCGCTCCGCCCCGGCCTGCCCGTCCACCTCGGGCACATCGAACTGAACGAGCCGCTGCTCGACGACACGCTCGCCGCGCTCCACGGCGACGTGGTGCTCGTGCCGCTGCTGCTCGGCCACGGCTACCACGTCAAGCAGGACATCCCGCAGGCGCTGGCCCGCGCCCCGCACCTGCGCGGGCTGACCGCCGCGCCGCTCGGCCCGCACCCGCTGCTCGCCGAGACGCTGCACGTGCGCCTCGCGGAGGCCGGCTGGCGCAAGGGCGTACGGCGCGCGGGTGTCGTGCTGGCCGCGGCGGGCTCGCACGACCCCGACTGGCCGGCCGACACCGCCCGCACCGCCGCACTCCTCAGCCGCCGGCTGGGCGGCGTGCCCGTGCTGCCCGCCTACGCCTCCGGCGCGGGACCGTCCGTCGCGGACGCGGTCGGCGAGCTGGCCGCGCGCGGCCACCGGGTCGCGGTCGCCTCGTACTTCACCGCCCCCGGACGGTTCGCCACCCAGAGCTCCGCCGGGGCGCCCTGGATAGCGGCGGCGCCGCTGGGCGCGCACAGCGCCATGGCCCGTCTGGTGCTGCACCGCTACGACCAGGCGCTCGCCGCCGCCGGCCGGGCCGCGCCGCTCCATCTCGCCAGCGCGTAACCCGGCGCGGGGCGGCGGGACAGGTGGCGGCGGCGCGTCTGTCACTGCGGAGCGTTACGGTCACAGGCATGGAAGCGAACTACCGGACCGACGCGGCGGCCGCGCACCTCGGGCCGTACGAGCGGTACGGGCCTTACGGGGACGCCGATACCGACCGTTATGTGACCGAGCCCGACAAGCGGCCGGGCCGCACGGCGTTCCAGCGCGACCGGGCGCGGGTGCTGCACTCGGCGGCGCTGCGCCGGCTGGCGGGCAAGACCCAGGTGGTGGACCCGGGCGCCGCGCTGATGAACACCAGCCCGCGCACCCGCCTCACCCACTCGCTGGAGTGCGCGCAGGTGGGGCGGGAGCTGGGCGCCGCGCTCGGCAGCGACCCGGACCTCATCGAGACCGCGTGCCTGGCGCACGATCTCGGCCATCCGCCCTTCGGGCACAACGGGGAACAGGTGCTGGCAGACGTCGCCGAGGCGTGCGGCGGCTTCGAAGGCAACGCCCAGTCGCTGCGGCTGCTGACCCGGATCGAGCCGAAGCGCTTCATGCGCGACGAGGACGGCACGATGGTGAGCGTCGGCCTCAACCTCACCCGCGCCGCCCTGGACGCGGCCACGAAGTACCCGTGGCCGCGCGGCGGCCACCCCACGAACCCCGCCAGCCCCAAGTTCGGGGCCTACGAGGACGATCTGCCGGTCTTCGACTGGCTGCGCCGGGGCGCGCCCGAGGACCGGCAGTGCTTCGAGGCCCAGGTCATGGACTGGGCCGACGACGTCGCGTACTCGGTGCACGACGTGGAGGACGGCCTGCACGCCGGCCACCTCGACCCGAACCTGCTGCTCGCCGAGCCCGAGCGGGCCGACATCTTCGCCTGCGCCGTCGACCGGTACGCGTCCGACGCCGCCCCGGACGAGCTGGCCGAGGCCCTCGACCGGCTGCTGGAGCAGGCGTGGTGGCCGCATGGCTACGACGGCTCGGCCATCTCCCAGGCCCGGCTGAAGGACGCCACCTCGCAGCTCATCGGCCGGTTCTGCCTGGCCGCCGAGCGCGCCACCCGCGAGGCGTACGGCACGGGGCGGCTCACCCGGTACCGCGCCGAGCTGGTCGTGCCGCGCGAGCAGCGCCTGGAGTGCGCAGTCCTGAAGGCGGTCGCCGACCGGTACGTCATGCAGCGCGCCTCGCAGGAGCGCCGCCGCGCCGAGCAGCGGATCCTCATCGCGGAGCTGGCCGAAGCGCTGCTGGCCCGCGCTCCCGAAGGCCTGGACCCGCAGTTCCGCGGCATCTTCGACGAGGCGACGGACGACGGCGCGCGGCTGCGCGCCGTCGTCGACCAGATCGCCTCGCTCACCGACGCGACGGCCACGGCGCTGCACGCCCGGCTCACGACGGGCCGGTCCGCACGGCTGCTGTGAGGCGGCCGTGACGCAGGTGGATGCTGCGACCGCCGTGGCCGCTGACGCCGTACCGCATCGGTGGCTCCCACGACCGCCGTGGCCGCTGTGTCGCTACCTGCTCAGCCGCCGGCCGGAACGGCCGTGCGGTGGTGCTTCGGTGTCTCGATCTCGTCGAGGATCTCCACGGCCAGCCGTTCGCGGTCGATCTCCATCGGCGGCATCATCAGCAGCCAGTCGACCTCCGGTCCCGCGCCCCGCAGCAGTTCGAGCTCCGCCGCCCGCGCGAGCGAGAACTCCCGGCCCTCCGCCGGGAATCCGGGGGTGTCCAACACCATCAGGCCCGGCTCGACCTCACGGGTCGAGACCACGCCGACCACCAGCAGGCGCGTCGCTCCCACCCCCGCGAGGAGCGCCCGCGCCGCCGCCGGGTAGAGCTGGTCGGCGGGCGTCAGCGCCGTGTAGACGGAGCCGACCACCACGTCGTGGTCCGCGGCGACCGCCGCGACGCCGGCCGGGTCGGTGATGTCACCGGCGACGAGCGTCACCCCGGCGCCGGCCAGCTCCGGATACTTCGCCGGATCCCGCACCACCGCCGTCACCTGGTGCCCGCGACCTGTCGCCTGCGCCACCACCAGACGCCCCAGCTGCCCACCCGCACCGAATACCGCGATCCTGCTCATAACGGCCTCCCGTTCTCGACTGCGGGGACCGTAACCGCCGACCTGCCGGTTACCGCAACGAAACCGGCTCTACGCTGGGACAGATGACCACGCAGACCGTGCAGACCACCGCCGGGACACCAGCGCAGATCACCACCGCAACACCCGCCCGGGCCACCACGGCAACACCCGCGCAGCGCGCCGCCCCGGAGCCGCTGCGGCCCGACATGTTCTCCCCGGAGTGTCCCAGCAGGGCAACGCCCTTCCGCGTCGGCGACAAATGGGCCGGGATGATCATGATGTGCCTGGAGGACGGCCCGCGCCGCTTCTCCGAGCTCAGGGTCCCGCTGCACGCCATCACCCCCAAGGTGCTCGCCGAATCCCTGCGCGCCCTGGAGCGCGACGGCATCGTGACCCGAACCGCCTACGACGAGAACCCGCCCCGTGTCGAGTACGAGCTGACCGGTCTCGGACGTACTCTTTTCGCGCCCATCGCGGCCACCTGCGACTGGGCCCGCGAGCACCTGTCCGAAGTACTGCGGGCGCGCGAGGCATACGAGGGGCGCTTTGTCGACTCGGCGCGGCGCTCTTCCCGCCAGGCGTGACGTAAGGGACGCTCGCAGGTACGGCATCTGTTGGGGAGGCGCACAGTGGTGGACGCAGACCAGACCATCGTCATCGTCGGAGCGGGACTCGCCGGCGCCAAGGCGGCGGAAACCCTCCGGTCGGAGGGCTTCACCGGGCGGGTGATCCTGATCGGCGACGAGCGCGAGCACCCGTACGAGCGGCCACCCCTGTCCAAGGGCTTTCTGATCGGCAGCGCGGAACGTGACTCGGTCTTCGTCCAGCAGACGGCCTGGTACGCCGAGCACGACATCGAGCTGCACCTCGGCCAGCCGGTCGTGCACCTCGACCCCGCGGCCAGGACCGTGCGGCTCGGAGACGGCACCGTCCTGCCGTACGACAAACTGCTGCTCGCCACCGGCGCCGAGCCGCGCCGGCTCGACATCCCCGGTACCGAGCTGGCCGGCGTCCACCACCTGCGGCGGCTCTCGCACGCGGAGCGCCTCAAGCACGTGCTGACCTCGCTCGGCCGCGAGAACGGCCATATCGTCATCGCCGGAGCGGGCTGGATCGGCCTGGAGGTCGCCGCCGCCGCGCGAGGCTACGGCGCCGAGGTCACCATCGTGGAGCCGGAACCGACGCCGCTGTACTCGGTGCTAGGCCCCGAGCTCGGCGGGGTCTTCGCCGATCTGCACCGCGAGCACGGCGTCCGGTTCCACTTCGGCGCGCGGCTCTCCGAGATCTCCGGCCAGGACGGCATGGTCCTGGCCGCCGTCACCGACGACGGCCAGGAACACCCCGCCCATGACGTGCTGGCCGCGATCGGCGCCGCCCCGCGCACCGCGCTCGCCGAGGCCGCCGGGCTGACCCTCGCCGACCGGTCGGCGGGCGGCGGTATCGCCGTGGACCCGTCGCTGCGCACCTCGGACCCCCACATCTACGCGGCCGGCGACGTCGCCAACATCGAGCACCCGCTGTCGGGCGGCCGGCTGCGCGTCGAGCACTGGGCCAACGCCCTCAACAGCGGCCCGGCCGCCGCCCGCGCCATGCTCGGCCGGGACGTCAGCTACGACCGGGTCCCGTACTTCTTCTCCGACCAGTACGACCTGGGCATGGAGTTCTCCGGCCATGCCCCGCCCGGCAGCTACGACCAGGTGGTGTGCCGGGGCGATGTCGGCAAGCGCGAGTTCATCGCCTTCTGGCTCAGCGAGGGCCGCGTCCTGGCCGGGATGAACGTCAACGTCTGGGACGTCACCGACCCGATCCAGCAGCTGATCCGCTCGGGCCGCACCGTCGACCCCGACCGGCTGTCCGACCCCACCGTCCCGCTAGCCTCCTTCCTGGAATGACCGAAGCACCGGACTGACCAGCGGAGGACCACGTCATGCGCACGGCCGTCGTACCCGTCGAGGAGATCTTCGAGCTGCGCTGGGCGGTGCTGCGCACTGGCATGCCCCGCGAGACGGCGATCTACCCGGAGGACTCCCGCGAGTCCACCTTCCACGTCGCGGCCTACGACGACGAGGGCGTGGTCCGGGCGTGCGTCACCTTCTTCCCGGACACGCTGCCCGGCGAGGGCGCCGCCGCATACCGCTTCCGCGGTATGGGCAGCGCCCCCGAGGTGCGCGGCCAGGGGTACGGCGCGGGCGTGCTGCAGGCCGGCCTCTCCGAGGCCACTGCCCGCGGCGCCGAGCTGGTGTGGTGCAACGGCCGTACGTCCGCCCTGGGCTTCTACGAGCACCTCGGGTTCACCGCGACCGGTGAGGAGTTCGTCGTCGAACCGAGCGGACCGCACTTCATCTTCATGATCAAGACCGCGGATTCGTGATCAAGGCAGCGGGTTCCTGATCAAGGCAGCAGGTTCCTGATCAAGGCTGCGGGTTCCTGAAGACTGCGGGTCAGCTCGACAGGTAGAAGGCCAGCAGCCCCGAGGCGTCCATGTCGAGCGCGGGCTCGGAGCTCTGCCAGGACCGGACGTCGTCGACATAGCGACTTCCGTGCCCGGTGAAGGATCCGAACGGGTCCGCGCCGCCGGCCGGGCACTTGCGCATGGCGTCCAGGTAGTCGCCCAGCCCGTCGGCGAACTGCGCGGTCCCGTTGGGACCGTTGACGATCGCACCGGTGTCCACCGGCGCCTTGCCGTCCAGGCTTCCGGCGAGGTTCCCGAGCTGCCCCGCGGTGCACTTGGGGTAGGTGGTGCCCGAGCCGACCATGAAGGACGTGCCCCAGGCGTTGGCGCCGAGCAGCCAGTCGAGCTGCTGGACGGCGAACCGGTTGACGGACGTGTCGCCGGTCAGCCCCCGGTACAGCCGGGTGGTGGCCGCGAGGCCGAGGGTGTGCGAGTCGGCGTCGAAGTCGTTGTAGACCGCGCCGGCGTGGAACGGGTCCTTGGCGGCGCGGGCCTGCCCCGAGGCGATCTGCGCCTTGAGGTTCGCGACCAGCGTGTCGTACGTGACCGGGAGCCCGGACGGGTTCCCGGCGGCCTTGATGGCGCGAGCCAGGTCCGTGTAGGCGAGCGCGCTCGTGTCGTACATGTTGAGCGTGTCGCCGGTCGTGCCGTACGCCTTCGCCCAGGCCGCCGACTGCTGGAGCCAGTCGGCGGCGCGGGAGTCGCCCAGCTGCTGCGCGGCCAGCGCCAGCTCGGCGCCGCCGAAGGCCAGGTCGTCCTGCCAGCTGGTCTCGGGGTAGTACGCGTACGGGACGGTCGTGACGAGCTTGCCGGGGTGGGTGTCCGCGAGGGCGTAGACCTGCGCCGCTGCCGTCAGATACCCCTTGGCCTTCGCGGGGTCGGAGGCGGCGTAGCGCTGCGCGCCGAGCGCGAAGTCGGCGGCGAGGCGGCCGGCCTGGTTGGGGCTGAGCTTGGAGCCGGGAGCGCCGGCCCGGAACACCGGGCGGTTGCGCAGGAACGGGTTCGCGGTGTCGGAGTCGTCCTTCTGCGGCAGCCGCCAGGTGTCGTGGTCGCCGACGACGCTGCCGCTGTCGGTGCCGGAGCCGAGGCCGACCTGGATGTAGAGCGTCTTGGTGTCGCCGTCCCACATCTTGTCGAGCCAGTCCAGGCCGTGCTGCGCCTCGGCGCCGAGCGCGGAGGCGGGGGAGGCGCCGGTCTCGCGGGCCGCGATCTGCAGGGCGGCGTCGGCGTAGGTCGTGGTCTCGGTGAACTTCAGGTAGTCGCCCGCGTCGAACCAGCCGCCCTCGGCGTCGACGGTGCCGCCGATCTTGGTGGGTGCCTTGGCGATGGTGTCGCCGTCGCTGCTGGTGAAGGACGGCCAGTTGTAGACGGTGGCATGCGCGTCGTTCAGATGGGACGGCTTGCGTTGCAGCGACCCGGGGATGGTGTCGCGGCCGTCGCGCTGGGCCTGGAAGAAGGCGGTGGCATCGGCGGCGGGCTTGGCGTAGACGTCCTTGGCGCTGCCGATGGTGAAGGTGGGCGAGGCGCCGGTGGCCGCGCCGCTGACCACCAGGTGGTAGCTGCCGGCGGCCTTCACGGAGCTGAAGTCGATCAGGTAGACGGCCGGATAGGCGGCGTTCCAGCTGCCCTGGCTGGCGCCGGTCTTCCCGGTGGCGGCGGTGGCGCCGTTGCTGTCGAGCAGCTTCCAGGTGGCGCCCGAGACGGCGCCCTTCGCCAGCAGGAACGCCTCCTTGGCGCCGCTGCCGTCGTAGCCGACCTGGTTGACCCGGACCTGTCCGGTGGTGGCGGCCTCGGCGGTACCCGCGCCGCCGCTGAGCAGGGCCGCGACGACACCGGCGGCGGCCGTGGCCGCTCCTGCCGCCATGCCGAGCCCGCGTCGTCGACTGTGCTTGTGGGGCATGCGCCCACCTTTCGTCGGTACCGCACTCCATTAGTAAAGATTCTTAACAATTGGGGAAGCTAGTGGGTGCCCGCGCCGGAGGTCAAGAGTCTGTCGTAGCTGGGCCGTAGACTTCACGGGTGGCAGGCAGGATCAAGGATGAGGACGTCAAGGCGGTCCGGGACGCGGTCCCGATCGACGCCGTCATCTCGGAGTACCTGCAGCTCAAGAGCGCGGGCGGGGGGAACCTGAAAGGGCTCTGCCCCTTTCATGATGAAAAGTCACCGTCGTTCCAGGTAAGTCCCTCGAAGGGGCTCTTCTACTGCTTCGGCTGCCAAGAAGGCGGCGACACGCTCGACTTCGTCATGAAGCTCGACCACCTCTCCTTCTCCGAGGCCGTCGAGCGGTTGGCCGCCAAGACCGGCATCGTGCTGCGGTACGACGAGGGCGGGTACAACCCCGGCCGCCAGCAGGGCGAGAAGATCCGGCTCATCGAGGCGCACAGGATCGCGGCGCAGTTCTACCTCGAGCAGCTCGGCAGCGCCGAGGCCGAGATCGGCCGCAAGTTCCTCACCGAGCGCGGCTTCGACCAGGCCGCCGCCGAGCACTTCGGCGTCGGATACGCGCCCGCCGGCTGGGACCACCTCATCCGCTTCCTGCGCGGCAAGGGCTTCACCGACAAGGAGCTGCTCACCTCCGGCCTGGCCAGCGAGGGCCGCCGCGGGGCGATCGACCGCTTCCGCGGCCGGCTGATCTGGCCGATCCGCGACATCACCGGCGAGGTGATCGGCTTCGGCGCCCGCAAGCTCCGCGAGGACGACAACGGGCCGAAGTACCTCAACACCCCCGAGACGCCGCTCTACAAGAAGTCGCACGTGCTCTACGGCATCGACCTCGCCAAGAAGGAGATCGCCAAGACCGGCAAGGCCGTCGTCGTCGAGGGGTACACCGACGTCATGGCCTGCCATCTCGCGGGCGTCACCACCGCCATCGCCACCTGCGGCACCGCCTTCGCCGAGGACCACATCAAGATCCTCCGGCGGCTGCTGATGGACAACTCCAGCTCGCACGTCGTCTTCACCTTCGACGGGGACGCGGCCGGCCAGCGGGCCGCGCTGCGCGCCTTCGAGGACGACCAGAAGTTCGCGGCCCGTACCTCCATCGCGATCAGCCCCGGCGGTATGGACCCCTGCGAGCTGCGGCTCGCCGACGGTGACGCGGCCGTGCGCAACCTCGTCGAGCACTCCTCCCCGCTCTTCGAGTTCGCCATCCGCAGCGCCGTCGCCCGGCACAACACCGACACCGCTGAGGGCCGCGCCGCGGCCCTGGAGGAAGCCGCACCGATCGTCGCCGGAATCAAGGACAGCTCCATCCAGCACGAGTACGCGGTGTCGCTCGCCTCCAAGCTCGGCATCCTGGACGAGCAGTTCGTCGTCCGCCGGGTCTCCCAGCTCGCCCGCTGGGCCCGCGACCGCGGCCAGCGCGGCCCGGAGCCGCGGCGTCAGCAGGGTCAGGGCTCCGGCGGTGCGGGCCAGGGCGTCACCCGCCCCCAGCCGCCGCGCGGGCCGCGGTTGGATCTGCGCAGCCCCTCCCACCGGGTGGAGCGCGAGCTGCTCAAGCTCGCCCTGCAACACCCGCACCTGGTCTCCCCGGCCTTCGACGCCTACGGCGAGGACGAGTTCACCGCCCCGCCGTACGCCGCCGTCCGGCACGCCATCGCCGAAGCCGGCGGCACCGAGCACGCGGACGAAGGCTTCCTGGCCCGCGTCCGGGACGTCGCCCCGGACGACACCGTCCGGATCCTCGTCACCGAGCTGGCCGTCGAGGCGACCCACACCCGGCGGGCTCCCGACGAGGTCTACGCGGGCATGCAGCTCGTCGCCGTCCGGCTGCAGGCCGTCGAGCGCCGCATCGGCGAGGTCCGCGCCAATCTGACCCGGCTCGGTCCGCGCGCCGGGGCGGATGATCTCAGCGCCGTGCAGAGCGAGTTGTGGGCGCTGCAGCAGTACGGCCAGCGGCTGCGCGAGCAGGGCACCGCGGCTCTGTAGGCCCGTCTCCCGGCGCCCCGCCGGCCGTTCACGATGCGGTGATGGATCGAACGCACCCCGTGACATTGGCCCGAAAAATGCGGCGCACGACCCTCGTGGCGGGGGTGTGCCGTACGCCACACTGGGTGGCGGTGCCTGAGTCCTCGGAGCGCGGAATACCGGATTCTGCAAACAGAGATGCGACCGGTGATCCGCAAACGGCGAACTCCCGGACGGACAGCGGCCAGGCCGCGACCGTCCCAATGCCGCGCGTCTCCGAGTCCGTGACTGTGCTCACCATGGAGGTCGCTCCCGTGCAGACCCACCCCCTGACGACCCTGGCCGAGGCGGTCCTGTCGGAACCCGAGGCCGAGCTGAGGGAGAGGGTCCCGGAGCAGAACCACGCGGCCACTCACCCGGAAGCGGACGACGTCCTGGATTCGGAGCCGCCGGAGCCGCTGGAGCCGCCGGGGCTGCTGGAGCCGCCGGAGTCGTCGGAGGTCGGGGACCCCGCGCCCGGCGCACCCCGGGAGGCCCGTGCAGTCCGCGGATCCCGTGAATCCCGCGGATCCACGCTCGGGGACCCAGACGCCAGGGACCCCGATGACGAGGCCGACGACCGGGAGCGCCGGTCGCGCGAGGAGGCGGCGGGCCCGTCCGCCGATCTCTTCCGGCAGTACCTGCGGGAGATCGGCCGTATACCGCTGCTGACCGCGGTCGAGGAGGTCGAACTGGCCCGCCGGGTCGAGGCCGGCCTCTTCGCCGAGGAGAAGCTGAACAACTTCCCGGATCTGGACTCCCAGCTCGCCGTCGACCTCGACCGGCTGGTGGTCAACGGCCGGATGGCCAAACGGCGGCTGATCGAGGCAAACCTGCGGCTCGTCGTCTCGGTCGCCAAGCGCTACGTCGGACGCGGTCTGACCATGCTCGACCTCGTCCAGGAGGGCAACCTCGGCCTGATCCGCGCCGTCGAGAAGTTCGACTATGCCCGCGGCTACAAGTTCTCGACGTACGCGACCTGGTGGATACGCCAGGCCATGAGCCGCGCCCTGGCCGACCAGGCACGCACCATCCGTGTCCCCGTGCACGTCGTCGAACTGATCAACCGCGTCGTCCGCGTCCAGCGCCGCCTCCTGCAGGAGCAGGGCTACGAGCCGAGCACCGAACAGGTCGCCACCCACCTCGAACTCTCCGAGGAGCGCGTCACCGAAGTCCTGCGCCTGGCCCAGGAACCGGTCTCCCTGCACGCCCCGGTCGGCGAGGAGGATGACGTCGCCCTCGGCGACCTCATCGAGGACGGCGACGCCACGTCCCCCGTCGAATCCGCCGCGTTCCTCCTCCTGCGCGAGCACCTCGAAGCGGTGCTCTCCACCCTCGGCGAACGCGAACGCAAGGTCGTCCAACTCCGCTACGGCCTCGCCGACGGCCGCCCCCGCACGCTGGAGGAGATCGGCCGCATCTTCGGCGTAACCCGCGAACGCATCCGCCAGATCGAGTCCAAAACCCTCAACAAACTCCGCGACCACGCCTTCGCAGACCAACTCCGCGGCTACCTGGACTGATCGCGGGGCCCGCCCGGAAAGCGGCTGCCCGGTCAGCGCACGATGGTCTGGATCTCCCGCACCTGGACGTTCTTCGTGTCGTTGAGCGTGCCTTCCGGCAGCTTTCCGCCTGCCCCGTCGGTGCCTTTCCATTCGATGCGCCACGTAATGGACGCATTGAGCGGGAAGGTGGCGCCCGGCTGGGTCATGCGCTGGTACAGGACACCGCAGGACGGATTTCCGGTTGATCCCGCGGTGTAGGCCGTACCGATATTGCCGTCGGCGTCGATGGGGCAGTCACCCGAGGCGGGGAACAGCGCGGCATCCGGAGTTCCGGGCTCCAGGTGGAGCGCGACGGGAGTAGCGGTCGTGGTCGCCCAAAGATTGGTGCCGGGAAGCGAGGCATGGACGGAAACCGGCTTGAACTTACCGCCGGTCTGCCAGATCCAGGTCGGCAGATTGACCGTCTGCTGCCCGTCCGGGCTCAGCCGGACCGCGACCGGCGGAATCGGCAGCTCCTTGTACGCGTACTGGGCCATGACCTCGGGGCTGATGGCCATCGGCACCTTCGGAGTGGTTTTCGCGTCGGCCCAGAAAACACCCTGGCAGGCCTCCGTCGCCGGATCACCCGCACGCTTGGGATTCTTCACCGGCGCCCACCACATGCCGTCCTTGCCGACGTTGTAGTCCCCGTACATCGCACCGAACGGCTTGAGGCCGAAGCCCAGCAGGCCCAGCGCGGTGTCCAGGAAGTCCCCGACTCCCTTGAGCTGCTCCGGCGTCCATTCGGGCTCCCACCAGCACGCCGGCGGCGTCCAATTCCCGGACGGCACGACATCGGCCGTGCTCGTCCCGCCATGTCGGCTCCTGCCACCGTCGATCACAATGCGGGTCTGCACACCGGCGGTGAGCTTGCTGCTGTCGGCGCCGCCCTTGGTACTGCCGTCTCCCTTGTCATCCCCGAATCCGCCACCGGCGTACGCGGTCCCCGCCATGAGAGTCGACACCAGGACCCCCGCCACGAGGACGGTCCCCAGCCGCCGTTGAGTGGTCACGGAAGGCACGGCTTGCCACCCCTCTGGGAAGAGGTCGTCGTGGTCTGCCAGACGCCCTGCTTGTTCTTGTCCAGTCGCGCGGTGTAACTGACATACGACTGGGGATCGCTGACACTGCCGCCGCCCGTCTTCTTCCCGGTCTTTCGATCCTTGGCGAAGGCCTTGGTCTCATCCGAGCAGTAGGCCAGCCCAACCCCTCCCTCGCTGAAGAAGGTCAGGCGCGGGTTGAAATACCTGACCGCACCGGTGAGGGAGACACCCCGCTTGAGAGCCCGGTCGATGAACAGCACGGACGAGGCCAGGGCATCGCCCGACAGGTAGAAGCGGATCGCGGGAGTGTCCGCCTTCCCTCTGGCCGCACCTTCGTCGACAGCGCGAGAACCCTCCGCACTGTCCTGGAGCACGGCGTCCTTCTTCGGATCGCCGGTCTTCCAGTTGTCGAAGGTGTCGACGAGATCGGCGGGCAGCGTGATCGTCGGCCGCGTCACCCCCGGTGTCGAGGTGGGCGCCGCCGACGTTGTCGTCGGGGCTGCGGTCGGAACACCCGAGATCCCGGCGGGATCCTTGGAGTCGCTGCTGCCGCCACAGGCGGTCAGAGCGACAGCCGTGGCCATCGTGAGGGCGGCGGCTATGGGACGAGTGGTGCGGGTCACGATGTAGATCCCCCGTGTGATGCGCGGACAGAGCACAAGGACCCAACGCTACCTGTGCCGCCTGAGCACGAATACGGGGCCCTCATCGACCTTGATCGGCGCGGTTCAGCCCGCGGGCTTCGGGGCGCTCATCTTTGCCTGCTTCTTCTGGGCTTCGGTGACCAGGCGGTTCTCCTCCGCCGGATAGGAGTCGAAGAGCCGTCCCAGCGCGCCCATCCGGCCCTGGATGTCATTGCCCCAGGTGTCCGCCGCGGTTCCCACCCATGTTTCGCATCCTATGAGGGCGTTGACGCTCTTTATCGCGGCACGGATGGCGGCGGCCGAGGTCTCGATCTTGTTCATGTCCTGGCGGCAGAGGGTGCCGAGCTTGTCCTCGTCGGGAATTCCCATGGTGTTTCCTTTCCATGTCTTCACACGGCGGAATGCGAACAGTTGACGTTATGCGACGCGGATCTGCAGGACGTAGTCCGCCAGTCCGCCAAGAACGAGGCTGCCCGACCGATAGGTCATGGCCTCGGGAAGTGCACACGGAAGTCGCAGTGCGACCACCGGCTGAGGGATACGGCAGGGCTTCGTGGGTTCGATGCCGGATTTCTCGTGGGCGATGAGATCCGCTGTACCGGAATGGAGATGCAGGACCGCGCCGTTGTCGCCCGACGCGTCGTAGACCTGGGCGAAGATCCCGTTCGCGCCGTCGCCGGTCAGCCACCGGACCTTGAGGGCGGCGGGCGCTCCCGGCATCCCGTCGATCGCCGCCGGCAGTTGGAGCTTGCTCAGGCTGCCGTCGGCGCGGACGGCCAGCACGTCGCTGAGACGTCCGTGGGCGCGCTCGGGCACCTCGGGGGAGACATAGGCGGTGCCGGCCGCGTCCACCGCGCTGTCCCGGCCGATCTGGAGCGGGTGGCCGTCGGCGCTCTTTCCGGTGGTGCGGTAGAGCTGTTTGAGGGTGCCGTTCCTGAGCGCCCACAGGACGTCCTGGTCGCCGATCAGGACGGTGCCGTCGGGGGCGACGCCGAACGGGCTCGGTCCGGCGAAGTGGAATCCGGCGGCGGGAACCGACGAGGGCACGGGGCCGCCCGGGGTGCGGGCCGTTCCGGCAGCCCCGGCCAGCACCGACACGGTGCCGTCCGGAGCGATCCTCTTCACCTGGGCGGCGTCGACGAACACCAGCGAGCCGTCCGGTAGGGCGACCAGGCCGGAGGCACGGGTGGTGCCGGCCTTCGTGGCTCCCTCGATCGTCGACACCGTCCGATCGGGCTTGAGCCGGACCACCTTGTCGGCGAGCGCATAGACGCTTCCGTCCGGGCCGGTTGTCATGCCGGCCGGGACGGTGACTCCGCCGAAACCGTAGAACGCCACGTCCCGCACGGCGGCATCGCGGCCGCCGTCCGAGAAGTCCAGCAGCGCGGCGGCCTGGCCCGGGGCGGGCGCGGTCCACCGGTCGTCGGTGGCGCCGCCCCCACTGCCACAGGCGGCGGCCGTGCCGACGAGAGCGGCCACGGCCAGGCCGGCCAGCAACCCACGCTGCTTCATGGGGGAGCGCCTCTCCTGGGAATTCATGCCGTCAGTTGGAGTTGAAGCGGCCGGCGCCCAGGTCGAATCCATTGCCCATGTCGGTCTTGTAGAGATTCTCGATCTCGGGGTGGCTCTGGGCGATACCCGTCCACCAGCCTTCGAATTCCTGCTGGTCGTTGGTGCCGGGCCGGAAGGTGATGTTGCCGTTCGCCCACTCGGGGTGGTCCTTCGGCGGCTGGATCTTGTTCGAGCCCACGAGACCCTGCACGATCGAGACCCGCATCTGCGCGTAGTCGTCGAAGACGGTGACCTGCGCGTTGCTGTCCACGGTGGAGGCGTTGTTCGTGGAGAAGGCGGCGCTGGCGATCGGCAGCCCGCCCCAGATCGCGGCCTTCACGAAGTCCGCCGGAACGTTGTTGGTGGGAACACTCGCGACGAAACCGCCGACCACGTTGAGCCATTTGATCTCATTGACGTGGTCCGCGTCCGTCTTCGCGGCAGGGTCGTACTTCACCTTCTGTCCGGCCACGGACACCTCACCGCGCAACTCCGCGAGGTTCGACAGGAACGCCTTGGCCTGCGGGCTGTCGGAGCCGCGGGCGAAGGTCATGGCGACCTGGGCGTTGATCGCGTTCACCACGTTGGTGCCGTCGTCGTGGGTCTGCATGATCTCGCTGAAGAAGTTCTTCATCGTGTCCCGGCTGGCGTGCAGCATGTACGTACCGTCCTGGCCCGGCTGGATCACGTAGGCCCCGTCGCCGTTCTTGCCGTCGGTCGAGTACGCGAAGTCCGGCACGTAGGCCGAGAAGACCTGCGAGAGGGCGTGGGTGATGCCGGTGGGAGTCCCGTAGTTGTCCCTCTCCAGGTCCTTCCGGTCCTTCTCCAGGTCGTATTCGGCCGCCCCCGCGTTGACGATGTTCGAGGCGGCCTCCGTCGACTCCTTCGGATGGCCCACGCGGTCCATCGTCGCGGCAGTGATGACCGCGGCCGGGAACTTGGCGTCGTCGAAGGACGAGCCCGGGGTGTGCCATTTGTAGCTGACGAGGGTCTTGGCGTGGTTGGCGCCGTTCGGCCCGGTGAGGATCAGTCGTGAGGCGTCCGCGTTCTCGCTGACGCGCTGCATGAGGGCGATGGACGGATCGTTGGCGTCGATGCCCTGGATGTTGTAGGCGTGGTCCGTCAGGTTTCCGCCGTCGCGGTAGTCGACGCCCAGGCCGAGCTTCGTGTACCAGGCGTGCCGGTCGCCGACGTACGTGCCACCCGGGTTGTACGTGCCCGGCGCCTCGTAGGCGGGCCGCATCTCGTGCGTCGCACGGAAGTCGAGCATCGCGCCGCCGACGTCGGAGAGCACCTTCGGGTCCCATTTGTCGCCGGAGGGACCGTACTTGAAGAGCATGCCGACCGACCACATGTCGTCGTCGGCGGGCTTGGTCAGCTTTGCCAGTGCGCCCGGGGGCAGCTGGATCTTGCCCTGCGCGGCGAGTGAGGTGGCCGCCTGCACCCCCTGGCCGAAGCGGGCGAGGATCGCCTCGGAGTCCTTGTTCAGCACGACGCCGTCATGCGTGCCGTCCTGCTTGTGCAGGATCTCTGCCGCGCGCGTCGCCTGGTCCATGCCACCGAACCACATGAAATTCTGCAGATAGGCAGGATCATCCTGGTGATCGGCGAGCGACTGGGAGACTTCTATGATCGTCGCCCGCGAGGATGGATCCTTCGGGTTGTCCAGAGCCTGCTTGAGGTTGAGTGCCTCCTGCGATCCCTCTCGAGATGTGTCGATCTTGGACACGTCCCACGGGATGGAGACCCAGTCCTTGTGGGGGTCGTTCGGGGCAGTGATCCGCTGACCGTGCAGCAGGTTCAGCGCCTCGTCCGCGCGGCGCGCCATGTCGCGGGCGTCGGCCCGTATCTGGATGGTCTGCTGCGAGAGCAGCGCCTGGTTGATCGTCCCCTGCCATGAGTTGAACCGCTGCTTGATGTTCGGTCCCTCACGATCCAGCGTGTCCGCCAGATCCTTCAGACGATCGGCCAACAGTCGGACCCGATGCGGATCGACCCCCGCGAACTCACTCATGCTGTCTTCCCCGTATCTCAGCATCCCCGTGGACGTCATCGGCCAACGGACGTGAGCCCGTTGGCCGAGACCTACCAACACTAGATCGTCAGGGTTCGGTGAATGGCAAAGCGGGTGTCAAGGGTGCGTATGGGGCGCGTGGTGCTCAGGTCCGCTCCACGCGAGGGGTTCTCATCCCTCCGACGTGGACCAGTAGATGGAGAGGTCGATGAAGGTCGGCTTCTTCTCGTCGAAGGAGTAGAGCAGGGAGGCGTCGATCGCCGGTGTGCCCGCCGTATGGGTGGTGGGTGACATTCCCGTGGTGGAGTTGATTTCCTCGTGGCCGGCGGCGCGGCCGCTGGTGCGCTGCTGGTACCACCGCTCCAGATTGACCGTCGGTAGCTTCAGCTCCGCGGCCAGCGCCGTCGCCGCCTTGTACACGTCGTCCGTGCTCATCTTCGGATAGATGATGTCGATGGAGTTGATGCGTCCGGTGTCCGAATCCGCGTCAAGGCGAAGCATGTGCTTCCCCGTCAGATGCACTCCGCCCTGCAGCGTAATATCGTATTCGGTTTCCGGGATCTCCCACGAACTCTTGCTCTTGGACGACCAGTTCACATCCGACTTGGTGTGGCTCTTGCTCAGATCCCACTTAACGGAACTCACGGAACCGGACTCCTCCGAGTTGCTGCAGGCGGATCCCAGAAGCAGGAAGGAAAGGGCCGCCAGGACGGGCAGGGAACGGGTGGGTCGAAACGCTGGGTAGCGGGTGGGTCGAATCACTGGGGATCAGCCCTCGCCTTCAAGGGTAATGCGACGGAACTCCTTGGCGCGCTGGTTCAGCGGCAGGGCGATGAGCCGCTTGGCCTCGCCGGGATCGTCGCGGAGCAGGCGCTGGTAGGCGGGCAGCATGTCATTGCTGATCCAGTCCCAGCGATCGTCCGTGTTGGTGACCTGGTTGAACGGATAGCCAACAAACCCGTGCGAGTACGATTTGAAGCTCTTGCTTCCCGGAATGGGGGACGACGTCATGTTGTCCAACTCGGTTGCGAAAAGGAAGCCGACCGGCCCGTCGTGGTGGTAGACCTCCGAATAGTACGGCGGCAGGATCTTCTTCTGCTCCCGCATGAGCAGGGCCTTGTTTCCCTCGGAGACCCGCTGTGGGTCTCCCGAGTCGATGCCCTTCCAGGCGTCGACGGACCGTGAGTCGATCCGGCCCTCCTGCTTGAGGGCGTTGATGGCGTCCATCCCACCGTCGAGATAGGCGGCGTGCTGGGCCCCCATGTCGAGAAAGATCTGCTTCTGCATCTGGAGGAACTTGTTGTTGAACCACGTGGCTTCATCGGTGCTCATGCCCATGAGGGGGGAGAAGGCCCCGGCCTCGTCATGGTGGTTGATCAACACATCGAGGTCCTGCATTCCCGCGTAGACGGTTCCGCCGGCGAGCTTGGCCATCCCGGCCCATTGCAGATTCGGATTCTGCTGCCACATGCGCGCGTACCAGGCGTAGACCGCTTTGACGTTCGCGTCGTTCGGCCCCAGGCCCTTCGACGGATCCCACGTCGTGGGGTCGACTCCCGCAGCGATCATCGCCTTCGCCGTGTAGAAGTCGGTGACGGACGGGACGCCGGGCTGCCCCTGAAGTTCCCAGATGGGGTGGGCCGGGTGGCCCGACGTGTCATCGAGCAGGACGAGAACCGCGTCGGATATCTGGACCAGGCCGGTCCTGTCGTGCTCCATGATCTTGGCGAGGTCGCGGCGGCGCCGGAGGCTCGGGAGCTGGTCCTGTGCCCAGTTGCCCAGCAGGATCAGCTCGTTGAGGGGGGCCTGATCGATCCCGTACCGGGCGAACCTCGCCTTGATGGACGCGGCCATCGTCACCAGCGTCCTGGAGTCCTTCTCCACGGAGCTGATCATTCCGTTGAGTGTGTCGGGATCTATGCCCGAGAAGTCGCCCATTCTTCCCCCCGTTTGTCACCGTAACCGGACGTATCGTCCGCCCCGTTGACGGTAATGCACCCCATCTGATCTTGCATCGAATTCTGATCTTGTGTCGATGCGGCGGGTCCTGGCCGGCTCCGCCCGTGGCAGGACCCGCCCCGTAGCTGGCTCCGCCCCAGGCGCCGATGGGCAGGGCGATGCGCGAGAGGTGGGTCGAGGGGTCTTCGACGGCCGGGGGAGCCTCCACCACGAGGGCCGGTGACGAGGGTGGTTGCCGGGCCGGTGGAAGGGGCCCGCCGCGAGGGCCGTCACATCTTCGTGAGGATGACGCGGCACGGCACAGGCCGCAACGATTCTGCTCCAGCAGGCCAGGGTGGGGCGGGTGGGACTCGAACCCACGACCGACGGATTATGAGTCCGCTGCTCTAACCGGCTGAGCTACCGCCCCGTACGACACGCCACACGCGCCGTCTGCCGCAGCATAGCTGCTCATACGATCTGTCGCCCTCGCGGGTCGCAGACGCATCACTGAGTGGACCTCGTTCCGGGGGCGGGTGGTTCCCGGGAAACGAAAGAGGACCCCAACGGGGTCCTCTTGTCGTTGGCTCCCCCGACTGGACTCGAACCAGTAACCCTCCGGTTAACAGCCGAATGCTCTGCCAATTGAGCTACAGGGGACCGCGCTCCCCCGACTGGACTCGAACCAGTAACCTGCCGGTTAACAGCCGGCTGCTCTGCCAATTGAGCTACAGGGGATTGCGCTGCTGCACCGAGGTACGCCCACGTCCGGACCAACCGGACGGCGCGCGCTCGCTGCGAGACATACATTAGCGCAAGTGGGGGGGTGCTTCGCCAACCCCTATCGCCGGGGTTGTCGTCCGGCTACAGCGGGTAGGCGCGAAGCACAGTCCACAGGACGGCCCGGAGGGCCGGACCCGGTACGAGTACGAGGAAGGGTGGAGCCCATGCGCTACCGGCTGACGTTCATCACCGGAGCCGTCGTCGGGTACGTGCTCGGGGCGCGGGCCGGGCGGGAGCGGTACGAGCAGCTGCGCAAGAGCGCCCAGCGGATCGCGCAGAACCCGGCGGTGCGCAATGCCGCCGAGAGCGCGGCGCAGACCGGGCGTGGGGTCGCGGTGAAGGCCGCCGACGCCGTCGGGTCCAAGGTCGGCGACAAGATGCCGGAATCGGTGACCGCGCGGGTCAGGGCGCTGCGCGGCCGGGGTGCCGCGGAGGACGACTGGGGTACCTCGAACACCTGACGGGTTCGTGCGGCATCATCTCCCCTTATGGGGAAAGTCGCGGGCATCGACAGTTCGACCGCAGGTACCACCGTCGTCGTGTGCGACACGGACACCGGCGAGGTGCTCCGGCAGGGGTACGCGCCCCATCCCGTGGAGGGCGAGGGCGACCGGTCGGGCAAGCCGGCCGAGATCGATCCACAGTCCTGGCTGCTGTCGCTCGGCGAGGCGGCCAAGGACGGCGTGCTCGAGGGCGTCCTTGCGATCGGTATATCCGGGCAGCAGCAGGGGCTGCTGGCGCTCGACGCCGGTGGCGTGCTGGTCCGCCCGGCGCTGCTGCGCGCCGACAAGCGGGCACAGCCGCAGGCCGTGGACCTGACCGAGGCGCTCGGCGGTCAGGCGAAGTGGGCGCAGGCCGTTCAGTCCGTGCCGCAGGCCGCGCACCCGGTGGCGAAGCTGCGCTGGCTGGCGCAGCACGAGCCGGCGGCGGCGCAGCGCACCGCGGAGGTGCTGCTGCCGCACGACTGGCTGGTCTGGCAGCTGCTGGGCCGGCCGCAGCGGCGGACGACCGACCGCGGCGACGCGTCCGGCACGGGGTACTGGTCGGCGGCCACCGGGGAGTACCGGCCCGATCTGGTGGAGCTGGCGCTCGGGCACCAGGTGGCGCTGCCGCACGTGCTGGGCCCGGCGGAGCCGGCCGGTCAGACCCCCGAGGGGCTGCTGATCTCGGCGGGGACCGGCGACACGATGGCCGCCGCGCTCGGCCTGGGCGTCGGCCCCGGTGACGCGGTGGTCTCGCTGGGCGCCTCCAGCACCGTCTTCGCGGTGCACGACGAGTCGCTGACCGATCCCTCCGGGACCATCACCTCCTTCGCGGACGCCACCGGTCGCCATCTGCCGTTGCTCCGCACCCGCAACGCGGTGCGCGTGCTGCGCGCGACCGCCGAGCTGCTCGGCACGGACCTCGCGGGGCTGTCGGATCTGGCGCTGAGCTCCACACCGGGCGCCTACGGGCTGGTGCTGCTGCCGTACCTGGAGGGCGAGCGCACCCCCGACCTGCCGCACAGCGCCGGCACGCTGACGGGGCTGCGGCGCGAGAGCATGAAGCCCGAGCACCTGGCGCGGGCCGCCTTCGAGGGCATGCTGTGCGGGCTCGCGGACGCGCTGGACGTGCTGCGCCGGCGCGGGGTCGCGGTGCGGCGGATCTTCCTGCTGGGGGCGGCCGCCGAGCTGCCCGCCGTGCAGGCGATCGCGCCGGCGCTCTTCGAGGCGCAGGTGGTCGTGCCGCAGCCGGGGGACTACGCGGCGCTGGGCGCGGCCCGGCAGGCGGCGTGGTCGCTGGGCGTGGTCCTCGGATCCGGGACGGCGCAGGAGCCGCCGGCCTGGCGGAGCGGCGCGCACCAACTCCTGGAGCCTGGCGACGACCTGCCAGTGGGACAGGCGGTACGCCAGCAGTACACAGCTGTTCGGGAGCAGACCCACCCCGGGGCCTTTACCGAGGTTTAAACGAGTGCGGGGCCCGGATGTCGGAAGATAGGATCGCTCGCCGATCAAGCCGACTCTGAGAGATTCCGTGTGCTGATCCGAATCCTGCGCACCCACCTGCGCCCGTACCAGCGACCCATCACCCTGCTCGTGCTGCTCCAGCTCGTGCAGACCATCGCCACGCTGTACCTCCCCACGCTCAACGCCGACATCATTGACAACGGTGTCGTCAAGGGCGACACCGGATACATCCTGCGGCTCGGCGGCATCATGATCGCGGTCACCGTGCTCCAGGTGGTGTGCGCGGTCGGCGCCGTGTTCTTCGGCGCCCGGACGGCCATGGCCGTGGGCCGGGACATCAGGGCTTCCATCTTCGACCGGGTGCAGAGTTTCTCCGCCCGCGAGGTGGGGCAGTTCGGCGCCCCGTCGCTGATCACCCGCACCACCAATGACGTCCAGCAGGTCCAGATGCTGGTGCTGATGACCTTCACCCTGATGGTGTCGGCGCCGATCATGTGCGTCGGCGGCATCATCATGGCGCTCGGCCAGGACGTGCCGTTGTCCTCGCTGCTGCTGGCCGTGGTGCCGGTGCTCGGCATCCTCATCGGGCTGATCGTCCGCCGGATGCGGCCGCTCTTCCGCACCATGCAGGAGCGCGTCGACACGGTGAACCGGGTGCTGCGCGAGCAGATCACCGGCATCCGGGTGATCCGGGCGTTCGTGAAGGACGACTACGAGAAGCGGCGCTTCGCCGGCGCGAACGACGAGCTGACGGATGTGTCGCTGGAGACCGGACGGCTGATGGCGCTGATGTTCCCCGTCGTCATGACGGTGGTGAACGTCTCCAGCGTCGCGGTGATGTGGTTCGGCGCACACCGCATCGACAGCGGCGGCATGCAGATCGGCGCCCTGACCGCGTTCCTCAGCTATCTGATGCAGATCCTGATGTCCGTGATGATGGCCACCTTCATGTTCATGATGGTGCCGCGCGCCGAGGTCTGCGCGGAGCGCATCGAGGAGGTCCTCGCAACCGAGTCGAGCGTCGTTCCGCCGCTCGCGCCCGTGACGAAGCTGCTCCGGCACGGCCACCTGGAGCTGCGCGGCGCCGACTTCAGCTACCCGGGCGCCGAGGCGGCGGTGCTGCGCGGCGTCGACCTGGTCGCCAGACCGGGGGAGACCACCGCGGTGATCGGGTCGACGGGCAGCGGCAAGAGCACCCTGCTGGGGCTCGTCCCGCGGCTCTACGACGCGACCGGCGGCGAGGTGCTCGTCGACGGGACCTCCGTCCGGGACCTGGCCCCCGCGCTGCTCGCCGAGACCGTCGGCCTCGTACCGCAGAAGCCGTACCTGTTCTCCGGGACCGTCGCGTCCAACCTGCGCTACGGCAAGCCCGACGCGACGGACGAGGAGCTGTGGCGCGCGCTGGAGGTCGCGCAGGCCCGTGGCTTCGTGGAGGAGCTGGAAGGCGGCCTGGACGCCCCGATCGCGCAGGGCGGCACCAACGTCTCCGGCGGCCAGCGGCAGCGGCTCGCCATCGCCCGGGTGCTGGTGCGCCGGCCCGAGATATACCTCTTCGACGACTCCTTCTCCGCGCTCGACTACGCGACGGACGCGGCCCTGCGAGCGGCGCTCGGCCGGGAGACCGCCGAGGCCACCGTCGTGATCGTCGCGCAGCGGGTGAGCACCATCCGGGACGCCGACCGCATCATCGTCCTCGACGAGGGTCAGGTGGTGGGCACCGGAACGCACAGCGAACTCATGTCGGAGAACCCGACCTACCGGGAGATCGTGCTCTCCCAGCTCACCGAGCAGGAGGCAGCATGACCACCCCGGCAAAATCCGCGCCCCGCCGCGGTCCCGCGCCGCTGGCCGGGCCCGCGCGCTTCATGGGCGGCGGGCCGGTCGAGCGGTCGATGGACTTCAAGGGCTCGTTCCGGCGGCTGATCCGTCTGATGCGCCCGGACCGGCTCTTCCTCTACCTGGTGCTGGCGCTGGGCACCGCGAGCGTGACGCTCTCCGTGCTGGGCCCCAAGATCCTGGGCCACGCCACCGACCTGATCTTCGCCGGGGTGATCGGGGAGCAGTTCAAGGCCGGGACCACCAAGGCGCAGGCGATCGAGACCATGCGGCAGCACGGCCAGGGCCAGGTCGCCGACCTGCTCTCGGCGGTGGACTTCACGCCGGGCCAGGGCATCGACTTCGGGGCGGTGGGCAGCGTGCTGCTGACCGTCCTGGGGATCTACGTGGCCGCCGGGCTGTTCAGCCTGGTCCAGATGCGGACCGCCACCGGCATCATCCAGCGCACCGTCTACCGGCTGCGCGAGGACATCGAGGCGAAGCTGTCACGGCTGCCGCTGTCCTACTTCGACCAGCAGCCGCGCGGTGAGGTGCTCAGTCGCGCCACCAACGACATCGACAACATCGCGCAGACGCTGCAGCAGACCATGGGCCAGATCGTGAACTCGCTGCTCACGATCATCGGCGTGCTGGTGATGATGTTCTGGATCTCGCCGCTGCTGGCACTGGTCGCGCTGGTGACGGTGCCGGTGTCGGTGGTCGTGGCCACGGCGGTCGGCAAGCGCGCGCAGCCGCAGTTCGTCCAGCAGTGGAAGACCACCGGCAAGCTCAACGCGCACATCGAGGAGATGTACACCGGCCACTCGCTGGTGAAGGTCTTCGGGCGGCAGGACGAGTCCGCCGAGGCCTTCAGGGTGCAGAACGAGATGCTCTACCGGACGGGCTTCAAGGCGCAGTTCATCAGCGGGATCATCCAGCCCGCGATGATGTTCATCGGGAACATCAACTATGTCCTGGTGGCGGTCGTCGGCGGGCTGCGGGTCGCGACCGGCGCGCTGTCCATCGGCGACGTCCAGGCGTTCATCCAGTACTCCCGGCAGTTCAGCCAGCCCCTCACCCAGGTGGCGAGCATGTCCAACCTGGTGCAGTCCGGGGTCGCTTCGGCCGAGCGGGTCTTCGAGCTGCTGGACGCCCCCGAGCAGCACGCGGACCCGGCGGACGCCGCCCGGCCGAAGCAGCTGCTCGGCCGCGTGGCCCTGGAGAAGGTGGCGTTCCGGTACGAGCCGGACAAGCCGCTGATCGAGGACCTGTCGCTGTGCGTCGAGCCCGGTCACACCGTCGCGATCGTCGGTCCGACCGGCGCGGGCAAGACCACGCTGGTCAATCTGCTGATGCGGTTCTACGAGGTGACCGCAGGCCGGATCACCCTGGACGGGGTGGACATCGCCGCGATGTCCCGCGAGGACCTGCGCTCCGGCATCGGCATGGTGCTGCAGGACACCTGGCTCTTCGGCGGCTCCATCGCGGAGAACATCGCCTACGGGTCGGAGGGCCGCACCCAGGAGCAGATCGAGGAGGCGGCGCGGGCGGCGCACGCCGACCGGTTCATCCGCACCCTCCCGGACGGCTACGACACGGTGATCGACGACGAGGGCTCGGGGGTCAGCGCGGGCGAGAAGCAGCTCATCACCATCGCGCGCGCGTTCCTGTCCGACCCGGTGATCCTCGTCCTCGACGAGGCGACCAGCTCGGTCGACACCCGTACCGAGGTGCTGATCCAGCGCGCCATGGCCACCCTGGCGCACGGCCGGACCAGCTTCGTCATCGCCCACCGGCTGTCCACGATCCGCGACGCGGACGTGATCCTGGTGATGGAGTCCGGCTCGATCGTGGAGCAGGGCACGCACAGCGAACTGCTGGCCGCCGAGGGCGCCTACGCCCGGCTCTACGCGGCGCAGTTCGCGCAGGCGGTGGCGGAGGTCGACTGAGGCAACGCCCCTCCTGCGGCTGCCCGATGACGTCCGGGTGGCCGCGGAAGGGGACCGGATTGTCCGGCAACGCCCCTACGGGGCCGCGATCTTCCCAGAAGTTTCACACGATCGCATTCACCCGTGACCTGAGGGCCGCATAGCGTCCCAACCACAATGGACTACTGCTACTCGTGCCGACGGCACCTCAACGGAGCCCTGTCGTGCCCCGGGTGCGGCACGCCCGTGGAACAGCTCGTCATCCCCGTGGACCCCGCACCCGCGTCCGGCGCACCGGCCGTCCTCCCGGAGCCGGACCACGAGGGTGGCCGGGCCGCACGGCGCCGCGCACCGCGCCGCCGTGCGCGGCGCCGCGGCAGGGCCCGGCTACTGACGGGAGCCGGGGTCGGCCTGGTCCTGGTCGTCTGCACGGCCGCGGCACTGTCGTCGGGGACCTTCGCGAGCGGACCGGAAGCGGACAACGGCCCCTCGCAGGCGCCCGCCGGGGACTCCATCCCGCAGGCCGGCGCGTCCAGCCCCACCCCGCGGCACAGCACCGCCCGGCCGGCCCGCTCGGCCCCGGCCTCCAGGGCGAGCACCTCCGGCACCCCGTCGGGCTCGCCGTCCGCGACGGCGTCCAGGACGCCGACGTCGTCGTCATCGCCGACCAGCCGGCGCCCGACGGCGCCGACGACCTCGGACTCGCCCTCGCCGACCCGGCCGCCGAGCCCGACACACAGCCCGAGCTGCAAGCCCGTCCTGTGGTGGTGCGGGTAGAGAGTCCCCAGCCAAGAGCTACCGCTGGGAGGTACGCCCCCAGCTACCGCTGGGAGGTGCCCCCAGAGCCAGCCCTGGGAGGTGCCCCCAGAGCCAGCCCTGGGAGGTGCCCCCAGGGCTGATGCCGGGTGGCCGTCAGGTCAGCATGCGCTTGAGCAGATCGCGCAGCGAGGTGCGCTCCGCCTCGGAGAGCCCGGCCAGCGGCGCGCGGGCGAAATTCAGCGCGCTGCGCAGCCGGGCCGCCGTCTCGTGGCCCTCGTCGGTGGCCGCGGCCAGCTTGATGCGGCGGTCGGCCGGGTCGGGCCGGCGCTCGGCGAGCCCGCGGGCCTCCAGGCGGTCGACGATCCCGGTGATGTTGGACGGCTCACATTTGAGCTGCTGGGCGATGTGCCGCATGGGCAGCGGCTCACGTGACAGGAGCGCCAGGACGCGGGCCTGCGCACCGGTGAGCTGGTGGTTTGCGGCGGCCTCCTCGTACTCCTCGTGGTAGCGCGCCACGACCGTGGCGATCAGGTCGACCACTTCGAGGGTCAGGGGGTCAGTACGTTGAGGCGTGGGGGACATGTGCCACAGCGTACCCCCGGTTACTTGACAACCTCAAACATCAAGGTCCATCGTTATTTGAGGAAATCAATCTTTGCCGTAGTCAAGCTATGGCGGACGGAGGCATCCCCCTCATGCCGAAGAGTCGTGAATGGCACCTGGTAGCCCGCCCCCACGGGTGGCCGACGACCGATGACGTCGCCCTGCGCGAGGTCGAGACGGCGGAGCCGGGCCCCGGCCAGATCGTCGTCCGCAACCTCCACCTGTCGGTGGACCCGTACATGCGCGGCCGGATGAACGACGTGAAGTCGTACGCGCCGCCGTACGCCCTGGACGAGCCGATGGCGGGCGGCGCGGTCGGCCGGGTCACCGCCTCCAATGCCGACGGGTTCGCGGTCGGCGACCACGTCCTGCACGGGCTCGGCTGGCGCGAGTACGCGGTGCTGGACGCGGCGCACAGCGTGAAGGTCGACCCGCAGGCGGCGCCGCTCAGCGCCTATCTGGGCGCGCTCGGCATGCCGGGCCTGACCGCCTACGCGGGACTGCTGGAGGTCGCCTCGTTCACCGAGGGCGACGCGGTCTTCGTCTCCGGCGCGGCCGGCGCGGTCGGCAGCCAGGTCGGCCAGATCGCCAAGCTCAAGGGCGCCTCCCGGGTGGTCGGCAGCGCCGGCTCGGACGAGAAGGTCAAGCTCCTCGTCGAGGAGTACGGCTTCGACGCCGCCTTCAACTACAAGAACGGCCCGGTGGCCGAGCAGCTGAGGAAGGCCGCCCCCGACGGGATCGACGTCTACTTCGACAACGTCGGCGGCGAGCACCTGGAAGCCGCGATCAGCTCCTTCAACCTGCGGGGCCGTGCCGTGCTGTGCGGCGCCATCGCCCAGTACAACGACACCGAGGCCTCGGGCGGGCCGCGCAACCTCGCGCAGATCATCGGCAAGCGGCTGCGGCTGCAGGGCATGCTCGTGGGTGACCACGCCGCGCTGCAGGGGCAGTTCGTGCAGGAGGTCGGCGGCTGGATCCGGGACGGCAAGCTGCGGTACCGCGAGACGGTCGTCGAGGGCATCGAGAACAACTTCGAGGCGTTCCTCGGCGTACTGCGCGGCGACAACACCGGAAAGATGATCGTCACCCTGCCGGAGTGATCGCCGGGTCCCGGTCGCCATGAGCGGCCGGGGCCCTCTTGAAGGGACCGGCTAAGCTCTTCAACAAATTGTTGCGACCGTGGGCGCGAGTCGTGGCGATGCACGCGAGTGCACCAACCAGGAGGGGTTCTTTTCATGACCATCCAGTCCGTAGACGTCCTGTACACCGCCGTCGCGACCGCCGAGAACGGCCGTGACGGCCGGGTCGCCACCGACGACGGCAAGCTCGACGTCGTCGTCAACCCGCCGAAGGAGCTGGGTGGCAACGGCGCCGGCACCAACCCGGAGCAGCTGTTCGCCGCCGGTTACAGCGCCTGCTTCCAGGGCGCCCTCGGTGTGGTGGCCCGCCAGGAGAAGGCGGACATATCCGGCTCCCGGGTGACCGCCAAGGTCGGCCTCGGCAAGACCCCGGCCGGCGGCTTCGGCCTCACGGTCGAGCTCGCGGTCTCGATCCCGAACGTGGACGCGGCCACCGCGCAGTCGCTCGTGGAGAAGGCGCACCAGGTGTGCCCGTACTCCAACGCGACGCGCGGCAACATCGACGTGGCGCTGACCGTCGTCTGATCCCCGCCCGGCCATCGGCGCGGGTAAAAGGCACACGGGTAAGGGCCGCACCCCCAGGGGTGCGGCCCTTACCCGTGTCCGTCAGCCGCTCCGCGTGGTCGCGCCCAGCAGCGCGACGAAGTCCCGGAACGCCGCCGCCATGTCCACCGCCTCCGGATCCAGCAGCCACTGCACCTGCAGGCCGTCCATGACGGCGACGAGCAGTGGCGCCGCCCGCTCCGGGGTGAGGCCGCCGGGCAGCCGGTCCCCGAACTCCGCGCGCAGCATGTCGGCCGCGCCCTCGCGCACCCAGCGGTAGCGCTCCTCGAAGTACGAGCGGGCCGGATGGTCCTCGGTGACGCTGTCGCCCGCCAGGACCGTGAAGGTCTGCACGATGCCGGGTCGGGTCACGTTGTACTCGACCAGCGAGGTCAGCATCTCCAGCGGCCACGTCGTGCCGTGCAGTGCGGTGGAGGCCACGTCCCACTGGTCGCGCGCCGCCAGCACCGCGACCAGGAGCGCCTCTTTGGTCGGGAAGTAGTGCAGCAACCCCTGCTGGGTCAGGCCCACCCGCTCGGCCACCGCGCCGAGGGACGCCCCGCGGTAGCCGCGTTCGGCGATCACTTCCACCGCGGCCTGGATGATCTCCGCCCGCCGGTCTCCGGTCGTTCTGGACACCGTGCCCCCTTCGTTTCGGCCGTGAGCCTAATCCAACCTGGTCGCTGAAAGATTTCGATAACGTATGGATAACTTACCCTACCGATCTACAGGTAGGTGGGGTGAGGATGGGCGGAGGGACGACACCGAGGGACGACAGGGAGCAGACGATGACGGAGACCGGGCGCACGACCATCGAGGAAGCGGTGGAGGCCGCGCTGGGCAAGCTGGATCTGGACGCCAAGGCGCGGCTGCTGTCCGGCCAGGACATGTGGACGCTGCCCGCGCTGCCGGAGATCGGCCTCGGCTCGCTGGTGATGTCCGACGGCCCGATCGGCGTGCGCGGGGTGCGCTGGACCGCCGACGACCCGTCGATCGCGCTGCCCAGCCCGACCGCGCTCGCCGCGACCTGGGACCCGGAGCTGGCCCGCAGGGCCGGCAACCTCCTCGCGCAGGAGGCCCGCCGCAAGGGCGTACACGTCCTGCTCGCGCCGACGGTGAACCTGCACCGCTCCCCGCTCGGCGGACGGCACTTCGAGGCGTACTCCGAGGACCCGTACCTCACCGGGGCGATCGGCACCGGCTATGTGGCGGGCGTGCAGGCGGGCGGCGTCGGCACCACCGTCAAGCACTTCGTGGCCAACGACGCGGAGACCGAGCGTTTCACCGTCGACAACGTGGTCGGTGCCCGCGCGCTGCGCGAGCTGTACCTGGCGCCGTTCGAGGCCATCGTCAAGAACGCCCACCCGTGGGGCATCATGTGCGCCTACAACGGCGTCAACGGCACCACGATGAGCGAGCACCACTACCTGCAGAACGTGGTGCTGCGCGGCGAATGGGGCTTCGACGGCTACATCGTCTCCGACTGGATGGCCGCCCGCGACACCGTCGGCACCATCAACGGCGGCCTGGACGTGGCCATGCCCGGCCCGCGGACCGTCTACGGCGAGGCGCTGGCCGCCGCCGTCCGGGACGGGAGCGTCGACGAGCCGGTGGTCGACGAGGCCGTCCGCAACGTGCTGCGGCTCGCCGCCCGCGTCGGCATCCTGGAGGGCGTCCCGGCCGCCGTCGCCGCAGCGGACCGCCCGGCCGGGATCGACGGCGAGGCGCTGGCCCGCGAGATCGCCCGCCGCGCCTTCGTCCTGGTGCGCAACGAGACCGTCGCCGGCGGCGGCCGCGCGCTGCCCATCGACGCCTCGGCCGTCCGTAGCATCGCCCTGATCGGCGCCGCGGCCCGCGACGCCCGGGTGCTCGGCGGCGGCTCCGCGCAGGTCTTCCCCGACCACATCGTCTCCCCGCTCGACGGCCTGCGCGCCGCGCTGCCCGAGGGCTTCGCGCTCGGCTACGCGGTCGGCGCCGACCCCAGCGACGAACTCTCGGTCGCCGACAAGGGGTTCACGCTGCGCGCCGTCGCCCGCGACGCCGAAGGCCGCGAGCTCGGCTCGGAGCGGATGCCCAACGGCATGGTGCAGTGGCTTGGCGACATGCCGGAGGGCGTCAGCTACGACGCGGTGACCACCGTCGAGGCGACCGGCACCTTCACCCCGCGCGAGAGCGGCGCGCACGCGTTCGGCACCCGCGGCCTCGGCGGCTTCCGGCTCGTCGTCGCCGGGACCGGGCTCTTCGACGGCGAGCAGTCCGCCGACCACGCCGACCCGTTCGAGGCGTTCTTCGGCTCCCCGGTGCCGCGCGGCACCGTGGAACTGACCGAGGGCGAGACCGTCGAGGTCAGCCTCACCTACACCGTCGCGAAGTTCGCCGACGCCCCGATCCAGGCGATCGGCTTCTCCTTCGTGCACGGCGAGCCGGAGCGCGACCCCGACCAGCTGATCGAGGAGGCCGTCGCGGCCGCCGCCGCGGCCGAGACGGCGATCGTGGTCGTCGCGACCACCGAGCGCGTCGAGAGCGAGGGCTTCGACCGCACCGATCTGCGGCTGCCCGGCCGCCAGGACGAGCTCGTCGCCCGGGTCGCCGCCGCGAACCCGCGCACCGTCGTCATCGTCAACTCCGGCTCGCCGGTGGAGATGCCGTGGCGCGAGGACGTCGCCGCGGTGCTGCTCGGCTGGTTCCCCGGCCAGGAGGCCGGCGCCGCGCTCGCCGACGTCCTGCTCGGCGCCGAGGAGCCGGGCGGCCGGCTGCCCACCACCTGGCCCGTCGCCCTCGCGGACGTGCCAGTCGCCCAGGTCACCCCGCAGGACGGCACCCTCTCCTACGACGAGGGCGTCTTCATCGGCTACCGCGCCTGGGAGGAGGCCGGCGCCACCCCCGCGTACGCCTTCGGCCACGGCCTGGGATACACCGACTGGGCCTACGAGTCGGCGGAGTTCGAGCGCGGCGAGGGTGAGGGCGACGCGCTCGGCACGCTCACCGTCCGCGTCCGCAACACCGGTTCGCGGACCGGCCGCGAGGTCGTCCAGGTCTATCTGGCCCCCGCCTCCGACGCCGTCGAGCGACCGGCCCGCTGGCTGGCCGGCTTCGCGTCCGTCGAGGCAGGACCCGGCGAGAGCGTCGAGGCCGTCGTCGAACTCCCGCGCCGCGCCGCCGAGGTGTGGGACGAGGCGGACGGCGACTGGCTGCTCGTCCCCGGGCACTACGAGGTCGAGGCCGGCCGCTCGGTCGCCGACCTCCGGGTGAGCGCCCCGCTGGACCTCGCGTAACGCCCGCGCGCCACACGGCGGGGACCCATGACGGGGGGCGGGGCGCCCTGACGCGCCCCGCCCCTTCCACCCTCCCTGGCCGGGCTGTCGGGCCGAGTCGTTAGGGTGACGCCCATGCGTGATCTCACGACCGGTGTGAAGTACTTCCTGGAAGGCCAGCGCTGGGTGGCGCGGCACCGGAGGTGGTGGGGATTCGGGCTGCTGCCCGGCCTGATCGCCCTGGTCCTCTACATCGCGGCGCTCGTCGCCCTCGGCTTCTGGGCCGACGACCTCTCCTCCTGGGCGACGCCGTTCGCGGACGGCTGGGACACCCCGTTCCGGTCGCTGCTGCGCTGGACGCTGACGGTCATCGTCTTCAGCGGCGGGTTGCTGCTGGCGATGGTGACCTTCACCGCCGTGGCGCTGCTGATCGGTGACCCGTTCTACGAGTCGCTCTCGGAACGCGTCGAGGAGATGGAGGGCGGCGCCCCGCCCAAGCCCGACATCCCGCTCTGGCGCGAGATCCTCACTTCGGTGCGGGACAGCCTGTCCGTGCTGGCGCGGGTCGTGGCCTTCGGGCTGGTGCTCTTCGCCTGCGGCTTCATCCCGGTGGTCGGCCAGACCGTCGTCCCGGTCGTGGGCTTCTGCGTCTCCGGCTTCTTCCTGACCACGGAACTGACCTCGGTGGCGATGCAGCGCCGCTCCGTCCCGCTGCGGACCCGGCTGCGGCTGCTGCGCGGGCGGCTCCCGCTGGCCCTCGGATTCGGGGTGCCGCTGGTCCTGCTCTTCCTGGTACCGGTCATCGCCGTCTTCGCGATGCCGGGCGCGGTCGCGGGCGCCGCCCTGTTGGTGCGCGAACTCGTTCCGGCTCCGGACGATCCGGACGCCGATCCGGACGACGCCGGTCCGGTACCTGACGAGGATCTTGACGAAGACAATGACGACGCGACGGGAACCGTTCCGGCCTCCTAGACATGTCCATGCGAGAGACCGCATCGACATGGGGGGGAACCCAGTCCATGCGGAGGACCGCAGTGACATGGGAGGGGATCTTCATGCCGGAGCGCACGAACCAGTACGACGAGAACGAGCAGAGTTACCGGACGTACTGGCAGGACCGGAGCTACGAGCACGATGCCGAGGTCGCCGCGCTCCGCTCGCTCCTGGACGGCCGGCGGTTCGGCCACGCGGCCGACGTGGGCGGCGGCTACGGCCGTCTCGTCCCCGTGCTCCGGGAGTTCGCCGACCACGTCACGCTCGTCGACTCCAGCAAGAGGCAGCTCTCGGACGCCGAGGAGTTCCTCGCCGGCCAGAGCAATGTCTCGATGCGGCTGATGAGCGCGGGCCGGCTCGACATGGACGAGGCCGGCGTCGACCTGGTCACGATGATCCGCGTCATGCACCACCTGCCCGACCCGGTGCCCGCCCTGACCGAGATCGCCCGGCTGCTGCGACCCGGCGGTATCGCCATCGTCGAGAGCGCCAACCTCGCGCACGCGGCCAACCGCGTCCGCTACGCCGCCCGCCGGCAGCGCATCCCCACCGAGCCGGTCGACATCCGCTCCGCCGAGAACCGCGAACGGGACTCGATCCCCTTCGTCAACCACCACCCGCGCAAGGTCGCCGAGCAGCTCGCCGAGGCGGGCCTGACGGTGGAGCGGACACTGTCCGTCTCCAATCTGCGCAGCGGCACGCTGAAGAAGTCGTGCCCCACCAGGCCCTGGTCCGCGCCGAGGGCGCTCTCCAGTCGCCGCTGGCGCGGCTGTCGTTCGGCCCCAGCATCTTCTTCCTGGCGCGCAAGGCGGGGTGACAACGTCGCGGAGCTCCCCCGGCGGTGGCCGGGGGAGCTGCGGGATGTCGGTCGGACGGCTGTCAGACGAGGGCGAGTTCGCGGTCGGCCGTGACGTCCGCCTCCGCTTCCTCCGTGGCGCGGACCGTCTTCGGCAGGAAGAAGCCGAGGACGAAGGCCAGCGCGATCAGTCCCACCGTGCACAGTGCGGTTGTCCCGGCCGCGTCCAGCGCGGCGTCGATGTGGCCGGCGGGACCCGGCTTCGCGTCGCTGAGGATGTTGAAGAAGACGGTGCCGAGGACGGCGAAGCCGAGCGTCATGCCGAGCTGCTGGAGTGCCTGCAGGGTGCCCGAGGCGGAGCCGATCTCGTGGCCGTCGACGCCGTTGAGGATGATGTCGAAGAGCGGCACGAAGATCATGCCCATCCCGGCGCCGCCGACCAGCAGTGGGGCGGTGAAGTCCCAGTCGGTGATGTCCGCGCCGGCCCACTGGAAGACGCCGTAGAGGGCGAGCAGCCCGCCGCCCATCAGGATCAGGCCGAGGTGCAGGATGCGGCGGCCGAGGCGGACCATCATGATGCCGCCGAAGGCGGAGCCGAAGAGTGCGCCCAGCGCCCAGGGCGCCGTGGTCAGGCTGGAGTGCAGGGCCGTGTAGCCGAGGCCGAGCTGCAGGAAGATGCCGAGGGTCAGGATCATGCCGCCCATGGACGCGGTGAAGGCGATGGCGAACGCGACGCCGGAGACGTAGGCCCGCTTGGTGAAGACGCTCGGCTCCACCAGCGGCGTGCGGCCCGAGCGCTTGCGCAGGACCTGGTAGCGGGCGAAGACCGCCAGGACCGGCAGCGAAGCGACGAGCATCACCAGCACCCAGCCGGGCCAGCCCAGTTCACGGCCCTGCACCAGCGGAAAGACCAGCAGGAAGGCGCCGGTTCCGGCGAGCAGCACGCCGGGGAGATCCAGCCGCGAGCCGCGGGCGGTCGGAGCCACGTCCGGCAGGTACTTCCAGCCCATCACGAACGCGAACGCGCCGATCGGCAGGTTGATGCCGAAGATCATGCGCCAGCCGGTACCGAACAGGTCCGCGTGGATCAGCACTCCGGCGATGATCGGGCCCATCACCGCGGACAGCCCCATCAGCGGCCCGAAGATCCCCCACGCCTTCTTCATCTCGGAGGTCGGGAACAGGTCCCGGGTCAGCCCGAAGCCCTGCGGCAGCATCACCGCGCCGCACACCCCCTGCGCGATCCGCGCCACGATCAGCATCTGCGGCGACTGCGCCCCCGCGCACATCATCGAGGTGAGCGTGAACCCGGCGATCCCGGCCAGCAGGACCCGCTTGCGGCCGTACATGTCGCCGAGCCGGCCGCCGGTGAGCAGCGCGACGGCCATGGCGAGGGTGTAGCCCGCCGCGATCCACTGGAGGTCGGCGTACGAGCCGCCAAGTCCGGTGCGGATCGCGGGCGCCGCGACATTGGCGACGGTCGAGTCCAGCAGGTCCATGACGCTCGCCGCGATGACGGCGGTGTACCCGAGCCAGCGGTACCGGTGAAGTGCGTTCTTCGTGTCCATGAGCAGTACGTTACGGACCCATGCGGTCAGCTTCTGTCCGCAAGGAACAGGGGAGTTGGACGGGTTCGCCGCGGCTTCCGTACGGATCTTCTACGGGCTTTTCTGCGGCTTCTCTACGGCTTGGCGAAGGCCGCCGTGTAGAGGATCCGGGCGAGCTGCGCCTGCCCCTGGGCGTTGGGGTGGAACCAGTCCCAGCTGCTCAACTCGTCCGACGTGAAGCGGTAGTCGAAGACCGCCCCGCCGTCGTAGCGGCAGTGCTCGTACTTCGCGCAGACCTCCTTGAGGACCCGGTTGTACGCCACCACCCGCGCCCGGACCGCGTCCCGCCGCGTCTGCGCGCTCTCGGTCACCGAGTCCGCGTCGCGCAGCATCGAGGGGCAGATGCCGAGCTTCCAGATCTGCTTGCCGAGCGGGTTCTCCTTGCCCACCTCCCACAGCCGCTTGAGGTCGGGGATGCTCGCCACGAACACCTGCGATTTCGGCAGCGCGCTGTGCAGCCCGGTCATCGCCCGGGTGAAGTCGGCGCGGAAGTCGGCCACCGGTGTCATGTCGGCGACGGAGTCGCGGCAGGCGTCGTTGGAGCCCATCAGCACCGTCACCATCGACGGCTTCCTGGCGGCGGCGGCCACCGCCTGGTCCGGCAGATCCGACATCCGGGCGCCGCTCTTGGCGAGGTTCCAGCTGTTGGCGACGCCGGCCCCGGCCAACACCCGCCCGGCGAAGCTGTCCACTTGGGTCCGCGTACCGGTGACCCAGGAGACCTCGGGGCAGTCGGCCAGCAGGGAACAGGCGTCGAAGCCACGGGTGATGGAATCGCCCAGCGCGGCGATCGACGCGGGGTGCGCGTTCCACGTGGGGGTGGGCCTGGGAACAGGTGAGCGGGCGGCGGAGGCGGCCGGCTTCTCGTGCGGTGAAGGTCCCCCGTCGGAGCATCCGGCCAGCAACAGGGAGGCGGCGGCAGCGGCCAGACAGCCTCTCAGGAACTGTCGCATCCGGTAATCGCCTCCGACGAGTGGGTGACATCTGCTACGAGCCCGACGGTACGTCACTCCTGTGGAGACGCCGCACGGTAGCTTTTCCCTGACAGCCAGGAGAATCCGGTGGGAGGTTTACCGAAGCCCAGTTGGCAGTAGTTAACTCTTGTCCTGTTTGTTATCAATGGTGCAGAATATCTAATGTTGCCCCGGAAGCAGCCGGTTCGGGCGTGAGGCCGCTGGGGAAGGCGAACCTCGTCCCACACTGGAGGTACCGGTGACGACACGTGGAGTTCTGTACGTTCACTCCGCACCGCGCGCGCTGTGCCCGCACGTCGAATGGGCCGTCGCGGGCGTCCTCGGCGTGCGCGTAAGCCTCGACTGGATCCGCCAGCCCGTCTCACCGGGCACCTGGCGGGCCGAGTTCTCCTGGCAGGGAGAGCCCGGTACGGCCTCGAAGCTGGCGTCCGCCCTGCGCGGCTGGCACCTGCTGCGCTTCGAAGTCACGGCCGAACCCTGCCCGGCCGCCGAAGGGGAGAGATACAGCTGCACCCCCGAACTCGGCATCTTCCACGCCGTCACGGGCATGCACGGCGACATCCTCATCCCCGAGGACCGGCTCCGCGCCGCGCTCCAGCGGGCCCGCACCGGTGAGGCGGATCTGGAGACCGAGGTCGCCCGGCTGCTGGGCAAACCGTGGGACGACGAGCTCGAACCGTTCCGGTACGCGGGCGAGGGCGCACCGGTCCGCTGGCTGCACCAGGTCGTGTGACGCCCGCCCGCGCCCCTGCCGTATGTCCCGCCGCGGGGTCTAACGTGCCGGTATGGACGACACACTTTCCGTAGCGGTGCTCGGCACCGGCCTCATGGGCTCTGGCATGGCGCGCAACCTCGCCGCCGCCGGCCTCGAAGTCCGCGCCTGGAACCGCACCCTCGCGCGCGCCGAGCCGCTGGCCGCCGACGGGGTGCACATCACCGGCGACCCGGCCGAGGCGGTCCGCGGCGCGGATGCCGTCGTCACCATGCTGCTTGACGGCCCGTCCGTGCAGCACACGATGCGCAAGGCGTCGCCCGGGCTGCGCGAGGGCGTGGTGTGGGCCCAGATGAGCACGGTCGGCCCCGACGCGCTGGCGCCGCTGGTGGCCCTCGCCCGGGAGCGCGGCGCGCACTTCGTCGACGCGCCCGTGCTCGGCACCCGCTCGGCCGCGGAAGCGGGCCAGTTGACGGTACTGGCCGCCGGACCCGGAGCCGCCCGACCGGTGGCGGACCGGGTCTTCGACGCGATCGGGCGCAAGGTGATGTGGCTGGGCGACGACGGTGGGCAGGGAACGGCCAGCAGCCTCAAACTGGTGCTCAACAGCTGGGTCCTGGCGGTCACCAACGGCGCCGCCGAGGCGATGGCCCTCGCCAAGGGCCTGGACGTGGACCCCGAGCGCTTCTTCGAGGCGCTCGGCGGCGGCCCGCTCGACCTGCCCTATCTGCATCTGAAGGCCGAGGCGATCCTCAGCGGCGACCTCGCGCCGAACTTCACGGTCGACGGCGCGCTGAAGGACGCCCGGCTCATCGTCGCCGCGGGCGAGGCGCACGGCGTTCGTCTGGACATGGCCGCCGCGGGCGCGGAACGCTTCAGCCGCGCGGCCGGCCAGGGGCACGGCGGCAAGGACATGGCGGCCTCGTACTTCGCGAGCTTCGACACGTAGGGCCGGCCGGGCCGGGGCCCGGCTCAGCGCGCGGCGGGCCCGTTCAGCAGGCGCGCCACCGCGCGGCGGGTGCGGTCGGGGGCGGTCGCGTCGCCGAAGAGCTGCACCATGTGGTTGAGGCTGTAGAAGATCCCGGTCAGTTCGAAGACCAGCTGATCGGGGTCGGTGTCGTCCGGCAGTTCGCCCGCCGCCACCGCGTGCCGGATGTCGGCCAGCAGCCGGTGGCGCCACGTCAGATGGAGCTTCACCACGGCGTCCCGTACCGGGCCGGGCAGGCGGGCGTCGAACTCCACGGCCGAGGTCGTGAAGAGGCAGCCGCCGGGGAACGTCGCGCGTTCGCGGTCCAGGTACGTCGTCCACGCCTCGCACATCGCGCGCAGCCGGGCCAGCCCCGGCTCGGTGTCCGCGGCCGGTTCCCAGACCGACCGGGAGAACACCTCGGACGCCCGGCGCAGGGCGGCGAGCTGCAGGGCCTCCTTGGTGCCGAAGTGGCCCAGCAGCCCCGACTTGCTGATGCCGAGGTCGGTGGCGAGCCGGCCGATCGTCAGCCCCTCCAGACCGTCGACCGAGGCCACCGCGATGCTGCGCTCGACGATGCGCTCACGGGTGCGGTGCGCCTCGGCGGCCGACTTTCTGGGACTCATGCCCCCATCGTATCGGTCCTCGGAGCGCTTTTAGAGTCCGACCGGTCGGACGTTATATTGATCGGCACTGCCACCGAGCACCGATCCGAGGAGTCAGCCATGTGGGAATCAGCCGGAAGCCGCATCGCCGCCATGGGCCACTACCAGCCAAGTGAGGTCCTCACCAACGACGACCTCGCCGGCCTCGTCGACACCAGCGACGAGTGGATCCGGCAGCGCACCGGCATCGAGACCCGCCATGTCGCCCGCCAGGAATCGGTCACCGACCTGGCCGCCGCGGCCGGCGGCAAGGCGCTCGCCGCCGCCGGGCTCGACCCCGCCGACATCGGGCTGGTCGTCGTCGCCACCTCCAGCGCCATCGACCGCTGCCCCAGCGTCGCCGCGCAGACCGCGGGCCGGCTCGGCATACCGGCGGCCGCCGCGTACGACCTCAACAACGCCTGCACGGGCTTCGTCACCGCCCTCGCCACCGTGGACCATTCGCTGCGCGCCGGAGCCGCGCACCACGCGCTCGTCATCGGCGCCGAGAAGATGTCCGACCTCACCGACTGGACCGACCGCACCACCTGCGTGCTCCTCGGCGACGGCGCGGGCGCCGCGGTCGTCAGCGCCCAGGAGACCCCGAGCGCCGGCGCGGGCATCGGCCCCGTCGTCTGGGGATCCGACCCCTCCCGCGGGGACGCCGTCCGCCTCCAGGACGACTGGCAGCCGCGCTTCCGGCAGAACGGCCAGACCGTCTTCCGCTGGGCCACCACCGAGTTGGCACCCGTCGCAGTCGAGGCCTGCCGCCGCGCCGGCCTCACCCCCGCGGACCTGGGCGGCATCGTCACCCACCAGGCGAACCTGCGGATCATCGACTCGCTGGTGCGTCAACTGGACGCCCCGCAGGCCGTGGTGGCCCGCGATGTCACGGTCTCCGGCAACACCTCCGCCGCCTCGATCCCGCTGGCGCTCTCCAAGCTCGTCGAGGACCGTACGATCCCGCAGGGCGCCCCGGTGCTGCTGCTGGGCTTCGGCGGCGGCCTGTCCTGGGCCGCTCAGGTGGTGGCCTGCCCGTAGCGGGATAGCGGGAAAGCGAGAACGGCCCGTTCCCCGGTCGGTGAACCGGGGAACGGGCCGTTTCGGCGCTGTGGCCGTCAGACGGTACGGAACGCCAGTACGACGTTGTGTCCGCCGAAGCCGAACGAGTTGTTGAGAGCGATGATCGGGCCCTCCGGCAGCGGCTTCGCCTCGGTGGAGACCAGCTTCGCGTCGACCTCGTCGTCCAGGTCGGCGATGTTGATCGTCGGCGGGGCGAGGCGGTTGTGGAGCGCGAGCACGGTGGCGACGGACTCGATACCGCCCGCGCCGCCGAGCAGGTGCCCGGTCATCGACTTCGTGGCCGAGATCGAGATGTGCTCCAGCTCGTGGCCCAGCACCTTGGCGAGCGCCTTGACCTCGGCGACGTCACCCTGCGGGGTCGAGGTGGCATGCGCGTTCAGGTGCATGATCTCGGACGTGTTCAGGCCGGTGGAGGCGATCAGGTGCTCCAGCGCGGCGGAGATGCCGCGGCCGGTCGGCTCGGGCTGCGCGATGTGGTGGCTGTCCGCGGACAGGCCCTGGCCCAGCGCCTCGCAGTAGACCTTGGCGCCGCGCTGCGCGGCGTGCTCGGCCGACTCCAGGACGATGACGCCCGCGCCCTCACCGAGGACGAAGCCGTCGCGGCCCTTGTCGTACGGACGCGAAGCGCCGTGCGGGTCGTCGTTGTTCTTGGACATCGCCATCATGTTGGCGAAGGCGACGATCGGCAGCGGGTGGATGGCCGCCTCGGTGCCGCCCGCGACGACCACATCGGCGCGGCCGGTGCGGATCATCTCGATGGCATAGCCGACGGCCTCGGCGCCGGACGCGCACGCGCTCACCAACGAGTGGACGCCGGCCCGCGCGTTGACCTCCAGGCCGACGTTGGCGGACGGGCTGTTCGGCATGAGCATGGGAACGGTGTGCGGGGAGACCTTGCGGACGCCCTGCTCCTTGAGCACGTCGTACTGGCCCAGCAGCGTCGTGACGCCGCCGATGCCGGAGGCGACGACGGTACCGAGCCGGTCCGGGTCGATCGAGGAGTCCTCGCCGGCCTTGGCGGTGAAGCCGGCGTCGGCCCACGCCTCACGGGCCGCGATCAGCGCGAACTGCGCCGAGCGGTCCAGCTTGCGCAGCAGCGGGCGCGGCAGGATCTCCGACGGTTCGACGGCGATCTGACCGGCGATGCGGACGGGCAGCTCAGCGGCCCAGTCCTGCTCCAGGGCGCTGATACCGGAACGTCCGGAAACCAGGCCTTCCCAGGTCGACGCGCTGTCGCCACCCAGCGGTGTGGTTGCGCCGATACCGGTGACGACCACGGTGCGATTGGTCGAGTTCACAGGAATTGTCTCTCCACGTATAGAAGGGCGGGCGACAGACACGTCGTCCCAGGGGGTATGTCAGGCCTGGTTCTTGAGGATGTAGTCGACAGCGTCGCCGACGGTCTTCAGGTCCTTGACGGCGTCGTCCGGGATCTTGGTCTCGAAACGCTCTTCAGCGGCCACGACGACCTCGACCATGGACAGGGAGTCGACGTCCAGGTCGTCGGTGAAGGACTTCTCCGTCTGGACGTCCTCGACCGGGATGCCGGCGATCTCGTTGACGATCTCGGCGAGGCCTTCGAGGATCTCTGCCTGGGTGGCGGCCATTACGGCGCTCCTTATGTGTTGCGGGGGAGTGCGGCGTGCGGGACTGCGGCGCCGCGAAGGGGTTGTGACTAGGGGAGAGTAACCACAGTTGCGGCGTACACGAGACCCGCCCCGAAGCCGATGACCAGGGCGGTGTCACCGCTCTTGGCCTGTCCGGTGGCCAGCAGCCGTTCCATCGCCAGTGGAATGGAGGCCGACGAGGTGTTGCCGGTGGTCTCGATGTCGCGGGCGATCGCGACGTGTTCCGGCAACTTCAGTGCCTTGATCATCGAGTCGATGATCCGCATGTTCGCCTGGTGCGGGATGAAGGCGTCCAGTTGGTCAGCGGTGATCCCGGCGGCGTCCAGCGCCTGTTGGGCGACCTTGGCCATCTCGAAGACCGCCCAGCGGAAGACCGTCTGGCCCTCCTGGCGCAGCGCCGGGAACTTCTCCGGCTGGCCGCCGTCGCGGAAGACCTCCCACGAGTCGGTCTGGGAGATGACGTCGGACTTGTCGCCCTCCGAGCCCCAGATGGCGGGGCCGATGGCGGGCACGTCGGACGGGCCGACCACGACCGCGCCGGCGCCGTCGCCGAAGAGGAAGGCGGTGGCACGGTCGGTCAGATCGGTCAGGTCGCTCAGCCGCTCGACGCCGATGACCAGCACATGTCCGGCGCTGCCGTCGGTGATCATGCCCTTGGCGAGCGTCAGCCCGTAGGTGAAGCCGGCGCAGGCCGCGGAGATGTCGAACGCGGCGGCCCTGCCCGCGCCGAGCCGGAACGCGATCTCCGTCGCGATGGCCGGCGTCTGCTTGAAGTGCGAGACGGTCGAGACGATCACGGCGCCGATGTCCTCGGCGGACAGACCCGCGTCAGCGAGAGCCTTGCCCGAAGCCTCGATCGACATCTCGGCGACGGTCTCCGCGTCGTTCGCCCAGTGGCGCGTGGAGATACCGGAGCGGGAGCGGATCCACTCGTCGCTGGAGTCGATGGTCTCCAGGATCACCTCGTTGGGGACCACCCGGGTCGGACGGTAGCCGCCGACCCCGAGAATCCGCGCGTACGGGGCACCCTTGCTGGGCTGGATCTTCGCCGTCATGTCTGGGGTGACTCCTCTTCGGCCGCGGGATGGGTGAGCGGCAGGGACGCGCCGGTGGCATCCGGGTCGCCGTGCTCGGCGACGATCGCGCGGGCCGCGTCGATGTCGTCCGGGGTCTTCAGGGCGAGCGTTGTGACGCCCGGCAGCGCCCGCTTGGCCAGGCCGACCAGCGTGCCGGCCGGCGCCATCTCGATGATCGCGGTGACGCCGAGTTCCTTGAACGTCTCCATGCACAGGTCCCAGCGGACCGGGTTGGAGACCTGCTGGACCAGCCGCCGGACGATCTCGTCGCCGCTGCCGACGACCTGGCCGTCGGCGTTCGACACGTATCGGATACCCGGATCGTGCACGGTCACGCCGGGCACCAGGGACTGCAGCGTGGACACCGCGGGAGCCATGTGGAGGGTGTGGAACGCGCCGGCCACCTTCAGGGGGATGACGCGGGTCTTCTCCGGCTTGTCCTCGGAGAGCGCGGCGAGCTGCTCCGCCGTACCGGCGGCGACGATCTGCCCGCCGCCGTTGATGTTCGCCGGGGTCAGGCCGAGCTTCTCCAGGTGCGCGAGGACCGCTTCGGGGTCGCCGCCGAGCACCGCGGACATGCCGGTGCTGGTGACGTCCGCGGCCTTGGCCATGGCCAGTCCGCGCTGCCGTACGAGGGCCATCGCCGATTCGGCGGTGATCACACCGGCGCCGGCGGCGGCGGTGATCTCACCGACGCTGTGTCCGGCGACCGCGCCGACCGCGCGCCGGCCGTCGGCCGGGTGCGGGAACAGCGACAGGGCCGAGACCAGGCCGGCGGCCACCAGCAGCGGCTGGGCCACGGCGGTGTCGCGGATCTCGTCCGCGTCGGCCTTGGTGCCGTAGTGGACAAGGTCGAGCCCCGCTACCGCGGACCACCAGTTGAGGCGGTCTGCGACACCGGGGAGGTCGAGCCATGGAGTCAGGAAGCCGGGCGTCTGGGCACCCTGGCCGGGAGCGACGAGTACGAGCACGTACACACTCTCTCTCGCGGGCGGGTCTCACCGCCCGTGGGGACAGGGACGAAGAACTGCTGGACGATTTGTTGGTGTCCAACAAAAACTCAGGGTGATTGATCCGCGGCGGACAGTCGTCCCAGGATGAGGGCGATGCGCAGCGTGAACGCCGAACGCACGTCTGAGGGTGACCATCCGGTGACATCGGTCACACGTCGCAGCCGGTAGCGGACGGTGTTTGGGTGAACGAACAACATCCGTGCCGCCCCCTCGAGCGAGGACGCCTGCTCGAGGTAGACACTCAGCGTTTCGAGGAGCGCGGAGCCCGCTTCCTCCAACGGTCTGTAGATCTCCTCCACCAGCTGTTCGCGCGCGTACCGGTCGCCGGCCATCGCGCGCTCCGGTAGCAGGTCGTCCGAGACGACCGGCCGGGGCGCGTCCGGCCAGGCGGCGCACGCCTTGAGCCCGGCGGCGGCGGCCTGCGCCGAGCGGGTGGCGGACAGCAGGTCCCCGACGACCGGTCCGGCCACCACGGGGCCCGCGGCGAACGGGGCGATCAGCGCCTTCGCGACCTTGATCGGCTCACCCTCGCCGCCGGCGACCACGACCAGCCGCTCACCGAGCACTCCGGTCAGTACCTGCAGTTTCGCGTGCCGTGCGGCCCGCCGGATGGCCTCCACCGTCAGCTCGCTGTCGCCGTTCGGCGCGGTCCCCAGCACCACCACGATCTTGTCGGGCGAGCTCCAGCCCAGCGCCGCCGCCCGCGACAGCACCCCTTCGTCGGCCTCGCCCGACAGCACCGCGTTGACGACCAGCGACTCCAGGCGCGCGTCCCACGCGCCCCGGGCCTCCGCCGCTTGCGCGTACACCTGGGCGGTGGCGAACGCGATCTCCCGGGCGTAGACCAGCAGCGCCTCGCGCAGCACCGACTCGTCGCCGGGCGCCGCCACCTCGTCGATGGCCGCTTCCATCACCTCGATGGTGGTCCGCACCATCTCCACGGTCTGCCGCAGCGAGATCGCCCTGGTCAGCTCCCTGGGCGCGGTCCCGAACACATCCGTGCTGATCGCCTGCGGCGCCTCGGGGTGCCGGAACCACTCGGTGAAGGCCGCGATGCCGGCCTGCGCCACCAGCCCGATCCAGGACCGGTTCTCTGGCGGCATCGCCCGGTACCACGGCAGCTGCTCATCCATCCGGGCGATGGCGTTCGCCGCGAGCCGGCCGGACGACTTCTCCAGTCGTCGCAGCGTCGCGGCGTGCTCAGCGCGGACGGGCTTTTTCGGGGGCTGCGGGGTGTCGGGCACGGGACAAGACTGCCTTATCCCCGGGGGTGCGCGGCGCCGGGGGGCGCGGCGCGGCCCAGTACGGTGGCGGAATGATCGACGTTCGGCGCGGTGGACAGCGGTACGCCGGGGGTGATCCCGACGCGGGGATCGAGACCCTGCACGCGTTCTCCTTCGGTTCCCACTACGACCCCGACAACCTGCGGTTCGGGCCGCTGATGGCGTGCAACGAGGAGCGACTGGCGCCCGGCGCGGGCTTCACGGAGCACCCGCACGGGGGAGTCGAGATCGTGACGTGGGTGATCGAGGGCGAGCTGGGACACCGGGATTCCGCGGGTCACGAGAGCGTGGTGCGAGCCGGCGAGGCACAGCTGCTCAGCGCGGGCGACGGGATCCGGCACGTCGAACGCAACGCCGGCGAGAGCCCGCTGAGGTTCCTTCAGATGTGGCTCGAACCGGTGGCGTTCGACGGCAGGCCGCACTACACCGTCGAACGCGGCACGCGGTTCGTCCCCATCCGGCAGCCGTACGCGGCGCTGTCCGTCGGCCGCGGCCCGGGGGAACTGCCGGCCGCGCCCTTCGTGTACGTGCACGTGGTGCGCGGCAGCGTCCTGCTGGGCGACGAGACCCTCGAAGAGGGCGACGCGGCGCGCATCACCGACGAGGAGGGGCTGTGGGCGCGGGCGGCGGGCCCGGTGGAGTACCTCGTCTGGGAGATGCATCCGGTACCGCGCGACCCGGGGGACTAAGCCCGCAGCTCCGCGAGGACCGCGTCCGTCAGGGCCGGCCACAGCGGGACCGCCCATTCGCCGAAGGCGCGGTCGGTGAGGCAGACGCACGCCGCGCCCGCGTCCGGGTCGACCCACAGGAAGGTCCCGGTCTGGCCGAAGTGGCCGAACGTGCGGGGGCTGGAGGCGGAGCCGGTCCAGTGCGGGGTCTTGGAGTCCCGGATCTCGAAGCCGAGGCCCCAGTCGTTCGGGTTCTGGTGGCCGTAGCCGGGCAGCACGCCCTTGAGACCGGGGAAGACGACGGACGTGGCCTCGTCGAGGGTCGAGGGGTGCAGGATGCGCGGTGCCTGCAGTTCGGCGGCGAAGCGGACGAGGTCCTCGACGGTCGAGACGCCGTCGGCGGCGGCCGAGCCGGGCAGCGTGGTGGCGGTCATCCCCAGCGGCTCCAGGACCGCCTGTCGCAGGTATTCGGGGAACGGGATGCCGGTGGCCTTGGCGATGTGGTCGGCGAGCACCTCGAACCCGGCGTTGGAGTACAGCCGGCGGTCGCCGGGCGGCGCCATCACGCGGTGCTGGTCGAAGGCCAGCCCCGAGGTGTGGGAGAGCAGATGGCGCACCGTCGAGCCCTCGGGCCCGGCCGGGTCGTCGAGCTCGAAGACGCCCTCCTCGCAGGCGACCAGCGCCGCGTAGGCCGTCAGCGGCTTGGTGACGGAGGCGAGCCGGAACTGGTCGCCGACCGGGCCGTGGGAGCCGGCCACCGTGCCGTCCCGGCGGACGACGGCCGCGGCCGCCGTGGGGACGGGCCAGTTCTGGATCGCGCGCAAACTCTGCATGGGGGCGAGCGTAACGCGGCCGGAAAAGATCTCCTGAGGCGCTTGCTTCGAGTGCACTCCAAGTCCGTAGCGTAGGGGCATGACCGTAACGCAGGTGGCTGTGACGCAGGTGGCGAGGACAAGGGCCGGCCGGATCGCCAGTTGTGAGGACGAGGCCTCGATCCTGCGGCCGGACGGGCAGGACCAGTACACGATCAGCGAAGTGGTCACGGTGACCGGGCTGAGCGCGCACACCCTGCGCTGGTACGAGCGGATCGGACTGATGCCGCACGTCGACCGCTCCCACACCGGGCAGCGCCGCTACACCAACCGCGATCTGCACTGGCTGGCCTTCGTCGGCAAGCTGCGGCTGACCGGGATGCCGGTCGCGGACATGGTCAGGTACGCGGAAATGGTGCGCGAGGGCGAGCAGACGTTCGCCGCGCGGCAGGAGTTGCTCGTCGCGCATCGTGAGGATGTGCACCGGCGCATCGCCGAGCTGCAGGACACCCTCGCGGTACTGGACTACAAGATCGACATGTATGGGGGCGCCCAGCGCGCGCCGGAGAGGGTCTGACCCCGATGAGCGAGAACACGAGCACGGAAAAGATCGACACCGTACGGCTCGGCACGGACGGACCGCTGGTCGGCGTCCAGGGCCTGGGCTGCATGGGCATGAGCGAGTTCTACGGCGAGACCGACGTGGACGCCGCGCGGGCCACGCTGGAAGCGGCCCTGGAGGCGGGCGTCACGCTCTTCGACACCGCCGACGTCTACGGTTCGGGGGCGAACGAGGAGTTCATCGCCCCGTTCGTGAAGGCGCACCGGGACGAGATCACGCTGGCGACCAAGTTCGCCATCGAGCGCAGGGCGGACGACGCGAGGTTCCGCGGCGTCCGCAACGACCGGGCGTACATCCGGCAGGCCGTCGAGGCCAGCCTGCGCCGCCTGGGCACGGACGTCATCGACCTGTACTACATGCACCGCCGCGACCCGGCCGTCCCGTTCGCGGAGTCCGTCGGCGCGATGGCCGAGCTGGTGGCCGAGGGCAAGGTCAAGCACCTGGGCCTGTCGGAGGTGACGGGGGCGGAGCTGCGCGAGGCGCACGCGGTGCACCCGATCGCCGCGCTGCAGTCCGAGTGGTCGCTCTTCAGCCGTGATGTGGAACGCAGCGCGGTACCGGCCGCCGCCGAGCTGGGCGTGGCCTTCGTGCCGTACTCACCGCTCGGCCGGGGCTTCCTGACCGGTGCGTTCCTCGACGCCAAGACGGATCTGAGCGGCGGCGACTACCGGCAGGACCAGCCCCGGTTCACCGGCGAGAACGCCAAGCGGAACGCGGATCTGCTGGACCCGGTCCGCAAGGCCGCCAAGGCCCACGGATCGACGGTGGGGCAGATCGCGCTCGCCTGGGTGCAGCAGCGGGCGCAGGTGCACCAGCTGGCCGTGGTGCCGATCCCGGGCACCCGCAAGGTCAGCCGCGTGCTGGAGAACACCGGCGCGACCCGGATCACCCTCGATCAGATCGAGCTGGAGTGGCTGGAACCGATCGCCGAACACGTCGCGGGCGACCGCTACCCGGACATGAGCTCTACTTCCGCCGCGCGCGAGTAGCCGCCTGCACGGCGGCCAGCACGGAAGCGGCGAACGGCAGCGACTCATGGACCTGCCCGTAGCCGAGCCCGAAGACCACCGCCGCCGGGTTCTGGTCGGGGTCGCCGGGGCGTTCGTCGCCGTCGCTCGGCCGCAGCCGCAGATAGCCGTGCAGCAGCTCGGGGGAGCGCCAGTCGACGCCCGTCAGGTCGCCTACCGGGAAGTGCTGGTCGCCGGCCTTCCACTTGGCGGTGGAGGCGCCGGTCCAGAACCAGCGGAAGGACACCGTGCGGCCGTCGAAGGCGGCTCTGGCGTCGTACGCCTTGAACGACTGCGGCCCGGCGGGCGCGGCGACCAGGAAGCGGTCGGCCGGTTCGCCGGTGTCGTTGTCGGTGACCGCGACCCGTAGCTCGTCCGTGTAGTACTCGGCGAGGGTCTCGCGCTCTGCGGGCAGCACCAGCCGGTAGGGGTCCGCGGCGTCCTTCAGCTGCCCGCCCGCCGCTTCCATCAGCGGATCGGCGCCGGGCCGCGGCAGGGCGCGCAGCACGACCGTGCCGCGCTTGCCCGGCAGGAGCTCGACGCCGGTCAGCGCGGCGTACGGGATCCGGCGCTCGCCGAGCGTCTGCAGCAGCTTCGAACCGCGCACCCCCCGCTCGTACCGGATGACCACGGCATCCGTGTCGAACTCCCACACGGCATTGGATCCGGCCAAAACGTCACCCATACGGCTCATCGTAGGGCCGAATGCGGCATCAACCGCCGAACTGACCGCAAAAACGGTGGTGCGGTGGCTCCGGCCCGCCTCCTTCGCAGGTTCCGGGCCGGAACCACCGCACCGTTCAGGGCTAGTTCTGTCCGAGACCGGACGCGCAGTCGTCGCGGTTCGGCGCGCACTGCACGGCGCTGTACCGGCCGAGGGCGATGTCGGTGAAGTTCGCCAGACTCTCGGTGCCGGGTGCGAAGTAACCCGGGTGGCCCAGCGCGCCCTCGGTGCCCACCACGCGTGCCCCGAAGGACTGCGAGACCGGGTCTGCGCCGTGCCCGAGGCCCGCGATCTCCAGGTGCGGCACATCGCCGATCCAGTCGCTCGGATCGCGGGCGGCCCACACATTGGCGGAGGTGTGCAGCTGGTCGGCGCGGCTCACCCGCATCCCCGGGCTGCCGAAGACGGCGATGTCGGAGATCCTGTCCGCAGGCAGGTCGGGAGCGGCCACCCCGCACAGCACCGAACCGTACGAGTGACAGAACAGCGAGATGCGCGCGGTGGACGGCAACGCCTCGACCAGGGAGTTCAGCCGGACCGCACCGTTCTCCGCCAGCTCGCCCGTGGAGGCGTCAAGACCGACACCCGACGGCGTCGTGTAGTCCGCCCAGGCGATCACCGCGGTATGCGCCGACGGGTCCTGGGCGCGCTCGGCCGAGTACAGGGCGCGCGCCATGCCGACCGGGGCCGCGTACGCCTTGGCAGTGCGCTCGAAGGTGCTGATGTCGGTGTCCACACCCGGCACGACCAGCGCCACCCGATCGGCGGAACCGAGATCGCCGAAGACCTCGGCGGCCCGGCCGGCTCCGGTCGGGTCGAAGGCGAGGATCTGCCGTCCGTCGCTCAGCAGCGAGGCGTAGCGATGGGCGCGCTTGTCCGCGTCCTTGCGGCCGGCAGGTGTGAGCAGCGCACTGTGCGAGCGGGCGATCTCCGTGACGCGCGTCTGGGCGAGCGCCACCCGGTTGGCCAGATAGCGCACGCTCACCGGCGCGCCGTCCAGGTTGCCGACGACGAGCGGGTACTCGTTGGCGAGCTGCCGGGTCTGGCCGGCGGTCAGCGTCGCGAAGAAGTGCGCTATGGAGTCGGCACCGGCCGAGGCGCTGGGCAGCTTGTGCCCGGCCACCGAGCCGTGCAGCCACGACACCAGCGCCGCCGCCCGTGGATCCTCGGCGCCCTTGTGCGGCCGGATGGCGGTCCAGCCGGTGGTCGCGAGCATGACGAAGATGACGGCCAGGGCCAGCAGGGCCCGAAGGGACGTTGCATTGAAGCGCTCATCGAACGGGGTCACTCAGGATTGCCTCGCGAAATCGTCCCGGACGCGCACGCCGACCCGGTCCGTCGGCAGAGGGTGCGCGGGGGGTGTGGTGGCCCCTCGGAGGTTTGCGGTATCTCCGCCAGCGTAGAAGACGCACGGCCATGCCTGAGCCAAGGGTGACCCAAGTCACGTTTCGAAAGTGACAGTACGGGCTAAACGGATGAGCCGGGCGTTGCCGGTGGGGCGCGCCGGACGCAATCCCCCTATCAGGGGGAACGGGCTCGCCCGCTCTTGCGGGCGCCATGATCGCCGCACCAGCCTGAGCCGCATGAACACGATCCTCACCGCCGCCGCCCTGGCCGCCGCGCTGCTGCCCGTCACCGCCCTCACCCCCGCCTCCGCCGCGTCCTCCGGAGCCTGCGACCCGGGACAGCTGTGCCTGTGGGGCAAGGCCGGCTACAGCAGCGCCCGGCAGATCCACGAACTGGCCGACACCGGCATCGACAACTGCGTGGTGCTCCCGCCCGGCACCCCCGCCCGCTCCTTCGTCAACCGCATCGGCCGGCCGGTCACCACGTACCAGAGCGCGGAGTGCGCGACCGAGGCCGAGTTCGAGACCTATCCGACGGGCACCTGGGTGCCCGAATCCCGTTACACCGTGCGGGCGTTCAAGGTCTGGGAGAACTGACACCGCATGGGCGGCCGGGGCCGGGGAACGCGAAGGGCGAGCCCCGACACCCTACGGAGGCACGATGGCCGCCCGAACCCGCACCCGCACCCGTCTGCGTTCCCGCAACCGCACCGACACCGGGACGATCGCCGTCGTCGGCGCCGTCTGCGCCGTCGTCGGTTTTTTCGTCCTGGGGATCGTCCTCGGACCCCTCGCGATCATCTTCGGCTGGCTCGCCATGGGCCGCAGCTGGCGTGGCGCGAAGTCCATCCCCGGGGTCGTCGCCGTCGTCCTCGGCGCCTTCGACACCGTCGTCGCCCTTCTCTGGCTGGCCCAATAGACGAACGAACGCCGGGCCCGCACCACGGAAATTGGTGCGGGCCCGGCGTTCGATACGTGAGACGTACCGCCTCGGGGGCTGACTCAGGCGTCGCCGCCCGCGGCGCCGGGGTCGGCCGCCGCGACATCGAGCAGCTGGTAGCGGTCCACGGCCTGCTTCAGCGCCGAACGGTCGATCTTGCCGTCACGGGCGAGCTCGGTGAGCACCGCCAGGACGATCGACTGGGCGTCGATGTGGAAGAAGCGACGGGCCGCGCCACGGGTGTCGGCGAAACCGAAACCGTCGGCACCCAGCGACTGGTACGTGCCCGGAACCCAGCGCGAGATCTGGTCCGGAACCGCGCGCATCCAGTCCGAGACCGCCACGAACGGGCCCTGCGCACCGGCGAGCTTGCTCCGGATGTACGGGACGCGCTGCTCCTCCTCGGGGTGGAGCAGATTGTGCTCCTCCACCGCGATGGCGTCACGACGCAGCTCGTTCCACGAGGTGGCCGACCAGACGTCCGCCTTGACGCCCCAGTCCGCCGCGAGGATCCGCTGCGCCTCGACGGCCCACGGAACCGCCACACCGGACGCCAGGATCTGCGCCGGAACGGTGCCCTCGGTGCCCTGCGCGTACCGGTACAGACCCTTGAGGATGCCCTCGGCGTCCACATCGGCCGGCTCGGCCGGGTGCTGGATCGGCTCGTTGTAGACCGTCAGGTAGTAGAAGACGTCCTCGGCGTTCTCGCCGTACATCCTCTTCAGACCGTCCTGCACGATGTGCGCGATCTCGAAGCCGAACGCCGGGTCGTACGCGACGACGGCCGGGTTGGTCGAGGCGAGCAGCTGCGAGTGGCCGTCCGCGTGCTGCAGGCCTTCACCCGTAAGGGTGGTCCGGCCCGCGGTCGCGCCGAGCACGAAACCGCGCGCCAGCTGGTCCGCCATCTGCCAGAACTGGTCACCGGTGCGCTGGAACCCGAACATCGAGTAGAAGACGTAGACCGGGATCAGCGGCTCGCCGTGCGTGGCGTACGCGGAGCCCGCCGCGATCAGCGAGGCCGTACAGCCCGCCTCGGAGATGCCGTCGTGCAGCATCTGCCCGGTCGGCGACTCCTTGTACGCGAGGAGCAGGTCGCGGTCGACCGCCTCGTACTGCTGGCCCAGCGGGTTGTAGATCTTCGCCGACGGGAAGAACGCGTCCATACCGAAGGTGCGGTACTCGTCCGGGGCGATCAGCACGAAACGCTTGCCGATCTCCTTGTCCCGCATGAGCTCCTTGAGGATGCGGACGAACGCCATGGTGGTGGCGATCGACTGCTGCCCGGAGCCCTTCTTGGCCGGCGCGTACGCCTTCTCGTCCGGCAGCGGCAGCGGCTTCGCGCGCACCACACGGGTCGGCACATAGCCGCCGCACGCCTTGCGGTGGTCGTGCATGTACTGGATCTCTTCGGAGTCGCGACCCGGGTGGTAGTACGGCGGGTAGCCCTCGTCGAGCTGCTTGTCCGTGATCGGGATGTGCAGCCGGTCGCGGAAGCGCTTGAGGTCCTCGGTCGTGAGCTTCTTCATCTGGTGGGTCGCGTTGCGGCCCTCGAAGTTCGGCCCGAGCGTCCAGCCCTTGATGGTCTGGGCGAGGATCACCGTCGGCTGGCCCTTGTGGGCCTTGGCCGCCGCGTACGCCGCGTAGACCTTCTTGTGGTCGTGACCACCACGGCCGAGGTGCAGGATCTGCTCGTCGGTCATGCCCTCGACCATCTTGCGCAGCCGCTGGTCGTCACCGAAGAAGTGCTCACGGATGTAGCCGCCGGTCTCGGTGGCGTACGTCTGGAACTGTCCGTCCGGCGTGGTGTTCATCTTGTTGACCAGGATGCCGTCGCGGTCCTGGGCGAGCAGCGGGTCCCAGCTGCGGTCCCAGACCAGCTTGATGACGTTCCAGCCGGCGCCGCGGAACTGCGACTCCAGCTCCTGGATGATCTTGCCGTTGCCGCGCACCGGCCCGTCGAGGCGCTGCAGGTTGCAGTTGACGACGAAGGTCAGGTTGTCCAGGCCCTCACGGGCCGCGATCGACAGCTGGCCGAGCGACTCGGGCTCGTCCATCTCTCCGTCGCCCAGGTACGCCCATACGTGCGACTTGGAGGTGTCGGCGATGCCGCGCGCCTCCATGTAGCGGTTCATCCGCGCCTGGTAGATCGCGCCGAGCGGGCCGAGGCCCATCGAGACGGTCGGGAACTCCCAGAAGTCCGGCATGAGCCGCGGGTGCGGGTAGCTGGACAGGCCGTACGGAGCCTTCGACTTCTCCTGGCGGAACGCGTCGAGCTGCTGCTCGGAGAGCCGGTCCAGAAGGAAGGCGCGGGCGTAGATGCCCGGGGAGGCGTGCCCCTGGAAGAAGATCTGGTCGCCGCCGTCGCCCTCGTCCTTGCCCCGGAAGAAGTGGTTGAAGCCCACGTCGTAGAGGGAGGCGGAGGAGGCGAAGGTGGCGATGTGGCCGCCGACGCCGATACCCGGGCGCTGTGCGCGCGACACCATGACCGCCGCATTCCAGCGGGTCGCGTTCAGGATCTTCCGCTCGATCTCCTCGTTGCCGGGGAAGAACGGCTCGTCCTTGGTCGCGATGGTGTTGATGTAATCCGTGCTGCGCATTTCGGGCACCGCGACACGCTTCTCGCGGGCGCGCTCGATGAGGCGGAGCATGAGGTAGCGGGCACGCTCACGGCCGCGTTCGTCGATAGCCGCGTCGAGCGAGTCGAGCCATTCCGCCGTTTCCTCGGGATCAAAGTCCGGGACCTGGCTGGGAAGGCCGCCAATGATGATCGGGTTGCGATCGGATCCGGAAGCCACGCTGTTCCTTCGCTACTAGGTCTTGCTCTGCTGGGTCGCGCCGCCTCCATCGTGTACCGCGTCGCCAGAAACGTCATCTCTACTGAGCGGTAACTGCCACTCCGTGAGACGGAGAGGTGCGCAGCGAAGCAGGCCTTCAGGGGGCCAAATCGCAACTCTACGCCCACTCGGACGTACGACCGACCCCAGACTTCATTCGTGCACAACCCCGGCAAACCGGCGTGATCTGCGTCACGATTGGACGTGCGGGTTGCGGTGACACGTCACCGTTTAGGCGGTCTCGGTGGCCGGGTACTTGCGCGATCCGCCGCGTCCGTGTGGACTACCGCCAATAACCCCGCACAGGCGCGGGGAGTTTCCCCCCATGACAGGAGGCAAAGCGTGAGCGCGACCGCGGACCACGCGGAGGACCGGACCAACCCGGCTAGCCGGCTTGGATTCGAACCCGGACAGGTGGTCCAGGAACTCGGGTACGACGACGACTGCGACCAGGAGCTCCGAGAAGGTATCGAGGAGCTCACGGGCGAAGAGCTCGCCGATGAGGACTACGACGACGTGCCCGACGCCGTCCTGCTGTGGTTCAGGGAGGACGACGGCGACCTCACCGACACCTTGGTCGACGCCACGTCGACGATCGACGACGGCGCCCCGATCTGGCTGATGACCCCGAAGACCGGCCGTGAGGGCCATGTCGAGCCAAGCGAGATCGGCGAGGCAGCCCAGACCGCAGGTCTGGCCCAAACCAGCACAGTCAACGCCGCCAAGGACTGGTCCGGCAGCCGCCTGGTCACTCCGAAGACGGCCCGGGCCGCAAAGCGGTAGCTCTTGCGGACCCTGCACCGCGCCCCCGGCGACCTCGGTCGCCGGGGGCGCGGTGCGTTCCGCCGGGTCGCCGCGTCCGGTCCGGGACGCGGCCGGGTGCAGGGTCCGGGACGCGGCCGGGTGCACCGACCGGGACGCGGTGGGTTCGGCCGCGAACGGCAGTGACAGACTGTCCGTGACCTTTCCGGTACCGAGTCGAGGATGTGTCCGCATGGCGATCGAGGTCGGCAGCAAGGCCCCGGACTTCGAGCTGAAGAACCAGCACGGGCAGACCGTGCGGCTCTCCGACTTCCGCGGCGAGAAGAACGTCGTCCTGCTCTTCTACCCCTACGCGTTCACCGGCGTCTGCACCGGAGAGCTCTGCGCCCTGCGCGACGACCTGCCGAGGTTCCAGAACGACGAGGTCCAGCTCCTCGCCGTCTCCTGCGACGCCCCGTTCTCGCTGCGCGTCTTCGCCGATCAGGAGAGCCTCGGATACCCGCTGCTCTCCGACTTCTGGCCGCACGGCGAGGCCTCCCGCGCCTACGGCGTCTTCGACGAGGAGAAGGGCTGCGCGGTCCGCGGCACCTTCGTCATCGACAAGGACGGCCTCGTCCGCTGGACCGTCGTCAACGGCCTTCCGGACGCCCGGGACCTCAATGACTACGCAAAGGCCCTCGAAGACCTGTAGCCGACGGGAACCGCTCACTAAGCTCGACGCGTTGATCTGTGTACCGCACGACGGGGGCGAGGGTACTGCCTGATACCCCATGACCGTATGGAGGACTCGTGGGAGTCAGCCTCAGCAAGGGTGGCAACGTCTCACTGACGAAGGAGGCCCCGAATCTCACGGCGGTCATCGTCGCTCTGGGATGGGACGCCCGGACCACCACCGGCGCCGATTTCGACCTGGACGCCAGCGCACTGCTGGCCAGCCCCGAGGGCAAGGTCATCTCTGACGCGCACTTCGTTTTCTTCAACAACCTCAAGAGCCCGGACGGCTCGGTCGAGCACCTCGGTGACAACCTCACCGGCTCGGGCGACGGCGACGACGAGGTCATCAAGGTGAACCTGGCCGGTGTCCCGGCCGATGTCGCCAAGATCGTCTTCCCGGTCTCGATCTACGAGGCCGAGAGCCGTCAGCAGAGCTTCGGCCAGGTCCGCAACGCGTACATCCGCGTCGTGAACCAGGCCGACAACAACGAACTGGCGCGCTACGACCTCACCGAGGACGCTTCCACCGAGACCGCCATGGTCTTCGGTGAGCTCTACCGCAACGGCGCGGAGTGGAAGTTCCGCGCCATCGGCCAGGGCTACGCCTCCGGACTGCGCGGCATCGCGCAGGACTTCGGCGTCAACGTCTGAACCGCTCGCGGCGCCGCACACCCGGCAGGGCGTGCGGCGCCGTGCACGTCCCGACCTCAGTACGCACGGGGAGGAAGCGAAAACCATGGGCGTCACGCTCGCCAAGGGGGGCAATGTCTCCCTCAGCAAGGCCGCACCGAATCTCACCCAGGTGATGATCGGCCTCGGCTGGGACGCACGCTCCACCACAGGAGCGCCGTTCGACCTCGACGCCAGCGCCCTGCTGTGCGCCAACGGCCGGGTACTCAGCGACGAACACTTCGTCTTCTACAACAACCTCAAGAGCCCCGAGGGCTCCGTCGAGCACACCGGTGACAACCTCACCGGCGAGGGCGAGGGCGACGACGAGGAGATCCTCATCGATCTCACCAAGGTTCCCGAGCGCGTCGACAAGGTCGTCTTCCCCGTTTCCATCCACGAGGCCGACAGCCGCGGCCAGACCTTCGGCCAGGTCAGCAACGCCTACATCCGCGTCGTCAACCAGTTCGACCAGGCCGAGTTGGCCCGCTACGACCTCTCCGAAGACGCCTCCAGCGAGACCGCAATGATCTTCGGCGAGCTGTACCGGTACAACGGCGAGTGGAAATTCCGTGCAGTAGGACAGGGGTACGCGTCAGGACTGCGAGGCATCGCCCTAGACTTCGGGGTCAACGTTTCGTAAAGCCGCGCCCTGCGCGGGGGATCTCTCGTAGAGAAGGACTGGGTAGCCCGTGCTCCTCAAGACATTTGGCTGGTCGTTCGGCATCACTGCCGCCGGCCTGGCCTTGGCTGCGTACCTCTGGGGGTGGCAGGGGCTCGCGGTGGTCGCGATCCTCTCGGTCCTAGAGATCTCGCTGTCATTCGACAATGCGGTGATCAACGCCGGGATCCTCCGGAAGATGAACGCCTTCTGGCAGAAGATGTTCCTCACCGTCGGCATCCTGATCGCCGTCTTCGGTATGCGACTGGTCTTCCCGGTCGTCATCGTCGCCATCACCGCCAAGCTCAGCCCCGTCGAGGCGGTCAATGTCGCGATCAACGACCACGACCGCTACGAGGCGCTGGTCACCGGGGCGCACCCGGCGATCGCGGCGTTCGGTGGGATGTTCCTGCTCATGATCTTCCTCGACTTCATTTTCGAGGAGCGGGACATCCGGTGGCTCGGCTGGCTGGAGAAGCCGCTGGGCAAGCTGGGCAAGCTCGACATGCTCTCCGTCGTGATCGCCATGGTCGTGCTGCTGATCGCCGCGACCACGGTCGCCACCAGCGTCCCGGTGCACGGCGGGGACGGGACGATCGACAAGACCGCGACGGTGCTGCTGTCCGGGATCGCCGGGCTCATCACGTATCTGGTCGTCGGCGGGATCTCCGGCTTCTTCGAGGACCAGCTGGAGGACGCCGAGGACGAGGCGGACGAAGAGGCCGGGGCGGGCTCGAAGAACGGCAGCACGGCGGCCGTCGTCGGGCTGGCCGGCAAGGCCGCGTTCTTCATGTTCCTGTACCTCGAGGTCATCGACGCGTCGTTCTCGTTCGACGGTGTCATCGGTGCGTTCGCGATCACCAACGACATCTTCGAGATGGCGCTCGGCCTCGGTATCGGCGCCATGTACATCCGGTCGCTGACGGTGTTCCTGGTCCGCAAGGGCACCCTGGACGACTACGTGTACCTGGAGCACGGCGCGCACTACGCGATCGGCGCGCTGGCGATGATCCTGCTCGTCACGATCAAGTACGAGATCAACGAGGTCATCACCGGCCTCGTCGGCGTTGTGCTGATCGCGGCTTCCTACTGGTCCTCGGTGGTGCGAAACCGGCGGATCGGGGAAAACTCAGAGGGGTCGAACGATACGGCGGAAGTCTCTTCCGGGGTCTGAGAGCTCTGACAGTCTGAACCCCGGAGCGAGAAGTCCCGCCCCCCGCCGATCCGGCGGGGGGCGGTGTCCGTTCAGGGGAGGGGTGGTCATGGCGTGGTGGAAGTTCCTGCGGCCCAGTGGCGCAACACAGTTCGATGTCGCGAACGCGCACACCGTGGAGCTCACGAAACGGCACCCCATGGTCTCGCTGAGCAAACAGGGCGCGGCCGTGGGCAACCTGCGGATCAACCTTTCCTGGGAAATGCGCACTTCGGACACCGGCGGTTGGAACAAGCAGGGCGGCGGCGGGCTGTTCAGCCGCCGGATGAACCTCTTCAAGCCGGAGATCGTGCAGGCGGCAGGGCCGGCGATGGTCAATGTCGACCTGGACCTGGCGTGCATGTACGAGCTCGCCGACGGGACGAAGGGCGTCGTCCAGCCGCTCGGCAACTTCCTCGGGGACCTGAACGAGGCGCCGTACATCAAGCTCAGCGGCGACGACCGGTTCGGCGGGTCCTCGGGCGAGACGATCTACATCAACTTCGACAAGCGGGAGGAGTTCGTCCGGCTCCTGGTCTTCGTCTACATCTACGACGGCACGCCCGCGTTCGACCGCACCCACGCCATGGTCACGCTCTTCCCCAGCTCGGGTCCGCGGATCGAGATCCCGCTGAGCGAGCGCGAGCCGCAGGCGCGGTCCTGTGCGGTGGTGCTGATCGAGAACCGCAAGGGCGATCTGACGGTGCGGCGCGAGGTGAAGTACGTCTACGGGTTCCAGGCCGAGATAGACCGGCTGTACGGCTGGGGTCTGCAGTGGGGCCGGGGCTACAAGACCAAGGTTTGACGGCCCGGCTAGCGTCGCCCGGTCTGGAACTGGGGGCCCTGTGGGGGCAGCACGAAGCCGGGGGAGGCCGCCACCGGCTGCGGGTACCCGTAGGCCGGTGCGGCGGGCTGGGGGCGCTGCTGCGGGGGCTGGGGGTATCCGTAGGCGGGCTGGGCCGGTACGTGGCCGGGAGCGGGCTCCGGGAGCGGGTAGCCGTACGCGGAGGTGGGTTCCGGCTCCGGGACGGCGGGCGGCGCCTGGGCGGGCTCGTGGGAGCCGGCGGCGGGATCCGCCACGGATTCCGCCTCGTCGTCGACGGCGATGCCGAATTCGGTGGCGAGGCCGACGAGGCCGGTGGCGTAGCCCTGTCCGAGCGCGCGGAACTTCCACGTGGTGTCGCGGCGGTAGAGCTCGCCGCAGATCAGCGCGGTCTCGTCGCCGGTGTCGGGGGTGACGTCGAAGGTCGCCAGCGGGGCGGACTGGACGGCGGCACCGGTGTCGAAGAGCAGTACGTGCAGGTCGGGGACCTGGCCGAAGGAGCCGCCGTCGGCGGACGCGGCGATGACGACGCGGGCCACGGAGGCGTCCAGGGAGGCCAGGTCCACCTCGACGGTGTCGGTGAGGCCCTCGGCGACCCGCTTCTTCGGCAGGTGCCGGGCGAGCCCCGAGGGATGCCTCGGTTCGTTGTAGAAGACGAAGTCCGCATCCGAGCGGACCCGGCCGTCCGCGCCCAGCAGCAGGGCCGAGGCGTCGACGTCGGGGACACCGGCGCCGGGGCTCCAGCGCAGCACCGCCCTGATCCCCAGGACGTCCAGGGGGATGTTCGAGCCCTTCACCATCGCGTGCGTCATGCCGGTCATCCTGCCTTCCCCGGTGCGCGGGCCACAACGCAGGGGACCGGACGCGCCGGGAAGGGTCATGCGAAGGACGTGCGGGGGTTACCTGATTTTCACGCACAGGGGGAACGTCAGTCGTGTGACCGCACGTACGATAATCCGCCAGATGCCATTCGGTCAGCCATGCATAAAAGGGGGCATATGCGCCACTTCGGACACCTTGCGACGGACGTACGGAACGAACTGTTCCACCGCGAGCCGCAGGAATTCACCGCGGACTCTTCCGCCCGAACGCTCTCCGTCGCCCTGGGCGCGACCCTCTACAGCCCGGCCACCCGGCCGCATCTGGCCGACGACGTACTGAAGCAGGCCGCGCACGGCGTCGTGTCCATGGTGCTGTGCCTGGAGGACTCGATAGACGACCGCGAGGTGGTCGACGCCGAGGCCAACCTGGTCCGGCAGTTCGCCGACCTGGCCCGGCGGCAGGGCGCCGGCGACCCTCCGCTGCTCTTCATCCGGGTCCGCACCCCGGCGCAGATTCTCGACCTGGTGCACCGGCTCGGTGACACCGTGCGACTGCTGTCCGGATTCGTACTGCCGAAGTTCACCGAGGAGAGCGGCGTCCCCTTCATGGAGGCGCTGGCCGAGGCGGAGGCCGCCTGCGGCCACCGGCTCTTCGCCATGCCGGTCCTGGAGTCCCCGCAGCTGATGCACCTGGAGAGCCGCGTCGAGACGCTCTCCGGGATCTACCGCACGGTCGACAAGTACCGGGACCGCGTGCTGGCCCTGCGGCTGGGCGTGACGGACTTCTGCTCCTCGTACGCGCTGCGCAGGGCGCCCGCGATGACGGCGTACGACGTCCAGATCGTCGCCTCGGTGATCGCCGACGTCGTCAACGTCTTCGGCCGGGCCGACGGGACCGGATTCACGGTGACCGGGCCGGTGTGGGAGTACTTCCGGCACCACGAGCGGATGTTCAAGCCGCAGCTGCGGCGCAGCCCCTTCACCCCGGAGGCGGAGGACCTGCGCACCGCGCTCATCGAGCACGACATGGACGGGCTGCTCCGGGAGATCGAGCTGGACCGGGCCAACGGCCTCCAGGGCAAGACCTGCATCCACCCCACCCATGTGTTCCCCGTGCACGCGCTGAACGTGGTCACGCACGAGGAGTACTGCGACGCCGCCGACATCCTCCACGAGGACCGCACCGGCGGCGGGGTCCTGCGCTCCACCTACACGAACAAGATGAACGAGGTGAAGCCCCACCGGGCCTGGGCCGAGCGCACCATGCGCCGTGCCGAGACCTTCGGGGTGGCCCGCGCCGACATCGGCTTCGTGGAACTGCTCGCGGCCTGTCTGCCGTCCTGACCATTACCGCCCCTCCTGGTCAACGCCGACCTGGTCGAGGCCGTACCTGATCAACGCCGCGACCGATTCAACGCTGCGCCTGATTCACAGAAGTGAGAACCGCCGCATGGCAGCAACACCGACATGGTCCGGCCAGTGGGTCGCCGACCGGCTGGACATCGCCCTCGAAGGCGAAGGACTGAGCGAGCTGCTCGGCCTCGCGCTGCGCGACAACCCGAAGCGCGCGCATCTGCTGGTGTCGAACGTGCTGGGCAAGCACGTTCCCCGGCACCCCTTCGACGTCCACGCCGCCGGATACGGCCTCGGCCGCCGGGTGCGGGAGCTGCTCGGTGACGAGGAGGCCGCGCGGGCCGTCGTCCTCGGCTACGCGGAGACCGCGACGGGCCTCGGGCACGCGGTGGCCGACGGGGTGGCCCTCGCGCCGTATCTGCACTCGACGCGGCGGGAGGTCGCCGGGGTGGCGGCGGCCGGCGGCTTCGAGGAGGAGCACAGCCATGCGACCGGCCATCTGCTGCTGCCGGAGGACCCGGAGCTGCTGACCGGCGCCGGGCCCCTGGTGCTGGTCGACGACGAGTTCTCGACGGGCCAGACCGTCCTCAACACGATCAGGGACCTGCACGCCCGGCACCCGCGCGCCCACTACGTGGTCGTCGCGCTCGTCGACATGCGGTCGGACGAGGACCGGGAGCGGCTGGCGGAGTTCGCTGCCGGCCTCGGCGCGCGTGTCGACCTGCTGTCGCTGGCGTCCGGCACGGTCCGGCTGCCGGACGGCGTACTGGAACGTGGCCAGGAGCTCGTCAGGGCCAGCGTGACCCCGCCGCCCGCGCCCGCGACGGCGTACGAGGTGGTCCGGGTGGACCTCGGCTGGCCCGAGGGACTGCCGGACGGCGGACGGCACGGCTTCACCCCAGCGCACCGGGAGCGGCTGGAGGCGGCGCTACCGTCGATGGCGGAGGCGGTCCGCGTCGCGCTGCACGAGCACACCGCCGGTGGCGAAGAGCCCCGCCGCATCCTCGTCCTCGGCAACGAGGAGCTGATGTACGCGCCGCTGCGGCTCGCCCAGGAGATCCAGGACGGCACAGGCGCCGAGGTCCGGTTCTCCACCACCACCCGCTCACCCGTGCTGGCCGTGGACGACCCCGGCTACGCGATCCGCACCCGGATCGTCTTCCCCGCCCACGACGACCCCTCCGACGGGCCCGGCCCGCGCTACGCCTACAACGTCGCGGGCGGCGGCTTCGACGTGATCGTCGCCGTCGTGGACTCGGCGGGGGACACCCCGCAACTGCACGCGCCCGACGGGCTGCTGGCGCATCTTGCCGCCCACACCGGGCAGGTACTGCTCGCCGTCGTGCCCGCGTACCGACCGAACGGACAGGTTCAGCAGATGCAGATGGCCCAGACCCGTACGCTCCCCTCGCCGCTGCGCGGTCCGGCGTTCTCGTCGTACGCGGCGGACGAGGTCGGCTGGTTGCTGAAGGACCTGTCGGATGTGGAGCTGGAGGCGCCGACCGAGGAGCGCGAGGAGGCGATCCAGAGCGGCGGGGCGCACTACGCGGAGTCGCTGCCGGTGGAGTACCAGCCGAGCGAGGCGTACCAGGCGCTGTTCCGTGCCGCGCTGGACACCTCCGCCGACCGGATCGCGCGGGCGGTGGGCGCCGTCACCGAGCTGGTGCTGGAAGAGCGCGGCCGGGACGTCGTGCTCGTCTCGCTGGCGCGCGCCGGCACGCCGGTCGGGGTGCTGATGCGCCGCTGGGCGAAGCACGCGCACGGCCTGGAGCTGCCGCACTACGCCGTCTCGATCGTGCGCGGCCGGGGCATCGACACCACCGCGCTGCGCTGGCTGGCCGGGCACCACAACCCGGAACAGGTCGTCTTCGTCGACGGCTGGACCGGCAAGGGCGCGATCACCCGGGAACTGGCCGAGGCCGTCAAGCCGTTCGGCAACTTCAACCCGGACATCGCGGTGCTCGCCGACCCGGGCGGCTGCGTGGGCACCTACGGCACCCGTGACGACTTCCTCATCCCCTCCGCGTGCCTCAACTCCACCGTCTCCGGGCTCATCTCGCGCACCGTGCTGCGCGCGGACCTGATCGGACCCGACGAGTTCCACGGCGGGAAGTTCTACCGCGAACTGGCCGGCGCGGATGTCTCCGGGCTCTTCCTGGACGCCGTGACGGCCCGCTTCGACGAGGTCGCCGACGCCGTCGCCGAGGACGTCAGGGCGCTGCGGTCGCAGGACCGCAGCCCCACCTGGGAGGGCTGGGCCGCCGTCGAGCGGATCAGCGAGGAGTACGGCATCGGGGACGTCAACCTCGTCAAGCCCGGTGTCGGCGAGACGACGCGGGTGCTGCTGCGCCGCGTCCCGTGGAAGATCCTGGCGCAGCGGGGCGCCGGCGCGGACCTGGACCATGTGCGGCTGCTCGCCGAGCAGCGCGGGGTGCCGGTGGAGGAGGTGGACGGGCTGCCGTACTCGTGTGTCGGCCTGATCCACCCACGCTTCACGCGGGGGGCCACGGGGGCCGACGGCCTGACGGCCATCGGTACCGCCGGCAAGGTGGTCGCCCGATGAGCGCCGCACGCCGTACCCTCGCCGCCAGCGACCTGGACCGGACGCTGATCTACTCCTCCGCCGCGCTCGCGCTGGGGATGCCCGACGAGCACGCGCCGCGGCTGCTCTGCGTCGAGGTGCACGAGTCGAAGCCGCTGTCGTTCATGACGGAGACCGCGGCCGCGCTGGTGCAGCGGCTCGCCGCCGAGGCGGAGTTCGTGCCGGCGACCACCCGTACGCGCAAGCAGTATCGGCGGATCAGCCTGCCGGGCCCGGTGCCGCGCTTCGCGATCTGCGCGAACGGCGGCCATCTGCTGGTCGACGGCCGCACCGACCAGGACTGGAACGCCGAGATGCGCCGTCGTCTCGCGGACGGTTCCGTGCCGCTGGCCGAGGTGCGCGCGCATCTGGCGCGGGTGACCGACCCGGCGTGGCTGCGCAAGGAGCGGGTGGCCGAGGACCTGTTCGCGTACCTCGTGGTGGAGCGGTCGCTGCTGCCCGAGAACTTCGTGAAGGATCTGACCGAGTGGGCCGACGGGCGCGGCTGGACGGTGTCGCTGCAGGGCCGGAAGATCTACACGGTCCCCAAGCCGCTGCGCAAGAGCGCGGCGCTCGAGGAGGTCGTACGGCGTACCGGTGCCACCGAGGTGCTGGCCGCGGGCGACTCCCTCCTGGACGCCGATCTGCTGATGGCCGCCGACGCCGGCTGGCAGCCGGGGCACGGGGAGCTGGCGGACAGCGGCTGGTCGGCGCCGCACGTGACGCCGCTGGCGACGCTGGGTGTGGCGGCGGGCGAGGAGATCCTGCGACGGATGCTGGCGCACGTCGCGGCCAGCGCGGACAGCGCGCAGGACGGCGCCGCAGCCGCGTGACACCGCCGCGGGACTGGCCGTTCCCGCTCGACAGCGGCATGGTCAGTCCCTGGTGGTGACCACGCGGGTGCAGTTGGCGCGGGCGGCCTCGACCCGGTCCGCGTTGGGGCGCTCGCTGGACGCTATGAAAGCGTGCGCCTCGGGTTCGCTGCGCCCGCCGCGGATGTGGCGGCGCAGCAGTCGCCGCTCGCGCACCGCCCGCGGGGCGTCGACGAACCACAGCTCGTCGAGCAGGTCGCGCACCGCCTCCCAGCCCGGCCCGTCGTCGGCCAAGTAGTTCCCTTCGGTGACGATCAGCCGCACCTCCGGCAGCACGACCAGGCCCGCGGCGATGGGTTCCTCCAGCCGGCGGTCGAACTCGGGGACGTAGACGGGGCGTTCATGGCTGGACCGCAGCCGGCGCAGCAGTTGGACGTAGCCGTCCACGTCGAAGGTGTCGGGCGCGCCCTTGCGGCCGGCGCGCCCCAGTCGCACCAACTGGGCGTTGGACAGATGGAACCCGTCCATCGGGACGTACGCCGCCATGTCCGCGCCGAGCCGCGCGTTGACCCCGTCGACCAGCCGGCGGGCGAGGGTGGACTTGCCCGCGGCGGGTGCGCCCGCCATCCCCAGCAGGGCCCTGCGGCCTGGAATGCTGGGCACCAGGGCGACGGCGTCATCGACGAGCATGCCGTCACCTTACGACTTGGTGCAGGTCGAAGCGTCCATCCGAGGAGAAGCCTTGTACGAGACGAAGAATCCCCAGCTCACCCCCGAGCTCTACGCATATGTACTCGCGCACAACCCGCCCCTGGACCCGGTCCAGCGGGAACTGGTCGAGATCACCCACACCCGGCTCGCCGATGTGTCCGGTCTGCAGACCGCGGAGGAGCAGGGCCCGCTGCTGGCCTTCCTGGTGCGGCTGATCGGGGCCCGCCGCGTCGTCGAGGTCGGCACGTTCACCGGGTTCTCCACGCTGTCGATGGCCCAGGCGATGCCGGAGGACGGGCAGCTCATCGCCTGCGACGTCTCCGAGGAGTGGACGGCCGTCGGCCGCGAGGCCTGGGCGAAGGCGGGTGTCGCGGACCGGATCGACCTGCGGATCGCACCGGCGCTGGACACCCTGCGCGCGCTGCCCGAGGGGCCGTGGATCGACTTCGTCTTCCTCGACGCGGACAAGGTGAGCTACATCGCGTACTGGGAGGAGCTCGTGCCGCGGATGAACCCCGGCGGCCTCATCGTCGCCGACAACACCCTCTTCCACGGCGCGGTCGCCGATCCGGCCGTCGAGGGCCCCGCCGCGGCGATCCGCGCCTTCAATGACCGGGTGCGCGAGGACGACCGGATGGACGACGTGCTGCTCACCGTCGCGGACGGCCTCACGGTCGCCCGCAGGCGGTAGCTCCGGCGCCGGTCCGGGTCGTCCGGTCCTAGTGCTGAGGCAGCCCGCGAGGCGGGGTCCGGCGGGCGGCCACAGCCGCTCGTGCCGCCGCCTCGCGCGCCGCCGCTTCGGGGTGGCGCTGTTGCCAGTACGGGTTGTCGTGCGGGAGGCCGCCGGTGACGCGGCCGTACATGCCGAACATGAGGAGCATGATGCCGACGACGAAGCTGAAGATCACGTTGGGCATCTCGAAGGCCAGGAAGTTGTGGCTGCTGTCCAGCAGGGCGAGATTGACGAAGCCGCTGAGGATGAACAGGACGCCCAGGACCATGTTCAGCGTCGAGGCGATGTTGCCGCCGATGACCATGCCCGCGAAGAGCAGCAGTCCGACAGCGATCGACAGGACACTGAGCGTGCCGTTGGTGTTGAGTCCCGCCACCGTGTCGCCGTGGGTGTCGAGGAACGGGACCTCGTTCAGCAGGCCCAGGATGCCGAAGACCAGCAGCACCAGCCCGGTGAGGCCCGCGCCCACGCGATAGACCTGACTCAGCCGGTGATCCGCGGGCAGATGCTCGTCGAGTCGCATGACCATGAACAGCCTCCTTCGCGGAAGCGGGGGCAAACGGAACCACACGCCCCACTTAACTCAAGCATCCTCCCGGAGGGCCTCTTCATCAACCGTTCCGCCCTTGCCGGGCCTGCCCTCGACGAGGGAGCGCAGCAGCGCCGGCCCCGCCTGCTCCAGGCTCCGCAGCACCGTGCGGCCCGGGGCGGCCACGATCGGCACGACGGACGGGACGGCCAGCACCTGGCAGCCTGCGGCCTCGGCGGAGGCCACACCCGTCGGGGTGTCCTCCACGGCGACGCAGCGGGCCGGATCGGCGCCGAGCAGCCGGGCCGCGGCCAGGTACGGGTCCGGGGCCGGCTTGGTGAGCGTGGTGTCGTCCGCGGTGACGGAGACCGCGAAGTTCTCCCGGCCGAGCACGTCGAGCACCAGCTCGACCACGCGCCGCGGCGAGGCGGAGACCAGCGCCGTCGTCACCCCCTCCGCCCGCAGCCGGGCCAGCAGCACGACCGCGCCGGGGCGCGGCCGTACCTCGCGGGCCACCAGCTCGGCGAAGCGGGCGTCCAGCTCCGCCGCCAGCTGCTCACGGGGGCGGGCGGTCCCGGTGACGTCGAGCAGATGGCCGGTGGTGTGGTCGACCGACCGGCCCAGCACGTCGGGGACGTCCGCCTCGGAGAGCGTGTGGCCGAGCGCCGACGCGGTCTCGGCGACCGTGTCCCACCACACCCCCTCGGTGTCGACCAGCGTGCCGTCCATGTCGAAGAGCACTGCCTGCAGCGTCACGCGGTGGGTCCGTCGACGAGCACGGGGCGCTGCGGGAGGGTCACGGTGACGGTCGCGCCGGCCGGCAGGGTGGCCGCGAGGTGGCTGGGCACGTCCGCCTTGACGGTCGCGCCGTCCGGCAGCGACAGGGTGAGGCGGGTGACCGAGCCGTGGAAGGCGGCGGTGAGCACCCGGGAGCGGCCATCGCCGTCCGCGGTGGCCTCCAGGGCCTCCGGCCGGACCAGCACGTCCACCGGGCCGTGCGCCGGGGCGTCGCCGCGCACCGGTAGCCGCTGCCCGAGCACCTCCACGACGCCGTCCGCCATGACACCGGGCAGCCGGTTCATGGTGCCGACGAACTCGGCGACGAACGCGGTCGCGGGGTTGTCGTACAGCTCGGCGGGGGCCGCGACCTGCTCCAGCCGGCCGTCGCGCATCACCGCGACGCGGTCGGCCGTCGACAGCGCCTCCTCCTGGTCGTGCGTGACGAAGACGGTGGTGATCCGCAGCTCCTGCTGCAGCCGCCTGATCTCCTCGCGCAACGTCACCCGGACCTTGGCGTCCAGCGCCGACAGCGGCTCGTCCAGCAGCAGCACCTTGGGCCGCAGCGCCAGCGCGCGGGCGAGCGCCACGCGCTGCTGCTGGCCGCCGGAGAGCTGGTGCGGGAAGCGGTCGGCGTGCTGCGGCAGACCCACCAGCTCCAGCAGCTCGTGGGCGCGCGAGCGGCGCTCGGCGGCGCCGGTCCGCCGCATCTTCAGGCCGAACGCGACGTTGTCGGCGGCCGTCAGGTGCGGGAAGAGGCTGTACGACTGGAAGACCATCCCGGCGTCCCGGCGGTGCGCGGGCACCCCGCTGATGTCCTGGCCGTCGACCAGGACCTGGCCGGAGTCGGGCCGTTCGAAGCCGGCCAGCATGCGCAGCGCCGTGGTCTTGCCGCAGCCGGACGGGCCGAGCAGCGCGAGCAGCTCACCGGGACGGGCGGTCAGGTCCAGGCCGTCGAGGGCCGTGGTGGCGCCGAACGACTTGCGCAGTGCGCGGAACTCGACGGTGGTGGCCGTCGAGGTGTCCGCGGTGTCTGTCGGGTCCGTTGGGTCCATGGCTGACGCAGCGGCCTGGGAATCCGTGGCGGCGGTCATGCCACCTCCTGTGCGATGGGTGCGGGAGCGGCCGTGTCGTGGCCGGCCCGGCGGGACGTGCGGGAAAGGGAGCGGGAGCGGTTGCGGGGCCGGCCCAGGGCGGCGAACACCAGCAGCAGCATCCAGGTGACCACCAGGCTCAGCACCGAGACGGCCACCGACAACTGCGCCTGGTTGCCCCCGGTGTTGACGATCCACACCGCGAACGGCTGGTACCCGAGGAGCGCGCCGACGGTGTACTCGCCCAGGACCAGCGCGAGCGTGAGGAAGGACGCGTTCAGCAGCGCGCCGCGCATGTTGGGCAGCACCACCTGCAGGACGGCCCGCGGCGCGCTCGCGCCGCAGCTGCGGGCGGCCTCCACCAGGACGCGGACATCGACCGCGCGCAGCCCGGAGTCCAGCGCCCGGTAGGCGAGCGGCAGCGCCATCACCGTGTAGGCGAGGACCAGCACGAACGGGAACCGCTTGTCCTGCACGGCGGTGAACGTCTGGAACAGCGGGGTGCGCGACAGGTGTTCCGGGCCCCAGCGCAGCACACTGCTGTAGCCGGAGACCAGCGCCACCGACGGCACCACCAGCGGCAGCGAGCAGATGATCTCCAGGACCGGCCGCAGCCGGGGGGCGCCGAGCCGTACCGCGACCAGTGCCGGGACCAGCAGCAGCATCACCAGGACGATGGTCGCGGCGGCCAGTTCCATGGTGAGCAGCAGGCTGTCGGTGAAGCCGTCCGCGCCGAAAATGCCGGTGTACGCGTCCAGGGTGAGGCCCTGACCCGGAATGTCCACGGTGAAGATCACCGAGGCGGCCACCGGGACCAGGAAGTACAGGCCGGCCAGCAGGCCGACGGCGCCGCGCCACAGCGGTTTGCGGGTCAGTCGAGCCATCGTGCGCTCCTTCGCTGGAGGGGGACGTAGACCGCCATGACGAGCCCGGCGACCACGACCATGTCCAGGCTGAGCGCGAGCGCGATGTTGCCCTGGCCGACCAGGACGTTGCCGGAGAGCGCGTCGGCGATCTGCACGGTGATCAGCGGCACCGAGCCGCTGCCCAGCGCGGCGGCCGTGGCGTAGGCGGCGAAGGCGCTGCCGAAGAGCAGCACGTACCCGCCGAGCAGGGACGGGGCCAGTACCGGCAGCGCGACGTGCCGCCAGTACTGGAGGCCGGTGGCGCCGCTGTTCTGCGCGGCCTCGCGCCACTGCTTGCGCAGGCCCTCCAGCGCCGGGGTGATGGCCAGGACCATCAGCGGCAGCAGGAAGTACAGGTAGACGATGACCAGGCCCCAGAACGTGTACAGGCTCCAGCCGGCGCCGGTCAGTCCCAGGTGCTCGGTGAGGACGCCCGCGTTGCCGAGGGTGGCGATGAAGGCGAACGCGAGCGGTACCCCGCCGAAGTTGGCGAGCACCCCGGACGCCGCGAGGACGCCCTCGCGCAGGGCGCGGTGACGTGACGTCACCACGGCCTGTGCGAGGGGGAGTCCGAGCACGGTGGCCAGCAGCGCGGAGAGCGCCGACAGCTTGACGCTGCTGACCAGCCCGGTGAGGTAGGCGCCCTGCACGGAGTCCGTGAGGTTCGCCGTCGTCCACTGCTCGCCGCCCGGCGCGTCACTCGACGTACTGAAGGCACCGGTCAGCATGGCGACGGCCGGCAGGCCGAACGCCACCAGCATGAACAGCACGAGTGGCAGCGCCGCCAGCATGCCGGCCGGCGCCTTGGTCTTCAGGGTCATCAGGAGACGGCCTTGGCCCAGCCCTGGGTGACAGCCTTCTTGGCCGCGTCCACCTGCGCGGGCGTCGGGAAGGCCGGGGTGCCGGCGACGGCGGGCAGCTTGGCGGCGGAGGCCGCGTCGAGCGTGCCGGCCGTCTTGAGGGCGTCCATCAGCACGGGGCGGGCGTACCCCTTGAGCCACAGGTTCTGGCCCTCGGCGCTGTACAGGTACTCCTCCCACAGGCGGGCGGCGGCCGGGTGCGGCGCGTCCTTGTTCACGGCCTGCGCGTAGTACTGGGCGTAGACGCCGTCGCTGGGGATGGCGACCTTCCAGTCCACGTTCTTTGTCTTGAACTCGTCGGTGTAGCCCGCGTTGAGGTAGTCCCAGTCGATGCTGATCGGCGTCTCGCCCTTCTGGACGGTCGCCGGGGTCGACTCCACCGGGTTGTAGTTGCCCGACTTCTTCAGCTGCCCGAAGAAGTCCAGACCGGGCTGGATGTTGTCGAAGGAGCCCTTGTTGGCGATGGCCGCCGCGTAGACGCCGCCGAAGGCCGAACCGGACTTCGTCGGGTTGCCGTTCAGCGCCACCTGGCCCTTGTACTGCGGCTTGAGGAGGTCCGCGAAGGTCGAGGGGCACTCCTTGACGCGCTTGGCGTCGCAGCCGATCGAGACGTAGCCGCCGTAGTCGTAGTACCAGCGCGCCTGTGCGTCCTTCTGGGCGGCCGGGATCTTCTCGTAGTCGGCGACCTTGTACGAGGCGAACAGGCCCTGCGCGGCGCCGCTCAGCGCGAAGGCGCTGCCGAGGTCGACGACGTCGGGGGCGCGGTCCTGGCCCTTGCGGGTGCTGATCGCGGAGATCTCGATCTGGCTGGAGGCGTCGGGGTTCTCGACCTCGACCTTGATGCCGTACTTCTTGCTGAATCCGTCGATGAGCGCGCCGTAGTTGGCCCAGTCGCGCGGCAGGGCGATCGCGTTGAGCTTGCCCTCCTTCTTCGCGGCGGCGACCAGGGCGTCCATCCCGCCGAACTCGGCGGCGGAGGTGGCGGTGGCGGCGCTCTTCTTGCCGTCGGCCGAGGTGGTCTCGGTGGGTGCGGCGCCACAGGCACTGAGGCCGAGCGCAGCTATGGCGAGGACACCTGCGAGGCCGGCGGCCCGGGGGCGGAGCAGAATCACGGGACTCTCCATGGGGACGGGAGATAGCCAGGGTTGGCTGTACAACTCGAACAATGACGACCCCAGTACGCCGTAGTCCAGTGTCCGGCGGATGAACGGGCCACTGCGTTCCGGTGTCGGCCGCAGGAATGGCGTGGTTGTCCCGGAATCGGCGGTTGAAACGGCGGTTAGGGTCGACTGTGGTCCGCCGGTGGGCCGTCCGGAGGCGATCCGGCGGACAGGCTCTAGGCTCGGTCACCTGAGCAGCGATCGATGTGGGGAGCAGCGTGGCGGACGGCCGGCAGACGATGTACCGGAAGGTGGCCGCCGATCTCCGGCAGGCCATCGCCGACGGCGCTTACGGGTCCGGCGGCCGCCTGCCCGCCGAGGGCGAACTCGCCACCCGCTACGGCGTCTCGCGCGGCACCGTGCGCCAGGCCCTGGCGGTACTGCGCGCCGACGGACTGGTCACCTCCAGGCGCGGCACCCGCCGCGTCGTCCTCGGCACCGCCCGGGTCCAGAGCTTCGGCGAACTGCTCAGCTTCACCCGCTGGGCCCGCTCCATCGGCGAGGAGCCCGGCGGTCGGGTGGTGGAGATCATCCGCAGCCCCGCCGACGAGGTCGAACGCGAGCAACTGCGCCTGGAGCCGGGCGCCGAGGTCTACCGGGTGCTGCGGGTGCGCACCCTGTCCGGCGCCCCGGTGATGGTGGAGCGCACCGTCTACCCCGAGCACGTGGGCGCCCTCGTCGAGGCGCTGGACCCGCACGCGGTCTCGCACACCGTGCCGCTGCAGGAGCAGGGCGTGCTGTTCACCGACGCCCACCACACCATCGACCTGGCCCTCGCCGACGCCGACGACGCCCGGCTGCTCGGCTGCCTGGTGGGCGATCCGCTGCTGCGCGAACGGCGCCGCACCACCGATCCGGCCGGCACCCCGGTGGAGTGGTCGCAGGACCGCTACCTGCCCGGAACCGTGGCCTTCACCGTCCACAACTCGACGGCGGTCACGTCCCTCTCCCGTCGCACGGGAATCTGACGAAACGTCTGTCCCGGGGTCTTCCTATGTTCATGTGCGGCTGCGATCATCCTACTCGCCAGTAACCCCGAGTAACCCTCGCACCTCTCTGACCAGGAGGCACCGTGTCCGACCTCTCCCGCCCGCCCGGCCCAGGCATCTCCCGCCGCAAACTGCTGGGTTCCGCCGTCGCCACCGGCGCGGCCATCGGCGCCGGCGTCCTGCCCGCGGGCCTCCAGCAGGCGCTGGCCGAGCCCGCACATCAGGGCACGCTGGACGATGTCGAACACGTCGTGGTCCTGATGCAGGAGAACCGTTCGTTCGATCACTACTTCGGGACCCTGAACGGCGCCCGCGGCTACGGCGACAGCTCGCTCCTCCGCTTCCCGAACGGATCCGACGTCCTGCACCAGCGGCTGCTCGGCTCCGTCGGCGGCACCACCCTGCTGCCCTGGCACCTGGACACCGCCACCTCCGACGCCCAGCGGATCTTCGACCTGGACCACTCCTGGGACGGCACCCACAGCGCCTGGGCCAACGGCCAGTACAACAACTGGATCCCCGCCAAGTCCTGGTACACGATGGGCTACTACCGGCGCCGGGACATCCCCTTCCAGTACGCGCTCGCCGATGCCTTCACCCTCTGCGACCAGTACTTCTGTTCCACCATGGCGTCCACCAACCCCAACCGCCTCTACCTGTGGTCCGGGACGGTCGACCCGCGCGGCACCGCCGGCGGACCGGTCGTCGACAACAGCGAGAAGGGGTACACCTGGACGACCTACCCGGAGCGCCTGCAGTCCGCGGGCATCTCCTGGAAGGTCTACCAGCAGGAGGACAACTACGACGACAACGCCCTGGCGTGGTTCAAGCAGTACCAGACCGCTCCCAAGGACTCCCCGCTCTACGTCAACGGCATGGTCAAGCGGGGCGCGGACGACTTCGCGCAGGACGTGGCCAACGGGAAACTGCCCGCCGTCAGCTGGGTGGTGGCCCCCACCGACCAGTCGGAGCACCCCAACCACCCGCCGGCCCAGGGCGCGGACTTCACCTCCTCCTACGTGCTGGAAGCCCTCGCGGCCCACCCCGAGGTCTGGGCCAAGACCGTCGTCCTGCTCAACTACGACGAGAACGACGGCTTCTTCGACCACGTCGTCCCGCCGACCGCCCCCGACGGCACCCCCGACGAGTTCATCAACGGCGCGCCCATCGGCCTCGGCCCGCGCGTCCCGATGATCGTCATATCCCCCTGGAGCCGCGGCGGCCGCATCAACTCCGAGGTCTTCGACCACACCTCGGTGCTGCGGTTCCTGGAGAACTGGACCGGAGTGCGCGAACCCAACATCTCCGCCTGGCGCCGCACCGTCTGCGGCGACCTGATGTCGGCGTTCGACTTCCGGACGTCCAGCACGACGTTCCCCGCCCTCCCCGACACCAAGAAGCTCCTCGCGGACCTGGCCGAGCAGCACAAGAAGGTCCTTCCGCCGCTCTTCCCGCCGCTGACCCAGCACTTCCCCGAGGTGGAACCGGGCGACCGCCCGGCGCTGCCCACCGGCTACCGCTTCGGCTCGTCCTCGCGGACCGACGCCGCCAAGGGCCAGATCTGGATCACCGTCGACAACCTCGGCACCCTCGGCGCCGGCCTGTCGATGTACACCGTCAACCACCGCAAGTTCGGCGCCTGGCGCTACACGCTGCCGGTGGGCGGCAGCATCACCGACTACTTCAGCGCCCAGGCCGTCAGCGGCGGCCCGTACGACATCGACACCCACGGCCCCGACGGATTCCTGCGCGGCTACAAGGGCGATGTCCGCACCTGGACCAACCCGGCGAAGGCCCACCCGGAAGTCGCGGCGGTCGAGGAACCGGACGGCGTCCACCTCAAGCTCACCAACGCGGGTGGAAAGCCAGCGGTGTTCACCTTCCCGGGCCACCAGGTGACGGTCGCGCCCGGCGCCTCGGCGACAGCGGTCGTCCCGTCCGCCGCCGCGGGGCGCTACGACTTCACGGTGACGGCGGACACCGCCGACGGCTTCGAGCGCCGCTTCGCGGGACGCCTCCAGCCGTAGGGCCTGTCCGGCCAGCGCTCCGCGCGGGTCGGAGGTTCCGGGCTCAGACGCCGGCCGGGCTGATCCTCATCAGCCCGGCCAGCAGCGGCCGGTAGTGGGCGAAGTCCGCTACCCCCGCCACCCGTACGTCCTTGGCGCCCTCGTCCCACCGGCGCAGCCGCACCGCCTCGGCCCCGAAGGCCTCGGCCTCGAAGTCGCGCACCTCGCTCTGCGACATCGGCCCACCCTGCACCCGCAGGGTGTGGACCGAGGCCTCCGACAACCGTCCGAAGTACTCCGGCTCCACCGCGCACAGATACCGTTTCGCGGCGACGTGCAGCCGCACCGGCTCGGTCACCTCCGGCCCGAACCACCGCGCCAGCCACTCCGCCCCGGTGTGGCTGTGACGGTTGTCGGTCCCGGCCATCAGCTCCGCGCCGCTCACCGTCCCGTGGAAGTGTCCGACGTCATGCAGCAGGGCGGCGGCGACGAGCGAAGGCGCGGCGCCGGCGGCCGCCGCGAGGGAGGCGGCCTGCAGCATGTGCTGGGCCTGGGTGACGTCCTCGCCCAGGTACTGCTCGGCGCCCGCGCCGTCGAAGAGGGCGGCCAGCTCGTCGAGCGGCCGCTCCCGTCGCAGCACGGCAAGCGTGCTCGCGAGCCCGTCGAGGTCGGCGTAGCACCCCTGCAGATGGCGCTCGCCGCTCTCGGCGAACGCGGTACGGGCGTGCAGCAGCCGGGTGTTGTCGAAGACGAGACAGTCACCGGGAGCCAGCCGGAACTCGAGCTGGAGCTCCGGGCGGAGCAGCAGCTCACCGAAGGCCCGGTAGGCGCGGTAGAAGGAGTCCAGCGCCTCCCGCGGCAGCCGCAACGTCCCGATGGACCGGTTGTTGAAGCGGACCTCGCGAATCCGGCCGAGCGGGTCCACATCGATCAGCGGCCGGTCGGCGCGCAGCGCGGTGCGGGCGTCGTCGAAGCGGAAGGGGACCAGGGTGCGGGTCAGCACCTCGAACGCGGCCGGGTCCTCGGTGCGCAGCAGCGCGGCGGCGGCGAAGCCGTCGACCAGACCCGAGTCGCCGCCGACCGCGGCGTTCGTCAGGCAGTGCAGCAACTGCAGGGTCGGCACGGGGTCGCGGTACGGGTTGTCGGTGTGCGGGGTGATCGCCGCGCCGGTGAAGGCGAGGTTGTTCGGGTCCGCCTCGACGCGGACGTCGAAGAGCGAGCCGTAGTTCGTCTCGCGGACGTGGCCGAACGTCCCGGCGACGGCCAGCACCTGCCGCTCGGCGCACGGCACGTCCCGCAGCAGCGCGAAGCCGAGCCGCTGGACGGACTCCAGGACCCGTATCCGCTCGGCCGGGTCGGCGAGATACGTCTCCCAGCCGGCTTCGGGCAGCCGGCCGTCCAGATCGGCGGCGCACCACAGGTGCTTTCCGGCCTCGGTACGGCCGTCGCCGTGGTCACCGGCGGCGCCGTCGATCCCGGCGTCGGCAGCGGCGAGCCACTCCATGCTGTAGACGGAGCGGTGCCCGTCGGGAAGCCACTCCACCTCGAACGAGACGTCGCCGGCCCGCACCTCGCCGACCGCCAGGTCCGTTGGCAGATCGGTGATCTGGAAGAGCTTCTGGCCGTTGCGCGGATCGCGGCACAGGGCGCAGCCGCAGTTGTCCCGCAGCCAGGCCGCCGGGAGACGGGTCAGGTCCATTACGGCCTCCATAAGTTGTCTGGCCAACTTTAGAAGGGAACGTCGCATCCGGTCATGAGGACCGACGAACGGCCACATGTCGCGAGGATGAACACCGGGTCCCGACGAGGACCGACGAGGAGCGTCAGCTGCAGCAGCCGCCTCCGCAGCACCCGCCGCCTCCGCCACCGCCGCCCGACGCGGGAGCGGCGGCGCTGCCGCCCACGGCGACGGCCGACAGCAGCTTCACCGTGTCGTCGTGGCCCTCCGGGCAGCTCGCGGGGGCGGAGGACTCGGCCATCGGCCGGTTCAGCTCAAAGGTGGTACCGCAGGACCGGCAGCGAAACTCGTATCGAGGCATGCCCCGAAGAATAGCCCCGCCACCTCAAGGGCGATCGGCACGCGGCCCCGGACCGGATCCGACGCGTCCCGCCCGGCCCGGGCAGGGTCAGCGCCCCTGCGCCCGGTCCTCACGGATGTTCGCGACGACCCGGTTCACGGTCTCCCGCACCGACGCCGTCTCCGTCAGGAAGGCCCAGTAGTCCGGGTGCCGGCCCTCCAGCGCGGCGAGCGCCCGGTCCAGCCGCGCCACCGCGTCGTCGAGCGGGCGGGCATGGCGGGGCTCCGGAGTCGTCCGGCCCTGCATCGCCAGCCGCTGCGCGTCACGGATCGCGAACCGGGTCTTCTCGACCTCGGCCTTCGGATCCTTGCTGACCTCGTTCAGCCGGCGCAGCCGGTCACCGGCGGCGGACACCGACCCGTCCACGTCGTCCAGCAGCGCCCGTACCGTACTCAGCCGGGACGTCGCGTCGGCCCAGCGCTGCTCGTCGCGCGCCTTGGCGGCCTCCGCGAGCTTGGCCCCGGCCTGCGCCACGGCGGTCTCCGCCTGCGCCGGCACCTGCTGCAGGTCCTGCCAGCAGGCCAGCGAGAAACGCCGCCGCAGTTCGCTGAGGACGGGCTCGACGCCGCCGGCCCGGGTGGCCAGCGCCTCGACGCGGGTGCGCAGGCTGACCAGCCGCTTGTCGATCTCCTTCGCCTGCTCCGGCAGCCGGGCCGCCTCCGCGCGGATCGCCTCCGCGCGGCGCTGCACGTCCTCCGCGCGCGCCAGCGTCTCCGGCACGCCGTGCGCACCGGCCCCCTGGTTCAGCTTCGTCAGTTCCGGCGAGAGCGCCGCCAGCCGCGCCGCGAGTTCGTCGCCCTTCAGCCCGGCGGCCCGTACCCCGTCCAGCGCGTTGCTCGCCGCCAACAGCCCCTGCCGCGCCCGCTCCACCGCCGGCGCCAGCCGCGCCAGCTGCGTCTCGGCCTTCCCCAGCAGCGGTGCGAGGCTCTGCGCGAACCGCTCCAGGTCCGCCTTGGCGCGGTCGAGGTCGTCCTTCGCCTTCGTCAGCTCGTTGCGCGCCCGGGTGGCGGTCGCCGTGTCCAGCTCGTCGCGGTCCAGGTCGTGGGCGTCCACGGTGGCGATGTAGGCGCCGCTGACCTGGTCGATCTGCTCCCCGAGCGCCCGGAACCCGGCCAGCGCGCGCTGCGCGGCGGGCGAGTTGTCGACGGCGCTGATGGTCTCTATCGACAGGTCCAGGTCCCGCTGTGCGGTGTCCAGCTCGTAGAAGGCCTGAGAGGCGGCGTCCTTCGCGGCCTGAGCATCGGCGCGCAGGTTGTCGCCGCGCCGCCACCACGAGCGTGCCGTCGTCACAGTGACTCTCTCCCGCAGGTCCGCCGCTGGTGTCTGTCGGCTCCAGTCTCCCACCTGACCAAGACGAATACACGGCCCGGGCCGGTTGCACGGACACGTGACCGAACGCCGGGCGATGCTTTACCCGTCCTTGGTATCCGGTTGGGGACCACAGGGTCCGGCGATGTAATCTGTCACTTCACGTTCCGAGGGCGTGTAGCTCAGTGGTAGAGCAGCGCCTTTACACGGCGCTGGTCGGCGGTTCGAACCCGTCCACGCCCACCGCTCGATCCATCCGGGAGCCCCCGGCCAGCAATGGCCGGGGGCTCCCGGCGTTCCCGGGGCCCGCCCGCGCCGCCCGTTCCCGGTCGCGGACCGGGTCATGAGCCCTGAGGCTGGAAGCCGTACGGTCCGGTGTCCGGTGGTGTCCGGCGGCCTCAGGAGGAGTCATGGCAGGTATCCAGCCGTTCACGCGGGAGGACTACGCGGCCCGGATGGCGCGGGCGGCGGAGGCGGCGGCCGGGGCGGGGCTGGCCGGGGTGGTCGTGACACCCGGCCCGGATCTGGTCTATCTGTGCGGGTACCAGCCGACGGCGATCACCGAGCGGCTGACGATGCTCGTCCTGTCCGCCGGCGAGGAGCCGCAGATGCTGGTGCCGGTCCTGGAGCGGCCGGACGCCGAGGCGGCGGAGGGCGCGGGGGCGGTCCTGCTGACGGACTGGACCGACGGGCAGGACCCCTATAACGCGGCGATCGCGCTGCTGCGGCCCGAGGGACGGTACGGGATCTCCGATTCGGCGTGGGCGATGCATCTGCTGGGATTCCAGCGGACGCTGCCGGGTACGGCGTACGCGTCGCTGACCGATGTGCTGCCGATGCTGCGGGCGGTCAAGGACGAGCACGAACTGGCGCGGCTGGCCGCGGCCGGCGCGGCGGCGGACGCCGCGTACGTCGACATCCTGGAGGTGCGGTTCGCGGGCCGCCGGGAGACCGAGGTGGCGGGCGATCTCGCGGATCTGCTGGTGTCGTACGGGCACAGCCAGGTCGACTTCACGGTCGTGGGCTCCGGGCCGAACGGCGCCAACCCCCATCACGAGGCGGGGGAGCGGACCATCGCCGACGGCGACATGGTGGTGCTGGACTTCGGCGGGCTGAAGGACGGCTACGGCTCCGACACCACCCGGACCGTGCATGTCGGTGAGCCGTCGGCCGAGGAGCGGGAGGTGCACGACATCGTGCGCGAGGCGCAGCAGACGGCCTTCGAGGCGGTCCGGCCCGGTATCGCCTGCCAGGAGATCGACCGGGTGGCCCGCAAGGTCATCACGGACGCGGGGTACGGCGAGTACTTCATCCACCGCGTCGGCCACGGCATCGGTGTGACGACGCACGAGCCGCCCTACATGGTGGAGGGCGAGGAGCGGCCGATCGTGCCGGGGATGTGCTTCTCGATCGAGCCGGGCATCTACCTGCCGGGCCGCTTCGGGGTACGGATCGAGGACATCGTGACGTGCACGGCGGAGGGCGGCCGGCGGCTCAACGGAACGCCGCACGAGATGCGCCTTGTCGCCTGATTTTCGAACTGGAGTGAGGTTTAACGACCTTGCGTTGATTCGTTCGAGGGAACAGGTTCGAACTGGGGCATAGTCGCGGCTCGCTCGGCCTCAAGATCTGTCCTGTGAGAAATCGGTGGGGAAGGGCCACTCTGCGAGGAGCAGTGGTGGCGGCAGGGACCGCCCTGTGCGGTTCGGGGCTGCTGGTACCGGTCGCGGTCGCCGGCGAGGGGTGTCCTGGAGCGGTCTCGGTCCAGGTGGAGCACGACGTGGTGCACGTCTGCGTCCAGGACTCGCACGGACACGGCGACGGCGACTGGTACGTGCACGAGCACGGTCAGGGCGACGGCCACGGGCAGGGCGACGGGCACGGCCACGGCGATGGCCACGGCCAAGGGCAGGGCCACGGGCACTGGCACGGCCATGGGCACCATTGCCACTGCTACTGGCACTGGCACGGCGACCATCCGTCGTGTCCGGAACCGACCCCGACCCCCACGCCGACCCCCAGCCCCACGCCCACGCCCACGCACGTTCCGACCCCTGTGCCCACGCCGGACCCGTCGCCCGAGCCGACGCATCGCGCCGTCGTCGTCCCGCCCCCGCGGGTCACCCTGCCGCCCCGCGTCGAGCCCTCGCCGACCCCGGCGCCGACGCGCAGTCCGGAGCCCGCGCCGACCCCGGCCCCGCGGCACGCGCCGCCCCCGCGCCCGGCCGTCCGCTGGCCGGCACCTGTCGCGGCCCCGCCCGCCCCCAAGCACCGACAGCGGCCGCTGATGATGACGATGCTGCTCACGACGGTGCCGGGACTGCTCGCGGCGGCCGTGCTCCGGCCGGGTTCGCACGTGTACCGCAGGGCCCGTTGACGTCGGTCCGCCGACCGGTGACCCGTAGACCCGCTGTCAGTTCCGCTGTCAGTTCAGTCAGCTAGGAGTTCCTCATGTCGCAGTGGATTGCTCTGGTGATCGCGATGGGCGCGGCCTGCGTGGTCGTGATCACCGTCGTGGTGCTCAGACAGCGGCGCGTCCCGGTGGACGACGACCCCACCGAGACGCCCGACGTCATCGAGTACATGACGATGATGATCGGGGTGATCTACGCGATCGTCCTGGGCCTGGCGATCGCGGGAGTGTGGGAGGGCCAGGGCGCGGCACAGGACGACGTGAAGCGTGAAGCGCAGGCCATGCACGAGGTCAGCACGCGCGTTGAGGTGTACCCGCCCGAGGTACGGGACCGGATCCGTGCGGACGTCGACGCGTACGTCGGGTACGTGGTCCACCAGGAGTGGCCGTACATGGCCGACCACGGCGCCCTCTCCCCGAAGGGGACGGAACTGCTGTCGGCGGTGCGCCGGGACGTGACGGATTACGCGCCCAAGGGGGACCTGGACGCGCAGGCGTACCAGCCGGTGGTGGACCAGGTCGCGGTGGCCGACGAGGCGCGGACCGCGCGCGGTCAGAACGCGGGCGCGACCATGCCGGGGATGGTGTGGTTCGGCCTCATCGCGGGCGCCCTGGTGACCGTGGGCCTGATCTTCACGCTGCAGATCCGGCGCTCGGGGCGGGAGTTGCTGCTGGCGGGCCTGTTCAGCGCGCTCATCGCGTTCCTGCTGTTCCTGATCTGGGACCTCGACGCACCGTTCGGCCGGGGTATCGCGGTCAGTCCCGATGTGTTCCTGGACCTGTTCCCGGCGCTGAAGTAGCGCGTAGACGCCGCTCGGCGGGACCACGAAGAGGCGGGACCACGAAGAGGGCGGTGGCCCGGGGGGATCCCCGGGCCACCGCCCTTCCTCTTGCCCGCTTGCCGGGTCCGGGTCAGTCGCGCCAGTTGGCGACGTTGACGTTCTCCAGGATGCCGAGGGCGTCGGGGACGAGTACGGCGGCAGAGTAGTAGGCGCTGACGAGGTAGCTGATGATGGCCTTCTCGCTGAGCCCCATGAAGCGGACGTTGAGGCCGGGTTCGTATTCGTCGGGGATGCCGGTCTGGCGCAGGCCGATGACGCCCTGGTTGTCCTCGCCGGTGCGTACCGCGATGATCGAGCTGGTGCGGGCGTCGCTGATCGGAATCTTGTTGCAGCTCAGAATGGGGACGCCGCGCCAGGCGGGGACGGTGCTGCCGCTGACTTCGACGGAGCTGGGGTAGAGGCCCTTGCGGGTCCATTCGCGGCCGATGGCGGCGATGGT
>NZ_JBWKIQ010000004.1:0-536504 GCF_056432645.1 Streptomyces sp. NPDC045021
GGGGTTGGACCGTTCTATGGGTCCACCCCCCCCCCCACGGCGTCTCAAAACCCCCCGCCGGGGGGGGGGGGCCCCCGCGCGGGGGGGGGGGGCCCCCCCCCCCCCCCGGGCCGGGGGGCCCCCCCCCGGCGGGTCCATGAGGGAAGGCCCGGCGGGCCCTTGGGGGAAGAACGGAAACCAGCCGGGTGACCCTGAGCGGGCGGCGTCTTCGAGGTCGCCGATCAGGCTTCGTGCGCAAGGACTTTGCTCCGACGGATCGGACAAATCGGTCTCCACAAACGGAATCCGAGCGTCGGTTCTCGGACAGGTGTAGTCCTCACCCCGGGCACACAGGCCGTCGCACCGCGCTCCGGTAACCCCCGATCGGGGCCGTCAATGGGGAGGGTTGCGAGGTATATCCGCCCTGTTCACAGATGTGCAGACGGGGCTTGATCATGACCTTGCAGGATACCGGCGGGTATCGGGATACTCGCCGCACCAACTGGCACGGACGAGCAATCCTTGCTGTTTCGCCCGTTCGTGACCGCACATCCTGCGGGCCCGCTGTTGACTGCCGGGCCCACCCCCCACAGGAGGCACTGAGTTGAAGCACCGTCGGATAACCAGGCGTCGTATCGCGATCGCCGGGACAAGCGCCGCCGCCGTAGTCGCCGCGGCCGTTCTCCTTCCCCACGCCAACGCCGCCCAGCCGACCGCACCGACCCCCAAGGCGTTCGCCCCTGCCGCAGCGGCCCAGCTCGCGGGCGACCTCACCTCCCGTCTGGGTGACCGCACCGCGGGCTCGTACTACGACGCGAAGACCAAGCAGCTCGTTGTCAACGTGCTGGACGCCACCGCCGACCAGAAGGTGCAGGACGCGGGAGCCGTTCCCCGGACCGTTCAGCACACCATGGCCGAACTGCACCGCTCGACGCAGACGTTGCGGGCCCAGCCCCGTATCCCCGGCACCTCATGGGCGATCGATCCACGCACCAATCAGGTGGTGGTGACCGCCGACCGGACCGTCAAGGGCGCCCAGCTCGACAGCCTCACCAAGTCCGTCAAGGCACTCGGCGGCACCGCGCAACTGCGGCGCTCGGCCGGCCGGTTCACCCCGTTCATCGCCGGTGGGGACGCGATCTTCGCCAACGGTGCGCGCTGCTCCCTCGGCTTCAACGTGGTCAAGGACGGTCAGCCCTACTTCCTGACCGCGGGCCACTGCGGCGTGGCGTTCAAGAGCTGGTCGGCGTCGTCCGGCGGGCAGGAGATCGGCAACGTCGAGGCCGCCACCTTCCCCGGCCATGACTTCGCGCTGGTCAAGTACACCGACACGAGCGTGGCCCACCCGAGCACCGTGGACCTGTACAACGGCAGCACGCAGGCGATCACCAAGGCCGGCGATCCGACGGTCGGCCAGGCGGTGCAGCGCAGCGGCAGCACCACGCAGGTGCACGACGGCACCGTCACCGGACTCGACGCCACCGTCAACTACGAGGAGGGATCGGTCACCGGACTGATCCAGACCAACGTCTGCGCCGAACCCGGCGACAGCGGCGGTGCGCTCTTCTCCGGGGACACCGCGGTGGGTCTTACCTCCGGCGGCAGCGGCGACTGCACCAACGGCGGAGAGACGTTCTTCCAGCCGGTAACGGCCGCGCTCACTGAGTACGGCGCGCAGATCGGCTGATTCTCCCGCTCGTGCACGTGCTGAGGGGCGGTCCTGCCACGGGGCCGCCCCTCGGTGCGTGCACCGCCTCGGCCGGCAGGGTGGGTGGGGGTCCGGCGCCGTAGAATTGGGGGCGACCAACGTACTGCGGGGGGTAGTAGGAGGTCCCCCATGCGATACGTACCGCTCACCGGTCTGGTGGCCGTGGTGCTCACAGTCGTCGGTTTCCTCGTGGGAGGCGATACGCCCGGGATCAATTCCTCCGGAGTCGCCGTCAGGTCGTTCTACGACGACCATCGCGCCCAGCAGGCGGTGAGCCTGTATCTGCTGGTCATCGCCGGCGTGCTCTTCGTCTTCTTCGCCGCCTACCTGGCGCGGACCCTTCGCGACGCCGCGGACGGCAGCGGCTGGCTGCATCATGTGGTCCTCGCGGGCGGTGTGCTGATCGCCGCGGGCTTCTGGACCGGCGCGACCGTTGTCCTGGCGCTGCTGGACCTCTCGGACGAGGCGGTGGCGGGAAACCAGGCACTGCAGGCTCTGAACGCGGTCACTGAGGACTTCTTCATCCCGTTCGTCGCCGGGCTGGGCCTGCTGCTGCTGGCGGCGGGCGTGTCCGGGGTCCGCACCGCGGCCGGTGTCCTGCCGCGTTGGCTGAGCTGGGTCGCTGTCGGCCTCGGCGTGCTGGCCTTCATTCCCTGGGTCGGCTTCTTCGCCTTCATGGCCGCGGGGCTGTGGGTGATCGTCGTCAGCGTGCTGCTGACGCGCCGTCCGCAGACCGCTCAGCCGGTGACCGGGACGGCTCCGGCCCCTGGCGTGTGACGGCTCGACCGGCTCCGGTTGCTACTTCGTCGCCACGTCGACGTGCGCTGTGTCGCCGAGCGCTGCGTCGATGAGTGCGGTGGCGACCGACCGGGCCTCGGCGGCGGCGCCGGGGTTGCGGTCCATCCGGGCGGCGACACCCGCGCCGTCGTAGAGCAGCACCAGCCGACCGGCCAGCTGCTGCGGGTCGGGCGCTCCGGCGGCCCGGGAGAGGTCGGTGAACAGGGAGCGCACCCATCCGCGGTACGCGTCGGTGGCCTGGATGACCGGGCTGTCGGGACCGACCTCGGCGCTGGCGTTGAGGAAGGCGCAGCCGCGGTACGTGGGCTCGGCGAAGGCTTCGCCGAGCGCGTCGAAGATGGCGAGCAGCTGCTCCCGCGGTGCGTCATGGCGGGCGATGGCCGCGGTCACCCGGCGGCGGCGGATCTCGTGCCGGCCGGCCAGATAGGCGCTGATGAGCCCGTCCTTGTTCCCGTACGCGCTGTAGAGGGTCGCTTTGGCGACACCGGCGCGTTCGATCACCCGGTCGATGCCGACGACATGGATGCCCTCCTCGTAGAAGAGCTCGTTGGCGGCGGCCAGCAGACGCTCGCGTGCCGTGGGGCGCCCGGGGGTGGCGGGGCGGTCTGCGATCGCTTTCGTAGCCATGACTTGACAGTACCAGACCGGTCTGTCTACCGTAAGGCGACTAGACAGACCGGTCTGATCGGACTGGCGCCCGCTAGGCGAAAGAAGTCCTCCGATGTCCTTGCCGCCGACGTTCCCCGTGACCGACCCCTTCGTCCGCAGAACCTGGCGGCTCGGCTCCGGCGCCGCCTTCTACCTCCAGGCGTCGATCGTGGTGGCCTTCCTCGCCGCCTCCAGCGCCCCCACCCCGCTCTACGCCGTCTACCAGGGCGAATGGGGTTTCTCCCCGATCACCACGACCGTGGTCTTCGGCATCTACGCGCTCGCCGTGCTCGCCGCACTGCTCACCGTCGGATCGCTGTCGGACCACATAGGACGGCGTCCCGTCCTGCTCGCGGCGATCGTGCTGCAGGTCGTCGCGATGATCGTGCTCACCACGGCGGGCGGGGTGAGCGAGCTGATGATCGCCCGGGTCGTCCAGGGGCTGTCGACCGGCGCGGCCGTCGGCGCGGTCGGCGCGGGGATGCTCGACCTCGACAAGGTCAAGGGCACCATCGCCAACGCGATCGCCCCCATGACCGGCACCGCCACCGGGGCTCTCGCCTCCGGCCTGCTGGTCCAGTTCCTGCCCGCACCGACCCACCTCGTCTACGTGGCTCTGCTCGCCGTGTTCGTCCTGCAGGGAATCGGTGTCGCCCTGATGCGGGAGACCTCCGAGCCCAAGCCGGGCGCGCTCGCCTCGCTCCGCCCCCGCTTCGGCGTCCCGAAGGCGGCCCGCGGACCACTGCTGGTGGCCGCCCCCGTCCTGGTCGCGGTCTGGGCGCTGGCCGGACTCTACGGATCCGTCATCCCGGCGGTCGTCCGCAGCGTGGTCGGTTCCGACTCGCTGCTGCTCGGCGGCCTGGCGCTGTTCGCCCTCGCCGGAAGCGGCGCGATATCGGTGCTGCTGCTCCGCAACGCCGCCCCGGCCCGGGTGATGCTGCTCGGCATCGTCGCCCTCATCGTGGGCGTCGGCGTCACCCTGCTCGCGATCGACCACAACGCGACGGCCGCCTTCTTCCTCGGGACGGTAATGGCGGGCGTCGGCTTCGGCGGCGGCTTCCAGGGCGCGATCCGCACCATCGTCCCGCTGGCCGCGCCGCACGAGCGGTCCGGACTGCTGTCCACCATCTACGTGCTGTCCTACCTGGCCATGGGCCTGCCCGCGGTGATCGGCGGCTTCCTGGTCGTGCACGGCGGGGGACTGCTGCCGACGACGCGGGAGTACGGGATCGCCGTGATGGCGCTCGGGGTGCTCGCGCTGCTGGGGCTGGCGGTACCGCGCCGGGTAACCCGCGGATCGCAGGAGTCCCTCGTGGTGAGCAGCGGTGTTCCGGCGCTGCGGAAGGTTGCCGTCCAGGAAGCGGAGTACGCGAAGCGTTAGCCGAGGACGGTGCCCGGAGGTCGTTCGGGCGCTGACGACAAAGGCCCTGCCGCCCCGCCGAAGCGGGGCGGCAGGGCCTTTGTCGCAGCCGTGAGCTGCCGTCAGATGGTGGCGGTGTCGATGACGAACCGGTACCGGACGTCGCTGGCGACGACACGGTCGTACGCCTCGTTGATCCGGTCGGCCGAGATCACCTCGATCTCGGCGCCCAGGCCGTGCTCGGCGCAGAAGTCCAGCATCTCCTGCGTCTGCCGGATGCCGCCGATCATCGAACCGGCCAGGCTGCGCCGGCCCCCGATCAGCGAGAAGACGTTCAGCGAGACGGGGTGCTCGGGCGCGCCGACATTGACCAGGGTGCCGTCCACCCGCAGCAGCGACAGGTACGCGTCCAGGTCGAGGTTGGCCGAGACGGTGTTCACGATCAGGTCGAATGTCCCGGCGAGCTGCTGGAACGTCGACTCGTCGTTGGTGGCGTAGTAGCGCTCGGCGCCGAACCGCTTGGCGTCGTCCTGCTTGCGCAAGCTCTGGCTGAGAACGGTGACCTCGGCGCCCAGAGCGGCGGCGATCTTGACGCCCATGTGGCCGAGACCGCCCATACCGACGATGGCGACCTTCTTGCCGGGGCCGGCGTTCCAGTGCTTCAGCGGTGAGTAGAGGGTGATCCCGGCGCACAGCAGCGGGGCGGCGACATCGAGCTCGACGCCCTCGGGAATGCGCAGGACGAAGTTCTCGTCCACGACGACGTGGGTGCTGTAGCCGCCGTAGGTGGGCTCGCCGTCCCGGCCGATGGCGTTGTAGGTGCCGGTGCCGCCGTTCAGGCAGTACTGCTCGTCACCGGCCAGGCAGTTCTCGCACTCGCGGCAGGAGTCGACGAAGCAGCCCACGCCGACCCGGTCGCCGACGGCGTACTTGGTGACGCCCGGGCCGACCTCGCTGACGATGCCGGCGATCTCGTGGCCCGGCACCATGGGGAACTTCGCGCCACCCCACTCGTCGCGGACCTGGTGGATGTCGGAGTGGCAGATGCCGGCGAACTTGATGTCGATCAGCACGTCGTGTTCACGCACGGCGCGGCGGGGGATCGTGGTGCGCTCCAGCGGCGCCTTGGCGGAGGGAGCGGCGTAAGCGGAGACGGTGGTCGTCATCGTGCGGATTTCTCCAGAGAATCGTCGGGGTCGGCGGGCGCGGGCCGTGCCGCGGCCGCCTTCGGTGAGCTCAGGGGTGCGGTGGTGAGGTGGGCGAGCAGCCGCAGTGCGGTCTCGGAGGGCGAACCCGGCTCGGTGGTGTAGACGAAGAGGGTCTGGTCCGCGTCGCCCGGCGGTGTGAGGGCCTCGTACGCGACGGTGAGCTCCCCGACCTGGGGGTGGCGGTAGCGCTTGGTGCCGTGCGTCCGGCGGCTCACGTCGTGCGCGGCCCACGCGGTACGGAACTCCTCGCTCTTGACCGCGAGCTCGCCGATCAGCTCGCAGAAGGACCGGTCCTCGCAGTTGCGCCCCGCGTCGAGACGCAGCACGGCAGCGGTCTCCGCGGCGATCTGCTCCCAGTCCGGATACAGCTGCCGGGCGGACTCGTCCAGGAAGATGAACCGGGCCAGATTCCGCTCCCGGTGCGGCAGCGCCTCGAAATCGGAGACCAAGGAGCGGGCCAGTCGATTGCTGGCCAGCACCTGCAAACCGCGGCCGACGATGAAAGCCGGTGTCAGTCCGTCCAGCGTCTCCAGCATTCTGTGCAGCCCCGGCCGCACCCGCTGCGGGCGGGCCGACGGACGCCGTGCGGCGCGCGGCTGCGGGCGGGCGAGCTGTATCAGATAGATGTGCTCGACCTCGTTGAGCTGGAGCGCGCGGGCGACGGAGTCCAGCACGCTTCCGGAGACGTTGCGGTGCCGCCCCTGCTCCAGCCGCGCGTAGTAGTCGGTACTGACTCCGGCCAGCCGGGCCAGCTCCTCCCGGCGCAGCCCCGGCACCCGGCGGGCGGATCCATTGACGGCGACCCCCGCCTCCCCGGGACCCAGCCGGGCCCTGCGGGAGCGGAGGAACTCGCCCAGTTCGACGTTCTGGTCCAGACCCATGACTCAAGTATTGACGCAGTCGGAGCTCTTTCAGGGCCCCAAGGTAGGTCTGCCAGACCCACCCCTCGTCCTCGGCGGACAGCCTCGGTGCCACTGACCGGCTGGGAGCCATCGCGTAGGGTGGCGCGGGCATCGGCATGAGGGAGACTCCGTGGCTCGTATCCTGCTACCCCTGCCCGACCGGGACTTCGACGTCACCGAGGTCGCGGTCCCCTGGCGGCTGCTGACCGACGCGGGCCATGACGTGGTGTTCGCCACCGAACGTGCGGGTACCGTCCCGGCCGCGGACCCCCGGCTGCTGTCCGGAGTCGTCTTCGGCAAGCTCGGGGCCGAGGCTGACGCCAAGCGCTGTTACGCGCAGCTGGTCGAGGACGACGCCTTCCGTGCCACGGTCGCCTGGCAGGACCTCGACCCGGCGGCGTACGACGCGTTGCTGCTTCCGGGCGGTCACGCCCCGGCCATGCGCCAGTACCTGGGCTCGGAGCTGCTGCAGAGCAAGGTCGCCGCGTTCTGGGCGACCGGCCGACCGGTCGCCGCCATCTGCCACGGAGTGCTGGTGCTGGCGCGCGCCCAGGACCCGGCGACCGGCCGCAGCGTGCTGCACGGCCGCCGGACCACCTGCCTGCCCGCCTACATGGAGCGCTCCGCGTACTTCGCCACCGCGTGGCGGCTGGGCACGTACTACCGGACGTATCCGGTCTACGTGGAGGCGGAGGTACGCGGGGCGCTGGCGCGGCCGGATGATTTCGAACGGGGTCCGTTCACGCTCTCCCGGCGGGGCACCGCCACGGACGACACCGCCGCTTTCACCGTTGTCGACGGCTCGTACCTGTCGGCCCGTTGGCCGGGCGACGCGTATCTGCTCGCCCGCAGGTTGATCGCGCTCCTCGACGACTGACCCCCGCAGGCGTCAGCGCTGCTTGCCCAGCGTCGAACCCCGGACCACCAGCTCCGGCTGCAGCACGATCTGCTGGTGTTGGTGCTCGCCGGCGCGGTCGCCGGTCTCCGCGATGAGCAGCTCGGCGGCGGCCCGGCCCATGCGGTGGGCGGGCTGGCGCACCGAGGTCAGCGGGACCGCGGCCGCCGCCGCGAACTCGATGTCGTCATAGCCGACGAGCGCCAGCTCCTGCGGCACGGCGATCCCCGCCGCGTACAAGGCCTGCAGCACGCCCAGGGCGAGAAGGTCGTTCGCGCAGAACACCGCCGTGGGCCGGCCGGCCATGCCCAGCAACCGGGCGCCCGCGTCCCGACCGGCGGCGACGTCCAGCCGGTCCGTCTCGATGTGGGACAGCGCCTCTGGTGGCAGTCCCGCCGCGGCCAGCGCGTCGAGCGCCCCGGTCCGCCGGTCCCGGCACTGGGTGAGATGCATCGGGCCGCTGACGTACACCAGCCGCTGGTGGCCCTGGTCCAGGAGGTGGCCGGCGGCCAGCCGCCCGCCGGCGATGTCGTCGACCGACACCGAGCACGCCGACGCGCTCGGCACGACACGGTCGACGAAGACGAAGGGGATGTCATGGCGCCGGAAGGAGTCGAGATTGCGCCCCGTGGTGTCGGCGGGCGTCACCAGCACCCCGCGAACCCGGTGCTCGGCGAAGAGGCTCAGATACTCCGCCTCCTCCGCCGCGCTTCCGGCGCTGTTGCAGAGCATCACGCCGAGCCCCGCCTCGCGGGCGGCGCGCTCGGCGCCCGACGCGACGTCGACGAAGAACGGATTGGCCATGTCCAGCACGAGCAGGGCGATGATCCGGCTGTGACCGGCGCGCAGCTGGCGCGCCGACTCACTGCGCACGTAACCGAGTTGGTCTATCACCTCGAGCACCCGGATGCGGGTCTGCTCCGAGACCATGTCAGGGCGGTTGATCACGTTCGATACGGTGCCGACGGAGACCCCGGCCTCCCGTGCGACGTCCTTGATGCCCATCATGCGCGCCACGAGCTCCGAACCACCGTCTTCCGCGGCTCTCCGCGGCCGCGGTCTCATGCTACGCACATCTTGTGTGATCAGCCTCCGCCACGAACACCGAGCGAGGACGTCCTGACGACCAGTTCCGGCTGGAACACGATCTTCCGGTGCACATGGGTGCCGGGACGCCCGTCCGTCTCCTCGATCAGCAGCTCCGCGGCGGTGCGGCCGATCCTGAACGAGGGCTGGCGCACGGAGCTGAGCGGGACCGCGGCGCCCGAAGCGAACTCGATGTCGTCATAGCCGACGAGAGCGATGTCGGCCGGGACCCGGACGCCGGCCGCGTAGAGGGTCTGCAGTACGCCGAGGGCGAGCAGGTCGTTCGCGCAGAACACGGCGGAGGGACGGTCGGTGGCGTCCAGCAGACGAGCCCCCGCCTCGCGGCCGGCGGCGACGTCGAACCGCGGTGCCCCGATCTCGGTCAGGTTCTCCCGTGCGACCCGCGCCTCGTCGAGGGCGTGCAGTGCGCCCTGAAACCGGTCCCGGGACTGGGCCAGGCGCGGGGGACCGCTGACGTAGGCGATGCGGCGATGGCCCGCGGCGAGCAGATGCCGCACGGCGAGGCTGCCGCCGGCCACGTCGTCGACCGACACCGAGCACGCCTCGGCGGCGGACCATTCCCGGTCGGCGACGACGAAGGAGATGCCCCGGCCGCGCAGCGCCCGCAGATTGCGGCGGGTGGTGTCGGTGGGGGTGACCAACACCCCGCGGACCCGTTGCTCGGCGAACATCCCCAGGTACTCGGCCTCCTGCGACGGGTCACCCGCGCTGGTGCACACCATGACGGCGAGTCCCGCCTCGCGGGCGGCCTGCTGGGCTCCACGGGCCAGTTCGGAGAAGAAGGGGTTGGCGAGATCCAGGACCAGGAGCGCCAGCATCCTGCTGCGGCCGGCCCGCAACTGGCGGGCCGACTCGCTGCGGACGTAACCGAGCCGGTCGATCACCGCGAGCACCCGCCGTCGCGTGGGCTCTGCCACCGTGTCGGGCCGGTTGAGGACGTTCGAGACCGTGCCGAGCGAGACGCCCGACTCTTCGGCGACGTCCTTGATGCCGACGGCGCTGCGCTTCACCCGGCTTCCCGGCGCGCGCCCGAGGCGTCGGACGGATCCGCCGGCGCCGTCCGCGGGACCGGGGAGCGACCGCTCCCCGGTCAAGAGACCTCGACCAGTTCCAGGCCCGTGAGGTCGGCCACCGCGCGCAGTTCGGGCACGATGTGACCGGTGGCCAGCGCCCAGTGGTGGGCGACACCGGTGGCGCTCCAGGCGTCGGTCCACTCGCCGGGATCGGTGCCGAAGTCCACCCGGGAGGTGGTGTTGCCGATCTTCAGCAGCGGGCCGCCGACCACCTCGCCCTGGGAGGTGACCAGCTTGTAGCGGCCGTCGCGGGTCTGGCCGAGACCGACCAGGGTGACCGGGCCGTGCCGCACGTCGAACTCCACGGACACACCCCAGCCACGTTTGCCGTGGAAGACCCCGAGGCCGCGCAGGAGCGGCCGGTGCTGGCTGATGCCCAGGTGCGCGGGCCCGTCGTGGCCCATCTCCACCACGCCGTCACGGAAGTTGAGCGCCTGCAGCTCGGTGAAGGAACCGCCCGCGCCGAGCCGGTCGGCGATGAGCATCGCCAGCGACGTACGCAGCTCGTACTCGCCCGCGGCCGGGACCCCGCGGGCGGTGAGCAGCGACGCGCCGAGGATCATGCCGGCGCCCAGCCGCTCGTGGATCTCGCCGTCCAGGCCCCGGTGGTAGTACGCGAGGCTGTCGAGGTCGAAGTCGGCCACCAGTCGGTCGAGCCCGGCGGACACCCGGGCCGCCCACTCCACATCGTCCGCGACGACGGAATCGTCGAACTCGAAGGTTTCCCTGGCCTCGGCGAGCTTGTCGGCGACCTCCGCCTCGGTGACGCTGTCCACCCGCACGCGCAGGTCGTCGAACTCCAACACCTCCACATGGCCGCCGAGGTTGCCGGAGACCATCGCCAGGTCGGTCGAGACGTCGTACATACCGGGGTAGAGGTGGCCCATCAGGCCGTGCCGGCCGTGGCGGAGCACCGACCGCACCCCGGCCGCGCGAATCCACCGGCCGATCCGGGCCCAGGCCCGGTCGTCCTCCAGATAGCCGGACACGGAGCGGAACGGGACACCGGCGCGCTCGAAGGAGTTGGCCATCTCGGGCAGCGGGCAGGCGCCGCAGTACGCGAGCCACTGACCGGTGTCGAACGTGGCGTGGTCCATGGCCTCATTGGGCTGCAGATTGATCAGCAGGACCGGGGCGCCCGAACGCTGGGCCACCGGTGCCAGCATCGTCGCGGTCATGTACGTGGTCAGGAATCCGACGATGAGGTCGCATCCGGCGGCCCGCAGCTTCTCCGCGGCCGCCGCGCCCTCCTGGGCGTCCGAGATGAAGCCGACGTCGACGACCTCGGCGTCGAACTCCTTCATGCGTTCGGTGACGCGTGCGGCGGAGCGGCGCAACTGGGGCAGCAGGTCGGGGAACTGGGGCCAGTAGGCGCCCAGTCCCCCCGCCACGAGACCGATCTTCGGCCTGCGCGCGGTCGCGGGGGTGCGGGTCATGGCGGGTGTCTCCGTTCACGGGGTCGGCCGGGGTGGGGGTCGGCCGGATAGCCGGCCGTCACACGAGGTGGAAGATTTCGGTGAGGGGTCGTATGCCCTGGTCGGGCCGGTCCGGCCGATCGGTGTCGGTGTCGGAGTCTTCGAAGAACTCGGCCATCTCCGTCTGCCAGCGGGTGTTGACCTCGGTGCCGGCCATGGCGCTCCGGGCCGCGGTGAAGTCGTCGGTCTCCAGATAGCCCACCAGCAGCCCGTCCTCGCGGAGGAAGAGCGAGTAGTTGTGCCAGCCGCAGGCGGACAGCGCGGCGGTCATCTCCGGCCACACCGCGGCGTGCCGGCGGCGGTATTCGTCGATCCGGTCCTGGCGGACCTTGAGCAGGAAGCAGACACGCCGCATGTTCTCGGGCCTTTCGCCGTTGACGGCCGGCCGTGCCGCGCGCGGACGGCGGGCCGGGATGCCGGCAGCTGTCAGAAGTCGAACGCATCGATGTTGGCCGCGTCGAAGACGGTGGGCTTGCCGAGGATGACCTCACCGTTCTTACCGACCGTGAAGGTGCCCAGGTCGCCGGCCTTGAAGGACTGCCCCTCCGCGCCGGTGATCTGGCCGGAGCACAGCGCGGACGCGGCGTACGCGGCGAGGCGGCCGAGCTTCTTGGGGTCCCACAGGGAGAACTGCGCGACGGTTCCGTCCTTGACGTACTTGCGCATCTGGTTGGGGGTGCCCAGCCCGTTCACCACCACCTTGCCCTTGTACGACGAGGAGCTGATGTAGCGGGCGGACGCCGCGATGCCGACGGTGGTCGGGGCGATGATGCCCTTGAGGTCCGGGTAGGCCTGCAGCAGCCCCTGCGTCTGCTGGAAGGACTTCTGGTCGTCGTCGTCCCCGTAGGCGACCTTGACCAGCTCCATCCCCTTGTACGCCGGAAGCGCCAGTTCCTTCTTCATGAAGTCGATCCAGGTGTTCTGGTTCGTGGCGTTCTGGGTGGCGGACAGAATCGCGATCTTGCCCTTGAAGCCGAGCTGCTTGCCGAGGTTCTGCACCAGGCTGCGGCCGATCTGTTCGGAGCTCGCCTGGTTGATGAAGAGCTGGCGGCACTCCTTGGCGGTGTCGGAGTCGTAGGCGACGACCTTGATGCCCTTGCCCATCGCCTGCTTGAGCGGACCGCACACCGCGTTGGGGTCGTTGGCGGCCAGCAGGATGGCGTCCTGCTGCTGCTGGATGAGCGTGTTGATGTAGGAGACCTGCGAGGACGCGCTGGCGTCGGAGGGCCCGACCTCCTTGGCGGTGCTGCCGAGCTCCTTCGCGGTCGCGATGCCGGAGTTGTCGACGATGGTCTCGTAGGGGTTGTTGATCTGCTTGGGGAGGAACGCGAGCTTCAGACCCTTCTTCAGCGCGGCGCCCGGGTCGGCCGAGGCCGTCGAGGCCGTGCCGGGGCCCTGGTCCGCGTTGGACTTCTTCGTCGTGCCACCGCAGGCGGTCGCGGTGAGGGCGAGAGCGCAGACGGCGGTCACCGCGGTGAGCGCGCGCACCGTGGCGGTGGAGGGGAGGGACATGGCGAAGCCCTTCTTCGGGGAGATGTTCGGGAGGAACGGTGGTGCGGTGGAGTGCGGTGCGCGCCGTCAGGCCGTCGCGGCTGCGCGCCGGTGGCGCCGTTCGAGTGCCGCGGCGATCACCCGCGGGGTCAGTACCGAGGCCACCAGCAGGAGTCCGGTGACGATCACCTGGACCTCGTTGGCCACGTCGTTGAGGATGAGCAGGTTCTTGAGCAGGCCGATCAGCAGCACCCCGGCGACGGCGCCGAAGAGGGTGCCCTTGCCGCCGTCGAAGTCGACGCCCCCCAGCAGCACGGAGGCGATGACGAGCATCTCGAAGCCCTGGCCGTTGTCGGCGCGGGCGCTGCCGTAGCGCAGGGTGAACACGATGCCCGCGAAGGCCGACAGCAGACCGGTGAGGACGAACAGCAGCAGCTTGATCCGCTTGACCCGGATACCGGAGAAGTAGGCGGCCTCCTCCTGGGCTCCGGTGGCGAACAGCGAGCGGCCCAACCCGGTGGCGTGCAGCACCACGCCGGTGACGGCCGCCAGGACGATGAACAGGGCGAAGGGGTAGGGCAGGATCCCGAGCACGGTGTCGGTGTCCGACGTCCATCGGGCGTACGTCTCGGGGAAGTCGGTGACCGCGTTGCTTCCCAGCGCCACCGACGCCAGGCCCCGGTAGAGCGTCAGCGTGCCGATGGTGACGGCCAGCGAGGGCAGCCCGACCCGGGTGACCAGCCAGCCATTGAGCAGGCCGCCGAGGATGCCGATGGCCAGCACCACCGGAATGATGGTCTCGAACGCCCAGCCCGATTCCCACAGTTTGCCGCTGACCGCGCTGGCCAGGCCCAGCATGGAGGCGACCGACAGATCGATCTCGCCGGCCACGACCAGCAGCGTCATCGGCAGCGCGATGATCGCGACCTCGGCGATGTCATTGAGGGCGAAGGACAGGTTGCCGGCGGTGGCGAACCCCTCGGTGGTACCGGCGCCGGTGGCGAAGACCGCCACCAGCAGGACGCCGACCGCGACGTCCCAGCGCAGGAACCTGCTCAGTTCAGGCTTGGTGGACATGGCGCGCGTTCCTCTTCCTCAGGGCGCTGGTCATGCGCAGGGTCACGATCCGGTCGACGCTGATGGCCGCGAGGAGCAGGGCTCCGGTGATGGCGCTCTGCCAGAAGGAGCCGACCTTCAGGACGACCAGGACGCTTCCGACGGTGGTGAGCAGCAGCGCGCCGAGGGCCGCACCCCAGACGCTGCCGGTGCCGCCGGTGATGGCGACGCCGCCGACCACCACCGCGCTGACCACCGTCAGTTCCCAGCCGTGGGCGTTGTCGGCGACCACGGTGCCGAAGCGGGCCAGCCACAGGGCGCCGGCGAATCCCGCGACCGCGCCGGAGAAGACGTAGGCGGCCAGGATCCGGCGGCGGATCGGGATGCCCGCCAGCCGGGCGGCCTCCGGGCTGGAGCCGATGGCGTACAGCTCCCGCCCGCTGCGGTAGGACCGCAGGTAGTACGAGGCCGCGGCCAGTACGGCAACGGCGATCAGCGCCAGGTACGGGACGCCGAGGACGCTTCCGCTGCCCAGGTCGAGGACGGAGGCGGGGACGTCGGCGGCGTTGATCTGCTCACCGTGCGCCCACCAGTAGTCGGTGCCCTGGATGATGTAGAGCATCCCCAGCGTGACCACGAGCGCCGGTACCCGCCCGAAGCTGACGAGCACTCCGCTGATGAGGCCGCAGAGGGCGCCGACGCCGATCCCGAGCAGCAGGGCGAGGACGGCGTTGCGGTCGGTGCCGGAGACGAACTTTCCGCAGGCGAAGGCGGACAGCCCGACCACCGAGCCGACCGAGAGGTCGATGTTGCGGGTGAGGACCACGACCGACTGGCCGACGGCCAGCAGGATCAGGATCGACGCGTTGAGGAGCAGGTCCTTGATGCCCTGCTCCGACAGGAAGCGGTGATTGGCCGCCCAGGTGCCGAGGACGAGCAGCACCAGGCACCCGGCGATGCTGATCTCCCGGGCCCGGAAGACGGTCTCGGTGAGCGAACGCGCCGTCACCTTGCGGGCGTCGGGCGCCGCCGTGGGCTGTTCCACTGTCGCTGTCATCAGGCTGCCTTCTCTCCGCCGGCTTTCCGGCCGGTGGCCGCGGCCATGACCGATTCCTCGGTGGCCAGTGCGCGCGGGAGCTCCGCGGTGATGCGTCCCTCGTGCATGACCAGCACCCGGTCGGCCATGGCGAGAACTTCGGGCAGGTCGGAGGAGACCATGAGGACGGCGAGTCCTTCCGCGGCGAGCGAGGACAGCAATCGGTGGACCTCGGCCTTGGTGCCGATGTCGATGCCCCGGGTCGGCTCGTCGACGATCAGCACCCCGGGTTCGGTGGCCAGCCATTTGGCCAGCACGACCTTCTGCTGGTTGCCTCCGGAGAGCACCCCGACCGGGTCGGAGAGCCGGTTGTACTTCAGTTGGAGTCGCACCGCCCAGTCCGCGGCCCGGCCGCGCTCCAGCGTTCTGCGGACCAGGCCGCCGCGGCCGAGCCGGTCGAGTCCGGTCAGGCCGATGTTCCGTTCGATGGACAGTTCCATCACCAGCCCCTGCTGGCGCCGGTCCTCCGGGACCAGGGCGACGCCGGCGGCCATCGCGGCGGAGGGCGAGCCGGCCGGAAGTCTGGTGCCCGACACGTGCACGTCGCCGGCGTCGGCCCGGTCGACACCGAAGACGGCGCGGACGACCTCGCTGCGGCCGGCGCCCACCAGGCCGGCCAGCGCGACGATCTCTCCGCGGCGGACGTCGAACGAGACATCGGTGAAGACGCCCTCGCGGGTGAGCCGGCGTACGGCCAGGGCCGTTTCGCCGATCCGTGCGGGCTGTTTGGGGTAGAGGTCGTCCAGGTCCCGGCCGACCATCCGGCGCACCAGGTCGTCCTCGGTCAGGCCGTCGATCGTGTCGCTGGAGATCAGCCGGCCGTCCCGCAAGGTGGTGACGCGCTGGCAGAGGGTGAAGATCTCCTCCAGCCGGTGCGAGATGAACAGCACGGCGGTGCCCTGCTCGCGCAGCGTCCGCACCACGCCGAAGAGCCGGGCCACTTCGGCGCCGGTCAGCGCCGCGGTGGGTTCGTCCATGATCAGGACGCGGGCGTCGAAGGAGAGCGCCTTGGCGATCTCGACGAGCTGCTGGTCGGCGATGGACAGCCCGCGGCAGAGCTGCCCGGGGTCGAGGTCGACGCCGAGCCGTTCGATGAGGGCCTGGGTCGCGTCGCGTACCGACCGGTGGTCGACCCGGCCGAGTGAGCGGCGCGGTTGGCGGCCCATGAAGATGTTCTCGGCGACGGTGAGGTCGGGAAAGAGCGTCGGTTCCTGGTAGATGACCGCGATGCCGGCGTCCCGGGCGTCGGAGGGTCCGTGGAAGGTGACGGCCTCGCCGTCGACCAGGACCCGCCCGGCGTCGGGCCGGTGCACTCCGGCGAGCATCTTGATCAGGGTCGACTTGCCGGCCCCGTTCTCGCCGGCGAGAGCGTGTGCCTCCCCGGCGAACAGGGCCAGGGACACACCCTGCAGGGCCCGGACCGCACCGAAGGACTTGCTGGCGTCCTCCAGCGAGAGTACGGGCCGTTCCGCCGACTTCGGCTGGTCCATGGTGAGGCCTCACATGAAAGGTTTCAACTGAGTTGCACGGACGTTAGGCCAGGGTGACATGACGCGTCAATGGTTTCGATTCAAGTTTCCCGCTCCGGAATATGCAGAGGGCCGAACTCCCGTAACCAGGAGGTTGACACCCCCTTCTCGTGCACCTAGCTTCCCTTCAGTGAAACGATTCACGGCGGGAGCGATGCACATGACCGACCTGTCCACGGTGAAGGCCGCGCTGAGGGCCCAGTCCATCGAGACGCCGTCCTGGGCGTACGGCAACTCCGGCACGCGCTTCAAGGTGTTCGCGCAAGCGGGCGTGCCCCGCACCCCGCAGGAGAAGATCGACGACGCGGCGCGCGTCCACGAGTTCACCGCGGCCGCGCCCTCGGTGGCGCTGCACATCCCGTGGGACAGGACCGACGACTACCCGGCTCTGGCGGCCCACGCGGCCGAGCGCGGTGTACGGCTCGGAGTGATCAACTCCAATGTGTTCCAGGACGACGACTACAAACTCGGTTCAGTCACCCACCCCGATCCCAAGATCCGGCGCAAGGCCACCGACCATCTGCTGGAATGCGTCGACATCATGGACGCCACCGGCTCGCGCGATCTGAAACTCTGGTTCTCCGACGGGACGAACTACCCCGGACAGGACGATATCGCCGATCGTCAGGGACGGCTGGGCGACGCGCTGGCGGAGGTCTACGAGCGGCTCGCCGACGACCAGCGGATGCTGCTGGAGTACAAGCTCTTCGAGCCCGCCTTCTACGCCACGGACGTGCCGGACTGGGGCACCGCCTACGCCCACTGCCTCAAGCTCGGCCCGAAGGCGCAGGTCGTCGTCGACACCGGCCACCACGCGCCGGGCACCAACATCGAGTTCATCGTGGCGACGCTGCTGCGCGAGGGAAAGCTCGGCGGATTCGACTTCAACTCGCGCTTCTACGCCGACGACGACCTGATGGCCGGCGCGGCGGACCCTTTCCAGCTCTTCCGGATCATGTACGAAGTGGTGCGCGGCGGCGGGCTCGCGGCCGAGACCGGAGTGGCCTTCATGCTCGACCAGTGCCACAACATCGAGGCGAAGATCCCGGCGATCATCCGATCGGTGATGAATGTGCAGGAGGCCACCGCCAAGGCGCTGTTGGTCGACCCCGAGGCGCTGCGCGCCGCCCAGCAGGCCGGTGAGGTGCTGGAGGCGAACGCCGTGCTGATGGATGCGTACAACACCGACGTCCGCCCGCTGCTGCGCGAGGTCCGCGAGGAGCAGGGCATCGACCCGGACCCGCTCGCCGCCTACAAGCGCTCCGGCTGGGCCGATCACATCGTCGCCCAACGGGTCGGCGGGACGCAGGCGGGCTGGGGGGCGTAGCCCCGCACCCTGCCCACTCCGTCCGCCCGATGATTCCGCCCCCATCCGCAAGGGATTCCACGATGACCGCAGAACTCCACCCGCAGGCGGCGGAGCTGCTGGCGCGCAGCCACCGACTGGGCGCCGATCCCCGCAACACCAACTACGCCGGCGGCAACACCTCCGCCAAGGGGACCGCCACCGACCCCGTGACCGGACAGGACACCGAGCTGATGTGGGTGAAGGGGTCCGGCGGCGACCTGGGCACCCTGCCGGCGTCCGGGCTCGCCGCCCTGCGGCTCGACCGGCTGCGCGCACTCGTGGACGTCTATCCGGGCGTCGACCGCGAGGACGAGATGGTGGCCGCCTTCGACTTCTGCCTGCACGGCAAGGGCGGGGCGGCGCCCTCCATCGACACCGCGATGCACGCCCTGGTCGGAGCCGCACATGTCGATCATCTGCACCCCGACTCCGGCATCGCGCTGGCCTGCTCCGCCGACGGCGAGGCGCTGACCAAGGAGTGCTTCGGCGACCGGGTGGCCTGGGTGCCGTGGCGCCGCCCGGGATTCCAACTGGGCCTGGACATCGCCGCCGTGAAGGAGGCGAACCCGCAGGCCATCGGCTGCGTGCTCGGCGGTCATGGCATCACCGCCTGGGGCGCGACCTCGCAGGAGTGCGAGCAGAACTCCCTCGACATCATCCGTACCGCCGCCGCGTTCCTCGACCGGCGCGGCCGCGCCGAACCGTTCGGGCCGGTGCTGCCCGGCTTTGAGCCGCTTCCCTCGGAACAGCGCAGGGCGCGGGCGGCCGCGCTGGCTCCCGTCCTGCGGTCCATCGCCTCCGCCGACCGCCCGCAGATCGGCCACTTCTGCGACTCCGACGCGGTGCTCGACTTCCTCGCCCGGGGAGAGCACCCGCGTTTGGCCGCACTCGGCACCTCCTGCCCCGACCACTTCCTGCGCACCAAGGTCCGCCCGCTGGTCCTGGATCTGCCCGGCGACACCCCGCTCGACGAGGCGGTGGCGCGGTTGCGGCACCTGCACACCGAGTACCGCGAGCAGTACGCCGCCTACTACGCGCGGCACGCCACGCCGGACTCACCTCCGATGCGCGGCGCCGACCCGGCGATCGTGCTGGTCCCGGGCGTCGGGATGTTCTCCTACGGCAAGGACAAGCAGACCGCACGTGTCGCGGGGGAGTTCTACCTCAACGCGATCAACGTGATGCGCGGCGCCGAGTCGGTCTCGTCCTACCTGCCGATCGACGAATCCGAGAAGTTCCGTATCGAGTACTGGGAACTGGAGGAGGCGAAGCTGCGCCGGATGCCCCGGGCGCAGCCGCTGGCGACCCGGATCGCGCTGGTGACCGGCGCCGGCTCGGGCATCGGCAGGGCCATCGCCCACCGGCTCGCCGCCGAAGGCGCCTGCGTGGTCGTCGCCGACATCGACGCGACACGCGCCGGCGCGGTCGCCGAGGAGCTCGGCGGGCCGGACCGAGCGGTCTCCGTGACGGCCGACGTCACCTCCGAGGAACAGATCCTGGCGGCGTTCGACGCGGCGGTCCTCGCCTTCGGTGGCGTGGATCTCGTGGTCAACAACGCGGGCATCTCCATCTCCAAGCCGCTGCTGGAGACCACCGCGGCGGACTGGGACCTGCAGCACTCGATCATGGCCCGCGGATCCTTCCTCACCTCCCGGGAGGCCGCGCGGATCATGATCCAGCAGGGCCTGGGCGGTGACATCGTCTACATCTCCAGCAAGAACGGGGTCTTCGCCGGTCCCAACAACATCGCCTACGGCGCCACCAAGGCCGACCAGGCCCACCAGGTGCGGCTGCTCGCCGCCGAGCTGGGGGAGCACGGCATCCGGGTCAACGGCATCAACCCCGACGGGGTGGTCCAGGGTTCGGGGATCTTCGCGGGCGGTTGGGGCGCCCAACGCGCCGCGGTGTACGGGGTGAGCGAGGAGAACCTCGGCGCGTTCTACGCCCAGCGCACCCTGCTCAAGCGCGAGGTGCTGCCCGAGCACGTGGCCAACGCCGTCTTCGCCCTGACCAGTGGGGAACTCAGCCATACGACGGGGCTGCACATTCCCGTCGACGCCGGGGTGGCAGCGGCGTTCCTGCGGTAGCGGGGCCCGGCCGGCGGCGGGGCGAACCGTCCGCGCCGGCCGGTGAGATCCCCTCCCCACGACTTCCTGTGAGGCTCCTCATGTCACCGAGCGACCCCCGTGCCTTCGCCGCCGTCGACCTCGGCGCATCCAGCGGGCGGGTCATGGTCGGCCGGGTCACCGCGCGGTCGGTCGGCCTGGACGAGGTCCACCGCTTCCCCAACATCCCGGTCAGGGTCGGCGGCACCCTGCACTGGGACGTGCTGGCGCTGTACCGCGGGGTCCTGGAGGGCCTGCGGGCGGCCGGTCAGGTGACATCCGTGGGGATCGACACCTGGGCCGTCGACTACGGGCTGCTGGCCGCCGACGGTTCGCTGCTCGGCAACCCCGTCCACTACCGCGACGCCCGGACCGAGGGTGTTCCGGAGCGGATCTGGCAGACGGTTCCGCAGGCCGAGCTGTACGCCGTCACCGGTGTGCAGCACGCACCGTTCAACACCCTCTACCAGCTGGCCGCCGCCCGGGGAACGCCCCAACTGGACGCCGCCGCGCAGCTGCTGCTGATGCCGGACCTCATCGCGTACTGGCTCACCGGAACGGCCGGCACGGAGCTGACCAACGCCTCCACCACGCAGCTCCTGGACCCCCGCACCGGCGACTGGGCGCACGCGCTTGCCGGGCGGCTCGGCATCGAGCTGTCGCTCTTCCCGCCCCTGCGCCGGCCCGGCGACCCGGCGGGCGAGCTGCTGCCCGAGGTTCTGGAAGCCACCGGGATGGCACACCCCGTGCCGGTGGTCACGGTCGGATCGCACGACACCGCCTCGGCGGTCGTCGGGGTGCCGGCGGACACCGACCGCTTCGCGTACATCTCCTGCGGAACCTGGTCGCTGGCCGGAGTAGAACTGGACGCCCCCGTCCTCACCGAGGACTCGCGCGCCGCGAACTTCACCAACGAACTGGGTGTGGACGGCACCGTCCGCTATCTGCGCAACATCATGGGCCTGTGGCTGCTGCAGGAGTGCCTCCGCTCCTGGCAGGCCGCGGGCCTTCCGCACGACCTCGGCCGGCTGCTGGCCCAAGCCGCGCAGGCCCCGCCGCTGCGCTCGGTCGTGGACGCCGCCGACCCGGGACTGCTCGCGCCGAACGGCATGCCAGACCGTATCGCCGCATTTTGCCGCAAAACCGGACAGTCGGTACCGCGGGATCCCGCGGAGACGGTGCGCTGCATCCTGGACTCCCTCGCGCTGGCGCACCGCGCGGCGATCGAGGACGCCCAACGTCTGTCGGGACGGCCCGTCGACGTCGTGCACATCGTGGGAGGAGGCGCGCGCAACGAGCTGCTCTGCCAACTGACGGCGGACGCCTGCGGGCTGCCGGTGGTGGCCGGTCCCGCCGAGGCGGCGGCCCTGGGCAACGTCCTGGTGCAGGCCCGGGCCGCGGGAGTGATCGGCGGCGGCCTCGCGGACATCCGCTCCCTGCTGCGCCGCACCCAGCCGCTGCGCCGCTACGAGCCGGCCGCCGACCGCGCCCGGTGGAACGCGGCGGCGGCCCGGCCGGCCGCCGCGAAGGACACGGTCCGCACGTAGCCGTCTCCACCTTCCTGCCGGTACGGGGGCCCCTGTCATGGGTGCCGGTCGTCGTTCGTTCTCCGGTGTCCGGTGTCCGGATCCACCGCAATCGGCAGCTCATCGGGGGCAGCCGGGCACACGTGTCGCGTCCGCCGATGAAGCGGACGCCGCTGACCTGCGCTCTTGTGGTTGCCAACCCGGGCACAATCGGGCAACGTCTTGCCCGGAACGGGGCGGTGCACGGCCACGGCGCGACGGTATAACTCATGGACGGGCCCATTCGGGCCCCGAATGCCCGAACGGGCGCAGGAGGGCGGGTGCGGTGATGCGGTCGGAAGAGCGGCACCACCGGCTGCTTGCCCTGGCGCGCCAGACCGGGCGCGTCGAGGTCGCCATCGCGGCCGCCGACTTCAGGGTCGCGCCGGAGACCATCCGGCGGGACCTGAGTGCACTGGAGCGCAGAGGGCTGGTCCGCCGCACCCACGGCGGCGCCTACCCCGTCGAGAGCGCGGGCTTCGAGACCAATCTGGCCCAGCGCGTCACGCTGCACGTCGAGAGCAAACGCCGTATCGCCGCGGAAGGAGTCAAGCTCCTCGACAGCGCGGAGACCATCTTCGTGGACGAGGGGTACACACCTCAGCTCCTGGCCGCTCTGCTGCCGACCGACCGGCCGCTGACCGTGGTGACGGCATCGCTGTCGACAGCCGCGGCGATCGCCGAGTCCGACAACACCACCGTCCTCCTGCTGGGCGGCCGGGTCCGCGCACGAACGCTGGCCACCGTGGGCTCCTGGGCCTGCGCCATGCTCTCGGGCTTCGTCATCGACCTGGCGTACCTGGGATCGAACGGGATCTCCCGGGAATTCGGGCTCACCACGCCCGACCCGGTGGTGGCGGACGTCAAGGCCAAAGCCATCGAGGTCTCCCGCCGACGGATCTTCCTGGGGCACCACGGCAAGTTCGGAGCGAGCAGCTTCTGCCGGTTCGCGGAGGTCTCCGACTTCGAGGCCATCGTCACCGACACCGGACTGTCCAGCGCGGAAGCGCACCGCTACACCCTCCTGGGCCCTCAGGTCATCCGCGTCTGACCCGACCGCTCTCCACCTCGCTGCAGCCGGCTGCCCCGCAGTGACGGGCACCTGTGGCGTGGGCGAAATCAGCTGACACCCGGTCCCACCCGGCCGGATCACCAACGAAGGGATCCAGCGTGACGACAAGACCGAAGAACGCACCTCGCACTGTTGCGATGGGAGCCATGATCCTCTGCACCAGCCTGCTCGCGGCATGTTCGGGCGCCGGTGGCGGGGGCGGCGGCTCCCAGGCGCACTCCATCAACGTGCTGATGGTCAACAACCCGCAGATGGTGGATCTGCAGAAGCTGACCGCGGACAACTTCACGAAGTCCACGGGCATCAAGGTCAACTTCACTGTGCTGCCGGAGAACGATGTCCGCGACAAGATCAGTCAGGACTTCGCCAGCCAGGCCGGACAGTACGACGTGGCGACCATCAGCAACTACGAGGCACCGATCTACGCGAAGAACGGCTGGCTGTCGCCGCTGACCGCGCAGTCCAAGGCCGACACCGCCTTCGAGCAGGGCGACATCCTGCCCAGCATCCAGCAGTCCCTGACCTCGGGCGGACAGATATACGCCGAGCCGTTCTATGGCGAGTCGTCGTTCCTGATGTACCGCAAGGACGTCTTCGCGGCGAAGAACCTGACCATGCCCGCCAACCCGACCTGGACCCAGGTCGCGGACCTGGCGGCGCGGGCCGACGGAGCCCAGCCCGGTATGAAGGGCATCTGCCTGCGCGGGCAGCCGGGATGGGGTGAGCTGATCGCGCCGTTGACCACGGTGGTGAACACCATGGGCGGCACCTGGTTCGACAAGGACTGGAAAGCCCAGGTCAACAGCCCGGAGTTCACCAAGGCGACGAAGTTCTATGTCGACCTGGTGCGGGCGCACGGTGAGGCGGGCGCACCGCAGGCCGGCTTCACCGAGTGCCTGAACAACATGGAGCAGGGCAAGGTCGCCATGTGGTACGACGCCACCTCCGCCGCCGGCCTGCTGGACGGCACGGGCTCACCGGTCGCCGGGAAGATGGGTTATGCGCCCGCGCCGGTCGACCGAACCAAGAGCTCGGGATGGCTCTACACCTGGGCCTGGGGTCTGCAGAAGGCCAGCAAGCACCAGGACGACGCATGGAAGTTCATTTCCTGGGCGTCCGGCAAGCAGTACGAGAACCTCGTCGGCAGCAAGCTCGGCTGGTCCAAGGTCCCGGCCGGCAAGCGCACCTCGACGTACGCCAACGCCCAGTACCTCACCGCCGCATCGGCGTTCGCCGCGGCCACCAAGACCGCACTGACCAACGCCGACCCCCTCGATCCCGGTGTGCAGGCACGACCCGCACCCGGCATCCAGTTCGTCGGCATCCCCGAATTCACCGATCTCGGCACTCAGGTCTCGCAGGAGATCAGCTCCGCCATCGCCGGCCGGACCAGCGTCGAGAGCGCCCTGAAAACCAGCCAGGCCCGCGCCGAGGCGGTCGCCGCCAAACACGCCGGCCAGTGACCGGCCCCCACCGGCCGACCCACTCCCGACCCGGACAGCACACCTCCCGACCCACGCCGATCCACTCCCGACCCGCCCCCCGCGGGTCGGGAGGCCACCCGCGCGAAGCGGAGAGACACCATGACCGTCCCCCTCACCGCAAAACGCCCGCGACTCCTGCGACAAGGAGTGCGGGAATCGTCCCCTCCCGCCAACCGGCCCCGCGGCGCCTGGGCCCGCCGGGCACCACTCCTCCCGGCGCTGGTCTTCCTGATCGCGGTCACCCAGCTGCCGTTCCTGGGAACGCTGGGCATATCGTTCATGCGCTGGAACGCCCTGGACCCCGGCAACCGGGGCTTCGGTGGCCTGGCCAACTACAAGACCGCTCTGACTGATCCGACGCTGCGCTCGTCCATCACCACCACTGTCATCCTGACCGCCGCGGTCGTCCTGGTGAGCCTGCTGTTCGGGCTCGGCCTGGCCCTGCTGCTGGACCGGCAGTTCCGCGGCCGCGGCATCGTCCGCACGATGCTCATCACTCCCTTCCTCGTCGTGCCGGTGGCCTCCGCGCTGCTGTGGAAGCACGCCCTGTACAACGCGTCCTACGGGCTGATCAACGGCACCCTGACCTGGATCTGGAGCCTGTTCGGCAGCTCCGACGCCCCGCAGACCGACTGGCTGTCCACCAACCCCCTCATCGCGGTCGAGGCCTCACTGGTCTGGCGCCCCGGCCCGCCAACCACGCCGTCGTACCGGCCTACTGCGCCACCGCGGCAGCATCTGGGGCCTGCTGGCCTGGGTCTGCGGTCTGCTGTTCTTCGCGCCGTTCGGCTGGATGCTGCTCACCTCGCTGCACAGCGAACCGGCCGCCGCGACGAACCCGCCCGACATCGGGGCCGGCCTCACCCTCCAGGGCTACCGCGAGTTCTTCGGCGCGAGCACCGGCGTCAGCCCCTGGCCGCCGTTGATCAATTCGCTGACGGCGAGCGTCGCCTCCACCCTTCTGGTGCTGGCGCTGGCCATTCCCGCCGCCTACGCGTTGTCCATCAAGCCGGTCCGCAAGTGGACCGATGTGATGTTCTTCTTCCTGTCCACCAAAATGCTCCCCGCGGTGGCCGGGCTCCTGCCCGTCTACCTCATCGCCCAACACGCCGGCCTGCTCGACAACATCTGGCTGCTGGTCATCCTCTACACCTCGATGAACCTGCCGATCGCGGTATGGATGATGCGCTCCTTCCTCGCCGAAGTCCCCAGGGAAATCCTCGAAGCCGCCTCCATCGACGGAGCGGGACTGCTGACCACGCTGACGCGGATCGTGGCTCCGGTCGCGGCACCCGGTATCGCGGCCACCGCACTGATCTCCTTCATCTTCAGCTGGAACGAGCTGTTGTTCGCCCGGGTCCTGACCGGCGTCGTGGCCGGCACCGCACCGGTCTTCCTCACCGGATTCGTCACCAGCCAGGGCCTGTTCCTCGCCAAGGTGTGCGCCGCCGCCGTCTGCGTCTCCCTGCCCGTACTCATCGCCGGCTTCGCCGCCCAGGACAAACTCGTCCAGGGCCTGTCCCTTGGAGCAGTCAAGTGAAAGCAGCCGTCATCAGCGCCCCCGGCGTCGTCGCGATCGAGACGGTCGACGATCCGACACCCGGCCCGCGGGACGTGGTGGTCCAGGTCGCCGCCGTCGGCCTGTGCGGTACCGATCTGCACATCCTGCAGGGGGAGTTCGCCCCCACCCTGCCGATCGTCCCCGGCCATGAGTTCGCGGGCGAGATCGTCGCGGTCGGCAGCCTGGTCCACGAGTTCGCACTCGGCGACCGGGTCGCCGTCGACCCGTCCCTGTACTGCCACGAATGCCACTACTGCCGCATCGGACGCAACAACCTCTGCGAACGCTGGGCCGCGATCGGCGTCACCAATCCCGGCGGAGCCGCCGAATACGCCCTCGCCCCGGCCGCCAACTGCGTGAAACTGCCCGACCACATACACACCCAGGACGCCGCTCTGATCGAACCCCTCTCCTGCGCCGTCCGCGGATACGACATCCTCCGAAGCCAACTGGCCACCAACGTCCTCATCTACGGATCCGGCACGATGGGCCTGATGATGATGGAACTCGCCAAGCGCACCGGCGCCGCCACCGTCGACATCATCGACATCAACCCCGACCGCCTCGAAACCGCCAGAACCCTGGGCTGCACGCACGCCGTCACCTCGGCCGACGAGATCGAGCAACCCCGCGGCTGGGACGTCGTCATCGACGCCACCGGAAACGCCAAAGCCATCCAGGAAGCCATCGGCCGGGTCGGCAAGGGGGGAACGTACCTCCAGTTCGGCGTGGCGGACTACGCGGCGCGCGCGACGATCGAGCCGTACAGGATCTACAACCAGGAAATCACCATCACCGGCTCCATGGCCGTCCTGCACAGCTACGAGCGCGCGGCGCGGCTCTTCGCCGCAGGGGTCCTGGACCCGCAGGTCTTCATCAGCGACCGGCTGCCACTGATCGACTACGCCGCCGCGCTCCAACAGTTCCAGGACGGCAAGGGCCGAAAGATCCTGGTCACTCCCTGACCCGGGACGCACCCCCGCCGCTACGGAAACCCGTCCTCCCCTGGAGCTGCCCATGACGACGCCCCTGCCGACACCCGAAGCGCCGACGCTCGTCATCGGCGAGGCACTGACCGACATCCTGACCGGCCCTGACGGGTCCCGGCGCTGCCGTCCGGGCGGGAGCCCGGCCAACGTCGCCCTGGGCCTGGCCCGGCTCGGCCATCCGGTCCGCCTCGCCACCCGCATGGGCCGCGACCCCTTCGGCCAGGTGCTGCGGACCCATCTGGGCCGCAGCGGGGTGGTCCTCACGGAAGGCTCTGTTGCGGACGTCCCGACGTCGACCGCCACCGCCCGTCTCGATGCCGACGGGGTGGCGAGCTACACCTTCGACATCTCCTGGGAACTGCCGTCCAGCGCCCTCGAGTCCGCCCGTACCGGGGCGACAGGCCACCTCCACACCGGATCGATCGCCGCGACGCTCGCTCCCGGCGCCGATCAGGTGCTCGGCGCCATCGAGTCCGCACGCGACACAGCCACCGTCTCCTACGACCCGAACCTCAGACCCGCGCTGCTCCGCAAGCCCGGCGACGAGCGTCCCCGCATCGAGCACCTGGTCTCGGTCAGCGATGTGGTGAAGGCCAGCCAGGAGGACCTGGCCTGGCTCTATCCGGGGCAGGACATTCACGAGGTGGCGGAACGCTGGGCGCGCAGCGGGCCCTCGCTGGTGGTCCTGACCTTCGGCGCCGATGGCGCGCAGGTCTGGTGGCGACAGGGCCGACACGCTCTGCCGGCCCCGTCGGTCGAGGTCACCGATACGGTCGGAGCAGGCGACGCCTTCATGTCGGGACTGATCAGCGGCCTGCTCCGGGCCGGAATGCTCGGCGCGGAGAGGTCCACCGGGGAACGCGGCGAATCCCCGCGTACGAGACTTCGCACCGCGACCTCCGCCGCCCACCTGCACCAGGACGTACTGCACGCCCTTCGACTGGCCACCGGTGCCGCCGCCCTCACCTGCACCCGAGAGGGCGCCGACCCGCCGACCCGGGCCGACATCGAGGAGTGGTCCGGTGCCGCTCAGGCCGGGCGTATTCGCTGACGCGCCACCCGCGCGGCCGCGCACAGCGCTTCGTCCTCCAGGATGGGCCGCGCCCGCAGGCGGTATTCCCGGGCGAAACGGTGTTCGGAGGCCAGTACCGCGTCGAGCAGCGGGAGTGCTTCCGCCGCGGGTGCGCCGATCTCCCCGAGACAGCGCACCGCCGTGCGGCAGCGCGCGTCCGAGACCCTTGACCGCAGGGGTTCCAGCGCTGCCAGCAGGACAGGTACCGCAGGCACCCGTTCACCATGGCCCGAACAGTAGAGTGCCGGCTTCGTGGAACTGCGGGCCGACCGGGACGGCGGCGCGCCTGTGCGACGTAGGTGCAGGTCGGGGTGGTACCGGGGTACTACCGCCGGTTTGTGGATCAGTCCGGGGTACCACGGATTCGGGGGCCGCGGCTCCTAGCGTTACGGGTGAGGCGGCCGGGGAGGCCCGGCGCCCGTGAGCGAGGGAAGACGCGATGATCGAGGCGCAGCAGCTGACGAAGCGGTACGGGGAGACGACAGCGGTGGACCGGCTGGACTTCACCGTCAAGCCGGGCACCGTCACCGGCTTCCTGGGCCCCAATGGCGCGGGCAAGTCGACCACGATGCGGATGATCGTCGGTCTGGACGCTCCCACTCACGGGACGGTCACCGTCAACGGCCGCCGCTATGCGGAGCACACCGCCCCGCTGCAGGAGGTCGGGGCCCTGCTCGAAGCCAAGTCGATCCACCCGGGTCGCTCGGCCTTCGACCACCTGATGGCGCAGGCGTACACCCATGGCATTCCGCGCCGCCGGGTGGAGGAAGTCATCGGGATGACGGGTCTGGACTCGGTGGCGAAGAAGCGCGCCGGGGCCTTCTCCCTGGGAATGGGCCAGCGGCTGGGCATCGCTGCCGCGCTGCTCGGCGATCCCGCCACCGTCATGCTCGACGAGCCGGTCAACGGGCTGGACCCCGAGGGCGTGCTGTGGATCCGCAACCTCCTCACCGGGCTGGCGAGCGAAGGCCGCACGGTGTTCGTCTCCTCGCACCTGATGAGCGAGATGGCGCTGGTCGCGGACCACCTCATCGTCGTCGGACGCGGCCGGCTGCTGGCCGACACCACCGTCCAGGATCTGATCAGTCAGGCCGGCGGGGACACGGTGCAGGTCGCCACGGCGGATCCCGCCCGGCTGCGCGAGATTCTGGCGGGCCCCGGCATCGAGATCACCGGCCGGGCCGGCTCCGAGGAACTGCAGGTGACAGGCGCGTCGGCCCGCTCGATCGGGCTGAAGGCCGCCGAGGCCGGCATCGCGCTCTTCGAGCTCACCGCGAAGGCGCTCTCCCTGGAGGAAGCCTTCATGGAGCTGACACGGGACGCGGTCGAGTACCACGGCACCACTGAGATCTCCGGGAGTGCAGCATGAGCACCATCACTTCGACCCTCGCCCCCGTGCCGAGCCCCGTGCAGGTCGCACGGCCGGTGTACCGGGTGACCGTACGGCGCGTGCTGCGCTCGGAGTGGGCCAAACTGTGGTCCCTGCGCTCCACCTGGATCACCCTGGGTCTGGGTCTGCTGTTCCTGGTGGCCTTCGGTCTGATCGCCTCGTGGCAGTTCAAGTCGAGGATCACCTCCGGCCATCACATGGACGGGGACTTCGCCAGCTCCACCGCGGTGAGCCTGTCCCTGTTCGGCACGAACTTCGCGCAGCTGGCGCTGGGTGTGCTGGGCGTGCTGGTGACCGCCGGCGAGTACTCCACGGGCATGATCCGCTCCACGCTGGCCGCGGTACCGCGCCGGCTGCCGGTGCTCTGGTCCAAGTCGGCGGTCTTCGGTGCCGTCGCCCTGGTGCTCGGGACGGTGGGAGTGTTCATCGCCTTCCTGTTCGGCAGCGGCATCGTCTCGGGCACTTCCGCGGCGCTGTCGATCTCGGACTCGGGTGTGGTGCGCAGCCTGCTGGCCGCAGGCCTCTACCTCGGTCTGGTCGGGGTGCTCGGAACCGCCCTGGGCGCACTGTTGCGATCGGTGGCGGGCGGCATCTCGGTCCTGGTGGGTGCGCTGATGCTCGTCCCCGGACTGATCTCGCTGCTGCCCAGCTCCTGGCAGGACACCGTCAGGCCCTATCTCCCCAGCGAGGCAGGCGGGTCGATGTTCGCCCTGCACCACACGCCGCATACCCTGACCCCGACGGCCGGACTGCTGGTCTTCCTGGGCTGGGTCGCACTGGCCATGGCAGGGGCCTCGTGGCGCCTGATGCGCACCGACGCCTGACGCCGACGCCTGACGCCGACACCGACTGCGGGGTCGGCTTCACGGCCGACACCCGCGGCCGAATCCCAACCCTGACTCCCGTGCCTGACGACCCGAGAACACGGTGTCGGCGCGTCGACCCGCTTGCTCGGGTGCCGTGCCGACGCCGTTGGCCCACGATGGGCAGGTGACCCCCGTGACCGCCGACACCCCCTCCGGGGCAGCCCCCTTCGCGGGCCCGCTCCCTCCCGTGGAACCCGATCTGCTGTGGGGACACCCCCTGGTGGTCGCCCTCAACCGGTTCGTCCAGCGTCTGCGCTCGGCGGACCTGCGGCGGCCGTGGGTGCTGGACACGTCTGTGACGGTCGGGGTCTTCCTGCTGTTCGGTGTGGCGGACCTGGTGCACGACGGCGATCGGCACGAGACGGCCGTGAGGTTCACCCACCTGCCCCTGGCCGGGGTGCTGGCACTGCAGGTCGGGCTGGTGCTGCCCCTGTTGTGGCGGCGCCGCATGCCGTCGGCGACGTTCGCCGCCGTTCTGGCCGTCTTCCTGATCCAGTGGCTGCTGGGGGCGTGGCTGCGCGCCGATGTGGCACTGCTCATCGCCCTGTACAGCCTGGCCCTGCACGGGCGACTGCGGCATCTGCCCTGGGCCTGCGCGGCCATGGCCGGGGTCCTGGGCCTGGTGTCCGTGCGCGTCTCGGCGGCGGTGTCCGTGGGAGACGCGCTGTTCTTCCTGTTCAGCGCTGTGACCGCGGCCCTGGCCCTGGGGCTGGCGGTGCGCATCCGCCGGTCGCAGCTCGCGGGCCTGCGCGAGCGCGCGGCCCGACTGGAGATCGAACGGGACCAGCGCAGCAGGCTCGCCGCGGCCGGCGAACGCACCCGGGTGGCGCGCGAGATGCACGACATCGTTGGCCACAACCTGTCCGTCATGATCACGCTTGCCGACGGCGGCGCGTACGCGGCCCTCATCACTCCGGAGCGGGGTAAGGAGGCGCTGGAACTCATCGGCGAGACCGGCCGTCAGGCCCTGGGTGAGCTGCGGCGCATGCTCGGTGTGCTGCGCGAGCAGACGGACGCCCCCGAACTCAGCCCGCAGCCCGGCATCGCGGACATCGACGCGCTGTGCACGCGTATTCGTGCCGCAGGACCCACGGTCCGCTACCGCACGATCGGGGAGTTGGACGCCCTGGACCGCGGTGTGCAGTTGACCGCCTACCGGATCGTGCAGGAGGCACTCACCAACTCCCTCCGACACGCCGGCGCCGACACCCAGGTTCAGCTGGCGCTCACCGTCCACAACACACAGCTGCGCATCAGCGTCGAAGACACCGGTCCGCCCACCGCCACCGGGCGGCCCGCACCGGAGAACCAGGAGGGACACGGCCTCGCGGGCATGGCGGAACGCGCCGCGCTGTACGGCGGGAGCATCGTCGCCGGACCACGGCCCGGCGGAGGATGGACCGTACAGGTCACCCTCGACCTCACCCCGCTCACCGGTCCCCCAGGAGAGACCTCATGACCACCGTCCTGATCGTGGACGACCAGCCCATGCAGCGCCTGGGCTTCCGCATGCTGCTGGAGTCCGTCCCGGACACCGAGGTGGTCGGTGAGGCCTCGCACGGAGCCGACGCCGTACGCCAGGTCGCCGAACTGCGCCCCGACGTCGTCCTCATGGATGTGCGGATGCCCGGCATGGACGGTATCGAGGCCACCCGCCGCATCGTCGCCACCGGCGGACGCTCCCGCGTCCTGGTCATGACCACCTTCGACCTGGACGAGTACGCCCACTCCGCGCTGCGCGCAGGAGCCAGCGGCTTCCTGCTCAAGGACGCGCGCCCCGAAGAACTCCTGGCCGGCATCCGGGCCGTCGCCGCGGGCGACGCCGTCATCGCCCCCGCGCTCACCCGGCGGCTCCTCGACGCCTACGCTCACCACCTGCCCGGTCACCTGCAGGACCACGAGGCCCACGACAACCCCAAGCTGAGTTCCCTCACAGGACGCGAGCGGGAGATCCTGGTCGCCATCGGCCGGGGTTGGACCAACGCGGAGATCGCGGAACGTCTGGTGCTGGCGGAGTCCACCGTCAAGACCCATGTCGGACGGGTGCTGGCGAAGGTCGGCGCCCGCGACAGGATCCAGGCCGTCATCTTCGCCTACGACCTGGGCCTCACCCGCCCCCGCACCACCGACTGACGGCAAGTCGCCCTCTGCGACGAGTGGACCTTCCCACTGGGGGAGGGTCCACGATGGGGATGTGCAGGACGTTACAAGCAGCTCTACACCGCCACCCTGGAACCGGTGGTGATCGACGTGTTCCTCGACGCCGGCGGCTGCACCGTCGCCGGGCGCCACCACGAGATCTACCTGTCGAACCCCAACCGCACGGCCCCGGACAAGATGCGGACCATCATCCGCCACCCGGTCAGGCAGACAGCCTGAAGCGCAGGGGCATCGAAGCAGTCGTGCTGCCTCTCGTGGTGGCGCCCTGAACTGTCATGATGGGTGCGTCATCACTCCGGCGGCCGAAGAAGGGCGCGGCCCGCACACCGTGCCGGTGCCGAGCCAGGGAGAACGCGATGCTCAAGGCTTTCGCCGACCTGTCCACGCCGCTGGTCGCCGATGCGTGCGTCCGCGCCGACGTGCCCCTGCGCGTCGCACCACCGGGCATCGCCGCGGTCGTCCCAGGACACCGCATCGCGGGACATGCACTGCCGGTGCGGCACTACGGCAGCGTGGACGTGTTCCTGGAGGCGTTCGGCCAGGCCGCGGACGGTGACGTGCTGGTCATCGACAACGGAGGCCGGTCCGACGAGGCCTGCGTCGGTGACCTCGCGGTGCTGGAGGCCGAAGCGGCGGGCTTGGCGGGCCTGGTGGTGTGGGGACTGCACCGTGACACACCGGAACTGGCGGAGATCGGCCTCCCGGTGTTCAGCTACGGCACCTACCCGCCCGGCCCGGTGCGGTTGGACGAGCGAGAGCCGGAAGCGTTGACCACCGCTCGGTTCGGGCCGCATGTGGTGAGCCGCGCCGACATCGTGTTCGGTGACGCCGACGGCGTGCTGTTCGTCGCGGCGGAGCGCGCCGAAGAGGTGCTGGCGACGGCGCACGGTATCTGGCAGACCGAACGCGAACAGGCCCGCAGGATCAGGGCGGGTGAGACGCTGCGCCGGCAGACGTCCTTCGACGATTACCTGGCACGCCGCGCCGCCGACCCCTCGCTCACCTTCCGGCAGCACCTCCGGCGGATCGGCGGAGCCATCGAGGAGTAGACCGGTTCCGGCCGCCGCGCTGCGACGGCCGCACCGCTGTGGGCGGTACGGCCGTCGCGGATCCGTGCGTGCGCGGTGGTGCTAGTTCCAGCCGGTCAGACCGGCGCCGTAGGGATAGAGCGGGTTCCCGTACGTGGTCGGTACCGGCTGCCCGGCATCGATCTTCGCCCGGATCTCGGCGCGCTGGGCGTCCGTCGCGCCGAGGTCGTAGGGGAGGTCCCAACTCTCGTTCGCGTCCGCGACCGTGTCGGTACCGCCGGGCTTGAGAACCTGATCCAGGCTCCTGGGAAGTTGCCAGGGCAGCTTCCCCCTGGGCGTGTAGTCCCCGAAGAGCAGACTGGCCGTTGCCGGACCGGTCTCCTCACCACCGCGATAGGTCACCACGATGGCGTCCGCCAGGCCGTTCCAGTCGCTGATCACGATCGGCCGGGGCAGTGTCAGGACCACCACGACCGGGATCCCCTGGTTCTTGAAGTTCTGGATGACGGCGAGCTGGTCCGGCGGCAGATACGGCTGGGTGTCCACCCACGCGGTGGCGTGGGTGTAGGACGGCTCTCCCACGGCCACGACGGCGAGCTTGGGGGAGGGGCCGGTGTCCTGGTAGACGTTGACGCCGGCTTTCGCGGCTCTGGCCCGGATGGCCTCCAGCGGAGTGAGCGAGCCGTAGTCCGCGTGGAAGTAGCTGGACCAGATGCAGCACGCGGCGCCGTCGGTGGCGCGGGCGCCGGCGACGACGATGTTGTCTCCCGCGTTGAGCTTGACCGGGAGCACTCCGTTGTTCTTGAGCAGGGTGTTGGATTCGCGCGCGGCCTGGTTGGCCAGTGCGGTGTAGGACGGCTGGTGGAAGCGGTAGGGGCCGTTGACCGGGTCGCCGTAGGGGTGGTCGAAGATGCCGAGTTCGAACTTCAGCCGCAGGATCCGCGTCACCGCGTCATTGATCCGTGCGAGCGGTACCTGGGATTCGAAGCCGGCCATGGTGAACCCGACCGCGCCCGGGTCGGCGCCTCCCATCACGTCCGAGCCGGCGTTGGCCGCGTTCACCCAGGCGCCGGAGGGCAGCCAGTCCGTGGTGATCAGGCCGGTATAACCGATTTTCTGCCGCAGGTAGTTGAGGATCTTGGCGCTGTCGCCGGCGCCGGGGCCGCCCGGGTCGAGATAGGAGCTGCCCGCATAGCCCGGCATGATGTTGACCGCTCCGGCCTCGATCGCGGCCCGGAACGGGATCATGTGGTACTTGATCGTCACCGCGTCGTAGACGATGCCGGCTTCGCCGCCGGCGCCTTCGCCTGGCCAGTGCTTGACGGTGGCGAGGACGGAGCCGGGGTTGAGTTCCGGCCCTCCCTGGAGACCGGCGACCTGGGCCCGCAGTTGGGCCGCCGCGACGTCGGCGTTCTCACCGCCGCCCTCCTGGATGCGCGGGTAGAGCACCTTGGTGCCGACCTCGGCGAGCGGTGAGAGTGTGCCGCGTGCGCCGACCTCCAGCTCCTCCTTGCGCTGCATGTCGCCCAGTTGGTAGTCGAGTGGATAGTCCTTGCCCGCGGCCAGCGTGCTCTGCAGCGGGTACGTGGTCTGGTATCCGGCCGTGGTGTCGCCCGCGGACACGGGCGGGATGCCCAGTCGGGTGGCCGCAGTGGAAAGCAGCACGTTGTTCAGGTCGGCGGGTTGTGCCGGTCCGAAGTGCCAGCCCGACATCGGGTAGGACTGGACGTTGTAGAACATCTGGAAGGCCTTCTCGTCCAGGGTCATCCGGCCCAGGAGATCGGCGGTGCGGGTGTCGATCGGCAGGCGCCAGTCCTCGTACGGCTCGATGGTGCCGTTCTTGTTCAGGTCCCGTGCGCCGTTGACGATGCCGACACCGTCGTTCACGGTCTCGATGTCGGGCAGGTACAGGCTGAAGGTGCGGATGTTGGAAGTGCTGCGCGCGCCGGAGCCGCTCACCGCGACGACGAACCACTTGTAGGTCCACCGGTCGGTGATGTCCCAGGTCGGGGTGTAACCGGTGCCGGTGGGTTCGGCGACCTTGGTGTAGAGGTCGAGCAGGTTGCCCGTGGCGGCGAAGTCGTAGTCGGTGCGGCTGATGTTGAGCCAGACCTCGTAGTGGGCGGTCCCGGGGACGGCGGACCAGGACAGCGCCGGCCTGCGGGTGTTGGTGACCATGGCCTTGTCCGCGGGTGCCGACAGGGCGAACTGGTTCACGGTGGCAGGCGCCTTGGTGGGTCCGGAGAGCATGGGCGCGGTGACGGTGGACGTGTCGAGCGTGCCGAGGACCTGGAGTTCCCACAGCGAGTAGCCGTAGCCGGTGGCGCGGGCGGTGCCCGTCAGCCGGACGTAACGGCCCTTGCCGTTGACGGTGAGGTTCTCGACGCCGCCCTTGCCGCTGGTGGTGCTGTAGAGGGGTGACCAGGTGGCGGCGTCGTCGGACACGTCGATGTGGTAGCCCGTGGCGTAGGCGGATTCCCAGTTCAGCGTGATGCCACTGACCGTGGCCCGGCCGCCGAGGTCCACCTGCAGCCACTGGCTGTCGGTGTACAGGCTGGACCAGCGGGTGTTGGTGCGCCCGTCCAGCGCCGCCGCCGGAGCGTTGGCGCCCTCCCACGAGGAGGCCGAGACCTGTTTGTACGCGGAGATGACCGCGCCCGGGTCACCGGGGCCGCCGCTTCCTCCGGTGTGGATCGCGAACTCCCACAGGGAGTAGCCGTATCCGGTGGCGCGGGCCGTGCCGTACATCCGGACGTAGCGCCCGGTCCCGCTGACCGTGAGGTTCTGGGTTCCGCCGCCTCCGGCAGCGGTGGTGTAGACGGTGGTCCAGTTGCCGGTGCCGGTGTCGGAGACCTGGATCTGGAAGGACGAGGCGTACGCCGTCTCCCAGGCCAGGGAGACCTGGCAGATGTCCTGCGTGGAGCCGAGGTCGACCTGCAGCCACTGGGGGTCGGCGGCGGCGCTCGACCAACGGGTCGCGGCGCTTCCGTCCACCGCCGCCGCGGCCGGGGTGCCGCCGTTCTCGGTCGAGGACGCGGTCGCCGGACGGTTCAGCGCGGCGTTGTCGGTGCCGCAGCCGCCGGGTGGGGCGCCGCCGTCGCCGTAGACCTGGAACTCCCACAGGGAGTAGCCGTAGCCGGTGGCCCGGACGGTTCCGTACAGGCGGACGTAGCGCCCGGAGGCGGTCACATCGAGAGCCTGGTGGCCGCCCGTGCCGGTGGTGGTGGAGTAGGCGTCGGTCCAGGTGGTGCCGTTGGCGGAGACCTGGATGGTGAACGCCGTGGCGTACGCGGCTTCCCAGTTCAGGGTGACCTGGCTGATCTGCTGCGTCGAGCCGAGGTCGACCTGGAGCCACTGGGGGTCGGCGGCCGCGCTCGACCAGCGGGTTCCGGCGTCGCCGTCGAACGCCGCCGATGCCGGTGTGCCGGCGTTCTCGGTCGAGGACGCGGTCGCGGGCTTGCCCTGCGAGAGCAGGGTGGTGGCCGCGTTCGCGGTGACGTTCGAGGCGCCGAGCGCGCCGCCGGTCGCGAGGACCGCCGCGAGAACGGCAGCGACCAGCCGTCGACGTCGTCCGGTGTGGTGAAGGAGGAGAGACAGGAGGCTCATGCACATCTCCGTGGGGTGGGGTGTGATGCCTCTTGCCACCGCCACGCCGTCACGTTCCCGACGACGGTGCGGCGGCTGCGGGCCACTGAGGGTGTTGAGGGTTCGGACAATGACGCCAAGATTGCTGGAGAGCGCTCTCCCGGGGGGAGTTTCTTCCAATGCCCGAACACTGTCAACAGATTCGACAGACCCCGTGCGGAGACGGGGTGCGGAGCAGGACGTCACCGGCCGAGCGCAGGGATCTTCACCGCCGTGGTGCGGGGGCGCCGCGGCTCGGGCGCCGGCGGGTCATCGGGGCCGGGAACGTCCGCGGGCCTCGAACAGCAACGGAAGGACCGAGACGACGACGATCAGCGCGACGATCAGCAGCAGATAGCGCTCGATGCCCGGCACGGTGGCCCCCAGCCAGTACCCGGCCAGCACCAGGCTCTGCGACCAGGCGAGGCCGCCCACGATCTGCCAGATCGTGAAGGTGCGCACCGGCACCTTCAGCGCACCGGCCACCGGGCTCAACACCGTACGGACCAGAGGGATGAAGCGGCCGATCACGATCACCTTGCGGTATCCGTAGCGGCGCAGCAGCTGGTCCGAGCGGGACACCGCCGACTTCAGCCGTTCGCTCCTGCTGCGGGCCAGCGCCGCACGACCTCCGTGCCGTCCCAGGTAGAAGCCGAGCTGCGCGCCGGCGACCGATCCGACAGCGGCACAGAGCAGCACCTGCCAGAGCGAGAGATGGGGGCCGGAGCTGACTCCGCCGGCGCAGAGCACTCCGGCGGGGAAGAGCAGGGTGTCCCCGGGCAGGAAGAATCCGACCACCAGCAGACCCGACTCGGCGAAGACCACCACAAGGACGGCCAGCGCGCCGAAGGCCGCGAGCAGGGAGGAGCCGCTCGTCGGGTCGACCGCGATGAGGTCCCAGCTCATGGCGTCCCGGCTGGATGGCGCCAAGGATCCGCGTGTCGTCCTGCAAGGGAACTGAACACATCTTGAACGGTACCTGCGCGGCCGGAGGTCGGCCCGGCGAGGCCCTTGCGCCAGGGAGCGTCCACGGCGAACGTGCGACAACACTCCGTAGTCGCTCTGTCGTGCCCGCGCGACCGCCAGGCCGACCCCGCAGAGCCGATGCACCCAGTTGCCACTGTGCACGGGCTGTGCCGGAGGCATCAGACCTGACTTCGGCGCTGCGGCAAATGAGAGGCGACCATGGTCCATGGCTGTCTAGGCTCTCCCTATGCCAAGCCCAGAACTCCGGCGGATCAACGCCTTCCTGTCGGCGTTCGCCCGCCGCCAGGCGGAGCGCATCGTCGACCTTCCGGGAGGGTTCGCCGTACTCGACGACACCTTCTCCCTATCCCACGCGAACAACTGCGTGATCTTCGACGGAGCCGTCGACCCCGAGGCGGTGGCCGCCCTCGCGGACGAGGCGCTGGGGCATCTGTCCCATCGCCATGTCCACGTTGTCGACGACGGCGTCGGGGCGGCGTGCGCGGAGCCGCTGATCCGGGCCGGCTACACCCATTCCACCGAGCTGATCATGCTGCACGCGGGCCCGGTGCCCGCCGGTGACCGTGCGGAGGAGGTGGATCTCGACGCGCTCCGGACGCCGCTCGCCCGGCGCTGGCGGGGCTTCCTGCCCGATGTCGACGACGAGGTCATACGCCAGCTTGTCGACCGGCGCGAGGCCCGCCGTCGCGGCGCCGACGTCGTGCAGTTCATCGGTGCCCGCACGGAGGAGGGTGAGGCGGCCGCCTGGGCCGATCTGTATCTGGACCCGGCATCGGGCACCGCCCAGTTCGAGGACCTGATGACCTCGGAGGCCCACCTGGGGCGCGGCTACGCCGACGCCGTCCTGGCCACCGCGCTGCGCCGGGCCTTCGACGCGGGCTGCACCACGCGATTCCTGACCGCGGATGCCGCGGACTGGCCGCGTCACTGGTACGAGCGCCGGGGCTACTCGGTCATCGGCCGGTCTCACAGCTTCGCACGCGTCTGACGTCGGGACGTCTTGCTCCAAAGTCGGGACGTCCTGCTCCAAAAGTGCTCCCGGGGATGTCGATATGAGCGGTCCTCATTCGTGTAGAGGGTGAGACGGCGGCACCGGGCCGGCGCGGGAGAAGGGACGTGAGGCGGATGAACGAGGTCAGGACGTTGCTTTCCGGCCGAGGGCTGCTGGAGTCGCCGCGCTGGCACGGTGACCGGTTGTACTTCTCGGACTGGTCCGCCGGCGAGGTCGTCGCCGTCGACCTCCAGGGCCGCAGCGAGGTGATCGCGCACGTGAAGTCACTGCCGCTGTGCACTGCCTGGCTGCCGGACGGCAGGCTCGTCATCGTCTCGTCCCCCGACGGAGTGCTGCTGCGCCGAGAGCCCGATCACTCCCTGGTCGTCCACGCGGAGCTGGGCAGGCCGGGATGGAACGACATCGTGGTGGACGGCCGGGGCAACGCCTACGTCAACCGGGCCGGCTTCGACCCGATGGCCGGCGACGAGGTCAAGCCCGGGTTCGTCGTTCTGGTGACGGCGGACGGGTCGGTACGCCAGGTGGCCGACGACATCGCGTTCCCCAACGGGATGGCGGTGACCCCCGACAACTCCACCCTGATCGTCGCCGACTCGTACCGCCACAGCCTGGTGGCCTTCGACATCGGCATCGACGGCGGGCTGTCCGGCCGGCGCGTGTGGGCCGACCTCGGCGAGGGAGCCCCTGACGGCATCTGCCTCGACGCCGAGGGTGCCGTCTGGTGCGCCGATGTGCCCAACCAGCGATGCGTACGCGTCGCCGAGGGCGGCGAGGTGCTGCAGGTCGTCGAGGTGGACCGCGGCGGCTTCGCCTGCGCGCTCGGCGGACCCGACGGGACGACGCTGTTCATCGTGGCGGCGAAGTGGCGGGGCATGTCCGAACTGGTGGCCCCCGGAAGCGGTCAGGTGCTCAGCACACAGGTCGACGTGCCGGGGGCGGGTTGGCCGTGACGGCCGGGCCCCTGACCGTGCCGGGAGGTGGGCGACGCGTTCGCCCGTCCCGGCATGTGCCGGGACGGGACGTCATGACATCGCGGGCCCGCGCCGGCGGCCGGGCCCGAGGCCTTCTCAGGTCTGGTCGAGGAACCGGACGGACCACGCGTAGCCGCTGGTGCTGCCGGAGGGCACCTGGCGGACCTCTGTCACCCGGCAGCCGTCGTGCGCGTACTTGCGGGCGAACCGGTCAAGGCGCTGTGCCTCGTCGAGTGCTTCCATGGACAATGGCGCGCCCACGACGAGGTCTTCGTGCAGCGTCGCTCCGTCGTCGGCATCGGTGGAACAGGTAAGGCACTGGTGCGTTGCGGGTAGGGGCATACCCCCAGTGTGCGCCCGATGAGCCGCATCACCCGCTGGCGCGCACGCCTGCGGCCGACTGCGACCGCTCCGGGGAAGATCATCACCAGAGTTTGTCGATCTCCCCCGGGTACAGCTCGATGCGGGAGCGGGGGAACGACGCCCGCGCCCGGCGTCCCGCGGACGAGAAGAAGTCCGCCATGGTGACCTTGTCGAAACCGGGCCGGTCGCTGGGGAAGGGGGCCTGCGGCGTGCCTCCGACGAGTACGGCCCCGGGAAGCGGCTGCCAACCGGCGCGCTCGTAGAACGCCTGGAGCGGTCGGTCGCAGGTGAACAGTCCCAGGTCCAGATCGCGGGCGATCATCGTCTCCCGGGCGGCGGCCACCAGGATTCGGCCAAGTCCGCGACCGCGTCCCTCCCGGCGCGTCACCACCGTGCTCAGCCCGCCCACGGCGAAGCGCCGACCGACGTGGACGATCTCCTTGGACAGGATGTCCAGCGAGGACAGCACCGTGCCGTCCTCGACGAGCAGCATCGACCACGGCCGAAGCGCCGGATCATGGGTCGGCGCCCCTCCGGGAACGGGCGTGGTGTCCTCGGCCGGCCACGCTTGGTGCTGGATTTCCAGCACCTGGACACGCAGTTCGGACGGAGTGGCCTCTTCGGGGAACGACAGGATCTGCACCTGTTGATTCTGTTCACGCACCGCGCCTGCGCAAGCCGTCGCCCGGTCGTGGCCGGAGATCATCCTCGTCCGAGGCCTGATCAGGGCTGCCGGCCACTCGGGTGTCGAGTGTCAGGGTGAGGTGGTGAACCGCACGGTGGGGGACCGAGATGGCGTGGTATTCGCTGTAGCGCACCGCGGGACCCGCACGGAAGTGCAGGCGCAGCAACTCCTCGATCGCGGCGACCGTGGCCTCGTCGGGCGCCTCGATACTCACGTTGCCATGGCCGTCGGGAAGCTCGTCCGTCCTCATGCTCATGTCTCTGTTGTAGGGCGACTCCGGCCGTCGCGCCCGGCGGGGTGAACGACGTCGGTGTCCGGGGCCGTGTCGGGGCCGCTGGCCGGATCCGGTGTCCGGGGGCCGGTGCCCGGGGCCGGAATGGATCACTCCACCGTGCCGAGCCGGGCGTGCTGTCCCACCCTGGGCCTATGAGCCCAGCTGAGTCCGGTCCTCGCAGCTCGGAATTGCGCCTCGCCCTGGCGATGCGCGGCGGAGTGAGCCTCGCGGTGTGGATGGGCGGATCGTGCCGCGAGACAGCCGATCTGCGGCACGCGGCGCGCACCAGGGCGGGGATCTACGGTGCTCTCCTTGACAGGATCGGGTACACGACGGTCAACATCGACGTCCTGGCCGGCACCAGCGCCGGAGGTCTCAACGGCGTGCTGCTCGCCTGTCATCTGGTCTACGGGATGAAGTTCGACCAGGCCGTGCGCAACGTGTGGCTGCATCTGGCGGACCTGGAGAGCCTGATCCGCCCGTCCTCCCGGTGGGGGAGGGTCCCGGATTCGCTCTTGCGGGGCGACGAGGTCTTCTACGCAGGGCTGCGGACGGAACTCGAGCGGCTGATCGACGAGGCGCGGTCGCCCGGCGCGAAGCCCGCCACCGCTTCGGTGCGGCTGATCCTGACCGCCACCAGGCTGACACCGCGGCAGGACCGGGTACGACCCACCCTCGGGCAGCCGCTGCTGACCGGCCGGTCCCGCGCCTATTTCCGCTTCCGGCACCGGAGCACCGAGGGCGACCCCTCGCCCCAGCTCACCGACTTCTTCCCGGCCGACGGGACGGGCGAGGCCCTGGACCGGCTGGCCTACGCGGCCCGCACGTCCTCGTCCTTCCCCGGGGCGTTCGAACCGGCCCAGCCCGTCGTCGGTGATCCGCCGGCGACCGTCGGACGATCGGCCCCGGCGGTGGACCTGCGGGGGATCAGCAGCGAGACCGGCTACCCGGATCCGGTCTCCGACGGCCGGGTCGAGCTGGTCGACGGAGGGCTGCTGGACAACATCCCGGTGGCCTGGGCGGTCCGGGCCATCGCGGGCGCGCCGGCGCAGGCGCCCGTCGACCGATGGCTGCTCTTCCTGCAACCGGTCCCTCCCTATCCGCCGAAGCCCGTGAAGGCGGACGGCCGGCGACGGGTCACCAGACTGCTGCGGCTGGCGGCGCGGTCGCTGTCCATCAAGGCCGGGTCCGAGTCGTTGCTGGACGACGCCGGCGAATTCCAGGCCGTGGAAGCTGCCGTTGAGCGGCAGAGGGGTCTGGCCGGACTGCTGCCGCCCACCCCTCACGATTGCCGGGTCGCAGCCCACGCGCAGCTGGCGGTGTACCGGGAGAGAGTGGGGAAGTCCGAGGCCGCGCGGTTGGTCCGGCTGCTCGAAGACCCGGCCGACGTCACCGGCCCCGACCCGCTGCCGATGCCGTCCGGCCCGGGGCCGCTCGACCAGCTGGACATCGGCCTGGCGGGCGGCTCGGTGCCGTACCTCGCGTGGCTGCGTTCGGTGGGTGACGAGCTCGTCCTGCCCGCGGCGGCGTCCTTCGAGACGATCCACCGTGAGGGCCGCTCGCCGATGGCGCTGGCGCGTGCCGTGCGGCTGCTGCTGGACTGGGTGTCCGCGTTCGAGGCCGGGGGAGGGACCTCGGCGGAGTTGAAGGGGTGCCGGCAGCGCCTGTACGCCTGCCGGTACGCCATTGCCACGCTCATCGCCGCACGGGACCGCCTGATCGTGAGGGAGTTCAGCGCGGCCCTCGCGGGTGGGGTGATCGACCCGCGGGAGGTGATGAGGCGGGTGGCCGTGCAGCTCAGACGGCGAATGTCGCCGCTGCCGGAAACGCAGGTGCCGGTGGAGTGGGAGGCCTGGGCGGCCCGGCTCGCCGATCGGACAGCCGACCCCGACGCGCCGGACCCGGCCCTTTCTCCGGACACCGCGCCTTCCCCGGGTGTCGCCTCGTCCCCGGGCCTGGAGTCGACCTACGGCGACCTGTACGCGGACATGTGGAACCACCTCGGCGAGTTGGGCCGGTCCATCGGCCTGGCGATGACCCCCGGCCCCGGATTCCTCGGCCGGCTCCAACGCAACCATGTGCGGGGCTTCGAGGTACTCCATGCTGCTGCCGCCCGTAAGAGCGCTGACGTGGTCGGCGCACTGGTGATGGCAGAAGTGCTGCTGGGACCCGTGCGACCGGATCCGCTGGCCGAACCGACGAACATCAACTTCCACACCATCTCCGCGGCCAACACCAGTTGGGCTACCGACCGTCTGCTGCCCGGGGCCGGTTCCACGAAGGAAATGGTCGACGGCAAGCTCAGCGGCAACCAGCTGAACAACTTCGCCGCGTTCCTCAGCACCCGCTGGCGCATGAGCGACTGGACCTGGGGGCGGCTGGACGCCGCCGCCTCCATGGTGCCGGTCATCGCCACCGACGCCCGCCTGGAAGCCGCGTTCAAGGGCCTCAGCGACGAGGAGCTGATCACCGAACTCGCCGGGATGCTCCCGCTGAAGTGGCTGGACGAGCAGGTGCGGAGCGATCTGCGCCGGACATCCCCCGCACCGCCGACCGCGTCCGCCGCACCGGGCGCCACACCCGAGGCACCGGACGGCGAACCCGCCCCGTCGGGCACCACGGGCTTCGCCAACCTCTGGACGCTCTGGCAGACGGCCGCGCCGACCGCACCGGATGCCACCCGTTGGGATCGGGTGCGCTACCTGCTGGTCGAACTCCGCCAGCGGGAGATCCTCCATGAGGAGCTCCCCATGGTCGTCGCGCTCGACCGGCAACGCGGCGGCGGGAACCAGCCGCCGATTCCGGACGGGACCGAGATCCCGCAGCCCGACTTCGCCGCCGCCATGACGACGTTCCACGACATCGGCGCCGAAAGCGTCCCCCATCTGCTCCGGGCGCGCGACCCGCGCCGGGCCGCTCTGCGGCTGGGCCTCCTCGCCTGGCCGGCGCTCCAGCCGTCGGGCACGGGAGGTGCTCGTCTCGTGCGGGCGGGACTGGGGTTGGCCAAGCCGTTCCTCTGCCTGCCACCCGTCCTGTCGATGTTCGCGCCGCTCTGGGCGTTGTGCGCGGCGGCACTGATGTGGGTGGGGGTCGCGTTCAGTGCCCAGCAGTGGTTCTCGCGGCCCGCGCACATCACTCTCCTGTGCGTCTTCGTCGTGCCCTTGGTGGTGGGCATCAAGTGGCGGAGCCCTCGGCGATGGTGGCGTCAATGGCGTGCGTGGCTTTTCGGTCCCGTGAAGCTGCTGGCGGCGCTCGCTCCTGCCGCCTTTCTCACGGCCCTGCTCTGCCTGTTGTTGGGCACCTGGCCCTCCGACGTGCCGGACGCCACGGAGTACTGGCAGCGGCTGTTGATCGTCGGCGGCGCCATGATGCTGGCCGCCGGGGCCACCATGTTCGTCTGCTCGAACCGGAAGCCGCACATCGGGATCACCGCGGTGACGGCGGGCGGCGCCGCCGCCTTCCTGCAGAGCCTGCCCACGGCGTCGAGTTCCTGGTGGGCGGTCCTCATCACCTATGCCGCTCTGGGCCTGGTCGTCCTGTCCCTCGGCGGGGGGTACCCGCAGTCACGGTCAGACGGGTGAAGGGGGAGAGCCCTGGTCAGGACAGTCGGAGCGTGACGAAGGGAATGCTGTCACCTGGGAGGACGTACCTCTCGAACTCGACGAAGCCCTGCGCCTGCGCGAACCGCAACCCATCGACGTTGGATGCCAGGACGATCGTCTCGATCACGTCGGCGCCGAGCTTCCGTGCCTGTGCCAGCCCCGCCGCGTAGATCTCTCCGCCGAACCCCTGCCCACGGTGCGCGGGCAGCACCCGGGCGATCACCGTGGCGGTCGACGTGTCGTCCGTGGGCGGGCGCACCGTCGAGCAACCCACCAGAACGTCGCCGAGGTACGCGACGTCCAACCGGTTGCGCCGGACGCGTTCGCGCACGTCGTCGAGGGACAGGACGTCGGTGGGGATGATCAGGTTGTGGACGTACTGCCAGTCGTGAATACCTGACTCGCCGTCGACCTGTTCGATACGGAGGTTGGACACCGGAACAGGGAATCGCACGCCTCACGGGGCGTCAAGCCGAGGGACGGCCCTTTCGGCGTGCGGTGAAGAGCGGCGGGGCGAGGGGTGGTGCACAGCGGTGCTGCCCGGCAGGGAGTCTGCCGGGCAGCACCGCGTGCGCGTGGGTTTTTCAGGGTCAGCAGGCGCCGAGGTCCTGCCAGACGCCCCACTCACCGGTGGTGCCGGGCTCCTCGCCCGTGGTCCACCACTTGGCCTTCCAGGTGTGGCCCTTGTGGGAGACCAGCTGGCCGTTGGTGTAGATGGCGCCGCTGGCCCAGGCGGCGGCGGTGCACTGATGACCCGTCCCGCCGGTGACGGTCAGGGCGTAGGTCGCCGTGTGGCTGCCGGAGGTACCCGAACCGGTGACGCTGATGGTGTAGGTACCCGATACGGCCGCCGTAGTCGTGGAGACCGTGAGCGTCGAGGACCCGCCCGCCGTCACGGAGGTGGGACTGAGCGAGGCGGTGACACCCGCGGGGGCTCCGCTAATAGTGAGGTTGACCGTCTGCGCCTGGCCCGCCGTAACCGCGGTCTTCACCGTGCTGGTGGCCGAACTGCCCGCGACCACGGACCCGGAGGCGGGGGTGGCCGTCACCGAGAAGTCGTTGGTCGGGGTCGTGGTGCCGCTGGTGAAGGGCGCGAAGATGTGGGTGAAGTCCCAGGTGTTCTGCTGGATGCCGGAGCAGTTGTCGGCGGCCGCGCCGCCCGGGCAGCCGCCGTTGTCACGCTGCAGCGCCCAGAACGAGAGGGTGTTGACGCCCTTGGAGACCGCCCAGTTGTAGACCTGGGTGGCGTTGGCCAGTGTGAAGGTCTCGGCCGGCCCGAAGTCGTCGACGCCCGGCATCTCGGTGATGCCGACCATGCCCCAGAGCTGGGCGGAGGTCTTGCCGGGGTAGAGCTGCGCGAGCTGGTTGTACAGGCCCGTGGCGGCGGTCTGGGTGTCGTTCGCCATGTTGTGGGTGGCGTTGTCGTAGTAGTCGAACGTCATGAGGTTCGCGACGTCGACCCGAGCGCCGTTGGCCACGGCGTTCCGCAGCACCGCGAGTCCGGTCGCGCCGAGGCCACTGGTGGTCGTCGGGAGCGTGTAGGAGACCTCGACCTTGCGGCCGTTGGCCGCCGCCCAGTCCTGGACCAGCTTGATGGCCTTGTTCCGCCGGTCGATGCCCGCGGTGTTGTCCAGGGAGTCGACTTCGACGTCCATGTCGAGCCGCGAGATGTCGTAGGTCGTGATGACCTTCTCGTACGCGGCGGCGATCTGGTTGACGTCGGTGCAGCTGTCGGCGATCTCGGTGCCGGTGCTGTCCGCGGTGTAGCCGCCGAACGAGGGGATGACGTCCCCGCCCCGGCCCTGAATGGTCTTGATGTCGGCGCCGAAGTTGGCGGCGGCGATCGGCATCCCGCTGTCGCCGTTCCAGTACACCGTGCAGGAGCCCTTGGTCGCTGCCTGGATGAACGCCATCGTCAGGTGCTTCGCACCGGACTGGGCGGCCAGGGCGGCGGGGCTCTCGCCGGTCCATGCCTCGAAGTAGGGGGCGAAGACGTGGGCCGGCAGGGGAGTGGCCGCCTGGGCGGTGCTGCCGCTGAGCGCGGCCAGGCCCATGGCGGCCACAGCGGTCACGGTCGCGGTGAGGACCGCGCGGAGGGATCGCATGCTTCTCATGCTTGTCCAAGCTGTGAGGGGGGTAACCGCCAATTCCCTTGGTACGCGGCGGCTTTGAGTATGGGACCCCTCGAGCAGGAGGCATGTCAATGGTCTGGACCTAGATAGGACTAGACCAATATCCGCAGGGCCCCGCCTCCTGCCAGGCCCGCAGGCGCTCGGCGCACTGGACCACTGGACGATCGCATGACCGGCGCTCCTCCGCCCCGGCCGTACACCCCTCGCGCTCGGCCACCCGCTCGGCGCCAGCGGCACCCGGCTCATGACCACGCTCGTCAACGCCATGCGGCAGCGGGGCGCGCGCTACGCCCTGCGGACCATGTGCGAGGCCGGCGGACTCGCCGACGCCACCGTCCTGGAGTCGCTCCGATAGGGCCGCCACCTCGGTGACGAGCACGATCCTCGCCGCCGTCCGCCCAGGTCGCCGCGATCATGCACCCCGTTCGTCTGGGAAGCTTCGGACATGAAGCCAACCGATGCCACGACCCAGGCCCCGCGCTCCGCGGAAGAGATCCGCGCGTACCTGGTCGGACGGCTGAACGCCGCGCTGCCCCGGCCGGAGATGTTCGGCGGGGAAATCGCCCTGCGGACCTTGATCGACAATCTGGCCTTCGTGGACAACCGCGAAAAGGCCTGGGACGACGAGAACCAGGCGTTGCGGGCCGGCGGGGCGTTCCAGTCCACCGGCGTCATCGGCGGATTCGCCCTGCTGCTGCCGGACCACCGCGACCAGAAGGCGGCGGCGTCCGTCTACGCCGAATTCGCCCATCGCAACGGCTGGCTGGAGCTGGACCGGGCACTCACCTCCGAGGAGTACCGGGCGCTGCGCGGTGAGGTGCCCGCCTGGTGCTCGGAGAACAGGTGGTTCACCGACGTGGTCGAGTCGTTCGGGGAGCCTTCGCTGCTCATCGGCGGCACGAACCCGCAGTTCTCGAAGACGCTGGGTTACGCCACCGAGCGCCCCGAGGATCCGATCGTCTTCTTCCACCTCTGGAACGGGGTCCGGCCGGGGAACCCTCCGTCGGGTCCGCCGATGTACGGCCAGCCGGTCGTGATGGCGGTGCGGTGCGACGACGGCGGCCCTTTTCCCGGCACCTTCACCTTCACTCCGGAGGGCGCGCACCGCAGGCCCCCGGCCCAGGAATACTGATCACGCACGGGATTGCGTGACCCTATGAAGTGTTGATGGCCCTTGCTACCCTCCGCCGCATGATTTCCACGGTTGTCTGGGGTACCGGCAATGTCGGCCGCGCGGCCGTCCGATCCGTCGAGGCCCACCCGGCGCTGAAACTCGCGAACGTGCTTGTCCACAACCCCGAGAAGGTCGGCCGCGACGCGGGCGACCTCGCCGGGCTCGACTACCGGTTGGGCGTCGCGGCCACCGACGACATCGACGCGGTACTGGCAGCCGGCCCCCAGGCCGTGGTGTACGCGGCATCCGGCGACATCCGCCCCGACGAGGCCCTCGCCGACATCGTCAGGGCGATCCGGGCCGGGGCCGTGGTCGTCACCCCCGCGCTGTACCCGCTCTACGACCAGCGCAACGCCCCGCCGGAGTTCCGGGAGCCGGTCCTCGACGCCATTGCGGACGGCGGCGGCTCGCTGTTCGTCTCCGGTGTCGACCCGGGCTGGGGCAACGACGTACTGCCCCTGCTGATCAGCGGACTCGGCACCACCGTGGATGTGATCCGCTGTCAGGAGATCTTCGACTACTCCACCTACGAGCAGCCCGACTCCGTCCGCTACCTCGTCGGCATGGGCCAGCCGATGGACTATGAGCCGCTGATGCTGATGGAGACGATCCCCACCATGGTGTGGGGCGGTCAGATACGGCTGATGGCCAGGGCGCTGGGCGTCGAACTCGACGAGATCCGCGAGACGATGGCCCGGCGGCCGCTGGAGACGACCGTGAGCACCAGGACGATGGGCGAGTTCGAAGCCGGTACCCAGGGTGCGGTGCGGTTCGAGGTGCAGGGCATCGTCGAGGGCGAGGCCCGCATCGTCATCGAGCACGTCACCCGTATCCACCCGTCGTGCGCACCGGACTGGCCGACGCCGCCGGACGGCACCGGCGCACACCGGGTGATCATCGAAGGGCGCCCGCGCATCGAGGTCACCATCGAGGCCAGTGACGAGGGCGAGAACCGGTCCGCGGGCGGGAACGCCACCGCGGTGGGCCGGCTGGTGAGCGCCATCGACTGGCTGGTGGACGCGGAACCCGGACTCTACGACGCACTCGATATCCCGCTGCGTCCCGCAGTCGGCAAACTCGGAAGGAAGCAACGATGAACATCGACATCCCCGAGGGCCAGGAGCCGATCGGGTACGTGTGGGGCGACATGGTCCCCGGCATCGGGATGGCCGCCGCGAACTTCTCGCTGTCCGTGTACGCCCACACGACCCTGGGACTGCGCGAGTTCGAGGCCGCCAGGCTGCGCATCGCGCAGATCAATGGGTGCATGTTCTGCCTCGACTGGCGTACCGACCGGGACGGGGAGAAGGTCGAGGACGAGTTCCCCGACGCGGTCACCGAGTGGCGCACCACCGACGCCTTCGACGACCGCACCCGCCTTGCCGCCGAGTACGCCGAGCGGTACGCCCTGGACCACCACGGGCTCGACGACGAGTTCTGGAACCGGATGACCGCTCACTACAGCCAGGTCGAGATCGTGGAACTGAGCATGAGCATCGGCTCGTGGCTGGCGTTCGGCCGGCTCAACCATGTGCTGGGCCTCGACGCCGTCTGCGTGCTGCCCACGGGTTGAGGTACTCCGGGGCCGCTCGGTGGGACCGGCCGGCCCCGGTTCGGGCGCGCCCCGCAGGAGGCACGTTCTGTCGTCTCCCACGGGGGCCGGCCGCCGCGTCGGGCCGTCGCTACAGGTCGGTAGCGATGATCTTCTCGATGTTCCGTTCGGCGAGTGCCGTGATCGTGACGAACGGGTTGACGCTGGTGTTGCCGGGGATCAGCGCGCCGTCGATGACGTACAGGCCGGTGTAGCCGTGCAGGCGGCCGTAGTTGTCGGTGGCCTTGTTCAGCACCGCGCCGCCGAGCGGGTGGTACGTGAGGGTGTCGTTCCAGATCTTGTAGACACCGAACAGGTCGGTCCGGTAGATCGTCCCCTCCTTCGCGTTGATCTTGTCGAAGATCGTCTTGGCCATGTCGATGGACGGCTGCTTCCAGGCGGTCTGCCAGTCCAGGTCGACCCGGTTGGCGCCGGCGTTCCAGGAGAACGTTCCGCGGTTCGGGTTCTTGGTGATCGACAGATAGAACGAGGCGAACGTCTCGATCCCGGTGGGCAGCGGCGCGACCTCGGCGAACGCGCCACCGGCGGCCCAGTTGTCGATGCCTCCGCAGGGGATGGTCGCCTGGAGGGCGCCGGTCGGGTCCCAGATGTGGTTGGCCCGGCCGCACATCACGTTGCCGTTGTCGCCCCAGCCCTTGCCTATCTCGCTGTTGAGGTTGGGCAGCGCGCCGGTGGCCTTCAGCTTGGTCAGCAGCTTGCTGGTGCCGACGCTGCCGGCCGCGAAGAACACCTTGTCCGCGGTCACGGTCTTGGTGACGGTGGTGTCGCCGTTGGTGTTGATCTGGTCGATGAGGACTGTGTAGCCGCCGCCGGAGGCCGGGGAGACCGAGGTGACCTTGTGCAGCGGCGAGATGGTGACCTTGCCGGTCGCCCTGATCTGGGCGATGTAGGTCTTCTGGAGCGACTTCTTGCCGTAGTTGTTCCCGTACAGGATCTCGCCGGCCAGCGCCGACTTGGTCGCGGTGCCGGCCGCCTCCTGCTTCATGTAGTCCCAGTCGTATACGTCCGGGACGAAGACGAAGGGGAAGCCGGAGCGCTGGGCCTGCTTGCGGCCGACCCGGGCGTACTGGTAGCAGTCGGTCGTGTCGAACCAGGCCGGGTCGATCGTGCCGACCCCGAGCCCGGCGTTGGCGCGCGGGTAGTAGGTGTTGTACATCTCGTCGGCGTTCACCGACGGGAGGATGGCGCCGAAGTTCTCGCGCTTGGGGGTGACGGCCATACCGCCGTTGACCAGCGAGCCACCACCGACACCGCGGCCCTGGTACACGGTGATGCCGCTGAAGTCCTCGGCGTCCAGGATCCCGGTGTAGCGGGGGATGGTCTTGTCGATGGGGATGCCGAAGAAGTTGCTGAGGGGCTGCTTGGTCTTGGTGCGCAGCCAGTAGGACCGGTTGTCCGGCGCGGTCGTGTTGCAGAAGATCTTGCCGTCCGAGCCGGGGGTGTCCCAGGCCATGCCCATCTCGACCATCTGTACGTCGACGCCCGCCTGCGCGAGACGTAGAGCGGCTACGGAGCCGCCGTATCCAGTACCGATCACCAGAACCGGAACGTGGGCGCCGTTGTCGATCGAGGCGGTTGCGGGGGTGACGGCGGCCTGGGCTGCGGTGACGTGCGCCGAGAGAGCCACGGCTCCAAGAATAGAACCAGTTCCTGTGATGAATCGGCGTCGAGAAACGCCCTCAGAACCGTTACCGCGCATGGTAGAGTCGCTCATGTGACGTTCCTCACTCTCGATGGAATGGGAACAAGTTCTACTGTTACCGGCGTGTGAAGTCACGACATACTTATAGGTAACTTCTGCTCGATCACCCACCTCGGGCGCCGGGTCGACGGCAGGTGTCCTGCTCGGAACCGGAGGGCGTCGCCGCGGGCAGGGAAGCGCGCCTGTCCGGGCGTGCGCGCCCGTGGGCGTCCGCTCGTGGAAACTGTCGCTGTGAACACCACTGCCGACGACGGCTCACCAGAACGAACGGGCTACCGGCGATCGGCGGGATCGCCGCGCGGCGAGGCCAGGCGCCAGGAGTTGCTCGACAGCGTCACCGAGGACCTTGCGGTCAACGGGCTCGTGGACTTCTCGCTGCGGCGTGCCGCGCGAGCGGCCGGGGCCACGCACAAGGTGCTGCTGTACCACTTCGACGGAGCCGACGACCTGCTCGTCCAGGCCATCGTCCAACTGCGTGAACGGCGCATCGCGAAGGCGTTCGCCGCGGCCACGGCGGGGCCGGCCCGTCGGCCGCTGGGGGAGTGGGTCCGCGCGGTGTGGCCCGTCCTCGTGGGGGAGGAAGCGCGGGTGCTCGATCAGGCCATCGGCCTGGCGATGTACGACCCCGACCGCTACGCGGCGCTCGGACGGGAGGCGTCGCAGCAGTACCTGCCGTTGCTGCTCTCCATCTGCCCGGAGCACTGGCCCGAGCCGCGCAAGCTCGAGGTCGCCGAGATGATCCTCGCGGTGTTGCGCGGATTCCTGGTGGACTCCCGGACCAGCGGTGACGCCGTGGGGATCGCCGCGGGGTTCGCGGCCCTGGTCCGTGCGCTGGATCGCGAAGAGGCCGCCGACGAGTAGCCGCCCACGTTCCGGGCCCCGTAGCCGCTCGGACCCAGGTCCCGGTGCGGCTGCGGGGCTCTGATGGACACGATGCGAACCACGTGGTTCACTTTTGGGAGAGAGTGCATTTCATCCACGGGGAGTCGACATGCATGTGCCCGCAGAGCGAGAGAAGGTCCGCTTCGTCAGCGGCGACACGGAGTGCGCTGCCTGGCACTATCCGGGCACCAACGGCGGCTGCGTGATCATGACCGGCGGTGGCGGGGTGATCAAGGAGCCCGGCACCGACGTGTTCGCCCAGCGGTTCCACGAGGCCGGGTTCAGCGTGCTCGCCTTCGACCACCGCCGGCTGGGCGAGAGCGGTGGTCAACCGCGCCAGATCGTGCGTGTCGACGAGCAGCTCGCCGACTGGCAGGCCGCGATCGGCTGCGCTGCCGGCCTGCCGGCGGTCGACCCCGCTCGGCTCGCGATCTGGGCCTTCTCGCTGTCCGGCGGTCACATCTTCCGGGTCGCGGCCCGCAATCCGCAGCTTGCGGCGGCGATCGCCCAGTCGCCGCTGGCCGATGGGCTGGTCGCCTCGCGCAGCGCGGGACGCCACCAGAAACCGCTCGCGATGCTGCGCTTCGCCGTCCGCGGCATCGTCGACACCTTCCGCGGCCTGTTCGGCCGTGACCCCCTGCTGATCCCGCTCGTCGGCGAACCGGGCACCGTCGCACTGCTCACGACACCCGACGGGCTGCAGGGCGACGCGGCACTCAACCCGGGCAACAAGTATCCGCACTGGCAGCAGGAGATGGCCGCCCGCTCAGCACTGCGCATCATTTTCTACCGCCCCGGCCGCTTCGCCTCCCGCGTTCGATCTCCGCTGCTCGTGGTCGCGTGCGACCAGGATCGGACCAACCCCGCCGCACCCGCCGTCCGAGCGGCGCGGCGAGCGCCCCGCGCGGAGGTGTTCCGTGTGCCCGGAGGACACTACGCACCGTTCCTGGAGGCACACGAACGGACCGTCGAGGCCGAGCTGTCGTTCCTGCACCGGCACCTTCTCGGTCAAGAGGCGGCGGACGGCCTCGCCTCCGACACCGCGGCCTCCACCACCTGGTGATCGGTATGAAGCAGCTCGAACTCTCCGCCGGGACCATCGAATACGAGGACACCGGCGGCGACGGCCCCACGCTGGTTCTGCTGCACGGGCTGTTGATGGACGCGTCGCTGTGGGGCGGACCGATCGCCGATCTCTCGGCCGACCACCGGTGTGTGGCACCGACGCTGCCCTTCGGGGCGCACCGTCACGCGATGCACCCCGACGCGGACCTGTCGTTGCCCGCGCTGGCCCGGCTCGTCGCGGAGTTCCTGGAACGACTTGATCTGCGGGACGTCACTCTCGTCGGCAATGACACCGGCGGGGCCCTCGTCCAACTGCTCATGCGCGACGGCGCCGAGCGGGTGGGACGGGTCGTGCTCGCCTCCTGCGACGCGTTCGACAACTTCCCACCCGGGCTGACAGGCAGGACGCTCCTGCTCACCGGAAAGCTCTCGCCCCGGATGTTCGGGCTGTTCATGCAGCAGATGCGGCTTCGGACGGTCCGCCGGCTCCCGATCGCCTTCGGGTGGCTGACCAAACGCGGGGACGCGGTCACCGCCCGGTGGATGAAGCCGGTGCTGCGGCAGCCGGCGATCCGCCGTGACACCGTCCGCATGCTGCGAGCAGCGGCGGCGGACACCGGCCTGCTGCTGGCCGCGGCCGAGTACCTGCCGGACTTCGACCGTCCCGTCCTGGTGCTCTGGGCGCGTGAGGACCGCGTGATGCCACTCGACCACGGCCGACGCCTCGCCGAACTCCTCCCGCACGCACGGCTGGTCGAGGTTGCGGACAGCTACACCCTCATCCCTCTGGACCAGCCGGCGGCGCTCGCCCGGGCCGTCCGGGAGTTCACCCGGGCCTTCGACACGACGTAGCGCTCTCGTCCGTGACGCCCGGCCGGGTCGTCGGCTCAGTGGATCGGCGCGACACGCTCCTGGGCCAGGAACGTCGCGACGGTCCGGGTGAATCGCTCAGGATCGTCGAGCCAGGGGAAGTGGCCTGCGCCGGGCTGGACGGTCAACTGGGCCCGGGGGAACAGATCCGCGATGTCGGCGGCGATACGGGGGAGCGGTCCGCTGTCCCGTTCACCCGCCAGGACCAGGACCCGTGCGTCCCATGCGGCGACGACGGCGCGGGCCGCGGCAGGGTCGAAGGCGCCGGAGGAGGCGTAGTGGTCGGCGGCCTCGGCATTGCTCTGCTCGACCTCGGCTGCGGAGTGGGCCTGCGCGACGGTGTCCCAACGACCGTAGAAAAAGGGGGCGATGGCATCCCAGTCGGCGTCGGTCGCGGAACCGGACCAGACCCGTTCGTAGGCGTCGTGCGCGACCGCGAACCACGGCTCGGCGGAACGCAGGGCAGCCGCCTCCCGGCGGTGTTCTTCGGTGAAGTCGACACCGAGGGCGCGAGCGCGGGCGGTGACCAGCGTGAGGGTGCGGATGCGCCGCGGGTGCCGGGCCGCGTAGAGCAGGGCGAGGTCGCCGGCGGCCGAATGCGCGAGAAGGTCGACCTGCTCCAGACCGAGGTGATCGCGGAACGCCTCGACATCGCCGACCTGCCGATCGCACCGGTACGTGGCCGGGTCGTCGGGGACACCGGAGTCGCCGGTGCCCCGCAGGTCGAGCATGACCAGCCGGCGCTGCTTCGACAGTCCGCCGAGATCACCGAGGTAGGACGATGCGCGCATGGGCCCACCGGGCAGGCAGAGCAGCGGTTCGCCGTCACCCACGACGTGGTAGGCGAGTTCTGTTCCGTCGGGAGCGGTGAAGGTAGGCATGGCCTGATCCTCATCGTCGCGTAACTACCAGTGCAAGTGTTTTGCACCCGTGCCGATCAAAAGCTGCGGCACACGGCGGCCGGAGGACTCGGGGCAGTCGGGGAACCCACGGGGATCGGCCTGCGTCGAAGGGCTGTTGGCTCTGATCCCATGGGGGGAATCCATGCGTCGTTCGTTACGCAGTCAGGTTGTGCCGGTCCTTTGCGGGACCGTGATGTTGATCGCGGCAGGTTGTGCGCGGCCGGGTGCACCGGCCGGAGCCGCGCCGCCGCCGGTCCAGAACACCTACACGGTGCCGCCCTCCTGCGTGGTGAAGGATGCACCCGGTGCATCCAAGGTGAAGGGCACACCCGGTGCCGGCGCGCCGGCCACCATGGCGGGGACCGCACTGGTGGGGTGCGACGACCGCACGGTGGTCGTGCAGGCCGATTACGGCCACATGCTGGCCTGCAAAGAGCGGGAGGACCTTGTCGCGGTCGAGGAACCGGGCCGCGTTCTGCTCAGCGTGCGGCCCACGCAGGAACCGGTGTCGCCGCAGACGCCCTGCCTTGCGGTAGCACGCCTGGGCGGGACGCTGCAGGCACGGCTGAAGGCTCCGCTGGGCGCGCGCGTGCTGGTCGACGCCGCGACCGGCCGTCAGATGGCACGGATCGACGACAGGAAACTCTGGCAGACGACGTACCTGCCGTCCGGCTACCACGCGGACTCGCAGGAACCGGTGGGGTTCGAGACGAACAGGAACCCTCAGCAGGCCGGACCGTCGACTGTCACGCATCACTTCGCCTTCGGAAGCGTCAAGACGCTGCAGACCCCTGAGGGTCTCCTGGTCGTCCAGAGCAACGGGACGATCGATACGCAGGGAGCCGTCCAGGTCGGCACCGTCACCGTGCACGGCAAGAGTGCGAAGGTCTGGGCCGGTCAGGGCAATCGGTCTGTGATCTGGCAGGAGGACGGTTGGACGCTGCAGGTCATGAGCCTCGGCGCCATGTACGGCGAGCCACTGCCCACCACGGAACTGCAGAAGGTCGCCCAGGGGCTGAGCGTGGCTTGAACCCGTCTTCGGGCCAGCCGGTCCAGCCGGCCGGACCGGACGCGGATCACATGAGGGTCAGCCGCATGCCGGCCCGCAAAGGGTTCACAGGAGCACGGTTCGGCATTCCTGCCAGGCGGGTTCGCTCAACAGCACGCGGATACGGGTGAACAGGGCCAGAAGATCGGGTCCCCACTGGTCGCGGAACGCGGGGTTGATCCGCACGAGATCCAGCTCGTTGGCTGCCGTGATCTCCGCGAAGTCCTGCCGTTGTCGCAGGCTGGGGGCGAAGGTGGTGCCGGTGAACCGGTCGCGGAAGCGCACATCGGCGTCCGCGAGCGTCGGGTAGGAGGCCTTGCGGTCACAACTGGCGTAGAGATAGATGAGCGTCTCGGCCTCGGCTCCGATCACCGCCGTCAGTTCCGACCGTCGCTCCACGGGCAGAAGCGCGGTGGCGAAGCCGTCGGTTCCGTAGAAGGCGTGACCCAGTCCCGCGAGCTGGAGCGCCGGGCGTGCTCCCCACATACCGAGCTGGGCCCGGACCCTCCGCAGGTGCGCCAGCAGGGTTCCACCGGGGTGCTCGAGGTCTTCGGCGCCCAACTCGCGCAGGAAGTCGTCGAGGTCGGAGGCTGCGGGGGGTTCCGGCACGGACGATTCGGGCCCGCGCGGTGTGGCTCCAGGTATGTCCATGAAGGAACAGCGTAGAGACCGACGACGGGTTCGTGGAGGGGGCCCGGGGCGGTGGTGACGCGCACCGATTCGTTCGGGCCGGGCCTTCGGCCGGAACGAGGGCTGCCCCCTTCGTCGGGGAGAACTGCTCCGGACCGGTCACCACCGAGGTCACATGGCGTCGGGATCGCAGTTGCTGCGTCGGACGCCGATCGCCCGCAGGGCGTTCACGACATCGGCCGGCTCGGCGCCGCGCAGCAGGTGGACGGAACCCTTCACGGCGAGCTGGTGCGCGGGCTCGGCGCCGACGAGGTCCGCGGCGATGATCACGACCGCCGGTGGCGGACTCAGAGCGCGCAGCTCCCGGCAGAGGGCGAGCGGGTTGATGGTGTCGAGACGGGCGTCGATGATCACAACGTCGGTCAGGAGGGTCCGTGCCAGCGCCACCACGGTAGCGGCGTCCGTCCCGTGCGCGATGACGCGGAAGTGCCGGTTGGCGTGGATCGCCGAGCGCAGGTCGCTCGATGTGTCGCTGTCGTGCTCCATGAGCAGTACCGTCATCACGATCTCATCGTGCGCCACCCGGCGTGGAAGCGCGCGGAGTGGACCGGCCGCCCGCTTCGGGGCCGCCCGGCCGCGAGCGCCGCGCAGGGGTCCGGTGCCGCATGTCCCGGACCCTTGCGCGACGAGTGCGACCAGCGCGATCAGAAGTTGATCATGTGTCCGGCCAGGCCGTGGATGGCCTCCTTGACCGCCTCGCCGAGCGTCGGATGGGCGTGCACGTTGCGCGCCACCTCGTGGACCGTCAGGTCCCACTGCTGGGCCAGGGTCAGCTCCGGCAGCAGTTCGGTGACCTCGGGACCGATCAGGTGCGCGCCGAGCAGCTCACCGTGGGTCCGGTCGCTGATCACCTTGACGAAGCCGACCGGGTCACCCAGGCCGTGGGCCTTGCCGTTCGCGGTGAAGGGGAACTTCACCACATTGACGTCGAAGCCCTTCTCCCGGGCCTGGGCCTCGGTCCAGCCGAAGCTGGCGATCTGCGGCTGGCAGTAGGTGGCCCGCGGAATCATGGTGAAGTCGAGTTCCATGGTCTCCGCGTCCGCCATGGTCTCGACCGCGATCACCGCCATCGACTCGGCCGCATGAGCCAGCATCAGCTTCGCGGTGACGTCGCCGATCGCGAAGATGTGCGGCACGTTCGTGCGGCCGCGAGCGTCCACGTCGATGGCGCCGCGCTCGGTCAGACGCACACCGGTGGCCTCCAGGCCGTAGCCGGTGACGCGCGGCGCGAAGCCGATCGCCTGCAGGACCTTGTCGGCCTCCAGGACCTGCTGCTGTCCGTCTCGCGAGACGGTGACCCGCACCTTGGCCGACGGGTCGCTGTCGTCGATGGACTCGACCCGGGTGGACGTCAGGATCTCGATGCCCAGACGCCGGTAGCGCTTGGCGAGCTCGGCCGAGATCTCGGCGTCCTCCAGCGGCACGACGCGGTCGAGGAACTCGACGATCGTGACCTTCACCCCGTAGTTGTGCAGCACATACGCGAACTCGACGCCGATCGCGCCGGCCCCGGCGATGATCATGCTCTCCGGAAGCGTGTCGGTGAGGATCTGCTCCTCGTAGGTGACGACCCGCTCGCTCAGCGAGGTGCCCGGCAGCAGCCGCGTCGTGGCCCCGGTCGCGACGATGCAGTGATCGAACGTCACCGTCTCGGTCCCGCCCGCCCGCAGCGCCACCTGCAGCGTGTGGTCGTCGACGAAGGTGCCCCGGCCGTCGTACTCGGTGATGCCGTTCTTCTTCATCAGGTAGTGCACGCCGGCGACGCGGCCGTCGGCGACCTTCCGGCTGCGCAGGTACGCCTCCCGGTAGTCGAAGCTGACCTTGCCCTCGACCCGGATTCCGAAGGTCTTCGCCTCGTGGGTGAAGATGTGCGCCAGTTCGGCATTGCGCAGCAGCGCCTTCGACGGGATACAACCGACGTTCAGGCACACCCCGCCCCAGTACTTCTCCTCGATGACCGCCGCGCGCAGTCCGAGCTGGGTCGCGCGGACCGCGGCGGTGTACCCGCCCGGGCCGGCGCCGAGGACCACGACGTCAAAGTGTGTACTCATGATCCACACCATAGACAGGGAGGGCGCCGTCCGAGCGGGCATCCGGGCAAGCGTGCCGTCTCTCACACGGGGCGCCCCCGCTGCTCCGGGTGCGCCTGCCGATCGAAGGCGGCAGACGGCGCGATGTCGCATCGACATGCGCTAACTCCGTATTGGCCATGGTTTTCCCGATTGGCGGTACATCATGCGGTGCTGAACCCTACGCTGACCGCAAGCCCTCCGGCCGGCCTCGCTGACCGCGGATCGCGCCAGGGGGCTCGGTGAGGGGGGCAGGAAATGCAGTGGGGGGCTTACGAGCTTCTGCCGTCGCCGGCACAGGACCGGTAGGGCCGAGGACGTGGGTATTTTCGCGGCTCGGGCCACCAAGCGCCTCATCGAGTCCGACATCGCACCGACAGGCAACTGGCTGGAACTGCCGGCCGACTGGCCCACTCTCGCCCGGGCCGACCTGCTCACCCTGGCGGCACTCCACACCCTGACCCAGGTCGACGTGGAGGACGCCACCTCCACCTGGGCGGCCGCGGGCGGCAAGGTCAACACGGGCGAGATCGCGGGCAAGAGCCTGCGCTCCCTGCTCCGCGTCGAGGGAGGAGTCGAGGGCGGCTGCCGGTTCGTGCTGGGTGCGGTCGACCCGGTCGGCGGGTTCGCCGGCGACTGGTCGCTCCAGGCCACTCCACAGGCAGCGGGTGTGCGGCTCGACGTGCCGTCCTGCCGCACCAGGGAGGACGCCCTGGTCAACGCCGACCTCTTCGCCGGGGTCCGCTCCACCCACGCGCAGACGCTGGCGGAGGGGCCGCCCCTGCGCCTCACGGACGGGCCGCCCCGGCTCGACGGGCTGGTCGAGACACAGGCCCTGCGCGCGCCGTCGGTCTTTCACGACGCCTCGCCTTTCGCCGACGACTACGTGATGCCCCTGCCGAGTGCGTTCAGGGACGGGGTGCGCATCCCCGTGCCGGCCACGGAGCGGGGGCCGCTCATCGGGTTGCTCCACGACTGCGGGCTGCCCGTCCGATCCGGGCAGGGCACGGACCAGGGCCTGTGCGCGGTGGACCTGGACGGTGGCCGTCCCGGACCGGCCGCCCGGCTGCGCCTGGTCGGGGGCATAGCGGGCGCGGGGAGCGACGAACTCGTCATCGAGCTCGCGCAGGAGTCGGAGCTGGGCCGCCAACGCACCTTCCGGGCGATGCTCTGTCTGCTGTGGCGCATCGCGGATCGCGGCCGCGGCGCGTGCCCGCAGACGGTGCAGGTGCTCGCCGGCTTTCTGGAGGAGTGCGGCGTCGACCGCTCCGACCCCGATCGCCAGGCCGTGTTCCGGCCCACCTGGAATCCGGAGCTGCCCCTCGGCGTGGTCCCGCTGCGCCCGGGGATCTCGCTCCCCGTCGCGCTCTGCGTCCGCACGCGGGGCGATTCGCTGATGGAGTGCCTGGTGGCGGCCCAGACCTGGCTGGTGGTCAGGGAACGCACCTGGACCCGTGGGCTGCGCGCGGCCTCCCGCCGGCACAACAGGATCTACTCGATGCGCCGACCGGCGTTCCTCGCCCAGAACGGCAACCGGCTGCCGTATCTGCGGTACGCCCACACCAGCGTCGCCGATGTGGAGACCGCCGTGCTGACCGGCGCGGACACGATGTGGTTCTGGGAGTGCGTCCTCAAGTCCTCCGTGGGTGCGGACGGCGTGCGCGAGAGCGTCCTGTTGGTGGACGGTCTCAGCCAGACCGACAGCCTGCTGGGGTACGGGGCCGAGCTGCTGCGGCTGCTGGGAGCCTTCGCCCGTCTGGTGCGTTCCGTGGAACCCGCGGCCGAGATCCGCACGATCACTCTCGATCTGTAGGCCGTCTCCCGTACCGCCCACCGGCCCGGCTACCGCAGAACGTGCACCGCGCCCGAGAAGACGGCGGGCAGACGGGCGGCGGCCGGGACGATGAGGCGGGCGGTGCGCGGGTGGCGGCCGGCCATCAGGAGCGCCTCGGTCAGGACACGGTGGCGCCGTGTCAGCCGCGCCCACGCCGCCTCGTAGGCTTCCGGGCGACCGCCGACCAGACACCGCACCGCCGCCTCGGCGCTCCGCAGCCCCAGCGCGATGCCCTCACCGGTGAGGGCATCGGTGTATCCCGCCGCGTCACCGACGAGCAGGATCCGGCCGGCGACGCGGCGGCGTACCCGCTGGCGCAGCGGCCCTGCGCCGCGTACGGACGTCGCGGCCGAGCCCCGCAACTGCGCGGACAGTGCCGGAAAGGCGGCGAGATGGTCGTCGTACCCGCGCCGGCTGCGGCTCAGTACGGCGACGCCCACCAGGTCATCGGCGACGGGTGTCACATAGGCCTCGCCGTGGTCGGACCAGTGCACCTCGACGAAATCCGTCCACGGCTCCACCCGGTAGTGCCGGCGCAGCCCGTAACGTCCTTCCGCGCGGTCCGGAAGTCCCAGCCCCAGGCTGCGGCGCACGGGGGAGTGCAGGCCGTCGGCTGCGATCAGCCACCGTGCCGTCATCCCCGCGGCGACCACATGGTCCGCCGACTGGCGCACCGAGGACACCTTGCCGGTCACGATCGACACCCCGAGATCCCGGGCGCGCCGGTGCAGCGCGCTGTGGAGGGTGGTGCGGCGGATTCCGAGCCCGGTGGTGCCACGGAAACCGGCCTCGGCCTGGCGGGTGGCGTCCAGATAGCGGATGCCGCGCAGTTCGCGACCGGCGACGTCGACGCCCAGCGCCCGCAGGGCGGCGACTCCGCCCGGCATGACACCTTCGCCGCACGCCTTGTCCACGGGAGCGGTCCTGGGCTCCATGACGACGGCCTGCATCCCGGCGAGGGCGGCGTGCATGGCGGCGGCCAGTCCCGCGGGACCCCCGCCGGCCACCAGGACATCGATCATGTCGTCGCGTCCAGACCGGCGCCGGGTCCCGGCACCCCTGCCGGTACGGACCGTGGTCCGGCGGCGGTGGCCAGGGTCGCGTTCTCGCAGCGGACGCGCACGGTGAGCAGGGCGGCGTTCAGAACGGTGAAGGAGACGGCGGTGACCCAGGCGGTGTGCACCAGGGGAAGCGCCACGCCTTCGGCGACGACGGCGACGTAGTTCGGATGGCTGAACCACCGGTAGGGGCCTCCGGTCACCAACGGCATCCCGGGAATGACGATCACGCGGGTGTTCCAGCGTGGGCCCAGGGTGCTGATGCACCACCACCGAAGTCCCTGGGCCGCCACCACCACGGCCAGCATCGGCCATCCCAGAGACGGTACGAAGGCGCGGTCGGCGAGCCCGGCTTCGATCACACACCCCGCGAGCAGCGCGGTATGCAGGACGACCATGGCGGGGTAGTGGCCCTGACCGGCCTCGACCGCTCCACGGGCCGTGCTCCAGCGCTCGTTGCGCCGGGCGACGACAAGTTCGGCGACCCGTTCGACGGCGACCGCCGCCACCAACAGTGCGTACCAGATCATGAGTCCTCCGACCTACCAGCGCAGCAGCACCAGTTCGCAGCAGAAACCGGGCCCCATCGCCAGCAGCAGACCCGGGGCGCCCGCCGGTGGGCGGCGTTCGGCCCACGTGTCCCGCAGCACATGGAGTACCGACGACGAGGAGAGGTTCCCGACCTCGGCCAGGTGGCGCCACGTCACGTCCAGCGCCCCGTCCCGCAGGTCGAGGCTTTCCGAGACGGCCTCCAGAACGCGGGGACCGCCCGGATGGCACACCCAGGCGGCCACGTCCTTGGGTTTCAGTCCGTGCTCGCTCAGGAACCCCTTCACGTCGTCGGCGAGATGGCGGCGCACCACATCGGGGACGGCGGGATCCAGGACGACCTTGAAACCGGAGTTCGTGATGCTCCAGCCCATGACCTGTTCGGTGTCGGGGTACAGCCGGCTGCGTGTGGCGACGATCGTCGGTCCGGCCGGTAGGGGCGCCCCGGCGGGCGACCCGCCGGTGCGTGCCGCCCCGCAGGCCACGACCGCGGCGGCGCCGTCGCCGAACAGGGCCGTCGCCACCATGTTGGCCATGGAGTCGTCGTTGCGCTGGAAGGTGAGCGAGCACAGTTCGACCGACAGCAGCACCGCGACATGGTCCGGCCGCCCGAGCAAGTAGTCGTGCACGCGGGCCAGTCCGGCGGCGCCCCCCACGCAGCCGAGGCCGAACAGCGGCATCCGTTTGACGTCCTCGCGCAGTCCGAGCCGGCCGACGAGCCGCGCGTCGATCGACGGGGTGGCGATCCCGGTGACCGAGGTGAACATCAGCAGATCGACGTCGGAAGGCAGCAACCCCGCGGCGCGCAGCGCCCCGCGGACCACTTGGGAGCCCAGGGCGGTGGCCCCCGTGATGAAGGCGTCGTTGGCGGCGCCGAAGCCGTCCAGTTCCGCGTACCGGTCGAGCGGCAGCGTCATATGGCGCGAACGGACCTGGGATCCCTGATGGAGCCGGTCCAACACCTTGCGGTCGGTGCTCGGGGGCAGACAGGTGCGCGCCACTATGTCCGTGATCTCGGCCTGCGCGTGACGGTGGGGCGCCAGTGCGCCGTGAACGGCTGCGATACGGGTCATGGGACTCCCGACGTGGGGGCGGGGCCTGCTCCGGAACTTCACCCGGGACAGGCATTCAACACCCGGTGATCACCGGCACACGCTGCGACACGACCAGAGGTGCCTAGGATCGGCCTGTGGCCCTTCCCGAGCAGCCGACCGCCGGTGCCCCGTCTGTTCCCCCGTCCGTCCGATCGAGTGGCCGGGCAGCCGGCCTGGCGGGATCCCTCGCGGGGTCCTGTCACCCCGGACCGACGGCGGCGGTCACGGTGCTGGTGACCGTTCTGGCCTGGGCCGCGAGCCGCAGTGCCGCGCTCACCACGCTGACCGCTGCGGCCGTACTGACCGGGCAGTTGTCGGTGGGCTGGTGCAATGACGCGTTCGACGCGCGCCGCGACATCGCCGCCGGCCGCCGCGACAAGCCGATCGCCGCCGGTGCGGTCGGGGCGAGAACCGTGTGGACGGCCGCGTGGTGCGCACTGGCGCTGTGCGTGCCGCTGTCGCTGGCCTGCGGTGCGCGGGCGGGGACCGTCCACCTGGCGGGGGTCGCCGCGGCGTGGGCGTACGACCTGCGCCTCAAGGCGACGGCGTGGTCCTGGTTGCCCTACGCGGCAGGCTTCGCGAGCCTGCCCGCCTTCGTGGCGCTGAGCCTGCCGGGGCACCCGTGGCCCGCCTGGTGGGTCGCCTGCGCGGGAGCGCTGCTGGGCATCGGCGCCCACCTGGGTGACGTACTGCCGGACATCCGCGCGGACCTGGCGGCCGGGGTCCGGGGATGGCCGCAGCGGCTGGGCACTCTCGGCACCCGCCGGTTGCTCCCGCTCCCTCTGGTGGCCGCGACCGCCGTCCTGGTCCTCGGTCCGCCGGGCCGACCCGGTGCGGGGAGCGTGGCAGCGCTCGTCGCGGCCGTGTTGGTCGCCGGGGCGGGGAGCGTGGTGGGCCGCCACCGGGAACGGGCGGCCTTCGCCTCCGCCGTTCTGGTGGCGGCGCTCGACGTGGCGCTGCTGGTGGGCCGCGGCGCGGCGATCACCTGACCCGGCCTCAGGAGCTGGTGCTCCGACGTGGCAGGTCAGGTCCGGCTGTCTGCTGTGCACGCGGCCCGGACCGACTCGCAAGGTGTCGCGAGTGTCGCGAGAGAGTCCGGCTTCCCACCGCGATGACGAGCGCGACGACGATCAGAATCGCCGCCACCGCGAATGTGATCCGCATGCCGGTGGCAACCGCCTCGGGACGCGCCGTCGTGACGTCGCTGGTCGCTGTCGCGAGCGCGAACACGGCGCCCATGACGGACGCGCCGGTGATGAGACCGAGATTGCGCGACAGGTTGAGCATGCCGGACATGACGCCTCGCTGATCCGGGCGGATGTCTGCCATGACAGCGGTGTTGTTGGCGGTCTGGAACACCGCATAGCCGGCGGTGACGACGACGAGCGGGACAATGTAGCCGATGATGCCGAGCGTCGCCGACGTCATGGACAGGATGAGGGAACCGGCCGCCATGGCGGTGAGCCCGATGACGGTCATGCGGGATGCGCCGAAGCGGTCCGCGATGCGACCGGCCGGCACCCCCGTCAGCGCGGCGACGAGCGGACCGACCGACAGGACGAGTCCGACCAGCGCCTCATCGAGCCCGAGCGTACGAGCGAGATAGAACGGCCCGACCACCAGCGTGGCCATCATCACCGTCGAGACGAGCGCGCTCATGGCGAGGCTCGCACTCAGCACCGGATCGCGGAACGTCGCCAGTCGGATCAACGGTGACGCCGCCCTCGCCTCGGTGCGTACGAAGAGCCCGACTCCGACCGCGGCAGCCACCAGCAGAGCGAGGTTGAGCGGACCGAGACGGCCGCGCCCCAGGGTCATGGCCAGCGCATAGGCCGCGAGCGTCAGGGCGAGCAGCAGCGTGCCCACATGGTCGAAGCGGGCCCGATCGGTCCTGGGCTCCCGCCGGTCAACGGGCAGGTAGCGGTGGGCGAGAAGGAACGTCAGCACGCCCAGCGGTGCGTTGACGAGGAAGATGGCCCGCCAGCCGAGTCCCGAGATGAGAGCGCCGCCCAGCGACGGACCGAGAGCGGTGCCTATCGCGGACATCGTTCCGAGCAGCCCCATGGCGCTACCCGTCCTTGCCTTCGGAACCGTCTCGCCGACGAACGCCATGGTGAGGGCCATCATGATGGCCGCTCCGAGGCCCTGCGCCGCACGGGCGGTGATCAGCAGCCACAGCGTGGGCGCGGCGCCGCACAGGACCGAGGCCGCCGTGAACAGGAGGATCCCGGCCAGGAGCAACCGCCGGCGGCCGATGATGTCACCGAGCCGCCCGACGCTGACGATCACCGTGGTGATGGCGAGGAGATACGCCAGGACGATCCACTGGACTTGTTGGAAAGAGGCGGCGAACGCGTGCGCCAACGTCGGCAGGGCGACATTGGCGACGCTGGTGCCGAGCGAGGACAGCAACATGGAGAGCGAGAGGCCGGCGAGCGCCCACCGGACCGAAGCCGCCCGATTCGCGCCTCCGGCCGCCGCCGCGTCCTGTCCCGCGCTGATTGTCCTCAACATGAACTCCGTTCTCTGGTGACTCGCAGGTGTCCGGCGGGGTCAACGAGCCGGGCGCACGCCCGTGAAGACCGTGGTGGCGGAGAGCAGGAAGGCGTCGGGCCGCCGCAGGATGCCCTCCGGGGCCCCGGGGTCCAGCAGCACGTCGAGCGTGGTGCGGTCGTCCGCGTCCAGGGAGTGGCTCATCGTCTCCCGCAGCCGGGTCAGATGGGTGTGCAGAAAGGTTCGGGCCGTCTCGCCCGCAGGTGCCGGCAGGTCGAGGAGGGAAGTGAAGCTGCCGGCGCGGGCGAGCCCGGCGCGGCCGAGCATCGCGGGCCAGTCCTCGACCACGGCGGTGCTGCCGGGCAGCTCGGCCCGCATGATCTCGAACCAGTCCTCCTGGGCGGCGTCGAGCCGCGCCTGGAGGCCCGGCCTGCCGATGCCGATGTCGCGCGGGAGAAAGCGCGTCGGCAGGCCGCCCTCCGCCACGGCGAGCACCCCGCCGGGCCTCAGCACTCCGGCGAGCGCGTTCAACGTCTCCTGCTGATCGCCGAGGTGGTGCACGGCCTTGCTGCTCCAGATCAGATCCGCCGTGCCGAGGCCGCCCTCCCCGTGCTCGTCACCGCCGTCCAGACCCTCGGGAAGCTCCGCGTGCCGGGCGGTGATCCGGCCGCCGAGGCCGAGCCGCTCGGCGCGAGCCAGTGCGCGCTCCAGCAGACCGGGGGTGCCGTCCACGGCGACCACCTCGGCTTCCCTGAAGGTCTCCGCGAGCACGCAGGTCATCACGCCGGGCCCACTGCCGATGTCGAGGACGCGCCGGACTTCCCGCTCCGGGCCGAGCAGCTCCTCCAGGCGGGCCGCCGTCCGGCGGAGGACGGGAAGCTGCAGCTCGCCGCTGTTCTCCAGTTGGGCGGCCATGACCTCCCAGTCGAGGTCGGTGTCGTGGTGTCCGTGTCCGGAGGCGCTGTGTGGGCTCATGCCGAGGAGCGTGTACCCCGTGGTTCTACGGTGGCAACTCTTGTTGCCATTTCCGGGACAGCGGGGTGGAATGCCCGCATGGACACATCACCGCCCTACCAAACGGTCCTCGACGAGGTCGCCCCCCGGCTCAGACGGCTGCGCGCCGAGCACGGCCTCACGCTGGCCGCGCTCGCCGAGGCGACCGGCATCTCGAAGAGCACCCTGTCCCGGTTGGAGTCCGGACAGCGCCGCCCCAGCTTGGAACTGCTGTTGCCGCTCGCCGGCGCCTACCACGTGGCCCTGGACGAGCTGGTCGGCGCGCCCGAAGTGGGGGATCCCCGGGTGCGGTTGACACCCCGCACCCTGCCGAACGGCGGCACGTCCGTGGCCCTGACCCGGAGTCCGGGCCGCCTCCAGGCGTACAAGATGGTCATCCCCGACCGGGGTGCCGAGCCGGAACTCCGTACGCACGAGGGCTACGAGTGGCTCTACGTTCTGGACGGCCGGCTGCGGCTCGTCCTCGCCGAGCACGATCTGGTCCTCGGCCCCGGGGAGGCCGCCGAGTGGGACACCCGGCTGCCCCACTGGTTCGGCAGCGCGGACGGACGGCCCGTCGAGATCCTCAGCCTCTTCGGGAGGCAGGGGGAGCGCATGCACGTCCGCGCGAAGCCCCACGCGTGACGGCATGACAACCGCGGTGGCGGGACCGGACGCCGCCCGCGCAGGGGAGCGGGGCTCGTTGCCCGTATGGCCCAGCGCCGGGGCGCGCATGCGGCTCGTGGCACGGAGAGTGGAGACATACGCCCGTAGCCCATCCCCGAAGCCACCTCCTGGAGACAGCGATGACGTGCATCAACCGACGGGACCTCGGTCTGCTCACCCTCCGGGTCGGCGCCGGGGCGGTGCTGATGGCCCACGGGACGCAGAAGCTGTTGGGGTGGTTCGGCGGCGGGGGCCTGACGGCGACTGCGGCCGGGATGGAGCAGATGGGGTTCACACCAGGTCGGCAGAGCGCGATCGCCGCCGGTCTCGGTGAGGCCGGGGGTGGAGCGCTGCTGGCACTGGGTCTGGCCACCCCCGCCGCCGGGGCGGCAGCGGCGGGCGCCATGGCGGGGGCCGTGGCGGTCCATGCGCCGGCCGGATTCTTCGCCCAGGGCGGCGGCTTCGAATATCCCGCCTTCCTCGGGTTCACCGCGGCCTCGGTCGGCCTGTGTGGGCCGGGCCGCTACTCCCTGGACCACGCCACCCGCCACCGGTTCGACCAGCCGTGGATGGTCGCGCTGGCCTTCGTGGGCAGCGCGCTGATGGCTGCCGCTGTCGTCACGAAGCGCGCGACGGTACTGGCGGCCGCCGAGGACGGGGACGACGTGTACGGGGATGAGGACGATGACGAACAGTAGGCCGCCGCGTCAGGACGAGAAGCCGATGTGCACATGGTCGTGGTGGGTGTCGTCGGAGAAGAACTGATTCGACGTCGCACCACCCGACAGCAGCACGGGGCCGCCGACGTTGTACGAGCCCGCGGCCGCGGCGGCCCGCATGAACGCGGTGATCAGCGAGCGTGAGGTCGCCGGATCGACCACCGGGTGGCCGTCGATGCGCCATACGTCGAAGGCTTTTCCGACCGGATGGTCGCTGGGACGGCTGGTGCCGAACACGTCCAGCGGATGGCCGGACCGCACCACGCTCACCGACATGCGGTAGGTATCGGCCAACTGCAACATCGCCCGGAGCACGCTCTCGTGCACCGCGCCGCTGCGGATGTCCGCGGCCGACGCGGGCGGCAGCTCGATGTTCGAGCGGGCCGGCACCGCCCGCGCCGAGGCGGTCGGCGACGGGGCGGCAGGCCCCGGGACCGCCGGATGCAGCGCGGTGACGCTCCAGCCGGAACCCGTCCGGCTCAGCCGCACGTCCACGGTGGTGCCACCTGCAATGACAGCTCCGGTGCCGCTCCTGCCCCATTGGCGGCACACCACGAGAACGCTCGCGGTGTCGGTCAGGAGACCGCCGTACTGCGCGTCGATCACCTGCACGGTCGCTTCGTCCCACGGCGGCAGCAGGGACCCGGCCTGGGAGGCGAGTTGGCCGGCGAGCGCGGTGGGAATGCCGAGCGCGGCGGCCCGCGCCGCGGCCTGACGCTGCCCGCTCTGCCCGTGCCGCCACGATCCGAGCGCCTCGATCAGCGTCACGGCACTCCGTTTCGCCGCGGGCTCGATCTCGCCGGGGCCCGGTTGCCACGGCATGGCTGCGGGCAGCGTCGCGCTGGGCCGTACGGAAGGCGCGGCGGATGACGTGGGCGCGGCGGTCGCGGTGGACGACGGGGACGGGGCGGCCGTGGTGGCCGTCGTGGGTGGTGTCGGGGTACGTGAGCTGCCGGTGGACGACGGCGCCGTCGTACCGTTCGAACAACCCGTCGCCCACATCAGCACGGACGATGCGCCCCACAGCACCGACCGTCGTCCGACCATGCCTGCGCGGACGGTGGCGCCGGTGGGGCGTGCGGGAGGCGTGGCCATTTCCAGTTCCTCGGACGAGGCGGCGTCAGGGCGCGACCAGTATCTGCCCGATGAGGCGCAACAGCGGGTTGCCACGGCGCGCGCCGGCGGATGCCGGGGAGAAGGTGACGGCCGGCTCGCGGCGGCGCTGAGCCGGCCGGTCCGCGCTGACGGCGCCGCGCTCTCGTGGCGCGGCGCCGTCCGGTTCCGGCAATGACGTACCGTCAGTCGCCCGCGAGGGCGGACGAGTGCTCGGCGCCGGTTGCCGTCCCGTTGTCCCTGGACGTCCGTTCCAACCGGCGCAGGGCGAGGATTCCTCCGATGCCGGGGATCAGCGTCAGGGCCGTGGTGCGCGGGGTTCTGCCCGGGTCCCGGGCGCCGGCGACGATGGTGAACAGATAGGCGCAGCCGTGGGCCGGTCCAGCCAGTGACGAGATCGCGGGCAGGTGCGCGGTGAACAGATTCCCCAGCAGGACCACGAGGGATGCCAGTTCGACGGCAGCGGAGATGCGCAGCGGTTGCCGTGTGCGGTTCATGGTCATGCTCCTGTGGTGGATCCGGGTCGGACGATCATCAGGACGGTCACCGCGGCCCACAGCAGGTTGAAGATGCCGGTGAGCATGGCCAGCTGTACCGTCGCGGCGCGCTCGACGGGTGGCGATCCCTGATCGAGTCGGATCAACAGGGCGTCCTGGCGCGGCAGAACCAGCAGCGCCAGGACTCCGGCCGCCACTGCGGTGAGCACGATCGAGACGATGAGCCAGGCATCGCCCAGGACACCGAGGCTGCTGGCCGTGGCGAACCCGAAGACCGGAACCGCCAGAGCGATCGCGGCGTACACCCGGCAGATGCGGTGCAGGAGTCGGACCATGGCGAGGGATGACGCGTCCGGGCCCGCCGACTGAGCGCGCCGGACCGCCGCGGGCACCATGCTGGCCGCGACGGTCACAGGACCGATCGCGACGATGGCGACGAGGACGTGGATGGCCAAGAGGAGTTTGGTCATGACTGAACGCCGGGCTCCCGTTCCGCTTCGACGGCTCGCTCACCGGTCACCGCGGCGGCGGGCAGACGTCCTGCCTTGGCTTTGCCGGTGAGCCGATCGCCGTCGAGGGCGAGGGTGTACAGGAGGTGGAGCCGCAGGGGTTTGGTGATGGAGAGCCTCCATGTCACCTGGCCGCCCTCGACGGAGATGTCGGTCAGCGGCATCTCCTCACCGGATCGCCGGTCGCGGGCTGTGCCGCACCAGGATCCGTCGGGCCGCAGGGTCAGTTCCGCTCTGGCGCGTTGCTTGCCCAGCGGGGTGTCCATCGTCAGATTCCAGATGCCTTCGGCAGTCACGTGGCAGATGCGCTTTCGGTAGTGGAGTGGATTGTCCGGTGGCCGAGGTGGGGCCGTGATCCGGGCGCCGGACAGCGGCCCGTGGTCGGCGGGCAATTGATGGGCGGGGGGCGCCGGTCGGTTCAGAGGACGAGGGCGTCAGAGGACGAGGGCGGGGGTCTGTCCACGGGTGGACCAGACGACGCCGCGTCGCTCGTGGGCGAAGAGCCGTTCCACACTGTGGGCGACGCGCGGGCCGACTTCGCGCTCGATGAGGTACAGGGCGAGATCGAGGCCGGATGTGACGCCGGCCCCGGTGACGAGGTCACCGTCGTCGACGACCCGGGCCTGTACGGGGCGGGCTCCGGTGGCCTCCAGCAGTTCGAGGCCCAAGTGGTGGGTGGTGGCGTGACGGCCTTCGATCAGGCCCGCCATGGCCAGGATCAGCGAACCGCCGCAGACCGTCGCGACGATGGTGTCCTCGCGGTGCAGTGCCTCCTCCGCCAGGCGGGGGAGGTCGGTCTGCAGAGTCCGGCCGAGGATGGCGGGGATGCCGCGCTGCAGCTCCTCCTCGCTGGTCGACGCTTCCGAGGGGAACTCGCCGACGGCGCCCGGCAGGATGATCACGTCGGCGCGCACCGGGTCCAGCGGGGCGGTGGAGCGCAGGGTGAGAGGGCCGGCGCCGCTGAGGACCTCACGGGGTCCTTCCGCGGTCACCAGCTCCACGCGCACCGCCCCTTCGGTGAACATGCCCGCGGCGTGCAGCACCTCGTACGGAGCGATGACATCCAGGGGATCGAATCCATCGAACAGGACGATCTGGGCAAGCATGGGGCAGTCCTTCTTTCGTCGCTCGCAGCGTTACCGCACCACACGCTAGGCGGATCGTCAGAGGCTTCCCATGGGCTGGAACGACAAAGGGCAACGGGTTCCCGCCAACTCCTTGACGTGCACACTTTGCGGTCCAGGGCTCTTGAACACCGCCGTACCTCTGTGGCGGGAACTCACCTATCGTGGACTCCGTGCATACGGTCGCAGTCCTTGTCCTGGATCATGTGGTGGCGTTCGACATGGCGACGCCCATCGAGGTGTTCGGGCGTACCCGCCTTCCCGACGGGCGCCGGCCCTACCGCGTACGGGTCTGCGGCGCTGCGCCGGAGGTGGCCGGCGAGGCCTTCACGCTGCGCGTTCCGTGGGGGCTCGAGGCGCTGGCGGACGCGGACACCATCATCGTGCCGGGCTGCTCGGAAGACGCCCCGCCGCCGGGACCGGACGTTCTCGACGCGCTGCGCGCCGCGGCCGCCTCGGGCACCCGCATCGCGTCGATCTGCAGTGGCGCGTTCATCCTCGCGGCGACGGGCCTGCTGGACGGGCTGCGCGCGACGACCCACTGGGTGGCGGCGGAGCAGCTCGCTGAACGGTTTCCCCTCGTCGAGGTGCAGCCCGATGTCCTGTACGTCGACAACGGCCGGCTCCTCACCTCCGCGGGCGCGGCGGCCGGCCTGGATCTGTGCCTGTACATGATCCGCCGCGACCTGGGTTCCGCCGTGGCGGCCGACGCCGCCCGGATGGCGGTCGTGCCGCTGGAACGGGAGGGCGGTCAGGCCCAGTTCATCGTCCACGCGCAGCCGCCCGTACCGCGCGGATCGCTCCTGGAGCCGGTGCTGTCCTGGATCGAGGACCATCTAGGGCAGGACGTCACTCTGGAGGCCATGGCCGCGCGCAGCGGGATGAGTGAGCGGACCTTCAGCCGGCGCTTCCGGGAGCAGACCGGAACCACACCACTGCAGTGGTTGCTGCGTGCGCGCGTGCGCCGGGCCCAGTTCCTGCTGGAGACGACCGAGTACGCGGTCGAGCGGATCGCGACGCAGGCCGGCTTCGGGTCACCGACCGCGTTTCGCGAGCGCTTCAAACGTGTCGTCGGGGTGACCCCGTACGCCTACCGGTCCTCGTTCCGCCGCACTGCCGCCTGAGCCGTGCCCAGCTCCTACGGGGAGTACGGAAAGCTGTCGCGGGTGCACGGCAGCAGCCGGTCGGGGCGGGGCAGGCGGACCAGGATCGTCTTTCCCTGCTCGTCGGCGTCGGTGTGCGCGTGGGTGCTGCCGTTGGCCTCGGCGGCGAGATCAGCCACCAGGCGCAGGCCCCAGCCGCCGCTTCCGTCGGCGTGCGGGGCATGCGTCGGTCGGGGGCAGTGGGGGTGACGGTCGTGCACGGCGACGATGAGGCTGCGCGGGCCGAGCGCCAGGATGATGTCGGCGGTCGGTGAACGGTGCGCGGTGTGCTGGACGCTGTTGGTGAGGAGTTCGGTCAGGATGAACAGGGCCGACTCCACCACGGGGTGCTCCACATCCAGATCCCACTCCGCGAAGTGCGCCCGTGCCCGCCGTCGGGCGGTGGGAACCGACACCGCGACGGTGGGCACGGTGAAGATGCGTTGGCGGAGCTGGGACTGGATGGAGACCGGCACAGCGCGGATCCTTCCGGTGCGGCGGCATCGACCCCGGGTGAAAAGTGTCCGAAGGCCGAGCGGGGCCGTTGCGGAGTGTTGCCGCTGGGGAGGCCGATCCAGTGATTCGAACGGATTGGCTGAAACCCACCGTAAACCGACCCCCTCTTTTGGGGAATGCCGGATAGTAGACATTGACCATAAGTAGACGCGCCCATTTTGGGGGTCCTGTGTCCGACGGTTTCCTGGCCCCGGTGGGGCTCGGCGAGATCGAAAGCGCCCTCTACCTGCATCTTCTCTCCGCTCCGCGCAGCACCGCCGCGCAGCTGGCCGCACTGGACGGCTCCACCGCGGCACGCATCCGTCCGGCCCTGGGTCGCCTGGTGGACGCCGGCCTCATCACGCGGCTGACGGGGGCACCCGTGCGCTACGTCGCGTCCCCTCCCGAAGCAGCCGTCGGCTCCCTCGCCGCCCGCCGGCAGCAGGAACTGGAGGAGCTCCGCGCCCACGTCCGCTCGCTGGCCCTGCGTTTCCAGGGGGCCGGTGCGGGACACCCGAGCGAGCTCGTCGAGCTGGTGGAAGGGCGCGAGGCACAGCTGAACCGCGTCGAGCGGATGCAGCTCGGCTCGGAGGAGGAGATGCAGGTCATCGACTGTCCGCCGTACTTCAGCAGCCCGACGTTCAACCCGATCGAATTCCAGCTGCTGGGCCGCGGGATCAGTTGCCGGGTGATCTACGACGCGGTGTCGCTCGAAGGGCGCATGCCGTTCGTCCAGGACTGTATCGACGCGGGTGAGCAGGCCCGAAGCCTGCCGAAGGTGCGGATGAAGATGCTCATCGCGGATCGGCGCGCCGCGATGATCCCGTTGAACTTCGAGGCGACCGAGTCGATGGCGGCCCTGTTCGTCCATCCCTCTCCGCTTCTGACGGCTCTGGTCACCTGCTTCGATCTGCTGTGGGAACGGGCGACGCCGCTGGCCGTCAGCAAGAAGGGCGCGGCGGGTTCCCTGGCGACGGCCGACCGTGAGCTGCTGTCCATGCTGGCGGCCGGGATGAAGGACGCCACGATTACCCGCGCGCTCGGCATCACGCAGCGGACGATGACCCGGCGCGTGGCCCACCTGATGGCTTCACTGGATGCGAAAACCCGCTTCCAGGCCGGCCTGCAGGCCGCCAAACGCGGCTGGCTGTAGACGTCGCCCCTCCCCGCTCATCGACAGCCCCCAACCGCCCGATCCGGTCCCGCCGGCATGGCATTCCCAGCGCCTCAGAACGACGGTCCCGGACGGATCCACCGTTCAACCAGGCGCGTGGCAAGCCACGGTCACCCTCCGGGACCGGATTCGCCGGTCAGCCGATGGTGATGGTCTTCGCGATGCTGGGTACTCCAACGGCGTTCAGAGCGAACAGCAGATAGGTGCCGGGCAGTGCCACACCCGGGTCGGTCGGGACGGTCAGTTCGTAGACGCCGGTGGATACCTGGTGGGGCGCGAGCGGTACGCGCCGTTGGTCGTTGTCCACGGAGTGGGTGGCCGCTCCGGTGCGGACGAGGGAGAAGGCGGTGACCGGCGTGCTGGTGGTGACGGTCAGCGTGGCGCCGTACGCGGCGGTCGCGGGCGGGGTGTTGGTGATGGCGGGCCGCGGCCGCTGCGTGCCGTCGGGATTGAGCAGGTAGGGCGGGGTGAAGATCGCCCCGTCGAAGTGGTTGGTGGCGCAGTCGCCGCACAACCCGCCGCCACCGGAGAAGATCCGGCCGTCGGGGAGCAGGTTCGCGACGCTGTGGTAGTTGCGGGGCACGGCCATGGTGGCCATGCGGGTGAAAGCGCCGGTGGCCGGGTTCCAGATCTCCGGTGTCATGACCGAGGTGGCGTCGGAGAACGGGACGGGCAGGGACTGGCCGCCGAAGACGGCGACCTTGCCGTCCGGCATGACGACGCTGTTGCTGAAGGCGCGGGCGAAGGCCATGTCGCCGGTGCGGGCGCTGGCGGGCTGCGGGCCGGCGGTGAGGTCGACGGTGTAGGCGCGGTTGGTGGCGTTGACGTTCTGGTACGCGGTGGCGCCGCCGAGCGTGAGGAGCTTGCCGATGTCGTAGGCGACGGCGTTGCCGTTCATCGCGTCCTGGCTGTCGGCGCGCACGCCGGCCGGGGTGATGGTGCCGTTGCCGGTGGTGTCGATCCAGTTGAGCTGCTTGCTGGGCCCGAACTGGAGCACTCGGCCGTTAGACGCGCCGTAGAGCCACTGGTGGTTGTCGGCCCGGTAGGGCCCGGCGGGATCCGCGGTCATGGTCGTGGTGACCGGCACGCCCGACAGCTTGCGCCAGGTACCGGACGCGGCGGACCACACCTCGCCGTCCTTGCCGCCCTGGCCGCCGCCCCAGGATCCGCCGATGACGAACGCGTCGCCGTTGGAGAGCAGCGTCATGGCCTGGTAGCCGCGGGGGATGTTCATGTCCGCGGCCGCGATCCAGGAATCGGTCCGGGGGTCGTAGACGCTGGCGCGGGCGGCGTTGCTGCCGCCGGTGACCATCACCCGGCCGTCGGCGAGCATCGCTATGCCGGGGCAGAACATGTCGTGACCGGTGTTGTCGACGCGGCGCTGGGTGACCTGGCCGGTGGTGAGATCCATGATGGCCGTCTGGGTGTACCCGTTGCTGCCGCCGAAGCGGTCGGTGGCGTACGCCGACCAGGCGAGCAGTTTGTTGTTCGGCAGCAGCGCGGTGGCCACCGGTACGAGCGGGAAGCCGGTGACCGGGCTCCACAGGCCCGCGACGGCCGGGTCGGCGGGCCCGCTGAGGCGGATCTCGGCCGCGGAGGACCACGGTCCGCGGCCGCCCGCCTCGCTGGTGGCGGTCAGCCGCACGAAGCGGGCCGTGGTCGGGGCCGTGAAGGTGGCGTTCTTGACCGTGTCGTCGTCCTTCCACGTCCCGGCGGCCAGTGGCGCTCCGAAGGTGACGCCGTTCAGGCTGGTGGTGACGGTGTAGGCGCCGATCCGGCCGTTGGCCCCGGAGGTCCGCGGCGTGTAACTGAGCGCGGACACCAGCTGGTTGGCGTGCATGTCCAGGGTGATGGAGTGCGGCAGTGCGGTGGGAGTGCCGGACCACTTGCTGTGCCACAAGGTGGTGGCGTCGCCGTCCAGGACGTTGGCGGCGCGGTTGTTCTGCGCGGCGGTCTCCTCGTCGCTGGCCACGGCTGTCCAGCCCGTGACGGGAAGTTCGACGACGGAGGCGGGCAGACCGGGGTCGCCCAGCAGGTTGATCTCGGAGGCCGAGGTCCACGGGCCACGGTTGCCGGCCTCGGTCGAGGCGGTCAGCCGGACGAACCTCGTTCCCTGGGCCGCGAAGTTCAACGTCTTGGTGGTGCTGTCGTCGGGCAGCGTGCCGGTGGCCACCGGCGGCGTCCACGTCAGCCCGTCCGCGCTGAGCGTGATGGCGTAGACCCCGACCCGGCCGTTGGGACCGTTGGTGCGCGGCCGGTAGACGAGCGCGGACACCACCGCGGTGCGGTGCATGTCGATGGTGAGGCTGTGGGGCAGCGCGGTGGCGGGCGCCGTCCACTTGCTGTGCCACAGGGTGGCGGCATCGCCGTCCAGGACGTTGGCCGCCCGCCCGTTCTCCCCGACCGTCTCCTCGTCGCTGGCGGCCGCCGTCCAGCCGGCCCGGGACAGGACCGGAGCGATCGGTTCCATGGCGGACGCCGGTGCGACACCGTGGTGCGGAGCGGGTGGCGGAGCCGTACCGCCCACCACGGGGACGGCCGGTCGGCCGTCCGCGACGGCAGGCCCGCCCGCCGCCAGGAACGGCACGAACGCGGCCACAACCGCGACGAGCGACGTCAGGACGAGCCACCGCGATCGCCGGCGGAGCAGCCACAACGAACGCGAAGACAAGGACAGCACAACGGTCCCCCCAGACACGTCAGCTATCGCCGTGCCCCCCAATTGAACCCGGCGATGGGCCGACCGTGTCAGCAAGGAGCTGAACTGTAAAGAGGGTCCTCACGCCATCCGGGGGCCGCGCGGTGGTCCGCCAGTTCGGTTGGGGCGCCGGCCGGAGGCTGTCGTCCACCCGGAGGGTCCTCGCCCGTTCCGCGCTGTCACGGAATGGGCGAGGACCCACTTGGCGGGCGGTTACCACATGACGGGGAGCCTCTCGGGCATCCGCTTCATGAACCCGGTCCGCCATACGAGCTGTTCGACGGGGACCGCGAGCTGCAGATCCGGCATCCGCTCCAGCAGGACCTCCAGGGCGATCTCGGTGTGCTTCTTGCCGAGCGCGGTGGCGGGGCAGTAGTGCTGGCCGCCGCCGAACGACAGATGCGCCGCGGTGTTCTCACGGCCGAGGTCCATCCGGTGCGGATCGGCGAACACCTCGGGGTCGAAGTTGGCCCCCTCGACGAGAACCAGGACCAGTTCGCCCTTCCTGACCAGCACGTCCCCGAGCATGACGTCGTCGAGGGCCAGCCGCGGCAGGCCGTCGCCGATCGACAGGTTGATCCGCAGCAGTTCGTCGACGGCTGCGGGGATCTTGCTGGGGTCCTCGCGCAGTTCGGCCCACATCTCGGGATGCTGGATGAGGGAGAAGACGGCCATGGTCAGGAATGCCGAGGTCGAGATCACTCCCGCGCCGAACATGGTCACACCGACCGTGGCGAGCATCTCGTCCGTGAGATGGGCGTACTGCGGGTCCTGGCGCAGAGCCGCGATGTCGGCCATCAGCCCGGTGGTGGACGGGTCGTCCAGACGCTCCACCATGTACGCCATGTCGCGGTCCCAGTTCAGCTTCGCACCGCTGACCGGGCAGGCCGAGTTCATGAACGCGATGTCCAGACTCGCGGCCAGGCGGGGAGCGTCGCCCTGCGGGATGCCGAGGATGCGGCAGTGCATCGCCTCCGAGTACGGGTTGGAGAACTGCGCCCGCAGATCCGCCGGCGCCCCCTGCGCGGTCAGACCGTCGACGAGGCCGGCGGCGTGCGCACGCATCCACTCCATCAGGCCGTCGGCCTTCGGGTTGATGGCCTTGAGCACCGCTTTGCGAAGCCCCGCCCCGGTGATGTTGCCCATGTTGTTGACGACCTCCGGAGGGATCGTCAACGCGTACTGCCTCGGCGCACCCGGCATCGAGGTGTCCTTCAGGCTGAACCGGGTGTCCTCCAGCACCTGCTTGCACAGGGCATGGGAGGAGACCAGCCACGCCTCGTCACCGGCGATCGTCCGGACCCGCTTGACGGGTTCCTTGCGCAAGGCCTCGATCTCGTGCGGCAGTTGGTCGCCGCGCCAGGAGAACGGGAAGTCGAGCAGCGTCCCGGCCTGCGGGTCGAGCAGCGTCTCAACGGACATCGGAGGCTCCTTGTGCGGGTGTGACGATGGCGTGTCCCTGGTTGCGCGAGGCTCGCAGTCCGAACCCGCGCGAGTAGAGGAGTTCGGCCATCGGCAGAAGTTGGTGATAGCAGTTCAGGGAGGACGGGACTTCCAGGATGGCGGGAGTGTCCAGGAACAAAGGGGCCTCCGCGCAGACGTACTTGAGGCACACTTCGCGCTGCCGCTCCGTACTGGCCCTGCCGTCCAGGACTTTGGAGGTGAGGAAGGAGTCCACGAGCGTGTCGCAGGTCCTGCGGAACTCCGCATCGGTGTCCAGAAGGGACCAGAGGTGGTCGTGGATTCTGCGGTAGGCCGGGTTGTCCACGAAATCCGACATGGCGTGGGCCCTGAGCCTGCCCCCGAAGGAGGCGGCTTCCACCGCGTTGGTCACCTTGGCCCGCACGCCGCGCAGATTCTTGACGGCTTTGCGCCGGGCGTCATCCGGCGTATAGCCGAATGCCTCGTACATCTCGGCGACATGGAGGTCGGTATAGACGAAGTCGACCTGCTTGAAGTGGTCGGTGCCCCAGCGGGCGAGATCGCTGATGCGCTGTGCGGAGAAGTAGCTGTTCCCTGGCGACACGCCGATCACGGCATGATCGCCCTCAGCACAGATCACCTCGCAGTGGGAAGTGTAGGGCTGGACTTCGAAGGCTTCGGTCGCATTCGCAACCGGTGTGCAGGACTGAATCTCGAGGATTTCGGTCGCTGTCGTCAATTGGAGAGCGTCCTTCGGCGTCGCTAGTCCCGGGGAGCCTTGTGCTCCTGGTGTGGCGACAATGCGAGAAGTTAGTGCCCGGCCACGGAGAGTGTCAACGGGTGAACCAGCTCGCGAGATGAACATGAATGCGACGTGACGTCTCCTTGTGTCAACACACCACGCTCGATGGGGAATTGGTGATGATTCTCCAATTGATGGAGGCCGGTGCGCGGGGTGTGGAGCGTGGCTCTCCCCGGGTTGTTGCTAACATGGGAGAACGATGGTTCTCGATGTGAGGGGAGATGGGTGGCGGTGCTGAGTCCCGAGCTGGCCGAGGCGCGTGTCCTGGACGCGGCCGAGGTGCTGTTCTACGACCGCGGGATCCAGATGGTCGGGATGGACGAGATCCGTTCCACGTCCGGCGTCTCCCTGAAACGCCTCTACCAGCTGTATCCCTCCAAGGGGGACCTCGTCGAGGCGTACCTGCGGCGGCGCGACGCCGGATGGCGCCGCCGGCTGGCCGAGTACGCCGATGCCCGCCCCTCGCCGCGCGAGAGCATTCTTGCGGTCTTCGACTGGCTCTACGACTGGTTCGACGAACCGGACTTCCGCGGCTGCGCCTTCATCAACTCGTTCGGGGAACTCGGCGCGACCTCGCCGGAAGTGGCCGCCATCGCCCGCGCCCACAAGGACGCCTTCCGGCGGTATCTCGCCGACCTCGTGGCCGCCGCCGGCGAACCGGCGTGGGTGGCCGACCATGTCGCCCTGCTGGCCGAGGGCGCCATCACCACGGCCGCGATCTCCGGAACGCCCCAGCCCGCACGCCAGGCGAAGGACGCCGTCCGCATCATTCTCGACTCCACCGCCGGCGGCACCCGGCGCGCCTGACAGGTGTCCTTCCCGGCGGCAGGGACGAGGGAGCGGCCGCCGCCGGGGGAGGACGGGGCCGCCCCCTCGCCGGACGGGGGGCCGAACCGCGGTCGTCAACGGACGCGATGCGGGTTCGACGGACGCGGGGACCGCGTCAGAGCGAGATGCGACGTTCGTCGGCGGAGATGGCGAGGTCGTTGATGCTCGCGTAGCGGCGCCGCATCAGGCCGTTCTCGTCGAAGTCCCAGTTCTCGTTTCCGTAACTGCGGTACCACTGGCCCTGATCGGTGTGCCATTCGTACTCGAAGCGCACCGCGATGCGGTGGTCGGTGTAGGCCCACAGTTCCTTGCGCAGACGGTAGTCCAGCTCCCGCTCCCACTTGCCGCGCAGGAACTCCACGATCTCGGCGCGGCCGGTGACGAACACGTCGCGATTGCGCCACTCGGAATCCTCGGTGTACGCGAGGGAGACCCGCTCCGGATCGCGGCTGTTCCAGGCGTCCTCGGCGGCCCTGACCTTCCGCAAGGCGCTCTCGGCGGTGAACGGCGGCAGCGGCGGCCTCTGCTCGGGCATGATGTGTCCTTCCTGCGGGAGAACGCACGTTCTCATCTGGGTTCAGCTTAGGAGAACGCTGGTTCTCGCGCAAGGTTGGACGGGTGGCGGGGGCGCGATCGGAAGTTCTCGGGCTTGATGTAGGTGTCGGAGCGCGTGCCGACGCCCGGAAGCGGGTGCGCGCGGTCACGGTGTCGCGGTCGGTCCGCGGCCCAGATGCACGCCCCGGGGGCGGGCAGCGTGGATCTGCTGTCGAACAACCCGGACAAGGCACGGCAGTTGCGCGCGCACGGCGTGTCCATCCGCGACCGCGTACCCACCGGGGTCTTCGCGACCGACAGCAACCTCCGCTACCTGCGGACCAAGGTCGAGCGAACGGGTCACAGCATCGACCTCGCGGCCCAAGCGGGACCGGCCGACCCGGCGCCCGCCGGTCTGGTGGGCTGACTGCGGCACTACGGCCCCTTGGGCGGCCGGAGTGCGGACTGCCGGCCGATATCGCCGCCGCGCACCCTTCGCCGCACCGTCATGGCGCCGATGCGACCTCTGGTTCCGCCGTTCTACGGCTGAGCATTCCTCGCCACGTAGACGGTGTTGGTCGCGGTTCCGCCCTGCAGGGGGTTGTCGAAGTCCACGACGTGGGCCTGAGATTCCGCGAAGACCTCCGCGAGGACGGAGGTGAACTCTTCGTCCGGCGGGTCGTTCGACCACAGGGCGAAGACACCGTCGGGGTGGAGGCGATCGGCAAGTGCGCGCAGTCCCGCCGGCTGGTATAGCGCGGCGTGGCGTGGATGCAGCACATGGCGGGGAGAGTGGTCGACGTCCAGCAGGATCGCGTGGAAGCGGCGGTCCGGCGTTTGGGGATCCAGTCCGGTGGGGTCACCGACCATCGCGAAGAAGTCGCCCTGGACCAGGCGGCAGCGGGCGTCGGACGCCAGCCCGGCACCGAGTGGTACCAGACCGCGTTTGTGCCACTCGATCACCTCGCCGAGCGCGTCGATCACGATGAGCGAGCGCACCCGCGGGTCCTCCAACGCCGCCTGCGCGGTGTATCCCAGCCCCAGCCCGCCCACGACGACATCCAGTTCAGCGCCCGGCAGGTGCGCGAGGCCGAGCCGGGTGAGCGCGATCTCGCCCGCGGTGAAGAGGCTGGACATGAGGAACTCGTCACCGAGTTTCACCTCGTACACCTCGTTGCCCGACACGGGGTCGCGTCGGCGCCGCAGACTGATGTCGCCCATCGGCGTAGGGCGCCAGTCGATCTCCTCGAAACGCGCGCTCATCTGCTCACCCTTCATGTCCCACCGGTGTCGGCGAGGTGTGGTGCCCGGTCGCCGTTCGCCGTGGGTTCGGGCGCGAAGCCATCCCTGCCGCGGGCGAGGAGGGGACCGGGCCCGTCATCCGCCGGTGATGCCGGGGGCAGGAGATTCGCCCCGGCAGGTCCGAAACGCCCACTATCTCATGGAGTGGGCGTGGAGTTGGCCGGGCCGTCGCCAGTACGAATGGTCTCCACGGTCATCAGCGCAACAGGAGTGAAGGTGTGCACCTACCGGCCGGCCGCCGAGGGTTGGGCCGACTCGGGCTTGCGGGCCAGGAGGCAGGCGTACTGCCTCCTCACGCGAGCTGTGGGCTCCTGCTCCAACCGGGCGGTGACGACGAGTCCGGCCCGGCCCAGAAGTTCGGCGATGCGGTTCAGCGGCAGGAAGTAGGACTCGTAGGACACCGGATGGCCGTACGCCTGCGTCGGACGCACGTGCTCGTCACCCACGTAGTCGCCCAGCAGCAGGTATCCGCCGGGTGCGAGGGTGCGGTGGAACTCGGCGAACACCACCGGAAGCAGCTCAGGTGGTGTGTGGTGGGTGGAGTACCAGGCCAGAATGCCGCCCAGCTCGTCGTTCCCGAGATCCAGCGCGGTCATCGAGCCCTCCGCGAACCGCAGACCCGGGTTCGCGTGCCGGGCCAACTCGATCATCTTCGATGACAGATCGATGCCGAACGCGGACAACCCCAACGTGGTCAGATGCGCCGTCACCTGGCCCGGCCCGCATCCGAGGTCCGCGACCGGTCCGCGGTCGGCGGCGAGCACGAGTTCGGCGAATGCGGCCATCATCGCGCGTGTCAGCGGATCCAGTTCGGTCGGGGCTCTGACGAGTCTGGCGTAGTCGGCGGCAGCGCCGTCGTACGACTCCCGAACGGCGGTCAGGTAGGAGGGCTCAGCCATGCAGGCGACCTTAACCGCAGGCGAGGCGGACGCCGATCGATACATAGAGATCGACACGTAGTAGGGACCGTGAAGCGTTGGCGGGCGGCGGTGGCGCCGAATGGGCCGGGATTCCGGGGCGGTCCATGAGGGTTCGGGCATGCCGCACATCCGTCGGCCGCATGGTATGAGACGTTGACAACGAGCACCGGATCCCGACCCGGTGCTCGGCAAGCGCCGTGCCCTTCGTAGGGGACGGACCAGCTGCCGTACGGCTGCACCAGGGCAGGAGGCTGCTGCGTGAGTCTGACCGGAACATCGTTCTCCGTCCTGCTGATCACCGTGACGTTGCTGATGGTCATCGGCACGATGCTCCTGTGGGCGAAGATTCCCGGACCGCGCCTGGTGCGAGCGCTGACCCGGTTGGTCATGATTGTGCTGTGTCAGCTCACCGCGATCTCCGTGGTGGCCGTATGGATGAACAACAGTTACGGCCTCTACTCCTCCTGGGCCGACCTGTTCGGCACGCCGGACAACAGCAACACCATCGCGATGCCCGGCCCGCCCGTGGCCCGGGCCCAGTTCAACCGCAGCGACAACGGGATCCTCGACACCTACTTTCACGGAACGCACTCCAAGCTCTCCGGACAGGTCATCGTCTGGACGCCGCCGGAGTACGACGACCCCCGGTTCCGATCCACCCGCTTTCCCGTGCTGATGCTGCTGCACGGAGTGCCCGGGTCGCCCCAGTCCTGGTTGGAGCACGGCGGCATGCCGGAGGCCTTCCAGAAGCTGGTCACCGCCCACCAGGCGCACCCGTTCATCCTGGCCATGCCGGTGATCAACCCGGGCAGTGTCGACACCGACTGCAGCGATGTTCCGGACCGCAAGGTCGCCACCTGGCTGTCGGCGGATGTCCCTGAACTGCTGCGGCAGAAGTTCCGGACGATGCCCGATCCCAAGGGCTGGGGGGTGATGGGGTTCTCCACCGGCGGTTACTGCGCGGCCAAGCTTCCGCTGCAGTACCCACGCGTGTTCGGCGCCGGCGCCGCGCTCGATCCCGACCCGCTGACCGGCGACCCGTCGGTACTGCCCGAGCCGGCCGTGCGGCAGCGCAACAGCCCGACGCACCTGGTCGAAGGTTCCCGAGCCGATGTGGGTATCTTCCTCGCGACCTCGGCCCAGGACCGCGACAGCCCGCCGGCTTCCATCGAGCAGTTCGTCCGGGCGGCTGAGGGCAGCAAGGTGCGGGTGAAGACCATGCTGCTCGCGACGGGTGGCCACAACTACAACACCTGGATCGCCGAGTACCCGGCAGCCATCGGCTGGCTCAGCCAACAACTCGCCGGCCCGCAGCCGGCTTCGCCCCCGAGGAAGTAGCCGGTAGAGGTCGGCGGCGCCCGCGGGAGCCGGGAGCCGCACCCGGCCGGGACGGCGCCCGTTGTCCTCCCTACAGCGGGCGATCGGCGGTGATCAGCCAGCCGGTGCTGCGCAGTCGTACCGCGCCGTGTTCCTCGTGAGCGCGCAGGTTGTCCGTGAGCGCCCGGCGGGCCCGGTCCCGCGTTTCGGCTTCCACCTGGTTCATCAGATGCCGTCCGGGACCGGAATTCAGCAGGAAGGCGGCCGCATCGCCGGCGTCCTCGCCCCAGATCCCGTACGCCTCCACGCGCGTTGTGGCGATGTGCGTGAATCCGGCGGCGGACAGCATCGCACCGGTGCTGTCCGGGTCGGCCAGGGAGAACATTCCCGGACTTTCCGGCGCGCCGAACTCCCCGGTGGGCAGGAACTTGCGCAGTTCCGCGATGGCCTGGAGCCACTCGTTGCGCTCGGCGTCCGAGGCGCAGACGAGCGCCATGCGGCCGCCGGGGCGCAACGCACTGCCGATGTTCGTGAACGCGGCGAGGGGATCGGCGAAGAACATCACTCCGAAGCGGCTGATCACGACGTCGAACGAGCCCGGTTCGAAGGCGTGGACCTGAGCGTCTCCTTGTTCGAAGGCTGCGTTGGTAAGGTCCTCGCGCTGTGCCGACTCCCGGGCGCGCTCCAGCATCGGCGCCGACAGGTCCAGGCCCACGGCCCGGCCGTTCGCCGCACGGCGCGCTGCCAACCGCGTCGTGCGCCCGGCGCCGCAGCCGATGTCCAACACCTGGTCCTGCTCGCCGATCGCGGCCGCGGCGAGCAGAGGTTCGTTGAAGCCCTCGTTCACGGCGTCCCAACGATCCTGGTTCCGGGCCCAATGCGTGCCCTCGTATCCGTTCCATGCCTGTGCCTGGGCGGTGTTGACGACGTGCTGCATTCCGAACCTCCGACTGGCTGCGCGGCTTGCCAGGGCTAGTATGGGCGAGTGCCCAAACAGTATGGGCGCATGCCCATACTGGCAACCTCGCGCTCGGCGGGTCTGCCGCGACCTTGCAGGAGAGGCCTGATGTCACCGCGTGGAGTGGCCATCCCGGACATTCGCGAGCGGCTGTTCGCCGCCGCCGAACGGGTTCTGGCGCGAGAGGGGCCGGCCGCCCTGACCAGCCGGGGCATCACCGGTGAGGCGAACTGCGCCAAGGGGATGCTGCACGCCCACTTCGCCGGGCTCGACGAATTCGTCGCCGAACTGGTTCTGGACCGGTTCGCGCGCACCGCACGACAGGCGGGCGAACTGCCCGGACTCGCGGGCCGGGCCACTGTGGCCGGGAACCTGGTCACCGTCGCCCTCGCGCTGCTGACCTCCGCGGGCCCCACCGTTGCCGGTCTCGCCGTCACCCGGCCCGACGCGTCCCTGCGGATCCGGCAGGCGCTGGAGGCCGGTGCACCGGGCTTCGCGACCATCCAGGGTGCGATCACCGACTACCTGGACGCCGAAAGGAGCCTTGGACGCGTTGCGGACGGTACCGACACGCCCGCGGTCGCGCTCGCCCTCGTCGGAACCGTCCACCACCTGCTGATGACCGGCCCTGCCGACGCGACGGACCCACGCGAGCAGGCAGAGCGCCTGGTGGCCCTGCTCCTGGGCACGCCCCGACCGCCGGCCGGCTGACCGTGGTCAGCTCGGACCGCGGAGGTCCAGCATGCAGAAGACCTTGTCGTAGCGGCGTTCGTCGACGGCGACGAAGTCGGGCAGACGGCCGTACTCGGTGAATCCCAGCGACCGGTAGAGGTGCAGGGCGTTGCTGTTGTCGCCGCGGGCGTCCAGGGTGAGGACCTCGATTCCCGCCAGCCGGGCGTCGGCGATCAGGGCCTCGGTCACGGTCCGCCCGATGCCTCGGCCGTGGACGGCGGCATCCACCGCGATCTTCTCCAGGTCGGCGTGCGGCCGATGAGTCGGTCGCGCGTAGCGCAGCCAGTACCCGAACCCGACAAGCCGACGGCCGAGATATGCCGCACGCAGTGCCCCGTCCCCGGCATGCACCGCGGCGACCACATGGCCGAGGAGCTCCGCAACCTCAGCGCGCGTCGGTGGTTCGACCCAACCGAGCGCGGCGCCTTCACGGACCAGGTCCGCCAGGATCCGGTGGGCCGACTCCGCGAACCGGGCCTCCCGCTCCGGATCGGCCGCCAGCTCCATCACGTTGAGAACCACGGGCCCGGGGGCCCCGTTGCCGGTCATGGCCGTATCCATACCGGCAGCCTAGCCATCCCGGCATGCGGCCAGGATCCAGGGAATCAGGCGGCAGCCCACTGCCGAGAAGACTGGCGCCTCCGCACCAAGTGCCACGGCATGTTCTTCTGGGGCAACCCGTCGCTGCGCCGGGCCGGACGGAAGGTCGCCGGTCAGGCTGCGGGGCCAGATTGCTGGTCAGGTCGCCGGTCCGGCCGGCAGGCAGTCCGCGGAGTTGTCGGCAGGCGAGGCTTCCGTGAGGTCGGCGCCGTGATCCGCGTCGCGCAGTGTGTCGTCGACGCCGTACCAGTCCAGGCACATCACCGTCGCGTCGTCCTCCAGATGGCTGTCATGCGCGTTGATGACGTGTTCGATCAGAATGCGGGCGGCCTCGCGGGGGTGGAGGTCCTGGGTGCGTTCGATGATGGCTGACAGGTCGATGTCGGTGGAGCTGCGCTCCAGCACGCCATCGGTGAGCATCACCAGCCGGTCGCCCGGACGAAGGTCCAAGGATTGGACCTTGTAGTTGTGCGGGTTCAGGAAACCGAAGGGCATGTCCACGAGGGGGACGATCTGTTCGACCTTCCCGCTCCGCATGCGCAGCGGCCAGGGGTGGCCGGCGTTGATGAACTCGGTACGGCCACTGAGCAGACTGATGCGCAGCAGTTGGCCGGTGACGTACCGGCCACCGCTGTGCTCGGCCACGGCGTGGTCGGCCTGTCTCGCCTGCTCGGCCAGGTCTGCGCCCTGCCTGCGCGCGCGGCGCAGCGCGCCGACCAGGAGGGTGGCCAGCAGTGCGGCGTCCACGTCGTGGCCCATGGCATCGGTGACGGACAACTGGACGTGGTCGCGGTCCATGACGTAGTCGAAGGTGTCTCCGCCGACGAATTCGGCGGGCTCCAGCGCGCCGGCCACCGCGAACTGCGCTGCCTCGCACGCCAGGGACGTGGGAAGGAGCCGGTGCTGGATCTCGGCGGCCAGACTCAGCGGGGTGGTGCGCCGACCCCATTGGTACAGGTCGGTGAACGGCCGGTTCGCGATGATGATGTAGGCCAGAGCGTGCGCGCTCTGGCTGATCTCCCGCATCGTGTCGGGGCTCGGGCGGTGCGGCAGGTGAAGCTCCAGCAGCCCGATGGCGTCTCCCCGGTTGGTCACCGGCGCGATCACCCGGGTCCACGTGCTGTCGCCGACGATCTCCACACAGGGGCGTTGGGTCCGGATCACCTCGTCGTACACGGTGCCCGGCACGGTGATCGGATCAGCGGGACGGTCGACGTCGACACTCTCCGTGGTCCCCATGCGCACCACGGAACTGCCGGTGAAGTCGGTGATCAGGAACGAGACCGAACGGGCACCGAGCTGTCGTCGCAGCGCGGTGGCGATGACATCGACGGATTCCACCGGTGGCGCGGTCTCCGCCGCGGCCAGTGCCTCACCCAGGCCCTCGGATCCGCCGACCGACATGGGAACTCTCTTTCCGCGGTGCAGCCGCGCTCAGGGCTCCCGGGCGCTTCCAGCGCGTCCGCCACCGTGTCGGCGGCTCGGGTCGCCCGGACGGAGCTGGGGGATGGAGCCGACGGCAACATCACTCTCCCACTGTGGCACCGGAAACGGCTCTTTTCCATCGCGCCACCGCGTCCGGCGGCCCGGCCTGCGGCGATGGCAGGACATCAGTCCCAGCGGCCGCCGAGGAAGGTCGCCGAATCAGGCGTGATCGAGTCCCGGCGAGGTTGCGACGGTCAATGCGGCCTCGGCTCCCGCGACGGTCGGCGGATGGCCGAAGAAGCCGGGCAGGCCGCCCGAATGCAGGAAGACCGTGCGTTGCCCGGGCACGACGGCGCCCTCGTGAACCGCCGCGACCAGGCCGGCCATCGCGCGTCCGGTGTAGATGGGGTCGAGCACGACCCCTTCGGTGCGGGCGGCGAGGAGAAGGGCGGCCATGACCTGATCGGTCAAGGAGGCGTAACCGTCACCGACCTGGTCGAGCCGGATCCTCAGGCTTTCCGGCGCGCACCGTTCCCCGCACAGCCCCGAGACGAGCTCGGACACGGTCCGTGACGGATCGGCGACGGCGCCGCAGTGGACGCCGAGCACCCGCGAGGAACCCAGGGCGCCGACCAGGCCGGCCATGGTTCCGCCGGATCCGACCGTGACGATGACAGTCGACAGGTCGGGGGCCTGAGTGAGGAGCTCCCGCCCGCACTCGACGTAGCCGCGCGCACCGACCACACTCGAACCGCCGAACGGGATGAGCACCGGAACGGCGCCCTGCCCACGCAACCCGTCGACGACCTGCTCGGCGGTGGCGTTGAGAGCCTCTCGATCGACGTCACCGGCCCAGACGACCGTCGCGCCGAACAGCCCGTCGAGTGCGAGGTTGCCGGACCTCGACGATCCGGGTGTGCCGACGAGCACGAGGACGGCGTCGAGTCCCAACCGGGCGGCGGCAGCCGCCGTCAGACGTGCGTGGTTGCTCTGTGGCGCACCGGTGGTCACCAGAACCGTCGCGCCGCCGTCGAGTGCCGCGCCGCAGAGCCACTCCAGCTTGCGCACCTTGTTCCCGCCGCCGCCCAGGCCGGTGAGGTCGTCCCGCTTCACCCACAGGTCGTCCGGACCCAGGCCAAGCGCGCGGGCCAACCGCGGCATGGGTTCGAGCGGCGTCGGCCAGGTCCCCAGCATGGCCCGTGACGAGGTACCGCTGCCCGAGGTCGTCATCTCATCCTTCGTTCGCGCCGCCGTCCTACCTGTTGCGCTGAACATCCTGGCACGGCCGACACTTCGCGCAGGGTGGCGGCGGTATCGGCGTGGTCGGGACCAACCGGTCGCCGGCGCAGGCATTCTGCGGGCGACCCCGGCTTTCCCCGCGGCCCGGCTCCAGGATCCGACGGCCTCAGGAGGTGGGCCCCGCCGGTGTGGCGCCGGAGATCGCGGCGCGGTAGAGGGCCTGGGTGGCGGCGCCGAAGTAGGCGCTGTACGACACCTTGGGGGTGTTCCCGCCGGTGTGGTAGCCGCCGATGACCCCGATCACCGCCCAGCCGCCCGGCCACGGAACCAGCATCGGCCCGCCGCTGGTCCCGCCCACGAAGGCATCGCACGCGATACGCGGGAAGGTGCCCGGGTCGGCCGGGTCGTCGCTGACCCATTTGGTGGTCCAGCTCCAGCACTCCAGCGGCTTCGCCGCGCCGCCCGGGTATCCGATCATCCGTACCGGCGCGTGGTAGAACCCCGTTCCGGTGAGCAACCGCACCCCGCCGACCGCGTCCTCCAGTCGCGTCCCGTCCTGGTTGGGCTCGGTGACCGCGAAGGCGAAGTCGTACTCGGCCCCCGCGTGCTCGCCCAGGTCGTAGTACTGCTGGGAGACGTAAACGCCGTTGTTCGCGACGGGGAAGATGCCGAACGGCTTCAACCCGTCGTGGTACTGCGGCACGAAGGCCAGGTTGCGCTTGGGGGAGGTGCCGGAGTAGCCCTTCAGGCAGTGCCCGGCGCTGAGCACCAGGTCGTGGCCGGGACTGCGCACCACGGATCCGCTGCACGTGCGGCCGGTGCCGGTGGCGTCGGTCCAGAAGAAGGTGCCGGCCTGGGGAATGCCGTCGAAGCTCCTGCTGGGCGGGATGTACTCACCCGGCCGAGGACCGTCCACGGCGGGGGAAAGGGTGGGGGCCGACGGTCCGGCCTGGGCGCCGGTGACCGTGTCTCCGAGCAGGGTGGCCGCCATCCGGGCCGGGCTCCAGTAGGCGTCGAGCCGGACAGCCACCGGGTTGGGCTTCGCCGGGACGCCATGGGCGGAGGCCGTCGGGGTGAACCCGGCGGAGAGCAACAGCGCCACCGCGAACGCGGCGGCGCATCGGATGACCTTGGCCCTACGCACCATCAGTTCCCCTCTGGTCGGACGCATGTGACGGCTCACCATAAGCACAGCCATGGGTCCGCGCGCCAGACGCCGCCCGGCGAGGGAGAGCCCCGGCCCGGAGGGCACGACGCAATGTCAACCACCCGTTAGAAGGAAACACGCCGGAGGTTGATCGTTTCTGCAGCCCCGACCGCCTAATCTGCAAGCGGATCGCTGAGCGGTCGTCGGTACGGCTGCCCAGCGGCTGTCCTCAGGTTCTGTAGCGGAGGTAGCTGTCCTGTGTCGCCCCACGTCAATCCCACTGTCGGAAGACGCCGACTGGGATCGGAGTTTCGCGCGCTTCGAAAGAGCAGGGGTCTGACAGCCCAACAAGTGGCACAGCAATTGCTGGTCTCGCAAGCAAAGATCAGCCTTCTGGAGAATGGCCGCCGCAGGGTCAACTCACGCGATGTCCGCGATCTCTGTGAGGTGTACGGGGTCCAGGATCCGCAGATTGTCGACGCGCTGATGCGGATGGCCGAGGAATCGGGTCGATCGGGCTGGTGGAAGGAGTACGGCGATATCCCGCACACCGTCTACATCGACCTCGAAACCGACGCCGCGGGCATCCGCTGCTACGAATCCATGGTGATCCCCGAACTGCTGCAGACTCCCGCTTATGCCCGAGCGGTCATTGCAGGAACGATCCCGCACGCCACGGCAGAACAGATCGACACTTGGGTTCACGTACGGTTGCGCCGTCAGTGGCGGATCGAGGACCTGGACCGCCCGCTGCGGCTGTGGGTCGTGCTGGACGAGTCGGCCTTGCGGCGCATTGTGGGCGATGCCGAGGTCATGAGGGAGCAGTTGGAGCGACTGCTCGACCTGAGCGGCCGACCGCACGTCACCGTGCAGGTCCTTCCGCACCACGCGGGAGCGCATCCTGGCATGGCGGGGCAGTTCTCGATCGTCGAGTTCGCGGACGCCTCGGATCGAAGCGTTGTGTACCTGGAGGGGGGTACCAGCGATCTCTACCTGGAGAAACCTTTCGACGTGCAGCGCTGCGGCGTCATCTACGAGATTTTGCAGGCGAGGGCGCTGAACCCGGTCGCCTCCGGGCAGCTCATCACCGATGCCATCAAGTCGTACATCGGGGCGGAGTTCCAAGACTCCACACATCACGATTTCCCGCCGCCGCTCTGAGGCCTACCGGCGAAGACGGTTGTTCACGGGGTAGTGCGCCGCCAGGGCGGCCGGGGGCACCTGCTCGCGCCGGCAGCGCGCGGCGGAGTCGATGACGATCCGCCGCGCGCTTCAGACCGGTCGCCCGTGCGGGCGACCGGTCCGAGCACCCAACGTGTCGCGAGGTGCAGGCTCAGCTGCGACTTCGCGCACCTGCGGGGCGAGTGGGCATCACATGGCCTGCCCCGGCCCCGGCCTTGGTGCTACGCGTAGTCGTTGTGATGATCTCCCTGATCGGATCCGTAGCCGCCGTGCACATCGTGCGGCTGGCCCTGGTTGTCGTGACCCTGAGGCTGGTCACCGTAGCCGTGGCCACCGTGCTTTCCACCCTTGTCACCGCCGGGGTAGCCACCGTTTTCCCCGCCGTTGTCACCGCCGGGGTAACCACCGTTCTCTCCGCCGTTGTTCCCGCCGTTGTCACCGCCGGGGTAGCCACCGTTTTCTCCGCCGTTGTTCCCGCCGTTGTCACCGCCCGGGTAGCCCCCGGTGGTGGTACCCGCGGTGGGACTGCCGGTGGTGCCCGCTGCCGCGCTGCCCGTGGTTCCGGCGATGAGGCCGCCAGGAGTGCCACCGATGACACCACCGGTCAGAACACCACCGAGCAGACCGCCGTTGGTGCCACCGGTTGTCACGCCGGCGATCAGGCCGCCGCCGCCCGTGGCGGTTCCGCCGGTTGCGGTGCCACCGGTTGCGGTGCCACCGGTGGTAGTGCCGGCGATCAGGCCGGTGCCACCCGTGATCACGCCACCCGCGGTGCCGGCCGCACACGTCGCCCGGGTGATCCTGTTGGTGTCCAGCGTCACCGAGCCGTTACGCGCCAGCGCCCGGCCGTCGATGCTGGCCCCCGTGGTGGCACTGATCGACGTCAGCGCCAGGATGTTGCCCACGAAAGTGGAGTTGGTGCCGAGGACGGCCGAACTTCCGACCTGCCAGAACACGTTGCACGGTGCGGCACCGTTGATGAGGAGCACGCGGCTGGCGGACGCCGTCGTCAGACCGGAGCCGACCTGGAAGACCCAGACGGCATTCGGGTCGCCCTGGGCGTCCAGGGTCAGGGTGCCGGTGAGCCCGAGAGTGGAGGAGGCGGTGTAGACGCCCGGAACCAGCGTCAGGCCGCCGGCGTCCGGGGGAAGAGCACCGCCCGTGCTTGTCGCCTGCCCGGCGGCGTTGTTGTACGCCGTGACCAGGTCGCTCTTGGCTTGGAGCGCAACCCCGTCGGCGGAGTGCTGGGCTCCGAGCACCAGGCCGGGCGGGAAACCGGAAATCGCCGTACCCGGACTGACTCCGAGGTCTCCGGTGATCACCGAAGGACCGGTGTTGGTGACCGACTGACCGGCCAACACCGCGAAACTGTCCGCCGTCGCCAGCGGTACGGGTGTTGCGAGGGCCTGTGCCGGGCTTGACGTCATGGCAACCATCAGAGCGGCCATGATCGCTGCGATCAGCGCTGCGATCCAGGCCGAGATGGTGCGTGCATTGGGAACTGCAGGGGCATTCAGGGTCATCGAGGGGCCAACTCCTGTGTGGGGTAATGGCGCAATCGGTGCTTCTTCGCCAAACAGAGGCGCCGACTTCTGTCATCGGCATATTACGGAGTCACGCAATCCGGAATGAGGCGCATTCGAGTGATAGGGAAATGTCACCCATTTGCGACTGCGATGCGATAAGCGTACGAACAATTTCAACGAATGAGTCACTCGCGTATGCGGATATTCGGATACGCGGAAAGGCTCTCCTTCCCGTATTCCGCCCACCGGCTTGTGCGCACGCGCGCGATGCCCGATTCCGACGTGGTCGACGGCGGTGCGCGACGATGCCCCGGTCCTCTTGCCGACCCGGCCGTGCGGTCGTCCGGGACGGGGTGACCGTAGGATCATCTCCCCATGGATCTGAGCGCAGAAAACGAGTTGGTCGTCATCCCGCCGGGGCAGGTGACGCTGTCCGACCGGCGGACGCAGCGCAGTTGGTCGGTCGAGGTCGCGCCGTACCAGCTGGCGACCTTCCCGGTCACCCAGGCGCTGTACGCGGAGATCACTGGCCGGCGGCCGAGTGCCGCCCAGGGTGACCGGTTGCCCGTCGAGGGCGTTTCCTGGTGGGACGCGGTCCGATTCTGCAACGCCCTGTCCCTGCGTGACGGGTTCGCGCCCTCCTATCAACTCCACGCCGACGGCGAGGGCATCGAGTGGGACGCATCCGCCGACGGGTACCGGCTGCCGACCGAAGCCGAGTGGGAGCACGCTTGCCGCGCGGGCACGGCCGGCCCGCGATATGGCCCGTTCGACGAGATCGCCTGGTACCGCGGCAACTCGGACGAGCGGATCCACGAAGTGGGCGGTAAGCAGCCCAACCCGTGGGGCCTGTACGACATGCTCGGCAACGTCTGGGACTGGTGCTGGGATGTCTATGACGCCGAGGTCTACGGTACGTACCGGGTGCTCCGTGGCGGTGGCTGGTTCGACGAGCACTGGAGCTGCCGCGCCTCCGCGCGTCGCCGCAGCCACCCGAGCTTCCAGGTCGACGACGTGGGATTCCGCCTCGCCCGTTCCCTCACCCGCTGATCCGCGTCGTGCGACGACGGTCTACTGGACGGTGGGCCGGGAGCCCCATTCCTTCGAGTCGCCCCCGCGCCAACTCACCTGCGTCTCGTCCTCGGTGTCCAGGTTCTCGAAGCCCGAGAGCCGGGCGAACTCGACGACGTCCGCGACGGAGTACGCCTTGCCGACGTTCACCTTGTTGATCCAGACACGGCGGAACGGCCTGTCGCCGTGGTGGACGTCCCACACGATGATCGACGGCGTCACGAGCCGTTCTCCCGAGTCCATGTATCCAGGCTGCGCTCCCGGCGGACGAACCGCACCTCGGGCGCCGCGGAACCCTGGATCCCGCTCCACACCTGCCGGTAAGTTGATCAGATGCGTATGACGAAATTTGGCCACGCCTGTGTGCGCCTCGAAATCGGCGACCGAGTACTCGTGATCGACCCGGGCACGTTGTCCGAGAGCGAATCACTGACCGGCGCCACCGCGATCCTCATCACCCACGAGCATGACGACCACATCGATGTCGAGAAGCTCAAGGCGGCTCGTGACAGCAACCCCGAGCTGACCGTCCACACCCATGCCGCGCTCGCCGCGACCCTCGGCCCGGATGTGACCGCGGTCGCCGTGGGGGACACCTTCACGGCGGCCGGATTCAGCGTGCGCGTCGTCGGCGGTGAGCACGCGGAGATCGTCGACGGCCTGCCCGGGTGCACCAACATCGGGTTCATCGTCGACGGCCTCTACCACCCCGGGGACTCTCTGTTCGTTCCCGCCGAAGCGGTCGACACCCTTCTGGTCCCGACGTCCGGGCCGTGGCTGAAGCTCGGCGAGGCTGTCGAGTTCGTCCGAGCGGTCGGGCCGGCCCGCGCGTTCCCCATCCATGAGGCCCATCTGAGTGAGGTCGGCATGGCGAGCTTCGACTGGTGGATGGGGACGAAGGGCGGGACCGACTATGCCCGGATCCCGCCGGGGGAGTCGGTCGAGCTCCCGTAGTTCAGCCGAGCAGCTGCGGCTGGTACACGTACGGTGTGGTGGTGGTCAGGGCGGTGAACCCGAGTTTCTGCAGGATCGGGCGGCTCTGGCTGGAGGCATCGACCTGCAGATAGCGGTAGCCGAGTTCTGCGGCGATGCGGGCTCGGTGGGCGACCAGCGCCCGGTAGATGCCCCGTCCTCGCCAAGCGGCCACCGTGCCGCCACCCCAAAGGCCGGCGAAGTCGGTACCGGGGTGCAGTTCCATCCGTGCGGAGCACACTGGCAGGTCACCGGCCATCGCGACGACCATACTGAACGTCTCCGGCCGCCCTGCCAGCTGGGAGAGCATGCGGTGCCGAAGCCGGTCGGCGCTCGTGTCGAACGCCTGCTCGTGGACGTCGGCGACGAGGTCGACGCCGGACGGATCGGTGACCGGCTGCAGACGGATGCCCTCCGGCAGTTCGACGTCGGTGGCAAGGTCGCTGATCCGGGCGACCATCACGGTCTCCTCGGCCTCGGGGGAGAACCCCGCGGTCTGCAGCCGGCCGGCGAGGTCACCGGGCAGGTCATGGGCGTAGAGCTTCCACTCGAACTCGCGGCCCAGGGAAGCGAAATACCGGACCTGTGCCGCGATCGCCGAGTCCGCGCCGGCCTCGTTGAGATCGGACCAGACGATGCCGTTCCAGTCGTCGCTGCCGGCGCCGACCAGCCGCACCACGTCGCCGATCCGCTCGACCCGCGCACCGGGATCGTCGGCCGGTGCGTTCCGGCGCATCTGCTGGTCGAACACTGCGAGTACCGCTTCTTGATCCATCCGTCCAGTCCATCACCGAACGGAGAAGCGTGCCAACCGCAATTCCCGCACCGACCGTGCGGGCGGCCGAAGCCTCCTGACACGCCGGTTCGGCACGGCTATCCTGCGATCCCAGTGTTGACCAGACGGGGGCGCCGATATGACTTCTGTGGACGGGTTCAAGCTGCTTGCCGACGCGCACAGTTACCTGCGTACGGCCGTGCTCGGCGTACCGAAGGACGCGTGGGGGAATGCGACTCCCTGTGCCGAGTGGACGGCGCGTCAGGTTCTCAACCATGCGCGGCTCGACCAGCAGGCGCTCGTCATGCAGATCGTCGAAGTCGGCCCGCCGGCGGACCCGTTCGAGCCCCAGGACGTGCTCGACGCCGACCCGGTCGGACAGCTCGACGAGGTCCTGGCCGCGGCGACCGCCGCCTGGGTGTCCGTCGGTCCGGACGCCGAGAACGTACCGACGCCGTTCGGCCCCATCCCCGCGTGGCAGGGCACCGGGACAGCGGCACTGGACGCCGCCGTTCACGCCTGGGACATCGCGAAGGCCTCCGGCCAGGAGCTACCGCTGTCGGACGATCTGGCAGAGGGGCTGCAGGTGATCGCAGACTTGATCGTCGACTTCGTGCGGGACAACTTCCACAAGTTCGCACCCGCCGTCGCGGCCCCGGAGGGGGCGACCGCCGCGCAGAAGCTGCTCGCGTTCACCGGCCGTGATCCCCAGTGGAGCCCAGTGGCGGCGTAGTACCCGGGTATGGTCTGAACCATTGACCGCGTTCCTGCTAGGCGCAATCCTGTTCCGGGCATCTGAACTGAGAACAGTCCTGTGAACGCCGCGCCGACCGACAGGTCCCTCCCCAACGAGGTGAGCACAGTGGTTGCTTCCCAAAGAGCTGTTCTCGGCGCGGCACTCGGTGGTGTCGCGACCGCCGGGATCCGCAGATCCGGGATGATGGCGGCGTTACGTCACCGGGTTGCCGTCGCGGTCATGTTCGCGCTGATGGCCGCCGTCCTCGCCGTTCCGCAACAGGCCTCAGCACATGAGCCCTATCCGGATCCCTCCCTGCCCGTCGCGACGCGCGTCAGCCAGCTGATGGCGACGATGACGCTGGACGAGAAGATCGGCCAGATGACCCAGGCCGAGCGGGCGAGCGTCAGCAACGCCGACATCACCAACTACGCGCTCGGCTCGCTGTTGTCCGGCGGCGGCTCGGCCCCGTCACCGAACAACGCGACGAGCTGGGCCAACATGTACGACGGATTCCAGAACGCGTCGCTCGGCAGCCGCCTCGGCATTCCGTTGATCTACGGCGTGGACGCGGTGCACGGCCACAACAACGTCGCCGGCGCGACGATCTTCCCGCACAACATCGGGTTGGGTGCGACACGCGATCCGGCGCTGGTGCAGCAGATCGGCCGGGCGACGGCCGAGGAGGTCTCGGGCACCGGTATCGACTGGGACTTCTCACCCTGCCTCTGCGTGGCGCGCAACGATCGGTGGGGCCGCACCTACGAATCGTTCGGCGAGAAGCCGGAGATCGCCACGTCCATGAGCACGTACATCACCGGCCTGCAGGGCAGCACTCTCGGCGGCGCGGCCTCGGTGCTCGCGACCGCGAAGCACTTCATCGGTGACGGCGGGACGACCAACGGCACCGACCAGGGCAACACCCAGATCACCGAGGCCGAGCTGCGGGCGATCCACCTGCCACCGTTCCAGGCCGCGGTGCAGAAGGGCGTCGGCTCCGTCATGATCTCGTACAACAGCTGGAACGGGGTCAAGGACCACGGCAACCAGTACCTGATCACGACGTTGCTCAAGGGCGAACTGGGCTTCTCCGGGTTCGTCGTGTCGGACTGGAACGGCATCGATCAGATCGACGGCCAGTCGGGGTTCACCGCCGCCGAGGTCACCCAGGCGATCAATGCCGGGATCGACATGGTCATGGTGCCCACCGCGTGGAAGTCGTTCATCAGCATGCTGCGCGGCGAGGTGCAGGCCGGACGCGTTCCGATGTCGCGCATCGACGACGCGAACCGGCGGATCCTGACCAAGAAGTTCGAGCTGGGACTGTTCGAGCACCCGCTGACCGATCGCAGCTACACCTCGACCGTCGGCAGTTCGGTGCACCGGAGCACCGCCCGCCAGGCTGTGCGCGAGTCCCAGGTGCTCCTGAAGAACTCCGGCAACGTCCTGCCCCTGGCGAAGACCAACAACAAGATCTTCGTGGCGGGCTCGAACGCGGACAACATCGGTAACCAGAGCGGCGGCTGGACGATCTCATGGCAGGGCGGAAGCGGCGCGACGACCACCGGCACGACGATCCTGCAGGGCATTCGTGCCCAGGCAGGCACCGGCAGCACCGTCACCTACAACCAGGCAGGGACGGGGATCGACAGTTCCTACAAGGTCGCGATCGCTGTCGTCGGCGAGACCCCGTACGCCGAGGGTGCCGGTGACCGCCTGAGCGGCATGGGCCTGAGCACCGCGGACCTGAACACGATCAGCACACTGCGGGCGGCGGGTGTCCCCGTCGTCGTGGTGATCGTCTCCGGACGCCCCATGGACATCGCCGGCCAGTTGCCGAACTGGAACGCGCTGGTCGAGGCATGGCTGCCGGGAACCGAGGGCAACGGCGTCTCCGATGTGCTCTTCGGCGACTACGCGCCCACCGGAAAGCTGCCCGACACCTGGATGCAGTCCGCGACCCAGCAGCCGATCAACGACGGTGACGGCAAACCCGCGCTGTTCCCGTACGGCTTCGGTCTCACCTACGGTGCCGTTTCGACGCCGAGTGCGTACCAGTTGACGCAGGCGGAGGCTTTCGCATCCCAGTCCGGTACACAGAACGAGGCCTGCACCGACACCGGTGGTGGCACGGACGTCGGATACATCGCGGCCGGCGACTGGATCAACTACGGCAATCTCGACTTCGGCTCGACGGAGGCGGCCTCGGTCACCACGCGGTTCGCCTCGGGCGCGGGCGTTACGGGCACGGTGCAGTACCGGCTCGACAGCACGACGGGTCCGGTCATTGCGAGCGTTCCGGTCAGCAGCACGGGCGGGTGGCAGAACTGGACGAGCAGGACGACCGGCCTGACAGCGTCGGCGACCGGAGTCCACCCGGTGTACGTCACCTTCACCACCAGTGGCTCCGGTGACCTGGTCAACCTGAACTGGTTCCAGTTCACGTCCTGACGATTCGCCGCCCAGGAGCGGCATGGGTGGCGCCCGGAATCAGGGGGAGGCGGCGGCGAGGATGGATTCGGCGACGGAGGTGCGGGCGTAGAGCACCGAGCGGCCGGCCCGGTGTGCGCTGACCAGGCCCGCATCGCGCAGCGCGGTGAGGTACTGGGACACTCCGGCCGGGGAGAGCCCCGTGCGGTGGGCCAGTTCGGTGGTGGAGGCCGGAGTCTCCAGTTCGGTCAGCAGTCGGGTCCGCGAGCGGCCGAGCACGGCGGCGATGGCGTCGGTCCTGGGGACGGGCCGGGACTCCCACAACGAGCCGATGCCGCGTGCCGGGTAGGCGAGTTGGGGCGGCTCCGGCAGCGTCACCCGGGTGAGCGGGCCCGGTCCGGTGAAGGCCGAGGGAATCAGCAGCAGTCCCGCGCCCGCCGTCTTCCGGGACAGGGCCTGTTGCCTGCGGCTCAGCCGTAGCGCGTTCTCGTCCCAACTGACCGAGGCGTGCAGATCGTTGAAGAGGCGCCCCACGCCGTGCTCGGCGACCTGCCGGGCCCGGTGGAAGACATCGGCGTCGAGCACGGCGCGGATCCGCGCCCAGTAGGGGGCGAGCGCCAGCTCCCAGTAGGTCTCGATCTCCTCCGTGACCCGGACGAGGCGGGCCGGTGGATCGGCGTACAAAGCTCGCAGCCGGGGGCCGGCAGATCCCTGATCCTGCTTCAGGCGGTCGAGCTCCTGACGTACGCGGTCGGCGGGAGCGGACCGGATGCCGGTCAACTCCTCAGCCAGCGTGGGAGCCGGTCCGGTGGGTGCCGGGTTGAGGAAGTCGGGAACGTAACCCGAGGGCGGGATCACCGCGGCGAGCCACCCCCGGTCGAGGCCGGCGGCCGTCACTCGCGGCCGCACCTGCTCGATCCAGGGCCGGTGCACGGGATGTGCGGAGCCTGAGCTCAGCAGCCGGAAGCTCGTTCCGACCTCCCACATCGGCGAGACGGCGAACCGCATCTGCGCCAGATCGCTCGCCGAGAACGCCAGCTCCGCCAGCACAGCCACCCCAAGGATTCGGATATTCCTTAATCAATAGCCGTCAGCCTACTTCGTGGAGATCATTCCGGCATGACCTCGCAGACGACAACGACAACGACAGCGGCCGCGGGCACCTGGGAGCTCGGCGACCTGACCGTCAACCGGATCGGCTTCGGCGCGATGCGCCTGACGCAGGAGGGTGCCGCGTTCCGAGCCGGCGCGACGGCGAGCGATCGCGGCCGCGCGATCAGCGTGCTGCGCCGCGCGGTCGAACTCGGCGTGAACCACATCGACACCGCCGCGTTCTACTTCTCACCGCTGCGCTCCGCCAACGAGCTGATCAATCACGCCCTGGCCCCGTACCCGGATGATCTGGTCATCACCACCAAGGTCGGACCGGGCCGGGACGCGTCGGGCGAGTGGCAGTCCCATGCCACTCCTGAGCAGTTGCGCGGCCAGGTCGAGGAGAACCTGCGCCAACTCGGTCGTGACCACCTCGACGTGGTGAACCTGCGCATCGTCGGAACGGATTCGATCGCCGAACGCTTCGGCGCGCTGGCCGAACTGCGCGACGCCGGACTCATCCGCCACCTCGGCCTGTCCAACGTGCAACCCGAACACCTCGCCGAGGCCCAGGACATCGCACCGGTGGTGTGCGTGCAGAACCTGTACGGCCTCGGCGTACGCCCCGACCAGGACGCGTTCGTGCGCACCTGCGGTGAGCAGGGCGTCGCGTTCGTGCCGTTCTACTCGATCGCCGGCGCCGGACGTGAGGCGGGTGCGAGTGGCACCGAGCATGACGAGGTGATCGCCGTCGCGCGCGCCCATGGGGCGAGCACGGCTCAGGTGCGCCTCACCTGGACGCTGCAGCGCGGTGCGCACGTGCTGGCCATCCCGGGCACCGGCAATCCGGACCACGTCGAGGAGAACGTGGCGGCCGGCGCACTGCGCCTGTCCGAGGACGAACTGGCCGTGCTGGAGGCCCTCCACCGGGGCGGAGTGTGAGAAGCGCTCCGCTGCATCAAGTGGCCTGAGCGGACGCACCGCCGCCGGGTTCCTTGTGCACGAACGCCCGGCGAAGGGCGTGGTAGGGCCGGCCGGGGTCGTCGAAGATCTGGCGCATCCGGCTGAGCTCCTCCTCGCGATAGGCGGCCAGCGGCTTGGCGGCCTCCGCTTCGTCACGCTCCGCCTTCTTCTGCGCGATGCGGGTCCGGACAGCGGGCATGGAGGCCAGCCGGACGGCGAATTCGGCGACCTGACCGGCGAAATCCTGCGGACTGCTGTCGAACAGCCGGTCCACCAGCCCGAGGCGTTGCCCGGTCGCGGCGCTCACCGGCAACGCCCGCTCGGTGAGCTGCTCGGCGACGGCGGCACCGACCCGGCGCGGAAGGGAGTACGTCCAGTACTCCGAGCCGTACAGCCCCATTCGGCGGTAGTGCGGGTTGAGTACCACCCCGGTCCTGCACCAGACCTCGTCCGCGGCCAAGGCCAGCATGACTCCGCCTGCCGCGGCATTGCCGCCCAGCGCGGAGATCACGTACCGGTCGGTCGTGGTCAGGATGGCCTGCACCAGATCGTCGATCGCATTGATGTTGGCCCAGGACTCCGCTGCCGGATCGTTCGCGGCTTCGATGACGTTCAGATGGATGCCGTTGGAGAAGAAGTCCCTGCCGCCACCCAGCACCAGCACCGACGTCGGCCGGGTGCAGGCGTAGCGATAGGCGGCCAGCAGACGGTCGCAGTGGATGGTGCTCATCGCGCCGCCAGGGAAGGAGAATGCGAGGAACCCGGCGTCCCCGTGCTCGCGGTAGCGGATGTCGGTCCAGGTGCGGCGGTCGTCGTGCCCGCCGTCGAGGGGGAACGGCAGGTCCGGCACCCGGGGCAGCCGTTCGCCCAGAGCGAGGGTCGCGGGCAGCGAGAACGTGGTTGGTTGCCCTGGAACGCGGCGCGGTCGCAGCCGTGGGATCCACACGGCGCCATCGCGGGTCGCCCGGCAGATCGCGCCCGCGCGGGTGGCCAGCACCTCTCCGGGGGAGCCGGTCAGCGTGTCCTCGGGGTGGCCGCCGTGCAGGAACCATTGGGCATCGAGGAGATCGTCCAGTACCCCGGGTTGTGAGTCGGCCGAGCGCAGCTTGCGGGCCACCGTCTCGGTACTGTCCGCGCCCCAGTCGATGCGCCGGGCCTCCTGGCGCAGGTAGGGCCGGGTGGTGACGGTGATCCCCTCGTCCGCGCTGTTCTGGGGGCGGGGGACGAACGTGCCGGAGGCGAAGCGTGCCACGGCCAGCAGTACCGCTTCGAGTGCCGCGTCGGAGACCTCATTGCGATACAGGTCGCTCTTGCCCACCTGCGGGAGTGGACAGGCCACCGAGGCCCACACATCCCCGGCGTCCATTTCGGCGTTCGCCCGCAGGACGGTCACGCCCCACCGGTCGACGCCTTGCTGCACGGCCCAGTCCAATGAGGACGGCCCGCGGTCGCCCAACGGACCCGGGTGCACGATCAGGCAGGTGTGCGCGGACCACACCTGCTCCGGGATCGCTTCCTTGAGCATCGGCGCCACGATCAGCTCTGGTTGGTGCCGTTGCAGCGCGTCCCGAAGCGCCTCCTCCTCGCAGGAGAGTTCCACCGCCACGGTGTGGCCCCGGTCCGACAGTTCGACGTACACACGCTGCGTCAAGCTGTTGAACGCGCTGGCGAGCAGCAGGATGTTCATGGTGACCTCCAGCGGATCCCGCGGGGAGGGACCCTGACCGGAAATCCTTGCGCGCCGGCCCGCACTCACGACCGACGCGCGTCCGTAAGGTCACCCGAACGACGGCGGCATATGGCCCCGCCGCACTCCCGGTTCCGCCCTCACCGCGCCATGCTGCTGTGCACGCCGCGTTGCCGGGCCTCCAGCGACTCGACGCGCTCGACCTGGTCCTGGGTGAGCACGTCGCACACCCAGTCCCAGTGCAGGGCAACGCGGTCGCCGGGGGAGAGGCCGTCGAGCAGTGTCCTGCCGCCGGTCGACCAGCGCACCACTTCCCGCCGTTGAGGCGCGGTCTCCATCGTCGTCCCGTTCCAGGTCAGCGGGCTGGAGATGACGGTCGCCGACTCACCGTCGACGTCGAGGACGACACCGGTGCGGATGCGGCATTGATCGAGGACGGTCAGAGCGGTCGGGTTGTCAGTGGTGCGGAGCAGGTGCGCCCACGGGTAGACGTCGAAGACCTGGAAGCTGTGGTGGGCGAGGGCGCGGTGTGCCGCCTGACGCCAGGTGCCGCCGATCTGACCGCGGAACCGGTCCACCATGCGGTCGACCAGCGCTGCCGAATCGACCTGTTCCAGCAGGTCGTTGCCGATCCAGTAGGCCTCGACCACTCGTTCGTCGAGCGGATCGGGCAGTTCGGCCACCTCCGCGAGGAATTCGAGGTAGCACCAGGCACCCTCGAACTGCCGCGCCCGCCGCTCGATACCGGCGGTAGCGCCGGCATCGAGCAAGGCGGAGGCGTCGGCCGGACCGCAGTAGCCGAGCTCATTGGGCGGGTAGGCGTATCGTGCGAACAGGAGCGCACCGCGTGCGCTCATTCAGCAGATCCTCGGTAGTTGTTCGCCGATGGGAAGGCCGATCACCCGGGTTCCTCCCAGTGCTGTTCTGGCGACCACCATCCCGGGGTGATCCGATACGCAGGTTCCGATCCGGCGCGCCGCCCGGCCCAGCGGGTGAGCCTGGAGGGCTGCCAGCACCTGATCCGCCGATTCCGCGGGCACGATGGCGAGCAGCTTGCCTTCGTTCGCCACCTGCAAGGGATCGAGCCCGAGGAGACTGCAAGCGTCCCGCACCGTCTGCGGGACGGGCAGATCCCTTTCCACCAGATCGATGCCGACCGTCGACGCCCGGGCGATCTCGTTCAGGGAGGCCGAGACACCACCTCGGGTCGGGTCGCGCAGGACGTGCAGATCCGCCCCGGTGGCGATCATGCCGGCGACCAGGCCGTGCAGGGCGGCGGTGTCGCTCTCGACGGTGGTCCCGAACTCCAGACCCTCGCGGCAACTCATCACCGCCACGCCGTGCACACCGATGTCGCCGCTGATGAGCACGGCGTCGCCGGGCCGCGCCCGGCGAGGGTCGATGTCGACCCCGTCGGCGATGACACCGATGCCGGAGGTGTTGATGAAGACGCCGTCACCGCTGGCACTGTCGACGACCTTGGTGTCCCCGGTGACCAGGCGGACGCCCGCGGTCTGCGCGGCTGTGCCCATCGCCTGGGCGATCCTGCCGAGCTCGCTCAGCTCGGTGCCCTCCTGGAGGATGAAGGCGGTGGAGAGGAACAAGGGCGTAGCACCCGACATCGCCAGGTCGTTGACGGTTCCGTTCACCGCCAGATCACCGATCGACCCGCCGGGGAAGAACATCGGCTTCACCACGAACGAGTCGGTGGAGAAGGCCAGCCGGGTGCCGCCGACGGACAGGACGGCCGAGTCACCCAGTTCCACCGAAGCCGCCGCGCCGTAGGCGGGCAGGAACAGATGCTCGATCAGTTCCCCGGACATCGCCCCGCCGCCCCCGTGTCCCATCACGATGGAAGGGGTTTCCCGCAGCGGGACCGGGCAGACCCAACTCTCGAAGTCGAGGTCGCCCACGCGTTGCATCGCATCAGTCACTTGGCATCGACCAGTTCCAGTCGGCGGTAGGTGTGGTAAGCGGCACAGGCACCCTCGGACGACACCATCGTCGCGCCCAGCGGGTTGCGCGGAGTGCACTGCTTGCCGAACGCCGCGCATTCGTGCGGCTTGATCAGGCCCTGAAGTACCTCTCCGGCCCTGCACAGTGACGACTCGGCCGTACGGATGCCGGTCACGTCGAAGCGGAGTTCGGCATCGAACTCACGGTACTTCCGTGACAGTTGCCAGCCGCTCCGCGGGATCTCTCCAATGCCCCGCCAGGTCCTGTCGGTCACTTCGAAGACATCGCGCAGCATCTCCATGGCGGGCATGTTGCCCTCGTCGCGTACCGCGCGGGGGTAGGCGTTCTCCACTTCGTGGCGGCCCTCTTCGAGCTGAAGGATCGTCCGGCGGATGCCCTCGAGGATGTCCAGCGGCTCGAATCCGGTGACGACGATGGGGACCTTGTACTTCTCCGCCAGCGGCGGGTACTCGGAGGTGCCCATCACACTGCACACATGACCTGCGGCGAGGAACGCCTGCACCCGGCAGGTGGAGGACTCCATGATGGCCGCGATGGCGGGCGGCACCAGGACATGGGAGACCAGCAGGGAGAAGTTCCGCACTCCCAGGCGCTTGGCCTGGTACACGGTCATCGCGTTGGCGGGTGCGGTCGTCTCGAACCCGATCCCGAAGAAGACGACCTCCCGGTCCGGGTTCTCCCGGGCCAGTTTCAGCGCGTCCAGCGGTGAGTACACCACGCGGACGTCCCCGCCCGCGCTCTTGACGGAGAAGAGGTCCTGGCTGCTGCCCGGCACCCGCAACATGTCGCCGAAGGAGCAGAAGATGACTCCCGGGCGGGCGGCGATGGCCAGTGCCCGGTCGATGATCTCCAGCGGTGTCACACAGACGGGGCAACCCGGGCCGTGGATCATTTCGACGCCCTGGGGCAGCAGTTGGTCGATGCCATGGCGGATGATCGAATGGGTCTGGCCCCCGCAGACCTCCATCATCGCCCACTGCCGGGTGGTGGCGGCATGGATCTCGTCCAGGAGCTTCTTCGCCAGGTCGGGGTCGCTGAACTCGTCGAGGTACTTCATCTGCCTGCTCCTTCTGGGGCTTCCTTGTGCTTGGCCGCGATGTCGAACCCGTCACCGAATTCCTCCGCCAGGATTCCGAGCCTTTCGAAGTTGGCCAGCGTGTCCTGGGCCGACCGCTCGTCGAGGCGCTGGATGGCGAACCCGACATGTACGACGACGTATTCACCGATCGTCACGTCGGGGATGTACTGCAGGCACACCTCTTTGCGCACCCCGCCGAAGTCGACCTGGGCCATCAAGGTGCCATCGACTTCGGCGGTGCTGAGGACACGCCCCGGAACTGCCAGACACATGGTCTCTCTTCTCTGTGAATCCGTAGGGAGCCCGGTGGATCCGCCGGAACCCCGGGGTCAGCCCGACGCGGCGATCAGCAATTGGCCGAGGGCGATGCCGCCGTCGTTCGGGGGGAGCAGCCGGGGTCGCAGGACGGTGAACCCCCGGCCGGTCAGCATGTGCTGCGCCATCTCCAGCAGCACGGCGTTCTGGAAGACACCGCCGCCGAGCGCGACCACCTCCAGGCCGGTCTGCGCGCGGCAGATCTCCGCGAGGTCGACGATGAGCACGGCGACAGACGTGTGGAAGCGGGCGGCGATGCGGTCGGGGGAAATTCCGGCGCGTACGTCATCCACCACCGCGCGGATCACCGGCCCTGGATCCGCGACGGCGGGATGCGTGGCGTTGGCAGACCGGATGGAGAAGGCGTAGCGGCCGGCCGATTCGTCGCGGTCCGCTGTCGCGGCGCGGGCCAGGCCCTCCAACTCGATGGCCGCTTCCGCTTCGTACTCCACCTGATGCCGGATGTCGGCCAGCGAAGCGACGGCGTCGAAGAGCCGGCCCATGCTCGATGTCGGTGTGCAGCCGAATCCGGTCTCCAACTGGTGTGCCAGCACAGCCCGTTCCCTGGCGGGGCAGGCGCGTACAGCCGGCAGGTCGTCGTCCCAGGCGACTCCGGCGGCGCGGAGGTGGCTGAGCGCCATCCGGTAGGGGCGCAGCACACTGGCGTCGCCGCCCGCCAGGGGCACATATCCGAGGTGCGCCGCCCTGCGGAATGCCTTGTAGCCGGCGATCAGTACCTCGCCGCCCCAAACAGCCCCGTCGGTTCCGTAGCCGGTGCCGTCGAAGGCGATGCCGATCACGCTCTCACCGGATCCGAGCCCGTGCTCGCCCATCACGGACGCGATGTGCGCGTGATGGTGCTGCACCGTCCGCACCGGCCTGCCCTTCGCGTGGTGGCGAGCCCAGTTTCCGGACCGGTAGCCGGGATGGCGGTCGGCCACCAGTTGCCCGGGGTCGACTCCGGTGAGGCGCTCGAGGTGGTCCTCGGTCCGGGTCAGTGCGTCGACGGTGGAGAGGTCGTCCATGTCGCCGATGTGCTGACTGATCCAGGCGTAGCGGCCTTCCCCCAGAGCGCAGGTGTTCTTCAGGTCCGCGCCGACCGCGAGCGTCGGCGGTACGTCGAACGGCAGGGCGAGAGGCAGCGGCGCGTAACCGCGGGATCTGCGGATCGGGAGCTCCGCACCGGCGACGAACCGGCTGACCGAGTCGTCGCAGGGGACGTGGATCGTCCGGTCGTGCCGCAGCCAGGCGTCGACCAGCGGGGCCAGGCCGGTCCGTGCTTCGGCGTCGTCGGTGACGATGGGCTCACCGGACAGATTGGCGGAGGTCATCACCAGCGCGTCGGGGCCCGGTCGGTCGTCCCCGATCCCGAAGAGCAGGACGTGCAGTGGCGTGTAGGGGAGGAGCAACCCGAGGTCCGGGTTTCCCGGCGCCACGGCGCTGGACACCCCGGCCCCCGGCTCCGCCCGGAGCCGGGGCAGGAGGACGATCGGCTTGCGGATGCCCGAGAGCAGCTCCTTCTCGTCCCCGGTCATGGTCACCAGCCGTTCGGCGACGTCGAGACCGGACACCATGACCGCGAATGGCTTGCCTCCGCGTCTCTTGCGGCGGCGCAGTTCGGCCACGGCCGCGTCGTTGCGGGCGTCGCACGCCAGGTGGTAGCCGCCGAGGCCCTTGATGGCGAGGATCCGGCCTTCGGTGAGCAGTTCGCGTGCCGCCCGCAGGGCGTCCTCGCCGTGCTCCGGTTGCCCGGTGTCCTTACGGATCAGTTCGAGCCGGGGTCCGCAGGCGTGACAGGCGATCGGCTGGGCGTGGAACCGGCGGTCGGCCGGATCGTCGTACTCCGCCCGGCAGTCGTCACACATGTCGAACGCCGCCATGGTCGTGGCGGCCCGGTCGTAGGGAGTGCCGGTGACGATCGTGAACCGGGGGCCGCAGTGGGTGCAGGTGATGAAGGGATGGCGGAACCGGCGATTCGCCGGGTCACGCAACTCGGTCAGGCACTCCTGGCAGGTGGCGACATCGGGGGAGACGAGCGTGCGGGCCCGGCCGCCGTCGCTGGAGTCCTCGATGGTGAACTCCGTACCGCCCCGAACCGGCTGCTCGGAATCCTGAACTCTCTCCACGATCGCGAGCGGAGGGGCGTCCGTGCGCAACCGCCGCCCGAACTCCTCCACCGCTTCCGCGTCACCTTCGACCTCGACGACCACGCCGGCGCTGGTGTTCGCCACAGAGCCGGCGAGCGCCAGCTCCGAGGCGGTGACGTAGACGAAGGGCCTGAACCCCACCCCCTGGACAACACCGTGCACCTCGAACCTGCGCCGGACCCGGTGGGCTCGGGCACGGCCCATCATCTCCAGCCCCGAGAGGGCCTCGCCGGCCTTGTCCTGGTCGATGATCTCCATCGCGAAGCCCATGTGAAGAAGGACCCAGTCACCGGGATCCGGGGGCTCTTCGAGCATCCCGATGTTGACGCGCCGCTGGGCGCCCTCCACGTCGACCAGTGCGAGCTGCCCGGCATACCCGTCCACGATCTCCACGACTTGACCGGGAATGCCAAGGCACATGATCAGGACCTCCGGGGAACGGCGGACGGGACGGTCTCGGTGGGGTCGGGCGGCAGCAGGCGGCGGATCAGGATGTGTACCGCGTCGATCGCTTCGGGCACCGCGGCACAGACAGCCTCACTGAGCCCGATTCCCTCTTCGATCCCGGCGGGAGTGCAGCCCACGAGGTAGGTGACGGGAAGAGTACCGCCCAATTGCTCCAGATTTGCCAGAACTGACACCGGATTCATGCCGTGTGCGTCGAATTCACCCGTACCGAGGTGCTCGGCGGTGATTTCGAGCACTGTCACCTCACCGGGAGGCCCGCCGCCTGGGTAGGCGTCGACCAGTACCAACGCGTCATACCCGTTGAGCAGGTCATAGGCGAGATGCATACCGCGAATGCCGTAGTCGACCACCTGGACCTGCGGCGGGAGGCTGTTGGGCGCGGTCAGCCCGCGCACCACCTCGGGGCCGAAGCCGTCATCTCCGAGAAAGAGATTGCCGACGCCCGCGACGAGTACTCCTCCGGGCATGTCAGGACTGACTCTCGGGGGATGGGGCGGTGGACCTGGCCGCTGCGTCCGCGCGTGCGGCACCCACCGTCGTGGCCGCTCCCTCGTTCACATCGAGCGCATTCTCAGATACCGGCGGATGTCAGGGATCGACTGCACTCCCACAGCCACGGCGATCAGCGCCGCGGCCGCTGCCACGCCTGTGGTGATCATGCCCAGGGTTCTCATGATGGGTTCTCCTCTCGGTGGTGCGTGGGGCTCCCGACGGGCAACGGCTCCAACTCGTCGGGAGCGAAATAGAAGTAGCGGCCGTACCAGTCGTGCAGGTCCGCCGCCGGATCGTCGACGAGGACCAGGGCGACGTGCACCTCTCCGTCGACGTCCGAGAGCACCGCGGTCACCCGTGCCACCTGGTCGGCGAAGAACAGGTCCTGCGCGTCGGCACGGCGGGACGGGTGCACTCGCACGAGGCTGCCCTTGGACACACGGACCCCGTTGATGACGACCGCGTCGGACTCCGGCCGTACAGCGGCGTCGGTCGCCGGATCCCACCAGGGCGCGCCACCCGTGTCGAAGGTGGCCCCGCCGGCGTCCGGCGGACCGGCGGCCGCTCGTGGGCCGGGATCCGCCGGCGGCAGGTGCGGATCGCGCAGGAGACCGTGCAGTTGTTGCAGATCCGCGGCCGACATGCCGTCGCAACGATCGATGATCTCCCGCGCGCGGGGGTCGGTGGCCCGGGCCTCAGCCTTCTCCGCGTCCGTCATGGTCATCACGCGCAGCGTCAGGATCTCGTCGATCTCGGTGGAGTCGAACAGGGCGCCCGCACTCTGTTCTGCCACCTCCGGGTAGTCGTACAGAATGATGGGCGCGCCCAGCACGGTGTCCGTTGTTCCGCTCGCGCCGGCCAGCACGGGCCAGCACCGGCGTTGTCGACAGCGCCCGGCCGCAGCGGCTGCTTCGTCGGAGGGTTCGAGCAGCGAGACGAACTCCGCGCCGTGCGCCTGGAGGAGCAGGTGCGAGCCGATCAGCGAGGCGCGGATCGCGGAGTCCTTGTCGGTGGCCGTGTCGGGATGCTCGTTGTCCACCGACACGGACAGCCGAACGAACCCGTCGTCGACCGCCCAGCGGGTACGGATCCGGGCCGTCAGCGGGTGGCGGCGCCGCACGATACGGCCCGCCTCGATGCCGCACATGTCCGTGAGGGGTTCGATCTCCGACCCGCCGGGGATCCGGAGGAGTTCATCGGTCCCCTCGTTCCAGGCGAGTGCGGGCAGGGTGATCTCCCGCTCCACCGCCTCGTCCCAACTCAGCACCGACACGCCGTCGACGGTGAGCTGCTCGACCGGGGTGTAGCCGCCGTCCTCGTCGCGCCGTTGCACCTCGCGAAGCTGCAGTTGGAGGAATCGCAGATGGACCGTGACGCCGGGCTGCGGCTCGTGCGGGGCCGTGAGCAGGCACTGCATCTCCATGCCCGGGTCCTCGCTGAAGCTCGACGCGGACGCGGACGGCGGCCCGAGGACTCCGAACTGCCAGCGTGACTGATTCTTGTGCGAGCTCGCCCGGTACGGGTAGAGCAGGTATCCCTCGTAGAGCACCGCGTCGGCGATCGTGCGGACGTGGTCGAGGCTCATGGAGCGGGCCGGACTCAGCGCGTTCACGGGACCACCTCACCGATGTCGGCCAGCAGGGTGTGAACCGTCTCGTCCCAGCTGATCAGACCGCGCCGTGCGCGGAAATCGGCGATGCGGTCGAGCACGTCCTGGTCCAATCTGATCCAGCCGGAGTTCGGGAAGTAGGACGCGATCATCTGCCGCCACACGGCTACCGGCATCTGATGGCGGGCCTCGCACTCCCAGGGCACCTGCCGCACGCCGAAGCCGGCGCTCCCCTTGGTGAACACCGTGCCGGAGAAGAGCAGGGTCAGTGGCACCGCGCCCTCGCCGAGAGCGTGCAGATAGCGGGAGCCGATCACGTCGAAGTCGTAGGTGCAGGGCAGTGCGAGGTCGACCTCGGTGGCGCCGGTGAACCCCTGCACCGTCGTGTTGCACTGCATCCAGAGGAACGGTTTGAGGGTGTCGGACCATCGGTCACGCTCGCCGAACAGGCCACGCAACCCGTTCTGTTCGACAGCGTCGTAGTGCCGTCGCTGCGGCTCGATACGGACCTGGCAGCGCAGCACGATCGCGTGGATCCGCTCGCCGCTGTCCTCCTCGATCCGCAGCCGCGCGGTCAGTTGCGGCACGACGGTGTACGGCTCGGCGAAGACGTCGAGCACGGAGAAGCCGAGGCCGCTCACGACTGATCGTCCAGGGTGGCGGGCCGGCTGCGCTCCGACACGTGCGCGAAGAACGCGTCCATCGCATCGTGCGCCTCGCGACCGCCGTCGAAGCCGCGCCACAGGGTCCGCAGCCGCCCGACCAGTTCGTAACAGGCGTCGATGGGCACCAGATGACAGGAGCCGCCGCTGCCGTCCTGGCGGCGTACCAGCAGTGCCTCCACGTCGGCGCGCAGCACGGCCAGTTCGGGGTTGGCCTCGACGATGGTGTCCCAGGCGTCCAGGGGCAGTTCGGACTCGGTGGCGCCCGCGGGACCCGGATAGAACGCGATCGTGCGGCCCTGGACGGAATTGCGGAACAGGAATGCCAGACCGACCGGGATCTGCAGGGTGTCCCAGGTCCGTTCGTCAACGGTCGGACCGTCGAAGGACAGATATCGCTCGGGGACCGCGCGATAGCGCAGATGTGCGTTCTGATCGCTGAACAGCAGATAGCAGGCCCGGCAACTGCACATCAGGGCCCGGCTCTCCAGATTCACCACGTGCGAGTGACTCTGCCCGATCGACTCCGCGCACATCTCGCAGCGCTCGCCGGCGATCGGCTGCGGACGATTGCGCGTCACCCGGAGCAGCGAGGCCACCGGGGACATCGTGCGGCCGCCGCTGCTCATGTCGCCGCCGCGGTGGGTACGGCGACCGAGACGGTCGGGCCGTCCGCGAGCAGGGGCAGCGGATCCAGGTGCAGGTCCTCCGCGTCGAGACAGGCACCCGCCCGTCGTACGTCGTAGTGCGCAAGGCAGGCGGGACACCGCAGCACCCCGTCGTCGGAGGCGCCACCCAGCCGCCGGGCCAGCACGGCGCCCTCCAGCGGTTGGTCGCACCGGGCACAGCGGTCCCGGAAGGCGAACAGGGCCGAACCGATGCGGCAGGCCAGCACCGGGACGAGCCCGGCGGTGAACCGCGTGACGGCACCGGAGTCGAGGGCGGCCAGTTCTGGGACGAGCTCCCAGGACGAGCCGGAGTCGTCAGGAGGCGGAGCGGTCTCGTGGAGCCGGGAGAACAGCGCCTCGATCGGGACCATCGGCCCGGAGGCTCCGGACTCCTCGTCGGCGGTCTCGACCTCGATCGTGGTGACCTCCGGAGCGGCCGCCTCGACGGCACCCCGCACGGCGAGCTTGAGGGTGGCCGAAGAGGACGGGCAGCCGTCGCAGCTGCCGAGCAGCCGCAGCCCGACCACACCGTCGTCGGACACACCGAGCAGTTCCACGTCGCCGCCGTGCGACCCAAGATAGGGCCGTACGCTCTCCAGCGCCTTCTCGACGCGGGTCTCCACGCTGTAAGGGTGCAGGCCGTGCACGAGCAGGAGGCTCGCCACCAGCTCGTCTGCGGCGAAGGAGGCCAGGACATCGTCGTTGAGATGCTTCTGCTCGTACAGGAGGTCGAGCAGCCGTTCCAGCCCGGCACCGTAGAAATCGGAGACCAGCCGGACCAGTTCCTCGCTCCGTTCGCGAGCGATGGCACCGCCCGATGCGCTGGCGGTGATCAGGGTGTCGATGCGCTCACCGGTCGCACGCCAGTCGGAGGAGGCGGGTTCGGACGGCGCCGTGTCGGACGGCGTCACATCGGGCGCGTTGGACGCGCAGTGCTCCGCCACTTCATTCACTGCCCGCGGACTGGGTGGGGGAGTGCAGCCGTTCCAGCTTCTTGCCCTCGCCGAGATACATGTGCACGCCGCACGGCAGACAGGGGTCGAAGCTGCGCACCGTGCGCATGATGTCGATGCCCTTGAAATTCTCCCGGTCGTTCTCCTCGAAGATCGGCTGGCCCTGCACCGCGTCCTCGTACGGTCCCGGTGTGCCGTAGGAGTCGCGCGGGCTGGCGTTCCACGGGGTCGGCGGATACGGGTGGTAGTTGGCGATCTTGCCGTCGCGGATCACCATGTGGTGCGAGAGGACGCCGCGCACCGCCTCGGTGAAGCCGCAGCCGACCGCCTCTTCCGGGACCTCGAACTTCTCCCAGGTCTTGGTCCGTCCCGCGCGGATCTCCACGAGGGCCTTCTCCGCGAAGTGCAGTGCGCAGGCGGCCGCGTAGGCCTGGAAGTAGGTGCGCGCCCGGTTGCGCTCAATGGTGTTGCTCCACTGCGGGATGCGCCATTCCAGTTCCACCGGACCTTTGAGCGCGGTCTTGGGCAGATTGATCTGCACGCTGCTGCCGGTGGCCTTGATGTAGCCGATGTCGACCAGTCCGGCCAGCGCCGTGGTCCACAGCCGTGCCAGCGGTCCGCCACCGGTGTCGAGGGCGAGATAGTCCTTGCCGTCGAACCAGCGCGGTGACATGACCCAGCTGTACTTGTCGTCCAGGTTCCGCTTCTGCGGCCGTGGGTTGGTGTGCTGGTTCCACGGGTGCCGACGGTCGACCGGATTGCCCAGCGGGTCGTGGGTCACGAACATTTCCTGCTCTTCCCAGTCGCCGTAGTACGACGAGCCGAGCAGAATGCGGATGCCCAGGTTGATCTCGACCAGGTCGGTGGTGACGAGTTTCCCGTCGACGACGACGCCGGGGGTCACGTACATCTTCCGGCCCCAGTCGGTCATGTCCTTGTACTCGAAGTTGCAGTGTTCGGGATCCTGGAACGAGCCCCAGCAGCCGAGCAGAATACGCCGGTTCCCAACCATCTCGTACCCGGGCAGCGCCTCGTAGAAGAAGTCGAAGAGGTCGTCGTGCATGGGCACGACCTTCTTCATGAACTCGACGTACCGCTGGAGGCGCGTGATGTAGTCGGTCATCAGCTGGATCGTCGCGACGGTGCCCACCCCACCGGGATAGAGCGTGGAGGGATGCACATGCCGGCCCTCCATCAGGCAGAACATCTCCCGGGTCATGCGGCTTACCTGGAGTGCCTCGCGGTAGAACTCGCCGGTGAAGGGGTTGAGCGAGCGCATGATGTCGCCGATGGTCTTGTACCCATGGGCGTCCGCGTGTGGAGAATCGGTCCGATTGGCCTTTTCCAGCACGCCGGGGTTGGTCTCGGCAACCATCTTCTCGCAGTAGTCGACCCCCACCAGGTTCTCCTGGAAGATGTTGTGGTCGAACATGTATTCTGCGGCTTCACCGAGGTTGACGATCCATTCGCCGAGATGCGGCGGCTTCACTCCATAGGCCATGTTCTGCGCGTAACAGGAGCACGTGGCGTGGTTGTCGCCACAGATCCCGCAGATCCGGCTGGTGATGAAGTGCGCGTCGCGCGGGTCCTTGCCCTTCATGAAGACCGAGTAACCGCGGAAGATGGAGCTCGTGCTGTGGCATTCCGCGACCACACGCTGCTTGAAGTCGATCTTCGTGTAGATGCCCAGGCTGCCGACAATGCGGGTGATGGGGTCCCACGCCATCTCCACCAGTTCGTCCTTGCCCTGGTTCCCGCTGCCACCCTTGCGTTGCGTCGCGGTCATTGCGCCGCCTCATCTTTCTGTCTGTTGCGGTGAGTCACCAAGTGCGGGTGGCACCGGTCGTGAGATCTTTTCCGGGCTTGCGCCACTTGGGCTCCCGGTCGAGCGTGTGCGTGGTGATGCGGCGCAGGCGCCGCATGGTCGAGCCGTACAGTCCAACCGCGTTCGTGGAGAGTTTGCCGCCAGGTGGCTCATCCATGAAGGGCATGAACTTGTCCGGGAATCCCGGCATGGTGCAGCCGATGCAGATTCCACCAACGTTGGGGCAGCCACCGATACCATTCATCCAGCCGCGCTTCGGAACGTTGCATTTGACGGTGGGGCCCCAGCAGCCGAGCTTGACGATGCATTTGGGCGAACCGTATTCCGTCGCGAAGTCGTTCTGCTCGTAGTAGCCGGCCCGGTCGCAGCCCTCGTGCACCGTCTGGCCGAACAGCCATGCCGGGCGCAACGCATCATCGAGGGGGATCATCGGAGCCTGGTCGGTGGCCATGTACAGCAGATACGTCAGCGTCTCCGACAGGTTGTCCGGCTGGATGGGACAGCCCGGGACACACACGATCGGGATTCCGGCCTTGGACTTCCAGTCCCAGCCCAGATAGTCCGGCACTCCCATTGCCCCGGTCGGATTACCCGCCATGGCATGGATACCGCCGTACGTGGCGCAGGTGCCGACCGCGACGATGGCGGTGGCCTTCGGCGCCAGCCGGTCGAGCCACTCGCTGGTCGTCATCGGCTGACCGGTGGCGGGATCGTTGCCGAAGCCCGACCAGTAGCCCTCCTCGTGCAGCTGCTCGTTGGGGATCGACCCCTCGACGACCAGCACGAACGGCTCCAGCTCTCCTCTGTCGGCCTTGAAGAACCACTCGAGGAAGTCATCGGCGCCGCCGGTGGGGCCGCATTCGAAATCGATCAGCGGCCAGTGCACGGCGACCTGAGGGAGGCCGGGCAGGGCGCCGAGCGCGATCTCCTCGATGCTGGGCTGGGTGGCGGCGGTCAACGCCACCGAGTCGCCGTCACAGCTGAGACCCGCGTTGATCCAGAGCACATGGATCAAAGTTTCTTCTGCCTTTATTGCAGCCTCTGTCGGCATAGTGCCGCCGCCTTCCGGGGCCGGTGGCCGATCCGTCGCGTCTGTCGGATCGCCTTCGGCTCACGCGTATGGTGTCGCTCAGATTGTTACCATCTAGACTCCGTCAGAGCGCTCTGTCAACACGAGAATCCGCCCGATGAGACCACCCGCAAGGGCGGGTTTACCGGTAACCACGGAGGCTCGGATTGGGCCGAACGAGTGATTCGCACAAGAAGGACGGCCGGTCGGAAGTAGAACGGTCGGCGACAGGTATTGCGACCTGGATAGCGACGCTGAAGCGAGGCGCTGATGCATGAATTGTCGATCACGCAGAGCGTCGTGGACGCGGTATGTGAACGCGCCGCTGGTCGGCCGGTGCATGTGGTGACGGTGCGGGTGGGAATGCTCACCGCGGTGGTGGCCGACTCGATGCGCTTCTGCTTCGATCTGGTTACTGCCGGGACGGTTGCCGAGGGTGCGCTCCTCGAGATCGACCAGCCCGCCGGAGCTGGACATTGCTGTGCATGTGACGCCGAATTCACTCTGGCCGACCTCATCCTGCTGTGCCCGTGTGGCAGTGCCGACGTGGAGATCACAGCGGGACAGGAACTGCAAATCATTTCGATGAAAGTGGGCTGACGTATGTGTGGTACCTGCGGCTGCGACGCGGAGGGCGGGACCGGAGGCGGGATCAGGGTTTCTCTGCCGTTGGCGGATGTTGTGTCGGCGCACAGTCACCCGCGTGGACATACGCCGGCACATTCGCATGCGGACGGGCACGGCCATCCGGCGAACAACGGCGAAACCATCACCCTCGAACAGAGAGTGCTCGCCAAGAACGAGACCATCGCGGAACGCATCCGCGACTGGCTCACGCTCCAGGGAATTGTCGCGGTGAATCTGATGAGTTCACCGGGAGCCGGAAAGACCACCTTGCTGGAACGCACCATCGGTGACCTCGCAGGCAGGCGAGCGGTGGCGGTCATCGAAGGCGACCAGGAGACCACGCTCGACGCCGACCGGATCAAGCGGGCCGGATGCGCGGTGGTCCAGGTGAACACCGGGGCGGGATGTCATCTCGACGCGGAGATGATGCACGGCGCCCTCATGTCCCTGTCGCCCGCCTCCGGATCGCTGATCCTGGTCGAGAATGTGGGAAACCTGGTCTGCCCTGCTCTGTTCGACCTGGGTGAGCGCAGCAAGGTCGTCATCATCTCGGTCACCGAAGGCACTGACAAGCCACTGAAGTACCCGTACATGTTCGCCGCCGCGGATCTGGTCATCATCAACAAGATCGATCTACTGCCCTACGTCGACTTCGACATCGAACGCTGCGAGGGATACGCACGTTCGGTGAATCCGAATGCGCGGGTGCTGACCGTGTCCGCGACGACGGGTGAAGGCATGAGTGACTGGTACGACTGGGTGGCGGAGCAGTACTGAGGGCCTTGCCGGGGCCGTCCCGCGACTGCTCCGGTGGTCGGCGCGCCCGGACGTCGGTGCCGTTGATCTGCCGGGTTCTCCGGGTTGCGGACGCTAGGGCCCTACTCCTTCGGCCGGGAGGGTTCGGCGGGACGCGCGGAACGCCATTCCGAGGCGAGCACGGACCAGATCTCCGTGTCCTGCCACACCCCTCGGTAGAGGGAGTTCTCGCGCTGCACTCCGTCGCGGCTCATGCCGAGCCGCTTGGCCACGTTGATGCTCGGAATGTTCTTGGAGGACACCAGCCACTCCACACGGTGCATTCCCCGTACCTGGATCGCCCAGTCGATGATCACGCCGGCCGCACGGGTGACCAGCCCGCGTCCGGAGGCGGCCGGCTCCAGCCAGCAGCCGGCCTCGCAGGTGCCGCCCGCCGCGTCGAAGACCCGGAACAGGACGCCGCCGACGAGGAGCCCGTCGAGCCAGATGCCGTACAGCCGGCCGGCGTCGGCCGCGGTCTTGTCGGCGTACGACTGGAGCCAGCTCCGCGCGGAGTCGAGGTCGGCCGTGACATCCGAGAGCCCCACATGTTGGCCGATGAATTCGCGGCCACGGTCCATGTGGGCGAGGAACTCCTCGGCCTGCCAGGGCTCCAGCGGCCGCAACTCGGCCCCGTCACCCAGCGATATCGCGAACATTCTCGTCCTCCTCGGCGGTCTTGCGCGGTCTCTGGATCCTTGCACGGCCACCCGTGCGCACCGGTGGCGCCCCGCGGGCCTGCTTAGTCAGGAAGCGGTCGCCTCAGGCAGGTTTCGCGGCGAACGGGCCGCCGGTGCCGAAGGCGAGGGCTGCGAACCGTTCGCCGATGCGGCGGTGGGTGGCGGCGTCCGGGTGGAGCTGGTCGGGCAGCGGCAGCTCGGTGATGTCCGCCTCGCCGTAGAGGTCACGCCCGTCGAGGTAGCGCAGGTTCGGGTCGTCGGCCGCCCGCTGCGCCACGACGCGGGCCAGCTCGTCCCGGATGACGTTGAGGGTCAGCTTCCCCGCAGCCCGTTCTGCGGGGTCGCCCGCGGCCACGAACCGGATCTTCCCCTCGCTGATGTCGCTGAAATCCGGGGCGCTGGGGCCGGGGGTGTCCTCGTGGATGGGGCACAGGATGGGCGAGACGACCAGCAGCGGCGTGGTGGGATGGCCCTCGCGGATGGTGTCGAGGAAGCCGTGCACCGCCGGACCGAACGCGCGCAGACGCATCACGTCGGCGTTGACCACGTTGATGCCGATCTTGACGCTGATCAGGTCCGCGGGCGTGTCCCGCATCGCGCGGGCGGTGAACGGGTCGAGCATGGCGCTGCCGCCCAGACCGAGGTTGATCAGCTCCACGCCGCCGAGGGAGGCGGCCAGTGCCGGCCAGGTCGTGGTGGGGCTCGCGGCGTCGGAGCCGTGGCTGATCGAACTGCCGTGGTGCAGCCACACACTGCGGCCCGTGTCCGGTGCGGCCTCGACCGGGGCGTCGGTGCGCAGCGCGACCAGCTGGGTGATCTCGTTGTACGGCAGCCAGATCTCGACGTCCTTCACACGGTCCGGCAGACCGGGGAACCGGACGGTGCCCACCGGGCCGGGCCGGGTTTCCACAGACCCGGTGGTCATGTCCACCATCAGGACGTTGCCGCCGGTCACGCAGGCCTGGCCGGCCGGACGGCCGTCGACGAGCAGGTCGTACACGCCGTCCGGACGGGGCGGGGCGCCGTCGTAGTCCAGCTTGGTGCGGAGGGTGTCCAGCTCGACAGTGGTGGCGCGGGTACGGAACGCCACCCGTACGCCGGAAGGCTGGGCTTCCACCATGGCCAGCTGCCCGTCGGAACACTGCGCGCGGGCCCACGCGGGCAACCGGTGCGGCAACACCCCGTGCTCCGTGCGCTCCAGGTCGAGCGCGCCGCGCACGAGGTCATCGGTTATGGGCGTGGTGGTCCAGTCCGTCGCCCGGGTGGGGAAGGCGGAGCCGGGGGAAGGGTCGGGCTGAGGCGTCATGATCCCAGACTGTCAACCGGATACCCGATCCGCACACGGTTTGCCGCTGGTCATGCGGATATTCCTCGGCCGCGACGACTGCTTCGCGCGCGACCACCCGTAGCGGGACCCGTTCCGGTCGGGGAGAGTGTGGGCCGTCACCTGTCTGATCACCCGCGCCGACTACCGGCGGAGCGGCGTCACGTACGCGCTCACGCGTGCTGCCGTCGACTTCGCGCGGGAGCGGGGTGCCCGTGCTCTGGAGGGGTACCCGATGATCACCCAGCCGGGGGTGGAGATCGCGTGGGGCGAGCTCCATGTCGGCAGCCGCAACGCTTTTGCCGCTGCCGGCTTCCAAGAGGTGAGCAGACCGACGAAGCGTCGGGTCGTGATGCGGATCGATCTCCAGGCGTCGTGACCCCGGGCGAGCGTAGACGTAGTTGATCCGGGGCAGATACCGGCCCCGTCCGCTCCGCGCCCTCGCCGCTGAACCGCACCTGGCTCGACGGCGGATGCGGACGCTGCACGGGCTCTGAAGAACTGACGTCCTGTCACAGAGGAAGGAATCGACCGTGGTGGACACAGCACGCTTCCCGCTGGATCCCACGCCCGTCCACGTACCCGACGCCGTACTGGACGACCTCAAGGCGCGACTGCGGCTCACCCGCTGGCCCGACGACGCCGGAAACAGTGACTGGTTCTACGGCGTCGGCCGTGCCTACCTCCAGGAACTGGCCGACCACTGGCTCCACCACTTCGACTGGCGCAAGGCCGAGGCCGCCATCAACGCCTACCAGCACTACCAGGTGCGCGTGAACGACGTACCGGTCCACTTCCTGCGCAAGCCCGGAGTCGGCCCCGCCCCGATCCCGCTGATCCTCACGCACGGCTGGCCCTGGACCTTCTGGCACTGGTCCAAGGTCATCGACCCCCTCGCCGACCCCGGCGCCTTCGGCGGCGACCCCGCCGACGCCTTCGACGTCATCGTCCCCTCTCTGCCAGGGTTCGGCTTCTCCACCCCACTGCCCGACCACCCGGACATGAACTTCTGGAAAGTCGCCGACATCTGGCACACCCTGATGACCGAGACCCTCGGCCACACCCGGTACGCCGCCGGCGGCTGCGACATCGGCGCCCTGGTCACCGGCCAGCTCGGCCACAAGTACGCGGACGAGCTGCACGGCATCCACATCGGCTCCGCCCAGAAACTCACCTTCTTCAACGGTGACCGGGCCTGGGACCTCAGCGGAGGCCAACCCATCCCCGACGGCCTGCCCGACGACATCCACGCCCGGATCCTCACCTTCGACCGCCGTTTCGCCTCCCATCTCGCCACCCACGTCCTCGACTCCAGCACCCTCGCCTACGGCCTGAGCGACTCGCCCGTCGGACTCCTCGCCTGGATCCTGGAACGCTGGGCCAGTTGGAGCGACAACCACGGCGACATCGAGAGCGTCTTCAGCAAGGACGACCTCCTCACCCACGCCACGATCTTCTGGGCCAACAACACCATCGGCACCTCGATGCGGTACTACGCCAACGCCAACCGCTATCCCTGGACCCCCGCCCACTCCCGCACCCCGGCCGTCGAAGCACCCACCGGCATCACCTTCGTCGGTTACGAGAACCCGCCCGGCGTCACCACCACACAGCAGCGCGTCGACAACTTCCTCGCCGGCGACCGCGCCGACTGGTACAACCACGTCAACATCTCCGCTCACGACGAAGGCGGCCACTTCATTCCCTGGGAGGTCCCCGACGCCTGGATCGACGACCTGCGCCGCACCTTCCGCAGCCGCCGCTCCGGGGGCGGTTCCTAATCATGTGGAGGCGGGCAGCGCCGCCCGTCATGATCAGGCCATGAGCAATCGAGCGTTTCCCGTGGAGAGCCTGATCGTTGTGGACGTCCAGTCGGCCTTCGTCGTCGGTGACGGGGCGGTACCCGCGGCGGCCCGGCTCCTGGACCGGACGACGGATCTGATCGCGCGGGCACGCGAGAGCGGAGCGCTCATCGTCCATCTTCAGAACGATGGGCGGGCCGACGCGGAGGACGAGCCCTATACACCGGGCTGGGAGCTCCACCACCCCATCGAGGCCGGCCCCACGGAGGTCGTGATCCGCAAGCCCAGGGACGACGGTTTCGACGGAACCTCGCTGCGGCGCCTGCTGACCGACTCGGGGGTGCGTGCGCTCGCCGTCTGCGGCGTGATGTCCGAGATGTGCGTGCAGGCGACGGCCCGCACGGCCCTGGCACTGGGGTATCGGGTGGTCCTGCCGCACGACGCCCACGCGACACAGGACATCCCGGCGGCACCCGGAATCAGTGAGGGGGTGCCGGCCGCCACGGTGTCACGGGTCGCCGAATGGGCCCTCGGCAGCGAGGTCGAGATCACCGCCCACGCCTCGGACGTCACGTTCGCGGCCCTGCCCGCACGGTCCTCCGATGGGCCGGCCTTCGGCTTGCTGCAGCCGGAACCACGCTGACGGCCCGGACCTCTGACGATCCGACACCACAACGGCCCCGGGTCACCCCGAGTTGTCCGGCGACGCGCCACGAGAGGGTCTTACCGTTAACTGATTGCTGCGCCTCTTGCGAAGGAGCAGTATGCGGGGATGCGCTTTTCGATCAACATTCCGAACTTCGGGGACTTCGCCGATGCCCGGACGGTGGCGGCGGTTGCCGTAGCGGCGGAGCAGGCGGGTTGGGACGGGTTGTTCGTCTGGGATCACGTGGTCCACGACAAAGTGCAGCGCCGCGGCCAGGCATTCGGGGATCCGTGGATGCTGCTGACCGCCGCGGCGCTGGCGACCTCCAGGATCAGACTGGGCACGCTGGTCACCCCGGTCGCCCGCCGGCGCCCCGAGCAGCTCGCCCGCCAGGTGGCCACGCTGGACGCGCTCAGCGGCGGGAGAGTGATCTTCGGTACGGGCCTGGGTGGGCCGGTCGAGGACGAGTACGGCAGCTTCGGGGAGACGACCGACCCGGTCGTGCTCGCCGAGCGTCTGGATGAGGGCCTGGACCTGCTGGAGCGCTATTGGTCGGGCGAGCCGGTGAACCATCACGGGCGGCATTACCAGGTCCGGGACGTGACCTTGCTCCCCGCCACGGTGCAACGCCCCCGTCCGCCCGTCTGGGTGGGCGGATTCTGGCCGAACCGTCCGCCGATGCGCCGGGCCGCCCGCTGGGACGGCGTGGTTCCGTTGTTCGCCTCTGCCAAACACGGACAGATCCCGCCTGTTGACGAGGTCATCGACCTTGTCGCCTACGTCCAGCAGCACCGTGACGACCGGCACGAGCCTTTTGAATTCGTCCTCGGCGGTGCCAGCCCCACCGACACCGCGAAGGCACACGACGTGATCGGCCCGCTCATCGACGCCGGTGCGACCTGGTGGGACGAGCGGCAGCTCCAGACCAGCGACGAGCTCGACCGGCTCGCACCGGTGATGCGCCGTATCGAGCAAGGCCCACCGCCCTTCTAGATGCCCCTCTGGGGACTGGCCGGGTGCGGGTGCAGGTGCACTCGAAAGGCCCGGTGTCGCGCACGGTGGACGACTCAGGTGAGTCCGCCCGGTCACCGGGCCTTTCGAGTGTCGTGCCGCGGACCGCTCAGCTGTGGGAGACGGTCAGCCCGTAGAAGGCGACTCGCGCGCCCTTGGTGGTGCTGCTGGAGGACGACTGGTTGTACGAGCCGGCCTTGAAGTACTGCTTGTACGCGTCGAAGGACGACGGGATGGCGTAGTGCGTCGTACTGCCGTTGACCGTCAGGTCGATCGTGTGACCGCCGGAGACAGCGATGGTGTAGGTCCACGTCTTGCCGACCGATACGTGGCCCACCGTGTGCGCCGTCTGGCCGCCCGACGGCGAGTTCTCGGTGCCCGCGACGATGTCGCCGTTCGCGTGGTAGTAGAGCTCGATCAGCGGCTTGGTGGACGAGCCGCCCGTGCCGAGGTGGATCTGTCCGACGCAGACGTTGGACGTCACGGACACCACGCGCAGCGTCGCGTTGAGCTTGTGGCTGCCGCTGAGGGACCAGTTCGCGGAGCTGCCGTTGGAGTTCATCTCACGGAGCTCGGAGCGGGCGTAGTTCGAGTTGGGGGTGGTGACGCCCTTCTCCGGTGCCCAGAAGGTCATCGCTCCGTCGCGCGTGTCGGTGTAGAAGTACGAGTCCTGGAACCCGTTCGGGCCCTGGAGCCGGGACGACGAGATGGTGGTCGGCGAGCCGGGGGAGCCGACCGGCTCCTGCAACTGCCAGAGGGACAGGTTGAAGTTGCCACCGGGCGCGACCGAGGGGGAGGCCGCGTGGGCGTTGGCACCCAGGATGCCGATCGTGCCTGCTATGCCTGCGGCGGTGGCCAGAGCCACGAATGTGGAACGAGATTTCATGTGGGGGGCCTTTCAGCGCTGTGTTCAAGGACGTGAACTAGGTCTAGTCCAACGGGGCGCCAGATCTGAATAGCACGGCCTGGTTTCGGCGTCAACGATCCGCTTCGCGCGTAGAGTTCATCGCTGCAGTTCAACGACTCCCGCTGGCTGAGAAGTCAGGCCATGGGGAGCGAGGATCCCCGGATTCGAGCGCGACGTGCTCTCGTCCGCGTGAGCTCGGCGAGGACTCCCCACGGTTCATGTCTGTGAACACAGAACTGCCCAACGGACACAGCGTGTTCATCGAGTGATCGGTGCGGTCCTGAGGCGGAAACCCCCGACGGCGTCCGACCGTCGAGTGACACCCGCTGTCACAGTGGCTCGCCGAGCGGCCCGTACTCCTTCTCCAGAGTCCGGGCCCAGTGGGCGGCGAAGTCCGGCTGCGTGCCGTCGATGTCCGTGAAGCCGTACTCCTTGTACAGGCCCCAGGTGGCCAGCGCCCGACCGCTTTTGGCCATGATGTCGGGGTCGGCCGCCAGCGCGACGACCGCCCTCCCCAGATAGGCCGGGGTCTCTGAGTACGCGAAGTTCGGGTCCTTGGCCGCGCCCTCGCGCCAGTTGTCCTCGGTGACCTCGAAGAGTTCCAACATCGCCTCGGAGCGCAGGAAGCCCGGCGTGATCGCGACGGCGGCGACGCCGTGCGGCTTCAGCTCGGCCGCTTGCGCGACGGCAAGGCGGATCACCGAGGACTTCGCCAGGTCGTAGAAGAACGACCCGCGATAGCGGGCGGTGTTGCCGTCGGTGACCTCGACGACCAGGCCACTCCTGCGCGCGACCATCAGCGGCAGCGCGAAGCGGCTGGTGATCACATGGGTCTCGACCGCCTGCCGCAGCAGTCGCATCCCCGTGTCGAGATCCTGCTCCCACAGCGGGTGTTCCCAGTCGGTGAGCGGATCCCCGCCCCATACCGAGTTGACCAGGATGTCCAGCCGGCCGCCCTGTTCCGCCGCGATCCGGTCGACCAGGGCGCGGACTTCATCCGGCCGGCTGTGATCGGTCCGAACGGGGATCCCGAGGCCGCCGGCCGCGGTGACCTTCTGCGCGGTCGCCTCGATGGTCTCCGGCCGGTCCAGATCGGAGCGTCCGGCCCCGCTGCTGCGGCCGGTGACGTACACCGTTGCGCCCGCGGCTCCGAGCGCGACAGCGATACCCCGCCCGCCGCCCCGAGTACCGCCGGCGACCAGAGCCACCTGCCCGGTCAGCGGCCGCATGTCATCGCTGCTCATGACGTCTCCAGAATGGACGGGTCGAGAGGCTGGAGGTGAGGGGAGAGCGCGGCGTCGATTTCCCGCCAGAGCCGCTGTGCCAGGCTGCCCTGACGATCGAGCGGTCGAGCGCTCACACCAGGCCCGTGCCGCGATGGCTGCCCGCACGGATCCGGTCAGGGCGAGGGTACCCGCCGCTGCGCGGAGCACGCCGGTGGACACGGCCTCGGGATCCCTCTGCGCCCAGGAGGACGGTTGCGGGCGAGTTAGCCGAGGTCCGGCCGTCGTTCCCCCCACGGGACGACGACCGGACCTCCGCTGTCGCTGCTGGCCATGTGCAACGAGAACTGAACGTACGCGAGTGCTCTACGCACGGCTACCGTTTCCGGGGAATGTGGCCGAGAATGAGCCGGAAAGACCCGAACATCTGCCCAACGCCCCCGGCTTCCCGCCCCCATGGCGGCAGGTGGCTCCTCCAGCGGAGCGCGTGGCGGCCGACCCGATGTCAGGCGTAGGGGTTGAACGGGATGCCGGCCGGCTTGGAGTTGTTGAGAGCGTCGTTGAAGGCGCTGTCCGAGATCTTGATCGTGGCTGAGCCGAAGTCCGCGTTCATGAGCTTGTCGCGCAGACCGGTCGGGTAACCGTTCCAGCCGACGAGGCGGGGATAGAACCAGCCACCGGTGACGTTCTCCGGCGGTTCGTCATTGCTGTTCGCGAGGCGGAAGAAGTGGGTCGAAGCGCCGTCCTTGTGGTAGACGACCTTCGGGTGGGTGCCGTCGAACCGCACCTGCGATCGGGGGTACCACTTCCAGCCGCTGTGCTGAGACGTCGAGACGTACTGGACCTCGTTGTTGTTGATCCACACCACGACGTGCTCCCAGTCGTGGCGGTGCCCGATGGCCGCGGGGCCGAGAGTGGCCTGATCCTTCTCGAAATAGCCGGCGTACACGACCGCGCACCAGTCGTTGTTGCACTTCTCGCGCGAGTACGTGTTGGAATTCGCCAGTTCGGGATAGTCGTGGCAGTGGCCGTTCACGTCTCCGCCAGGCTTCAGCCCGGGGTTGAGAGTGCCGTCGACGCCAATGGCGGCGGTTGCGTAGCAGCCGTCCCCGTCGTAGTCGTAGGCCGGGGAGAAGGACTGCTCGAGACCGTCGGCGTTCTGGGGCAGGGATTGCAGGATGGAGGCGTTCGCGTCCGTCGGGACCGCCATGACCAGGGCCGCGGCACTGAGGACGCTCGCGAGCACGGACCGGCGGAGCCTGCCAGGACGCTTCGGGCCGGCCGGCGCTGTGCGGGGGTGCATCGTCGACGACAGCATGCTGTGCACATCAACTCCATAGCAATACATATGGGGGCGAGACTCATCGCCTGAATTCCCTGCTGGGAATTCCGCAGACTCTACGGCGGTGGAGTCGACGGTGGCAGTCCCCGAGGCGAAAGGCCTGGTGTCCCCGACGTGAATTGCCTGTCTCCGCCGGGTTGTTGTCGTGGTCCGGCTGACGGGTCGTCGCGTCGTACGTAGCCGCACCGGCGATCATCAGGCCCCCGAGCACGCCGCCGGGCGGCGCGTCCAGCCCGGCCTCCTCCGCTCGGCGGCGGATGAGCAGCATCGCGGAGGGGTACACGGCGGAGCTGCCGATCACGATCAGCATCCGGGCCACGACCAGGGTGGTCAGGTCCTGACCCGCCCCGCCCACGATCCCGCCGGCCAGGACGATCAGGGTGCCGGTCAGGAACACCCGGCGCGGTCGCGGCCGCGTCGGACGGCTCTCAGCGGGCAGCGGCCCCGGCGTTGTCGTGGAGCTGATTTCGCAGGGTGAGGGCTGCGGGCAGGGGAGTGGCGGGCAGCGCGGTGTGGATGGTCCGGTGGGCGAGGGGGTCGGCCAGCGGGCGCAGGACGAGTTCGGCCGGGACTGCCCAGGCGGCCAGTGAGGGCACCAGTGCGACGCCCAGCCCGGCGGCCGCATAGCCGAACTTCCCGGTCCACTCCGCGATTCTGATGAGCTTCTTGGGAGTGAAACCCGCCCGGGCGCAGGCGTCGTCGAGGATGGTCGGTCGGCCTGCGGGCGGGTCCTGGAGCCACGCCTCGTCGCGCAGGTCGTGCAGCTCGATCGTTGCGGCCGCCGCCAGAGGGTGCTCGCGGGGCAGGACGACGAACAACTCGTCCTGGAGCAGCTCGGTCGTCGTCACACCGTCGGCCGTCGGGAGACCTGACGGGTAGTCGCTGACCACGGCCAGGTCCAGGGCCCCGTCCGCGAGGCGTTGCATCAACGCGTTGCTGCGGCCCTCCACCGATATGACGTCGATGTCCGGCCGGGACTGCCGGAAGGCCCGGAGGGCAGCGGGCATCAGCGAGATGTTCGCGGTCGCGAACGCGCCGACGCGCAGCGTCCCGCCGTGGCCCGCGTGGATCGCGGCGACCTCCCGCTCCGCTCGCGACAGCCGCTCCAGTACCTCCACGGCATGGCGATGCAGCGCATGACCTGCGGGATTCAGCCGCACGCCGCGGGGGAGCCGTTCGAACAGCGGACCGCCTGCCCGCTGTTCGAGCGATGCGATCCGGCGGGACACCGCGGACTGGGTGTAGTTGAGCCGGGCCGCGGCCCGGGTGAACGAGCCGGTGTCGGCGACGGTGACGAGCAGACGCAGTGCGTCGATCTCAAACACATTCCCCCCGTGCATGATTAGGATGCATTCTAGTCGCTGGTGGAATGCCTTGTCCGGCCCTAGCGTCGGATCCGTGGCCGTGACGTGGTCGTGCCGGCAGGATCGGCACGCAGCAACGTCGCCACCCCCACCATCGGATCCGAGGAGGCAGCGTGCGGTTGATACTGCGAGTCGAGCTGGGACCGGGCCGGTGACCGCGGGAGCCGCGATCGAGCTGCCGGCGATGCTGGCGGATCTGGAGCAACTCGTGGTCTGCGAGTCCTTCTCCGCCGACCATGCCGCCCTGGCCCGCAGTGCGGAGGTGGTCGGCGCCCTGGGTACCCGGCTGTTGGGGGCGGCGCCGGAAAGGATCGTGCTCGACGGTGTGACGCACCTGCGGTGGATGTTCGGTACGCCGCGGGTGTTGCTGGTGGGGCATCACGACACGGTGTGGCCCATGGGGTCGTTGCAGAGCCATCCCTGGTCGGTGGCGGGCGGAGCGGCTCGGGGACCGGGGGTCCTGGACATGAAGGCGGGGCTGGTGCAGATGTTCCATGCGTTGGCGTCGCTGCCGTCCCTGGAGGGGGTGTGCGTGGTCGTCAACGGGGACGAGGAAGTGGGATCTCCGACCTCCCGTGAGCTGATCGAACAGTCGGCGCGTGAGTGCGCGGCCACCTTCGTCCTGGAGGCATCCGCGAACGAACAGGGCGCACTGAAGACCGCCCGCAAGGGCACATCACGCTACGAGGTGATGGTGCACGGCAAGGCCGCGCACGCCGGTCTCGAACCGCACAAGGGGGTCAATGCCGCCATCGAGGCCGCCCACCAGGTGCTGGCCATCGCGGAGCTGGCAGCCTGCGTGAAGAGCGCCGGCTCCGTCCTGGGACCGGCGAGCATCACGCCCACCCTGCTGTCGGCCGGCAGCACGCTGAACACGGTGCCCGCGCTGGCGCGGATATCGGTGGACGTGCGGGTGCCGAGCCTGGCGGCGCAGGACCGGACGGACGCCCTGATGCGAGGCCTGAGCGCCCGAACGTACGGGTCACGGCTGGAGGTGTCGGGCGGCAGAGGGCGACCGCCCATGGAACCGGAATCCTCCGCCGAGTTGTTCGCTCTGGCCACCGAAATCGCCGCGGAACTGGGCCAGGAGCCGCTGCGAGGGGTTGCCGTCGGCGGTGCCTCGGACGGCAACTACACCGCGGGCGTGGGCTGCCCCACGCTGGACGGCCTGGGCGGCGTCGGCAGCGGAGCCCACGCGGACTCCGAACACGTCGTGGTCGCCCAGATCGTCCCCCGCACCCGGCTGCTGGCCCGACTGATCGCGCGGACATTGCCGGCCACGTGCACGGCGCCGAGGCGGCTCAGCAGATGGTCGAGATGAACACCCGTGAGCCGGCCCCGGCGCTGTGGGAGACGCGTGGTCAGCCGGTGGTCGGGCCGGTCCAGTCGGCGGGGACGTGGCCGAGGCGGACACGCTGGGGGTGGTAACCGACGGGGACGGAGAGGACCTTCTGGCCGGTCGCGAAGTCGATCGCGGTGATCTGGTTCGCTCCGCTCTCGGAGATGACGCAGTATTTGCCGTCGCCGCTGACCGTGGCCCAGTACGGCTTCGACGCCGGGACGAGCGGGTCCTCCTGCAGGGTGGTCCGGTCGACGACCGTCGCGTAGTTGTCCACGGTGCCGGCCACGCACAGCTTGGATCCGTCGGGGCTCATCGACAGGCCGTGGTCGCGGGAGTCGTTGGGCCAGGTGGTCCGGTCCGGACTGGTGGCCGGGTTCTCCGGCAGCGTCTTGACCCGGGTGATCTGGTCCGTGGCCACGGAGTACTCGACGAAGCCGTTGAAGAACGACACCTGGAAGTACAGCTTCGACCAGTCCGGGGAGAACGCCACCGGCCGTACGGAGTTGGAGAGGTCCGAGCGGCCGAACGCGTTGAGGCGGGCGCGCATGTCGATGGTCCGGACCGGCTGGTACGTGGTGCCGTCGACGACGGTGATGTGCCGGTCGCCCTTGGTCCAGTCCCACAGCGGGTCGTCGAGGCTGGTCTGCACCTCGCCGATCGACATGTTCCAGAGGTACTTTCCGTCCTCCGTGAAGACGTTCTCGTGCGGCTTGTCGCCGGTCTGGAACGAGCCGAGCTGCCGACCGGTCTGAATGTCGATCACGTAGGCCGCGTTCGCCAGGGAGGCGGAGACCACGACGCGCCGGCCGTCGGGGGAGAGCGCCATGTGGTCGGAGCGGTAACCGGCGACCGGGTAACGCCAGTTGACCTTCCCGGTGGCAAGGTCGAGCGAGACCACGTCTCCGAAACTGGGCCGCGAGACCACCACGGACTTTCCGTCGGGCGTTGTGTACATGTCGTCGACGTACTGGTCGTGGCCCTCGCCGGGTCCCTGCTGGATGGCGAGGTAGATGGCGAGCCGCACGGGGTTGAGGTAGATCTCGGCGAGCCGCAGGTTCTTGTCGGGGATCACATTGAGGTGCCCGATCTTCGCGAAGGTGCCGGTGGAGCGGACCACGTCGGCGGTGCCGTCCCAGTTGTTGCCGACGAACAGCACCTCTTTGAGGGGGTCGGGGGCACGAGTGTCGGCGCCGGCCGGGGCCGTGCACAGGCCGGCGAGGGCCAGGGTTGCGGCGAGCAGTACGAGAGTGGTCCTCGGGCGCTTGAATACGGTCATGGAAACTCCGGGTGGGGTGGGGGGTACTGCTGCCGCGACGACCGGTCGCGGAGGTGCGCCGGCCGGCCTGTTCGACGCGTCGTCGGCTCCGAACGGCGCGACGGGCGCGGCACACTGGTGTTACTTTCCGGTAGTCCAAAGGAAACCAACGGGGCTCTCACCACCGATAGGCACCGGTCGCCAATGACACGACGCTTGGTTGTGGATCGTTCCCAAGCGTCCCTGGATCCCGGGCGGAGGCGGTAGAACGTGGTGGCTGAACCGGGCCGTGGGGCCCTCAGTGCGGTGTTCCGGGCCATGGCGTTCGACCCTGCCGTGGTCGACGAGGTCGTCGCGGCGGCGCGTGCCGACTCCGAGGAGGTGGCCAGGCTTCCCCTCGCGGAGAACCGGCGGCACGTGACGGTGATGCTCGCCGCCGGGCTGGCCGCGTTCATCCGACCCGGGGAACCGAGCGAACCGGACTTCGAGGCGGCCGCTCTACTGGGCGCCGACCGGGCCGCACAGGGCGTGCCGATCACCGCCCTGCTGCGCGGCGTCCAGGCCGGCCGCATCCGCACGGTCCAGATCGCGATGGAGCGCGCTCGCGCTGCCGGCGTGCCGGCAGAGGTCATGCTGGAGGTGCTGCTGGAGTCGGACAGCTACACCGGTGCACTGGAACGGCATGTCATCACCGGCTACCACGACGCCGAGTTGGAGCTGGCGCGTACGGCCCGCGACGCCCGCACGCAATTGCTGCGCAGGCTGCTGCTCGGCGACGCCTGCCCGCTGTCCGCCGACGAAGTGGCCGAGACCGGGCTGCAACCGAAGGGGCAGTACCACTGTGTGCTGTCGGACGTGACCGACCCGGTGCGCGCCCGCGCGCTGGAGCGTCAACTCGCCACCAACCCCGGAATATTCGGCCTGGTGGACGGCAAGCTGACCGGGATCGCCACCCGGCTCCCCGCCTCCGGACTCCTCGACACCCAGGCGCTCGTGGTGGTCGCGCCCCAGGCCCCGCTGCACCGCATCCGCCCGCTGTACGCACTGTGTTTGAACGCCCTGGGAACCGCGGAGGAGTTGGGGTTGCGTGGTCTGCACCACGTCACCGACCTCGCCGGGCAGACCGCACTCGCCACCCAGCCCGCGATGGCGGACTTACTGAGCCGGACCCTGCTCGGCGCACTCGACCCGGCGGAGAGCTTCCACCGGCAGCTCGCGGCCACCGTGCTGGCCTATCTCGATCACGGGCAGCGGTTCGACCGGACTGCGGTGGCCCTGCACGTCCACCCGAACACCATCCGCTACCGGCTGACCCGGTTCGAGGAGATCGTCGGGACATCCCTGGAGGTCATCACTGTGGAGAGCCGAACGGCCGTCACGGACACGCTGCACTGGTGGTGGGCGCTGCGGACCTGGCTCGAGCGGCCTTGACCAGCGACAACCCTCTGCCACGGCGCTCGTCCCGGGGCGCGCTTCACGAATCGCTGCGCTCGCGGTGGCGCAGCCACACGGCCGGCACGAACCAGCAGATCGCGAACCACGCCACCATGACGGTGACCCACACCGCGGCGGCGGTGCCGGACGCGGTGATGCGCAGGATCAGCAGCAGTGCCGAGGCGACGGTGCCCAGCAGGAGAAGCAGCCCGACGAGGGTGAAGCGGGAGCCCCAGACCACCGCCTCGGGTTTCAGCCGGTGGCCGGTGACGATGCGGTGCAGGGAGACCGGTGCGATGAGCGCGCCGGTCGCGGCAGCGCCCAGCAGGACCGTCGTGAGGTAGATGTTCCGGTCGACGCCGTTCAGGTCGGCGAAGCGTGGCGTGAACGCCACGGTCAGCAGGAAGCCCAGCAGGATCTGCACACCCGTCTCGGCGACCCGGACCTCCTGCAGCAGATCGAGCCACTGCCGGTCGGCGCGCTGATCCCGATCCTCGTCGCGCCTCGTCGGCGCGCTGTCCCTGTGTGCGGTCATCCGTCCTCGCGTGGTTTCGGTCCCGTGTTCACGCCTTCCCGAGCGTGGCGAGACAAAACGGGTCAGGGTGTTCCATTGGACCGGACGGGTAGGCGAAGCCGACAGCCGCGACCCGAGTGGAGTCCGCCCATGTCACAGCAGTCCGAGAACGCGGCCACAGGCCCGTCCGCGGAGGACCGCAAGACCAAGGTCACTGTCCTCATGGCGCTCGGCGCCAATCTGGTCATCGCCGTCGCCAAGGCCCTCGGGGGGCTCTTCGCCGGTTCCCCCGCTCTGCTGTCCGAGGCAGCCCACTCGGTGGCGGACAGCATGAACGAGGTCTTCCTGCTGGCCTCCCTCAAACGCAGCAAGCGCGCCCCGGACGCCGAGCACCCCTTCGGCTACGGCAAGGACCGCTTCTTCTGGTCGCTGCTCGCCGCAGTGGGAATCTTCACGATGGGCGGCTGCTTCTCCGTGTTCCAGGGGGTGGAGGCCCTGCGGTCCAGCGGTGAGGAGAGCCGTTCCGGCTATCTGGTGGGACTCGGAGTCCTGGCCGTCGCGCTGCTCGCCGAGGGCACGTCGCTGGTGAAGGCGCTGCTCCAGGTGCGGGGTCAGGCCCGCGAGGCGGGCAGGGGTCTGCTCCGGCAGATCCGGGCGGCCGACGATCCGGCGCTGCGGACCGTCATGGCCGAGGACGCGACGGCCGTCATCGGCGTGCTGCTGGCCATCGCCGGCATGGCGCTGCACATGACCACGGGGCAGGTGCAGTGGGAGGCCGGCGCGTCGCTGGCCATCGGTGTCCTGCTCATCTACGTCGCCTACCGGCTCGGGAAGGACGCCCGTGGCCGGCTGATCGGTGAGGCCGTGGATCCGGGGCTGCAGCTGCGGATACGGTCCTTCCTGGCCGAACAGCCCGAGATCGACGCCGTCACGTCGCTGCTGACCATGCGGCTGGGCATGGATTCCACGCTGATCGCCGCACGAGTGGATCTGGTGGGCGGGCTGGACAGCGAGGAGGTGGAGGAGATCTCCGGGCGGATCAAGGACGAGATGCGGGAGAAGTGGCCCGCGGCCGACCAGGTCTTCCTGGACATCACCCATGCCTCGGAGGAGGACCGCTCGCGGGCCGGTCGGGACCGGGTGGCGCTCGACGGGGCGGCCGCGGAGCACCCCGCCGGCCGGTAGCGGCGGTCGGGCGCGGACTACGGCCGCGGTCCCGGCCACCCCCCGCTAGTACCAGCCGGTGCAGATGACCGTGCCGTTGTAGCCGCAGGCCCGCATGACGTAGCCGGCGTCGTTGAAGGCAGGTGTGTAGGTGCCCGTGCCCGATCGCAGGTAGGTCATTCCCATCGGCCCCGTCCAGGTGGCACCACCGTTGGACGACCGGTCCACCCACACCTGATTGCCCAGCTTCGACCTGCTGATCCGGCCCCACGCGCACCGGGTGGACGCGTTGTAGCGCAGCTCGATGATCATGTTTCCGTTGTGTGCGGTCTTCTTGGTCACCGCGCTGCTCGTCTTGCACACCACCGGCGCGCCGGCTGCCGCGTCGGCGCTGGGGGCAAGCGTGACCAACGCGCCCCCGATGACGGCGATGGCACCGAGTCCGGCGGCAATCCGGCGCTTGAACACAGACATCCACGGTCCTTTCGATAGCTGTCGGGCCCGGTCGGCACGGACCGACTCCGACAACGGCTATTCCCGAAATGAGGGATGAACGGGGATAAGTCTCTCTTATCGGGGGTCCCTTGCCCACTGAATCCGCCGCGTGTCACCCGCCCGAGCCACGGGCTCCGGAGCCACCCGGCAGCGGGGGTACTGAGGAGGTCGCGCGGTCGGAGTCCTCCTGGGTCTGCCGGGGGACCGCTCCGCTCTCGGCGTATCTGTCAGCTGTCGGCGAAGTACGGGCGCGCAGGCTTCCCGCCGGTGTTTGAGTGGTCCGATGGAAATCTTGGTCTTGGGTGGGACGGCATGGGTGGGTCGCGAGGTCTCGCGACAGGCATTGGAACGCGGGCACCGGGTGACGTGCCTGGCCCGCGGGGAGAGTGGCGAAGTGGCCGAGGGCGCGACCCTGGTCGCCGCGGACCGGCGCGACGCGTCGGCCTACGAGAGTCTGGCGGGCCGGGACTGGGACGCCGTGATCGAGGTGTCCTGGCAGCCGGGCTTCGTCCGTGGGGCGCTGGCGGCACTGGGCGAGCGGGCGGCCCACTGGGCGTACGTGTCGTCGGTCAGCGCGTACGCATCGCAGGGGGAGCCGGACGCCGACGAGTCGGCCGAACTGCTCCCGGCGGCCGACGGGGACGAGGTCGATCGCGAGGAGTACGGACAGGCCAAGGTGGCGTGCGAGCAGGCCTCGACGGCCGCGGTGGGGGACCGGCTCCTCATCGCGCGGGCGGGACTGATCGGCGGCCCAGGTGACCACAGCGGCCGTACCGGGTACTGGGTCGGGCGGGCGGCCCGCGAACCGCTGGCACCGATGCTGGTACCGGATTCGCCCGGCATCCCGACGCAGGTGGTCGACGCACGGGACCTCGCGGCGTGGCTGCTCGACTGCGCGGAGAAGGGGACGACCGGGACGTACAACGCGGTCGGCCCGATCGTGCCGTTCGGGCAGTGGGTCGCGCTGTCGCGGGAGATCGGTGGCCACACCGGGTCGGTGGTGGAGGCCGATCCCGGTTGGCTGATCGGACAGAAGGTGGTCGAGTTCATGGGCCCGGAGTCGCTCGCGATGTGGATGGTCGATCAGGACTGGGTCGGCTTCAGCGCCCGCAACGGCGCCGCGGCGAGCGCGGCCGGCCTGCGCCACCGGCCGCGTGCCGAGCTGCTGGTGGACACCCTGCGGTGGGAGCGGCAGGAGGGCCTGGACCGACCTCGTCGAGCGGGCCTGAGCATCGAGCGCGAGCGTGAGCTCCTCGCCGCACTGAAGTAGGAGGGCGCCACGGGGACCCGCCGCGGGACCGGGGCGGCGGGCCCCAACTGGCGTGCGGCGAACCGGACATGCGGGGCGCGTACCTGTGGTGGGAGGGCGGCCGGGCGCCGCACACTGGCGTCGGTGTGCCGGGTCGGTGTCCGCGATGAGAGCCTCGTCCGCAAGGTGGTGGCCGGACGAGGCTCTCCTGTCCGCGGACAGGCCGCGAATCAGTGGTGGCAGTCGTCCTTCTTGCCACCGTGGCTCTGGGTCGACTGGCTCGACTGGCCGGCCTGCTGACCGTGCTGGCGCGGACCGCCTGACGGGCCGTGCTTGTCGTCGCCGGTCATGTGGTGGCTGGAGGAGTTCTCGCAGCTGTTGCCGAACGCGGGGTTCAGCGCACCGATCACGTTGATGGTGTTGCCGCAGAGGTTGATCGGAATGTGTACAGGGATCTGCACCACGTTGCCGGACAGGACGCCGGGCGAGCCGATGGCAGCCCCCTGCGCTCCCGCGTCGGCGGCGGCCATGCCCGCACCGCCGAACAGGGCGGCGCCCATGACGGCGATGACAGTGGTGGCCTTGGTGAAACGCGACATCGACAACTCCTTGATCGTGAGAAAAGCACCGCACCGGTTGCGGCGCAGACCCCACGATCAACACCACACAAATACGATGAAGACCTGCCCAACACGCCCATTTTGCGTGGACGAGAACGGCATCTCACCGCAACAGCGCACTCTCACGGGGGTCTGGCGCACTCCGGATGCGACGTGCGCGCGGCTCGCCGCGCGGTACACACACGGTGGTCGGTGCCGTGCGCGCAGTGGTGCCGGGCTTGATCATCCGGATTGCCGGGCGTCCGCACCTATGGATCTTGAGAGTTGGGGCACGCGTGACACACGGCATCGAGCGGGATCCGATCGGCGGACCCGCCGCCCGCGACACGCATCGGAGGGATTCCCCATGAACTGGCGACACCGCGCGGCCTGTCGTGTCGAGGACCCCGAACTGTTCTTCCCCGTCGGCAGCTCCGGCCCGGCCCTGCTGCAGATCCGAGAGGCCAAGGCGGTGTGCCACCGCTGCCCTGTCCAGGAGGAGTGCTTGCGCTGGGCCCTGGGGGCCGGTCAGGACGCCGGCGTGTGGGGCGGGCTGAGCGAGGACGAACGGCGAGCGGCGAAGCGCAGGGCGGCCCGCGGCCGCACGGCTGCCTCCCGCAACCCTGAGCCCACCGTCTGAGAGCTACCGGCGCGACTCCGCAGCCGGCCGGTAGGCCGGCTCTGCCCGGAACAGCGCGAATAAGACATACCGCTAAATCCGGGATGTGCGATGACGTAAAGTCCCATTTATGGCATACGGGCGGGCCGAAGGTGTCCAAGCCTCAACTCCCCCCGTTTCCGGGGGACATGGGCGAATTCTGCAAAAGTGGTGAGAGATTCCTAACTCCCCGTTTTGCATTCTTTGGCTATCCGACACTTAAATGTGATCATATTCGGAACATCGTCAGGGACACTTCAACGTCGAACGAAGTGCCCCACCGCACGTCGCCGAACTGCATACCGTCCAACCGATCAGTGCGCGAAGCGCGCCCCAGAGGGAGCCCCTTGTGGTCAGCGCTTCGCGCGCACCGGTCCGCCGCCACCGCATCAGGCGGCGCGCCGACATGCCCCTTCTCGGCGGCATCCGGCCGCCGGTCGCCGCGTTGCTGGTGCTCCTGCTCTCGGTGGCGGCCGCGACCGCCCTGATCCTCGGCCGTACCGACTCCTCCGACGTCTCCCGGGCGGTCCTCGCCTCGCAGCAGCACGTGGCCGAGGACGGGGCGACCGCGCTGCGCGCCTCGCTCGACGAGTCCACCAGTGACCTGCAGCGCGCCGCCGCGCTGGCCAACGCGGCCGCTCCCGCCACCCCGGACGAGGTGCTCTCCACACTCGGATCCGTCTACCAGAAGTGGCGCGGCACGGCCGTGGTCGACCCCGCGGGCGGGGTGCTCCTGGCCGCGCGTGGCGAGAACGTGCCCCTGTCCGGCGTCGACGTGAACAGCCTTCCCGCTGGACTGCCGCCGCGCCTGGTCACCACCAAGTCCGGTGAGACCCGGCTGCTGGTCTTCGCGGTGCTCAGCCAGCCCGCCGGCAAGCGGCTGCTGATCGCCTCGGACACCTTGAGCGTGCCGAGCATCACCACCGGCGACGGTCGCTCGCTCATCGTCCTCGACTCGTCGGGCACCATCCTCGCCTCCGACGGACCCGACGCACGGGGCAGGGCCGCCCGGCAGCTCGCCACCGACGCCGCCCGGAGCGCACACGGCAAGCGGCCCTCCGAGACCGCCGCCTCCGGCGGGTTCGACAGCCCCAGCGGCAGCCTGGTCGGCGAGACGGTCGACGGACGCCGCACCGTCGCGGGGTACGCGTCCATCACGTCCGGAATCGACGCCAACGGCAAGACCACGCAGCAGAAGGCCGCCAGCTCGGGAGAGCTCGGCCTGAGCGTCCTCACCACCGTGCAGGTCGCCCAGGGCGCGGCGCCGGGCAGCCACCGGCTCTTCGCCGTCATCGCCGCCGGCGTTCTGCTCCTCCTGGCCGCTGCGGTCACCTGGGTGCTGTATGTCGTGCTGCAACGGCCCCTGCTGCGGCTGCACCTCGAAGCCCGCCGGCTGAGCAACAGAGAGCTGTCCCGGCCCGTCGACGTGCCCCGGTTCGCCGAGTCCGGCCGCATCGGGGCCGCCCTGGAGTCGATGCGCCGCGAGCTGACCGGCACGCCGCAGGCGCCCGCTCCCGAGGCGCGGGGCAGAAGGGGCCTCGGCGGGACCCGGGCCGTCCTGATCGTCTGCGCCGTCGTGCTGCTGTCGTGGGCCGCGCCCCTGCTGCTCCTGTTCAACCGGGCCGAGCAGGTGGCCGTGGTGCCGCAGCAGCTCGTCATCGACCAGCGGCAACGCACCGAGACCGCCGCCGACCGGGTCCGCGAAGGGCTCAACGAGGGGTACGCGGATGCCGCGGCCGTCGCCACCGTGGTCGGTGACGGAGCCAGCGCCGAGCAGGTGCGCCGCGTCCTGGTGAGCACGCTCGCCGTGCATGCGCGCTACCGCTCCCTGTACGTGGTCGACAAGGACGGCACGGTCGTGGCGCGGGCCGGCGACTCCCCGCACACGCCGACGGCGCTGCGGACGAAGCGCGGCGTCAGCCTCGTGGACGACACCCTCAATCAACCGGTCATCGCCGCTCGGGCGCCGGTCGCCGGCAAGGACCGGCGAACCGTCGTCGGAGAGTTCGACATCCCGTACCTCGGCGCGATCATGGACCGCCCCGGCCTCGGCAAGGTGTGGCTGGTCGACAACGACAACCGCATCGTCGCCTCCAACCAGGGGTTCCGTGCCTTCCAGGGCCTGGACTCGGTGCGGCTGGAGGGCCTCGCCAAATCCGCGTCGAGCAAGTCCTCCGGAGCGCTGCTGAGCAGCGGCGAGCACGCACTGGCGGCGGCCGCGCCGCTCACCGGCGGCGGTGAGGCGAACGGTCTCAGGACCTGGCATGTGGTCTCCGAGCAGCCCGCCGGATGGCTGGACCTGCCGGAGTACGTCACCCAGCGCCGTACCATGCTGGCCGGAATGCTGGGGCTGGCGGCAGCCGCGACCTGCCTGGGCTGGCTGCACATCGTCATCGTCCGGCCGTTGCGGGCCATGGCCGACAGCGCCGAGGCGCTTGCTCGCGGCGACCGCAAGACCGTGCTCTACCCCGCCAACCACGACGAGGTCGGGTCGGTGGTCCGCAGCCTGGAGCTGATAAGGCAGCAACTCGTGGAACGGCACCGGGCACACACCGCCCTGTTCGTCCCCGGGCAACGCGGCCCACACGCCCGCCGTCACTCGCGCGGACCGCACGCGTAGCGCCGGTCCGGCCCGTACCGCACGCCCAGACCTCACTGAAAGTACAACGAGACTCCTGTGCTGTTCCTCTACTGCGTCCTGCTGATCTGCTGCGCCGTGCTGCTCGTGGCCGGCATCGTCGAGCAGCGACGGCACTTCGTCAACCTCGACCAGATACCGACCCGGGTGCTGGTCAACGGCATCCGCGGCAAGTCCTCCATCACCCGCCTGTGCGCCGGAGCGCTGCGCGGCGGCGGTCTGGTGACCGTCGCCAAGACCACCGGTACCGCGGCCCGGTTCATCCACCCGGACGCGACGGAGGAGCCGGTCTACCGGAAGTTCGGGATCGCCAACGTCGTGGAGCAGATCGGCATCGTGCGCCGGGCCGCGAGCTACCGGCCGGACGCCCTGGTCATCGAGTGCATGGCCGTGATGCCCGCACTCCAGGAGGTCAACCAGACCAAGCTGATCCGCTCGACGATCGGCGTGCTGTGCAACGTCCGCGAGGACCATCTCGCCGAGATGGGGCCGACCCTGGACGACGTGGCACGTTCGCTGTCGCGCTCCATGCCGGTCGGCGGGATCTGCGTCACCGCCGAGCGCGACCGCTTCCACATCCTCAGGGAGGAGGCCGCCGACCGCGACTGCCAGCTGATTCTCGTCGAGCCGGAGACCGTGAGCGACGCGGAGCTGCGCGGGTTCTCGTGGTTCACCTTCAAGGAGAACGTGGCGATCGCCCTCAAGGTCGCCGAACTGCTCGGGGTCGATCGTGCCGTCGCCCTGCAGGGGATGTACGACGCCCCGCCGGACCCGGGCGTGCTCTCGGTGGAGCGCTATGCGACGGCGGACGGCAAGCGGCTGCGCTTCGCCAACGTCTTCGCCGCCAACGACCCCGAGTCGACGCTGATGAACGTGAACCAGTTGCTGTCGCTGGGCGCGATCCACCGGCCCCTGCACGTGGTGATCAACTGCCGTCCGGACCGCGTCGAGCGCAACGGTCAGATGGGATCGATCATCCCGCAGCTGGACCCGGACACCGTCTTCCTCATCGGCCACCCGACCAAGAGCGCCCGTGACGGCATCCCGGCCGGCTGGTCGGGGCGCGTCGTCGATCTGGGCGGCGACCGGCGCGACCCGGCGACGCTCACCAGGGAACTGCTGGCCGAGCTCGGCCCGGACTCGTCCATGGTGGCCATCGGCAACATCCACGGCCAGGGCGAGCTGCTGCTCGAGCACCTGGCGGAACTTCCCGCGGACGTCCCGGCCGACCCGCCGGCCGCAGCGGTCTCGTACGCCTACGGAGAGAACCAGTGATCCCCGCCATCCTCACCCCCGAGATCGCCGCCATCGGCATCGCGCTGGGGCTTCTCTTCTCGCTGGTCTGCTACCTGACGACCAACCTCTCCCCGGGCGGCATGATCACCCCGGGCTGGCTGGCGCTGACCCTCATCGAGGACCTCCAGCGTGCCGCCATGGTGGTCGGCATCACGCTGCTGACCTACCTGTGCACCCGGCTGCTCCAGCGGAACGTGATCCTCTACGGCAAGCGGCTGTTCGCCGCGGTGGTGCTGACCGGCGTCGTGCTCCAGGCCGGCGTCTACCTGGTCATGCAGACGCAGTTCCCGCTGATGTACGCCAACCAGACGCTCGGCTTCATCGTGCCGGGCCTCATCGCGTACCAGCTGGAACGGCAGCCCAAGGGCGCCACCCTGCTGTCGGTGTCCACCGTCACCCTCGCCAACTACGTGGTGCTGATGTCCGGGCTGCTGCTCGGCCTGCTGCCCAGCGCGTGATCGTTCCACGGACAGGAGTACGCCGATGAGCCCGAAGAAGCGCCGCAGCAAGAGCCGTGTCGTCCTGAACGCGGTCGTCCTCGTCGCCCTGCTCGCGACGAGCGGTTGGCTGACCGTGCAGATGAGGCAGCGCAACGACATCGGGCAGCTGCCCGCGCTCGGCTCGCTGCGGGCCGAGTCCACCGCATCGGACGACGGCACCGCCGCCAAGGCCGCAGCGGGTCAGCTGACGTATCTGCGGCTGGCCCATCCGGCGCGCACCGTGGCGCGCGACACCGACGGCGAGGTCGTGGCCACCTTCACCGACGGTGCCCGCACCGCCGTGCTCACCGGTCCCAGCCGGACCTTCGCCGAGCCGCGCACCACCAAGGCGACCGTGGTGACGGACAGTTGGGTGCGGCTGCTGCCGCGCGCCTGGGCCAAGGGCAGCGAACAGCAGAAGTGGTTCGCGACCTGGTTCCACCAGTACCGGGGCAGCACTGCCGACGACGTCTTCGCGATCGCCCTGCAGTACGGCGACGGGGCGAAGCCGGCGAAGAACGCCTTGGGCCTGCGCTTCCGGGGCGACTCCCAGTTCGGTCCCCCCGATGTGGCGAACCAGCGCAAGGAACAGTCCGACTTCTACGACTACCTGGGCACCAGCTGGAAGTTCAAGGACGGCCTGCGCGAAGCACCCGAGAAGAACAAGTACGGCGCCCTCGACTGCTCCGGCTTCGTCCGCATGGTCTACGGCTACCGCAGCGGCTACCTGCTCAACGCCACCGACGCGTCGACCGGTGCCGGATTGCCCCGCACCGCCAACGGCATCGCCACCGGCAAACCGGGGCTGCCGATCCTGCCGCTCGTCAAGACCGGCAACACCAGCAACCCGCTCTACTACTACGCCCGGCCCTCGTCCATCGACGTCCTGCAACCGGGCGACCTCCTCTTCTTCGAATTGGACAAGCGCACCGGGACCCGCCTCGACCACATGGCCATCTACCTCGGCCTGGACACCGACGGGCACGCCCGTTTCATCTCCAGCCGCAAGGAGGCCAACGGCCCCACTCTGGGCGACCTGGGTGGCGACTCACGGCTGGACGGCGACGGCTTCTACGCCAAGTGGCTGCGCAGCGCCAAGCGGATCTGACGACGTGGCGGCACGCACCCGCCGCCGAGGACGGGACCACATGACCCCCTGGAACCGAAGTGCCGATCCGCTCCGATCCGCCCTGCTGGGCGGTCTGGTGCTACTGGCGATGACCGTCGTCACCGTCTCTGTCGTCGTCCTGCCCCGGTCGCACGGAACACCGCCACAGGAAAGCAAGGGCGGCCCGCCGCCGGTCGACCTGGTCGACCGGATCGGCTCCTTCGTCGCCGGCTTCACCGGAGCCGACGGCTACCGCACCCCCGACGCGGCCGAACGCGCGCGCCTCAGCCGGGGCGTGGAACTCGTACTGGACGGCAGGACGGCCGCGGCGAACAAGGAGCTGTCGGGCGTCGGCTTCACGGTGCGCGTCCTGCACCTGACGGGATCGGGTCGTCAGGTCGCCGAAGTCGCCGAGGAGCGGACCACCGCACGAGGTTGGGGGCGGGTCTACGTGGATCTCAGCCGCCCGGCCAGGTGGAGCGTGCAGGTCCCCCACCCGCGCTCCGACCTGCGCAGCGAGCTGATCGGCGCGGACCTGTTCAACAGAGTCCCCGGTGGCGTCCTGGTGCTCGCCGGCGCGCCGCGTGACGTCGGCGAGGGAAACGCCGCGGATGTCGCGCACCGCCGGGACACCGCCTTCAACGCCGTCTGCGACCTGCTCGTCGCGCGCGGGTTCCCCGCCGTACAGGTGCACGGGTTCGCTGACGAGAGCTCGCCCGGTCATGACGTCGTCGTCTCTCCCGGCGCCGCGTCCGCGGGGTCCGACGTACGGCGGGCAGCCGACCGGATCGCCGCGGCCGGGGAGCGCGTGTGCCGTGTCTGGGAGCAGTCGTGCGGCCGGCTCGAAGGCACCACCAACGTGCAGAGCGCGGCCGCCGCCGGCCGCGGCGTCCCCTTCCTGCACGTCGAGAACAGCCGTGGGGTACGCGACGACGCGGCAGCCCGCGCGAGGGTCGCGGGCGCCCTGGCCGAGGTGGTCCTGCACTGGAACCGCTAGGAGGCCCTGCCGGACCGGTTCACCCGGCGGCGTGGATCACCGGGTGGTTCCGCCGGCGGTACGGAGATTTCGCAGGAACTGCCGCTGGTCGTCGAGGAAGCCGTCCGCGAAGAGAGCGCGCGGGGCGAAGAGCGCGGTGAGGGTGATCCTGAGGTCCGACCGTTCGACGGAGTGCTTGACCAGCGAGTGATTCGCGTCGGCGTAGCGCTGGACGGTCAGTTGGCCGGCCGCCGCCAGGACCTTGCGGTAGACGGCCTCCGTGTCGGCGGTGTCCACGTTGACGTCCTGGCCGGCGAGGGCCAGCAGCACCGGTATGCCGCGCAGCGCGTGCAGATCGGCCGTGGCGTCCGAGGTGTAGTTCCTGGAGATGAAGCCCCAGCGGTCGGCCGTCATCCCGTCCGCACCGCCCATGGTCCGCACGTACTGCTCGAAGGTCGCCCGCCGTTCCAGCAGGCGGCGTGTCGTGTCGCTCCTGGCGGTCTCCTGCTGGACGCGTGCGGGCGTGGCGCCCTCCGCGGCCAGCTCGGCGAGGAGGTTGAAGCGGCCCTGCCGCAGCCAGTTGATCGCGGGGGAGAGGGCGATGGCGAAGGCCACGGGTGTCCGTGCGGCGATCTTCGGCAGTACCCAGCCGGCCTGGCTGGCGCCCCACAGGCCGATCCGTCCGATGTCGATGTCCGGACGGGTGCGGGCCCAGGCGATGGCAGCCGCGGCCTCGTCCGCCCGGTCGTCCATCGACTGGCCGAGCCAGTTGCCGGGGGTGCCGCCGACGCCGGGCTTGTCCCAGGACAGGGACGCGTAGCCGCTTTGGGCGTACGCCTCCCACATGGGTTCGTACCCGCCCTCGTGGGTGGCGTCGACGGGACCGTCACCGTGGACGAACACCACCAGCCCGTGTCGGGTGCGGCCGTCCCTGGGTGTGGTGAGGACGCCGCTGAGGGTGTGGCCGCCCTGGCGGATCGCGACCCGGTGCTCGTCCATGTCGTAGGAGTTCTGCCACAGCACCACGCCGCCGAGGCCGGCGGCCACCAGCAGCATCGCGACGAGCGACCAGACGGCTGCGCGCAGCCGTCTGCGTGGGGGCCTGTTCCCTGACCGCATGGATCGCCTCCTGAATATCGAATGAGAAAAGAACTATCACATACGATACGATAGTCGCGAGTTAGATAGTTAGTGAAGTGCTGGTTGATGACGACGAGGGCGGGTGCGGACGGCATGGGAGCTGACGCGCGGACAGAAGTGACGATCCGGCGGGGTCTCGCCGCCGGTTCCGAGCGGCGGGCGGCCGAGCTGTACTGGGAGGCGTTCGGCCGCAAGCTCGGCCCCGCGCTGAATCCACGGGAGCGGGCGGTGCCGTTCATCGCGAAGCATCTGAACTCCGACCGGGCCGTGTGCGCCTACGTGGATGGGTGGCTCGTGGGCCTCGCCGGCTACCAGCACGGCGGCCGGGCGCTCACCGGTGGGACGGCCTGGGACGTCCTGCGCGAATACGGCCTCCTGGGCGGCCCGCACCGCCTCCTGCTCCTCTCCCTGTTCGAACGCCGGCCCACAGATCCCGGTCAGCTCGTCATGGACGGCATCGCCGTGGACCCCCAGGTTAGGAGCCGGGGTGTGGGCAGCCTCCTCATCGAGGAGATGGCCGCCGTGGCCGCGGATCACGGTTGCCACGAGATCAGGCTGGACGTTATCGACACCAATCCGCGCGCCGCGGCGCTGTACGGGCGGCGGGGGTTCTCAGCCGTTCGGACCGAGCGGACGCCCTACCTGCGGTCCCTCCTGGGGTTCGGCGCCGTGACCACCATGCTGCGCGCGATCCCGGCCTGTCAGGATGGGACACCGTGACAGATCATCAGCCGCCGCCGTCCCGGCCGGACCACCCCGGGTCCCCGTCCGACACCGGGCCGGCCGGCCCCGTCGAGGTCCCGACCCGCATGCTCGTCGACGCGTTGATCCGCGAGGACGGCACCGTGGACGCCGGCGAACTGTACGACGTCGCCAACGCGCTCGCCATGAGCGACCAGCAGGTACGCCTGTGCATCAAACGGCTCGTCACCGAAGGAGCCTTCACCCACGAGGGCCGCGGCCGTAAGGCGCTGCTGCGCGCCACCGCCGACACCGTCCGGTCGATCGCACCCGACGTCGACTTCGTCCGGTACGCCTTCCAGCAGGACGCCGGGCACGCGCCCTGGGACGGCATCTGGCACGTGGCTGCCTTCGCGGTGCCCGAAGCGTCCCGTACGGCCCGTGACACCCTGCGGGAAGCGCTGCTGCGCCTGGGCGGAGCGGTCCTGCAGGGTGGCCTGTACGTCAGCGCGAACGCGTGGGAACCCTACGTCGAGGACGAGGCGCGGCGGCTGGGCGTACTCGACCGCGTCACTTTTCTCACCACCGACGACCTGCGCAGGGGCGACCTACGGGAACCCGCCGACCTCGCCCGCGGACTGTGGCCCCAACAGGCCATCGCCGACCGGTACCACCGCCTCGACGCGGTTGCCCGGCCTCGTCTGGAGCGCCTCAGCGATCCCGCGGAACTCTCCTCCGCGGAGCTGCTCACCATCGCAGTGGAGATCGCCGCCGAGTTCACCCGCGCCATGGAACCCGACCCGCTGCTCCCGCCGGAGCTGCTGCCCCAGCCCTGGGCCGGCACCCAGGCCCGCCGACTGGTCTCCCGCTGCTGGTCGTTGCTCCGCGAACGGGGCCGCGGCGCGGCCGGGCCGCAGATCTTCCGGCTGTACGCGAACGTCATGTAGGAAGTCGCCGCGGCGGCGGGCGATCTACGCTCGCCCACCGCCGGTCAGGCGTAGAAGCTGCGCTGCCAGCGGTGCTTGGCGAGCACGGCGAGTCGGTCGGCGGTCAGCGGGCGTCCGTCGCTCACGGCGGTGTTGCGTTCCACGTTCCGCACGGTACGCATGCCGGGGATGACGGTGGACACGGCCGGTGCGCTGAGCACGAACCGCAGCGCCGTTTCCGCGATCTCGTCGGGGGCGATGCCGAGATCGGCGACGATCGCGTCGACATGCCGCTGGACCTGCGCGGGCCGGTCGCCGCGGAAGTAGCGGCTGCGGAAGTCGCCCTCGGGGAACGTGGTCCCGGCAGTGATGCGCCCGGTCAGGCCCCCTTCGTCGAGGGCCACCCGGACGATCACGCCGACCCCGTGTTCCTCGCAGGCGGGAAACAGGGCGTCGGCCGGGGCCTGGTCGAAGATGTTGTAGATCACCTGCACGGTGTCGACCACGCCGCTGCGGACCAGGGCGAGGGCGCTGTCGGGCTGGTGGTCGTTGATCGACACGCCGAACAGGCGGATCTTGCCCTGTTGCTTCAGGTCGGCGACGGTCCCCAGCCAGTCGCCCCGGCCGACCCATTCGTCGTTCCAGACGTGGAACTGCAGCACGTCGAAGTGGTCCAGGCCGCTGACGCGCAGGCTGGTCTCCAGGCTGTCGCGGATATGCGTGCCGGGGAAGGTCTCCGCGGGGTCCAGGCCGTCGGGCGCGGGCCAGACGCGGTTCTTCGGGGGCACTTTGGTCGCCACGTACACCTGGTCAGCGGCGCGTTCGCGCACCACCTGGCCTACGATCCGCTCGCTCTCGCCGTATCCGCGGGCGGTGTCGATGAAGTTCACGCCCTGGTCGATGGCGTGGTGCAGCGCACGTACGGACTCGTCCTCGGTGGCCCCCACCCAACCCGACTCGCCGATGCCCCAGGCCCCGTAACCGATCTCGGACACCGACATTCCACTGCGTCCCAGCTGACGGTTGCGCACAGTCGTCCTCCACGTCATCGTCGTAGCCCCGCTGCTGCGGATCGCTCCGCCGGGACGACCCTAGGCGACGGGCAAGGGCAACGGTCAAGGGAGTTAAGGGGCCGGGCCGAACGGTGGGCGGCGGCGCGCGCCCCCACTCGCAGGAGTGGGGGGCGCGCCGCGGTCGTGTTGTCAGTGGGTGTGCGGGATCCAGAGGGCGGCGTGATAGGTGGAGTTGACGGTGTCGGGGTCGGTGGTGGTCGCGGCGGTCCCGACGACAAGGCCGCGAGCGTGCGTGCCAGACCCCGCCGGCATGGGGGCACCTCCCAGCGGTAGCTGGGGGAGGGACTGTGAAGACACGACCTAGACGTCCACGGGAGCAGCGTGACAGGACCAGTGAACGCCCGAGTGGCCGCAGACCCAACATCCGAGGGCACCTCTCCCACACGCGTGAGAACGGCGACGAGCGCTACGGGGCACCTGCGCGATCCTCCCAGGTCGCGAGAGACGCTGGTCCGCGACCGGGTGTGCGCGCTAGGTTCGGCGGGCAGCAGCGATCTTCACGATCGTTCCTCTCGATCGAATTCGCGCCCCCGAACGGACAAGGCACTCCGTGACACTCATTCGCATCGCCCGCACCGACGAACTCCCCGCCCTGGTGGAGCATCCCAGTGATGCCGAGCGCAACGCCGGGACCCGCGAGTATCTCCGCGGGCTCCTCGACAGCGGGTGCACACGGCCCCAGTGGTGCCTGGTCGCCGAGAGCGGTGACGGGCAGCCGGCCGGCAGCGTGGTGCTGTGGACCATACCGGGGCATGAAGTCCCGCTCGCCATGGTGCTGTTCGAGGCGCCGGAAGACTCCCCGGAGACGGGTGTCGCGCTGCTCGACGCGGCGACCGCGAAGGCCAAGGAGCTCGGAGCGACCGAGCTGGAACACGTCGTGGACTCGCCCGCCCAGGCGCCGCAGTTCCAGCGAGACCCCCAGCGCAGGGAAGAGCTCCTGCGCGCCGCGGGCTTCGAGCTGATCCGTGACGGGCTGCGCTTCCGCCGCGACCGGTCCGGGGAACTGCCCGCAGATGACGACCGGCTGGACTTTCGTTCGCTCGCCGTCCTCGGCCGGCAGCCGTTCGTCGACGCGTTGCAGGAACTGCTCGCCGAGACAGCTGACGCGCGCCTGGCCGCCGACGTGCGCAAGCACGGGCTGCGGCAGGCGGCGGAACTGCTCTTCGAGGAGACGTCCGAGCTGCGGCACGAACCCGAGTGGTGGGAGATCGGCTACGACGCGGACGGCACCCCCGCCGTGGTCAGCCTGCCTGCCGAGAATCCCAGTGTGCCCGTGATCGGTTTCGTCGGAGTCACCCCGGCCCACCGGGGCAAGGGGTACGCGGTGTCGGTCGTGCGCCGGAGCACGCGCATTCTCGCGGCGAACGGCGCCACCGAGATCCGTGGTGACTGCGACCGCGCCAATGTGGCCATGGCCAAGGCGTTCCGCAGCGCCGGATTCGAGAACTTCGCTGGTCGACTGGAGTTCAGCCGTACCTTCTGATCCCGGACACGGGCGAGCGGGACCGCCTCCTCAGCCGCCGGTGCGGATCGAGCAGTTGGCGTCCGGGGCGCGCCCGGCGGGCCAGGCCAGACGGTCGAAGGCGGCGGACTTGGTGGCCGGGTCCAGGTGCACGATGGCGACCGCCTTGTTGTAGGGGTTGCCGTACTGGTCCAGACAGATCCACCCGCTGGCGCCGTTGACCCGGTTGCCGCCGTGCAGCCGGAGCCAGCTGTTGGCGACCTCGTCGAGGGTGGGCATTTCCACCTTGCCCACGGTGTCGTTGCGGATGCCGCTGATGGCGGTGGTGACGGAGTCGTACGTGATGATGGTGCGCGAGTCGGAGAGCGAGGTCGGGCCGATGCCGGTGGCCGCGGTGGTGCCGAACTTCGCCGCGAGGTCGGCGAGTTCCTTGTAGGCGGACCGGGAGCCGCCCGGTCCTTCGGCGCCGTCGCCGCCCCAGGCGTCGGGGTGCGCGAGAGCGGCGTAGCGGACGGTGATTCCGGCGCCCGCGGTGAGCGAGCCCCACTGGTCCCGGAACTTGCTGTCCACGGTCAGGGTGGAGGCGTGCGAGCCGCTGATGACCGTGTAGTGCTTGGCGCAGTTGCGGCGCCCCAGCTCGATCAGGAACTGCCGCAGCTGCACCGGCCGACCGGCGAAGTAGATGGTCTTGGCGTCGGAGGAGCAGATGTCCGGGACCATCTGGTGGAAGTCGTTGGCGAGGTTGCCCTCGTCATTGAAGTCGGTGGGTGACCGGAAGGTCTCCGGGGCATGCGGCGCCCCCTTCGCGAGCTTCTCGAAGGCTTGGCGCAGGGTGGTCAGATAGTTGTCGTCCTGCCGGACGTCCTCCACGACCATGGTCTCGGACGGTTTGATGCCCGAACCGAAGGAGCCCAGGGCGGCTGCCTGGTCGGAGTTGCTGGGAGCGACGCGGGCAAGGCCCGGGTAGGCGTGCGGACGGGCGGCGCTGTTCATGATGTCGTCTGCGGTCATGGGCCCGGCGACCACGGGAATGCCCTTGGCCGCGGTGAGGAAGGCGATGGCTTTCTCGGTCTCCTTGAGACTGATGTTGATGCCCGTGACGGCCCGGAGGTTCTCGGTCGGTGAGACCGCGGCGTCGGCGAGCTGCTGGGCCACCGGCTGCCAGAACTCGTAGTTGCGCCCGGGGTTCGCGAGCAGCAGCCGGATCGGCGGCCGCTGCCCGTTGGCCTGGTGGTTGGCGCGGTACTGGGCGAGATAGGCGCCCTGGACCTGCTCGGTGAACTCGTGCTGCTCGGCCGGGTTGTCCGAGATCATCGGGATCATCAGGGCGATCGTGGCCGGCGACTTGTCGGCGATGCTGTCGTTCTCGGCCTTGATGCGGTCGAAGACCGGTGCCAGTGCGTCGGCGAAGTGGAAGCTTCCGTCGGTGACTCCGGTGCATTCGCTCTTCGTACCGCGCTGCTCGACGCCGTCGGCGCACGAGGCGTCGTCCGTGACCAGAGAGGTCACGAGGAAGTAGATGCCCAGGCCGAGTACGAGGGCCGTGGCGCCGAGCACCAGGGCGCGGTAGAGCCTTCCGTCGGGCAGTAGCTTCATGTGCCGGACACTCCATAGGTCTGCAGGTTGGGCGCCTGGGTCCAGTGGTGCAGTTCTTGCGGCCACTCCTCGTGGGCGCGGAAGAAGATCTTCTGGGCCTCGGGTCCGCTGTTCTGGGCCAGGGTGAGCAGCTGCAGCCCGATGCTGTTGATCGTGGCCGCGGTGGGGATCGACAGCGGCTGGGACAGGTGCCACAGCTGGTTCACGAGGAGCCCCACGGACTGATGGACGAGGTCGGTCGTCCCGGAGGTGCAGCTCAGGCACGCCAAGCTGTCGGCGGCCGGGGCGGGCAGGCTGTCCGGGGGCCGGGGTGCCGCACAGATGAGGTTCACGGCGGACAGCCACTCCGAGGCGTCCTGCTCGGCGAACCGGTGGTGCAGGCAGCGCACGACGAGATCCGTCTCGCCCAGGGCGAGCGAGTGGTGCAGATAGCGCGTGTCGGGGCGGCGGGCCGCGCCGCCCTGGTCGTGGGGGTCGTACAGGGACCGGCAGCGCAGCTGGATGTTCTTCCACGGTTCGGCGCCAGGCGCCCGGCCGGTGCGGACGCCGAGTTCGTGCAGCAGCAGAAGCCGCAGCGGGGAATCGCCGACGAACGGCCCGTCGATGCCGGGCCACGGCAGTTGGGACCACTGGTTCTCCCGCAGGTGGGCCTTGGCCATCTGGACGGGGACACCGCCGGGGTCCTGCGGCGGGTAGTGGGTGCCGAGCCGGAACGCCGCCGTGTCGTCCAGAGCCGGCGCGTAGTAGGTGAGTCGCTCGCGGGCCACCTCGTCGGGTATCAGCCGCTCCAGGAGCCTGCTGCCCACGGTGGGCTCCGGATCGGCGGCGGCCGGGATGTCGAGGAGCTCCGTCAGGCTGATCGCCTCACGCAGGCGGACCCGCCGCGCGACGGCCGCGACCAGGCTGTGGGCGATACCCGCCCGCCCCCCGCTGAGGCGCAGGATGAGGTGGGCGGCGCCCAGCGGCGGGTGGTCCTCCTCGAACATGTCCTTGACTTCGTCAAGATCCAGTTGCGCGAGCCGCAGCGGCACGATCCAGTCAGCCGGCGCGTTCGGCCGGCTCTCCTGCCAGCAGGAGTCGATCACACGCCGTGTCGAAGGCTCGGTGTCGTCCTCCCGCACCGGCGGGACCTCCTGCAACGCCGTGGCGACGACGACCGGTCGCATCACCCGGCGGGAGCCTGCCGCCTCCTCGTGCCACACCCGCACCAGCTCGTCCAGGAACACCCGGCCGAGCGGGCTGTGGACGTTGTCCAGGAGCAGCAGTGGACGCGGTACGCCGTTGGCCACCTGAAGGAATCCGTAGTGGTCGGCGATGTCCGCGAGCAGCGCGGCTATCAGACACCGTTCGGCGAGCTGCCGGTCCTCGGCGTCGCCGCGGAACTTCATCGCCAGTTCGGTCAGTTGGTCGTGGGCGTCGCCCTGCTGGGCGACCCGCCGACCGGCCCACCACGCCAGGCCGCCCCGGTGCGCGCGGGGGCTGAACAGCTCCGCCGCGACGATCCGCATCAGGGCCTGCACCATCGCGTCCATGCCCGCGGGCAGTGGTAGCGGGCCGACTGCCTGGATGACCTCGTCGACCCAGGCCGCAGCCTTGTCCCTGCGCCGTTGCTGGTCCGGCTGGCTCGCTCTGAGCAGTTCCGCGAGCCGCCGTTTCGCGGCCGCCAGTTCCTCCGGCCGCACCGCGTGCCCGGGGTTGTCGGCGCCTTCCGCCTGCCACCCGCTGACGGCGAGCAGCCCCTGCGTCAGCCGGGGGAAGGACATCTTCCTGCCGAATTCCGCGGGTTTCCTGCTCAGTCGGAAATTGAGGTAGAAGAGCAGATCAGAGGTGCGGGAGGCGTTCGCCGTGGTGTCCTCGGCCAATGCGGCGAGCCCGGGTTGGCCGAAATCGATCGCTGCGAGATCCGCGTGTGCCTGCGGTATGCGCTGTGCGTACTGTTCCGCGAGGGCCGTCAGAACGGCGCTCTTGCCCGTGCCCCGGCCGCCGACGCACTTGATCAGCAGCGGGTGACCCTTCCGTGGTGGGTCGATGCGCCCGGTGCCGCTCGGCTTGAGCCCGACCAGCGAGGGCACCACGGTTTCCAGTAAAACCGTCCCCCCGTACAGCCTTGACATGATGCCCCCAGTCACCCGCCCCAATGATGCGCAGCTGCGGTGAAAGGAGAATAGGCGACCTGGCCATAGCCCGTACTTGGTACCGGAATTGACGCACGATCAGTTACCCATTTGTGACTCGTGGGGCAGCAGGGAGGACAGTGGTCAGAAATCGAACGCGGGTGGTCCCGTGCTGCTGGAGTTCCGGGCTCAGCAGGGTTCCGGTGGCCAGGATCTTCGCCCAGCGCCGCAGGTCGTCAACGGTGGAGACGGCCGCGCCCGCCGACCATGCCAAGGAGGCGGTGTCGTGCGTGGCGTTCCTGGGGTTGCCTGCCGACCAGTCCGCCCACGCCGCGTCCTTCCCGGTCAGCACCGGAGCGGTCAGGCCGCGAGGCCCGGACGGCGGCGGGCGGGACGGCGGCCGAGATTCCGGGGGTGGCGAGCGCGGGGGGCCACGGCGAGCGCGATCGCGCCGGTCATGAGCATCGCGGTCAGGGGGCGCGGCGACAGGCGGCGCCGCCCGGTGCGGGACCCGAGAGTGCCCGAGCCCGGTCCGCCGGGCACGGTCCGTGACAGTCGTCTGGCGTGTATGCGTGAGCCACGTCCGGTGCAAGGGAATGATCACGCATGATCTGGCACCGGCCTTGACCGTCGGCGCGGGTTCCACCGTCGGTGGGCGTGGCGTCGGGCGGTCACCCCGGCCGGGGGCCGGGGACCGGGGTCACTGATGTGGGACGGTGTCGGCCGTGCCGGCGCGCACCGCTGCGACCACGTCGTCGTGCAGTACCCGGCTCTCTGCCTCCGAAGGGCAGGGGATGGGGCTGCCGGTCATGGTGAACCAGTCCGATGAGCCGCTGTACTGCACCGCGACGCGCGCTTCATCACCGGACCACGTGGTGTGCACGGTGAGGTCGCCCGTCAGGACTCCCGCCTCATCGGTGTGCACGCCGCCGCGACCCGCGAAGACTCCTGTCGTAGTCCAAGAAGCCCAGCTCATGTCTCCACTGTCACACTTTCGGCGGATCCCTGCGAGCGGGGGTGCGGTCCGGGACGGACGAGATTTTGGCCGGGGTCGGCGCGAGGCCTGTCAGACGGCTCGGCGGTCCTGGGCGATGTGCCGCTCGATGGTGGACGTGCCGGTCCAGCCGGCGAGGAGGTCGAGCGCCTCGGCGGAGGGGGAAGCGGGCTCGGGGGTGTAGATGACGAGGCTCTGTTCCTGGTCCCCTTCGACCGTCAGGACCACGTAGTCGAGCGTCAGGTCGCCGACCAGCGGGGCAGCGACGCCGAGTCGATCCGCACCATCCACCGGGCACTCGACCTGGGCGTCACCCACCTCGACACCGCCGAGTTCTACGGCCCGTACACCAACGAGGAGCTGGTCGGCCAGGCCCTCAAGGGCCGCCGCGACCAGGTCGTGCTGGCGACCAAGTTCGGTTTCGTCTCGCACACGATCCGCTCCGTCGACGACATCGCCGACGACGACTGGCGCAGGACCAACCCGCGTTTCACCGGCGAGAACTTCCAGCGCAACCTGCGCATCGTCGACGAGGTCAGGGCCGTCGCCGCCGAGGCGGAAGCCACGCCGGCACAGATCGCCCTGGCCTGGCTGCTCGCCCAGGGTGACGACATCTCCCCGATCCCCGGCACCAAGCGGGTCGCCCGCGTCGAGGAGAACACCGCCGCCGACGCGATCCGGCTGACCGACGCACAGCTCGAACGACTCGGCAACCTCACTCCGGCCGCCGGCGAGCGCCACGACGAGGGGAACATGGCTGTCATCGACCGCTGACCGGCGGCGTCTCGGAGGGAGTCCGTGAACTGTGGTTCCTTGGGGCGGAAAGTCCTCCAAGCGGGCCTTTCAGGATCGCAAAGGTTCAATAATGGAGCAAATTACGTCATAAATAAGCGCCGAAAGAAAGGGTGCATCCGGCATTTCCGAGGCCACGAGGGTGCACCTTTCGCGAAACGCACATTTCACGCCCAGTGCTCACAATGCCGCCTTGTGACAGGCCGATGCCGAGACGACGATCACCTCGTTCCGGCGTCATACCGGGCCACCGTCCGGATGTGACGCCCGTCTTCGAGGAGGCTCCTGTGAACGATCGACTGACTCTCGGCCCGGATGCGGCACGACAGCTGGCCACCGCCACCAAGACCACTCCGCAGATGCGCGGCATCACCCCGCGCTATCTGCTGCGCGCGCTGCCCTGGGTGGACGTCGAGTCGGGTGTCTACCGCGTCAACCGCCGTCGCACCTTCGTCCTGGGCGACGACCTGATCAGCAGCTACACCGAGGACGGCACCCACCGCATCGTCCCGGAGGACCTGCGGGAGGTGCCGTATCTGCGGGACGCCGACGAAGCGCTGCTCACCGAACTGGCCGCCGCGTTCACGGAGGTCACCTTCGAGTCCGGACAGTTACTGGCCGCGGCGGGTGACACCGCCGACCGCCTGTGGGTGCTCGTACAGGGCCGGGCCGAGAAGCGTGCGACCGGTCGATACGGCGAGGACGCACTGCTCGAAGTGATCGGGGACGGCCAGTACTTCGACCTCGACGCCTGGACCCGCGCCGAGCCGATGACCTACAGGATCCAGGCCCTCACCCCCGGGGTGGCGCTCTGCGTCGACCGCAGCGCGCTGGACGGGTTGGCCACCCGGAGCGAAGCTCTGCGGGCGGGGCTCGACTCCTACCTGGCCGGCGACATGCCGGTGCCGGGTGCCGAGGTGTCGGTGGATGTCACCTCCGACCACGTCGGAGAACCGGTACTCCCGGGAACGTTCGTGGACTACGAGGACACTCCGCGGGAGTACCACATGAGCCTCGCGCAGACCGTGCTGCGGGTGCACACCCGCGTCGCCGATCTGTACAACGGGCCCATCGACCAGACCCGTGCCCAGGCCAATCTGACCATCCAGGCGCTACGGGAGCGACAGGAGTCGTCGATGCTGAACCACCCGGAGTTCGGGTTGCTCAACACTGTCGCCCCGGGACAGCGCATCCAGGCGCGCACGGGATCGCCGACCCCCGATGACCTGGACGAGTTGCTGGCGAAGGTGTGGAAGCAGCCCGGCTTCTTCGTCGCGCACCCCAGCGCGATAGCCGCCTTCGGGCGGGAGTGTACGCGGCGAGGGGTGCCCCCGTTGACCGACAGCAGGTTCGGCAGCCCGCTGCTGACGTGGCGGGGCGTACCGCTGCTCCCCTCCGACAAGGTGGGGTTCACCGGCCGGGGCGGCGCCGGCACCACCTCGATCCTGCTGATGCGGGTGGGCGAGGCCGAGCAGGGCGTGGTGGGGCTGCGGCCCACGAAGGTCCAGGACGAGGTCGAACCGGCGCTGTCCATGAGGAACATGGGCGTCGACCAGAAGGGCATCACCTCGTATCTGATGACGGCCTACTTCAACACCGCGGTGCTGGTGGAGGACGCCACCGCCGTGCTCCGGAACGTCGAGGTGCACAACTACCATGACTACTCCTGACGTTACGGAGCGCGCGGCCCCGGGCAGGAACCACGGCGCCTTCTCTCCCGAGATGGCGCGGCGGGACATCCCGATACTGCAGCGCCCCGTCAACGGCCGTCCGCTGGTCTGGCTGGACAACGCCGCCACCACGCAGAAGCCGCGCCAGGTGATCGAGGCGCTCACCGCCTACTACAGCGCGGCCAACTCCAACATCCACCGCGGCGCGCACACCCTGGCGCGAGAGGCGACCGAGGCGTACGAGGCGGGCCGGGCCGCGGTCGCCGAGTTCCTGGGCGCCGCTTCCCCGGAGAACATCGTCTTCGCACGCGGCACCACGGAGGCGATCAATCTCGTCGCCCAGAGCTGGGGGCGGGCCAACCTCGGCCCGGGGGACGACATCCTGGTGCCGGTCCTGGAGCACCATTCGGACATCGTCCCCTGGCAGTTGATCGCCAAGGAGACCCGGGCCCGGGTGGTTCCGGTCCCGCTCCGGCCGGACGGGCAGATCGACCAGGACGCCTACGCCGACCTGCTCTCCGCACGGACCCGGCTCGTCGCGGTCAGCCAGGCGTCGAACGTACTCGGCACGGTCCCGCCGGTGCGGGAGATGACGGCACTGGCGCACCGCTACGGGGCCAGGGTGCTCGTGGACGGGGCCCAGGCGGTCGCGCACTTCCCCGTCGACGTCCAGGAGTTGGATGCCGACTTCTACGTGTTCTCCGGGCACAAGATCTTCGCCCCCACGGGCATCGGTGTGCTGTACGGGAAGCCGGACGTGCTGGAGAGCATGCCGCCGTGGCAGGGGGGCGGCAACATGATCGAGTCGGTCAGCTTCGCCCGCACCGTCTACGCGCCCGTTCCGCAACGGCTGGAGGCAGGCACCGGCCATATCGCCGGTGTGGTCGGACTGCTGGCCGCGCTGAACTGGCTGACGTCGTTCGACCGGGACGCCGTCACCGCCTACGAGCAGCAGCTGATGGGTTACGCGCAACAGGCCCTGTCGATGGTTCCCGGCCTCGACATGGTGGGCGCCGCACCCGAGAGGATCGCCGTGCTGACCTTCACGCTCGCGGGCCAGGACCCGGCCGCGGTCGCCGACCGGCTGGACCGCGACGGCATCGCCGTCCGTGCCGGCCACCACTGCGCCCAGCCGGCACTGGCCCACTACGGCCTCGAATCCGCGGCGCGCGCCTCGCTCGCGCTCTACAACACGCCGGAGGAGGTGGACCAACTGGTGTCGTCCTTGCGTCGGCTCACCGGCAGCGCCTCCTGAGCCCCCCCTGCTTGTAACATCCTGGGCGGATGAGCACGGCGTCCGCCCAGGCCGCCGCATCGAGGGTTGGCGGGCGGTGTCGTCACGCGGTGCCGAGGGAAGGCTGAGGACGCGGCCCGGGCAGAGCGACACCGGGCACGAGGTTTTCGGGGGAGACGATGGAAGAGCCGGTGACGTACACGATTGTCACGCTGGGACCGTCAGGGGCCGGCAAGACGGTCTATCTCGCGGCGCTGTGGCACATGCTGAAGCTGGAACATCCGCAGCTCAAGTGCTATCTGAAGCCGGAGGGGCGGCAGCAGGAGCACAAGCTGGCCCAGATCTACAACGAGGTCGCGGGCCCGGGGGAGTGGCCGCTGCCCACCGACGGCAATGTCTTTCCCGAATGGACATTCTCGTGCAAGGTCAAGAGCCAGCACGGCACGTACACCGCGTTGAAGGTCCGCTACATCGACTATGCCGGTGACCGGCTCACCGACCCGCAGTCGGGCAGCAGCGAACAGGACCGGCTGGAGGACACGCTGCGGTCGGCCGACGCGCTGTTGGGCCTGCTGGACGGGCGCAAGGTCCTGAAACTCATGCAGGGCAACGGTGAGTTCCTCGATCGCGACATGACGCAGGTGTTCTCGCTCATGCAGGACTGTGACGGCCCGATCCACTTCGTCATCACCAAGTGGGATCTGCTGGCCGGCCACTACTCGCTGCGACAGATCCGCGAACGCCTCATGGAGCACCCGGACTTCGCGACCCTGGCCATGAGCAGGAAGGACTGGCAGGTCCGGAGGATGCCGGTCCCGCCGGGGCGGATGCGGCTGATACCCGTCAGCTCCGTGGGCCGTGAGTTCGCCGTTCTCGGCGCCGACGGAGGGATGCACAAGCGGCACAACGCCCGGCCGAGGCCGCTCAATGTGGACATGGCCTTCGCCGCGGTGTTGCCCGACCTCGTCTCCCGTGCCTACCGGGCCGCCAAGGCGGAGCAGGACCGGTTACGGCAGGAGGAGCGGGGCCGGCGGCAGGGGGGATGGTTCTCCGACCTCACCAGGATTCTGGCGTCGTCGGTCGCGACGCCCTTGTCGACCGTGCTGGCCACCAGCGGCATCCAGGTGCCCGTGCATCTGGTCGCCGCGCTCCTGTCCTCCGGTACGGGCGCGGTCGCGAACGCTGTGAACCTTCCGCCCAGCGAGCTGCGCAAGGCCCGCCGTCTGCAGAGGTCCTTCCGCAAGCGGAGTGTCAACGCGGTCACCAATGACGCCGCCGCGGCGCAGTTCGTCCTGCACCGGCTGGTCGAGGAGCTGCAGGCCTTCGAGAGGAGTCCGGAGAATGACGGCACAGTCCTCAGCTGAGGAGTTCTGGCCGTTCCTGATCAGCCGCGGCCATGTGACGACCTACCGGGTGGTCGTGGCCCCGCAGTTCCTCCGCGAGGCTGATCTGGCGGGCCTGCTGTACGACCTGGCGGGCGGTGAGCCCACGCCACCGGGCCATGCCAGGTACCGGGTCGTAAGCGGCACGGCCGCCGGTGACTTCGTGCTGCTCTTCCGGGTCCGGTTGGGCGAGCTGGAGGGGGGCGCGGGACGGCCGGGAGTGCCGCTGCGGGACGAGCACGGCCGGCGGATTCCCGTGATCGACGGCGTCGTGGAGCGCGTCCGGTGCTTCGACCCGACGACGGGTGCCGGCGTCCTGGACGAGGGCCGGCGCCGCTGCCGGCAGCGGTTCCGGGAGTTCTGGGAGAGCGGTGACGGCTCGCAGGCGCCCTACCCGTCCGCGGCGTTCGCCGCCTCCCGGGCCCAGGGCGGCGCCGTGCGCTGGGAGGCGCTCCCGGAGTATGTGGTGGCCCGGCTGACGTCCACCGATACGCCTTCCGGTACGGACCGCGAGCGCGAGCGCGAACCGGAGCCGGGCGAGTCGCCGGACGGCCCGGTCCGGTGGCCCCGCCGGCTGACGGTCGGCGCGGCGTTCGGGCTGGCGGCCGGTCTCGCGGGCTGGGCGGTCAGCTGGAGCCGCTCCCACCACTGAGTGTGCCGGCAGGCTCCGCGCCTGACCGGCGGTGGCGGGCCCGGTGGCCGCGCCTTGTTCTGTGATCGCGAACAAATAGACTCTCTCCTATACCCGTGCGAAGGTCCCCCCAGGGCGCGCAGCCGCGGGTACTCGCCGATGAGGGGCTGACAGTGGGCAGTGGACGGATGGATCCGGAAGAGCGTCCGCCGGTGATGGCGGACGTGGCTCGGGTCGCGGGGGTGTCCCACCAGACGGTCTCGCGGGTTCTCAACGGTGCGTCGCATGTGCGCGAGGAGACCCGGGACCGGGTGCTCGCCGCGATCCGCCAGCTGGACTACCGGCCCAATTCGGCGGCCCGCGCCCTGGTCACCCGCCGCTCCCAGACGCTGGGCGTCGTCAGCTTCGGCAGCGTCCTCTACGGGCCGGCCTCGATGCTCGACGGGATCGAGCAGGCGGCGCGCAGCGCGGGCTACTTCGTCAGCGTGGCGAGCCTGCGGTCCCTGGACAGCCGCTCGGTGCAGGAAGCAGTGGACCGGCTCCGCGACCAGGGCGTGGAGGGCATCGCGGTGATCGCGCCGCAGACCTCGGCGGTGAGCGCGATCGGCAAGCTCTCGACCGTCGTGCCGGTGGTCGCGGTCGGTTCCGGCAGCGAGTCCCGCGTGCCGATGGTCGCGATCGACAACGAGTCGGGTGCGCTCGCCGCCACCCGGCACCTGCTCGACCTCGGGCACACCACCGTGCACCATGTCGCCGGCCCGCCCGGCTGGCTGGAGACCACGGCCCGCCAGGACGGCTGGCGCAAGGCGCTCAAGGAGGCGGGAGCGCCGGTGCCGCCGGTCCGCAGCGGGGACTGGAGCTCCCGCTCGGGATACGAGGCCGGGTTGGGGATCGCCGCGGACCCCTCGGTGACGGCGGTGTTCTGCGCCAACGATCACATGGCACTGGGGCTGCTGCGGGCGCTCCACGAGTCGGGTCGCGCGATCCCGGGCGACATCAGCGTCGTCGGATTCGACGACATCTCCGAGGCCGCGTACTTCTCCCCGCCGCTGACCACCGTGCGCCAGGACTTCGGTGAGCTGGGCCGCCGCGCGCTGGAGCTCCTGGTGGAGGAGCTGGCCGGGTCCGGCCACGCGCCCCACCACATCCTGGTGGCCCCGGAAATGGTGCTGCGCCGGAGCACGGCCCCGGCCCCGTCCCGCTAGAAGTCGTAGCTCAGCCCCGGCCGGGTGCCGGGGCTGAGCTACGACCGGGCTACGACCGGGCTACGACCGGGCCGGGAACAGGCCGTCCACGAAGGCGTTTCGGAAGACCCCGGCAGGATCATGCGTGGTCATCAGCTGCCGGAAGTCGGCGGCCCGTTCGTAGAGCCCGATGACGTTCTCCGGCGCGATCGTGGTCAGCTTCCCCCAGTGGGGCCGGGCCCCGAGCGGAACGAGCAGGTTCTCGATGGCGGCGACGACCGGCAGCACGGCCGCCGTGTCCTCGGTCCAGGTGAAGTGCAGGGCAACGGAATCCTGCCGGTAGGCGGGGCTGAGCCAGAGGTCGTCCGCCGCGACGGTGCGGATCTCCGAGGTCTGCAGGCAAGGGCGCATCAGCGTGCCGAGGTGGCGCAGCACCGTGAAGGCCTCGCGGGCCGCCGCGCGCGGGAGGATCAGCTCGGACTGCAACTCCGCGCCGCTGCTCGGTGTGAAGTCCGGCCGGAAGTGCGGGAGCCGCTCGTGCCACGGTCCGGCGACGCCCGACTGCGCGGTGCAGGCAACCGCGTCCATGCCGGGGATCGGGTGGCACGCACGGTGGGCCGGCCGGGCGCCCAGCCAGTTGTCGCCAGGGTTCCCCGGGTTCGGGCGGTCCGTCCGCTTCTTGAGCCAGACCTGGGCATCATCGGTATGCCAGTCGGTGAACACGCTGACGCTGTAGGCGGCGCCCGAGATCTCCTCGAAGCCGGCCGACAGCCGGTCCAGAGTCAGCCCTTCGTAGACCCACTGCGCGATGTCGAAAGCCGGCTCGATGTCCAGCGTGACATCGGTGACGACGCCGAGCGCGCCCAGCCCGATCACCGCGCCGGCCAACCGGTCCTGCGGATTCTCGCGGCGCAGCTCCGTCACCCGGCCGCCGGGACCTACCAGGCGCAATCCCGCGACGGCCGCGCCCAGACCGGGCAGGGCGTTGCCCGAGCCGTGCGTGCCGGTGGCGATGGCGCCCGCGACGGAGATCTGCGGCAGCGACGCCAGATTCGCCAGGGCGAAGCCTTCCTGGTGCAGCCGCCCGGCGACCTGCGCGTACCGCAGTCCGCCGGCGACGGTCACGGTCGACGCCCGGCGGTCGATGTCGATGCGGCGCGGCAGGCCGTCGAGTCGCACGAGGTCGCCGTCGGTGTCCGCGACGAGGTTGAAGGAGTGCCCGGTCCCGAGCGCTCGGACGCTCTCCGACGAGGCCACGATGCGGCTCAACTCCTCGACCGAGGACGGGCGGTGCACCCGCCGGGCCCGGAAGGTTACGTTGCCGGCCCAGTTGGTCGGCGAAGTGATCGTCATCGGCTGTCTTCCTGATCGTTCTCGGCGGGCCGGCCCGCACAACCCCGGACTGGCAACTTTGTTATCGTTAACAACGCACATCCGTGCTTCATCGTGTCAGCTCCAGGAGGGTCTGTGCCGCTGTCTGCCGAAGACACCCGTCCCCCTACCATGGCGGACGTGGCCCAGCTGGCGGGGGTCTCCCATCAGACCGTGTCCCGGGTGCTCAGCGGCCATCCGAACGTGCGCGAGGTGACCCGGGCGGGCGTACAGAAGGCGATCGACGAGCTGGGCTACCGGCGCAACTCCACCGCGCGGGCCCTGGCCACCCGCCGTACCCGCACACTGGGCGTCGTCGCGGCGGACACCACGCTGTTCGGTCCCGCCAGCACGGTCGCGGGGTTGGCGGAATCGGCTCGGGCCGAGGGATACATGGTCTCGACCGTGAGCGGGCGGGCACTGAGCCGGCACAGCCTGACCGAGGCGTTGAAGCACCTCGGTGAGTGGGGCGTGGAAGGGGCTGTGGTGATCACCCCACAGCGCGAGGCGGCGGCGGCGCTCTTCGAACTCCGGCACCCGTTCCCGGTGGTGACCGTCGAGGGCGGCCACGACCTGGAGATTCCCAGTGTGTCGGTGGACCAGAACCTGGGTGCCCGGCTGGTCACCGAGCATCTGCTCCAGTGCGGTCACCGCACCGTATGGCACGTCGCCGGGCCGCAGGACTGGCTGGAGGCGGCGGCCCGCATGGCGGGCTGGCGCGCGGCCCTGGGGGACGCGGGCGCCGACGTGCCACCGCCGCTGATCGGGGACTGGAGCCCGCTCTCCGGCTACCGGGCCGGCCAGGTGCTCGCCGGCCGCGTCGGCCGCCGGGGAGCCGGCGGCTCCGATCTGACGGCGGTGTTCGCCGCCAACGACCAGATGGCGCTGGGCATCATGCGCGCCTTCCGGGAGGCCGGGGTGCGGATCCCGGTGGACGTGGCGATCGCCGGTTTCGACGACATCCCCGAAGCGGAGTTCTTCGCACCTCCGCTGACCACGGTCCGGCAGGACTTCGCCGCGGTCGGGAGGGCCAGCATCCGGCTGCTCCTGGACCGGATCGAGGGCGGCGACCGCGGAGCGATCCCGCACCATGTGATCGAACCCCAGCTCATCGTGCGCGGCAGCACGACGACTCCGGTGGTCTGAACCCGCCGGGGCGAAGACCGGCCGCGGCACGCCGCCGGCCCCCGGGAACAGGTCTCGGAGGCCGGCAGCGGTCACGGGGTGGGAGCGGGACAGGTCAGGAGCCGACCTTGCGCTTGTTGTAGACGTCGAAGCCGACCGCCGCCAGCAGCACCAGGCCCTTGATCACCTGCTGGTAGTCGGTACCGATGCCCACCAGGGACATGCCGTTGTTCAGCACTCCGAGCACCAGACCGCCGATGATCGCGCCGAGGACGGTGCCGACGCCACCGGCGGCCGAGGCGCCGCCGATGAAGGCCGCCGCGATCGCCTCCAGTTCGAAGTTGATACCCGCCTGCGGCGTACCGGCGTTGAGGCGGGCCGCGAAGACCATGCCGGCCAGCGCGGCCAGGACGCCCATGTTCACGAAGGCCAGGAAGACCACGCGCTTGCTCTTCACACCAGACAGCCGAGCGGCCGGCTCGTTCCCGCCGATCGCGTAGGTGTGCCGCCCGAGGATCGAGTTGCGCATGAGATAGCCGAAGCCGACCAGCAGGGCGCCCAGGATGAGCAGGACGATCGGGAAGCCGTGGTAGCTGGCGAGCAGCAGGGTGAACACGGTCACCGCCGCGGTGATGGCCGCCAGCTTGGCGAGGAAGAAGCCCAGCGGAAGCAGTTCGAGTCCGAAGTCGGCGGCCTGCCGGCGGCCGCGAACCTCCTGGAGCAGTGCGATGGCGAGCACTCCGATGCCGAGCAGCAGCGTCAGGTTGTGGTAGTTGGTGTGCGGGCCGACCTCCGGCATGAACCCGTTGCTGATCTTCTGGAAGCCGCGCGGGAACGGGGCCACCGACTGGCCCTGCAGCAGGATCTGGGTGCCGCCGCGGAACAGCAGCATGCCCGCCAGCGTGACGATGAAGGACGGGATACCGACGTACGCGATCCAGAACCCCTGCCAGGCTCCGGCGGCGGCGCCGATCAGCAGCGCGGCGACGAGCGCCACCGGCCAGGGCACCTGGTGCTTGACCATCATGACCGCGGCGGCCGCGCCGACGAAGGCGGCGAGCGATCCGACCGACAGGTCGATGTGGCCCGAGATGATGACGATCATCATGCCGATGGCGAGGATCAGGATGTAACTGTTCTGCTGGATCAGATTGGTGACGTTGAGCGGCTTGAGCAGGGTGCCGCCGGTCCAGATCTGGAAGAGCAGGACGATCAGCGCGAGAGCGACCAGCATGCCGTACTGGCGGATGTTGCCGCGCATGGCCTGGGCCAGCTGCTGCCCCACCCGGCCGGCGCCGCCCTCGGAGCCCGTCGGCTTACCGTCGGTCGGCGTGCTCGCCTCGATGCCGGAGGTCTGTGTCTGGGCCATGCGTCACACCTGCTCGTTCTGGGTTGCCGCGCTCACGGTCATGAGGCGCATGAGTGATTCCTGGGTGGCGTTCGCGCGGTCCGTCTCGCCGGTGAGCCGGCCTTCGGCCATCGTGTAGATGCGGTCGCACAGGCCGAGCAGTTCGGGCAGTTCCGAGGAGATGACCAGCACCGCTTTGCCCTGCGCGGCCAGATCGGCGATCACCGTGTAGATCTCGGCCTTGGCGCCGACGTCGATACCGCGGGTGGGCTCGTCGAGGATCAGTACCTCGGGCTCGGAGAAGATCCACTTGCTGAGGACGACCTTCTGCTGGTTGCCGCCGCTGAGCTTGCCGGTCTCCGCGAAGACCGAGGGCGCCTTGATGTTCATCGAGGCGCGGAACTTCTCCGCGACCCGGGTCTCCTCGTACTCGTTGACCCAGCCGCGCCGGGAGACCTTTCCGAGGGCGGTCAGCGAGATGTTGCGGCTGATGTCCTCGGTCAGGTTGAGCCCGAGCTGCTTACGGTCCTCGGTGACGTACGCGAGGCCGTGGCCGATCGCCTCCGGAACCGTACGGGTCCTGATCTCCACACCGTTCAGCAGCACCCGCCCTCCGGTGTACCGGCCGTAGGAGCGGCCGAAGACGCTCATCGCGAGCTCGGTACGGCCGGCGCCCATCAGCCCCGCGACCCCGACGATCTCGCCGCGCCGTACATGCACCGACACGGCGTCGACCACCTTGCGCTGGTGGTCGATCGGGTGGAGGACGGTCCAGTCCTCGACGGCGAAGGCGACGTCGCCGATGTCGGGGGTCCGTTCGGGGTAGCGGTGGTCCAGATCGCGGCCGACCATGCCGCGGATGATGCGGTCCTCCGAGATGCCCTCCTTGCCGACGGCGACGGTCTCGATGGTCCGGCCGTCCCGCAGGATGGTGACGGAGTCCGCGACGCGGGCGATCTCGTTGAGCTTGTGCGAGATGATGATGCAGGAGATCCCCTGCGCCTTGAGCTCGAGGATGAGGTCGAGCAGCTTGCGGCTGTCCTCGTCGTTCAGAGCGGCCGTCGGCTCATCCAGGATCAGCAGCTTGACCTCCTTGGCCAGCGCCTTCGCGATCTCGACCAGCTGCTGCTTTCCCACCCCGATGTCCGCGACCCTCGTCTGCGGGTTCTCCCGCAGACCGACCCGCTGGAGGAGCTTCTTCGCGTGGGTGAGGGTGCGTTGCCAGTTGATGAAGCCGCGCGAGGCGTGCTCGTTGCCCAGGAAGATGTTCTCCGCGATGGACAGATAGGGCACCAGGGCGAGCTCCTGGTGGATGATCACGATGCCACGCTGCTCGCTCGCCCGGATGTCCTTGAAGGCGCACGACTCACCCTCGAAGAGGATCTCGCCCTCGTACGAGCCGTGCGGGTACACCCCGCTGAGTACCTTCATCAAGGTCGACTTGCCGGCGCCGTTCTCACCGCAGACGGCGTGGACCTCGCCGGGCGCGACGCTCAGATTGACGTCGGAGAGGGCCTTGACGCCGGGGAAGGACTTGCTGATCGAACGCATCTCCAGGACGGGTCCGGCCATGATGTGCATCCGTTCGGGTCGGGTGGCGGGGCGGCCGGCCGGATCTTCGGGGGCCGCCCCGCCACGTGTTCTGGAGGCCCGGCGACGGGCCGCCGGGGACTGGTCGGGACAGGTGCCCCGGCCGGCTACTTGAGCTGACCGGCGGAGAGCTGCCCGCTGTCGACCAGCACCTTGAGGTAGTTGTCCTTGTCGACGCTGATCGGCTGCAGCAGGAAGGCCGGCACGACCTTGACCCCGTTGTTGTACTGCGTGGTGTCGTTCACCTGGGGCTTTCCGCCCGTGAGCAGCGCATCACCCATCTGCACCGCCACCTTGGCCAGCGCGCGGGTGTCCTTGGACACGGTCTCCGTCTGCTCGCCGGCGATGATGGACTTCACCGAGGCCACTTCCGCGTCCTGGCCGGTGACGATGGGCAGTTCCTTGCCCGAGCCGCCGTACCCCACGCCCTTGAGGGACGACAGGATGCCGATCGAGATGCCGTCGTAGGGGGAGAGCACGGCGTCGACCCGGGCTGTCGTGTAGGACTTGCTGAGCAGGTTGTCCATCCGGGACTGCGCGAGCCCGCCGTCCCAGCGCAGAGTGGCGACCTGGTTGAAGCTGGTCTGGCCGCTGCGGACGACGACCTTCTTGCTGTCGATGTACGGCTTGAGCACGCTCATCGCGCCCTTGAAGAAGAACGGGGCGTTGTTGTCGTCCGGTGAGCCGCCGAACAGTTCGACGTTGAACGGGCCCTTGCCGTCCTTGAGACCGAGCTTGTCGGCGATGTAGGTGCCCTGGAGGACACCGACCTTGTAGTTGTCGAAGGTCGCGTAGTAGTCGACGTTCTTGGTGCCGAGGATGAGCCGGTCGTAGGAGATCACCGGGATGTCGGCGTCGGCGGCCTTCTGCAGCACGTCGGTGAGCGAGGAGCCGTCGACCGCCGCGATCACCAGCAGCCGGGCGCCTTTGGTGATCATGTTCTCGATCTGGGAGACCTGGTTCTCCACGATGTTGTCGCCGTACTGGAGGTCGGTCTTGTACCCCTTGGCCTGGAACTGCTTGACCATGTTGGCGCCGTCGTTGATCCACCGTTCCGAGGACTTGGTGGGCATCGCGATGCCCACCAGACCGCCCTTGGCATCAGCGTCTTTCGCGTGGGCGCCGACGCCGTTGGTACTTTGCCCGCAGGCTGCCAACAGTGCTGTCAGCGCCACTATGACGAGGCCGATCGAAACTTTCCGCACACTTCCTCCAGTGATGTGCCGCGATCATCGGGGCCCGTGTACGGCCTCCGTATGACCCCGGTGTTCTCGGACCGGTCCGCTCCCCGTGTTTTCCGGGATGAGGGCGCAGGGGCCGCCGCACGGATCACGCTCGCCGACAAGGGGCGCAGCGGCTGTGGCGAGAGCCCCGCCGATGCTCGGCCGGGCCATGTCACTGGCCTGGCGTTACAAGAGTGTTAACGCTAACAGAAAGACCGTCAAGGCCCCGATGGTCACCGTTGTGTATCGCACCGCGGCCCAGGGCCCGACCGGCGTCGGGCCGCCCCTCCGCATGATGAGGGACTGGGCACGGCCGGGCACGGCCGCTGAGACCGGGCCCGCCCGAGGGAGCCCCCTCCCGGTCAGCTGCCGGGTGCGAAGGCGCCCCGGACCGAGGGTTTCGCGTCCGTCGTACCGGCATCCGCCCGGTAGGTGTCGCCCCTGGCGTCCCGGCCACCCGCGGCGTGGTCGTACTGGCCGGCGAAGACGTGCTGTCCCACGGGGACGGTCCTGCCGGGTTTGAGCGTCCAGCGGTAGACGAGTGCGCCGCCGTCCTCCCGTACGGAGAGGGTGAAGTCGTCGCCGGGCAGCGTCTGCCAGCTACCGGTGCTCCTGACGCCGCCGGTCTGGGTGATGCGGAGTTCCACGGCCAGCGCGGTCAGCGGCTTTCGCGTCTTGACGGTGACGTTGCTCTGGGCCCAGAAGCTGTTGCTGTGGGGATCGACGGACCCGTCCGCCCACAGGGGCCCGTCCTCGGTCTGCGCGGGGCCGGGTGGGGTGGCTGACGTGCGGCCGGGTTGGGGCGTGGTGGCCAGCGGGGACGGCCGACCGGACCCGGAGAGTGGCGGCGTGCCGGCCGGCTCCTGGGTCCCGGGGGCGTGGGGCGCAGCGGGGTGCGAGGAACCGGGTGAGGGGGACCGGGGTGTCCCCGGACTGCCGATGGCCGCCTCCTGCCGCGGTTCGTGGTTCCGTACCACGGCTCCGACGGCGAGGCCTCCGACACCCAGCGTCGCGGCGGTCGCGAGTGTGGTGAGCGCGATCTTCGGCCAGGACAGGGTGACCCGGCTGCGGTGTCGGGCGTTCCGGGCGTCGGCGCGATCGGCGGTGGTGAGATCGGGGGTCGTGAGGTCGGTGGCGGTGGAGTACGGGATCATGCTCCGTTGGACGCGGGCGAGGATGCGCGCCCGGTTCGGTTGGTGGGCGGCGGCGGCCTGTCGCAGCTGATCGTGCAGATCGTCCATCAGTTCCTCCTCCCCGCCAGTTCCTCGGTGGCGCGTCTGCTGAGTGTTCGTTCCAGTTCCGCCAGGCCCTTGGAGGTCTGGCTTTTCACCGTACCGACCGATATTCCCAGGGCGAGCGCGGTGTCCTTCTCGGAGAGGTCGAAGGCGTGCCGCAGGACGACGCACGCGCGTTTGCGGAATGGCAGCCGGTCGAGCGCGGCCCGTACGTCCATGACGGCTGCGATGTCCGGGTCCTCCGCCCGGTCGCTGTGCCGGGCCCAGAACAACGCGACGCGGCGGCGCTCACGGACCGCGCCACGGATGCGGTTGCGTGCCATGTTGGACACCACGCCCCGGGCGTAGGCGAGTGGGTGGTCCGCTCGTTGCACCCGGTCCCAGCGATGCCAGAGCGCGGTCAGCGCGTCCGCGGCGAGGTCGTCCGCGGCGTCCGCCTCGCCCGTCAGGAGATGGGCGAGGCGGGCCAGCTCGGCATAGTGGCGCTCGAAGAAGTCGTGGAACTCGGCGGATGCGTCTTCGAGAAGCATGTCCGGGGTGACCTCCTCAGGTATGTGAGCGTTCACATCAAATGGGGAGGCGGCAGCATAGCAACCAGTGAGCTCGGGGGCGGAACCTCGGGGGCACGTTCGGATGACGCCGTCAGGCGGTGCCTCCCGCCGCGGTGAGGATGCCCGCGCCCGCCGTCCTGGCGAGCTTGGCGGGCAGGCCGGTGGCGGGCTCCAGGCCCGCGGTTATGACCCCCTTGATCTGGATGATCCGCGGTGCGTCGGTGGGGCCGGCCTTGAGGGCCTTGGCCAGCTGGGGCCGGGTGGAGACGGTGAAGGTGTGGGCGGAGTCGGCGGCCTGTCCGCCCGTGGTGCCCGGGCCGCCGGCGGCCCAGCCGTCGTTGGCGGGCAGGGCCGAGTGCGCGAGGTCGACGGCGGCGGCGCCCGCACCCATGGTCAGTGGTATGGCGGCGAGGCCGGCGGTCGCCAGGGAGGCGGCGCCGATCAGAGCGACGAGGCGCCGGGAGGGCGGGCGGCGGTGCGAGGGGACAGACACGTGATGTCGTTCCTTTGGTGCGGAGGGACCGTCAGCCCTCCAGTTGCCGCCGCCGCTGTGAAGGTTGCCGCCGTCGGGAGACTTCTTCGGCGCCGGCGCCCGATGGGCGGATGGAAGGTGCCTCGGGGCTCCGGCCCGAAGGCGCCCGTTGCTGATTTGTGACCTGCTCAGAGCATTGACGACATCAGTTGTTAACGCTCACACTCTGGGGGTCGGAAACCTCCGTGCGCCCTGCGCGCCGAGGTGGCCGGTGTTCTGGTCGGGCTGATCGCATCGGGTTTTCGCCTGCCGGAGTGGCTCGCGCACCCCATTCGGGCGCGGGCAAGGCGCCCCAGCCCCATCATCGAACGGAGAACTTGACTGTGGTTGTTAACGCTAACAATCCTGTGGATGCTGCTGCACCCGCCAGCACGGGGGCAGAGGCTTCCGGGTCGGCCGACACCGCACCGACCGACTACGTCCTGGGTATCGATTTCGGCACGCTCTCCGGGCGCGCCGTCGTCGTCCGTGTCGCGGACGGTGCCGAAATCGGCAGCGCCGTCCATGAGTACTCCCATGCGGTCATCGACGACCGGTTGCCCGGCAGCAACGCCCCGCTTCCACCGGACTGGGCGCTCCAGCATCCGGAGGACTGGCTGGACGTGATCCGCCAGGCCGTCCCCAAGGCGATCACCGCCGCCGGGATCGACCCCGCCGCGGTGATCGGCATCGGCACCGACTTCACGGCCTCCACCTGCCTTCCCACCAGCGCTGACGGCACCCCGCTCTGTCTCCGTCCGGAGCTCGGGACCCGGCCGCACGCCTGGCCGAAGCTGTGGAAGCACCATGCGGCCCAGCCCCAGGCCGACCGGATCACCGCACTGGCCCATGAGCGCGGTGAGGAGTGGATCGCCCGCTACGGCGGCCTGATCTCCTCCGAGTGGCAGTATGCCAAGGCCCTTCAGGTGCTGGAGGAGGACCCGGACACCTATCGGCGGACCGACCGCTGGATCGAGGCGGCCGACTGGATCGTCTGGCAGCTCACCGGGGTCGAAACCCGCAACACCTGCACGGCCGGATACAAGGGGATCCACCAGAACGGCGGCTACCCGTCGGCCGAGTACCTGGCCGCCCTCAACCCCGGCTTCGCGGACTTCGCGCAGACCAGGTTGGAGCACCCGCTCTCCCCGCTGGGCGGCCGGGCCGGGGGCCTGACGGCCCGGGCCGCCGCCTGGACGGGACTCCCGGAGGGCATCGCCGTCGCGGTCGGCAACGTGGACGCCCACGTCACCGCCCCGGCGGCCAGGTCGGCCGGGGCCGGCGAGCTGCTCGCCGTGATGGGCACCTCCACCTGCCACATCCTCAACGGTGAGCAGGTCGCCGAGGTCCCCGGCATGTGCGGGGTGGTCGACGGGGGAGTGGTCGACGGGCTGTGGGGTTTCGAAGCCGGACAGAGCGGCGTCGGCGACATCTTCGGCTGGTTCGTCGAGCACGGCATCCCGCCGACCTACCACGCGCAGGCCGCCGCCGAGGGCATCAGCCTGCACGAGCTGCTGACCCGGCTGGCCGCCGGGCAACCGGTCGGCGGGCACGGACTGGTGGCGCTCGACTGGTGGAACGGAAACCGCTCGGTGCTGGTCGACCACCGGCTCTCCGGGGTGCTGGTCGGTGCCACCCTGGCCACCCGCCCGCCGGAGATCTACCGGGCGCTGCTGGAGTCGACCGCCTTCGGCACCCGGGTCATCGTCGAGGCCTTCGAGAACTCCGGCGTTCCTGTCACCCGCTTCACCGTGGCCGGCGGCCTCACCAGGAACGCGCTGCTGATGCAGATCTACGCGGACGTGCTGCGCCGCCCGCTGAGCGTTGCCGCCTCCGAGCAGGCGCCGGCTCTGGGCTCCGCCATCCACGCGGCGGTGGCGGCCGGGGCCTACGACAGCGTGCCGGCCGCCGCCGAGGTGATGGGCCGCGTGCACAAGGACCAGTACCTCCCGGACGCCGCCCGCGCCGACGCGTACGACCGGCTGTTCGCCGAGTACCGCGCTCTGCACGACCTGCTCGGAGGCGAGCACAGGGGCGTGCTGCACCGGCTGCGCGAGTTGCGCAACGAGACCAGCACCTCTGCCGCCAACTGACGCGCACGGAAGGCCGTTTTCATGACCGATCCCAGGAACGATCCCATGACCGATCCCACGTTCGTCCCCGAGACCGACGCAGCGATCAAGCTGATCCGGCAGCAGGTCAGTGATCTGCACCAGGAACTCGTCCGCTACCAGCTCGTGGTGTGGACCGCGGGGAACGTCTCGGCCCGCGTGCCGGGCCACGACCTGATGGTCATCAAGCCGAGCGGTGTCTCCTACGACGACCTGACACCCGAGAACATGATCGTCTGCGATCTGGAGGGCAAGGTCGTCGAGGGGGCGCACAACCCGTCCTCGGACACCGCCGCCCACGCCTTCGTCTACCGCCACATGCCCGAAGTGGGGGGCGTGGTGCACACCCACTCCACCTACGCCACCGCTTGGGCGGCCCGCGGTGAGGCGGTGCCCTGCGTCGTCACCGCGATGGCGGACGAGTTCGGCGCGGAGATCCCCGTCGGCCCGTTCGCGCTGATCGGCGACGACTCGATCGGCCAGGGCATCGTGGCCGCCCTCCGGGGACACCGCTCGCCCGCCGTGCTGATGAAGAGCCACGGTGTGTTCACCATCGGCAAGGACGCCAAGGCCGCCGTCAAGGCAGCCGTGATGTGCGAGGACGTCGCCCGCACCGTCCACATCTCCCGTCAGCTCGGGGAACCGGTCGGCATCGCCGCGCCGGACATCGACTCGCTCTACGACCGCTATCAGAACGTGTACGGCCAGCAGCCCGCCGGCCGCGAAGGAGCTCAGCAATGAAGTCGCTCGAAGGCCGTGAAGTCTGGTTCCTCACCGGAAGCCAGGGGCTCTATGGACCGGACACGCTCCAGCAGGTCGCCGAACAGTCCCAGCAGATCGCCGCGGCCCTCAACGAGAGTCCGGACCTATCGGTCCGGGTGAAGTGGCTGCCCGTGCTCACCGACGCGGAGGCGATCCGGCGGGTCTGCCTCGACGCCAACGCCGCGGACGACTGCGTCGGCGTGATGTCCTGGATGCACACGTTCTCCCCCGCCAAGATGTGGATCGCCGGCCTCGACGCGCTGCGCAAGCCGATGCTGCACCTGCACACCCAGGCCAACAGGGAACTGCCGTGGAGCTCCATCGACATGGACTTCATGAACCTGAACCAGGCGGCCCACGGGGACCGCGAGTTCGGGTACATCCAGTCCCGGCTGGGAGTGCCCCGCAAGACGGTCGCCGGACACGTCAGCAACCCGTCGGTGACCCTGCGCATCGGTGCCTGGGCCCGAGCCGCGGTCGGGCACAATGCCCTGCGCACGCTGCGGGTAGCGCGGTTCGGTGACAACATGCGCGACGTCGCCGTCACCGAGGGCGACAAGGTCGAGGCGCAGCTGCGGTTCGGCGTCTCGGTCAACACCTACGGGGTCAACGACCTGGTCGCCGTGGTGGACGCGGTGGCCGACGCCGACGTCACCGAGCTGACCAAGGAGTACCAGGAGAGCTACCGCCTCGCGCCCGAACTGCGCCTCGGAGCGGAGCGGCACAACTCGCTGCGGTACGCGGCGCGGATCGAACTCGGCATGCGGGAGTTCCTCACCGACGGCGGTTTCCAGGCGTTCACCACCAACTTCGAGGACCTCGGCGGGCTGCGCCAGCTGCCCGGTCTTGCCGTGCAGCGCCTGATGGCGGACGGCTACGGCTTCGGCGGCGAGGGGGACTGGAAGACCTCCGCGCTGCTGCGCACGCTGAAGGCGATGTCCGCCGGTCTGCCCGGTGGGACGTCGTTCATGGAGGACTACACCTACCACCTGGAGGCCGGCCAGGAGGTCATCCTCGGCGCGCACATGCTCGAGGTCTGCCCGTCGATCGCCGCCGAGGTCCCCTCGTGCGAGATCCACCCGCTGGGCATCGGCGGCCGGGAGGACCCCGTGCGGCTGGTCTTCGAAGCCACCCCGGGTCCGGCGGTGGTCGTGGGCCTCGCCGACATGGGGGACCGGTTCCGGCTGGTCGCCAACGAGATCGACGTGGTCGCCGCCGCCGAGCCGCTGCCCAACCTCCCGGTGGCCCACGCGGTGTGGAAGCCGCAGCCCGACCTGCGGACCTCGACCGAGGCATGGCTCACGGCCGGCGGTCCGCACCACACCGTGCTCTCCAGCGCCGTCGGGAGGGAAGAGCTCGAGGACTTCGCGGAGATGGCCGGAGCGGAACTCCTGGTCATCGACGCGGAGACCACGATCCGCCAGTTCACCAAGGAGATCCGCTGGAACCAGGCGTACCACCGTCTGGCGCGGGGCTTCTGAGCGGCTGCGGCCGCATTCGCAGTCGTACCACCAGGTCACACATCGCAGGGTTTTTTCCGGCTCAAAGGAGAGTGCACGATGTCCCTCACCGCCTCCACCCCAGCAAGACTCCGTACGCGCAACACCGCCGCGGCCCTGCTGGCCGTCGCTCTGTGCGTGTCCCTCGCCGCCTGCGGCGGGGCGGGCAAGAAGGCCGCCGCGGGCAGCGGCACGGACGCGAACGGTGCCAAGAAGCTGGTCTTCGGCTTCTCGCAGGTCGGCTCCGAGAGCGGCTGGCGCGCCGCCAACACCAAGTCCATCCAGGACGCGGCGAAGGCCGCCGGCTTCGAGCTCAAGTTCTCCGACGCGCAGCAGAAGCAGGAGAACCAGATAGCCGCGATCCGCACCTTTATCCAGCAGAAGGTGGACGTCATCGGCTTCTCGCCGGTGGTCGTCACGGGCTGGGACACCGTACTGAAGGAAGCCAAGACGGCCGGAATCCCGGTGATCCTCACCGACCGGGCGATCGACACGCAGGACAAGTCCCTCTACAAGACGTTCATCGGCTCCGACTTCGTCAAGGAGGGGACGTCCGCCGGCCAGTGGCTGCTGGACGCGGAGAAGGGCAACACCGGCCCGGTGAACATCGCGGAGCTCGAAGGCACCACCGGGTCCGCCCCGGCCATCGACCGCAAGAAGGGGTTCGAGGACCTGGTCCTCAAGGACCCCAAGTTCAAGCTGGTCGCGGACCAGACCGGTGACTTCACCCGTGCCAAGGGCAAGGAGGTCATGACGGCCTTCCTCAAGGCGCACAAGGACATCAACGTCCTCTTCGCGCACAACGACGACATGGCCATGGGTGCCATCCAGGCGATCGAGGAGGCCGGTCTCAAGCCGGGCAAGGACATCCGGATCGTCTCGATCGACGGCGTCAAGGATGCCTTCCAGGCGATGGTCGACGGCAAGATCGAGGTCGTTGTCGAGTGCAACCCGCTGATCGGCCCGCAGGTCATGGACCTGGTACAGAAGCTGAAGGACAAGGCCGAGGTGCCGGCCCGGGTCGAGTCCAAGGAAGGCGTCTTCACCAAGGACAAGGCAGCCGCCGAACTCCCCAACCGCCAGTACTGATCCGGTGATCCGGGTCGGGGGTGCCCGAGGGGGGCACCCCCGACCCCCGGCCGGACCGGCAAGCGGCCCGAGGAGAGGAGCTCCCATGTCGACGCCGCAGCTCACCCCCGCTCAACCCATCCTCCGGATGACCGGCATCACCAAGGAGTTCGCCGGCGTCCGGGCCCTATCTGAGGTCGATCTCGAGCTGTATCCCGGTGAAGTGCACGCCCTGATGGGCGAGAACGGCGCCGGGAAGTCCACGCTGATCAAGGTGCTGACAGGCGTGTACGAGGCCGAGGCCGGGACCGTCACGCTGGACGGCAGCCCGGTCCGGTTCGCCGGCCCGCTGCAGGCGCAGCGGTCCGGCGTCAGCACCGTGTACCAGGAGGTCAACCTCTGCCCGAACCTGTCGGTCGCGGAGAACATCTTCCTGGGCCGCGAGCCCCGCAGGCGCGGCCGCATCGTGTGGTCCGAAGTGCGCCGGCGCGCCCGTGAGCTGCTGTCCGACCTCGACCTGGACATCGACGTCCGCGCTCCGCTGGACACCATCCCGCTCGCCCTGCAGCAGATGGTCGCCATCGCCCGCGCCGTGGACATCCGGGCGAAGGTGCTGATCCTCGACGAACCCACCTCCAGCCTGGACCGCGAGGAGGTGACCCAGCTGTTCAAGGTGATCCGCCGGCTGCGCGGCGAGGGCGTGGCGATCCTGTTCGTGACGCACTTCCTGGACCAGGTCTACGACGTGTCCGACCGGATCACCGTGCTCCGAGACGGGCGTCTCGTCGGGCAGTACCGCACCGCGCACCTGCCGCAGATCGAGCTGGTCTCCGCGATGCTCGGTCAGGAGCTCGGTGAACTCACCGACCGTGGCCGGGGTGACCGCGCCCGGCCGGCCGGGACCCCGTTCACCGAGGCGCACGCTCTGGGACGCAAGGGCGCCGTCGCACCGTTCGACCTCACCGTGCGCCCGGGGGAGGTACTGGGCCTCGCCGGGCTGCTCGGGGCCGGGCGTTCCGAGACGGCCCGGCTGCTGGCGGGCGCCGACCGTGCCGACACCGGCAGTCTCACGGTCGACGGTCGGACCGTCGTCCTGCGCAGTCCGCGCGCCGCCATCCGCCGTGGCATCGCCTTCTGTTCGGAGAACCGCAGGACCGAGGGCATCATCCCCGACCTGACGGTCCGGGAGAACATCATCCTCGCCCTCCAGGCCGCCCGCGGTTGGATCAGACCGCTTCCCGTCCGCAGGACGGAGGAGCTGGTCGCGCACTGGATCGCGGCGCTGCACATCCACCCGCAGAACCCGGAAGCGGTCGTCCGCAACCTGAGCGGCGGCAACCAGCAGAAGGTGCTGCTCGCCCGCTGGCTGATCACCGAACCCAAGCTGTTGATCCTCGACGAACCGACCCGGGGCATCGACATCGGGGCCAAGGCCGAGATCCAGCGGCTGGTGGCCTCGCTCGCGGAGGACGGCATGGCGGTGGTCTACGTCTCCGCCGAACTCGAAGAGGTGCTGAGCCTCTCCGACACGGTCGCGGTACTGCGCGACCGCGAGCTCGTGGCGACTCTCGCCAACACCGCCGATCTCACCCTGGACCGGCTGATGGAGACCATCGCGACCGGAGGGACCCACTGATGCCGCCCATCGTCGGCAGGCTGGCCGGCCACCGGCTGTTCTGGCCTCTCGTGCTGCTTGTTGCGCTGCTGATCACCAATGTCATCTACACCCCGGACTTCTTCTCGATCCAGATCCGCGACGGCCACCTCTTCGGCAGCCTGATCGACATCCTGCGGCTCGGCTCCCCGCTGTTGCTGGTCGCCGTCGGGATGACCCTGGTCATCGCGATCGGTGGGATCGATCTGTCGGTCGGCGCCGTGGTCGCCATCTCCGGCGCCGTGGCCTGTCTGAACATCAGCGAGCTCACCGACCAGAAGAGCGTCGGCGGTGTCGTCGTCGCGGTGCTGCTCGCACTCGCCGTGTGCACCGCTCTGGGAGTGTGGAACGGCGTGCTGGTCGCCGGGATCGGCATGCAGCCGATCATCGCCACCCTGATCCTCATGGTGGCGGGTCGCGGCGTCGCACAGATGATCACCAGCGGCCAGATCATCACGGTCAACAGCGAGCCCTACCACCTGATCGGGGGCGGGTACGAACTCGGCCTCCCGCTGTCGGTACTGATCGCCGCCGCGGTGCTCGTACTGACCGGCCTCGCCGTCCGGCGCACCGCACTGGGGCTGCTGCTCGAGTCGGTCGGCGGCAACCGGGAGGCCAGCCGGCTGGTCGGAATCCGGGCCCGGGGGCTCACCATCGCCGTCTACGCGTTCTGTGCGCTGTGCGCCGCGGGCGCCGGACTGATGATCAGTTCCAACGTGGCCGCCGCCGACGGCAACAACGCGGGTCTGTGGATCGAGCTCGACGCGATCCTCGCCGTGGTCATCGGCGGGACCTCGCTCACCGGTGGTCGGTTCCACCTCGGCGGGACCGCGATCGGCGCCCTCGTCATCCAGACGCTCTCCACCACGGTCTACACCGTCGGCGTGCCGCCCGAGACGACGCTGGTGTTCAAGGCGCTGGTTGTCATGGCGGTCTGTCTTCTGCAGTCCCCGGCGTTCCGCGCCAAGGTGCTGTCACGCAAGGCGCCCCGCACTCCAGGCACCAGCGGTGGCGTACTCACGGACGCCACCAAAAACGGCTCCGACTCCTCCCGGAGCCACGCACCGGCGAACGCCGCCCAGAGCCCGAAGGAGGCGACCACCCTGTGAGCGCGACCCAGCCCCGCGCAGCCGCCGGCCGCGGCGTGCGCACATTCCTGGCCCAGCACCGCGACTACGTCCCGGTCATGGCCACCGCTGTCCTGTTCGCGCTGACCCTCGAAGCGGGCAACTACCGTTACCTGGACTTCCTGGCCGGCCAGACCATCGCCAACCTGTTCGTGGACAACGCGTTCCTGCTGGTCATCGCGGTCGGTATGACGTTCGTGATCCTCACCGGTGGCATCGACCTCTCGGTCGGAGCCGTCGCCGCGCTCTCCACGATGCTGTGTGCCACGCTCGTCCAGCAGCACGGATGGCCTCCGGCCCTGGTCATCCCGCTGGTGTTGGTGGTCGGGGCCTTGATCGGTGGCGCCATGGGCTACGCCATCCATCACTTCGAGGTACAGCCCTTCATCGCGACGCTGGCCGGGATGTTCTTCGCGCGGGGCCTGTGCTACCTGATCAGCACCAACGCGATCCCGATCGACAACGCGGTCTTCACGACCCTGGCGCAGTCCCATGTCACCTTTCCCGGCGGAGTGTTCATCTCCTGGTCGGTGGTGATCGCCCTGGCCGTCGTCGCCGTGGCCTTCCTGACGCTGCACTACACGGGCTTCGGCCGCGCGGTGTACGCGGTCGGCGGCAACGCGCAGTCGGCGCTGCTGATGGGTGTCCCGGTCGGCCGGACGGTGATCCGCGCCTACACGGTCAGCGGAGTGTGCTCGGCCCTCGGGGGGGTGCTGTTCACGCTCTACACGCTGTCCGGCTACAGCCTGCACCTGGTCGGAACGGAGCTCGACGCGATCGCCGCCGTCGTGATCGGCGGGACGATCCTGGCCGGCGGCTCCGGCTACGTCCTGGGAACCCTGCTGGGCGTTCTCGTCCTCGGGGTCATCAAGACCATCATCACCTTCGAGGGCACGCTCAGCTCCTGGTGGACGAAGATCGCGGTCGGCACGCTGCTGTTCGCCTTCGTCCTGCTGCAGCGCCTGATGACGTCCCGTCGCAGAGCCTGATGATGTCCGTCACCGAAGGTGATGACGTTCCGTCACCGTGCCTGATCGACGGGACGGTGGACGCCGCAACGGCCGTGCGGTAAGGCACGCGCGGCCGTGCGGTACGGGGGCGTGCGGGGAGCCGGGCGGAGATAGCGCCGGGCTCCCCGCACGGCACCCGCGCCCGTCACGGAACCACCCGAAACCGAACACGCCATGGAATCCACCCTTCCCCACCTTTCAAGGGAGACCCATGCACTTCGCCTGGTCCCACAGGCCACACCGTCATCGCCGGCAACGGCTGCGTACCGCTGCCGCTCTCGCCGCGAGCGCGGCGCTCCTCACCGTCGGTTTCGTCCCCCTCGCGGCCACCCCCGCAGCCGCGGTCACCGCCCTCGCCGGGCACTGGGCGCTGGACGAGGCCACCGGCAGTACCGCGGCCGACGATTCCGGCGGTGCGCACCCGGGCACCCTCGCGGCCGGCGCCACCCACGCGGCAGGACAGGTCGGAGCCGGGAGCGTCGCGACGAACGGCACCGGCACCGGGAACATCGACCTCGGTGCCCCGATCGTCGACACCTCCGCCTCCTTCAGCGTCTCCGCCTGGGTGAAGCTCAACAACACCGACGGCTACCAGACCGCCGTCAGCATCGACGGTGCGAACGTCAGCGGCTTCTACCTCGGGTTGCGCGGCGACACCGGGACCTTCGCCTTCGCCCGGCTGTCCTCCGACGCCACCGGGACGGCCGCGGTCGCCGCCGCCGGTGACGGCCCGGCCGTCGGTACCTGGTACCACCTCACCGGCGTCCAGGACTCCGCCGCCGGCACGCTCTCGCTGTACGTCAACGGTAAGCTGCAGACGGCCGTTCCGTACACCACCCCATGGAAGGCCACCGGGCACGCGGTGGTCGGCCGCGGCAGGTACGCCGGGAACCCCGTGGACTACCTCAACGGCGGCGTGGACGACCTACGGTTCTACACCGGCGCCCTGGCCGCCTCCGAGGTGACCGCGCTGGACCAGCCCGCGCACTGGGCCTTCGACGCGGGCACCGGGACATCTGCCGCGGACACCTCAGGTCACGGCCATCCGCTCACGCTGGGCGCCACGGCCGCCTGGACCACCGGCAGGACCGGCGCCTACGCGCTGCAGTCCAACGGCACGGCCGCCTCGTCCGCGACCTCCACCTCCGCCGCGACGGACACCTCGCAATCCTTCTCGGTCTCCGCCTGGGTCAAGCCCAACACCCTCACCGGCTACCAGACCTTCGCGAGCCTCGACGGTGTCGGCGTCTCCGGCTTCTACCTCCAACTACGCGGTGACACCGGGAAGTTCGCCTTCACTCGGTTGGCGTCCGACAGCTCCACGGCCACCGCTCGTCACGCCGACGCGACGGCGGTCCCGACTGCCGGAACCTGGTACCACCTCACCGGCGTCAGCGACAACGCGGCCGGCCAACTGAGGCTCTACGTCAACGGCATCCTGCAGTCCACGGTCGCCTACACCACTCCGTGGAAGGCCTCCGCCGGCACGGCGGTCGGCCGCGGCAAATTCAACGGCAACCCGGTCGACTTCGCCAACGCCGCCATCGACGATGTTGTGCTCTACGACCACCCCGTGACCGCTCCCGAACTGGAGACCCTCCTCGGACAGGGCAACGGCACCCTGTCCATCAACGCGGCGAGCGCGGCCCACACCCTGCCGAGCGACTTCTTCGGCCTGATGACCGAGGACATCAACCACTCGGGCGAGGGCGGCCTCTACGGCGAGCTGCTGCAGAACCGCTCGCTGATGGCCAGTTCCAGCAGCCCGACCTCCTGGTCCGCCGTCAGCTCCACCAGCGGATCGGCGAGCATCGCACTGGACACCACCAACCCCCTCAACACCGCGCTGACCCGGTCCCTCAAGGTCTCGCTGACCAGCGCCTCGGCCGGCAACCGGGCAGGCGTCGCCAACAGCGGCTTCTGGGGCATCCCGGTCAAGCCGTCCACCACCTACACCGCCTCGCTGTACGCCAAGGCCGCCGCGGGCTTCACCGGACCGCTCAAGCTCTCGCTGGAGAGCACCGGCGGTACGGCCTATGCGACGGCCACCATCCCCGCGCCGACCACGGCCTGGAAGAAGTACACCGTCACCCTCAAGACCGCGGCCGGCGCGCCCACCGGCTCCGCCAACCGCTTCGTGATCTCCTCAGAAAGCGCCGCGGGTGCCACCTTGTGGCTGGGCAACGTGTCGCTCTTCCCGCCCACCTACAACAACCGCCCCAACGGGCTGCGGGTCGACCTGATGGACAAGATGAAGGCACTCAAGCCCTCCTTCATCCGGCTCCCCGGGGGCAACTACCTCGAGGGCAACACGGTCGCCGAACGCTTCGACTGGAAGAAGACCCTCGGCGCGACCGAGACCCGGCCCGGACACCAGGACCCCTGGGGCTACTGGTCCACGGACGGCCTCGGCCTGCTGGAGTACCTCGAATGGTGCGAGGACCTCGGCGCCCAGCCCGTCCTCGGGGTCTACGCCGGCTACTCGCTGCAGCACGACGTCGTCCCGCTCGACCAGCTCTCCCCGTACGTCCAGGACGCCCTGGACGAGATCCAGTACATCACCGGGGACGTCACGACCACCTGGGGTGCCAGGCGCGCCGCTGACGGGCACCCCGCGCCGTTCGCCCTCAAGTACGTCGAGGTCGGCAACGAGGACTGGTTCGACACCACCGGCAGCTACGACGGCAGCAACGGCCGCTACGCCCAGTTCCACGATGCCATCAGAGCCGCCTATCCGGCGCTGAAACTGATCGCCACCACCACCGTCTCCGCACGCACCCCCGATGTGCTGGACCTGCACAACTACCGTTCGCCCGGCTGGTTCAACGCGAACGCCAACGCCTACGACACCTACTCGCGCAGCGGCCCGAAGGTGTTCGAGGGAGAGTGGGCATCGCAGGTCGGCCGGCCGACCCCGACGCTGGCGGGCGCCATCGGTGACGCCTCGTGGCTGACCAACCTGCAACGCAACTCCGATGTGGTGGCCATGGAGGCGTACGCCCCGCTGCTGGCCAACGTCAACAGCGTCCAGTGGAACACCAATCTGATCGCCTTCGACGCCTCGACCAGCTACAACTCTCCCAGCGCCTACGTCCAGCAGATGATGGCAGCCGCACACGGCGACCAGATCCTGGCCGCCTCGTACGCCGGCACCAGCACGGTCAACCAGGTGGTCAGCCGCTCGTCCAGCACCGGGAAGTACTACATCACCGTCGTGAACCCGGGCGGCAATCCCCAGTCGATCACCGTCCACCTGACCGGGGCCGGCGCGGCCGTCCCGACCACCGGCACCGCGGTCACCCTGACCTCCACCAGTCCGTCCGACACCAACACCATCACCGACCCCCAGCACGTCACCCCGGTCACGACGGCGGTGACCGGACTGGGAGCCACCTTCACCCGCACCTTCCCGGCCTACTCGGTCACCCAACTCACCATCGGCTGAGAGGACGCACCTCCCGCACGGCGTCGGCCGACCACCTCCCTGGTCGGCCGTCGCCGCATGCTCGAGGACAAGCGCTTGCTCCTCAATTCCCTTTGAACAAAAGGATGTCCACGTCATTGACATGTATGCGCTTGCTCTCTAATTTCGTCACCGGCCCCATCGTTCACGGACATGAACATCGACCTTGAACCGTGAACGCGGTGGAGCAACCGCATCCCCCCATGGAGGACCGACATGGCATCACGTACCTTGCCCCGGCGGGCTGTCCCCGCCGTCCTCGCGCCCTTAGCGACCCTCGCACTGGCGGTGACCGGACTGGTCACCGCGCCCGGAACCGCAACCGCCCCGGCCGCGACCGGATCCGCGCCGGCCGCGGCCGTGGCGGCGGCCTTCGAGAGCGCGCCCCTCGGATACGGCGCCGGTACGACCGGCGGCGCGGGCGGCACCACCGTCACCGTCACCACGATCGCCCAGCTCACCACCGAAGCCGGGTCGGCGGGCGCGAAGACCATCAAGATCTCCGGAATGCTGCGGGGCAGCGACCAGATCTACGTGACCTCGGACAAGACCATCGTCGGTGTGGGTGCCAACTCCGGTCTCACCGGGGCCGGGCTCTTCATCAAGAAGGCCCACAACGTCATCGTCCGGAATCTGCGGATCTCCCTCGCCAAGGCACCCGTCGACCTCATCCAGATCCAGAAGTCCGACCATGTGTGGATCGATCACAATGAGCTGTTCAACGACCGCCTGCACGACAAGGACTACTACGACGGTCTGCTCGACATCAATCACGGCTCTACCGACGTCACCGTCTCCTGGAACCATCTGCACGACCACTTCAAGGGCTCGCTCGTCGGCCACAGCGACAAGAACGGCAGCGAGGACGCGAGCATCCGCGTCACCTACGGCCACAACTGGTTCAGCAACGTGGAGGCGCGGCTGCCGCGTATCCGCTTCGGTCATCTGCACGCTTACAACAACCTCTTCGAGAACGCTCCGACCAGTGGCATCCACTGCCTGATGGAAGCCCAGTGCCTGGTCCAGAACAATGTCTTCGTCAACGTGAACCTCCCGGTGTGGACGACCGAGGACAGTCCGGTCGACGGGTACGCCAACGCCGGCGGCAATGACTACGGCGGCGCCACGCCCGTCATCACCCGCACCGGCACCTTCACCAGCCCGCCCTACGCGGTCACTCTCGACCCCACCGCGCAGGTGGCCGCCGAGGTCCGTGCGGGCACGGGCACCGGCAAGGTCGGCTGATCACAGGCCCGTTGACCCATGATCCGGCCCGTCGCGGGAGCCTCCTGCGGCGGGCCGGTCCGGTGCCGGAGCTGTTTTTGTTCAAAGCATTGACGAACCTCCGACGCGGCTCTAACTTTCATCGCGTCGTACTTCGTACGTCATATATGAGACGCGATACGTGAGATCTGAGAGCGCACATGACTTTTGCTCCCGCCCCGATCCCCTCCCGGACGCAGTACGTGCTGGAGGCGATCAAGCACGGAATCCTGACCGGGCAGTTGAGCCCGGGACAGCCACTGGTCGAGGCCGATCTCGCGGCGCAGTTCGGGGTCTCCAAGACCCCGGTGCGCGAGGCGCTCAAGACCCTGGCCGGTACCGGGCTCGTCGTGATGAGCCAGTACAAGGGCGTCACCGTGCGGACCGTCGATGCGGCCATGGCGCGCGAGATCTACGACGTACGGCTGCTGCTGGAGCCCGAGGCGCTGCGCCGCAGCATCGTCAGGAACGAGTCCCTGGCGGCGGCTCAGGACGCGCTGGTACGGGCCGAGGGAGCGGAGGACCGGGCCGACCGGAGCCTGGCGAACCGGGACTTCCACCGGGCGCTGTACCTGCCCTGCGGCAACCCGCTGCTGGCGCGGATGCTCGACGAAGTACGCGATCAGGCGGCTCTCGTGTCGACCGTCGCCTGGGCTGCCTCCCCTTCCTGGGAGCAGGAGGCGCGCGAGCATCAGGAGATCCTGCGGACCGCGCTCGCCGGCGACGCGGACGGCGCGGCCCGGCTGCTGCACACCCACATCTCGGACTTCGTCCGCCGCGCGTTCCCCGACGACGAGAAGGCGGGCGCCTGATGGACCGCTTCGAACTCCAGGCCGCGCTCGCCGATGTCGTCGCGATCCCGGTGACCCCCTTCGACGCCGACGGGGCGATCGACCGCTCCGCGTACCGGCTCCTGCTCCGCAGGCTCCTGGACGGCGGCGTCAGGACGCTCACCCCCAACGGGAACACCGGCGAGTTCTACGCTCTCACCCCCGCGGAGCGGCTCACGGTCGTCGAGGACACACTCGCCGAGACCTCCGGACGGCGGGCCGTCGTCCTGGTGGGTGTCGGTCACGACGTGCCGACCGCCGTAGCCGCCGCCCGGCACGCGCGGGACGCCGGCGCGCAGATGGTGATGGTGCATCAGCCCGTCCACCCTTACGTCTCGCACGACGGATGGGTGGACTACCACCGCGCCATCGCCGAGTCCGTTCCGGAACTGGGAGTGGTTCCGTACATCCGCAACCCGCTGCTCGGCGGCGACCGCTTGGCCCTGCTCGGCGACCTGTGCCCGAACGTGATCGGCGCGAAGTACGCCGTGCCGGACGCGGCACGCTTCGCGGCCTTCGCTCGTGACGCCGGGCTCGCCCGCTTCGTCTGGGTGGCGGGACTGGCGGAGTTGTACGCGCCGGCCTACTGGGCGATGGGCGCAACCGGCTTCACCTCCGGCCTGGTCAACGTCGCCCCGTCCGTGTCACTGGGCATGCTGGAGGCTCTGCGCGGCGGCGACCGTTCGGGCGCGATGAGGATCTGGGAACAGATCCGGCCCTTCGAGGATCTGCGGGCGGCGCAGCAGTCCGCCAACAACGTGACCGTGGTCAAGGAGGCGCTGGCCGCGCTGGGCCTGTGCCGCCGGGAGGTTCGGCCGCCGAGCCGTCAGCTGCCCGAGTCGCAGCGTGCCGAAGTCGCCGCCGTCATCAAGGACTGGGCGATATGAGGAAGTCTCCGGAGGACCTGCGCAGCCACCGCTGGTACGGCACCGACGGCCTGCGCGCGTTCAGCCACCGGGCCCGTACCCGGCAGCTCGGCTACCTTCCCGAGGAACACCTCGGGAAGCCCGTGATCGCGATCCTCAACACGTGGTCCGACATCAACCCCTGCCACTCCCACCTGCGGGAGCGCGCCCAGGCGGTGAAGCGCGGGGTGTGGCAGGCGGGCGGCTTCCCGCTGGAGTTCCCCGTCTCCACCCTCTCGGAGACCTTCCAGAAGCCCACCCCGATGCTCTACCGCAACTTCCTCGCCATGGAGACCGAGGAGCTGCTGCGTTCGTACCCGGTGGACGGCGCCGTGCTGCTGGGCGGCTGCGACAAGTCCACCCCGGCCCTGCTGATGGGCGCGGCCAGCATGGACCTGCCCGCCGTGTTCGTTCCGGCCGGACCCATGCTGCCGGGGCACTGGCGCAACGAGGTGCTCGGCTCCGGTACGGACATGTGGAAGTACTGGGACGACAAGCGGGCCGGGCTGATCGGCGACTGCGAGATGGCCGAGCTGGAGAACGGGCTCGCGCGTTCCCCCGGCCACTGCATGACGATGGGCACCGCCTCGACGCTGACGGCCGCGGCCGAGGCGCTGGGCGTCACGATGCCCGGAGCGTCCTCGATCCCGGCGGTCGACTCCGGCCACGAGCGGATGGCGGCGGCTTCCGGCGCGCGCATCGTGGAGCTGGTGTGGCAGGACCTGAGACTGTCGAAGATCCTCACCCGTGCCGCGTACGAGGACGCGGTCGCCACCGTGCTCGCCCTGGGCGGCTCCACCAATGCCGTGATCCACCTGATCGCGATGGCCGGACGCTCCGGCGTCGAGCTGACCCTGGACGACTTCGACAGCATCGCCCGTACGGTCCCCGTGCTGGCGAACCTGCGGCCCGGCGGCCGGTATCTGATGGAGGACTTCCACTTCGCGGGCGGCCTGCCCGGCTTCCTCGCCCAACTCACGGACGTACTGCAGCTGGACCGTCCGACGGTCGCGCACTCCACCATGAGGGAGCAGCTCGACGGCGCTCTCGTCCACAACCCGGACGTCATCCGGCCCCGCGACAACCCGCTGGCCGCTGAAGGTGGTCTCGCCGTGCTGCGCGGGAATCTCTGCCCGGACGGCGCCGTCATCAAGCACATCGCCGCCGAGCCCCAGCTGCTCAAGCACACCGGCCCCGCCGTGGTCTTCGACGACTACCGGACCATGCAGGCCACCATCAACGACCCGGCCCTCGACATCACCGCCGACAGTGTCCTGGTCCTGCGTGGCTCCGGCCCGCTCGGCGGCCCGGGCATGCCCGAGTACGGGATGCTGCCGATCCCCGACCATCTGCTGAAACAGGGGGTGCGCGACATGGTCCGGATCTCGGACGCGCGGATGAGCGGCACGAGTTACGGCGCCTGCGTCCTGCACATCGCACCCGAGTCGTACGTCGGCGGCCCGCTCGCCCTGGTCCGCACCGGCGACCTGATCACCCTTGACGTGGAGGCGCGACGGCTGCACCTGGAGCTGGACGACGCCGAGTTGGAACGCCGTCGAGCCGCCTGGCAGCCGCCCCCGCCCCGCTTCACACGCGGCTACGGGGCTCTCTACCAGGAGCAGATCACCCAGGCCGACACCGGATGCGACTTCCGCTTCCTGGCCAGGCCCGGGGAAGTGCCCGAGCCCTACGCGGGCTGATCGCCCGACGCAGCCGTTCCCGCAGCCCGCAGCCGCAGCCCGCAACCCGTAGCCCGCACCCGCCCCGCTGCATCGTTCCGCGCGGGGCGTCGCACACCATTCGGCAAGCGCTTACCCCGTAGTGAAGGAGTTCCGGTCATGGCCATCGCCGTGGCGAAACCACCCCGGCGGCGCAACCGGCGCCTCCCGTACCTGCTGATAGCCCCGGCAGCCCTGCTGATGCTCGGGTTCATCGCCTACCCGATGATCAGCGTTCTTTACTACAGCCTGCAGGACTACAACGTCACCAAGCCGTGGCGGAACGGCTTCGCCGGCTTCTCCAACTTCACCAGGATCTTCACCGACGACCCGCTGTTCTGGCAGAGCCTGGGCTTCAGCGCCCAATGGGTCGTTGTCGAGGTCAGCCTGCAACTCGCCCTCGGACTGGTGCTGGCGCTGCTGGTCAACCAGACCTTCATCGGCCGGGGCATAGCCCGCGCCCTGGTCTTCTCGCCCTGGGCGGTCTCCGGCGTCCTCACGACCACCATCTGGATGCTGCTCTACAACCCGTCCACCGGTTTCAGCCGCTACCTCGCCGACGCCGGCATCGGCACCTACGGCACCTCGGTGCTCTCCGACACCGGCACCGTGTTCTGGGCCGCGGTCCTCGCCGAACTCTGGCGCGGTGTCCCCTTCTTCGCGATCCTCATCCTCGCCGACCTCCAGTCCATTCCCAAGGAGCTGTACGAGGCGGCCTCGGTCGACGGCGCCAACCGGTACCGGCAGCTGTTCCACATCACGCTGCCGCACCTGAGGGACGCGATCGTGCTGTCCACGCTGCTGCGCGGGGTCTGGGAGTTCAACAACGTCGACCTGCTCTACACCCTCACCGGCGGCGGACCGGCCGGCCAGACGACCACGCTGCCGCTGTACGTCGCCAACACCGGAATCGACGGACACGACTTCGGCTACGCGTCGGCGCTGACCACCGTCGCCTTCGTGATCCTCCTCTTCTGCTCGATTCTCTATCTGCGCCTGAGCAAGTTCGGAGGCGACCGCACATGACCGCCGCACTCGCGGAGAAGGGCACCCTCGCGATGCCCCCCGCCGGCACCACTCCACCGCGCACCGTCCGGCGGCGCAGGCGCGCGGTGGACGACGGCACACCCCGCTGGCAGATCTATCTGCCGCTCGGCCTGTATCTGCTGTTCACCCTGATCCCGTTCTACTGGATGCTGCTGTTCGCGGTGCGCCCGACGGGATCGACGTCGTTGGTGCCCTGGCCCGCCACGACCGAGCACTTCGCGAAGGTCTGGAACGAACGCTCCTTCGGGATGTACTTCCAGAACAGCATGCTGGTCGGCGTCGCCACCCTGATCACCACCACCGTGGTGGCGCTGTGTGGTGGATACGCGCTCGCCCGCTTCCCATTCCGGGGCAAGAACGCCTTCATGCTGGGACTGCTGTGCTCCCAGTTCATCCCCGGCGCGCTGATGCTCGTTCCGCTCTTCGAGATCTTCAGGAACCTGCAGCTGATCAACTCGCTGTGGAGCGTGATCATCGCGGAGACCGTGTTCCAACTGCCGCTCTCCATCATCCTGATCAGCGGCTTCATCAAGAACGTGCCCATGGCGCTGGAGGAGGCCGCCTGGGTGGACGGCTGCTCGCGCTTCCGGGGGTTCTGCGCGGTGGTGCTGCCGATGCTGCGTCCCGGCCTGATCGCGGTCGGCTCCTTCGCCTTCGTGCACAGCTGGAACCATTTCCTGTTCGCGCTGATGTTCCTCAGCTCGCAGGACAAGCAGACGATCCCGGTCGGCCTCAACACCCTGATCGGCGCCGACAGCGTCGACCTGGGGGCGCTGGCCGCGGGCGGTGTCGTGGCGGCGGTGCCGGTGGTCATTGTCTTCGCCTTCATCCAGAAGTGGCTGATCACAGGCTTCAGTGCCGGCGCGGTCAAGGGGTGAGCGGCATGGGAGCGATACCCGTCGTACTGGCCGGCGCGCACGGCCACGGGCACTGGCACCTGGAGAACCTGCGCCGGCTCACTGCCACCGGAGCCGTACGCCTGGCCGGGGTGTGCGATGTGACGCCGCTGGAGAAGGAACGGCTCGCCGGACTCGGAACGCCGGTGCAGGGGGCCGATCTGGGGGAGCTGATCGATCGGACGGGCGCCGTCGTCACGATCGTCTGCACTCCGATCCACACCCATGCCGACCTGGCACTGACCGCCGCCGCCCATGGCGCGCACGCGTTGCTGGAGAAGCCCCCGGCGCCGTCGTACGCCGAGTACGAACGGCTGGTCACCGGTATGGAGGAGAGCGGGAAGGCCTGCCAGATCGGCTTCCAGTCGCTCGGCTCGCAGGCCGTGACCGCGGTGCGCGATCTGATCGCCGACGACGCGATCGGCTGCGTACGGGGCATCGGCGCGGCAGGCAACTGGGTGCGTGACGAGCACTACTTCACCCGTGCCGCCTGGTCGGGGCGGCGCACCCTGCGCGGCGTCGACGTGGTCGACGGCGTGCTCACCAACCCTCTCGCGCACGCCGTGGCCACCGCCCTGCGACTGGACGGCAGCGACCGCGCGACAGACGTGGCCGCGATCGAGACCGAGCTGTTCCGCGCCAACGAGATCGAGTCCGACGACACCTCCGTCGTCCGGATCAGGACCGCGCGCGGCACCCCGGTCACCGTCGCCGCCACGTTGTGCGCCGAGACCGCGGCCGAACCGTACATCGCCGTGCACGGAACCAAGGGGCGCATCACGTTCTGGTACAAGCAGGACCGGGTGCTGCTGCAGCGCGCCTCCCACGGCCCCGAGGAGCGCGTCCACCCGCGTACCGACCTGCTGGAGAACCTCCTCGCGCACATCGCGCACGGCGAGGAACTGCTCGTCCCGCCACGCGCCACCGGTGCCTTCATGAAGGTCGTCGAGGCGATCCGCACCGCCGCCGATCCGCTGCCGGTCCCCGGCCGGCTGTGGCGTGCCGTTGCCGGGGAGCGCTCCCACCGACGCGTGGTCCCGGGCGTCGACGGTCTGGTCGAGGCCGCTGCCGAGCGGCTCGCACTCTTCTCCGAACTCGGCGCGCCCTGGGCCGTGTCGCGGGCGGCGCGGGAGGTGCACTGCTGATGCCACCCTCCCTCGCACTGCGCTGCGGCCGTCGCGTCGTCGGCCGGTATGTCCACCGGCCCGAACTGGAGATCGGGCTCTCCCCGCGCCCGTATCTGCACCCGCTCCTGACCCTGGGCGGCGTGGCGGTCACCGAGCTGATGCCGGAGGACCACCCTCACCATCTGGGCGTGAGCGTCGCGGTCCCGGACGTGGAGGGACACAATTTCTGGGGCGGCCGGACCTTCGTCCGCGGCCAGGGACCCGCCGAGCTGGACAACCACGGGGTGCAGCGGCACGGCGGCTGGCTCCGCCGGACCGGCGGCGGTTTCGTCGAGGAGCTGTCCTGGATCGCGAGCGGCCGTGAGCTGCTGTACGAGCAGCGCACCGTCGGCGTCCGCCAGGTCGACGACACCGCCTGGGCGCTCGACTTCACCTTCGCGCTCACCAACACCACCGGCCGGCGGCTGAGCGTCGGCAGCCCGGCCACCAACGGCCGGCCCGGCGCGGGATACGGCGGCTTCTTCTGGCGGGCACCGAAGAGCGGCCGGCCCCCGCAGGTGTTCAGCGCGGACGCCGACGGTGAGGAGGCGGTGCACGGCCGCCCGGCCGACTGGCTCGCGCTCGCCGGCGAGGACTGGACGCTGGTGTTCAGCGGACCGGACCCGTGGTTCGTGCGCACCGGTGAGTACCCCGGCGTCGGCTCCTCCCTCGCCCCGCGGGAGCGGCTGCCGATCCCGGCCGCGGCCACCCTCACCCGGCGGATCGTGACCGGTGTCGCGGACGGCCGGCTCGGCCGCGACGAGGCCGCGGCGCTGGCTCGCACGATGACCGGAGGGCGGGTCGTATGAAGCGAGCGTGGACCGCCGACCTCGGCGCGCAGCTCGGACTGTTCGCCACCGCACCTGAAGGGCGGGGCCCGGCAGGAACGGCCGGGTTCACCGCCTTCCGCATCACCCCTTGAATCCCAGCCCCCTGAATCCCACAACCGAATCCGACGACCGGATCCCACGACCGAAAGAGCCGCCATGTCAGAACCGAAGAAGCCGCACCGCAGAGCCCGTCTGATCACCGCCACGGCGCTCTTCACCACGCTCGCGCTCACCGCCACCGCCTGTGGCGACTCCGGCAGCACGTCCGGCGAGGAGGGCAAGGGCCAGGGGAAGATCGTCTTCTGGGACAACAACGGTGGCGTGCGCACCGCGGTCTGGAAGCAGATCATCGCCGCGTTCGAGAAGAAGAACCCGGACATCAAGGTCGAGTACGTCGGCATCCCGATCGCCGATGTGCAGAAGAAGTACGACACCGCCATCGCGGGCGGGGGACTGCCCGATGTGGGCGGCGTCGGCACGGCCTATCTGGCCAACATGGTCGCCCAGAACGCCCTGGAACCGCTCACCGATCGCATCGACGGCAGCGCGCTGAAGGGCAAGCTCGTCACCGGCATGGTCACCAGCGTCCTGGCGGCCGGCGGTGATGCCAAGCAGCTCTACGAGGTGCCGACCTCGGCCAACCAGGGCACGCTGTGGTACCGCACGGATCTGTTCACCGCCGCCGGGCTGCAACCGCCGACCACCTGGGCGGGTCTGTACGCGGCGGCCGACAAGCTGACGGACGTCAAGAACAACAAGTTCGGGTTCACGCTGCGCGGCGGGAAGGGCTCGATCGCCCAGGCGCTGGAGATGATGTACGCCCAGTCGGGGATCGACACCTTCTGGAACGGCGACAAGACCACGGTCAACGACCCGAAGAACATCACCGCGTTGGAGAAGTACACCGGTCTGTACAAGAAGGCGACGCCCGAGGCCGACCTCAACAACGACTTCGTGAAGATGGTCGCCGAGTTCGACCAGGGCAGCATCGGGATGCTGCAGCACAACCTCGGCTCGTACAACGACCACGTGAAGGCGTTCGGCAAGGACCGGATCGACGGCATCCCGTTGCCGCCGTCCACCGACGGCGGGGTGCGGACGGTCGTGTCCAACCCGGTCGACGGGCTCGGGCTGTTCAAGTCCGGCACGAACAAGGCCGCCGCCTGGAAGTTCATCGAGTTCGCCGCCTCGGCCGAGATGAACAGCCTCTGGAACGAGTCGGCGGGCGCGATACCGGCCAACATCGGCACCGCGGGGGACAAGTGGATCACTGACGCCAAGCCGACCAAGGCCGCGATGGACTCACTCAACGACCCCAACACCAAGATCGTGCAGTTCCCGTACTACCTGCCGGACTGGAACAGCATCACCAAGGCCGACTCCGAGCCGGACTTCCAGAAGCTGCTGCTCGGCAAGACCTCGGCCAAGGACTTCGCCGACAAGCTCGCGAACAAGCTCAACGCCGCGCAGGCGGACTACAAGAAGCACAAGAGCTGATCTCCGCGGCGGGGCGCGCGCTCCAACCGCCGCCCCGCAGCGGTCCCATCCGCGTCACCGGATCCGCTCGGCGCACCGTGCAGCGGATCCGTTCAACCACCCGGTTCACTTCCTTTCAGCGGGAGCCGCAATGAGAAGAATGTGTCATGCCCATGTAATTGCTGCACTGGTCGGCTGCGCTTCCCTGGCGCTGGCCGTGCCGGCGCAGGCAGCCCATCCGTCCCCCGCCCGCGCCACACTGCCCGCAGGGGACGGCTGGGCGTCCGCCGGCACCGGGACCACCGGCGGCGCTGCCGCCGACGCGGCCCACGTCTTCACCGTCAGCACCCGCGCGCAGCTCGCCGCCGCCCTCAACGGCGGCGATGCCACCCCCAAGATCATCCAGATCAACGGCACCATCGACGGCAACACCGACGACGCCGGGCAGCCGCTCGCCTGCGCGGACTACGCCACCGGCGGCTACACCCTGGACGCCTACCTGGCCGCGTACGACCCGACCACCTGGGGCGCCGCCACCGTGCCCACCGGGGCGCAGGAGGACGCCCGCGCCGCCTCCGCCGCCCGTCAGGCAGCGCGCGTCGAGCTCACGGTCGGCTCCAACACCACCATCGTGGGCCTCGGCAAACAGGCCAAGCTGCTCGCCCTCGATCTCCAGGTCAAGGGCTCGGACAACGTCATCGTCCGCAACCTCACCTTCGAGGACGCCTTCGACTGCTTCCCCCAGTGGGACCCCACCGACGGCGCCACCGGCAACTGGAACTCCGAGTACGACAACCTCGTCGTCTACGGCGCCACCCACGTCTGGATCGACCACAACACCTTCACCGACGGCCGCCGCCCCGATGTCGCCCAGCCGTTCTACTTCGGACGGATCTACCAGCAGCACGACGGTGAGCTCGATGTCGTCAAGGGCGCCGACCTCGTCACCGCGTCCTGGAACGCCTTCACCGAGCACGACAAGACCCTGCTGTTCGGCAACAGCGACAGCGCCGCCGCCACCGACGCGGGCAAGCTGCGCGTGACCCTTCACCACAACCTGTTCAAGGGCATCACCGAACGAGCGCCACGGGTCCGCTTCGGCCAGGTCGACGCCTACAACAACCACTACGTCGTGACCTCGGGCCAGGAGTACGTCTACAGCCTCGGAGTCGGCTACCAGTCCCAACTCGTCGCCGAAGCCAACGCGTTCACGCTGCCCGCCTCCGTCGGCGCCGACCGGACCATCGCGTACTGGAAGGGCACCGCGATGACGGAGGACCACAACGTCGTCAACGGCAAGGAGACCGATCTGCTCGGCGCGTTCAACGCGGCCCACCCCACCACGACCATCGCCGGTGACGCGGGCTGGACCCCCACGCTGCGCACGCGCGTCGACCGCCCGACCGCGGTCCCGCACATCGTCGACTGCGGCGCGGGCGCCGGGCGGCTGTAACGCGATCGCATGCTCGAACGCCGGGTGGGCCGACAGAATCCGGCCCGCCCGGCAAACCGCTCACCCCACCGAAGGAGTGGCCCCATGTCCCTCACCCGCAGAGCCGCCGTCCTGGGCGCCGCCGCGGCGGCCGTCGGCTCCGTCACCGGATTCACCGGCGCCGCCCCGGACCCCGCGCGGCCGATCGGCCGCTACGGCTCGCCCGCCCGACGCCGCGACGACCACACTCTGTATGTCGACCCGCGGGGCCGCGGTGATCACACCACCGTGCAGGCCGCCGTTTCCGCCACCCCGGACGGCCCCGCAGCGCCATGGACCCTCGTCCTCGCCCCGGCGGCCTACCGCGAGACGGTCAACGTTCCCGCCACCAAGACCGGCCTCACCCTGCTCGGCGCGACCGGCGACGCGCGGGACACCGTCATCGTCTACAACAACGCCAACGGCACGCAGAAGCCCGACGGGTCCGGTACCTACGGCACCTCCGGCTCCGCCACCACCACCGTCCAGGCCGACCGGTTCACCGCCCGCCATGTCACCTTCGCCAACGACTGGCTGCGCGCCGACCACCCGGAGATCACCGGCACCCAGGCCGTCGCCCTCAAGGTGACGGGCGACCGCGCCGCCTTCCACGACTGCCGATTCCTCGGCCACCAGGACACCCTGTACGCCGACACTCCGGCCAGGACCACCATCGCCCGGCAGTACTTCCACCGTTGCTACGCCGAAGGCGACATCGACTTCGTCTTCGGCCGTGCCACCGCCGTCTTCGACTCCTGCCGGTTCCACACCCTGGACCGCACCGACCTGGCCTCCGCCCCGTACGGTTTCGTCTTCGCGCCCAGCACCGCCGCCGCCACGCCGTACGGCTACCTGGCCGTCCGTTCGCAGATCAGCAGCGCGGCCCCGGACGGCTTCTACCGGCTCGCCCGCCCGTGGGTGCCCAGCTCGGACACCACCGCCGTGCCGATGCTCACCGTCCGCGACAGCCTGCTCGGCCCCGGCATTCACGCGCCCGAGCCGTACGCCAACATGTCGGCCTCCTACCCGTGGCAGAGCCAGCGCTTCCGCGAATACCGCAACACCGGCCCGGGCGCGTTGATCCCGGTCCCCGACAACCGGCCGCAACTCACCGCCGGCGAAGCGGCCGTGCAGACCCGCGCGAACTGGTTCGGCGACTGGGCTCCGTGGGGCGAGTGCCGATGACGACCAGCCGCCGAACCTTCCTCGCCGCAGGAGCCCTTGCGGCAACGGCCGCACTGGGTGGTACCGGCACGGCGTTCGCCGCCGAGGCCCGTCGACGCACTCTGCTCATCCGACCTGGCGACTCCGTCCAGGCGGCCGTCGACGCGACCCCGGACAGCCCTGACCGGCCTTGGACGATCGTCCTCGCCGCCGGTACCTATCGGGAGACCGTGAACATCGGCGTCTCCAAGACCGGGCTGACCCTGACCGGCGCCACCGGCGACCCACGCGATGTCGTCATCGTGTACGACAACGCCAACGGCATGCAGAAGCCCGACGGCAGCGGTACCTACGGCACGGCCGGCTCCGCGACCCTCACCTCCGCCGCACCGGGCCTGGCCGTGCGCGACCTCACCATCGCCAACGACTGGCTGCGCGCCGACCACCCGGACATCACCGGCACGCAGGCAGTCGCCGTCTACGCCACCGGCGATCGCACCTTCTTCGACCACGTCCGGCTGCTGGCCCACCAGGACACCCTCTTCGCGGACACCGGCTCCCTGAACGCCTTCGACCGGCACTACTACCGGGACTGTTACATCGAAGGCGACGTCGACTTCGTGTTCGGCCGGGCCGCAGCGGTGTTCGACCGGTGCCAATTCCACACCCTGGACCGGGCCGTGAACTTCACTCCCTACGGCATGGTCTTCGCGCCGAGCACTGCCCGCGCCAACCCACACGGCTTCCTGGCTCTGCGCTCGCGGATCACCAGCGGCGCCCCGGACGCCGCGTACAAGATCGCCCGCCCTTGGGTGCCCTCGTACGAGACGACGGCCTGGCCGATGCTCACCGTCCGCGACACCTGGCTCGGCACCGGCATCGACGCCGCGACCCCGTACACCGACATGCGAGAGGCCTACCCCTGGCAGACCATGCGCTTCCGCGAGTACGCCAACATCGGCCCGGGGGCGGTCATTTCGCTCCCCGCCAACCGGCCCCAGCTCAGCGCGGCGGAGGCCGCGGAGCAGACCGTCGCGGACTGGCTCGGCGAATGGACCCCGCAGCTCACCCCACGCCGCACCGGTCCGGTGAGGAAGCACGGATTCACCGTCTATGCCGCAGGTGACTCGACCGCCTCGATCTACGCCACCGATACCGGGCCCCGAACCGGATGGGCCCAGGCGCTGCCGGTGTTCTTCGGGGGTTCGAGTTACAGGGGTCGCCCCCTGGGAGAACGCAATGCCCCGCACGGAGTGACGGTCGACGACCGGGCCCTGTCCGGCTCCAGCTCCAAGAGCTACGAGGACGCGGGCCTGCTCGACCACATCCTGCGCGACATCCGGCCCGGTGACTGGCTGCTGATCTCCTTCGGCCACAACGACGAGAAGACCACCGACCCGGCCCGCGGCACCGACCCGTACACCACCTACCAGGCGTACCTGCGCACCTATCTGGACGGCGCCCGGCAGCGCGGCGCTCATCCCGTGCTGGTCACCCCGGTGGAGCGCCGCCGCTTCGACGCCGCCGGCCGCGCAGTGGCGTCGCACGGCGATTACCCCGCCGCCATGGCCGCACTGTCCGAGCAGGAGGGCGTGCCGTTGGTCGATCTCCAGGCCCGCAGTCTCGCCCTGTGGGACACGCTCGGTCCGGACACCACCAAGGAGCACTTTCTTTGGCTCGCGGCGGGCCAGAACCCCAACTACCCCGATGGAGTGTCCGACAACACCCACTTCCAGACACACGGGGCCATCGAGGTCGCCCGCCTGATCGCCCTTGACCTGCACGCGCAGCGCTTGCTGCCGGACGGCGCGTTGTGCGGACTGGACCGCGACATCCCGGACGTCGCGGTCACCCGCCCCGCCCAACTGCCCGAGCTGTAACAGCGACAGCAGTGCCATGAGAGAGGTGTCCCCAGGAGTTCGGCCGGGACCCCCGGGCTCCCGGCCGACCGGCCCGTGCACCCCGCCCCGTCAGGCGGACATCCGGACGACGAGTTCTGTCGGCAGGATGACCGTCGAGGGCTCCTCGCCCGCGATGCGGGCGAGGAGCACCCGCACCATCTCCGTGCTGATCCGGTCCCACGGCTGGCGGACGGTGGTGAGCGGGGGACGCGTACCCAGCGCGGCGGGGGAGTCGTCGAAACCGCCGACGGCGACGTCGTGCGGGACGCGGCGCCCGGCCCGCTCCAGGGCGTTGAGGGCGCCCTGCGCCATCAGGTCGGAGGCGACGAAGACCGCGTCGAGGTCCGGCGCCCGCTCCAGCAGCGTGTCCATCGCGGACTCGCCGCCCGCGCGGCTGTAGTCGCCCTCGGCGATCAGCAGTTCGTCCACGGCGAGCCCGCTCTCGGCGAGCACCTCGCGGTAGCCGGCCAGCCGGTCCACGCCGCCGGGGGTGTCGAGCGGCCCGGTGACGGTGGCGATGCGGCGGCGGCCGGAGTCGAGCAGATGGCGGACCATCTCCCGTGCCCCGTCCCGGTCGTCGGCGGCCACATAGCTGACCTTCGACGTGTGGCCGAGCGGCTTCCCGCAGGCCACCAGTGGTACGCCCGCCTGCTGCAGCCGCTCGGCCATCGGGTTGCCCGAGTGGCTGGAGACGAGCAGGACGCCGTCCACGTGCCCGGCGGTGATGTAACGCGTTATCCGTCGGCGTTCGGACTCGGTGCCCGCGATCATCAGCAGCAGCGGGATGTCGTTCTCGGCGAGCGCCTGGGTGCAACCGCGGAGCAGCACGTTGAAGTTCGGGTCCTCGAAGAACCTCTCCTGCGGCTCGGTGAGCAGGAAGCCGACCGAGTCGGAGCGGCCGGTGATCAGGCTGCGGGCATGCCGGTTGACGACGTAACCGGTCTTGCGGATGGCCGCGTTGACCGCTTCGAGTGCCGCCGGGCTGACGTTGTGGCCGCCGTTGAGCACCCGCGACACCGTGCCACGCGAGACTCCGGCCTCATGTGCCACGTCATGGATCGTCGGGGGGCGTCGCCGGTCTGTACGGCTCATGCAGAGTGTCCTTCACGAAGGTGCAGTGCTGGTCAGGACTTTACGGCGCCGGAGAGCAGATCCAGGCTCCAGAACCGCTGAATGACGAGGAACAATGCGATCAGCGGGACGATCGCCAGCAGCGCGCCGGTGATGACCAGCGTGTACAGGGCGGGCGCGGACGCACCCTGCTGCAGCAGGGTGTAGAGGCCCAGGGTCACCGGGAACTTCTCGTCGTCGCCGAGCATGATGTACGGCAGCAGGAAGTTGTTCCAGACGGCCACGAACTGGAACAGGAAGACCGTCACCAGTCCCGGCACCATCACCGGCAGCGCGATGCGGGTGAAGATCCCCCACTCGCTCGCCCCGTCCATCCGGGCGGCCTCGATCACATCGTCCGGGACGGCGGCGGCCGCGTAGATCCGCGCGAGATAGATGCCGTACGGGGACAGGATGCTCGGCAGCAGCACCGAGGTGTAGCTGTCGGCGAGTCCGGCCTTGGCCATCAGCAGGTACTGCGGGATCGCGAGGATGACGGGTGGCATCAGCACGCCCGTCAGCAGCACGTTGAAGATCGACTCGCGGCCCAGGAAGCGGTACTTGGCCAGCGCGTAGCCGCTGAGCGCGGAGACCGCCGTGGACAGCAGTGCGCCCACGCCCGCGTAGAAGAGGGAGTTGAGCATCCACTGCCAGTACACGCCGTCGCGGTACGCCGACAGGTCGGCGACGTTCTGGGTGAATCCGCTGCCGGGCAGGAAGGTGAAGGTCGAGAAGAGCTCGCGGCTGCTCTTGGTCGAGGCGACCAGCACCCAGGCGACCGGCAGCAGGCAGTACCCGGCGCCGGCCAGCAGGACGACGGTGGGGATCAGCCCCGGGCGGCGCGAACGCCTGTTCTTCGGCGGGCCCTGTGCGGTGCCGGGGGTGGTACCGGCGGTCGGGACGGTGCTGCGGCCGCCGGGGGCGATGGTGGCGCTCATCGTGGGGCTCCCTGGGTGGTGCGGGAGTTGGCGGCCTTGAGGAAGCCGAAGGACAGGACGAGGGTCACCACGGCGATGACCACGGAGGTCGCGGCCGCCGAGTAGATGTCCCCGCGGACGAAGGCGTCCTGGTAGACCTTCATCAGCGGACTCCAGGTGGTGGAGATGGAGTTGGTGAGCGGCTTGAGAGTGGTGGGCTCGCTGAACACCTGGAGGGTGGCGATCACCGAGAAGAAGAAGGTGAGGACGAGAGCGGGCGCCACCGTCGGGATCTTGATGCGGAGCGCGATCTGCAGCTCCGAGCAGCCGTCGATACGGGCCGCCTCGTAGATCTCCACGGGGATCGCGCGCAGCGACGTGTAGATCACGATCATGTTGAAGCCGGTGCCGCCCCAGACCGCGATGTTGGCCAGCGAGCCGAACATCGCGCCGCCGGAGAGCAGATCGGGTTCCGGCAGGCCCATCCTGCCGAGCAGGTAGTGGAACGGACTGACCGTGGGCAGGTACAGGAACCCCCACAGCAGCGCCGCGACGACGCCGGGGACCGCGTACGGCAGGAAGATCGCCAGTCGTGTGAAGCCGCGCAGCCGGGTCCGCTGGGCGTCGAGCATCAGGGCGAAGACGAGGGCGAGTCCGAGCATGGTGGGGACCACGATCGCCCCGTACCCGGCGATGCGCAGGGTGCCGTCGAGCAGCTCGCTGTCGTGGAGGACGCCGGTGTAGTTGGACAGGCCCGCCCACACCTCGTGCCGGGCGTTCCTGCCCAACCCCAGGCCGCTGATCTCCACCTTGTGGAGGCTCAGGTAGACCGCGTAACCGATGGGGAGGGCGAAGATCAGCGCGAACAGGACGGCCGCGGGGACGAGGAAGCCGTACGGCGCGATGCGGGGCCCCGCGCTGCGCACATGTGACGCGCGCGCGGGGGTGGCCTTCGTGGCGGCCGGTCGAGTGGAGGTCATGATCAGGAGACCTTGAACCCCTGCTTGGTCATGTCGCCGACGGTGGTTTGCTGCATGGTGCTCAGCGCGGCACCGAAGTCCGACTTGTTCTGGGCGGCCTTGCCGAACGCGTCCTTGAAGGCGCTGTAGGCGACATTGACGTTCGGTCCCCAGGCGCCGGGGGCGGTGTTCTTCGCGATCTGGGCGGCCGTGGTGTAGAAGTCCGGCTGGTTGGCGAAGAAGTCGGGGGCCGTGGCGAGCGCGCTGCCGGTCTGGGCCGCGGTGGCGGCGGGGTAGATGCCGCCCTCCTTCACCAGGGCGGCGACCGCCGTGGGGTCGGTGTTGAGCCACTTGGCGAACTTCGCGGCGGCGTCCTTGTGCTGCGAGTCGTTGGTGACGCCGGTGGTCGAGCCGCCCCAGCTGCCGGTCGTGCTCTGGCCCTTGACCCACTGCGGGAGCGGGGCCATGGCCCACTTGCCCTTGGTGTCGGGGGCCGCGGAGGTGAGTACGCCGGGCGCCCAGACGGCACTGACCCAGGCGATCTGGGTGCCGGTGTTGAGCGCCTTGTTCCACGCCGGGGTGTACATCGGCTGGTTGTCTATCGCGCCCTCCTTGACCAGGTCGCCCCAGAATTCGGAGACCTTCCTGGAGGCTGCGTCGTCGATGCCGACGCTCCACTTGTCACCGCTGGTCGTCCACCACTTGGCGCCGGCCTGCTGGGACAGGCCCGCGAACAGGCCGGGGTCGCCGCTGGAGAAGGTGGTGAGGGACTTTCCGCGGTCCTTCTGCTTCAGGGCGCGGGCGGTCGCCGCGAACTCGTCCCAGGTCGTCGGGACCGTCAGGCCGTACTGCGTGAACAGGTCCTGGCGGTAGTAGAACATCAGCGGCCCGGTGTCCTGCGGGATCGCGTACAGCGCGTCCGAGCCGAGGGTGGCCTGCTGCCACACGCCGTCCGCGAAGTCCTTCTTCGCGTCGCCGGCCTGCTTCGAGATGTCGGCGAGTACGTCATTGCTGACCAGGGTGGGCAGCGCCTGGAACTCGGCCTGCACCAGGTCGGGAGACTTGTGGGCCTTCGCAGCCGTGATGATCTTGGTGACCAGGTCGTCGCCGGACGCCTGCTTCTTCACCGTGACCTTGATCTCCGGGTGCTGCTTGTTCCAGATGTCGACGACCTTGTCCAGGCCGGGTGCCCAGGCCCAGTAGGTGAGGCTGACCGGTCCGGTGTCCTGTGCCTTGCTGCTGCCGTCCGAGCTGCTGCCGCAGCCCGTGAGGAGGGCCGCGCCAACCGCGGCGGCCATGACCTTGGCAATGAGAGAGGTACGCATGGGCTCGCTTCCCTGACAAGGGCGGCCGCATCGGTGCGGCTGCCATCCATGCACTGTGAGCGTTCACAGTAGAGAAACCTCTAGGACACTTGTCAATGGTTGTTGCCATGCGGTTATCTAGGCTGAGTCGCTGATCGAGCGACTGTGCACGTTCCCAGAAATGATCCAGGAGTTCGCATGCTGCCTCGTGTCCGTGGCCTGTCCTACGGCGGGGACTACAACCCCGAGCAGTGGCCTGAGGAGGTCTGGCAGGAGGACGTCAGGCTGATGCGCGAGGCCGGGGTGACCATGGTCAGCGTCGGCATCTTCTCCTGGGCGCTGCTCGAACCCGAGCCTGGCGTGTACGACTTCGGCTGGCTCGACCGGCTCCTGGAGCTGCTCGACGCCAACGGCGTCCGCGCCGACCTCGGTACCCCCACCGTCGCGCCGCCCGCCTGGTTCTACGCCGCCCACCCCGAGGCGCTGCCCGTGTCGCGGGACGGCGTGCGCTACGGTTTCGGCTCGCGCGGCGCCATCTGCCACAGCTCGCCCCACTACCGCCGCGCCGCCGCCCGGATCACCGAGCAGCTCGCCCTGCGCTACGGGCAGCACCCGGCGGTCACGATGTGGCATGTTCACAATGAGTACGGTGTTCCGGTCTCCGCCTGTTACTGCGAGACCTCGGTCGAGGACTTCCGGGGCTGGCTGCGCGCCCGCTACGGCACGCTGGACGCTCTGAACGCCGCCTGGGGCACCACGTTCTGGGGCCAGCGCTACGGCGACTGGGCGCATGTCGACGCCCCCCGGCTGACTCCCACCGTCGCCAACCCCGCGCAGCAGCTCGACTACGCGCGCTTCACCGACGAGACGATCCGCGGCAACTTCACCGCCGAGCGCGACCTCCTGCACCGGCTGTCTCCCGGAATCCCGGTCACGACCAACTTCATGACCGCGCTCAGCCAGTGCGACTCCATGGACTACTGGGCCTGGGGCCGTGAGGCCGACGTCGTCAGCAACGACCACTACCTGATGACCGACGGCCGCCGCACCCAGGTGAACCTCGCCATGACCGCCGACCTCACCCGCTCGGTCGCGGGCGGCGCCCCCTGGCTGCTGATGGAGCACTCCACCAGCGGCGTCAGCTGGCAGTCGCGCAACCCCGCCAAGCGCCCCGGCGAAATGGCCCGCAACAGCCTGGCCCATGTCGCCCGCGGCTCTGAGGGCGCGATGTTCTTCCAGTGGCGGCAGTCCCGGTACGGCGCCGAGAAGTTCCACTCGGCGATGCTCCCGCACGCCGGTACGGACAGCCGCGTCTGGCACGAGGTCGTGGAGCTCGGCGCGGACCTGGCCGCACTCGCCGAGATCGCCGGCACCCGCACCGTCCCGGACGCCGCGATGGTCTGGGACTGGCAGTCCTGGTGGGCACAGAAACTGGAATGGCGCCCGACCGAGGACCACGACGCCCGCGAACGCGCCGACGCCTTCTACGAAGCGCTCTACGACCGCCACCTGACCATCGACTTCGCCCACCCCGAGGCCGACCTGTCCGGCTACCCCCTGGTCGTGGTGCCCGCCCTCTACCTCACCACCGAATGCGCGGGCGAGAACCTGCGTGCCTACGTGGAAGGCGGCGGCACGCTCGTCGTCTCGTACTTCTCCGGCATCGTCGACGAGCACGACATGGTGCACCCCGGCGCCTACCCGGGCGCGCTGCGCGAGGTCCTCGGCCTGACCGTGGAGGAACACGCGCCGCTGCTCGCGGGGGAGCGGGTGCGGATCGAGGCCCGGGACGGCTCCGAGCTGGAGGCCGATGTCTGGACCGAGTTCGTCGTCCCGCGCGGCGCCGAGCCCGTGTGGACCTACGCCGACGGTCCGGCCGCGGGACATCCGGCCGTCACCCGCCACGAGCTGGGCGCGGGCACCGCGTGGTACGTCTCCGCCCGGCTCGGCGCGGACGCGCTGGACGCGGTCCTGGCCGCCGCGTCGGCCGACGCCGGGATCGACCCGCGCGACGAGCTTCCGCGCGACATCGAAGTGGTCCGACGGACGGGCGAGCACGGCTCGTACCTCTTCGCCATCAACCACACCGCCACGGAGGCCAAGATCCCGCTGGGGTCCGCCGGCACCGAACTCCTCACCGGCGAGCGCGCCGTGGGCCTTCTCGCCGTCCCGGCGGGCGCGGTCCGCGTCGTGCGGCTCGACGGCTGAGGCCGCAGGACCCCCACCCGCCCATCGTCGAAGGGACCTCGATGATGCACCACGCGAGACGCACGCTCCGCCAGGCCGCCGGAGCCGTGGTCGTACCACTGCTCGCCGCGTTCACCCTGCTCGCCGCCCCCGCCCAGCACGCGGCCGCGGCGAGCACGCTCACCAACAGCGGATTCGAATCCGGTACGACCGGCTGGAGCACCTACTCCGCGGCCGGCCAGAACAGCGCCTCGTACCAGGAGTCGGGCGGCCGTACGGGCTCCTACCGGCTCACCCACTGGTCGGCGGCCGCCTACAAGGTCGAGACCTACCAGTACCTGTCCGGGCTGACGAACGGACAGCACACCCTGACCGCCTGGATCCGCTCCAGCGGCGGCCAGAACTCCGCCTACCTCGCCCTGAAGGGCTGTGGCAGCGGCGAACAGCGCACCGATCTGCCGCCCACCCCCAACGGCGTCTGGCTCCGGCTCGTCACCTCCGTCAACGTGACCAACAACGCCTGCACCGTCAGCATCAACTCCGACGCCAACGCGGGCAACTGGCTCAACGTCGACGACCTGTCCTTCACCTCCGGCGCCACCGGCCTGGCCATCAAGGGCGGTGACGTGTCCTCCTTGAAGAAGAGCGAGGACAAGGGAGGCGTCTACCGCTACAGCAACGGCACCGCTGCCGACGCGCTGACGGTCCTGAAGTCGGCAGGCATGAACTACGGCCGCCTCAAGGTGTGGGTCGACCCGGCCGACGGCTACAACAACAAGGCCCGCGTGCTGACCATGGCCAAGCGCATCAAGGCGCAGGGCATGAAGCTGCTCGTCGACTTCCACTACTCCGACATCTGGGCCGACCCCGGCGCCCAGGCCAAGCCCGCCGCCTGGGCCTCGCACAGCTACAGCCAACTCAGGACCGACGTCTACAACCACACCTACGACGTACTGAACGCGCTCAAGGCGCAGGGCACGACGGCCGACATGGTCCAGATCGGCAACGAGATCAACGCCGGCGTGCTCTGGCCCGAAGGCTCCACCGACAACTGGGACCAGCTGGCGGGCCTGCTGACCTCCGGCGCCAACGCCGCCAAGGCCGTCTCCTCCTCCACCCAGGTCGCCCTCCACCTGGCCAAGGGTGGCGACAACGCCGGCACCCGCGGGTGGTTCGACAAGGCCGTCTCCCACGGCGTCCCCTTCGACGTCATCGCGCTGTCCTACTACGGCTACTGGCACGGCCCGCTGTCCGACCTCCAGAGCAACCTGGACGCCGCCGCCTCCCGCTACGGCAAGCCGGTCTTCGTCGCCGAGACGGCGTACGCCTTTCGCCTGGACAGCGAGGACTCCCTGACGAACATCATCGACACCACCGGTGAACTCGTCTCCGGCTACCCGGCGACCGCCGCCGGCCAGGCCGGCTGGCTGCGCGATGTCATGAACATCGTGGAGGCGGTGCCCAACGGACGCGGCCTGGGCGTCTTCTACTGGGAGCCGACCTGGACGGCCGTCAGCGGAAACGGCTGGGATCCGGCCGACTCCGCATCGGGCAACGGCTGGGAGAACCAGGCCCTGTTCGACTACGGCGACAGGGCGCTCCCCGCGATGAGCTGGTTCTCGCACCGCTGACCTCGCGGCTCGATCGGCACGGCACGGCGTCCGCGCGTTTCCGCCCTCCGGGCAGAGCGCATGCCAAGGCGCCCGCCGTGCCGGTCTGTCGTTGCGGGCGACTATGCGTTTGGCAAGAGCGGAGCATAGCTCAACGCTCTGTGGTTTCGCGGAAAATCATCTTACGTCCGCATCCGGTGCACTGCCGTGCGTAGTCTCGCGGTCACCGAAGTGCAGCTGAGGTCCTCAACTGCCGCGAACGGAGAGGGAATCCGCGTGCCCGGAATCGATGAGTGCTTACTCGAAGCGATGGGCTTGCCCGGCGCACGCGGCGCCGCCGTCGTCGAGTGGACCACGGGACTGGCACTCGGCACCCTCGGCGCATCCCCCACGAACGACCACGAGACCACCGCGGTCGAAACGGCCGAACTGGCGCGTATGGCGGCCGAACACACCTCCTTCGCCGCGGCCGGGAACTACGGCGAAGCGGAGGCCGCCAAGGGATCCCCGGTCGAGGACGTCATCGTCACCACCCCCACCAGTTATCACCTGCTGTGCTTTGTCGACACCACCTTCGACAGCAGCGTCTTCTTCCATCTCTGGCTCGACCGCGACGAGGGAAATCTCGCCCTGGCGCGGATCCGGCTCCAGGGCCTGGCCGAGCGTCTGGTGCTCGGATGAGAACGCTGAACCCCTCGATGCTGGTCCGTATGGCCGGGGACGGGGCCACCGGCGCCCTGCTGAGGGAGACCGGCACGGTCTATCTGCTCGACGGCGAGGTCGTGCACGCCGAGAGTCCCGCCGCGCCGGGCATGGACGTCCTGCTCCTCGCCCGCCGCCGGCTCTCCGCGGCGGACTGGCAGGAGACGATCGACCGGGCCGGGACACGGTGCAGGGTCGGGCGGACCCTCGTCGAGAGCAACCTGCTCACCAGCGGGGAGCTGGAGATCTGCCACCTGGGCGCGGTCTTCGACGCCGCCTTCTTCACACTGGCCCCCAGGACCGGCCCGACCCGCTTCCGCTACGGAGCCACCCACTGGTTCGGGCCCGTACGCCCGCTGCGCGCCGAAGCCGTCGAGCGCGAGACCCGGCGCCGGCAGGAGTTGCTGGACCGGATCTGGCCGCACCCCGAGGTCGACAGCGCCCCCGTCGTGCGCCACCAGGCGGCCGACAACCCCGCGGTCACCCGGCGGCAGCGCGCCGTTCTGGATCTGGCGGACGGCGTACTGACCCCCTTCGCGATGGCCCGGCTCCTGGGCCGACCCGCCTTCCACACGCTCATCGACGTGCGCCGGCTGGCCGCCGCCGGGCATCTGCGGACACCGCGTCGGCAGACGACGGCCGGGCCGTCCCCCATCCCCGCCTGGGTCGCGGACCTGTCCGCCGACCCCGACATATCCCTGCTGCGCCGACTGCGTGACGCATTGGAGGCAACCCTGTGATCTTCCGGCCCGCCCATGAGGCACCGGCAACGCCGTCATGAGACGCGCACTGAGACAGCGCGCCGAAAGGAGACAGTTGATGGCGACGGAGGCCGATGTCCTGGAAGAGCTCCGAAGGTTACGGGCCCGTGTTCCGCATCTCACGGGCGCGCTCGCGGCGAGTATCGACGGTCTGGTACTGGCCCAGGACCTTCCCACCCCGGAGGCCGAGACCGTCGCCGCGCTCAGCGCGGCCGTGCTCTCGGTCGCGCTCCGTCTGGCGGACGCCACCGACCGGGGCACCTTCCGGGAGCTGCTGGTCCGGGGCGAGTACGGCTATGTCGCCAGCTATGCGGCGGGCACCACCGTCGTTCTCACCGCATGGGCGGGGACGGACGCCAACGTGGGCCGGCTCCATCTGGAGGCCCGCCGGTGCAGCGCGCGCATCGCCGAACTGACCGACGGCACGCTGACCCGATCCGAGAACACCTGACCGCACCACCGTTCCGACCCACCACACACCGAACAGCACAGAAGAGACCGGAAGGAAGTACCCGCTCATGGCGAACATCGAGACCTCCCTCAAGGAAGCCACGACATCGATCGAAGGCACGCTGGGTGCCGCGCTCGTCGACTACACCAGCGGCATGGCACTGGGCACTCTCGGCGGTGGCAAGGACCTCGATCTGACGGTCGCCGCCGCCGGCAACACCGACGTGGTGCGCGCCAAGGTGCGCACGATGGAGATGCTCGGCCTCAAGGACGACATCGAGGACATCCTCATCACCCTCGGCAACCAGTACCACCTGATCCGGCTGATCAAGGGCCGGGGCAAGAACGGCCTCTTCCTCTATCTGGCACTGGACAAGGGACGGGCCAACCTGGCGATGGCCAGGCATCAACTCAAGAAGATCGAGAGCGACCTGGAGGTCTGACGCGGCTTGCGCACCGCCGGCCACGCGGCGGAGCCTGTGCAGGCTCCGCCGCGTGGCGATGTTCAGGACGAGGTGACGCTGTAGCTGTTGGTGTTGAAGTTCAGGCCGCCGGAGGACGAGGTGATCTCGTAGCCGAACTGGACGTTGCCGAGGGTGATGTTGGAGAACCAGCCCTTGGTGTTCTTGATCCAGTTGAGGATGGCGAGGATGTCCACCGTGCCGGAGCCGGTGTTGCCGGTGCGGACGAAGGAGAAGACCGCGTTGGAACCGTTGCTGCCCTTGTAGACGGTCCAGGTGTGGCCGCCGAGAGTGACGTTGCCCTGGGAGGTCCCGAGGGGTCCGACCGCGCCGGTCTTGTTCATCCAGAGCATGATCTCGTAGGCGTTGGCGGAGTCCCAGACGTCGTACGCGGTCTCGGACGCGCCACTGCTCGGGACGGTCACGTTGAAGCTGCTCTTCACGCTGGAGAGCGAGGACAGCGGCTTCCCGACGTACTTGGTGACGTTGGGGTAGGACTTGATGCCGCCGGTGTTGGGATGGTTCGCCCAGACACCCCAGTTGCTGTACGAGTTGGCCCAGATGGTCTGGGCGCCGGCTCCGCTGCCCCAGACGTCGTTGTAGAGGGTGTAGCCGCCGTTGGACCAGCTGCCCCACTGGTCGGAGGACGACCAGGTGGCGGCCTGGGCGGGGGCGGCGAGAAGGCCGAGGACCGCGAGGAACGCCAGGATCGGCGTCAGCAGTGTGGTCCTGAGGAACGGGCGCGCGGCTCTGCGCATGGAGGAACTCCCTTGGGATGTGGGGGGTTGGTGGGGGGAACCCCGCCGACGGGGAGATTCAGGATCAGGTCCCGGCCGGCGGGGAGACTGTGGGGGCGGGCAGCGCCGTCCGTGCCCGTCTGTACCGTCACCGTGAGGTCGGTGGCCGCCCGCAGTACGGCCCGCAGCCGCCGTGCCGGCAGGGACCAGGACAGTTCGGTGACGGTGACGCCGCAGCGGGTGCGGATGCCGCGCAGCGTGCCCGACGGGAGGAAGGTCGGCAGCGCGGGGAGGAGCACGATGCGATCGGGTGTCGAGTGGACCAGCGATTCGATGAGCACGGAGGGCAGGGTGTGTGCCGCGTCGGCGTTGTACACGGCGCGCTGCGGGTAGTGCGAGCTCATCAGGCCGGTGTGGAAGAAGTCCTGGTCGAGTACGGCGAGCAGGGCGGCGGCCACGCGGTGTGGGTCCCCGAGCCGGGCGGCGACCAGTGCCGTGTGCAGGTGTCCGTGGGCGGAGTCGTTCTCGGCGCCGCGCAGGTCGAGAGCGCGCCGGGCCGCGCGGGCGAGATCGGGGGTGTCGTGCGGGTTGATCTCGTCGAGCGGCCAGACGGGATAGAGGTGACTGATGTGCCGGTGGTCATAGGCGTCGGGGGTGCGCCCCGGGTCGCCGGGCCAGGACCATTCGGCCAGTGCGCCGTCACCGTTGATCCGGTAGGGCGGCAGCCGGTCGGCGAGGGCGGCGTGCCCGGACTCGCCGGTGGCGCGCAGGGCGTGCCGGGCGGCGGCGATGTCCATGGTGGCGTTGGCCGTGACGGGGCTGTCGGCGCCGGACGGGGTGTTCTCGGGGGAGTAGGAGGGGACGAGGACGAGCTTCCCGTCGGGATCGCTACGGGTCAGGAAGTCCTCGTAGAAGGCGGCCGTCTCGGCCAGCAGCGGGGTGAGGACCTCGCGGGCGAAGACGTGGTCACCGGTGACGGCGGCATGGTCGAGGAGCGGGTGCAGCAGCCAGTCGGCTCCGGCGGTCCACAGATGCAGCGGATAGTCGTCGGAAAAGTGGTACGCGCGGCCGGACAGGCCGTCGCTGTGGGCGGGAGCGACGATTCCGCGCGTGCCGAAGAGCCGGGCCGCGTTGTCGCGCCAGTCGTCGAGCTGGCAGCGGACGAGCGCGGCGAGGGCGAGGGAGACCTCGGGCAGCGCGGCCACCGCGGCGGAGGAGATCTGCAGGTTGAGGTTGGCATCGCAGGTGAAAGCGCCCTGCCAGGCCGTGTCCCAGTCGCCGGTCCAGATTCCCGTGAGGCGGGGCGGCAGCAGACCTGAGGAGGAGAGCAGATGGTAGCGGCCCGCGTCGAACAGCCGCTCCAGGAGGGCGAGTCGGTACGTCGCGGGGTCGGCGATCAGCGTCGAGGCGGGCAGCGCGCGATGCTCCTGCGGCGCGTCGAGGTCGAGTTCCACCCGGTCGTACGGCTGCCGGTGGAGCGGTAGATGGCGCGCGAACAGCGCCTCGTAGGACTCCGGCGCCGCAGGCCCGCGGGGGGCGCTCCAGGGCGCGACGCGGGTGAGGAGGGTGAGCTCCGTACAGCCCTCGACGGACGTCGTCCCGCCCGAGGTGCGCAGCGTGCCCGCCCGGGCCATGACGCGGGTCCAGCCGGAGTATCCGAGGTCGCTGTGCGGGTAGCACACGGAGGTGGAGATCAGTGCGTCGGACGTGACCGGCCGGGTGTCGCCGACCGCTGCGGTGCTCAGTACGTGGAGGTCGTCCGGGGCTCCGGGGAGCCGCAGGTCGTGGATGATGTCAGCGGTGATCGTGCCGTGGGCGGGAGGGGTGAGGCGGTGGACGATCACGTCGTCGGCGCGGGAGACGAAGCATTCGGAGGCCCAACGGCCGCCGTCCTCCGTCCAGGTGGTGCGGACGGTGCCGGTGCGGTAGTCGATCGCGCGGCGGTAGCCGGTGTGCGGGGCAGCGGGTCGCCGGACGCGGACGGCGAAGGCCGGGTGGAAGGGCCGGACCCACTGCAGGGGCCGGTCGGCGACGGTGCGGTGGACGGCTTCGGCGGCGCGCCCGGCCAGGATGTCGTCGCGCAGCCGCTCCAGCCCCTCGGCCAGCTGCGGCGCCCGGCAGTGCTCGGCGCCGTTGGGCCGGACGAGCAGGTGATGGTTGACCACGACCCGTTCGTCGGTCGGATCGCCGTGCAGCATCGCGCCATGGTGTCCGTTGCCCGCCAGGAAGGCGTCCTCCCAGCGGGCAGCGGGCACGTTGTCCCAGTTGCCGCGCAGGCGGGGCGCGGTCACGATCCGGCCTGCCGCAGGACGGCCACGCCGTAGCGGTCGAGGACGAGCTCGTCCTGGAGGTCGTGGCCGGTGAGCAGATCGGTGTGGGCGCCGGGGACGGGGACGGTGGCCGGGTGCTGTCCGTGGTTGAGGAGGAAGAGCAGGCCGCCGCGGTGCACGGCCTCCACTGCCGCGGGGAGGTCGGGCAGCGGAGGCCGTACACCGGTCTCGTCGGCGGCGCGGGTGAGAAGCGATCGCAGCGCCGCGGGTTCGGGGAGGGCGGACAGGTACCAGGCGGTGCCGTCCCCGTACGGGTGGCGGGTAACGGCGGGCCGGCCGTCCAGGACACCGCCCTTGTAGAGGGCCACCGGCTCCGCAGTGGAGGGCTCGATGTCCTCCGACCAGAGCGTGCCGCCGAAGGTGCCGAGGGCGGGCTCTTCGAGGGTGACCGTCTCCCCGTCGTCGAGCGGCCACCATTCGTGGACCATGGCCAGGCCGAGGAGTTCGCGCAGCCGGGCGTCCACTCCGCCGGCGCGGATGCGGTCGTCCTGGTCGGCGACCCCGGTGAAGAAGCCGCAGACCAGGGTGCCGCCCGCGCGGACGTACGCGGCGAGATTGTCCAGCGAGGCGTCGGTGAGGAGGTACAGGTGGGGGACGAGAACGAGCCGGTAGCGGCTCAGGTCCACTTCGGGATGGGCGAAATCGGTGGTGATGCCGCTGTCCCACAGGGCCTGGTGCCAGGAGCGCAGGACCTGCCCGTAGTCGAGACGGGTGGAGGGGCGGCCGGACTGCTCGCCGGCCCACCAGGCGTTCCAGTCGTGCAGGATCGCGGTCTCGGATTCGACGCGGCCGCCGACGGCGGCCGCCAGTCGGTCCAGGTCCGTGCCGAGGCCTTTGACCTGCTGGAAGGTGCGGCCGTGCTCACCGGCGTGGGTGAGCATCCCGGAGTGGAACTTCTCGCTGCCCTGGCGGGACTGCCGCCACTGGAAGAAGCACACGGCGTCGGCGCCGCGCGCGACGGCCTGCAGCGACCACAGACGCATCAGCCCGGGCGGCTTGGGGTGGTTCACCCCCCGCCAGTTGACCGGGCCCGCCGCCTGCTCCATGAGCATCCACGGGCCGTCGGCCTGCGAGCGTGTCACGTCCTGGACCATCGCGCCGTACGCTCCGGCCTGCGGGTCCTTGGGATCGGGGTAGATGTCGACCGAGACGACGTCCTCCTGGTCGGCCCACGTCCAGCCGTCCTGGCCGATCCACATCGGCATGAAGTTGGTGGTGACCGGTACAGCGGGTGAGTGCCGGGCGACGATGTCGCGTTCGGCGGTGAAGCACTCCAGCAGGGCGTCGGAGGTGAAGCGGCGGAAGTCCAGGCCCTGGGTCGGGTTGACGATGTACTGGACCTTGCGCGGTGGGACGATCTCCTCCCACGCGTCGTAGTGCTGGCTCCAGAAGGCCGTCCCCCAGGCCTCGTTGAGGGCGTCGAGCGATCCGTAACGCGCGCGCAGCCAGCGGCGGAAGTGGCGGGCGGTCTCGTCGCACCAGCAGCTGGTGCCGTACTCGTTGTTGATGTGCCACATCCGCAGGGCGGGGTGGCCGCGGTAGCGCTCGGCGAGGTCCTCGGTGATCTGACGGGCGTACTCGCGGTAGACGGGCGAGCTGGCGCAGAACTGGTTGCGCGAGCCGTACCAGACCACCGACCCGTCCTCGGTGCGGGGCAGCGTCTCGGGGTGCCGGGCACCCATCCAGGGCGGCGGCGAGGCGGTGGGGGTGGCCAGCACCGCGCCGATGCCGTTCGCGTCCATCAGATCCAGCACGCGGTCGAGCCAGCCGAAGTCGCGTGCTCCGGGACGGGGTTCGAGCCGGGCCCAGGAGAAGACGCCGACGGTCGCGGTGTTGACCCCCGCGTCGCGCATCAGGCGGACGTCCTCCTGCCACACCTCCTCGGGCCACTGCTCGGGGTTGTAGTCGCCGCCGAAGAGGATCCGGCCGCGCGCGGCGTCGTTCAGATCGGGCATGGGAGCCACTCGCTTCGTCGGGGTGTCAGAGCGCGTCTGCGTACTGGATGCCGCGGCCGTTGGTGCCGAGGTAGACACGGCCGTGGATACGCGGGTCGCCGGTGATCGTCTGGCCGGTCCAGCCCCACTGGTGTGCGTCATCGTTGATCCGCAGCCAGGTGGCGCCCGCGTCGTCGGAGCGGAAGACGCCCGTGATCCCGGCGATCCGGGCGACGTGGAAGAGCGCCGGGAAACCGCCCGGGGCCAGGGCCCTGCCGAAGCCGAGGGCGTAGGAGGCCTCCACACCGGGGACCTTCGCGAAGGTGGCACCGCCGTCGGTGGACCGCAGCAGGCCGCCGTCCTTGGCCGACAGCCACAGATCGCCGCGGCGTCCGGGTGCGGCGCCGATGCGGTACTGGGTGTCGCCGGAGGGCAGCTCGGTGGCGGCTGCGGTGAAGGCGGCGCCGGCGTCCGTGGAGACGAACAGCGTTCCGGACGCGGTGTCGTAGGCGTAGCAGCGCGCCGGGTCGACAGGATCGGCCACCGGCGTGGCGCCCTGCGGGAAGGTGCCCACCTCCGTCCAGTTGGCGCCGTTGTCCGTGGAGCGCTGGGTCGGATACGTGGTGCCGCTCCAGTGGATCAGCGACCACAGCAGCACACCGCCGTCGGCGCTGACGGAAACGGGGCCGGGCGCGTTCGCGGCCTGTTCGGGCTGGGTGGCGAAGGGTGTCCAACTGCGGCCGCCATCCGTGGAGTACGCGCCGTTCCGTGCCGATGACCAGCCGGTGCGCACCACGTACGAGGGCTTGAGCGCCGCCTGGTCCAGGCCGGTGGTGGAGCCGAAGACGGGGCTCGCGTACATGCCCGCGGCGGGGGAGGAATCGAGGGTGTCGTGGTAGAAGCCACCGATGTCGCCGAGCGCGGACAGCAGGTGGGCGGTTCCGGTGGGAGGGGAGATGAGTTTGGTGACGGCGGTCTCCTCCAGGCCGCGGATCTGCGGCGCCCAGTGGACGAGGTCGCGGGTGCCGAACAGGGTGGCGCCGGTGCCGTAGACGACATGCCGGGAGTCGTGCGGGTCGATGCCGACGGTCTGGATCCACCAGCCGAACTTCGGCGCGGCATCACCCCACTTGAGATAGGGCGTCTCCGTGACGTCGAGCACGGCGGTGTCCTTGAGCGAGGTCCAGGTCAGTCCGCCGTCGGTGGTGCGGAAGAGCGTGTCGACAAGACTCCAGCGGTTGTTGGTGGAGACGACGACCGCGCCGGGGTGACGGGCGTCCGCGGCCAGGCCCGCATAGCCGAAACTGTCTCCGGCGGTGGGCTTCACGGGAGTGATGTCGCTCCAGGCACCCGATGCGGTGTTGAGCGCCCACACCGAGCCGTCGGCCATGCCGTTGGGACCGGGAGCGTCGGCGTAGGTGACGTACAGCGTGCCGCAGGAGTGGACGGCGTGCTGCGGAACCCTGGCGCTCGCCCCGACGGGCTGTCCGGGTACGGCCTCCCAGGCCACGCCGTCGGTCGTCCGGTACAGCGCGGCGCCGCCGTCGCCCCAGCCCGCGTAGAGGACGCGCCCGGCAGCGGCGAGGAAGGTGACGCCCTGCCCGGAGCCGGAGGGCACGCCGGGGAAGGCCTCGGCGCGGGCCCAGCTCGCACCCCGGTCGGCCGACCTCCACAGCCCGTCGTGCCGGGTCCCGAGCCACAGCACACCGCTGTCGCGCGGGTCGACGAGGAGGCGTTCGCCCGTTCCCCGCCCGTCCTCGTTCGCGCCCAGCCGCACGCTCAGATCGGTACGCGCCCAGGTCGCGCCCCGGTCGTCGGACCGCAGCACGGCGCCGGGGGAGGCCCACGACTGCGCATAGGTGCCGACAGCCAGGTAGAGGCGGTCGGGGTGGGACGGGTCGACGGCCATGGCTTCGACACCGAGGAGGTTCCAGTCGTCCCAGCCGAGCGAGTCGGTCAGCGCGGTCCACCGCGCGGTGCGGTCCTCCCACCGGTAGGCGCCCCCGATGTCGGTGCGGGCGTAGGCGAGTCCGCGGACGGCCGGGTGGAACAGCACGCCGGTGACGAAACCGGTGCCGCCGATGGCCACGGTGCGCCAGCGGTAGGGCCGTTCCTGACGTCCGTCGGGTTGCCCGGCGTGTGCCGGGACCGCGGGCAGGGCGGCGGCGGCCGCGCCGGCGGCCGATCCGAGCAGCACACCGCGTCGGCTGGGCAGGGGCATGACGAAGACCTCACTGTGAGGGGGGATTCGAGCGGGGAGGTGCGAGCCGGGGGAGCGGTCGCGGGTCAGCCCTTGACGGCGCCGATGAGCATGCCCTTGTGGAAGTGCTTCTGGACGAACGGCGAGAGCACCGCGACCGGGACCAGCGCCAACACCATCACCGCCATCTGCACGGAGAGGCTGGAGATCGCACCGCTGCTGACCGCCTGCCCCATGGCGCCGGGCGGGACTTCCTGCTTGAGCACGATCTGCCGAAGGATCATCTGCAACGGGTACTTCTCGCTGTCGTTGATGTAGATGCTCGCGTTGAACCACTGGCTCCAGTAGCCGACCGCGTAGAACAGCGAGACGACGGCGATCACCGCCCGGGACAGCGGCATGATGATCCGGAACAGGATCCGCCACTCACCCGCCCCGTCGATGCGGGCGCTGTCGATCAGCTCCGGTGCCACGCCCATGAAGAAGGAGCGGAGCACCAGGATGTTGAAGACGCTGATCGCACTGGGCAGGATCATCGACCAGTAGCTGTCCTGCAGCCCGATCCCGGTCACCAGCAGGTAGGTGGGGATCAGGCCGGCGCCGAAGAACATCGTCAGCATCAGCGTCATGAGGATCGGCCGGTGGGCGAAGGAGCCGGTGCGCGACAGTCCGTAGGCGCACAGGACGGAGACCGCCATGCTGAAGGCCGTACCGACCAGGGTGACCACGATGCTCACCAGGGCGGCGCGGGTGACGATGCCGCCGCTCAGTAGTTCGGTGTACGACCGGAAGGTGATCGTCTTGGGCCAGATCACCAGGCCGCCGGCCTCGGTGATGGTCCGGCTGTCCGACAGGCTGGTGATGATCACCACCCACAGCGGCGCGAGGATGGACAGGCAGACGACCACGAGGGAGAGCCCTTTGACCCCCTGGCCGATGGCGCTGGGTTCCTCCTCCCACACCGGGCGGTTGCCGGTGCGGTCGATCTTCTGCAGGGGCGTGGCACCCCGGGATCCTGGGTCGGTGAGTATGGCGGTCACTTTTTGGAGTACACCCCCTGCTCGCCCAGCAAGTGGGCGGCCCGGTTGGCGAGCAGCACGAGAAGCACGCTGAACACGCCCTTGAAGATTCCGGCGGCGGCCGCGTAGCCGAAGTCGCCGGTCTTGATGCCTGTCCACCAGACGTAGGTGTCGAGGATCTCCGAGGCGCCGGGTCCGACCGCGTCGCGCTGGAGGAGGATCTGTTCGAAGCCGGCGTTGAGCGAGTCCCCGACGCGCAGCACCAGCAGCAGCGCGATCACCGGGCGCAGCGCGGGCAGCGTGATGTGCCACATGCGGCGCCAGCGGTTCGCGCCGTCGACGGCGGCGGCCTCGTACAGATCCTGGTTGACGGCACTGAGCGCGGCGAGGAAGACAATGACGCCCCAGCCCGCGTCCTTCCAGACCGCCTGCCAGGTGACGAGGAACTTGAACAGCGCTGGGTTGGTCATCAGGTCGAAGCCGTCCACGCCGTGCTGGCGCAGGTGTTGGGCGATCAGCCCGGCGCCGCCGAACATCTGCTGGAAGACGGTAATGACCAGTACCCAGGAGAAGAAGTGCGGCAGGTACACGATCCCCTGCACCCAGGCGCGGACGCGGTCGCTGAAGACGCTGTTGAGGAGCAGGGCCAGGGCGATGGGGATCGGGAAGAAGAGGATCAGCTGGGTGAAGGTGATGCTGAGGGTGTTGCCGATCACCTCCCAGAAGCGGTAGTCCTCGAAGAGCCGCTGGAAGTTGTCGAAGCCGACGAAGGGGCTGCCGGTGATGCCGGCGCCGTAGACGTCGTACTCCTGGAACGCGACGACGTTGCCGAGCAGCGGCACGTAGTTGAAGATCAGCAGCAGTACGACGGCCGGCACCGTCATCAGCAGGAGTGTGCGGTCGCGCCGGAAGCGCTGCAGTCGGGTGATGCCGCGGGCGGGCGGCCGCTCGGGTGCCGGGGCCGCCGCCGGGGTCGTCGCCCCCTGCTCCTTCCGGGCCGTGTCGTCGGTGTCCGGCTGCCGGGTGGGCACACCGGCGACACGGACCCGGGTCCTCACGCCCCGCTGCCGTTCTTGTCGAGGATGTCCTGGTAGAAGGCGCGCAGTTGCTCGCCGCCGCTCTTCTTCCAGGTGCTGACGGCGTCCTCGATGGCACTGACCGGCTTGCGGCCGCGCCGGATGTCCTTCTGCAGGTCGTCGAAGCCGGTGTAGAGGGAGGCGTACCGGGTGGGCTCGACGATCTGCATGCCGTAGAACATCGGCTTCTTCAGGTGGGGGGCCTGGCGGGCCATCCAGCCCGCGTAGTCCTTGACCATCTGCGGCTGGTCGGGGTGGGCGATGGACGGCGGCGGGGCGGCGAGGAAGTAGAGCGTGGCGGGCTGGGCCTCCTGGACGCCCTGCTCGGTGAAGACCGGGGCGCCGTTCTGGAGGTTGTAGTGCGTGCCCTGGACGCCGTAGTTGACGAGCTGGAACTCCTTCGAGCCGAACGGGGCGGCCGCGTAGTCGGCGATCGCGAGCAGTTCCTCGATCTTCTCCTTGGGGAGGTTCTTGTTGATGAAGCTGAAGATTCCGGCCTGGTCGTCCTGCCAGAGCAGCGGGGCGCTGCCGTCGGCCGCGAAATAGTCGAGGGCCTGCATGTCGAACTTCGGGTTCTGCTTGGCCTGTTCCGATGCCATGCCGTACCAGCCGCCGGTGCCGTCCTGGTACATGACGGTCTGGCCGGAGGTGAAGCGGATCTTCGCGTCGCCGTCCTTGCCCGCGTCCGCGTCGGGGTGGACCAGCTTCTGGTCGTGCAGCTTGCGGGCGAAGGCGAGTGCCTCGCGGTACTCCTGGGTCTCGATCTTGTGGACGAGCTTGCCGTCCTTGAGCTGCCAGTAGTGCGGCGCGTCGGGCAGGACGCCGTAGAGCTTCTGGATACACACCCACAGGTCGTCGAAGGCCCAGCGCTTGTTCTTCGCGTCGGTGACGGACTTGCCGAAGGAGACGATCTCGTCCGCTGTCTTCGGCAGCGCCACACCGGCGGCGTCGATGAGGTCCTTGCGGTAGAAGATCGCGTTGCCGAGCACGCCACCGGAGTTGGGCAGGCCGCGCAGTTTGCCGCCGAAGACCGACATCTGCCAGGCGCCGGTGGGGATGGCCGCGAGGTTCGGGTACTTCTTGACGGCGTCACCGGACAGGTACGGGCCCAGGTCGGCGAACTTGTTCTCGATGGCGTTGCGGATCTGGCCCTGCATGTTCCAGCCGGGGATGGTGACCAGGTCGGGGATACCGCTCGACGCGAGCACCGCGCCGATCTTCTCCTGGTAGGTGGTGCCGTCCAGCGGGTCGAACTCCAGGGTGGCGCCGAGAGCTTCGTCGACCGCCTTGTAGTAGGCGTTGTTCTTCTTCGGGACCGTGCCCCAGATCGGGGTCATCGCCTTGAAGGTGCTGCCCTTGCCGGGTGTGGCCTTGACCGAGACGACCAGCGGGTCGGGGAGCTTGGTGAAGCCGGGGCTCGAACCGTTCACGCCGGGGATGTCGGGGGCGACCAGCGTGGAGGGGACGTAGGTGGGGAGCAGTTTCTTGAGGGCGTCGCCGGTGGCGACGCTTCCCTTGTTGGCGGTGCTCTTCGACGGTGAGCAGGCGGCGAGCAGCGGGCCGCCGGCGGCGATCGCGGCTACGGAGATCGCGCCGGTGAGGAAGGTTCTCCGGCTGGGAGCGGCTGGTTCGGCCGGAGCCGGGGCCTGGGAGTTCGGCATTGCGTCAACCCTTCGTGGCGCGCCAGGACACGCGGCGGAGCACGCCGGCCGGCATCTCAATGGGGGTTTGGTAAGGGGTCTGGCATGGGGGTCTGGCGTCATCGGTCGAAGCGCTTCGATGTTGCGATGAGGTTAAGTGGGCGTGGCGGGGCGCGCAAGAGTCTGCAGTGCACCGAGTTGAAGACTCCATGCCCGAAGGACCGGGAACTTTGGGCCGTTACCGTCGCATGCCTTGACAGTGCCAAGCCCTCGCACCAGCATCGAAGCGCTTCGAAACCGATACTCGATCCTCGCCTGTTCCACCCGAAGGGGCCTGTGTGACCACCGACGACCTGCCGTTCCGCGATCCGCAACTCCCCCTGGCCGCCAGGGTGGAGGACCTGATCGGACGGCTTGCGCCCGACGAGCGGATCGCGATGCTGCACCAGTTCGCCCCCGCGGTGCCGCGCCTGGGCCTCGACGCATTCCGCACCGGACAGGAAGCGCTTCACGGTGTCGCCTGGAGCGGACCGGCCACCGTGTTCCCGCAGGCCGTCGGACTCGGCGCGAGCTGGGACCCGGCACTCGTACGCGCCGTCGGCGAGGCCGTCGGCACCGAGGTGCGGGCCATGCGCTCGCGCAACCCCCGGGTGGGGCTCAACGTCTGGGCGCCGACCGTCAATCTGCTGCGCGACCCGCGGTGGGGGCGCAACGAGGAGGGGTACTCCGAGGACCCGCAACTCACCTCCGACCTCGCCACCGCCTACACCTCCGGGCTGCGCGGCGACCATCCGGAGCAGTGGCGCACCGCACCCGTCCTCAAGCACTGGCTGGCGCACAACAACGAGACCGCCCGCGACACCACCTCCTCCTCCGTACGCCCGCGCGTCCTGCATGAATACGACCTGCGGGCCTTCCGCGGACCCGTCGAGGCGGGCACCGTCGCCGGGGTGATGCCCGCGTACAACCTGGTCAACGGCCGCCCGAACCACGTCTCCCCGCTCCTGGAGGAGCACCTGCGCCAGTGGACCGGCCAGGATCTCGTGGTCTGCTCGGACGCCGGCGCCCCCTCCAACCTGGTCGATTCCGAGCACTACTTCGACTCGCACGAGGAGGCCGTGGCCGCCGCACTGCGCGCCGGAGTGGACAGCTTCACCGACCACGACCAGGACTCGTCGAAGATCGTCGGCCGGTTGCGCGGCGCACTGGCGCGCGGTCTGATCGACCAGAAGGACATCGACACCGCGGTGCGCAGACTGCTGGCCATGCGGATCCGGCTCGGCGAATTCGACCCGGGCCGCGGCCCGTACGCGGCCACCGACCTGAGCTCGTACGACACCCCCGCCCATCGCGCGCTCGCGCTGCGCGCGGCGGAGGCGGCCGTGGTGCTGCTCAAGAACGACGGGCTGCTGCCGCTGGACGAGACCGGTACGCGGACGGTCGCGATCGTCGGCCCGCTCGCCGACGAGGTGAAGACGGACTGGTACAGCGGCAGCCTGATCCGCCGCGAATCGCTGGTGGACGCGGTGCGCGAGCGCCTCGGCGCCGACCGGGTGATCTTCGCCGAGGGCGCCGACCGGGTACGGCTGCGGACCGACGACGGCTGGGTTCAGGTGCCCGAACCCGACCTCGACATCGCAGCCCCCGCGGGCGAGGCCTCCCTGAACCCGGCGCAGCTCACCGGCCGCACCGACCTGCCGCCCCTGCGCATCGGCGACCGGCCCACCGAACTGACGCTGGCCGACTGGGGCGACGGCCTGTTGACGCTGCGTGCGCCCTCCGGCCGCTGTCTGACCGTCGCCGAGGACGGCTTTGTGCGGGCCGCCGCCGAACAGCCCGGCGGCTGGATCGTCCAGGAGACGTTCAGGCTTGAGCAGCACGGCGACGCGCACCTCCTTGTGCACCCGGGGACCGGCCGGTACATCCAGGTCACCGCCGGCGGGCTGAAGGTTGCCGCGCAGGGCACTCCTTTCGTCGTGGAGTTCACCGCGCGCGGCGTGGAGGAGGTGGCGCGCGCCGCTGCCGCCGCCGACACCGTGATCGTCGTGGCGGGCAATGACCCGCACATCAACGGCCGCGAGACCGAGGACCGGCGGACGCTCGCCCTACCGGGCCGGCAGGAGGCCCTGTGGCGCGCCGCCCACGCCGCCAATCCGCGGACGGTCCTGGCCCTGACCTCCAGCTACCCCTACGCGGTCGCCGAGGCGGACACGGCGCTCCCCGCGCTGCTGTGGACCGCGCACGGCGGCCAGTCGGCGGGCACCGCCCTCGCCCGCGTGCTGTTCGGCGACGTCTGCCCGTCCGGCCGTCTGCCCCAGAGCTGGTACGCCGCCGACGACGACCTGCCGGGCCTCCTCGACTACGACATCATCAGCGCCGGCGCCACCTATCTCTACTTCCGGGGAACGCCCCTCTACCCCTTCGGCCACGGGCTGTCGTACACCTCCTTCGACTACCGCGAACTGGACCTGGCGCTCGACGGTGAGACGGTAAGGGCCACGCTCACGGTCGCCAACACCGGCCGCACGGCGGGCACCGAGACCGTCCAGCTGTACGCCGGAACGCGCGACACGGGGATGACCCGGCCTGCCCGCACCCTCGTCGCACACGGCCGGCTGCCACTGCTGCCCGGCGAATCCACGACCGTCTCGTTCACCGTGCCGCTCGAACGGCTCGGCTTCTGGGATGTGGCACACGGCCGCTGGACCGTCGGCCCGGGCACGTACGACCTCCAGGCCGGCGCGTCCAGCACCGACGTCCGCCTGGTGCGCACCCTCACGCTCGACGGCGAGCCGCCCGCCCCGCGCGCTGTGTGCGAGCGGGGCCTTGCGGGGGCGGACTTCGACGAGCAGAGCGGTGTGGTGCTGGTCGACCGGACGAAGGAGCGCGGCGACGCCGTCACTCCCGGCGGTACCGAACCGGGACGGCTGGTCTTCCGCGGCTGCGACTTCGGCATGGACGGACGGAACACGGTGGTGCTGCGGGTCGCACGGGAGGAGCTGGGCGAGCACGGGAGCGGGGCATCGGTCGAGCTGCGCCTCGGCGACGGCACGGTCCTGGCGACCGCCGACGTGCTGGTGACCGGCAGTCGCTACGCCTACGCGGACGTTCGCGTGCCGCTGGAGACCGCTCCGGCCGGCGTCCACGACCTGCACCTGACCCTGCACGGGCCGGTGCGCCTGGACCGCCTGGACTTCCCCGGCTGATCCCGCGAGCCGGATCCCCGAGGCGAACCGGCGAACCGAGGCCAGCGAACCGAGACCAGCGAACACGACAGTGCCCCCGGCCTGACCACAGCCGGGGGCATTGTCGATGGGGTCACTACGCCCGAATCGGCAGCATCGCTCCGTCCCGCAGGAAGAGGGGGATCCGTTCCAGCGGGGCGGCCACCGTCACCGATCGCCCGCCCTCGTACTCGTCGCCCGTCCACGCATCGGTCCAACGCGCACCCCGCGGGAGGTACACGGTGCGCTCCCGGGCACCGGCCTCCAGCACCGGGGCGACCAGCAGATCAGGCCCGAAGAGGAAGGCGTCACCGATGCCCCAGGCCGCCTCGTCCCGCGGGAACTCCAGGAACAGCGGGCGCATCGGCGGGATGCCGTCCTCGTGCGCGGTGCGCATCTGTGCCAGCAGGTACGGCTTGAGGCGCTCGCGCAGCTGCAGGTAGTCGGTGAGGATCCCGTAGGCCTCCTCGCCGTACGACCAGACCTCGTTGGGGCCACCGGTCATCTCGGGGCCGAGCGGCATCCCGGGATCGCGGTAGCCGTGCAGCCGGAAGAGCGGGCTGAAGGCGCCGTACTGGAACCAGCGGACCAGCACCTCCTGGTAGGCGGGATCGTCCGGGTCACCGCCGTGGAAACCGCCGATGTCGGTGTTCCACCAGGGGATGCCGGACAGGGCGACATGCAGCCCGGCGGTCACCTGGTCGCGCAACGTGGGGAAGTCCGTGCCGATGTCGCCCGACCACAGCGCCGCGCCGTAGCGCTGGCTGCCCGCCCACGCGGAACGGTTGAGGGTCACCACTCCCTCCTCCCCGGCCGCGAGCAGGCCCTCGTGGAAGGTGCGGGAGTTCTCGCGCGGATACAGATTGCCGACTTCGAGGCCGGGGCCGGCGTGGTACCGCAGGTTGGCGGCGAATCCGGGCTTGAGCTCGGGCTCGCAGGCGTCCAGCCAGAACGCCTTGATGCCGTAGGGGGTGAGGTAGTTGTCCTTGACCCGTTGCCAGACGTACTCGCGGGCCTGCGGATTCGTGGCGTCGTAGAAGGCCACCTGCACCGGCTCCGCGACCTGCTTGTCGGGCCAGTCGGCGTGTGCCATCGGTCCGTACTCGGTACCGATGAAGTGCCCGGCCTGCTCCATCGGCTGGTGCGTCTCGCTGAGCGGCGAGACGGACGGCCAGACGGACACGGCGAGCTGCACGCCCATCTCGGCCAGTTCGCGGGTCATCGCGGCGGGGTCCGGCCACTCGGCGGGGTCGAACTTCCACTCTCCCAGGTGCGTCCAGTGGAAGAAGTCGCAGACGATCACGGCGAGCGGTAGGCCGCGGCGCTTGTACTCGCGGGCGACACCGAGCAGTTCGTCCTGCGTGCGGTAGCGGAGTTTGCACTGCCAGAAACCGGCGGCCCACTCGGGAAGCATCGGGGTGCGGCCGGTGACAGCGGTGTAGCGGCGCTGCGCGGCGGCGGGATCGCCCGCCGTGATCCAGTAGTCGGTCTGCCGTGCGCTGTCGGCGACCCAGCGGGTGCCGGTAGCGGCCAGTTCGACGCGGCCGATCGCCGGGTTGTTCCACAGGAAGGTGTAGCCACGGCTGGAGGTGAGGACGGGAATCGTCACCTCGGCATTGCGCTGCACCAGATCGATGACGGCGCCCTTCTGGTCGAGCAGGCCGTGCTGGTGCTGGCCCAGCCCGTACAACTGCTCGCCGTCGTAGGCGCGGAAGCGCTGCTCGATGCGGTGGTAGCCGTTGCCGGTCGCGGTGCGCAGCCGCGGGCCTGGCCACCAGAAGTGCGCCCGCTCCTCGGCGAGGAGCTCCTCGCCGCTGTCGGTGCGCAGGAAGCTGACCATGCCCTCGGCGTCGACGGTCGCGGTGATCGCGCCGTTGACCAGCAGCGCGTGGCCGTTCTCGATCTTGACTGCGACGGACGGGGCGGGTGGCGGCTCGTCGAGGAGGGCTCCCGGCAGGTCGTCGAGGAGCGGACCGCCGAGCCGGGCCCTGACCCGTATCGCGTCCGGGCCCCAGGCTTCGAGGCGCAGCGTCTCCTGGCGGCCGGTCCACTCCAGACCACCGTCACGTTCGCTGAACGTGCCGGCCGTGGGTGAGGACTGGGCGAGGGACACGGCGGGCGGCGGCTGGCTCACAGCTTGTCTCCTTCGGGGAGCGAGGGATATCAGGGCGTGCCGGATCGCGGCCCGGCGCGGTGTGCTGCGGGGACCGGTGGGGCTGCGGTGGATGGTCAGACGGCGGGCGCGGGCCCGGTGCTGCCGCGGACGGTGAGCTGCGGCGGGAGCAGCGTGAGCGGTTGCGGCTCACGGCCTTCCAGCTTGCCCATCACCAGCTCGACGGCCCGGCGTCCCATGTCCTGGGCGGGGATGGCCACCGAGGTGAGCCGTACCGAGGCCTGTTCGGCGACCTGGTCGGGACAGATCGCGATCACCGAGACGTCCTCGGGGACCGCCCGGCCCTGCTGCTGGAGCAGGCTGAGCAGCGGGCCGACGGACGACTCGTTCTGCACCACGAGGGCGCTGGTGCGGGGCCGCTCCTCGAAGATGCGCGAGAGGACCCCTGCGGTGGATTCGTAACTGCCGTCGCAGGGACGGTGGATGAGCCGCAGGTCCCGCTCGCGGGCGCGTCGCCGCAGGCCGTCCATGGTGCGCTCGGCGAAGCCGGTGTGCCGCTGGTAGACGGCGGCCGCCTCGCCGATCACCGCGATGTCGCGGTGCCCGAGGTCGGCGAGATGGTCCCCGCACAGCTCCCCGGTGGCCGCGAAGTCCAGGTCCACACAGGTCAGTCCGGACGGATCGGCCGGCAGCCCGATCAGGACGGAAGGATGGACCGAATCCCGCAGCAGCGGGACGCGTTCGTCCTCCAGCTCGACATCCATCACGATCATGGCGTCCGCCAGCCCGCTGCCCACCACCCGCCGCACGGCGGCCGGCCCCTCCTCGCCCGTCAGCAGCAGTACATCGTGTCCGTACTGCCGTGCCGTGGTGGCCACGGCGATGGCGATCTCCATCATCACCGGCACGTACATGTCCCTGCGCAGCGGCACCATGAGTGCCACGATGTGCGACCGGCTGCTGGCGAGTGCCCTGGCCCCCGCGTTGGGGTGGTAGCCGAGCTCCCGGATGCTGCGCTCGACGCGGTCGCGGGTCCCCTCCGAGATCGAGCGCTTGCCGCTGAGAACGTACGACACCGTGCTGGCGGAAACGCCGGCGTGCCGGGCGACCTCGGCGAGCGTGGCCATAGAGGGTCTCCATCCGACGAGGGGGAAGGGTTGCACGGGACAACCTATCGATTGAAGCGCTTCGATAACACTCGCGACGCCGTCTGTTGACAGCTGCCGCGTATCGACACTAGACGTGGCCTAAGCTGCTGTCCAGAGATCAGTCGAAGCGCTTCAACGCAGTCACCGGGACGAGCCTCGGACCTTGCACCACGCGACACCTGAATCGCAGATCGGCCGGTCCGACTCGGTTCGTCAACACCTCACCCGCGGCCGGCTCCGCGAGGATCTGTCCTCGGGCCGCTCTCCGCGGGTGGGACCTCATCGGTAGTGCGTGCGTCACCTTGGTGCCGTCCTGACGCCCGGTGGGGTGATGGACGGCCGAAGAGGGTTGCCGGGCGGCTGCGCGGTCGTTGGCCGGGGGTGACACTCATGCAGGGGCCCGTGCCGACCGGCCGGCGGCGGAAGTCAGCCGGCGACGGCGTGGGCGAATCGGTTCTGCTCGCGGATGAACCGCCGATCTATGCGGCGTTGGCCGAGCGGTGGCGGCAGGCCGGGCGGATGCTGCCGGGCCAGGCCGACCGCGAGTGGTCCGAGCTGGTGGCCCGTGTGCCGGACCTCGGCGTGGGGTCCTGGCAGGAAGTCGGCCATGCCTCCGGCGTTCTGCCGTTGCCGGGGTGGGCGGGCGCCGTCGGCGCCCGCCCGGCCCCCGTGAGGCCGGCCGGATCGGGCGGCCTTGGTTGGGCCCCGTCCGATCCGGCGCCTCAGCCCGGGGCCGGCCCCGCGCGGGCCGTGGCCCGTGCGGGCCGGTAGGGGTCGCTGCGGGGTGCCTGCGTCGTCTACGTGAACAGGCACGCAGACGAGCAGGATGCGGACGGACGTGCTGCCCCGCATGCTGCCCGCGTTCCCGGTGCTACCGCTGGAGACCGGACCTGCGCCGACGGAGGACCAGGACCACGGCGGCGGCTGCCACGACGACCACTGCGGCAGCGGCTGCCAGAAGCAGGGTGGACGACGAGCCGTCGGTGTCGGCGGCTGCGGTCGGTCGGGCGGCCGGGTGGCTGGTGGCCGGGGCAGCGGAGACCGGGGGAGCGGCCGTGGTGGCGGTGGAGGAAGAGGGCGCGGGACGGCCCGGAACGGCCGTGACCTTGAGGGTGGTCTTGCCTGCGCCGATGGACGGGAACGCGGATTCCGCCGCGATCTGCCAGGTGCCGGGCGGCAGCGGCAGGGCGACGGTGTAGATGCCCTTCGCCACGTCCACCGGGGTGAGGGACCAGGGTCCGACCTGCCGGCCGTCCGCCGCCGTCGCCTGCAGGCTGGCGGCAACCTTCTCGTCCACCGGGTCGTGGTCCTCGTCCCAGGTGGCCTTGATCGTCAGGCGGCCCTCCGCGTTGCCGGTGATCTCCAGGTGGATGGTGTCCCCGTGGGCCGATGCCGGCCGGACGGACAGCAGCGACAGCAGGGTGACGAGGACGATCAGCAGTGCGGCCACGGGCGGCCGGAGCAGGCGGAGGGACGGGAGAGGCATCTGGGACCGGCTTTCGGGAGGTTCGGGGCAGGCGGCGGGAGTCGGCAGCAACGGGCGCCCACGAGAGTGCCGACGGGCCCGGTGGGGGGCGGGCCCGTCGGCGCATGTGGGGTTGGACGTCCTACGCCCGGGTGGTGGCGCGGAGCGTCACCGGGGCCGAGCGGCGGACGGCCGGGTCAGGACGTGGACTGCTGGAACGTCCAGCGCTGCCAGCCCTGGTTGCCGGGCTGCTGGAGTTCCAGCAACGCCCCGCCGTAGTAGTCGCGGTTGCTCACGCCGAGGACGAGCTGGGAGCCCTTGGCCCCGAGCGTGTAGCCGGTGGCGTTGGCAGTGATCTTCCACGCCTGCGCGGTGGCAGCGCTGCACGGCTGCTGGGCGATCCACTGGCCCGCGACCGGCTTCCCGCCGAGCTGCAGGCACTTGCCGGACACCACGGACTTGACCCGGACGTAGCCGCCGCCGACGTTCTCGAACAGCCACTGCTGGTTGGTGTAACCGTGCCGCTGGTAGCCGATGAGCACCGCGCCATTGGCTCGGGAGGCGCCGTACACGTCGGCGGCCTGTCCGGTGAAGCTGTTGAGCATCAGGTAGCGCTTGCCGGGCTCGACCGGGCCGGCCGTGCCGCTGGCCGGCTGGGTGCGGAACGCCGCCTGACGACCGGGTGCGGAGACCTTGCCGTTCGCGCCATGTACGGCGACGGCGACCTTGTACTGCGTGCCGGGCCGCAGGCTGACGACGCGCACGGTGGTGGCCTTGACGGTGCCGATGGCCTTCTGGTCCAGCAGCAGGTCGTACCCGGTGGCGGCGTTGACCGGCTTCCAGGTGAGCACCGCGGAGTTCTGGGTCACCTGGCTCACGACGACATCAGGACCGGTCGTCGGGTTCGGGTTCGGCGTCGTCGACGTCGGGTTCGGTGTCGGGCCGGTCGTCGACGTGGGGGAGGGGGTGGGGGTGGGCGACGGATTGGGGTTGGGGTTGGTGCCGCCGTTGCTGAGCAGGAACTGGTTGTTGGCGATGTTCCAGTGCGTCGTCAGGTAGCTGCCCGGCTGCGGGTTGGTGTTGAAGTAGTCGTCGTGATTGCAGTCCAGCCGGTCGTCACTGGCGCGGTTCGGGCAGTGGATCTGCATCTGCGGGTAGTACGGCGTGTCCGAGTAGCACATGATGTCCCACTCGTCCACGCAGTGGCCGCCACGGCTGGTGTGCGGGGCACTGTTGTTGACCGCGCCGAGGTTGTGGCCCAGTTCGTGGGCGGGCGTCGAGCCTCCCCAGCAGCCGGAGTCCGTCCGGCCGTAAGAGGGGCCGAAGTTGCTGGAGTTCTCCGGGCCGGGACGCTCGTCGCCCGCGAAGCTGCCGATGCCGCAGTAGACATTGGAGTCGGCGAAGATCATGTACTTGCGGTCGCGGCGGTTCAGACCCTGGGCCGCCAGCGCCTGGTTGGTGGCGCTGAAGTCCTGCATCGCGGAAGCCGGCACTTCGAGGTTGAGTACCGCGACGGTGCAGTCGGATTCGGTGACGTAGCGGATGTGACGCACACCGCCGGTCTCCGTCGCGCTCGCGTTGTAGATGACGTCGGAGTCGTGCGCCCACTTCTTGAACGAGGGCAGGTACTCGGCGAACCGGTTCGCGCCGGGGCCGTGCGCGTAGACGACCTGGACGCGGTTGCCGGTCGATCCGTCACCGTCGCAGACCACGGCAGACGCCGCGTCCTGCGCCGCGGTGCTCTGGGCGGTGGAGCCGGTGGAGCCCGTCGAGGCGGGCGGCGCCGAGGCGATGGCCTTGCCGGGGTGGGCGGCGTCCAGCGTCGCCGGCACGTCCGAGAGCAACTCGGCGCCGCCCGGGGCCTTGCCGCCGCCGGCCTTGGGTATGGAGGACACCGCGGCCGCCTTGACGGCAGGAGGCGTGTCCTTGGTGATGTCCACGCCCTTGGGCGGCGAGTCGGGGCCGTGCGTGCACTGCTTGACGCCCTCGACCTCGAAGCCGCCGACACATGAGCTGTCCTCGGGAGCGGCGTCCAGGCCCTTGTAGACCATGCCCTTGCCCGGTTCGTCCCGCGGAACGGATTCCAGTGCCTGCGGGGATGCGGAGTCCACCTGCTGGGTGTTGGCGCCGCCGATGCCGCCCGTGGTGGCGAGTGCGGTGACCCCACCGGCGACCAGCGTGGCGGACGCCAACGCGATCGCGAGGACCGTTCGTCTCTTGGCCGCCGAGCGGCGCCGGTGAGCGCCTCGATCGTTGAGCTGCAACAAGTTCATCCCATCCTCGGGTCTGGACTGCGTTGCGGCGGGACACTGCCACATCGAACACCCGTCCCTCGACACGGATTTCGTTGTCGTGCGACGGACAAAAGCTGCCAATGGGCCACCGGCGGGCCGAACTGACGCCCGGTCATGGGCGCGGACCGTTTGCCGCACCCCGGGTATTGCAGTGACATTGCACTAGAGGTCTAGACCTCTGAAAATCGAACCCCCGCGCCAGAATCTTCACAGCAGCATGAGCTTGGCTTTAGGAATCCTTATGCTTCGCCGAAACCGCGACCGCGCGCACCGCCCCGCCCGGCGCGGCTGATTCGATACCGTTCGGTAACTTCGTTGTACCAGAGGGTGATAAACATGCTGCGAGACTGCTCGAGCATCAGGGGGTGGGAACCGCCCGGCTGGCTGCCACACAGGCTCGAGTTGCTGTTGCGTGTCCGTACGGAGCGGCCAGCGGCCCGGTGATCCCGGTCGCCACTGGTGGACATGGCCGTCCAGCCGTGGTGGGCGCGAGGCACGTGCGCGAAAGCGCCGTCGCCGTCCGCTGGAACGATCGGAAGGGGCATCGATGTCCACCAGGGGTACCGCGGGCGTGGGGAATCAGCACATGGGTCACAGGCCATATCCCAAGCTGCCGGGCACGGCCGTGCCGGAGAGGGCCGCCTCCCCGGAGCGCCATATGCCAGGAGCGCCGCCGGGCCGGGATCGCGACGAACGGGTGGAGGAGTTACCGGGCCGTGCGCATCCGGCAGTCGACGCGGATCCCGCGTCCGCCCAGGTCGTCGGCGAGAGCGGCCGCCAGGGGGAGATGGTGGCGGTCCCGTGGTCGCACGATGAGCACGGCGGCCCCACCCCGGTGGTGCGCGGACTCGCCGAACGGCTGCTGAGACAGCTCCCACACCTCGTGGAAGAGCTCATGGATCTGACGGTCGGCCGGGGGGTACGGCACCTGGACGTCGTACCGGGAGCCGAGATACGCCGCTCCCTCCACGAGAACGTTCTCGGGTTCCTGCGGATCCTGGCGGGGAAGCCGCCCGCCAACAGTGACCCGTTGGCCGTGCCGATGGCGTGGGGACGCTACCGCGCCCAGGAGGGGGTGTCGGTGGAGTCCCTGCTCCGCGTCCACCGGCTGGCCACCCAACTGCTGTGGGAGAAGCTGTTCGACGAGGCCCGGGCCCTGTCCCCGGAGGTGCTGCAGCGACTCCTCGACGAGAGCGGGCCCGTGTGGGAGGCGCTCGACAGCTACTCGCAGGCCTTCGTCGAGGGACACCGCGTGGCGGAAGCGGACGCCCAACGCCGCAGCACCGAACGGCGCGAGACGCTGATCGACGCGCTGATCGAGGGACGGGGCGTCGAGCCGGTGGTCGCGGCCGAGGCGCAGGTGACACTCGGCCTACCGGCGCGTGGCCGGTTCGTCGTGATCGCCGTGGCCGATGAAGGGGCCCCGGGGCCGAGCGCGGAGCATGACGGCGGCGGGGACGGGAGCGGGATGCCGCGAGCACTGCGTCATGCCCTGCCTCCCCACGCGGTGATGGCGGTCTGGCGCCGGCGGACCGACCGGCACATCGGAGTGCTGGAACTGGGCAGCACCTCACTGGGGCGACTGGTCGAGGGACTTTCGGCCGGTGTGGGCCGGCGCGTGGGAATCTCCTGCGAGGTCGACAGCCTCGCCGACATCGCCACCGCCTACCACTGCGCCGAGACCGCCCTGCAGACGCTGCCCCCGGCCACGGAGGGAGTCGCGGCTTTCGACGACCACCTGCTGGAAGCCCTCGTGGTGACCAGCCCGCACGTCGCCCAGCGGCTGGCCCACCACACCTTCGGGCGGCTGCTCGACTGCCCGCAGGACGAGCGGGACCTGCTGCTCGCGACGCTGGACGCCTGGTTCCGCGGTGGCTGCTCGGCCGCCAGGGCAGCGGATGAGCTGCACTGCCATCGCAACACCGTGCTCAACCGCCTGCGCCGCATCGAGTCGCTCACCGGCAGCATGCTCGATGACGACCGGCACCAACTCGCCTGCCGGATGGCCCTTGTGGCGGTGCGCTGCCCCTGACCGTGCTGACCTGGTGCGTTGTGCTCGGTGCACAGCCTGGTCGCGGCAATCCGCAGCAGACGACCATCGACTCAGGCGCCGCCGCGGGGGACCCTGGATGCGGGGGAACACGCACACGTGGCCGGCTTCACCGCCGGTTCATGGCCCGGCTTCCAGATGAGCGGCCGACCCTCTCGGGCCGACGGTCCCGTCTGCAAAGAAGCAGTCGGAGAGGACCGCGGCGCGGCCCATGGTCCCCGATTGCGTGCTGGGAGAAATGCTGTGACAGATGTATTCGTCGACTCGTTCGTCCATGCACTGGGTGAACGGAAAGCACATGTCAGCGAGACAGGCGCCGCCGGTCGCCTGATCTCCACCTCGCAGGACCTGGAGTCGGCCGGCTTCCGCTGGCACCACGTCTGCGAGCCCACGACCGGCGCATACGACCTGGCCAAGAACGTCACGGCGCAACTCGCCGACTCCGGCCGGCTGGGCGACGTCGACGCGATCGTCTACGCGACCTGCCTGCCCGGCAACGGCAACGCCGGGGATACGGCCGAATGGGAGCGCAGCCGGGATGTGAAGCACCTCATGGACTTCCCAGCCGGCCGGCTGCAGGCCGACTTCGGACTCGCGAAGGCCGTCGTCATCGGACTCAACCAGCAGGCGTGCACAGCGATGCTGGGCTCCCTGCGGCTGGCCGGGGCGATGCTCCACGCGGAGAAGGACTGGGAGCGGGTGCTGTGCGTGACGGCCGACCGCTTCCCGGAGGGTGCGCGGTACGAGCAGGCCTACAACCTGATCTCGGACGGCGCGGCCGCCTGTGTCGTCAGCCGGACGCCCGCCGCGTTCCGCCTGGTGACAGCACATCAGATCACCAACGGCGGCCTCGGACAGGCAGGTGACGACGAGACGGTCGGCATGTACTTCGCGTACACCCACCGTCTGGTGCGCGAGACCCTGGACCGGGCCGGGATGACGGCCGCGGACCTCGACTGGGTCGTCACCCAGAACACCAACGACAAGGCATGGCAGATCCTGGCTCGGCTGCTGGGCGTGGACGCAGGGAAGGTCTTCTTCTCGTCCATGCGCGACGTGGGGCACGTCATCTCCGCCGACAACGTGATCAACCTCGCGGAACTGATCGCTTCCGGCCAGGTACGGCCCGGTCAGTATGTCGCGCTCGTGATGGCCGGATTCGGGCTGAACTGGCAGTGCGTGATTCTGCAGGCCACCGAGTCCTCCACGGCGTGAGCCGGACGGGCGCCGCGGCCGGAGCGGCCGGGAGGCGGCGGGTGATTCCGCCCCGACACCCCGTCACCGGTACGCCCATGCACCGACAGGAAACGTCAGATGAGGATCGTGTGTGAGTAGTCCATCGAAGGCCCCGAACACCCCGACCCCGAATACCCCGAATGCCCCGAAGGCCCAGCTGGCAGAGGCGATCGCCTCGCTCGGCGACACAGTGAGCAGGCTCAGCCGCCTCTCGAAGCGCTCCTACCAGAACCCCTACACCACGCTGGAGCAGTGGCCGCCGGAGGTCCGCCGCGAGGAGGAGTGGTTCACCTCCCCCGAGTACGTGAGCCTGTACGGCACTCCGTTGTGGGAGACGCTCGGCGAGCCCGCCAGGCGGCGGCTGTCCTTTCACGAGGCCGTCAACTTCTACAGTCTCAACATCCACGGCGAAAAGGGCCTGATGCAGGGCCTGGCGCAGCGGCTGTACCGCAAGGACCTGCTGGACGTGTCGGAGTACCTGCATCACTTCCTCGACGAGGAGAACAAGCACAGCATCTACTTCGGCGGCTTCTGCACCCGGTACGCGAAGGTGTACCGGAGCCGTCAACTCCCGGTGCAGGAGACCCGTCCGCAGAGCGTCGAGGACTTCCTCTTCTTCACCAAGACCATGATCTTCGAGGAGATCGTGGACCGCTACAACTGGGTGCAGGCCCGGGACACCCGGCTGCACCCCGTGGTGCGTTTCATCAACGACAACCACCACTTCGAGGAATCGCGGCACCTGGTCTTCGGCCGCCAGCTGGTAACGGCCCTGTGGGAGGCCTGCGTTCCGTCCTGGGACGACGCCACGGTCACGGACCTGCGCCGCCAGCTGGAGCAGTTCTTCGTCGTCAGCTGGCGCGAGTACTACAACCCCGACGTGTACGCCGACGCGGGGCTCGACGATCCCTGGGAGGTCGCCGAAGAGGCATGGTCCGCTCCGGGCCAGCGCGCCCACCGCCGCGAGGTGTCGACGAAGGTCATGTCCTTCCTCACCGCCGCGGGAATTCTCGACAAGGAGCCGGCCGATGCGTTCTGACCAGGAGATCCGGGACCTGCTGCGTTCCTGGGTCCTGACCAAGGCCCCCGACCTGTCCGCCGACGCGTTCACCGACCGGACGCCCCTGTTCGAGGAGCGGCACCTCCGGTCCGTGCACCTGCCCGAACTCCTCCTGCTCCTGGAACGGTTGCGCGCCGAACCGATCGAGGTGGAGGACCTGCGGCCCGGGGACTTCCGTGACATCCACACCATGGTGGACCGGTTCGGCGGCTCGGGGGTGACGCTGTGACGCCCGCCGAGGCGAGCGGAGCCGGCCCCGACCGGCTCGCCGCTCTGCACCGCATCGGCCTTTCCTGGCAGCCGTCCGGGCAGGCGGCCCTGCGCGGCCCGCTGTTGCGGCTCGCCGAGGACTGCGACCGGGCCTTCCTGCGGCTCGCCTCCCTCTGGGACGCGGAAGAGGAGCGGCACCCCGCGTCGCTGCCCGCCGAACGGCTGCAGCAGGCCGGCTACCTCCGCTCCTTCCCGCACCAGGCGGCCTTTGTGGCCCGGCTGAGCCCGGAGGAGCCGAATGTCGACGCGTTCCTCGACGGCCCCGTGACGGACGAGGACGGCCGCGTCGTGCTGTCCGGGCTCTCCCCGGTCACCGAGGTGCTGACCCCGGCGGCCTGCTATCACCTCTACAGCGGCCACCAGGACGAGGATCTCGACCGGCCGATGTACCTGACGACCCGCAACACCTGCTTTCGCCAGGAGACACACCACGTACCCCTGCGGCGGCTGAGCAGCTTCACGATGCGGGAGATCGTCTGCCTCGGCACCGCCGCCGAGACCGTGGCCTTCCTCGACGAGGCCCGGTCGGCCCTCGATCTCTTCTTCGAGCTGCTCGACCTGGACCTGGAGTGGCTCGCGGCCACCGACCCGTTCTTCCGCCCCGAGGAGAACCCGCGCCACCTGCTGCAGCGCGTCCAGCCGGTGAAGCACGAGGCGACGTACGGCGGTGACCTGGCCATCGCCTCGGTCAACCGTCACCACGACCACTTCGGGACGAGTTTCGGCCTGTCCCGCGACGGCCGGGCCGCCGATAGCTGCTGCGTGGCCTTCGGCATCGAGCGCTGGCTGTTCGCGATCAGCGACCGGCACGGCCTCGACCCGGCTTCCTGGCCCGTCCTGGAGGACGCCGCGACGACGGTCCGGGCGAAGCTGCGGGGAGGCACGGCGTGAGGGGAACCACCGTCATCACCGGCGCGGACGGATACCTGGGACGCCGGCTGGCCGCCGCTCTGCTCGACGCAGGGGACGACGACCTGATCCTGGCCGTCCGTGCCGCCTCCGAAGCCGAACTCGGCGGGAAACGGGAGCGGCTGGCCCGGGAACTGGGACCGGGCGCCGACGGCCGGACCCGGTGCGTGGCGGCGGACGTGCGCCACGACGGCCTGCTGGCCGAGGTCGATCCCGGCGTGGTCACGCGCATCGTGCACGCGGCGGCCGTCACCCGTTTCAACGTCGAGCGGGACGTCGCCGACGGCGTCAACGTGGCGGGCACCGTTCGGCTGCGGGCCTTCGCCGCCCGGTGCGAGCACCTTCAGCGGTTCACCCTGCTGTCCACGCTGTACGCCGCCGGCAGCCGTCAGGGCGACATCGCGGAGGAGCGGCTCGAACCAGCCGGCTTCGCCAACCACTACGAGTGGTCGAAGTGGGCGGCCGAGGAGCAACTCCTGGGAGCGTCCGGGGAGATGCCGGTCTCCGTACTGCGGCTGCCCACGATCGTCGCCGACGACGACAGTGGGCACGTCACCCAGTACAACGTCTTCCACAACACCCTCAAGCTCTTCCACTACGGGCTGCTCTCGCTGCTGCCGGGGGACGAGAAGACGCCGTTGTCTCTCGCGACCGCGGCCTTCACCGTCGCGGCGGTCACCCGCCTGCTCGATCCCGCGGTCGCCGAAGGTGTGTACCACGTCTGCCCCGATCCGGCGCAGACGCCGACCCTCGGCGAGCTGGTCGACACCGCCTTCACCGTCTTCGAACGCGACGCGGGCTTCCGCCGGCGCGGCCTGCTCCGGCCCGTCACCTGCGACCGGGAGAGCTTCGAGCATCTGTTGCACGCCGCCACCGGGCTACGTGCCGGGCCGATGCACCAGTCGCTCGCGTCGGTCTCTCCCTTCGCCGCACAGCTGTACCTGCCGAAGACGTTCCGCAACGAAGCGCTGCGCGCGGCCTGGCCCGACTACGCGGCCCCCGACCCTCACGCGCTGACCGAGGCCACCTGCACCCGGCTGGTCGCCTCGCGGTGGGGCCGCCTGCCCGAGGAGGCATCGTGACCCTTTCCGAGAACGACCTGTGGCTGCTCAGCTTCTACCGGTCCTCCGAGATCAACGGCGCCCTGTTCTTCGGCCGGGTCGCCCGCACCCTGCGCGGCGGCCCGCTCCAGGCGAACGTGACCCACCACTTCGCCGACGAGGCCAACCACGCGAAGTACTGGACCCGTTGCATCGAGGACCTCGGTCACCCGGCGACGAAGCTGCCCGGCGGCTACCAGGACCAGTACCTGGAGGCAGTGGGCCTGCCCGCCAATCTCATGGAGGTCATGGCGATCACCCAGGTCTTCGAGAAGCGGGTGATCACGCAGTACCGGCGCCACCTGCGGGCCGGGGACACGCATCCGCGGGTCAGGCAGACCATCGAGACGATCATGGAGGACGAACGCTGGCACGTGAAGTACGTCAGGGACGCCCTGGAGGAGATGGCAGCCCGGTACGGCCAGGAGTACATCGACTCCACCCTGGCCCGCTTCACCGCGGCCGATGAAGAGGTCTACGCGAAGACCCTCGCGGAGTACGGCGAACGCATCACGTTCCTCGGCGGCCCCGATCTGCCCTTCGAGGACCTGCCCTTCGAGGAGGACACGCCGTGACCGGCCCAGCCGCGCCCCCGGCCGGAGGCAGGACGAAGGTGCTTGCCGTATGGACCCGGCGGCCGCTGCACCCCACGTCGCTGACCGGACGGGAGAGCGCGCGGTTCGCCGCGCTCACCGGCCGGGTGCAGCGGCAGCAGTGGCTGATCTCCCGGCATGCCCTGCGGACACTGCTCGGCATTCTGGGGCTGCCCGCCGACACGACCGCGTACGCCTTCCCGCACCGCCGGCTGTCGCTCTCCCACATCCGGGGAGCAGCCGTGGCCGCGGGCCTGGCCGTCCCCGCCGGGGACGTGGCGGGCCTCGGCGTCGATCTCGAAACGGCCCGCGAGGCGCGCGCGGGGACCGCTCGCTTCTTCCTCGACGACCGCGAACGCCGCTGGCTCGACAGCGTCCCCGAACGCGCCCGCGCGGCGGAGCACGTACGGCTGTGGACGGTCAAGGAGGCGTTGTACAAGGCAGATCCCGACAACCGCCACACCGTCCTGCGTGACTACACCACCGACGACCCGGCGGCCGGATCCGGCCGTGCCCGGCGCCGGCAGCCGCACGACACCGTCTTCGGTTACACCGCCGGCCTGTTCGGCAGTGCCCGGCTCTCCGTGGCCGCGGCTTTCGACCGCCCACCGATCACCCCCGTAAGGACCGCCACCGTGCCCTCCGTCACCTTCGACGACGTCGCCCACCGCATCAGCGCGACGCTCTCCGTTCCCGTCGACACCCTCACGCCCGAGACCAACCTGCGGGATCTCGCCGCCGACAGCTTCCTTCTCGTCGAGATGGCCGTCGACCTGCAGGAGGAGTTCGACGCGATGTTCACCCAGGCCGATCTGCGGGAGGTGACCACCCTGGGGCAGTTGGCGGGGCTCGTGGGCGCGCAGCCCTGACCCGGAGCCGCTTCTCCCGCCCCGGGCGACCGCCCGGCCGGCGCGGAGGCGGCCCCGCAGAACCCCGTCCCGCGAGCCCGTGCCACCGTCCGAACCCTCCTGGCCCACCCGACCCACCGGAGTGCGCAATGTCGCAGCGTCTGAGCCAAGCCCTCCACCGGTTCCGCGGACCCTTACTGGCCCTCTGGCTGGTGGCGCTCGTCGCGGCCGCCGTCGCGGCTCTGCCGCTGGCCGACCGGCTGAGCGGCGGCGGCTGGTACGTGCCCGGATCCGACTCGCTGCGGGCGGTGCAGTCGATGCGGTCGGGATTCGTCGACCGCGGCGCCAGCAACCTCACGCTGGTGGTCACGGACGAACGGAACGTCGCCGGGAGCCCGGAGTTCGACCGCCGGATGAGCCGGGTCATGCGCGAGGTCACCGCCGACAAGCGGCTTCAGACGTCGGGAAGTTACGGCTGGCTCACCCTGTCCGGCGACTCCCGCAACGCATTCGTGGGCAAGGACCACCGGACCGCTATCACCATGGTCGGGCTGGCACTGGACGACGGGACGGCCCGTCGAGTCCTGCCCGACGTGCAGAAGGAGCTCGACCACCGCTACGCGCCCCAGGGGCTACGGGTGTCGATGGTCAGCGCCGGAACGTTCTGGGGCGAGATCAACAAGCTGAGCGCGGAAGGCCTGCAGAAGGCCGAACTCATCACGTTCCCGCTGGTGCTGCTCATCCTGCTGCTGCTCTATCGCGGGGTGGTCGCGGCGGTGGTCTCGTTCGTGGTCTCGGTGACCGCGATCGTCCTCACCTTCGGAGTAATGTCCGTACTGGCCGGGCAGTACGAGCTGTCGATCTTCGTCCAGAACGCGGCGACCATGATCGGCCTCGGTGTCAGCGTCGACTACTCGCTCTTCATCATCTCCCGCTATGTCGACGAGCTGACCGCCGGACGCGACCGCACCACGGCACTGGCGATCGCGCTGCGCACCAGCGGTAGAACCGTCCTCTTCTCCGGGCTGATCGTTGTCCTCGCCATGTCCAGCCTCTTCCTGGTGGACCTCAACGTCATACGCTCCATCGCGTTGGGCATCGTCGTCGTGGTCGCCTTCGCCACCCTGGCGAGCGTCGTGGTCCTGCCCGTCGTGCTCCACCTGATCGGCGACCGCATCCTGTGGGGACGCCTGCCCGTGCGGCGCCGGACGCAAGGGGATCACCGCCGGACGCTGGGGGAACCAGGACACCGCTGGGGGAGTGTGGCGCGCCAGATCATGCGCCGTCCCGTGCTGTTCCTGACGCTGGCGAGCGCCGCGCTGCTGGCGCTGGCCGTGCCCTCTCTCGACCTGCACACCTTCACCCCCGACGCGCGCATCGCGCCCTCCTCGTCCCCGGTGCGCCAGGGCTTCGAAGCCGTGCGCGAGCAGTTCGGGCCGGGCACGGCCTCCCCCCACCAGGTCGTCATCACCTCGCGGACCGCACTGTCCGCGGCGCCCGACGCCGGAAAGGTCGCCGCCCTACGGGACGACCTCGTCCGGCTGCCCCACGTCACCGCGGTCCGCTCCCCGCTGGACGTCCTGCGCACGGTCAGCCCCGAACGTCCGCTGGCGGGACTGGCCGCGGCCACGTTCTCGCGGTTGCCCGCGGACGCCCGCGGCACCGTCGACCACTACGTCTCCGCCGACCGCCGCACGATCGTGCTGGAGGTCATCGGGGACGACTACGCCTCCGCCGACCGGTCGCGTGCGTTGCTGGCGTCCATCCGCTCGGCCGCGGACGCGATGGACGCCCCCGGCCTGCACGCCGTGGTCGGCGGCGAGACCGCCGAAGGCACGGACGCCAACACGGCGATCGGCGACGCCCTGCCCGAAGTGGTCGCCGTGATGCTGGCCGTTCTCTACCTGATGCTGCTGGTCACCTTCCGGTCCCTGCTGCTCCCGATCAAGGCCATCGCGATCAACCTGCTGTCGCTCGGCGCGACCTACGGTGTGCTGGTCCTGGTCTTCCAACGCGGTCTGGGAGCGGCCGTCTTCGGCTTCGACCGGTCCGACCACCTCCAGAACTTCGTCCCGATCCTGCTGCTGGCGATCCTGTTCAGCCTCAGCACCGACTACGAGGTGTTCCTGCTCCGCCGCATCCGTGAGGAGCACGACGCCGGCGCGGACAACACGAGCGCCGTCGCCACCGGAATGGCCCGCACCGCACCTCTCATATCCGGGGCCGCGCTGCTGATGGTCGCGGTGTTCGGCGCCTTCGCGCTGACCGGCATCATGCCGATCCAGCAGCTCGGCCTCGGCCTCGCGCTGGCCATCGCCCTGGACGCCACCGTCATCCGGCTCATCGTGGTGCCCGCCGCCATGCGGCTGATGGGCAGCTGGAACTGGTGGCTGCCGGGCCGGCGCCGGACCGCGGCCATCCCGTCCGAAAGAGCCTCGGAACCCTCCGAGCCATCGGGCCGTGTGTGAGCCCGGACAGCACCGCTGTCGGGCAACTCCCGTACGTCCCTGTGTCATTCCTTGAAAGGACATCGACCCCGTGAACGAACCCGCCCTCTTTCTTCTTCTGTTGAACTTCGTCGTCATCGGAGCGCTCCCCAGAGTCTTCTTCCGGTCCGACGGCCGCTTCAACATGAAATGGTGGCTCACGGCGCTGCCCTTCGGCCTCAGCCCGCTGTTCGTCGCCGGGTCCGCCGCTGTCGGCTGGGAGCCGATCACCCCCGACGCGTGGCGTACGGGGCTGAACCTCGCGGCGGTGGTACTGAACGCCGGCTCCATCGCCCTGACCTTCCTGACGCTGGGCACCCACCGGATCCCCGTCGCGCTGTGGCACCAGGACAACGACGACCCGCGCCACATCGTCACCCACGGCGCCTACAGTCTGATCCGGCACCCGTTCTACGCGGCGTTCCTCCTGGCGTTCCTCAGCGGAGCCGTGCTCTTCCCGCACCCGATCACCCTGGCTCTGTTCTGCTACGGGGTCGTCGCGCTCAACGCGACCGCCGCCCGGGAGGAACAGCGGCTCAGCGGCTCGGAGTTCGGAGTGGAGTACCGGAGGTACCTCGCCCGGACGGGACGCTTCCTGCCCCGTCCCCGTAGGACCGCACCGGCGGAGACCAGCCGGGTCGGGGGCCGGCCGTGAACGTCCTTCCACCGCTCACCGCCTGGTTGACGGACCCGCACCCCGGACGGGGCGTCCGCTTTGCCGACGACTCGGGCGGCTGGACGTACGTCCCCTATCCGGAGCTGGCCGCTGCCGCCCGCCGGGTCGCCGCCGAGATGCGGTCGGCCGGTGTCCGCCCCGGCGACGTCGTGTGTCTGCTGATGCCCACCGGCCTGCCGTGCCTGACCGCACTGTTCGGCGCCTGGGCGGCGGGTGCGACGATCTCCCCCCTGCCGCCGCCCTCGTTCCAGACCGATGACGCGTACGTCGAGCACATCGCCGCCGTACTGGAACAGGCCGCACCCGCCCTGGTGGTCGCGACCGGGGAATTCGCCCCGCTGGCGGCCCGCGCGATGACCGGGGCGGGGATTGCGGGCCGTCCGTGGACGCCTCAGGAGACCGGCGCCGCGGTCGTATCCGAGGCAGCCGGGTCCGAGGGCGCGCCCCTGGCGCTGCCGGTGGTTCCGGGAGCGGAGGGCATCGCCCTGCTGCAGTTCACCTCGGGTTCCACCGGCCGGCCACGCGGTGTCCGGATCTCCTGGCGGAACCTCACGGCCAACCGTGCCCTGCAGAGCCGCCTGATCGGATGGAAGGACGGGGACGGATTCGCGTCCTGGCTGCCGCTCCACCACGACATGGGTCTGATCGGCTGCTGTCTCTTCCCGGTCGCCTCGCAGAGCGACCTGTGGCTGATGCGCCCCGAACAGTTCATCCGGGACCCGGCCCGATGGCTGGAGTGCTTCGGGCCGGGCCGGGCGGCGCACTCGGCGGCGCCTTCGTTCGCGTTCGCCTACGCGGCCCGGCGGGTCCGGCCACGGCGGCTGGACGAGCTGGATCTGTCCGGGTGGCGCAGCGTCTGCGTCGGCGCCGAGGCGGTCGACCCGGCGGCGCTCGCCGCGTTCGCCCGGTTCGCCGAACCGGCCGGGTTCTCCGCGGACGCGTATGTGCCCTCCTACGGCCTGGCGGAGAACACGCTGGCGGTGACCGGCGCCGCGGCGCCGGTCCTGATCGCGCGCCCGGACTGGGCCGCACTGCGGATGGGCCGGGCGGTGACCGTCGAGGACACCGCCCGGCTGGGTGATCGGTGCGTCGAGCCGGGGGCCGGCTGGCTCGTCGGCCACGGCTTTCCCCAGGACAGTGACGGGGTCGCCGTCCGCATCCTCGACGAGGACGGCCGGCCGGTCCCGGCCGGCCACCTCGGGGAGATCGCCGTGTCCGGCACCTCGGTGGCGCCCGGCTACCACGCAGGACGGAACGGCGGTCCGCACTCCACCCGCTTCGTCGACGGCGAGCTTCGCACCGCGGACGCCGGTTTCCTGCACGCCGGCCAGCTCTTCGTCCTGGGCCGGATGGGCGACAGCCTGAAACTCCGCGGGCGCAGCGTCTACGTCGACGATCTCGACGCGAAGGTCGCGGCCGTGGCCGGGCTGGACCGGGACCGCGCGGCGGTGGTGGCACTCAATGACCGCGGGCGGGCCGGTGTCGCGGTCTTCGTGGAGGCCGCCCTCGGCCCCTGGGCGGAGAAGGTGACCGAAATGCTGCGTGCCGAGCTCGGCCCCGAGCCCGCTCTCACCCTCGTCGCCGGCCGTCGTGGCCTCCTCAAGCGCACCACCAGCGGCAAGCTGCGCCGCCGCCATATGTGGCAACTGCTCCAGGAAGGCAGGCTCGAGGCGGTGACGACCAGGCTGTGACACGAACCCGGTGCACCGGATGCGGCTGCCGGTGGCCGCCGTGAGCCGGAAGCCGTGAGCCCGGAGCCGCTACTACGATGAGCGCCATGGGATCGCTCCTTCACCGGCTTCCGGCGGATTTCTGGACCGTCCCGTACGCCGGTTCCCGCTTCCCGGGCTCGGCGGCCGTGGCCGCCCGGCCCGGCCTCGCGGCGGGCGCCAACTGCCAGCTGTTCGCCTACGAGGTGCTCAGGCATTTCGGTCTGGCCCCGCCGGCCCTGCGCTCCAGCGACCTGTGGGACGACACGGAATCCACGGTCCGCGTCCTGGTCCCCGAGCCTCTCGACCTGCTCCTCTTCAATGCCGCTGATGATCCCTACGGTGCCCATGTCGGCGTGTGGATCGATGACGACGCCGTCGTCCACCTGTGCGCGGAGATCGGGCGCCCGGCCGTGTGGGGGCCGGCCGACTTCGCGGCGCGGAAGCGCTATCGAGTCCTGGTCGGCGCCAAGCGAGTGATGAACCCGTCTGCGGGGTCCGAAGCAGAACAAAATAGACCATAAACGGATACTCTCCCCTCGGATGGCACCAGGGACTGCTACCGATGGAGAGCGATGCCGGCGAATCAGCGCACCACCGGTGTGACCGCGTGGCAGGTCCTGCGCAATCCCAAGATCTGGGCTTTCCCGGCGATCGTCATCGGGCTCGTCGCCCTGCTGCTCTCCCTGGTCTACATGGGAGGCATCCTCAACCCCAACGGCAATCTGCATCACATGCCCATCGGCCTGGTCAACGCCGACCGGGGCGCGGTGGTGGCGGGGCAGCGGACGAATCTGGGCGAGCAGATCACCGAGGGCATCGCCGATGCGGCCAGGTCGCAGCAACAGGCCTCCTGGCGCCGACTCGACGCGGCGGCCGCGCGGGACGGACTCGCCTCCGGGAAGCTCTACGGCGTCCTTGAGGTACCGGACGGCTTCACCAAGGCCGTCGGCGCGCTGGGGGTGTCGAGCCCGCAGCCACCCGCGCGGCCGATCATGACCGTGTTGACCAACCCGGGTGCGGGCAGCCTGGCCTCCTCGTTGGCGAGCTCCATCTCCCAGCAGACGGCGCACGCGGCGTCGGCGAAGCTCGGCGCCTCACTCATCGAGCGGGTGCGTCCCGCGGGCGGCGCCACGACCAACGCCGAACGGCTTCTCCTGCAGGATCCCGTGACGGTCAAGGTCGCGGTCGGACATGCCATCGGGTCGCACAGCGGTCTGGGCCTGACCGCCTTCTACTACACCCTGCTCCTGGTCCTGTCCGGGTTCCTCGGGGCGAGCGTCATCAGCAACGGCGTCGACGTCGCTCTCGGCTACGCGGCCAGCGAGCTCGGGCCGGTGCGAACCCAGCGGCCCACGGTGCCGATCAGCCGGACCCGGACCTTCATCGTCACCTGCGTGATGTCGCTGGGGCTCTCCGCGCTGACGTCGAGTCTGATCATGCTGGCGACGGTGGCGATCCTGGGCATGGACGCATCCCATCTGCCGCTGTTGTGGATCTTCTCGTTCTGCGCGACCGCCGCGGTGGGGCTCGGGGTCCAGGCCCTGCTGGCCGCCTTCGGCGGGATCGGGCAACTGATCAGCATGTTCGTGTTCATCGCCCTCGCCCTGCCGTCCTCGGGCGCGACCATTCCGCTGCAGGCGCTGCCAAGCTTCTACCGCGTGCTGTCCGAGTTCGAACCCATGCGTCAACTCGCCGACGGCGTCAGGTCGATCATGTACTTCGGCGCCCAGGCCGACGCCGGCCTCACCCGCGCGTGGGTCATGATCGCGGTCGGAGTGGTCGCCGCCCTGGTCTTCGGCTTCGCCATGACCGGCTACTACGACCGCAAAGGCCTGCACCGCATCGTGCCCGAACACGCCTGACATCCAGTTCCGCGCACGGTGGGTGACCTATCCATTTCTCACTGAATGCCGCCATTGGTACCTGTATGACACTTGTGGTGGTGAACGGTACCTGCCGCCACGGACAAAGTAATTTCGCCCCGGCACCGCCTCCGGACCGCCCCGCTACCCCCTCCGCGCCGGCGACAGGCCCTACCGCCTGGGAAGACTCCAGCCCTGCTGCCAGGCCGAGCAGAGCGCCAAACTCCGTGGATCTTGCCGTCAACACCTGCGCGGCACAGGGTGGGCGAAGATGCGCCGGCGGCGCTGAGATAATGGCGGCGGACGGCCTCGAAATCGCGCGCTGCCTGACATCGACCCGAACCGGGCCGCTGATTCCATCGGAGACACCATGACGACCCTGACCACGGCCCCGGTCACCGCCGCCGTCGCTGTCCCGGCCGAGGTCGCCTGATGGGCGCGCTGGAGCCCGTCGCCCTGGTGTTGGACGGCTACCTCGAGGACGCCCCCACCCCGGTACGCGGTGATGAGAGCGGGTCGACAGCGGCGTTCCGTCTGATCCATTCCCCCACGGACCACGCCGCGGACGAGATGCTGCTGCCCTGCCTGGTGACCGACCGGACCCTGGCCAGGACCGCCTTGAACGAACTGGAAGAGGGCGACCTGCTGCGGGTGGAAGGCTTGCTGATGCTGCCTTCCGGCACTTCCGACGGCGTGCTGCGCCTGCAGGTGGAAACCATTGAGGTCCTGTCCGCGGCCCCGGTACGCGAGATCGAGCCCGACACGGTCGAGCGCCACGGCCCGTATGTCATCGTCAACGGCACCACGCACAGTACCGGCGCCGACCCGGTCCAGATGTGGACCGACGCCGGCGCCTGGGTCGGCATCGCGCCCGGGCCCGCCGCCGTGCAGGACGTGATCACCGCTTACGAGGCCCGCACCAACGGCACCTGACGCGCACGAGCCTGAAGTCGGTGGCGTCGGCTCTCACCTCGACGGCCAGGACGCTGATTCCGGCAGCATGGGGGATCTTCGTGCGAGCAGGCCGGCCAGTCGGCCGACGGGGTACCGAGTGTGTGGCCCGATGGGCAGTGCTTCCGCGAAGGCAGGATGGCTGAGCCGGAAGGCGCCGCCTACCGGTACGAGTACGCCCACACAGACCGCACTGACGAGGATCTGCAGGTCGGCTGCCGCGGAGTAGCTCACCGCCCGGCCGATCAGGATGCGGGGATCACCTGCGAGAGGGTCCCCGAAGTGGTCACAGATGGTCTGTTCCACTCGTGACAGATGTTCCCAGGTCGCAGCGATCTCCTGCTCGAGACGCTCCCGATGCGTCAGCCACCACAGCGGCTTGGTCGGCAGGAACAGGCCGAGGTAGTACCGGACTCCGACGCTGGGACCGAGGCCCAGCAGCGCCACACTCACCAGGACCGTCACGGCGACCGAGGGCGACAGTGTCATCCCGCCCAGAATGATTGCCGCGGCCGCGCCGAACGAAAGCGTGAGCAGACAGGACCAGCGTGCGTCGTCGGCGAACATGGCGGGTGCCGTCACGCATTGGGTGTCGTCGACCGGCTGCGTCAGCTTGTGGGAGACGGTCAGGTATGCGGCGCACAACCACCCGCCGATGACAGCGGCGACGGTCCCCGTACCTGTGGTCAGGTAGTCGGAATCGTGTGGTATCCGGGACACAGCGAGGCTGCTGAGAATGACGCCGGCTGCCAGCGCCGCCGCAGTGGCCAACAGGTTCGGCGGATCCGAGCCCATCGACGAGGACGGGCGCACGGCCTGCCCAGGGGCGGGCGGTGGGCGGCGTGCTCCCGACTCCGGGCGACGCCTCCGGTACGCCGGCCGCGGGCGCCCCCGGCGGAACAGCGCCCGTACGAACAGGGGCAGAGCCACCAGGAGGAACGCCGCAGCCCAGCCCGCAACGACTACGACGATCATCAGCGCCACCACCGCGAACATCGCGGCGGGCCGGGGCGAGGTCGGAGCGATCGCGGTCGGGGCGATGAGCAGCGGATCATTGGCTCGGGGAGCCGCACGTGTAAGTACCGCGTGCAGGGCCGCCAGACCGATCGGCGCAGGCCCGCCGGTTGCCTCCTGTGCCCCGTACCGGACCGCGAGATGGTGCTTCACCAGGTGGGCGCGCAGAGCGGCGGCGTCGGGGAACTGTTCGCGGTCCAGGAGCGTGTCGGGGGAGGCGTAGGCGTGCAGGTAGCGGCGGCGTGCGGTGGCCGCGAGGAACGGCGTCGCGCAGACCTCCTGCAAGGACACCGTGCGAGGGTCGCCGGCGTGCAGCGCGTCGATGACGTTCTGCCAGGAGCGGCCCTGGCGGGCTGCCCCCGCAGGCAGGAACGCGGCGAGTTCGGTTGCGCCCAGCGGCTGCACATGCACCGCGGCGGAGCGGCTGACCACGGTGCGGGATCGTTCGACCACCTCCGTGTAGGCGCTCATCCGGCTGGTCAGAACGACCGGCCGGCGGGGGTCGAACGCGTTGACCTCCTCCACCACTTCCACGCGTCGATCGAAGCTCAGGTCGTGCAGACCGTCGAGGATCGGGAGCAGCAGATGGTGCTCGTTGAGGTGCTGCACCGCCTCGGGGCCGAAAGCACGAGCGGCGTGATGGTCGATCCATTCCTGGAGCGGCCCACCGGTCCACGTCATCAGGGGCAGCAGCAACGGAACGGGTCGCAGGGCGTTTTCGGCTCGCTCCACCAGGCCCAGGCCCAGCCTGCGGACCAGATTGCTCGCGCCCGCCCCGGCAGACCCGAGCACGATCAGCCGACCGGAGGCAACGGTCTGGTAGATGTCCGTGATGTCGGCGCCGCGCCCGCCCAGCGACGGCACCGAGGCGTCGGAATGCCCGCTGATCACGTTCCAGTCGTCCTGGAGGTGGGCGCCGGCGGCGCTCCAGCGGACGTCGATCCAGGGAGCGTTGCGTCCGTCCTCGCCCATCGGATCCTGCGGCACAAGCCGGCGGCGTGCGGCGGCCCGGACCGCGGCGTACCACTCGGGGACCGGCGTGGTCTCCGTCGGTGCTGAGCTGCGCTCGGCTGCGTCCTCGGCCCGCTTCCAGCGTGCGCTCCACACCTGCTCGATCTCGTTTTGCGGAATACCGGCCGCCTGCAGGATGTCTTGAACGCGGTTCCAGGGCGGCAGTGCGCGCCCCCGGGTGTCCCGCGACAGGGTGCCCGGGGCGTATCCGGCCCGTCCGGCCACCTGACGCTGGCTCATCCCACTGGTCCTGACTGCGTCACCGAGCAGTTGGGCGAACTCGGCCACCAGAGCGTGCGGTGCCGGGCCGGGGGCGCCACCCGACGGTGCGGCAGCCTTGTCCGTGCCGGCGTTCTTCACGGCGCGATGCGCGCGCTCCCAGCGTTCGCGCCATTCGGGCTCGTCGGCCTGGGCGTCGCAGGCGCGGGCGTAGGCCCATGTCACCTCCCAGGACGGCAGCCGGCGACCTGCGGCGGCCGTGGACAGTGTGGTGGGAGAGAAGGTCACCGCCTCGGCGAGACCGGCCAACGTCAGTCCCGCCGAGCCCCGCACGGACCGAAGGGTCCGTGCGAGGTCGACGAGCGCGGGGACGCCGTCCTCGGGAAGCGGGGCTTCCCCGCGGGGCATTACCGGATCCTTGTGCGGAACGCCTGCGGGGCTCCGAGGAGCCGGCCGGCGATTTCCGCGCCGGCGCCGCCGACGACGATGGCGATTCCGGCCGCGGCCTGCGCGTCCTGACCGGTGGCGCTCAGCACAACGGTGAACAGCACGATCACGATCAGGACGACGATGCGTCCTGGCGTTCCGGCGATGCCGGTACGCGGTGGCGGGTTGGTTCTCATGGCAGAGACCTCCGAGATGTACGAGCCCGGACAACGTGCCGTGACCGACCAGCAGTTGGCGCTGCAATGAGCAGAAGGTGACGGCGTATCAAGGATGCCTATTCCCGGCCTCCGGAGGAGGCGTTCCCGCCCGTTGGAATGCCCCTGATGACCGTTTCGTTCGCGGTCGGAAGAACCACGCCCCGCGTGCAACGGCAGAACAACGACCGCACAATGCCGAACCTCGCAGGTCAACCGGCCGGAAGTCGCGCCGTGCGCAGCCCGCCCCGTCGACGTGGCAAACAACCGCGCGCGCTCCCACAATGGATGCCGAGGCAGAAAGTACGAACAACTGCCGCAGGCAGTCTCCGACCCACGAGCCCGGACGGCAGCCACCGACCGCCCCGTTGGCGCGGGGCGGTCCACCCGGCGTCGGGCGCCGCCGACCGGTCAGAGGCCGAAGGCGCCGCCTTCGACGAGGATGAGCAGCCCGATGGCGATCAGCACCAGGGGCAGCAGAACGTGCCCCCACCGTGCGAGCGCCCTGGCGATGACCGGCCGGGTGGCGAAGAACCTGCCGCCGAGGCACCACACCCCGACCAGGATCAGGAAGACGACGGCGTACACGCTCATGCCGGCGACACCGGCGGTGGCGAAGACGGGGACGTACACGCCGATGTTGTCGCCACCGTTCGCGAACGTGACCGCTGCCACCTCCCACGGGCCGGGCCCCGCGTCCCCGGCGTCGCTCTCCTCCTGCTCTGCACTGTTGTTGCGCCTGCGCCACGCCTGCCAGGCGGCCTTGAGGCCCAGGGCCAGCGGCAGCACACCGAGATAGGGGATGGCGGACTCGGGCAGGAACGTCGCACCGAACGCCGCCGCGACGGCAACGGCCAGGATGCCCGCGAAGCCGAGGTACTGCCCCAGCACGATGCGCCGGCCCGAACCCCGGTCCCCGGCTCCCTGAGCGAAGAACAGCGACAGGATCACGATGTCGTCGATGTTGGTCACGGCGAACAGACCGGCCGCCTGCCCGATGATCGCCAGATCCACTGCCCGCGCCCCCGCTTCGCCTCGTCCTGTGCAAGGGGCGACGTTACCCGCTCTCCTGCGTGCCGCGCAGATGGGCACTCGCCGGCTCGCGAACCCGGTTCTGGCTGAAGCCGCGCCCATGGCCCGCAGTCCCGGCACGCCGTATGCCGGCGCCGGGAGTGCGGGATCGGCTCGTTACTTGAATGCCGCGGCGTGGCGCTCGGCCCAGGCGGCGAAGGTGGCCGGCGCGCGGCCGAGAATCGCCTCGACGTCGGGGCTGAGCCGCTGCTCGGCGGGGAGTGGCGTGCCCAGGATCGCCAGGGTGCCTTCCACCACTGGTTCCGGCATGACCTGGAGCATCTGCTCGCGGGCCTCCTGCCGTGTCTGTTCGATGAACTGGACCGGCTCGCCCAGCGCGTGAGCGATCGCCCGAGCCCGCTCGCGGGGGGTGATCAGTGCCGGGCCGGTCAGCTCGTAGGTGCGGCCGATGTGCTCGTCGGCGCGGAGCACGGTGGCTGCGACGTCGGCGATGTCTGCGGGGTCGATGGGCGGCAGCCCGGTGTCTCCGAACGGTGCGGGAGCGATCCGCCGGGAGCGGATCGGCTCGGCCCACGCGTAGGCGTTGGTGTGGAAACCGCCGGGCCGCAGCACCGTCCAGTCCAGTCCCGAGCCGCGCACGGCCTCCTCGAAGAGGGCCGGGTGCCGGTACACGTCCGGGCGGGTGCCGGCGCCCTGGGACGACAGCAGGATCACTCGGCGGACCCCGCCGGCTTTTGCCGCGTCCAGGAGGGCGTGCGGATCATCGCCGGCCACCAGCAGGAACAGCGCGTCCGCGCCGTCCAGGACCGGCCGCATGCTGTCGGGGTCTGCGAGGTCCGCCACAACGGCCCGGACTCCGTGGGGAACGTCGGTGTCGGTGATCCGGCGCGAGACCGCGGTCACCTGCTCACCCGCATCGGCCAGCCGCTGCACGAGCATCTGTCCCACATTGCCGGTCGCACCCGTTACTACGATCATTTTCGTCTCCACTGGAGTGAGTTAGTTGGCTAACTGAAAAGGGACTGTAGCGGGATGGGCGATGGCTGTCTACTATTAGTCAGGTGACTAACTCAGAGCGGGCTGTGGGCAGCCCGGACCGCCCCAGGGCGGGCAAGCGGCAGCGCCTGATGGCCGCCGCCGCCCAGGTGCTGCACGAACAGGGCGTGGAGAAGACCACGATCGCCGACATCGCCGGCGTCGCGGACGTGCCCGTCGGCAACGTGTACTACTACTTCAAGACCAAGGACCAGCTGGTCGAGGCCGCGATCGAAGCGCACGCCCAGCGACTCCACGAGCTGATCGCCGTGCTCGACCAGATCCCCGAACCCAAGGAACGCCTCAAGGCACTGCTACGTGGCTGGGCCGACGAGCGCGACCTCGCGGTCCAGTACGGCTGCCCCTTCGGCACCCTGGCCTCCGAGCTCGACAAGCGTGCCGACGGCCTCGACCGCTCGGCCGCCACCGTCATGCACCTGCTCATCGACTGGATCGACCGGCAGCTCCAGGACCTCGGCCACGCCGACTCCCACGACCTCGCCCTGACACTCTTCGGCGCCTACCAGGGCATGTCGCTGCTCACCAACACCTTCCGCGATCCCGAGATCATGACCGGCCAGCTCAAGCGCCTGGAGACCTGGCTCGACTCCCTCGAACCGGACCCCGTCTGATCCCGGCTCGGGCATCACGTGGAGGCGGATGAACCGTCGCGCCGGCGAGGCAGGAGCGCGTCGGCCCGGTCGCGGGCCACCAGGCCGAGCAGTACAGCGGCGACGAACGTGCCGCCGACCTCGCCGATCAGCTTGGTGTCCGCGGTCTGCACACCCACGGTGGCGTACACCAGCACCAGCAGGATGCCCAGCAGTCGGGCGGGGACGGCGAAGGGCGGAACGGTGCCGATGGCGGTCGTCCGGTCGGTCCATGGCGACCTCCCGGCTGGCGCGCGGCGACGCCCGCATTACGCGTCCAGGCCGCCGTCGATGCGTTGGAGGAGGCCGAGCAGGGTGGCGCGGTCGGTGGGGGAGAGTGCGGAGTAGCAGTCGGCGAGGACTTCGTCGGCGATGCGGTGTCCTGCGTTGAGGACCTCCTCGCCGGCCGGGGTGAGGTAGTGCTCGATGCGTCGGCCCTGGCCAGGAAGGCGTTCGATGAGGCCGACAGCCACCAGCCGGCCGGCGAGCGTTCCGAACGCCTGCTCGCTCTGGAAGGTCGCCACCGCCAGTGCGCGGGCCGGCGCTCCGGGTGTGCGGCTGATCGCGCGCAGCGCGTCCCACTGGGCCAGCGTCGTACCGGCGGCGGCGAGCCGGCTTTCGAGCGCCCGGTGCTGCTTGTACTGGGCCTGCTTGACCGCTCTTCCAAGGACCTGCAGTTCATCGGGCATGAACCCATTCTAGAGCATGACCAAGCTTGTTTATATAAACATGTTTAGTTAGGGTGTGGGCATGACCACAGACCACACGGTTGCCGTGTACCCGGACCTGTCCCTGACCATGACCGAGGCCGGAAGCGGCCGGCCCTGCCTGATCCTGCACGGCGGCGGGGGACCGGCCACGGTCGCCGGACTCGCAGGTCACCTGGCGCAGACCACGCGCACCATCACACCCACGCATCCCGGCTGGAACGGCACTCCTCGCCCCTCGTGGCTGACCGGTATCGACGATCTCGCGCTCGCCTACCTGCACTGCCTCCACGATCTGGAGCTGAGTGACGTGCTGGTGATCGGCTCCTCGCTCGGTGGCTGGACTGCCGCCGAAATGGCCGTGCGGGACACCGCGGGACTCATCACCGGGCTTGTCCTGATCGACCCGGCCGGCGTCCACGTCGAGGCCGAGCCGATCACCGACTTCTTCGCCCTCGACGCTCGCGGCGTCGCCGAGTACGCCTGGCACGACTCGGCCCGCTTCTACGTCGACCCCGCCGATGTCCCCGCCGAGCAGCTCGCCCTCCGGGAGGCCGGCCAGGCCACCATGCGAGTCATCGCGGGCGACCCCTATATGCACGACCCCAAGCTTCTCCGCCGCCTGCAGCGCGTTGACGTCCCCACCCTCCTGCTGTGGGGAGAAAGCGACCGCATCGTCACTCCCGCCTACGGTGCGGCTTTCGCCGACGCCTTCGGCAACGGCCGACTCCAGGTCATCCCCGAAGCCGGCCACCTGCCGCAGATAGAACAGCCGGCAGCCACTTTCGCCCTGATCGACTCCTATCTTCGCCAGGAGAGCGCGGCCTCCGACGACGGCCGCTGACCGTAGAGGACCAGGCACCTTTCCACCGGCTGCACCGGCCACCCACAGGCGCGCCCACCGGTTCCGTCCCGCCAGAGACCGCTGACACCCTGCCCGCCCCCGCCCCAACCCTGCCGCCTGCGTCGTCGCGGGTCGGGGCGAGGTGGGGGCGGGCCGTTTTTATGGCCCCGGGACCCCGTATGACGTGAGCCCGGGCACAGGACGTACGTCACGTCCGACGCCGCTTAGTGGACGATTTGTTCCATTTGGTCGGGCTGCGCACAGCCCCGGACAGGACCCTCCGACCCTCCGTACTAAGACGAGTAGTACGCGGGGTCTTTGCCATCGCTGACGCACCGCGTTAACCATGGTTCGAGTCGCACCGATGAGCGCAGCGCCCACTCGACGTATCAGCGAGAACGGGCCCGCCACCTGGTCCTCACGCCGCCACCGAGGCCGGCCGTCCCCTGACACCGTCTGGAAGAGGTTCATCCCGCATGCCCGCACCCACCCAGTTCTCCACCCTGCGCGCCTTCCGCCCCACCAAGCGCCACAAGATCTCCGCCGTCGCACTCGCCGCCGCCGGCTGCACCACGGCCCTCGCGCTGGCCGGTACCGCCACTCAGAGCACCGTCGCCGCCCCCTCCACGGACGTCGCGAAGGTCTCCTCCGTCAGCCAGTCCGGGGCTCAGGTCAACGGCCTCACCAAGCAGCTCGTCACCCCGCCGCTCGCGGGCCACGTCTACCAGGAGCAGCACGCGGCCAAGCCCGCCGCGAACCGCTCGACCGACCGCTCCTTCCCGGCGTACGTCAAGCAGCACGCGGCCAAGCCGGCCGCGAACCGCTCGACCCCCCGCAAGGCCATCGTCCACAAGCCCGTCGCCGTGGCGGCTCCCAAGTACGCGAACAACCTGGACGGCTGGATCCGCGAGTCGCTGGACATCATGAAGAAGAAGGGCATCCCCGGTAGCTACGAGGGCCTGCACCGCAACATCATGCGCGAGTCGAGCGGCAACCCGAACGCCGTCAACGACTGGGACATCAACGCGATCAACGGCATCCCGTCAAAGGGTCTCCTCCAGGTCATCCAGCCGACCTTCGACACCTACCACGTCAAGGGCACTTCCAAGAGCCTCACCGACCCGGTCGCCAACATCACCGCCGCCGCCAACTACGCGGCCCACCGGTACGGTTCGATCGACAACGTGAACTCCGCCTACTGATTCACCCCACTCGGCCGGCCAAGGCCGGCAGGGTCCGATCATTCGGGCCCGGACGAGGGGCAGTTGGCGGGACCGCTATCCCGTGAGCGACTGGGTGCCGAGCACAGCGAGGAGCGCGAGCCGTTCGGCGTCCTGAGTGTCGGGCTCGGCCGTGTAGATCATGATTCGCAGGTCGCTGCCCGCCACGCTGAGCACGTCGCAATCCAGCGTCAGAGCACCCACCTGCGGGTGATCGATGGTCTTGCGTGCGGCTTGGTGCCGGCCGACGGCCCCGGAATCCCACAGCTCGGCGAACCGGTCGCTCTTCGCGCGCAACTCCGCGATCAGACGCCGCAGTCGCTGGTCCGCGGGATACCGGCTCGCTGCCGCACGCAGCGCGGCGACCTGCGAGGCCTCGAGCGCGCGCTGGGACTGCGGTGTGTGGCGGACGCGGCTGCCGGAGCCGAGGAAGGTGCGCCACACCGCGTTGCGCTCGCTGCCGTGATGCTCACCCATCAGTGCCGCGTACAGCGGGTTGGCCAGCAGCAGTGTCCACGCCGCGTCGGAGACCGCGACGGGCGTCCCGTTCAGCCGGTCCAGCATCCGCTGAACGCTCGGAGTGATGTACGCGGGCACCGTGCCCTGCCCCGGCGGTACGAGCCCCGCGACATGGAACAGATGGTCGCGCTCGGCCGCGGACAGGCGTAGCGCCCGGCCCAGAGCCTCGACGACCTGCTCCGACGGGTTGCTCGCCCGACCCTGCTCGAGGCGGGTGACGTAGTCGACCGAGATCCCGGCCAGCAGGGCGAGCTCCTCGCGGCGCAGCCCGGCCGCGCGCCGATGGCCGCCGACGGGTAGCCCGGCCGCCTCAGGAGAGACCCGGTCGCGCCAGCGCCGCACCGTATTCCCGAATTCCGTGGTCGCCATGACTCCACTGTGCACTGCCGCGCGCGGATCTTCCTGGTACTGGCAGTCCCAGGAAGACGGGACTCCTGGCTGTCCGTGCGGCCGTGCCGCAGCGTGGAGGCATGACAACAACTCTGATCACCGGAGCGAACAAGGGTCTCGGTTTCGAGACGGCCCGCAGGCTCATCGCCGCGGGCCACACCGTCTACATCGGAAGCCGCGACGCCGAACGCGGGCGCCGGGCCGGCGAGCGGTCGGGGGCGCGGGTGGTCCAACTCGACGTCACCGACGACTCTTCCGTACAGGCCGCGGTGAAGGCCATCGAGGCCGACGGCGGGTTGGACGTACTGATCAACAACGCCGGCATCCAGCACGAGATGAGTGAGACCAACGTCGTGATCGGCGCGGCGGATCTGACCGCTGAAGCGGTGCGGAAGACGTTCGATACGAACGTCGTCGGTGTGGTGCGCGTCACCCACGCCTTTCTCCCGTTGCTGCGGCGTTCCGCCGCCCCGGTCGTGGTCAACGTCAGCAGCGGCCTGGCGTCGCTGACCCGGGTCACCACGCCTGGCCCCCTGACGTATGCCTACCCGGGCGTCGCCTACCCGGCGTCGAAGGCCGCGGTCAACATGATCACCGTGCAGTACGCGAAGGCGTTCCCGAACATGCGGATCAACGCGGTGGAACCGGGATTCACCAAGACCGACCTGAACGCGAACACCGGCATCCAGACCGTCGAGCAGGGCGCCGAGATCATCGTCCGCATGGCGCAGGTGGGCCCTGACGGCCCCACCGGGGGTTACTTCGACGCCGAAGGCACCCTTCCCTGGTAATCCGAACCGGGCGCCGTTCGGTCTGTCCGGCGTGTCGGGCCGGTGGCCCGAACGTCAGCTTCTGGTCAGGCAGAACGGATGCCCGGCCGGGTCGGCGAAGACCCGCCACCTGTCGCCGCCCGGTTGGTACTCGGGCTTGACCGCGCCCAACTCCAGCAGCAGGGCCTCGGCCTCGTCGAGGTCATCGACGGCGAAGTCGAGATGGAGCTGTTGCGGCGAGGCCTGCTCGGGCCAGCTGGGCGCCCGGTAGTCGTCAACCCGTTGAAAGCCGATGAAGAGTCCGTCCTGGCGCCTGAGTCCGGCGAAGTCACCGTCGGATCCCTCGGCGAATGCGAGCCCGGTGGCCTGGTGATAGAACGCGGCCAGCGCCTGCGGATCGGAGCAGTCGAGTGTTATCGCCGTCAGCTTCATCAGCGGGGGCATGGCATCTCCGTCACGATCATCACGCACTCGGGCAGGTTGGCGTCACACCCTACTGATCAACTCTGCACGTCGCCGACCGACAAGGCGGTGACTTTGCCTTCAGAGGTGGGGTGCTGTGGACTTGTCAGTCCCTGGGAGCGCGGGCGAAGGAGGGCGTCGCCGATGGTCGTCCCTGAATGCCCGTGCTGCGAGCGGAAGTTGACCGCACTGGAGGTCATGCTCCGCCGAAATCGCCGGGGCGGTGGCGGGCCGGCGCCGAGGTCGGAACTGTGGTGGCTCTGAGGCAAGGGTGATCGCTAGCCATGCGGGCTGCAGTGCACGGAAGAGCTCAGATCTCGCTCAGCACCGCCTGGATCACGTGGCGGGCGTTGTGCGCCATCGCCGGGTTCGTTCTGCGGTAGTAGGGGAGGGCGATCAACGCCTGCGAGAGCGTCCGGCCCCGGCCGCGGTTCCAGGTCGCGTCGTCCACGCCGAGCGCGTCGCGGAAGACCTCCCGGCCGTCGGCCGGCAGCAGATTCCACGCCGGGAACAGATCGCAGGCCGGATCGCCCACTCCCATGCACCCGAAGTCGATCACCGAGGTCAGCCTGCCGCCGCCCACCAGCAGATTGCCCGGCATCAGATCGCCGTGCAGCCACACCGGCGGCCCGTCCCAGGCCGGTGCCCGCAGCGCGTCCTCCCACACGGCAGCCACGGCATCACAGTCGACGCCCTCCTCTGGGATTCCGCGCAGTTCCTCGATCGCCGCCCGGGTCGACGCGTCGAGCGAGCCGACCGGCCCACCGCGGTGAGCCGCCGGCGCCCCCGGCAGGGTGACGCTCCGCATCGCCGCCACGAACTCGGCCAGATCCTTGGCCAACAGCACGGGCTCGCTCAGCGCGCCCGCCTCGGGGTTCTGTCCGTCCAGCCACCGATACACCGACCACGGCCACGGATAACCCTCGGCGGGCTGTCCTGCCCCGAGCACCTCAGGGATGGCAACAGTGGGCAGCCGGGGCGCGAGGCGGGGCAGCCAATCCTGCTCCATCGATACGTCGTTCGCACCGCCCTTCACCAGCGGCAGCCGTACGACCATGCCCGCACCCAACCGATACATGGCGTTGACCGTGCCGCCGGACGGAAACCGCTCCACTGCCAACCCCGCCCACTGCGGGAACTGCCCGGCGATCAACCGCCGTACAAGGTCGTCGTCGATGGGGTGCAGGTCCGGATGCATCTGCCCTGTGCTCATGGGGCGCCATCCGATCGTCGGACGCATGCCGGCGTCAAGAGCTTTTCGGCGCTTGGTGCGGCCGGCACATGGGGCGGTTCGGATCGGTGGAAATCGGGTGGCCCTTCAGACAGGGCTGAATGTCATGGCCCGGTTGAGCAGGGCGGCTTACGTTCGTGGGAGGAGCCCTCATTCGGCAGGTTGGGCCGCTGATTCGGCTGCCTGGCGGCTCAGTGGGTGCCGACTGGAAACTGAGAGCCGGGACCCACCGTTGGCCTGCTGCCTTCGCCTTCCGGATGAAGTGGGGAACCACCTTCATCCTGGACGCCAGGAGCAGCGCGCCTACAAGCTGAGGGCATCCTCCGAGTTGTTCATCCACGCAGTCACGGAGTTCTTGTCGGGCGAGACGTACAGGCCGGGAGTCGAAGCCTTGAGCGGCGTCTGCTTCAGATCGGACTCGGTGTTCATCGTCATCGCGATCGAGTTGACGGTCTTGCCCTTGCCGTCCTTGGTGCCGCCCATGAGACCGGCGTAGGCCGACTCGCCCGGCTTCAGCCTGAGTGCCTTCTCGATGCTTGGGGCCGCGCCCCGCTCCGTGGCTGTTCCGTCCAGATCACCGAAGGTCACCACCGGAAAGTCCAGTGCCTTGCACGCCTTGGTGCCCTTGTTGGTGATCTTCAGCAGGTAGCTGCTGGTCGTGGGCTCCGCCAGGGTCGCGGTGAACTTCAGGTCGTACGTGCTGCACGGGAAGACGTCGTAGTCGGGGTCGGACGACGAGCCGCCGGTGCCGCCGGATGAACCCTTGCCCGGCTTCGCAGCCGGCTTCGCCGGCTTCGACGGCGTTGCGGCCTTCGACGGCGTCGCGGATGTCGTCGGGCTCGCGGTCGGTCCCTTGCCCCCGCCGGCCGCGTCGTCCTCGGCGGGCCCGCAGGCGGTCAGGGCCAGTGCGGATACGGCGACGAGGACGACGGCGGCTCTGTGAACGGTGCTCATGTGGTGTTCCCCCCGAATGAGTAGCGCGAAGTCCGCTGGGCTGAGCACAAGCCTCCCGTAGAAACTTCACAGCTTGGTGACGGAGATTTGCCGAAACCACCACGGTTGCCGACGGTAGCCGACCGGTCTAGTAAAGGATGGTCGACCGGTCGTACACTCGCTCCATGGGACGGACCAGCGACGCCAGGGAGAAGATCCTCAGAGCCGCGCAATCGCTCATCGAGCTGCGCGGTTACTCGGCCTTGGGTGTGGCCGAGATCTGCAAGACAGCCGGTGTCCCCAAGGGCAGCTTCTACTACTTCTTCGAATCCAAGGAAGCCCTCGCGCTGGCCGTGATCGACGAGCACTGGACCGGCCAGAAGGGCACCTGGACGCGCATCCTGAACAGCGACGCGGAACCACTGGAACGGCTGCGCCGCCTGTTCGAGGACACGGAGGCCGGCCAGCGCGCCGGACAGCAGAGTTGCGGCACCGTCTCAGGCTGCCTGTTCGGGAACCTCACCCTGGAGTTGAGCAACCAGACCGAGGCCATCCGCACGCGACTGCAGGAGATCTTCGACGCTCAGGTCGAGATGGTCGACTCCGTGGTCACCGAGGCTCTCGAGCGCAAGGAGGTCACCGTGGCCGATACCCGGGAAGCCGCCCGTTCCGTGGTGGCCCAGCTCGAGGGCCAGGTGCTGTTCGCCAAGCTCTACAACAACACCCACCGGCTCGGCCCCCTGTGGGCGAACTGCCTGGCCCTGCTCGGTGCTCGTGCGCCGCGGGAGGCCGTGGCCGGCGTCTGACGCCCGCCCACCGCGTGGCGCGGTGGACGGTACGTGGAGCGTAAGACCCAGCGGACCCGGCGGACCGATCAGGCGGATCAGTCGCATCAGACGGATCTGACCGTCAGAAACGGTCGACGTCGACGACCGCCTCGGCGAAGGACTCGGGGGCTTCCTGCGGCGCGTTGTGGCCGATGCCCTTCAGCGTCCGGTGGTCGTATGCGCCCGTGAAGTGGCTGCGATAGCCGACGCCGTCGCCGGGGGCGTGAAGGGATCAACTCGCCGTCAAGGGTGATGGTGGGCGTCGAGATGGCGGGGCTCTGCGCGAGTCGCCTCTCGAGGTGGTCGAATCGCGGTTCGCCCGGCCTCGAACAGTACAAGCACGATTTCGCGAAGCTCATCTGGAAGAACGTCTCCCCGTCCGCCCACGTCCCGCGTACCGGGCGCTACGTCCTCGTCACTGGCCCCGCCAGATGTTGTCGAAGGCCGCGTCTTCGATCTTTCGCCGTTGCCGTACGGCTTCCAGTTCCGTCACCGCGTCATGGACGGCGGCCAGCACGGTCACGACCGCGTCATCGGCGAGGTTCGCGACCTCTTCAGTCGGCTCGTCCTGGATGCCCACGGCGGCCGCGAGGCCGGCGAGGACGGGCTCGCCCGACGTCCAGCGCTCAGTCGCGTGGCGACGGGCCGGTGAGTCGGTCAGCGTCGTCGCGCCGGTTCGGAGGGGAATCCAATGGTGGCGCGGCCGAGTGGCATGTCCTTCCGCCTCCAGGGCAGCGCGATAGGCCGAGGCCAGCCCACGGCCCCGGCGCCACAGCCAGTCCTCCACGGACTCGTACGGCGGCTGGCGGACGAGTGACGACGCCGCCTCGTCCAACAGGCGGTCATCCATGGCGCTCTGCAGGCTGGGCAGGATGCGGTCGTCGTCCAGGGTGGCGGCCTCGGCGCCGGTGAGGTCGATCAGCTCGGCTCCTGCGAGAGCCAGTGACAGTTCGCCCTGCTCGACGGGACGGCTGGACTTGACGTCCATGGTGGTGATCAACAGGTCCCACGCGGTGGTCATGACGGGCTCCACATCAGAGGCATCGGTGGCGATACGGTGCCGGGGGGCCGGCCCGGCATGAGGGGCGAGAGCGGTTGGATGACCGCTGCTGCGCTCCTCACGCACTGAGTCTGCCCGGGTCCGGGGTGGTTTCGCCGGTGCAGACCGTCGCACCGGGTCGGCATGTCGCATTACCGCCAACCGGTGCGGCCGGGGATCTGGCCGCAGCCGCGGGGGTGTGCGCGCACGGGGTGTGCCGTTACGGCGTGGCGTCGGTCCGGCCCGGGTCGTTGGGGTGCGACTCGAGCGCGGTGACGGTGAGCGTCATCCACGGGCGCAGCGGCAGCGTACCGAGCACCTTCTCGTGGAGCTCGTCCTCGTCGGCGGCCCGCCAGATGCCGATGCTGCGCAACTCGCCGACCGGGCGCCACAGCCGCGCCAGGTTGCCGGTGGCGGCCAGTTCCCGGGCGCGGACGGCTTCGGCGGCGCGCCGCCGGTCGACCTCCTGGGGGCTGGTGCCCTCGGGGACGGTGGTGGTGATCTCGACCAGGAACTCTCGCATGGCCCTGTTCCGCTCGGTGGGACGTCCGGCGAGGACCGGAACGCCACAGGTGGTCATGGTGACGTGTGTCTTCCGACATGGTCCGCCCCCACCAGGGGAGACGCCACGACCGGCTGTCTCTCTGCTGGGAGGCGTGGGCTCTCACCGGCGTAGCATGACGACCATGGAGCTGCGCCAACTGCGGTACTTCGTGGCCGTTGCCGAGGAGCTGAACTTCGGCCGGGCCGCCGGGCGCCTGCTGATCGCGGGCCCCTCCCTGTCGCAGCAGATCAAGGCGCTCGAACGCGACCTGGGGGTGCGGCTGTTCGATCGTGACCGCCGCTCGGTGTCTCTCACCCCGGCCGGTTCGGCCCTGCTCCCGCCCACTCGCGCCCTGCTGGAACGCGCCGATGACCTCCAGCGGCGCGCCGGTCGGTTGTCCGGGTCGGAACCGGTTCGGCTCGGTTACGTCAACTGGCTCCCGCCCGACCTGACGGCTCGCGCCGCGGCGGTGGCCCAACTCCACATCGACGCGTGGATCGCGCCTTCGCACACCCAGGCCGCCCGGGTCGGGGACGGCAGCCTGGACCTCGCGGTGTGCTGGGTGCGGGCCGAGGACCTGAAACAACGTGGCCTGCACGCCCGGCTCCTCGGCACCGACCGGTTGTACGCCGTCGCCACGGGCGACGACACGAGCAATGTGGCCGCTCGGGACACCGCTGTCCTCCTCGACAACGACACCACCTCCTGGTCGTCCTGGAACACCTACGCCGAGCTACTGGCCCGGGACACCGGGGCCCAGGCGGTACGTGTCTCCGACGGCGGCATCACCGGACCCGCGTTCTTCGACCATGTCCGCCGCAGCAGCCGTCCGCTCATCAACTCCCCCAAGGGCCAGACCACCCCGCTCCCGCCCGACCTGGTCCAACGCCCGGTCGTCGCACCGGAGATCTACTGGACCTGGTCCCTGGTCCGGCGTGAAAGCGAGGAGCGCCCTGCGGTCCTCTCACTCGTCAACGCCCTCTGCGACGGTGTGGGCGACCTCGGCATCGACACCCCGGACGCCTGGCTGCCCGACGGCGACCCCTACAAGCACTAGTTTCCGCAGCGCCAGACGGCCTCGCCACAGGCTCCGGCCCTTCCGCGGCACCGCCCTTCCAGCCCTGTCCCGCTGACATGGGCTGGAAGGCTGCGCCTACGAACAGGGAGGAAACCGGTCCCGTCCCGGACCCTGTTGGCCTTTGACCTCATCTCGGCGAGCCACCTAGGCTCCGATTAGTCGACCGGTCGGCTAGTCCGGATCGGCCGAGAGACCCCACCTCATATCGGAGAAGGTCATCATGAGCACTCACGACCGGAAGGTCGCAGTCATCACCGGCGCCTCGCAGGGCATCGGCGCCGGCCTCGTCGACGCCTACCGCAAGCTCGGCTACGCCGCCGTCGCCACCTCGCGCACGATCGCTCCCTCCAACGACGCGGGCATCCTGACCATCCAGGGCGACATCGCCGACCCCGCCACGGCCGAACGCGTCATAGCCGCCGGCGTCGAGCGATTCGGCCGCATCGACACCCTGGTCAACAACGCCGGGATCTTCACGGCCAAGCCCTTCACCGACTACACCCGGGACGACTACGCCGCCGTGACCGGCGTGAATCTCGGCGGCTTCTTCCGCATCACCCAGCTGGCCATCGAGCAGATGCTCGCCCAGGGCGGCGGCCATATCGTCAACGTCACGACCAGTCTGGTCGACAACGCCGACTCCAACGTCCCCTCCGTGCTTGCCTCGTTGACCAAGGGCGGCCTGCAATCCGCCACGAAGTCCCTCGCCATCGAGTACGCCACGCGCAACATCCGTACCAACGCCGTCTCGCCAGGCACCATCAAGACTCCCATGCACCCCGAGGAGGCCTATGAAGCCCTCGCCGCCCTGCATCCGGTCGGCCGGATGGGCGAGCCGAGCGACATCGTCGAGGCCGTGATCTACCTGGAGAACGCGCCGTTCGTCACCGGCGAGATCCTCCACGTCGACGGCGGCATGAGCGCCGGCCACTGATTCCACCGAGTAGGAGACCTCTGATGACCAGCACGACAGACAGTGAAGTGATCCTGCGCGGCGTCCTCGACCAGTGGAAGGCCGCCGTCGACAAGCACGAACCGCAGCAGGTCGCTTCCCTGTTCACCGAAGACGCGATCTTCCAGGGACTGCACCCCTACAGCGTGGGAAGGCCGGGCGTCGCCGCGTACTACGACTCCCAGCCCATCGGGCTGACGGCCGTCTATCGGATTCTCGAAACCAGGCGTCCCGCCGACGACCTCGTACTGGGTTACCTGGACGTCGACTTCTCGTTCATCGACCGACCCACCCTCAGCGTCAACCTCGGCGTACTGGTGCAGCGCATCGCGGAGAGCTGGTACATCAGCCACTACCAGGTCTCCCAGCTCGACTAGGGCCTGCGGCGCAGCCGGTCGGGCTCAGGCCGTCCGGGCATCGAAGGAGGCGAACATGTCCACCAGCGGCTGCGGGGCGCGGTCGTTGAAGATGACGTCAAGGCCTTCCGCGGACTGCTGAGCCGTCTGCTCGCTGCGGGGGAAGAGGACGTCCTCGTAGGCGGCGAGCGCTGTCTCGACGTCATCCGGATACGTGGCCAGGCAGCGCCCCAGATCCGCGCCGTCGATCATGGCGAGGTTGGCGCCCTCGCCGGCGAACGGGGACATCAGATGGGCCGCGTCGCCGAGCAGGGTCACGCCCGCTACCCGCTTCCAGGAGTGGCCGATGGGCAGGGCATGGATCAGCCGGGGGATGAGTGGGCCGTCCGCGTCGGCGACCAGCTGTCGCAGCGCGGGCGCCCAGTCGCCGAAGTGCTCCAGGACGGCTGCCTTGGCGGCGGCCGAGTCGGTGAAGTCGATGGTGGACAGCCAGTCCTCGGCGGCACGCCGCGCGGTGTAGATGTGCAGGCTGCCGTCGGTCTCCCGGTGGCCGAGGAAGCCCTTGTCGTCGCCCAGCGCGAAGAACATGCCGCCGCCGATCAGCTGCGCTGCGTCGGGGTGGCGGGCGTCGGCGTCCAGGAGGTCCACCTCGACGAAGGCGATCCCGGTGTACGCGGGGGTCGCGTCGGAGAGCAGGTGGCGGGTGCGGGACCACGCGCCGTCGGCGCCGATGAGAAGGCCGGTGGTGAACTGGGTTCCGTCGGCGAGGGTGACCTCGTGCCGTCCGTCGCCCAGCGAGCGGGTCGAGGTGACCTTGGCGTCCCAGCGGACGGTGCCCTCAGGGAGGGAGCCGAGGAGCAGGTCGCGCAGGTCGCCGCGGTCGATCTCGGGCCGGCCGTTGGTGCCGTCGTCGGCTTCGTCGCGCACCAGGTTGGCGTGTTTGTCGAGGACGCGGGTGGCCTCGCCGCCTCGGTGGACCTTGGCGAGGAACGCCGCGTGCAGGTGCGCGGCGTGCAGTGCGGCCTGCCCGGTCTCCTCGTGGATGTCGAGCATGCCGCCCTGGGTGCGGGTGTGGGAGGAGGCGTCGGAGTCGAAGACGGCTGTGTCGATGCCGTGGACGTGCAGGACGCGGGCGAGGGTGAGGCCGCCGAGGCCGGCGCCGATGATGGCGATGGGGTGGTGGGGAAGGGTGCTCATGGTGAGTCTCGCTTCTCGTTGGGGCGGGGCGGCGCCGGATGGGCGGACGGGTCAGGGCGCGGTACGCGCAGTGGTGAGGGTGCCGTTGATCACGCTGTGGAAGATCCAGTTGAGACGCTGCTCGGGTGTTCCGGAGACGAGGTCGTGGGCGAGCGCGGCGATGCGCGGATGCGTGTCGGGGGAGGCCTCCCGCAGTGCGGTGACGAGGGCGTTGTGTTCGTCCGCACTGTCGACGGCGTGCGAGCGGGTGGAGTGTTCGGCGGCGGTCGCGGTGGCCACCTGGAGCAGCACGTCCACTCCCCAGGCGGCCCGCGGGCCGGGCACGCGGCCTTCGTGCAACAGGGTGAGGACGGCCTCGACCAGAGCCAGGTAGTTGGGTCCTGAAGGCCGGGCGACCAGGGCGGAGTGGGCCAGTGCCGAATTCTCGAAGAGCATGCGGGTGTAGGCGGTGAGCACCTGCGTCAGCCGGTCGCGCCAGTCGCCCTCGCCGATGGCGGGCGAAAGGTCGATGGAGCCCAGCAGCTCGTCCAGGATCGCCGCGTGCAGTTCGGCCGTGTTGGCCACGTACACGTAGAGCGAGGCAGGGCCCGTGTCGAGCTCCTGGGCGAGGCGTCGCATGGTGACGCGCTGCAGTCCTTCGGTTTCCATGAGGCGGACCGCGGTGTCCACGATGCCTTCGAAGGTGAGGGCGGGCTTGGCGGGCCGCTCGCGGCGGCTGCGGGGGGAGGGGGTTCGCGGCGTCACTGGACCAATATAACGAACATGTTCGTTACGAACAAGTTCGTTTACGCCGTTTGGCGCGCCCGCGCCTTCCCCGAAGCCCGGAAGCCGACGATCCCGGGCTGGACCGCCGGCTGACGCGTCATCCGCGGTGTTGCGTTGCCCGGACGCTTTCGACTACTCCGCGACCCGTGAGAACGACATCCGCCAGTTGTGGATCCAGGTCACGCCCTCGTCCCACGAGAAGGCCTGCTCCCAGGTGGCGGTGTCCGCGTCGAGGACAGTCCAGTCGAACCGGACCCTGACCGCCTTCCCTCCGACGACATCCTCGCCGTGGAATACCCCGCGCCCGTCCTCGAATCGCCCGGAGACCGGCGGGTCCAGGTGCCCGGGGGCGGCATCCGACGCCCACCAGATCCTCCACACACCTGCCTCGGGGTCGAACAGGCGCAACGACATCCCCTCGTAGGAGCTGCCGTCGGGCATCCGCGGCACGGAGAAGGTGTCGACGTTGCCGAGGCCCCCCAGCGTCGTGCGCATCCAGCCGACGGCCTCGAACTCCACCCATTGGTCGCACTCGGGGTCGGCCATGTCGGCGAGCTTGCGGTTGTTGATCCGCCAGCTGCCGACCAGGAAGTCGAAGTCGTGGCGGGCATCGTCCATCGTGTTCGTCATGGCCCCATTTTCGGGATCATCACTGACATCTTCTGTCAGTGGACACCCGCAGGCTGCCCCCTCACCCGATGCCGGGGTGGGAGGAGGTCACCGGTTCGCCGCGGGTGGCGCCTGGAGGCGACGCCCGGAGGCTGGGCCCGGACGCCGGGTCCGGAGGTGGCGTTCGCCGCGGCGAACCGGTGTTGTGTCAGCTGTCGATGCGGTGCTGGGTCCAGAACGAGGTCAGGTCCGTGGTCGTGGCCGCTTGGGCGGCTGCCTTGAACTCGGACGTGGTCGAGACGCCGTACCAGTGCGAAGTGGCGTAGTCCTTGAGGAGCTTCGCCATGACGCTGTCACCGAGGACGCGCCGCAGGTCGTGCAGGGCGCACTTGCCATAGCCGTAGACGACGGTGGAGTACCGGGACGAATGGGCGTCCCAGTAGGCCATGGAGTTGGTGATCTTCTCCGCCGTCGAGGACCACGAGACGCTGCTCCAGCAGTTGGTGCCGGTCTTGTTCTGCGCCAGGTCGGTGGCGTAGTCGGTGAACGCCTCATCGAGCCACGGGTTGTTGTACTCGTCGTCGCCGACGATGCCGTACCACCACTGGTGCCCGATCTCATGGGTGAGCGCCGTGGTGCTGACCAGGTCGAGGACGAACCCGGGGTATTCCATGCCGCCGAACCAGAAGTTGTTGTCGATCACCGCGTCCAGTTCGCCGTACGGGTAGGCGCCGAACCTGGCTGCGTGGGTGTCCACGGCGGTCTTCGCGGTGGTGAGCATCGACTGGGCGTTGGTTGAGCTGATGCCCGAGACGGAGTAGATGTTGACCGGGGTGCCGGAGGTGGAGGTGCCGGAGATCTTGCTGAACGGGCCGGCCGCCCAGGCGAAGTCACGGACCTTGGACGCGGTTGCCGTGGTGATCGTGCGTCCGCTGGAGCCGGGGGTGTCGACCGAGCCGCCGGTGGCCGGCACCAGCAGGGTGCTCGGGTGGTCCAGGGTCACCTTGAAGTCGGCGGCCAGGGAGTAGAACGACTCGCCGTTGTTGGTGTACGGGTCGAGGTGCCAGCCTGCCGCGTCCCTGATCGCGAGTACCGGCAGGGCGTTGCCGATCATGCTGAAGGCACCGTCGTAGCCGAAGCGGTCGGCGCCGCTGGGCACGGTAATGCCCAGGTCGTAGCCGATCGTGGCGGTCTGACCCTGGGTCAGTGGCGCCGGCAGGTCGATCTTGAGGGCCGTGCAGCCGACCGAGAGGGCGCCCGCGGTGCCACCGGTGACGTTGCTGACCGTGATCGGCATGGCGGAGCAGGTGCCGTGGTAGTTGTCCCACAGCCTCAGGTACACCTCGCTGAGCGCGGTGGACGAGGCGTTGGTGAACGTCGCACTCTCGTGTCCGGTCCAGGCGGTGCCGCTCGTGTTGCTGCTCAGGGTGACGGTGTACGAGGGCGCGGCCGGGGTGCGGGTGGAGTCCGGGGGCGGGGTCGTACCACCGGAGGTGTCGAGGGCGACGTCGTCGACGACGAAGCTCGTCTGGAGGCTGGAGTCCTCCGTGCCGGTGAAGGCGACGTTCACGCTCTGGCCCGCGAACGCCGACACGTCGAACGACTTCTGCACGTACCCGGTGTTCTTGTCGAGGTTCGAGTACGTGGCCAGCGTCGTGGTGCCGATCTTCGCCGTCAACTTGTCGTACTTCGTGGACGAGGTCGTCTCGGCGGTGTCGATGTGCAGCCAGAAGGTGAGGGTGGCGGTGCTGCATCCGGACGGGATCGTGACGCTCTGGGAGAGCGTGTCGGTGTGCGTACTGCCGACTCCGTTCAGCCAGGCGAAGTGGGTGCCGCCGTGGGCGCTCTGACCGGCGCGGTTGGTGATCACGCTGGTCGACGACTGGGTCCACGGTGAAGTGCCGCTTTCGAAGCCACCGTTGGTGACCACCTGGGCCGGGGTGCAGGCGGCGGCCAGGGGGGCCGTGGCCGGCGCGGCGGCCGCCGGGGTGGCGGGGATCGAGGCAGCGGCCAACGCGGCGACGGCGAACACGGTCGCGGCGAGGGCCTTGTGGGGGGAGGGTCTCACACGAAACTCCTTTGAGGCGGCCGGGATTCCGGCCTGCTCGGTGGCCGCCCGGCCGGCTTGGGTGCGCCGGAGGGAAGCCGCGGGCTGTGCGCGTTGCTTGCACGATCGTTGAGGTGAGATTTCTGCTGTCGCCCTGGGGTCAGGGCGACAACTCCGGGAAGCTTGGCAGATGTGACCGGAGCATGCCATTGGGCGTAGGTAAAGTGTTCGTGCTCAGGACACGCCTCGGTGTCCGTCCACGGCATCTGGAGTGGCTACATGCGCGTACCACGGCCGCCACTCGCCCCGCCGGTCGTCGCGGTGACACCTGGGCGTGACGAAGTCGTCCTACGAGCCATCCGGCTCTGGATACACACCACTTGGGTTCGTGCTTCGCGCTGATCGCGGCCGGAGCGGCCGGAGCGGCCGCGGTGTCTGTGGTGGCCGGTCTTCGTCGGCCGCCTGGCCGATGGTCAGTGCGGTCGGCGCAGTCCTGCGATGAGGAGCTCGACCAGTCGACGCGCGTCGTAGCGGGGATCACTGTCCGCACCGATGCAGAGATTCCCGACGCCGCGCATGAGCTCGTAGGCCTTCAGGTCGGATCGAACCTCACCGGAACGGGCTGCGGCGTCGAGCAGTTGGGTGCACACGGGCACGAGGCGGTCGAGGAAGTAGGCGTGCAGTGTCTCGAAGCCGGCGCTGTCGGGCTGCAGCACGGCGGCGAGTCCGTGCTTGGTGACCAGGAAGTCGACGAAGAGGTTGATCCATTGCCCCAGTGCGGCGTGCGGAGTCGCGCTGGTCGCCAGCAGGGCCGGACCGGCCTCGGCGCAGGCCTCGACCTGGTGCCGGTAGACGGCGATGATCAGATCCGCTCGCGTCGGGAAATGGCGGTAGATCGTGCCCATCCCGACGCCGGCCTGGGCCGCGATGTCGCGTACCGGCGCCTCCACGCCCGACGTGACGAAGACAGCGGCGGCCGCGTCGAGCAGGGTCTCGTTGTTGCGGCGGGCGTCCGCCCGCTTGGGCCGGGCTCCCTGCCCTGCGCCCTCGTCGCTGTCGTTCACCGCGTCGCTCCCGCCGCTACCGAGCCTGCCAAAACGGAACGTTCCGCATCATTACCGGAGCAAGGTTCCGCTTGCACATGATGCCAGAGCTGAGCCCCGCCACCAAACCACGCATCGACACCGCCGACGAGTACAGCGGCGGCGAATCGGAAGAGCTGGTCGGCGAAGTTGTCCGCGTGCAACGCCCTTGGGGCCATCCGAGCCCAGCCCGTTCATTCCGCCTGGTCGGATCTGAGCTCGTCGACGCCGTGACCTGCTGCTCTCTGTCCTGGCCGGCTCGCTGGGGGCTGGGGCCGGTGTGGTTCCTCGGGAAGGAGCCGGGGGAAGCCCTTGCGGTCCCGAAGGGCGATGTGGAGGTGGGAGGCGGTGTGTTCGATGACCAGGATGGCGGCGTCATCGAGAGGTGGCCCCCCGATGTGGGCGATCAGGTCGCGATGGATGCGGTCCAGCAGGGCATCGGGGCCACTCGGGCCCGATACGGCGTGGCGGAGGCCGCAGGAGAACCCGTTGCGCTGTCTCCGCGACCGAGCGTGCCAGGCTCAACGCGCGTTCTCGCCGCTCGCGAATGCAGCGCAGGCCACCAGGCTGGAGAGCGCGGTGAGGGCGATGATCTGCGCGATGTGGTTGGTGGTGGTCAGTCCGCCGTGGAACACGGCGATGAGTACCTGGGCCGCCACCGCGAGGGCCCCGGCCACCGCGGTGAGCCGTGTCCCGGCGAGGGAGGCGGTGAGGGCGGGCGCGATCACCAGCAGCGGGCCCAGATGGACATCGGTCGGGGCGCGAAGGTCGACCACGGTGATCACGACGATCAGTGCGAGCGGGATCGCCACCAGCCAGCGGCTCAGTGGCTCCTCCAGCAGGCGGTTCCCCGACCAGCGCCGGACACTCATGAACCCATTATCGGTTCCCTTCCCCCTGCCGCATGGGGATAGCCCTTGGCGCCGTGCGGCCTGGGCGGTGGCGGCGGAGCCTGCGCTGGCCGAGGATGGATAGGGACGCCGCGAGCGATCGCCAGCTCTGGGGGCTGGGAGATCGCCATGCCCGTTCACAAGGTCCGACCCGACGTCAGCGTCCTGGGCGACAGCCTCGAAGTTCCCGGGATCGGACACATCCCCGTCAACGCCTTCGTGCTGCACGCCGCCGAGCCCGTCGTCGTGGACACCGGGCTCGGGCTGCCCGACCGGAACTTCCTGGAGACCCTCGGTTCGGTGCTGGATCCCGCCGATGTGCGGTGGATCTGGCTCACGCACCCCGACCGGGATCACACCGGCGGGATCTTCGATCTGCTGGCCGCGGCGCCCGAGGCGCGTGTCGTGACCACGTTCGTGGGCGTCGGGATCATGTCCTGTGAGCGGCCCTTGCCGATGGACCGGCTGTACCTGCTCAACCCGGGGCAGTCGCTGGATGTCGGCGACCGCAAGCTCACGGGGTTCCGGCCACCGCTGTTCGACAACCCGGCCACGGTCGGCTTCTTCGACGACCTGTCCGGAGTGTGCTTCAGCTCCGACTGTTTCGGCGGCCCGATGCCCAGCGTGGAGCTGGCGGAAGCCGCGGATGTCGGCATGGTCGGCGCCGAGGATCTGCGGGCCGCTCAGTTGCTGTGGGCAACCGTGGACAGCCCATGGGTGCAGAACGTCGATGAGCGGCGGTTCCTCGAGACATTCCAGCCGCTGCGCGACTGGGATCCGGAACTCGTCCTGTCCACGCATCTGCCGCCGGCCCCGGGGATCATCGAGCGGATGATCGACACGCTGGGCTCCGCAGCCGGTTCGGCGCCCTTCATAGGGCCGGATCAGGCGGCGTTGGAGCAGATGCTCGCCGGGTTCGAGCCGGTCGGTGGCTGATTGAGGGCAGGCCATTGCGGAGCGATGTCGAGGACGCGGAGCCCAGCAAGGCCAAGCCGACCCTCGCGGCTCGTCCTCCGTAGCGCCGCAACTCGCCCTCGTCGGCGGCCCGGCCGTCGTCGCCGGCGCGGGCGCGATGCTGGTCGTACGGCGCAGCAGGAACGGCTCGGCCGTCTGAGGTATCTCTGACGACCGCCACGGAGCGGGGCCCGCATCCCTGGGATGCGGGCCCTTCTGCATGCTCCGGTGCGGAGTGCGGAGTGCGGAGTGCGAGGGCATTCGGGTGAAGCCGAAGCGGCTGGTGGCGCTGGGCTGTCCGGCCGTGCCCGAGCCGGGTGCCCGGTCCGGTCGCAGGCAGGCAGCGCCTTGCGGAAATGTCCGCGGATCGGCGGTTGACTTCGGCGCGGGTCCGGACCAGTAGGGCCCGCAGCAGTTCGGCTTGCTCGCTGGTGCCCGTCGACCTTTCCCTCAACACTGATCACTACAGGTGCCAACACCTGACCCGGTAGCGGCGAGACCGGGTACGTCGCGCCGCCCAACATCTACGCCTACCCACCACGTTCAGAGGAGAACTCGTGACGCCATCCCCGCAGCAGCCCGCCGGCCGCTCGGCCCTCGGCCGGAGAAGCGCCCTTGTCGCGGCAGGCCTGCCCATCGCCGTCGTGGCGCTCCTTGCCACCGCCGCCGGGCCCGCGGCGGCCGCCACCGCCGGCTCACCCGGTGTGGGCGACCCGTACTTCCCGTTGGCGGGCAACGGGGGCTACCACGTCCATCACTACGACCTCACCCTCGGTTATGACCCGAAGTCCCGCCATCTCGACGGCCGGGCCGTCATCACCGCGCGTTCCACCCAGCAGCTGTCCCGCTTCAACCTCGATCTGAACGGGTTGAAGGTCACGAGCATCACGGTCAACCAGGCCGCCGCGTCCTTCCGCCGCGACGGACAGGAACTCGTGGTCACCCCGAAGAGCTCCATCGCGAAGGACCGGGAGTTCCGCACCACCATCAGCTACGCGGGCATACCCGAGCCCGTCACTGACCCGGATGGCTCCCTGGACGGGTGGATCCCCACCGACGACGGAGCCTTCGTCGCAGGGGAACCGCAAGGTGCCATGACGTGGTTCCCCGCCAACAACCACCCGAAGGACAAGGCGACCTACGACTTCACCGTCACCGTCCCGCAGGGGAGCGCCGCCGTGGCCAACGGTGTCCTTCTCGGGCAGACGACCGCCGGCGGACGCACCACGTTCCGCTGGCGCGAGTCCGAGCCGATGGCCGCGTACCTCGCCACCGCGACCGTGGGCAAGTTCAACGTCGAGCAGTACACCACCACGGACGGCCTCAAGGTCTACAACGCCGTCGACCCTCGTGAGGCGGCCGCGTCGGCCCCCGTGCTCAAGAAGCTGGCGTCGGTCCTGGAATGGGAGAGCAAGCTCTTCGGCCCCTATCCCTTCCGGAGCGCGGGAGCCATCGTGGACCGCGCGCCGCAGGTCGGATACGCGCTGGAGACCCAGACCCGGCCCGTTTACGACAGGGCACCGGACCTGAGCACCCTGGTCCATGAGAGCGCGCACCAGTGGTTCGGAGACTCCGTCTCCATCACCACGTGGAAGGACATCTGGCTCAACGAGGGCTTCGCGACCTACGCCGAATGGCTGTACGACGAGCAGCACGGTGGTGACAGCGCACAGAAGACCTTCGACGCCCTGTACGCCACCCCGGCCAGCAGCGAGCTGTGGTCGTTCCCGCCCGCCGACCCCGGCAGCGGAGAGCACATCTTCGAGGCACCCGTGTACTCACGCGGCGCCATGGCGCTGCACAAGCTGCGCCAGGCAGTCGGCGACAGGACGTTCTTCCGTATCGTGCGCGCGTGGGCAACCGACCACCGCGACGGTCACGGAACCACCGCTCAGTTCATCCGTCTCGCGGAGGTGCAGTCCGGCAAGCAACTCGACGGGCTGTTCCACACATGGATCGGCACGAAGGGCAAGCCGGCCCAGCCCTGACATGAGGCGCCCGGTGGCCGCGGGCTGTCCGGTTCGGCCGTTCGGCCGCACGGTCCGGCAGCAACTGCGACAGACCCCGCATGCCATGCGCCTCGACGATGGGCCCCGCGCTCCCATGGCGCGGGGCCCATCGGGCCGGGCTCAGGCCGGGGCGGTGAAGGTGTAGCTTCCGGCGGGAAGCCGGTAGGCCGCGCCGCCCTGGGTGTATCCGAAGGGCACAGCCTGGGCGGGCGCGGTTACCGAGGCCGCCGAGCCGGCCGGCACCCGGACGGTCGCCGACGTGCCGGCGGGCACGGTGACCTTGAGGGTGAACACCCCGCCGGAGACGGACCAGTCGCTGACCGCCTGCCCGTACGGCGTCTCGTACGCGGATCGTGCCGAGGTCAGCCCTCCGCCGGGCCTGGGGGCGACGAGCAGCGTCCGGTAGCCGGGGGACGCCGGGCCGAGGCCGCCGACCTGGCGGTAGAGGAAGTCGCCGACCGAGCCGAGCCCGTAGTGGTTGAACGAGTTCATCCCGGCGTCCTGGAGACTTCCATCGGTCCGGATGCCGTCCCAGCGCTCCCAGATGGTGGTCGCGCCCCTGCTGAGCATGTATCCCCAGCCGGGATAGCCGGGCTGGAGCAGGATCTGGTAGGCGATGTCGGCCCGGCCGTGGTCCGTGAGGACCGGCAGCAGGTCCTTCACGCCGAGGAATCCCACGGACAGATGTCCGCCGGAAGCGGCGACCTTCGACACCAGCTTGTCGACGAGGGACTGCACCCGGTTCTCCGGGACCAGCCCGAAGGCCAGCGCCAGCACGTACCCGGTCTGGGTGTTGCCGGACACCGTCCCGTTGGCGGCGACGAAGTAGTTCGTGAAAGCGGCGGCGACCTGGTCGGCAAGGGTGCCGTAGGTGGCGGCCTCCGCGGTGCGCCCGGTGGCCCGCGCCATCCTCGACACGAGCCGTGCCGCCCAGGCGAAGAATGCCGTGGAGATGACGTTACGGGCGGTGTCGTCGTTGACGTTGAGCCAGTCGCCGAAACCACCCTGGTCACGGATCAGGTTCGCGTCGGCCGTCGATCGCAGGTACTCCACCCACCGGACCATCGCCGCGAAGTGCTCGTCGACGACGCGCACATCACCCGTGCGCTGCCACAGGGTGTACGGGACGATGACGCCCGCGTCCCCCCATCCGGCGACGCCCGAGCCGTCCTGCGTGTCCGGTGCGGTGTTCGTGAACGATCCGTCGGCGTGCTGGGCGTCCGTCAGGTCGTCGGTGTACTTGTTGAGGAATGACGACATGTCGATGTTGTACGTCGAGGTGTCGATGAAGGCGGCGATGTCCCCGGTCCAGCCGAGCCGTTCGTTGCGGCTCGGGCAGTCGGTGGGGACCGCGAGCATGTTGGACCGCTGGCCCCACACGATCGCCTGCTGCACCTGGTTGACCAGCGTGCTGGACGTGGTCAGGGTGCCCAACTGGGCGGCGGACGTCCAGGCGGTACGACCGGTGATGGTGGACGTCGTCGGGGTGCCGGGGAAGCCGGTCACTTCGACGTATCGGTAGCCGTGCAGCGTGAACCGCGGCTCGTAGGTCTCCGTTCCGGTGCCCGTAAGGGTGTACCGGTCGGTTCCCAGGCCAGCCACCCGCAGGTTGTCGGTGTAGAGCGTGCCGTCCGCGTTGAGGATCTCGCCGTGCCGCAGCGTCACGACGGTGCCCGCCGGCCCGGACACCCGCAACTGGTCCCACCCGGTGGCGTTCTGCCCGAGGTCGAAAATCCACACACCGGGCTTCGGCTGGGTGAGGGCGACGGGGATACGGTCGTGCTGCACCCGGACGCCCTCGTCGACCTGTGACACCAGGTTCGGGAGCGCAGCCGAGCGCACCGTGACGGCACTCCAGGCGCCATCGTCGAAGCCGGCGCCGTCCCATCCCGCGACGGCTGCCCGGGCGTCGTACTCCTCGCCCATCTGCAGGTCGTCGACGCGGATCGGGCCGGGCGCGTACTTCCAGCTGCTGTCGGTGGCCACGAGCGCGGTCGTACCATCGGTGTACGTCAGGTGCAGTTGCGCCGAATACCAGGGCTGCGCTCCGTAGAAGTGCGGCCCGTGCCAGCCGATCTGGCCGGAATACCAGCCGTTGCCCAGCCACGCGCCGAGCGCGTTGGCGCCCTGCACGATCTGGCCGGTCACGTCGTATGCCTTGTACTGCAGGCGCTTGGTGTAGTCCGTCCAGCCGGGCGCGAGCGCGTCGTTGCCGACCTTGGCGCCGTTGAGCCGGGTCTCGTGCAGCCCCAGGGCCGTCGTGAACAGCCGAGCCCTGGCCACCGGCTTGGAGACCGTGAAGCCCTTGCGGAGGAGTGGGGACGGTTTGGCCTGCGGTATCGCCACACCGGACCCCCAGGGCCCGCTCCCGTACGCGGCCACCGCTTTGGCCTGCACCCAGGCGGAGTCGTTGAAGCCGGGCTGCTCCCAGCCGGCCGGTCCTGTCTGCGCGGCCTTCCAGGTGGCGTCGGTGTTGACGACCGGGCTCCCGGTCGCGGTCAGTTGGGCGATCATGCCCGCCGGTGACTGGCTGGTGTTCTGCGTCGACACCGCGATCGTGTTGGATCCGGCGTGCAGTCGACCCGTGAGATCGACGACGGAGGCCTGCTGCCAGGCGGTGGCGGCGCTGACCTGGGTGCCGTTGACCCACACCGTGGCGGTGTCGTCGCCGGAGACGACGAGGGTGGCGGCCGAGGGTGCGGAGGCGAGCGTGATGGTCTTGCGGAAGTAGCGGGTCGCGGCCGGTACGCCGGAGGCCGGGTCGCCCTCCGGATACCAGATCCAGGTGGCGCCGTTCAGTCCGGCGGTGGAGGGGGGCTGGCCGATGAAGGCGCCCTTCCACTCGCTGGCCGGGGCGAGCAGGCCGGTTTCGAAGTTCCGTACGGCGCCCCACGCGCAGACGCGTCCTTGGGTGTCCCAGATCTTCACCCGCCAGTAGTAGCGGGTCCGCGAGGCCAGTGCCGGGCCGCCGTACACGACGTCGACGGACTGACCGCTGGGGGAGCGGCCACTGTCCCAGACATCGCCGGTTCCGGCATCGGCCAGTGCGGCGGAGGTGGCGACGATGACCTGGTAGGCGCCCTGTGCCTGCCCGCCGGACCCGGTGAGTTTCCATCCGAACCGGGGCCGGGCGGCGTCCAGTCCGATCGGGTCGGTGCGGCGCTCGGTGGTGGCGGAGGCGACGCTCAGCGGTGAGGCGGCCGCCGGGTCGGGCGCTGCGACACGGCTTCCCCACGGGCCCGACCCGTAGGCTCCGAGGTCGGCGACGGCCGGCCAGGAGGTGTCATTGAACCCGGGCTGTTCCCAGTCGGCCGCCGCGGTCTGTGACGTCTTCCAGGATCCGTCGGTGACGAGGTCGACGCCGGTGCCTCCGGCCACGGCGTGCACCCTCCCGATGAGTCCGGCCGGACCGGTGGAGGTGTTGCGCGCCACGACCGCGAGGGTGTTCGCTCCCGGGACCAGTGCGGACTGCAGGTCGACGTAGAGCGCCTGGGCCCATGAGTCGACGACCCGGGGCGAGGAGGCCAGTGGGGTGCCGTTGAGCCATACGTCCACGGTGTCGTCGCCGGTGACGACGAACTGCGCTTCGGTGACAGCACCCGCCGGGACGGTGAACGTCCGACGGAAGTACCGGTCTCCGGCCGGGGCGGAGCTCGCGGGGTTGCCCTCTGGGAACCACACCCAGTGAGCGCCGGTGAGTCCGACGGGCAGTGCGGTTGCGGCAGTTGGCGCGGCGCTCGCGGAGGTGGCCGACAGGGCGGGGAATCCCGCCGCCGCGAGTGCGGCTCCGCCGAGCCCCCACTTCAGAATCACTCGTCGGTCGTGCCCGGAGGGGGACGGCTCGTCCAGGGGCATGGCTACTCCCACCTAGGAATGAATCGATTCATTCGGCGGGATGCTACGGCGTCCACCCCCACGCCGTCCAGGGATTCGACAGCCGCCCCCACGGCGCGACCTGAACCCGGCAACCCGAGGCCGATTCCCCTTGTGGTCCGGTTTCTCCGGCTCCGGCACGGTGGTCAACCGCCGTGATCTGCAAGGTTGTTGCCGCGTGGGACGCCTGCTACCGGTTCATTGGGCACGTGCCACGGGTTCTGTCGCGCGGAGGCGTCGGCCGCGGTGCGGGCGGCGGCCAAGGCCGCGGTCTCACGTATCCGAGGACGGTGCCGACGGCCGAAGTGTGCGGGCCAGGCGGTCGATTGCGGCACTGTTCACGGGTGCTGTTCCGGTGAGGGTGCCGATCAGTGCCTGGGCAAGGACGGTCGCGGTGCCGATCCGCGCGTCTTCCCGCTCGTCGCCGGTCACCTTCCCGATCACGGCGTCCCGCACCGACTGCGAGATGTCGAGGCCCCCGAACAACTCGGGGAAGGACAACGCCATCAGGCACACACCCACATTGGCGGAGAGGATCGACTGGCCGGCCAGTTCGGGGCTCGTACGCAGCCGCCCGGCATCACGACAGCGCTCCACGACCGACAGGAGCAGCGCCTGCGCTTCCTTGATCGCCTGTGGCTTGTTGTCTCCCGTCGGCGTGAACATCAGCCGGTACAGGTGAGGGTTGCGGATCGCGAACGCGACATGGCTGTCCCAGGCCGTGCGCAGGTCCGCGACCGGATCGTCGGTGAGGGGGTTCCGCCTCTTGTTGGCGAGAAAGCGCTGGAAACCGACGTCGGCCACCGCGGTGAGCAGGCCGTTCTTGTCGCCGAACTGGCGGTAGATCTCCGGCATGCCGACGCCGGCGCGGTCACAGATGGCCCGGGTCGAGATCGCCAGTGCGTCCTTGGTGGCGAGCAGTTCCGCGGTGGCTTCCAGGATGCGCTCTCGTGCCGTTGACATGGCTCCCATGATACCAGCGCTAACACATCGAGCCTGGAGCAATCCGGGGCAGGGGAGCGCAATCGCAGCCATTCGTTATCGATGATTACGCGATGTGTTAGCGTTGAAAACATCTTGGGGGCCGGGCCCGTCCCCAAGGTGCCCGACTGTTTGTAGCGAGAGAGCTGGTACTCCCCATGAGCCGTTCGACGTTCCACCGCGTCGCCTCAGCCACCGTCGCAGCCACCACGAGCGTTTCCCTCCTGTCCGCCTGTGGCGGCGAAGCCACCGCCGACCGCGCACAGGCCACGCCGGCTGCCGGCTCCCCGTCCGCTGCTGCCGCCGCGTTCACCGTCACGCACATAGGCGGACCGACCGCGATCCTGGAGGTCGCCGGCTCGCGCATCCTGCTCGACCCGACCTTCGACGAGCCCAAGACGTACAAGAGCGGCCTGGAGAAGACCCACGCTCCCGCTTTCGGCACCGACAAGATCGGCAGGATCGACGCCGTACTGCTCTCGCACGACCAGCACGACGACAACCTCGACGACAAGGGCCGCGAGCTGCTCAAGGACGTGCCCGCCGTGTTCTCCACTCCCGGCGCGCACAAGCGTCTCGGTGATCACGTCACGGGCATGAAGAGCTGGACCTCCAAGGATCTGACGACCTCCCGCGGCACCATCAAGGTCACCGCGGTGCCCGCCCTGCACGGCCCCGATGGAGTCGACCGTGGCGAGGACGGCGAGGTCACCGGATTCGTCCTCAGCGGCAAGGGCGTCCCCACCACGTACATCTCCGGTGACAACGCCTCGGTCACGGTCGCCAAGCAGGTCGGTGATCGCATCAAGAAGGAGATCGGCCCGATCGACACGGTCGTCCTGTTCGGCGGTGCTGCCCGTACCCCCGCGATCCTCGACAACGCCCCGCTGACCCTCACCTCCAAGAACGCGGCCCAGGTGGCGAAGGACCTCGATCCCCGCAAGGTCGTCCCGGTGCACACCGACAGCTGGAACATCTACTCCGAAGACCTCAAGTCACTCGTGAGGGCGTTCCAGGAACAGGGCATCGCCGGGAAGCTCGTCGACCTGACGCCGGCGGGCGACAAGAAGGACCTCTCGTAAGGGCTGTACGCCCCCACTCCCCATCACCCGGACCCGCTGCACCACAGAGCCGGGCCCGTCTCTCCCCGACTGGAAAAGGATTCCCCATGACAGCCTCCACCACCCTGCGTGACGTGATCGGCCTTCCCCAGGAGCTGCCGCTTCTGAGCGAGTCGGTCCTGATCATGATCGACTTTCAGAACACCTACCGCACCGGCGTCATGCGGCTCGACGATGCCGATAAGGCTGTGGCCGCCGGCGCCCGCCTCCTCGCAGCCGCCCGCGCCGCGGGCGCCCCGGTCGTCCACGTCGTGAACGACGGCGGCGAGGGTACGCCGTACGACATTCGAGCCGAGATCGGCTCGATCAGCGACGAAGTCGCCCCGATTGACGGCGAGAAGGTGGTCGTCAAGCAGTTCCCCAATGCTTTCCACGGCACAGAACTCGAGGCCACCCTGAAGGAACTCGGAGCCGGGAGCGAGCTGGTCGTCGCCGGGTTCATGACGCACATGTGTGTCCTGTTCACCGCGCAGGGCGCCTTCAACCTCGGCTACCGCCCGACCGTTGTCGCCGAGGCCACCGCGACCCGCTCCCTGGCGGCGCCGGACGGCACCGTCCTTCCATCACACGCGCTGCAGATCGCGAGCCTGACCACGGTCTCCGACCTGTTCGGTACGGTCGCCCGCTCTGTCGACGATCTCAAGACCTCAGCGTCGGCCAACTGACCCGCTGGGCGACGGCCGAGGCCGCAGCCGATGTGGCTGCGGCCCCGGCCCGCCCGTGGTCCGTACGGCGGCACGGCGTTGTTGCGGCCCCGCCGGGCGGAGTGATTCTCAGAGTCTGACGAGCTGACTCTCCTTGCGCGGGGTGGTCGGCCGCATCCTCGTTACATCGTCACCTTCCTTGCCGGTGGTGTTGGGGCACACGAAGCCAGGGCGGGCGGTGCGAAGTCCGAAGTACGTCTCAGGCACCACCAGGGCGAGCAGGACAAGGAGCGAGACCTGCCAGCCCCCGGTGATGCTGTGAAGCTCTCCCACCGCCAGCGGCCCGAGGCCCGCCAGCAGATAGCCAATGGTCTGCGCCATACCGGACAGGCGCGCGGCGACCAACGGGGACGGCGAGCGCAGGCTCAGCAAGGTGATGGCCAGCGGGAACGCACTCCCGGTGGCGAGTCCGAGCACGCATACCCACAGCCAGCCGGAGCCCGGCGCCAGGAGCAGTCCGCCCAGGCCCGCCATCGTCAGTGCGGCCACGACAAGGACCAGCGGCCGCTGGTCACGCAGTCGGACAGCGAGCAGCGGGACGGCGAACCCCAGTGGAATCCCGATGATCAGCATGACCGAGACCATCATTCCGGCCTCGTCGTCGGCGAACCCGTTGTCCCGCATGATCGCGGGCAGCCAGGACACCAGCACGTAGAACACCAGCGACACCAGACCCAGGAAGGCCGCCACCGACCAGGCCAACGCCGAATGCAGCAGCGACCCCGTGTCGAACCCCGCCATGTTCGGAGCCTGGCGCACTCGTTCACCGGGGCGCCCGCGACGCCCGCGACGCCCACGCACCGCCCACACCAGCGCCGCGATCAGGGAGGGAACTGCCCACACCGCAAAGGCCACTCGCCACCCCGCGGCGTGCTCCAGAGGGACGGCCAGACCTGCGGCGAACGCGCCGCTGCCCGCCATCAGCATCATCGCCAGCCCGGTGACGGCCCCCATCCGCCCGGGGAACCGGTGCTTGATGATCGCCGGCAGGAGCACGTTGCCGGCGGCGATACCCGTCCCCGCCAGAACCGTCCCGGTGAACAGGGCCACCGGGGACGGGACCACGCGCAGCAGGATCCCCGCCGTAATCAGAACGAGCGATCCTGCCACCGCCGCTTCGGTGCCCAACCGGCGGGCAACGGGGGACGCGAGAGAGGCGAAGACACCCAGGCACAGCACGGGCAGGGTGGTCAGAACGCTCGCCTCCGCCGGGCTGAGCGCGAACCTGTCTTTCAGTTCGGTGAGTACGGGAGCGACCCCGGTGATGGCCGCCCGCAGGTTGATCGCCAGCAGCACCACACCCAACAGCGCCCAGATCCGGGCTGTGCGGGTGCTGCGTTCGGAAGTAGTCATGTCACATGTCCCCCCGGTTGTGAACGCAGGCGGCTTCCCCGTCCGAGAGACGGCGATCCGTACCGTCCCGAACGAGGAAGCCGCTCGTCACAACTAGACCGCCGCTGTCTTCCGCTGGACCGGGCAGGCCGACGCCGCCGTCGTCGTGGCGAAGGCAGTGCGCACCCCGGAAGTCCCCCCTTGCTGCTTCAGGATTTCGTCCGAGAGCAGATCTTCCTTGCCCTTGAGAGCGTCCGCGACTTTCTGATCGGTCGGGAACACCATCTCAGCGGCGATATTGTCCTGCACGATCCGGGCGAGATTGTCGAGAGCGACGAAGATGGGGTCCTTCGGAATCTCGACGGTCGGCAGATCGATCAGATGGGTGGCGACCTTGGCCGCATTCATGCACGGCTTGATGATGATGGAAGCCTGATTCAGCTCGGACGTCGTCCAGATCGACAGCACGACCGTGTACAGGTCCTTCCATGCCTCTTCGCCGATCTGGGCCCGCCACCGCTTCATGAGGCCTGTCACACCGGAGATCTGGGCATCGGCCGCGTACTTCATGTTCGTTCGGATGCTGGGGTACACCCTGCCCGAGAAGACCTCGAACGACGCCATGTCGAAGGTTCTGCTGCGTATGGAATCAGCGATGAAAGTGAGCGCCTCATCGAGGATCTTCCCGCACGAACTCGTCAGCTCCTGCGGCAGGTTCGCCTTGTTGAGCTGCTGGCGGGCGGTGGTGAGGGTGGCGGCGAAGCCCTGCAGCGGGCTGATCCAGCCGTCCGTCTGCGGTCCCTTGAACGCGACCATCTCCAGGTCGTGCGGGTCGACACGGGCAGCGTTGGGGAGGTTGGGGACCTTGGCGCTCAGGTATGGGGCGATGGTCGAGTAGATCCCCAGCGGCACATGGCTGATCGACTTCGCCAGCTCGAACACCTCGGCAACGGGGTTGACGGCTTCCTGCTGGACTCCGTCGCGTATGAGGGTGAACTTGCCGCCCTTGGCGTCGTTCTGGACGACGATGACGGGGCTCAGACGCTTGATCAGTTCGGACTTGAGCGCGGCGTAGTTTGTTCGCATGCCGACGTTGACGGCGCGAATCGCGTCGCGCGCCTGCAGTTCGGCGTCCGTCGCGGCCGCGGCTACGTTCGCGGTGGTTGCGGATGCCGGCTGGGAGCTGCCGAGGAGCGTAACGGAACTGATGGCGGAAACGCCGCCGAGAAACCCTCTACGTGTGGCCATCTTCTGTCTCTCTGTCTTCGTTCGAAAAGTGTGTGTGCAGTCATTGCGTGGGTGCTGTTCTGTGGGGGGTTCATTGCGTGGGGACCATTCTGTGAGGGATCAGAAAGGTGGGCGGGCGGATGTCTTCTCCAGCCCGCGCATTACTCTAGATCGCGAACGGGCCGACGGACATTGGCAGATGGCACAGCGTTCGCGATCTCGGTGTGTGCAAACTCAGGTCAGGGACTTCTCGGAGGGAACAACGACCCCGTAAAGGTCGGCGATCGTCGCGAGCGCACTGTGGTGGATCTGGCAGGCGTGCAGGTCGGTGCCCCCCGACGGCAAGGACCGCGTCGCGCACGCGTCGGCCACTACCGTGGGCCGGTTGCCGCGAAGGAACGCACCCTGCGCGGTGAACGCCACGCACATGTGCGTCATGAACCCCGCGACGATGACGTCCTTGTTGCCGGCGGCATCGACGTGCTGGTCGAGATCGGTGTCGAGGAACGCGTTCGGGGCCTTCTTGACGACGACCGGCTCGCCCTCGATCGGCGCCACGCTCGGGTGGATCTGGCCGATCTCCGCCCGGATGTCGTACGGGGTGCCCTCGCCGCCGTCGTTGATGACGTGGACAACCTTCGTACCGGCCGCCCGAGCCCTGCGCAGCAGCGCCGCAGCGGAGTCGAGTGCGGCCCGCCAGCCGTCCAGTTCCATCACGCCACCGACGTAGGTGTTCTGATAGTCGATCAGGATCAGGGTCGCGTCGGCCAGGGACGCGGGCGTGTCGTCGAAGCCGTTGAGTTCGCGCAGGGTCGTCGTAGACATGGGGGTACCACCTCAGGTTTCGTGCCAGGTTTTCGCAGCCCGCATCGGTGCGGTGAGCTGCGAGGAGAACGCTAGCCCGACCTATGCGTGTCAACAATGGCGTCTAACATGCAGATATGGACATCGCTGTTGAGCCCATGGGCACCGTCGGACGACTGATCGTGATCGTCCTCTTCGACGGCGTCGACCTGCTCGACGTCACCGGACCGCCGGAAGTGTTCTCCCTGGTACAGCGCGAGACGGACGACGCTACGGGCTATCAGGTCGTCCTGGCGGCCGAGACGTTGGATCCGGTGACCACGTCGGCCGGGGTGCGCCTCCTCCCCGACATCACCTTCCGCGAGGCATCCACGAGGAGCATCGACACGCTGCTGGTGCCCGGCTCCGTCAAGGTCGACAGTGAGCGCCGCGTACACGCCCTCACCGACCCGATCGTGGTCGACTGGGTGAGGACACTCGCCACCAGGACACGTAGGGTCACCTCCGTCTGCGTCGGAGCGCACATCCTGGCGGCCGCCGGGCTGCTCGACGGCAAGCGCGCCACCACCCACTGGTCGACCGCACAGCAACTCGCCGCCGACCACCCGATGATCGAGGTCGATGCCGACCCGATCTTCATCCGGGAAGGCAACGTGTGGACCGGCGCCGGGATCAGCGCCTGCCTGGACCTGTCGCTCGCCCTGGTCGCCGACGACTTCGGCGAGGCCATCGCGCTGCGCGTCGCCCGCCAGCTCGTGATGTATCTGAAACGGCCGAGTGGGCAGAGCCAGTTCAGCGTTCCCCTGGAGCCGGCCTCCACGACACGGCGCATCGAGGACCTGCGTCACTACATCATGCGTAACATCGCTGATCAGCTCACCCTCTCGGACATCGCCGCGCACGCCCATGTCAGCGAGCGGCAGCTCGTCCGGATCTTCAAGGCCGAGCTCGGCATGACCCCGGCCGCCTACGTCGAGTCGGCCCGCGTCGAGTTGGCGCGCAACCAACTCGAGTCCACCGATGTCACTCTCGAACGGATCGTGACCACCTGCGGGTTCGGCACGACCGACACCCTCATCCGGGCGTTCCGCCGAAAACTCGACACGACACCGACGGAGTATCGACGTCGGTTCCGGGCCGTCGCCGGCTGAGAAAGGAGACCGCGGCGCACTGCGGGCAGCGGTCTGGACCGCTGCCCGCAGATGTCGCCACCCCAACGCGGGGGAGCGGACGGGGTCAGTACTTGGTGGTGACCGTTACACCGTTGAAGGCGGTCCTCGCGTACAGGCTGAGGTACCGGTACCCGGCGGTGGTGTTGGTGACGGTGATGCTCTCAGCGTTCCCGGCGTTGGTCGAGCGAGCCGAGTAGGCCGTGGTGGTCGCCCACCCGTTGGGGTTGTAGTAGAGGTCGGCATTGCCGGTGCCGCCGGTCGTTGTGATGTTCAGCGTCGTGGTCCCGGCCGGCAGGTAGAGGTACAGGTAGTCCAGGTTGCCCGCCGTGGCCGACCGGCCGGAGCGGGAGCAGTTCTTGCCCATGAGGCGGAGGTCGGCGCCCGCGCAGGTCGGCAGGGCGCCGCTGACGGTGACGGACTTGGCGGTGGTGGAGGTCAGGCCCTTGGCGTCGGTGACGGTCAGGGTGATCGTGTACGTGCCGGCGGCGGTGTAGGTCTTGGAGGGGTTGGTGGCCGTGGAGGTGGTGCCGTCGCCGAGGTTCCACGAGCGTGCGGTGATGGTGCTTCCGGTGTCGGTGGACCTGTCCGTCAGGTTCACCGTCAGGCCGGAGACAGCGGCGTCGAAGGCCGCGGTCGGTCCGCTGCTCGATCCGCCGCAGGCACCGGCCGCGCAGGCGTCGAGCCAGGTGTTGAAGTCTGCGTCGTAGCGGGTGCCGATGCCGGTGCTGTAGACCGCGTAGGCGCCGTTGTAGTCGCCGGTGCGGAACTTGGCGAGCATGTTCTGGACGTCGGCGGGGTGCTTCTCGATCATGTACCGGACGGCCAGGTAGCCCCACGGGTAGGTGCGGTCCAGGCTGCTGTTGTCGTAGGTGCTCTGCCAGAGCGTGCTCAGTGGGAAGGTGTGCTGTCCTGCATCGGCTATCGCCTCGGTGTCGGGGATGTTGCGGTAGCTGTAGGAGACGTACTCGGCGAAGCCCTCGATCCACCAGATGTCCGGGACGCCCTGTCCGGCGGTGAAGTCGCCGTACATGTCGTAGCGTCCGTCGAGGTAGTGCGTGTATTCGTGGTTGAGGTTCCAGATGTCCCCGGGGAAGCCGTCGTTGACGCTCTTCACGTAGGACAGGAACCGGGCCTGGTTGCCCGGAGTGGCGGGGTCGCCCTCCAGGTACTCGCCTCCGTTGTCGGTGCTGTTGCCGAAGATCCAGCCCGAGTAGACCTGGTAGTCCTTGGGACTCGCGAACGTCACGATCTGGATGTTCGTGTTGTTGTCGTTGGCGACCGGGCCGCTGTCCTTGACGATGCCGTGGAAGTAGGCGTCCTGGCCCTTGAGGCTGGTGCACGCGGCGGTCAGGGCGGCGTTGGTCAGGGACTGGGCGCGGAAGGTGTGCCCGGCGTCGCACGGGTACGTGATCGGCAGCGATGCGGTGGTCAGTTGGGCCGTGAAGTTGCACGTGCCGTAGTACGAACACTGGGCCTGGTCGTGGGCATCGGTCATGCCGCCGACCCCGACCCACAGCGGTGCGGTCGTTCCGGTGATCGCCGAGGCGCCCAGCAGGCCCTTCGCCAGCGGCCGTACCTTGGCCTGGAGCGCGGGAGTGTCGAGGAAGCGCGCCATCTCGGTGCCGGCGTTGGCGTCCAGCCAGAACCAGCTGCCGTTCAGTATGTCCCGGTGGTTCAGCGCGAACGCGCTCAGCGTGTCGATGATGCTCGGGTCGGCGGTGACCGCGCTGATGTACGCGGGGTTCCAGTGCCCGCGGAAGATCGGGGTGAACACGTCGTTGACGGCCGCGTCCATGCTCCAGTAGGCGTCGTAGGAGCTGTTGTAGGCGTTGAGCACCCTCTTGTAGGTGCTCAGGTAGCGGCCCTGCTCGTTGGCACTGTCCGTCAGGATCAGCACCTCGCCCAGGACATCGCCGTTGGCCGAGCTGACGTCCAGGAAGTGGGGGGACGCCACGAAGGTGTCCAGCGCACCCTCGGAGGCTGCGGCCAGGGTCGGGCCGTAGGGTCCGACGTCGGACGAGTGGTACGACTGCACGTAGTACCCGGCGCGCAGGAACAGCACGAGCTGCCACACGCTGCTCGAGTTGTCACCGGGATAGGTCCGCGCCGTGTTCTGGAAGGCGTTGGCGATGGTGACCATCTGCGCTTCGCGGAAGGCGTTGCGGGCGTTGGTACCGGTGAGGGCGAACAGGGTGTTGATGCAGTCCATGGTCGAGGCCTGGACGAACGCCACCAGCGCGGATCCGGAGCGGCTGCCGAAGTCGGCCGGCGTGCAGGACGCCGCCGCAACGCTCGTTCTCCCCTTCGGTGGGGCCTTCGACGGGGCCTGCGAGGGCACCGGGCTCTGCGGCGGAAGGTGGGCTGCGTCGATCGTGTGGCGCTGGACGTCGGCGCGGTCCGACACGTCGGCGCTCGAGCCGAACGGCGGTGGCACCTTCGCGGACTGCGTGGCCGGTCCTTGCCGGGTGGCCGCTGCTGCGGCTCGGCCCGGATGGACCAGCATGCCTATGCCCAGGCACAGTGCGAGGGCAAGTATCAGGAATCCGGTGAGACTTCGTCGTAACGGTTGGGTGTTCACGTGCCGCCTCCCAGCGGTGTGAAGGCCGCGCTGAAGTGCACGGCGAGGGGGGAAACCGCGGGCCTCGCTGTGTCATTTGTCATGGACACAGCTCGCGCGCAATAACATTGCACATGTCACATCGCAGGAGAAGAGGTAAGGGTAAATCCAAGGCAATTTCTGGGGTCGCAGGGCTGAAGCGGAGCCGCGGGGCGGGGCTCCCCCGAGCTCGGCTTCACCATCGACGTCGCTGTCCACCGGCAGCACCTGCCAGCCGGCGACGGGATGACCTACGCCGGGCGCGTCAGCTCACGCGCCGCGGCAGAGCAGACCAGGGCCCTCGGTGTGACCTTCAAGGCAGGACGAAGAGGCGCCGACAAGGAGGTCCGCCGGCATGACCGAGGTGGTGGTCAGCGGGACTTGGTCTGAGTGACGCGCCACAGGCGGCGGGGCAGGTCGCCCTCCTCGAAGGGGTGGACCTCGGCCAGGTTCCAGCCGTCGGAGAGGGCATCGACCAGATCGCGGGGGAAGAAGTGGACCGCGAAGCCGCCGTGCTCCCAGATGTCGTCGCCGTGTCCGATGCCGGCCCCGTAGTGGGCATCGCCAGTGTGGCGCACGGTGTAGACGAAGGTGCCGCCCGGCCGCAGGACCCGCTCGACCTCGGCCACCAGGGCGTGGATCTTCCTCGTGGACAGCGCCATGCACAGCAGCATGTGCGCGAAGACGGCGTCGGCGCAGGCGTCGGCGAGCGGCAGTGGCTCGCGGACGTCGTACACCGCCGTGGTGACCCTAACGCCCAGGTCCTCGGCCGTCGCCACCTCGCGCAACTGCCCAAGGCCCGTCGGGCTGAAGTCGGTTGCGAGCACCGTGAAGCCGGAGCGGGCGAAGAACAGCGCGTCGCGGCCGTGCCCGGCACCAAGCTCCAGCACGTCGCTCGCGCCCGCGGCGCGGAAGGTCTCGGCGGCATGGACGGCCGGATCCGAGGGCTGGTCCCCGTACATGCCCGGGTTGGTGCCGTAGGTCTGCTGCCAGTGCCGGCGCTGGGCCTTCGCCAGCTCCTGGTCGCCGTCTCGCACATCCGCTCCCGGTCGTTCCCGGCCCGGGCCGCGCCAGGACTTCCGCCAGCCTATGCGTCCCCGGACCGGGACCGCCCCCGCAGCACCGGTGCCCCGCCGCCGGACATTGCACCGGCTGCTCGACCACTCCCGAGAGGGTCGCGGCGGGACGGCGCCTGCCGGGCGGCGGAGCCGAGGGCGGTCAGGTGGTCGCCACCAACAGCTCCTCCCCGATCGATGTGCGCAGGCCATCCGGCCGGCCCGTGAAGTACCGCTGGTTGAGCAGAGGTGCCGATACGTGCCTGGCTTCCGCGAATCCGGCCTCGCGCGCCAGCGCCAGCATCTCCTGCGGCGCGTAGAAACTGATGAACGGTGTGCCGGCCGCTCTGGCCCCCATCTCCGCAGCCTGGAATCCGGGGCGCTTCTCCTCATCGAGGAGCTCCGACGGCAGCTGGAACGTCATGGCCAGCGTGGAGCCTGGGGCAAGCGACGCGAGTTGGCGCAGCGTGGCCGCGTTCGCCTCCTTGGTCAGGTACAGGGCGACGCCGGTGGACGCCACCACCGCGGGCTGGCTCGCGTCGAAGCCGGCAGCCGTCAGCTGATCCCACCACGACCCGCCCGCCTCGAAGTCGACCGGCACCAGTCGCAGCCACTCGGGGACGCCGAAGCCGAGCTCGGCCAGGCGCCGGCGCTTCCAGGCTTGGGGAGCGGGCTGGTCGACCTCGAACACCCGCAAGCGGGAGGCAATCTCCGGCCTGCGCTGGGCGAAGGTGTCCAGACCGGCTCCCAGAATGATGTACTGGCCGACGCCCCGGCCGGCCTGTTCGACGACCAGGTCCTCGATGAAGCGGGCGCGGGCCACGATCGCCGCCCGGAACCAGCTGGTCCCGCGCGGGTCCATGTCCCCGCGGTGCCGCCAGTCGTCGTCGGGGTCGGCCAGCCGCAAGCCGATCTCGTCCTCGAGCACATGGGGCGGCGGGTCCACCTGGACGTGCAGGGCCCGCCACAGGGCCACCCGTACCGCCGTGCTGTCCGGCGCGGCGGTCAGTTCGTCAGCCATGACGCACTCCCTCTCCGGTTCCCGTGATCATTGCTTTACCGGGGCCTGCAGGCTCCACAGCCGCCCGTCGGGGTCACGGACGGTCATCTCCCTGGTCCCGAAGTGGGTGTCCTCGAACGGGGTGACCACCTCAACACCGGGGGAGGGTCGGAAGGCATCCGCGTCGGGCACCTTCAGTACGAGCCGCGTCTGGGGCTCCTTGTCCGCGGGGACCTCGGCGATGAACAGGTAGGGGCCGTCGCCGTTGCGGAGCAGACCGGAGTTGTGATCTGTCGCGAAGTCCAACTCGTACCCCAGCTCCTGGAAGAACTTCGCCGACTTCCCCCAGTTGTGGGTCTCCAGGAACACGGCCTCGATGCCTTCGGTCGTCATGTCAGGTCTCCTTGTCGGACGGTCGCTCTTGCTTCGGGCGGGGGTCATCGAGGTAGGCGCGCAGCGCCTCGGCAACCAGCGCCGACAGCGACTGCTCCGACTCGATGGCGCGGTGTTTGACCTGCTTGATCAATCCGATGGGCAGGTACACGTTGAACTGCTTCACATCCTCGTCTCCCACGCGAGCATGCTAGCAAACTAACTCACTAGATTGCTGGCATTTCCGGGAGGTGGATCGCGGCCGGGCGAGCGTGTCCCGCGGGGACCGACGGGCCAGTGGGCTAGCGGGCCTCCGCCGAAGCACCCGGTGCCGGTGCGTGGGCAGGCGCGTGGGTAGGTCCGTGAGCGGGTGTGGTGGCCTGTGCGAGCAGGGCCAGTGCGGACTGTGATGCGGATCCGGCCTCCGCGGTGGCCAGGACGAGATGCTGTCCCTCTCCCTGGCGAGTGGCCAGGGCCTGCTGGGTGACGGTCAGTGTGCCGACCAGCGGATGGCGCATCTCGTACTCGGCGACATCACAGGCCTGCACCCGGTGGTCGGCCCACATCGACACGAATTCAGGGCTGTTCATCGCCAGTTCCCCGATCAGCGCCCCGAGGGCGGCGTCATCGGGGCGCAGGCCGGCCGCCAGTCGCAGGTTTCCCACCACCGCCCGTGCCTTGCCGGGCCAATCCCCATACAGCGCACGGATGTGAGCGTCGAGGAAGACCAGCCTGGTCATGTTCGGGCGATCAGCCGACCGGTGGACGCTGTCCGGATCCAGGTGTCCGGCGAACAACGCGTGCCCCATTCGGTTCCAGGCCAACACGTCACTGCTTCGACCGAGCACGATCGCGGGCACATCCCCCAATGCGGCCACCAGCTGGCTGGTCGCCGCCGTCACCCGCTCGGGCACCGGTCTGCCGGGGCGGCCGCGCCGTGTCCGAGCCCGGGCCAGGCCATGCAGGTGAGCCCGCTCGGCCTCGTCCAGACGCAGGGCCCGGGCGATCCCGTCCAACACCTCGGGGGAGGCGTTGAGGGACTGTCCCTGCTCGAGCCGGGTGTAGTACGAGCTGCTCACTCCTGCCAGCAGGGCCAGTTCCTCGCGCCGCAGCCCCGGCACCCGACGCCGCTCCCCGTAGGTCGACAGCCCCACGTCCTGGGGTCGCAACTGGGATCGGCGGGTGTGCAGGAAGTTGCCGAGGTCCTCTCGTCCGCTCATGGAAGCGAGTATGCAGTGCCCCACGCGCCCCAGCCTGACCGTGCCATGGGTAGGCACCAACGGGTCTGGCCGACCACCGGGCCGGCGGTGAGGGTGGAGCTTCCTCTCCCCAGGGCGCCGGCGTTGCTGCCCGGCAGCTCCGAGGCGGGGAAGTCACCAGGAATGCACAGCCACGCCCGACCCGGGAGAGAAGAAGATGAGCACGATGAACACCATGGCCAACGACCAGGAGACCCTCGACACGGCCGAGTTCGTCTTCACCCGACGTGCCTGGGTCGCCGCCCCGCCCGCCGTGGTCTACGACCTGGTCAGTGACGTGTCGATGGTCGGCCACTGGAGTCCCAACGCCAGCGAGATCACCTACGACGAGGACGCTGGGCCTCGCGTCGGTGCCTGGTTCAGCGGCCGCAACCGTAAGGCGGACAGGGAATGGACCACCCGCTCCCAGGTGGTCGAAGCCCAGCCGGGTGCGAGCTTCGCCTTCGTCGTCGGCGGCGCCGAGGACGGCATCGTCCACTGGCGATGGGGCATGCAGGCCCACGGAGGCGGCACCGTGGTCACCCAGTCGTGGTCGCTGCTGCGCGCCGACCCGGTCCTGGGCACCACCCGGGGCGAACTCGCCGCACTGCGCGACTACATGACCGACAGCGTCGAGGCCACCCTTGTCGCCCTTGCCCGTTGGATCGACGAAAACCCCTCCGCCGTCAGTGCCGCCGCCGGTGCCGTCAGTGCCACCGACGCTGCCGTCAGTGCCACCGTCGCCGGTGCCCTCTGATGCGGCCGCTGACAGCGTGGCGGTACGAACGGCGGAATCACCCGCTGCGGCGCCAGATGATCAGGCCGCGCTGAGGGATCACCACCGCGACATGCCAGCCCACGGGAGCCTTCGGCCAGCTGTCCGCAGCGGGGGCGGATGCCCGGCGGACGGTCATCGCGGCGACGTTCGCGCCGTCCGGCGGGGTGTCGGGACCGTCAAGGTCGCGCGACCAGACCCGGCCGTCGAGAACCATGTACGCCATCGTCTGCCGGGTGCGCCATCCCACGCTGTAGTCCATGACCAGCCGGTCGTCCTGCCGGATCCCCGCCTGCTTCATGAAGCCGGTGGCGTCCGGGTACCCGTGTGCGGTGGTCGGCCGGGAAACGTGCTGGGTGATCGTCACCGTCGCCCATCCGGCGAACAGCGTCAGCGCCACGCCGACGCCGATCATCGCCCTGGCGGGCCGCCGACTGCCGAGCAGCCCTCTCAGCAGGACCGTGGCGGTGAAGGCCACCAGGGCTGCCACGGTCGTCAGCATCACGGAGGAGACGCCCCAGTTGCCCGACCAGCGACTCGACAGGAAGGTACTGTCCGGAAGGGCCCAGAGAATGAAGTTCAACCGTTGGAAGCGTCCCGCCGCGAGGACCACCAGAGCCCCGGCGAGCGCCACGGTCAGCGCGATCGCCGCCATCCCGGCCCGAACCAGCGCTCGGCGCCCGTTGATCCGGTGGAGGGCAACCGTCCCGGCCAGGAACAGCGCGGGAACCAGCGGCGACAGATAGCGGGCATTGACGATCGTGTCGATACGGCGGTCGGCGGGCAGCGCCGCCGCAGCCGCCAGCGAAACCCCGAGCAACAATGTCACCGCCAGGAAAGCGACGACGCGGTCCGCGCGCGGCGCCTTGGCGCTGACCAGGCAGGCGCAGCAGACCATCAGGCCCAGTGCGCCCATGCCCCACGTCGAGGTGACGAAGTACCAGATGTGGCCGATCCATCGCATGATCGTGCGCTGGTACAGATCCGGGGTGCGGAGTGTCGCCCATACGGCGTTTCCCACCTGGCTGGGGTGGGTGCCGTCGAGGTGGGCCAGGAGCCAACGGGCCAACTCCCGCTCCACGGCGAACATGAGCGCAACGGCCGTCAGCGCTGCGGCGGTCGCCGGGCGCGGCGCCCACTCCCGTACGAAGGCCACCAGCAGCACCAGGCACGTCAGCGCGACGACCACACCGCCACGATCGTGGACCATCATGCTGAATCCGGCCGCGCTGCCCGCCAGGATCCCAAATCCGCACCTGCGGCGGAAGGAACCCTCCGACAGCAGACCGTGAACGCCGATCAGCCAGGTCAGAACCAGCGCCGGGAGCGGGGTGTCGGCCAGCGCGAACTGCGAGTAGAAGACCACCGGAGGCAGCACCACCACCGCTGTCGCCAAGGCGTACGACACCGGACGCGGCACATCCAGCCGCCGCAGCGCGACATAGGCGAGCGGCAGCACCAGGCAGCTCAGCAGCGCGTTGATCCCCAGGATGAGGTGGTACGCCTGGACGGGATCGTGTGCCATCCGCAGCGCCGGCGAGATCAACAACGGGTACCCGCCGGGGATCACCATGTCACCGGGGATCTCGGTCGAAGAACGACCCGCCAGGAGCCGCGCCAGAACGAGGTACATCTGCTCGTCGGGGCCCACCACCGGATAGTTCTGCCCGGCGACCAGTGACAGCCGAAAGACCACCTGCCCCACGTAGCCGACCGCGACAGCGACCGGCCAGAACCAGCGCGTCCCCACCCATCGTGCAAGCCGGTTGGTGGTACCCATCCCCATCCCCGTTGACGGTTTCTGAGATCCCGGGTCCGGCCCCGCAGGCGAAGTGGCGACGGCGCTTCGCAATGGCATGGACGATTGCCTTTCCCTGACGCGAGTACTGGGCAGCTCTCTTCACGAGCCAACGGGAGTAGAGGGAGTTGAAGGCGTGGCAGGCTCGCGCCGAAGACGGATGACCTCCCATCCGACGGCCGGCCGCCGCGGGAGGAGGTGCAAGAGCAAGCGCGGCTGACGACCGCAGGTCACCACCCCTGGCACCTCGACACCATCGGCAAGTCTAGGAGTCAACGGTGGCTCAAGAACGACCTCTTCGCCGGAGACCCACCCTCGAGCGAAGAACGTTTGTTTCCTGTTCACTTGGCGCTAAGAATGCCGATCCTGGGCTTCAGCGGCCCGCACGAAATGTAGCGGGCTTCCGCAGCACGGCCGTCGTCGTGGCCGTCCGACTGTGACCCGGAGGGGAATGCCGCGCGTCGCAGCATCGCCATTCCAGCTTCACGCGAGCGGCCGGCTCGGTCACCGGGGGACGCGACGACACTGGCGCCTTCCTGACAGTAGATCTTCTGCTGGTGTTCACCCCGGGTGCGGACTGGGCGTGCGCGATTGCGCTGCCGTCTACCTCACCGCCGCCGTACGGGCACGCACCGTATTGAAGACCCGCCCGTCAGCGGCCTGTGCCGTCACCCGTGTCTCCGGTGCCATGATGATCGTCGTCGGCGGGTCGCTGCTCGCTGAGCGCCTGAGCGCCTGAGCGCCTGAGCGACGCCTCCCGGAGCCGCCGGCCCCGCCGATCGAGCGTCTGCAGCGCTCGGCCTGTTCCGCTGCTGACTGCGCCGACCGGCGACGTCGCCCATCAGAGGTCCACCCAACCTCGACCCGGCGGAACGGGGCCCGACGTTGCATGTTCATGCGTGATTATGCATAATCTTCCTATGTCTAAGGTTCTCAGCTCCCTTCCCGCCGGCGAGCGCGTCGGTATCGCCTTCTCGGGCGGCCTCGATACCTCGGTCGCGGTCGCGTGGATGCGCGACAAGGGCGCCAGCCCGTGCACCTACACCGCCGACATCGGCCAGTACGACGAGCCCGACATCGCCTCGGTGCCCGGCCGTGCGAAGATCTACGGCGCCGAGATCGCCCGTCTGGTCGACTGCCGCGCGGCGCTGGTCGAGGAGGGCCTGGCCGCGCTCACCTGCGGGGCGTTCCACATCCGCTCGGGCGGGCGTGCCTACTTCAACACCACGCCGCTCGGCCGTGCCGTCACGGGTACCCTCCTGGTCCGGGCGATGCTCGAGGACAACGTACAGATCTGGGGCGACGGCTCGACGTTCAAGGGCAACGACATCGAGCGGTTCTACCGGTACGGCCTGCTCGCCAACCCGCACCTGCGGATCTACAAGCCGTGGCTCGACGCGGACTTCGTGACCGAGCTCGGCGGCCGCAAGGAAATGTCGGAGTGGCTCCTCGCCCACGACCTGCCCTACCGCGACAGCACCGAGAAGGCGTACTCCACCGACGCCAACATCTGGGGTGCCACCCACGAGGCCAAGACTCTGGAGCACCTGGACACCGGTGTGGAGAGCGTGGAGCCGATCATGGGCGTGCGGTTCTGGGACCCCTCGGTCGAGATCGCCACCGAGGACGTCACGATCGGCTTCGACCAGGGCCGCCCGGTGACGATCAACGGCAGGAAGTTCACCACCCCCGTCGACCTGGTGATGGAGGCGAACACCATCGGCGGCCGGCACGGCATGGGCATGTCCGACCAGATCGAGAACCGGATCATCGAGGCCAAGAGCCGCGGTATCTACGAGGCGCCCGGCCTGGCCCTGCTGCACGCCGCCTACGAGCGCCTGGTCAACGCGATCCACAACGAGGACACCCTCGCCCAGTACCACAACGAGGGACGGCGCCTGGGCCGGCTGATGTACGAGGGCCGCTGGCTGGACCCGCAGGCGCTGATGGTTCGTGAGTCGCTGCAGCGCTGGGTCGGCGCGGCCGTCACCGGCGAGGTGACGCTGCGGCTGCGGCGCGGTGAGGACTACTCGATCCTCAACACCACGGGCCCGGCGTTCAGTTACCACCCGGACAAGCTGTCCATGGAGCGCACCGAGGACTCGGCATTCGGCCCGGTGGACCGGATCGGCCAGCTCACCATGCGCAACCTCGACATCGCCGACTCGCGCGCCAAGCTGGAGCAGTACGCCGCGCTCGGCCTGATCGGCACCGCCAATCCCGCCATCGGTGCCGCCCAGGCGGCAGCGACCGGGCTGATCGGCACCATGCCGGAGGGCGGCGCCGAGGCCATCGCCTCCCGCGGCGACGTCTCCGATGACGACGAGATGCTGGACCGCGCCGCGATGGAGTTCGGCACGGACTGACCCCCAGCCCCGGCGAGCGGTCTGCTCGCCACCCCGAGAGGGATGCACCACGGAAAGGCCGGCCCGGCGCGATTGCGTCGAGCCGGCCTTTCCGATACCCGGCGAACCTGCCTGGGAAAAGGGGTTGGGCGGGATGACGTTCGGCCGGTAGCGTTCGGGGGCCGAGACATCACGCGAGGAGGTGGGACCCATGAACGCGGTATCTGTATGGGTGCTCCCCTCTTTGTCACGGTCGGGCGATTGACGTAGGTGTCCCGGGAGCGCCTCGACAACAAGGCACTCCCGAAAGGCAACACCTCATGCACTCTCTGCAGTTCACCGCCGAGTCGTCGTCCAGCGGCATTCTCGAACGCGACTTCATCGTCGGCGAGGTCCCCGGCGTTCTCTGGTCTCCGGTCTCCAGCGCGGCCGATCGCGCGCCCCTGGTGCTGATGGCTCACGGCGGCGGCAACCACAAGAAGCATCCGGCGATGTCCGGCCGCGCCCGTCTCCTCGTGAACGACTGCGGCTTCCACGTCGCCGTCATCGACGCACCTGGTCACGGCGACCGGCCGCGCACGGCGCACGACGAAGCGGAAATCGCCGAGCTGTTCCGGGCGCGGGCGGCCGGCGAGCCGGAAGGCCCGATCGTCGTGCGCTACAACGACCACCTGGCGCAACTCGCCGTCCCCGAGTACCGGGCGACCCTGGACGCCCTCCAGGAACTCCCGGAGATCGGCACCGACGGGCCGGTCGGCTTCTGGGGCATCAATATGGGCACCGCGATCGGAATCCCGTTCGTGGCGATCGAACCCAGGATCACGGCCGCGGTCTTCGGTCAGCACTGGCCCGATGTCCTGGCCGAGCAGGCGAAGCGGATCACCGTACCGATCGAGTTCGACCTGCAGTGGGACGACGAGCACATCTCGCGCGAGGAGGGTCTCGCGCTGTTCGACGCCTTCGCCTCGAAGGAGAAGTCGCTGCACGTGAACTCGGGCAAGCACAAGGAACTGCCCAGGTTCGAGGCCGACAGTGCGGTCCGCTTCTTCGCCCGGCACCTCGGCCGACCGATCACCTCGCCGGCCTGACATGCGCGGTTGCCGCGTCCGGCTCGCCAGCCGGGCGCCGCCCCTCGGAGCCCGTGGTTGGCCGGCTCGGCGCGGACCCCGCCGGTCGGCTTCCTGCCCCGGTGCGGCAGGGGAGACGCACGTCACATTCGTTCCTGTCACATCTGGCCGGGCTGATCGGTCAATGAGTTGTAAGCACCAGCAACGACATAGGAGCTCATCATGGATGCTCGCTTGAACATTTTCGGCAACCCGGTCGGCAGCAAGTTCCTGAGGTACATCAACTCGGCGGGCAAGGCGGTGTCGGACTCGACGCTGCCGGCCGCGACGCAGGAACTGGTGAAGATCCGTGCGAGTCAGATCAATGGCTGCGGTTTCTGCACCGACATGCACACCAAGGACGCCACGCACGCAGGAGAGACCTCGACGCGCCTCAACCTGATCGCGGCCTGGAGGGAGGCCCAGGTGTTCACCGACGCCGAGCGCGCTGCCCTGGAGCTGACGGAGCAGGGCACCCGGATCGCCGACGCGGCCGGTGGTGTCACGAATGAGGCGTGGGCGAATGCTGCCAAGTACTACGACGAGGACCAGCTCGCCGCGCTGGTGTCCCTCATCGCCCTCATCAACGCCTACAACCGGGTGAACGTCATCGTTCAGCAGCCCGCCGGCGACTACCAGCCCGGCCAGTTCGGATGACGAGGAGCAGTATCTGAGTGCGACCGCCGGTGCTTTCTCTCGCCGGCGGCAGCACGACGCCCCGAGCCCCCTCATCGAGGGCTCGGGGCGTCGTGCTGCCGGACCAAGGCCGACTTCCTACGAGAGTGTGTTCCCCTGCCATGAGGACGCGCATCAGCTTGACGAAGGATGGCGAGTCGTATCGAACGCGGCTCACCCCCTCCCAGTCGGACGCGATGGTAGAAGCACTGCTCCTGCCTCGTGAACTCGGCGTAAAACTCGGGGGATTGAGAGCTCGCGCGGAATGGTCCGGCGGTGAGGCATAGGCGGCGCTTGGCCGATCGGGCACGGTGTGCCACCGTAGAGCGACATGAACGATGATCACGAGAGGGCCGCGGCGCTGGCGCGAGCGGTTCAGTTGCGGGAACGGGGTCAGGCTGGGCAGGCCCGGGCAGAACTGGTGGAGCTGGCCGGGCGGTATCCCGAGGATGCCGAGATCGCCTACCAGACCGCTTGGGCACACGATGTTCTCGGCTTGGAGCGCGAGGCTGTGCCGTTCTATGAGCGGGCCCTGGGCGGTGTGGGCCTGTCTCCGGAGGATCGTCACGGAGCTTTCCTCGGGCTGGGGAGCACTCACCGGGTCCGGGGCTCCTACAGGGAGGCCGTGCAGACCCTGCGGCAAGGACTCGATGAGTTCCCGGACGATCCTGCACTGCGGGCTTTCCTGGCTATGGCGCTGTACAACGAGGGTGAAGGCCGCGAGGCGGTGCGGCTGCTGCTGAAGACGCTGGCCATCACCAGCAGCGACCGTCGGGTGCAGGACTATCGGCGGGCGATCGAGCACTACGCCGATGATCTGGACGGCGTGCAGCAGACGAACGAGGAGTCGCAGGAGAAGAGTTGAGTCACCGGCGGCGGCGCGGGCGGGCGTCCCAGCGGTGAGTGGTCCCCGCCCGTCGGATCAGACTTCGGACGGTGACGACGGTGTCGGCGAGGTCAAAGAAGGCGTTGATCACCATGGTGCGGCGTTCGTAGCAGCGGGCCAGGCGGCGGTAGGCGTTCTGCCAGGCGTGGGTGCGTTCGACGTGCCAGCGCCGGCCGGCCTGGATCGGTGCCTTCTCGCCCTTGTGGGCGATCTGTCCGTGCAGTGCTCGCCGGTCCAGTTCGGTGCGGGTGCCAGCGGAGTCGTAACCGGCCTTCCATAGCGGTTCGGTCAGCCATGATGGCAGCGCAGGCACAGGTCTCCTTGATGATCACGAGCGTCGCAACTCCATGATCACTGAACCTGTGCCTGCCTCATCTGCCACCCCGCCGCACGCCAATCCGCGCGACCTCTGAGTCTCGTCCACGCGGTATCGGACGCGACCGCGCCGCAGTAACCGACAGGCGAGTGGCCTCTCCAGGAGGAGAGGCCACTCGCACAGCTGAATTCCACCGTCGGCCCGCCGGACCACTCCGGCGGGCCGACGTCGTATATCGATCCGGTCGGCGCCTGTCACATGTCCGATGCTTCGCGTACGCAATGCACCGGGATGCGCAGCACAACTCTGTCGTCCAGGTGAGGCCGCCCCGTGAGGCGTGTCAGGAGGCCCTCGCCTTCGAGTGTGGGCGACGACGGCACATGCAGCCTGCCCCCACCAGGCATAGGCAGAGCCGGGGCTGGTTGCCCACCGCCGACCGCACCCACAGTGAGGCCACAAGCAAAGCCGGGCCGGATACCTCCGATCCAGGGCGCTGACGTCCAAGAGAACGATCCATGCCGCTCAGTCCCGGCGCGGCCGGCGGCACCATCGCCTCCGGACTCCGGGGGCCGCCATGCCAAGACGACGACTGACCGGCACCGCACCACCATCCACGACCCAAGGAAGAAACGTGTCGAAGAAGTTCGCAAGGAACATGTTGGTCGCCGCCGTTGCGGTGGCCTCCCTCACCGTCGGCTGGCCGGGCTCGGCAACGGCTGCCACAGCACCGCTGTCACACGCACACATCGCTGAGCACTTCGACCTGGCCGGCGGCCAGATGCCGGAGAACATCGTCTGGGAACCGAACGGCAGCATCGACCTGACCTTCTCAGCCGCCCGCCAGATCGCCCAGGTCACCCGCGACGGATCGGTCCGCGTGTTGGCGACCCTGCCCGCACCGGCCGACGGAGGCGTGCACACCCCGGCTCTTGGCTTCCCCCTGGTCACCGGCCTGGTCAGGGACGCGCACGGCACGCTGTACTTCCTGTACGCCACCGGCACCGGTGACCTCACCGGCGTCTGGCGGCTCACCCCCGGCGGCGCGCCCGAGCGGATCGCCGCGCTGCCCGCTGACGGCCTCCCCAACGGCCTGGCCCTGGACGCCCGCCGGCTCTACATCACCGACTCGGTCCGTGGCGTCATCTGGCGCGTATCGACCAGCGGCGGCAAGGCGACGGTCTGGGCATCCGGCCCAGAGCTCGCCTCGGCCGGCTTCCTCGGCGCCAACGGCCTGAAGGTGCACAACGGCGCCGTCTGGGCATCCAACATGGACAAGGGAACCGTGCTCCGTTTCCCGCTGGAGAAGAACGGCGCAGCCGGTCGTGCCGAGATCAGGGCCGACCAGCTGCCCGGCATCGACGACTTCGCCTTCATCGGCCGCAGTGACCGGATCCTCGCAGCCCTCGACCAGTCCGAACAGGTCGCCCTGGTGGAGCCCGACGGCACCCACACCATCGTGCTCAGCGCCCAGGACGGCCTGCAGAATCCCACGGCCGTCGCCGTGCGCGGCAACACCATGTACGTAACCTCGGCCGCCTACCTCACCCAGCGGGACCCCAACCTCCTCACCGCCCGCATTCAGCCGCGCTGCTGACAAGCCATCACATTTGGGGCCCGGCGCGGTTGCCGGGCCCCGCTACCCACTGCTCCGCCGGTCTCCGTTGCGGGGCATTTACAGGGACCGTGGTGAGGTTGGGTGTGAAACCTTGTGGACCAGTGCTTCGTGGCCGTGATCGACTGCGGTCATGAGCTTGTCAGTGGTGCCGTTGCCTGCGCGTCGTGATCTGTGGCGGATCGTGGCCAGGCTCGATGAAGAGTTCGAGCAACGGACCTTGCCGGATCCCTTTGCGTCCTCGCAGAGGCGTAGTGCGTGGTGGCACCGGCGTCTGACCAGGCCGTAGCCGTTGGGCGGGTCAACGGATTGGGCGCTTCCTGCCGCTGAAGCAAGGTCTGCGGCGGGCCGGCTCACTCGCCGGGGCCCGGCCCACCCTGCCGCGGGTGTTCGCGCGGGGTGGCCGTGGCTGTTGCCTGCGGGGGGGTGGTGTTCGCCGTGTTCGGGCCTCCGGGGCGGGTGGGGCTCTGCCGGGCGCCAGGCGTCGCGCACAGGGCGTAGAGCGCACAGAATGGGACGTGAGGCAGTCCGTCGCTTGAGGAGCGAGTGCAATGTGGCGACCCGATGGCTGGGACGTACGGGTGCGCCTCGGCGTACTCACACCACACGCCGACGTGGGACCGGAGTCGGAACTGCGCGCCATGGCCCCGCCTGACGTGGGCATCCACGCCGCTCGAGTGGCGTTCGGCGCGATGCGGCAGGGCGGCGCCATGGACCCCACGATCCCGCTTGCCCCGGTCCGGGCCTTCGCCGGTCCGCCCTACGTCGACGACGCAACCGAGCAGCTCGCCGCCGCGCCCGTTGCTGCGATCGCTTTCGCCTTCACCAGTTCCGCGTACGTCATCGGTGCGCACGGCGAAGCAGCGATGCTCAAACGCCTGTCGGCTCGTGCCCACGGACTGCCGGTGGTCGCCACCTGCGCCGCGACTGTCGACGCGCTGCATACCGTGGGCGCCACGCGCCTCGGCCTGATCGATCCACCGTGGTTCGACACCGGGCTCAACGACCTCGGCCGGACCTACTACCAGGACGCCGGATTCGACGTAGTGTTCTCCGCCCCCTGCGCGCTCCCCAGCGGGCAGACGCTCATCCAGCCGGGCGACCTGCACGACTGGGCGGCCGAACACGTCCCCGAGGATGCCGAGGCCGTCGTCATCGGAGGCAACGGCTTCCGCGCCGTCGGCGCGATCGAAAGTCTCGAGATCACACTCGGCCGTCCTGTACTGACCGCGAATCAGGTACTGCTGTGGTCGGCCCTCCGCGCGGCCCGCGCGAACACCACCGAAATCACTGGCTACGGACAGCTCTTCGCCCTCGACGCGCTCCCGCCTGTCCAAGCGCCGGTCGCAGCACCGTGATGCTCGATCCAGCAGGCGATCGTTATCGGTAAGCACTGGAGTGGGGCGCGGCTAAGCATGGAGGGCGCCAGGGCGGCATTCGAGACGCCTGGTCCAGCCTGCGGACGGGGGTGGGAGATCGGGTGGACCCTCAATCCGTTGCGGAATGCACTGCACGAGGTACTCCTGCAGCTCGAATGGGCCAGGAATCATCGAATATCGGGAGGCTCCGGCCGACCAGTTCCGCTGCTCGGTGCCGCCGCTCGCGCCCGCGTATCGGTGATCCGGCCGTGTGAGTTCGCTGCCCGTCGGTCCTTTCGTGGACGACCTGTTGATGCGAGTGACCATATGGACGTTCGGAGTTCCCCCCGCGGTTCAGCTCTCGTGCTAACCGGGTAGTGAGCCGCCCATGAGACGTTTCGAGGGGTACGGCGTACTGATCACCGGCGCGGGACGCGGCATTGGCGAGGCCACCGCCCGCCGGCTGGCAGGTGAGGGCGCACAGGTGCTGGTCACCGATCTGGACGAGGACCGCGCCGAAAAGGTGGCGGCCGGCATCCGGGAGTCCGCGGGAGACGCCGTGGCGCTGCCCTGCGACGTGGCGGACCGCGCCCAGGTGGAGGCGGCCGTCGCGTACGCGGTCCAGCGCTTTGGCACGCTCGACGTGCTGGTCAACAACGCCTGCTCCTGCCATCCGGACGCCCCGCTCTTCGAGGACGAGACCGACGAGATCTGGCACCAGGACCTCGACATCACCCTCACCGGCGCCTACCGCTGCGCCCGCGCAGCCCTCCCACATCTCGCGGCCGCCCCCGACCGCAGGGGGGCGATCGTCAGCATCGGATCGGTCAACGGCGAACAGGATTTCGGCAACCACGCCTACAGCGCGGCCAAAGCGGGCCTCGCCAGCCTGACCCGCACCCTCGCGGGCCACGCGGCCCCTCGCGGCGTCCGCGTCAACCTGGTGGTTCCTGGCACGGTGCACACCGACGCGTGGGCGGGGCGCGAGGCCGGACTGGAAGCCCTTGCCGCGCACTATCCGCTCGGCAGGGTCGGCCTGCCCGACGACATCGCGGCAGCGGTCGCGTTCCTGGCCTCCCGAGACGCCTCCTGGATCACGGGCGTGACCCTCCCCGTGGACGGAGGCATCCTGATCGGCCAGCTGGGCGTGCGCCGCGCCCTGGGCGGGGCGTGAGCGTTCGAGCCGTGCCCGTCGGCGGGACCATCGCCGCGTTCAGCCTTTCGCCCAGGAGGCGAAATGGCGGTAGCCGGTGCCACCGATGTGGGTGGGGCTGCGCCCTCGTCGTTGGATGAGCCAGCGACGTGCACCGTCCTAACGCACGTTATGGCACAGCGCGAGTTCTCGACCGCGTCATCGCCCCTCATCGCTCGAAACGCCAGCGGGTTGCGCCCTGCGGCTCTTTGATGCCGAGGCCGACCGCGGTGTGGAAGGTGAAGCGGTACAGGTACCAGGGCGCGGGGCCGGCGCTGGGGGCGCTGTAGGGCGCGGTGAACGCGTCGCCGGCGACCTCGGCCGGCCAGCCGACCGAGGTGCGGTAGCGGGCTGCCAGGCGTTCCAGGGTGGGTGGATCGGTGACCCGGGTCGCTTCGCCGTCCAGCACCAGGTCGAGGTCGCCGAGCCGGACCGCGATGGTGCAGGCCGGGTTGGCGGCGAGATTGCGGGACTTGCGGGTGCCAGGACCGCTGGTGAAGTACAGGTCGCCGTCGTCCCACATGACGCCGACGCCCGCTGTGTGTGGGGCGCCCTTCGGGCCGACCGTACTCAGGAAGTACGGCACGGCGATCACATCGGTCTGTTCGGCGGCGAGCTGATCGCGGGCGCGGCTCCACGGAAAGGTGGCGGTGCCGTAGCCGACGCGGTCGAGGCTGATCGTTTCGTACGGATTCTTGTCGGTCATATCTCATGGGACTGCCGGGGCGCGCGAAACTCATCGGTTGATGGGCCGAACGGCTCAGGACGGCCATTCCGTCAGAAGCTGTCTCTGGACGTTGGTAGCGGCACATCCGCCGGCACGTACACCACGCAGAAGCCGGCTAACGGCTCGGCAGTGATCGCGGCAGCCCGAACCATGGGAGCACGCTGTTGTCGAAGCGGGTCAGGGCGCAGATCCGGTCGCCGGTGAGGGTGAGGACGTAGAGGCCGATGCCGTGGCTGATGCCGTCGGGGGCGCGCAGGTAGGCGCCGAAGGCCGGCTGACCGTTGGCTCGGGTTGGGACGAGGTCGAACCTCCGACCTGCGCCGAAGATGCCGGCGCAGAAGCGGGCCACGAGGTCTCGGCCCTCATATTCGAAGGGCATGGGGGGCATCGACATGAAGACGTCGTCGGTCAGAAGGGCCACCAGCGCGTCGAGATCGGCGGACTCCCACGCGCGGGCGAATTTCTCCACGATCGCACGCTCGGAGGATGAGTCGGAGGCAGGCGGCGGTTCGCGGTCGCCGGGAGTGGGCTGTCGTTGCCGCATGCCGGCGTGCGCTCGTTTCAGGGCGCTCTTGACCGACTCGACGCTCGAGTCCAGCATGTCGGCCACCTCGCTGGTGTGGAAACCGAGGACGTCGCGCAGGATGAGCACGGCGAGCTGGCGAGGCGGCAGGATCTGGAGGGCGGTCACGAAGGCCAGGGAGATGGATTCGGTCTGCTCGTAGCTGGCCTCCGGACCGAGCGGTACGTCGATGGCACCCTCGAGCAGGGCGTCGGGAAATGGCTCGAGCCACACGACTTCGCCGAGCCGGGTCGGCTCGGGCGGTTCAACATTGGGCACGTCCCACTCCTTGGCCGAGCGGCGGCCGGCCGACCGGCGCGCGTTGAGGCAGCGGTTGGTGGCGATCCGGTAGAGCCAGGTGCGCAGCGAGGCGCGTCCCTCGAACCCCGCCAGGCCCTGCCAGGCGGCAAGCAGCGTGTCTTGCAGGGCGTCCTCGGCGTCCTGCAAGGATCCGAGCATCCGGTAGCAGTGCACCTGCAGCTCCCGGCGGTGCGGCTCGGTCAGCTCCCGGAACGCGTCGCCGTCTCCGGCCCGCGCCCGTGAGATCAAGTCGGCTGCCACTTCACCCACCTCTGAGTCACCTTCCTTCCGCTTCTTTCCGCGCCATGGCCCCTTTCCTATATGGACACCGGACAAGGGGCGAACGGGGCGGTTCGCGGCCCGCCACTTTTTCGATGTCGCGGTGTCAATACCAGTGGTAGCTGACGACGCCAAGGAAAGGGTGAACCGAAATGGGAAAGATCGTGATCAGCACGAACGTCTCGCTCGACGGAGTGGTCCAGGACCCCGACGGTGAGGAGGGTTTCAGCTTCGGCGGCTGGTTCGGCCAGTTCGGCGGCGCGGACCTCGAAGAGTGGGCCAAGGTCTCGTTCGACGAGGCGCTGCGTACCGAAGCCCTCCTGCTGGGTCGGCGCAGCGACGCATGGTTCGGGGCACGGTGGGTGTCTCGGAGCGGCGAGTGGGCGGACAGGTTGAACAGCCTGGCCAAGTACGTGGTGTCCTCGACCCTTGAAGATCCCAAATGGACCAATGTGACGGTCCTGAAGGGTGACGTGGTGGACGAGGTCACGAAGCTGAAGGAGGAACTGGACGGAGACATCGTCGTCTACGCCAGCTGTCGGCTGGGGCGAACACTGATCGAGCACGACCTCGTCGACGAGCTGCGGCTGGTTGTCTTCCCCGTCGTGCTCGGGGCCGGCGAGCGACTCTTCGGCGATACGAGCGACAGGAAGCCCATGCGCCTGGTCGACGCCCAGACCATCGGTGACGGCCTCGCCTTCCTCATCTACCAGCCCATCACGCCTACCTAGGCGCCGCGTGGAGGTCGATCGGCGAGCGTCTCCTAGGGGGGCACCGCCGCCCTCCACTCTGTGCGGGACAAGGCCCGGTGCACACGACCCCCTCCGACGGATCGTGCCGGCACCCGCGGGTCCGGGGCGGACCGGCGGCAGGGTTCAGGCGCCGGCCCTTATGCCGCGACGGCCTTGGGCGACGTGGCCGTGGAATTGTCGGCCAATTCCGTCAAGACGCGTAGACGCTGATCTCGATGAGGTTCTGGTCGGGATCCCGGATGTATACGCTGCTGATACTTCCCAGAGCGCCGGTGCGCGGCACTGGTCCCTCTTCGATCGGAACGCCCAACTGGGCGAGTTCGGCGACCACCTGATCCAGGGGCGTGTCCGTGATGAAGCACAGATCGGCGCTTCCCGGCGTAGGCCGCAGCCGGCGGCCACGTCCCACATCCCGCCACAGCGGCCCATCCTGCCCTGGTCGATCGGCTCCACCAGTCGAGACCATCCGCCGATCAACTCACCTCTCTCCCTGACATGTTCGACACCGTAACGTTCGGTACAGCGGTACACCGCGTAATGAGCCTCATTTCAGAATCTTCGAAATCTTGATCATTGGAGTCCTGGATCGGGTCACCGTGCGGGTGGTCAGGTGGTCAGGCGGACGGGGTGGCGAAGTAGTGGCCCTTGTCGAGGTCGTCGATGAGCCCGGGCTGGGTCGGCTGCCATCCCAGCAGTTCACGGGTGTGCGCGCTGGAGCTGGGGCTGTCCATGCCGAGGTAGCCGGCCAGCCAGGTGAAGTGCCCGGCGGCGTCGTCGGTGGAGACCGAGGCCACGGGCAGGCCGAGGTGTCGCCCGATCACCTCGGCGACGGCACGGATCGGCACGCCCTCGTCCGCCACCGCGTGCAGCGTGGAGCCGGCCGGAGCACTCTCCAGCGCCAGGCGGAAGAGGTGCGCGGCGTCGGACCGATGTACGGCGGGCCAGCGGTTGGCGCCGTCGCCGATGTAGCCGGAGACGCCCTTCTCGCGGGCGATGGCGACCACGGTGGCAAGGAAGCCGTGGTCCCCGTCGCCGTACACGGTCGGAGGAAGTCGTACGACTGATGAGCGGACGCCGCGGTCCGCGAGAGCGGCCGTCGCGTGCGCGTTGGCCATCCGCTTGGCGGGGCCGCCGGTCAGGTGGGCGACCGGGCCGGACGCCTGGCCGTCCTGCTCGGTCGCGATCCGCCCCGGCGACAGCCCGAGCGTCCCGGAAGCGATGAGGAACGGGCGGTCCGAGCCGGCGAGCGCCTCGCCGAACGCGTCAATGGCACGCCGGTCCGCTGCGGCGGCTTCCTCGAAGCCGCCGCTGAACGCGATGTCGTGCTTGAAGGCGAGGTGGATCACGCCGTCGGACTCGGCAGCCGCGCTGCGCAGGGTATCGAGGTCATCCAGCGTGCCGCGGCGCACGTCGGCGCCGGCCTCGGTGAGAGCGGTGGCCGAGGCGTCCGAGCGGGCGAGCCCGATGACCTGGTGGCCGGCTCCTATGAGCTCCGGAACCACGGCTGAACCGATCCAGCCGGACGCGCCGGTGATGAAAACACGCATGAGGGGAACCTCCGGGAAAGTCGACCGTCCGCGCCGCGGCGGCTTGACGAGTACCGGTACGGGAGTGCCGGAACGCGGGATGCGCGGCGATCGAGTCGATGTCAGTGACTGTCATCAAACCGTAGCACCTGATGTCAGGCGCTGTCATCACGTAGGATGCGCGTATGGGTCGATGGGAGCCGAACGCACGCGGGCGACTTGAACAGGCGGCGCTGGATCTCTACAGCGAGCGCGGGTTCGAGCAGACCACCGCGGCACAGATCGCCGAACGCGCCGGGCTCACCGAGCGGACGTTCTTCCGGCACTACGCCGACAAGCGCGAGGTCCTGTTCGGGGGTGCGCACGCGCTGGAGCAGGCTTTCGTGGACACCCTCGCCGACACCCCGGACACGGCCGCGCCGATCGACGCGATGGCGTCGACGCTGGAGACCGTCGCCGCCTTCTTCCTGGAGCGCCATGAGTTCGCCCGGCAGCGTCAGGCCGTCATCGTGGCCAACGCGGAGCTGCGCGAGCGCGAACTGATCAAGCTCGCGTCGCTGTCCGCGGCGCTCGCCGCCACGCTGCGCCGGCGCGGCGTCAAGGACCCGGCCGCGAGCCTCACCGCGGAGGCGGGCATCGCCGTCTTCAAGATCGGCTTCGAGCGCTGGGTCGCCGACAGCGGGGAACGCACCCTGGCGGACTTCTTGCGGGAGTCGCTCGACGAACTCAAAGTGGTCGCCGCGGGCGCGTGACCGTAGGCCCCACGGCCATGTGCTTGCGCTGACGAGACAACTGGCCGAACTCGACGACGAGTCCGGCACCCCTCGAATTCGTCGGCAAGACGGCGGCACAGATGGACGCAGAGGTCACAGCAGAAGCCCGCCGCCTCGCAGCCCCACCCCTACGTTCTCAGTGAACCCACGGGGCTCTCGCGGTCGGGTAGGAACGGGCCAGGAACTGCGGTTCGGTGCCAATGAGTTGACGCCTGCGGTGGCGGGTTGCGCCGGAAAGCGGCGGCAGGCCCGTTCACGCCGACGATCTCTGCACGGTGGCGTCGGGTGTCACATTCGCGGGCCCGGTGGTGTCTTCATGCTGAACAAGCAGACACCCAAGGAGGACACCATGGCGCTACGCGTTCCGAAGGCGGAGCTCCCCATCGAACTCAGCGAGAGCATGATCCAGCAGCTCGGTGCTGTGCCCGAGCCCGTCGAGGTGGTGTGGCACAGTCCCAAGGTCGCCACGTCCAACCTGGAGTTCTCGGCCAAGGTGGGCGAGTGGGATGCGGCCGACGCGAGCCTCAAGTCGTTCGCGCACATGGCTGTCGCGGCAAAGGTCGGCTGCAGTTGGTGCCTCGACATCGGCTACTTCCAAGCGCAGAACCAGAGCCTGAACCTGTCCAAGGCGAGCCAGGTGCCGCGCTGGCGGGAGTCGGAGGTGTTCACCCCGCTGGAGCGGGATGTGCTGGAGTATGCCGAGGCCATGACGAACACACCGCTGACCGTCACCGACGAGCTGTACGCGAGTCTGCTCGAGCGGCTCGGCCCGGCGGCGATGGTCGAGCTCACCGCGTTCATCGCCTTTACCAACATGGCGACCAGGAACAACAATGCGAACGGGATCGAGTCGCAGGGCTTCTCCGATGCCTGCGAGATTCCGCTGGCCGCGCGTCATCGGTCCGACGTAGCGTCGCCGGCATGACCGAGAATCCGTTCGTGACCCATCGCAGCCTGCTGTTCACGGTCGCCTACGAGATGCTCGGGTCGGCGGCCGACGCGGAGGACGTGGTGCAGGAGTCCTGGCTGCGATGGGCCGACGTCGACCACTCACAGGTGCGTGACCCACGGGCGTACCTCGTCCGGGTCGTCACACGGCAAGCACTCAACCGCCTGCGATCGTTGTCGCGCAGCCGTGAGGAGTACGTCGGCGAGTGGCTGCCGGAGCCACTGCTGACCAGCCCCGATGTGGCCGAGGACCTCGAACTCGCGGAGAGCGTCTCGATCGCGATGCTCACCGTGCTGGAAACGCTCGGGCCGACGGAGCGCGCGGTGTTCGTCCTCCGCGAGGTCTTCGATGTCCCGTACGGCGAGATCGCCGAGGCCGTCGGAAAGTCCGCGGCCACGGTGCGGCAGATCGCGCGGCGGGCACGCGAGCATGTGGCGGCTCGGCGGCCGCGGGCGCAGGTGAGCCGGTTGGAGCAGCAGGCCGTGGTGGAGCGGTTCCTGGCAGCGTTGCGAACCGGGCAGTTGCGGGAGCTGATGGAGGTCATGGCACCGGACGTGGTCCTGATCGCCGATGGTGGCGGGCTCGCGGCCGCCGCCCTGGCTCCGGTCCACGGTGTCGAACTGGTGGCGAAGGTGCTCGCGCGCACGAACCGGGTGGAAGTGGCATCGCTCGAGACGACGGCCGTGTGGCTCAACGGCGCGCCGGCGGGACGGATCGAGATCGACGGCGAGCTGGCCACGGCGCTGAGCGTCGAAGTGGAGAACGGGCAGATCACACGGGTCTACCTGGTGAGAAACCCAAGGAAGCTGACACGGCTCGACGAACCGGCCGAACTCGCCAGGTAAGCCTGCTGTGGCACTGGCGTCGTGAGTGTTCCGGGCGGTTGGAACCGCCCGGAACCCACTCACAACCGCCCAGTGGTCGGACGCCGACCTGGAGGGCGAAGTCGTACGGTTGCGTGCGCGCAGCCGCATCGGGCCGAACGCGTGCTCGCGTTTGACGGCGATTCAGCTCTCGACCACTTCCGGAGTGATGACGCCGCCGACGAGCGGGAACTCGTGGTCGGCCCGCCAGGCGGTCGATCACTCGCTCCAGCTAGCCGGGCAGCTGCGCGACATCACAGCCCATCACAGCACATGAGTGGGTTCCTCGAAGGCGGGAGACGCCCTGATCGAGCGAGCCGCCGCAAGCGTGCAATCACGTCCCGGATGTCGCAGTGATGGCTGAGGACGGGTGCCGGGATCAGTACGCCGAGTCGACGTTGTCGATCGAGCCGTAGTTGGCGGCCGCGTAGTTGCATGCGGCGGTGATGTTGGCGACCGGATCGTAGATGTCCATCGAGGTGCCGTCGACGTGGTACTGCTGGAACGTCGGGTCGATGACCTGGAGCAGGCCCTTGGACGGGGTACCGGCCGCGGCGTTGGAGTCGGTGAGGTTGATGGCCTTCGGGTTGCCCGAGGACTCCCGGATGATGTTTCGGTAGATACCGTCATATGTGCCCGGTATGCCGTGTTTGGCCATGACGGCCAAGGACTCCTTGATCCAACCGTCGAGGTCGTCGGTGTAGGCGGAAGCCGAGGGGGCGGCGGACGCGGTGGCGGTGGGCGTCGCGCCGGCGGACGGCTGCGAAGCCTGTGATCGGGCTGCGCGCTCTGCTGCGTCCTGGCGGCTCCGCGCGGCCTCCTCGGCGCGCTTGCGGGCTTCTGCCTTGGCGCGCGCCTCGGCCTTGGCCCGGCCCTCGGCTTTGCGGATGCCCTCGGCCTTCCTGCGGCTCTCGGCCTGCGACCGGGCGGCGGCCTCAGCCTTGGCTCGGGCCTCGGCCTCGTTCTCGGCCGCCTGGACTTGTTGCCGCGCGATGTCGGCCTGCTGGGTCCTGACGTCGCTCGTCGGCACCGGGTCGCGCCCGAACGCCTTCGACGCGGACGCGTTCTGCGCATCGGCTGCTTCCGGAGTTCCTGGCAGAACGGTGCAGGCAATGGTCGCTGTCACGGCGGCTGCCGACGCGGTGCCAACGACGGCAAAGCGAGTCCGATTCGGTCGTTTCCGGGCGTGTTTGCCCATGGCTGACCCCATCTCTCCGGGTGTGTGAGCGCGTTTCGCCGAACAGAAAAGGACGCATCTTCTGCGGTTGCGCTCTTCGGGTGGGGGAGATGTCTAGCGCCAGGGAAAACAAGTCAGCAACCACCGGCGCTACTAATCACCATCGTGGCCGCGGAAACCCCAACCCATTTCCGCCGTACGTGCGCCAGACGCACTCGCGAAATCCACCACTACCCGGAGTCGTATGTGGCGTGCGTCATATGACGAGGCTCACATCGATCCCGAGGATTCACTCGGTCCTGATCCTCGGTGCGTCCGGGCGGAACACAGGACGTGCCGTTCAGGGCGATCGATAGGCGACGACCCCGCCCTCATCGACCAGGGCGCCGACGCGCAGCCAGGGACCCTCGACGCACGTCGGCCGGTCCTCCAGGCCTGGTTGATCACGCCTGGTTGATCACGCGGGACGCCGTCGTCGCGCAAGGCTGGACAGCGTCCAGGCCGGACCCCCGCCGAGCCGTGTGCCGACCACGTGCGCGCTGCCGCGCCCGTCTGCTCGACGCCACCAACCGCCCGGAATGTCCATGGGTCGAGCGACGCGCCGCCGCTTTGGTCATTTCTGACTGGGGCAGACGATCGTCGGGCAGGTCATTTTCTGGGTGGGTGACGAACACCTGGAAATAGCAATAGTGGCAACGGGACGGCCAGTGCCCAAATGCCTCCCGCAATCCGCACGATGGCCGACCCCTCTTCGCTGAATCTGGCGAAATCGCCGCCGTCCACCAGGAATTCCATGATGCGCACACGACCGCGCAGCAAGCCCTCCGTGCGAGTCCGGACGTCCGGTCGGCCGGTGGAAAAGCACTCGTGCAGGCGATCAAGTGCGTCTACGCTCCGGGACATGCTGCCTGCAGTGCGCACGGAGGAGGAATGGGATGCGGTCGTCGCTGACGAGGCGATCCTGCGGCCGGGTGCCGAGCATCTGGCTGCGCGGATGAGTCTCGCCGGGGCGCCACTTCGGCGCTATCCCGAGGGCAGCGTTCCCGTCTATGCGGTCGGTGACCGCCACGTACTCAAGCTGTATCCCACGCTCTGCGCCGAGGACGGCGTCACGGAAGCTCGGGTCCTGGAGTACGTCCAGGGCAGGCTGCCTGTCACGACGCCCGAACTCCACGCCCACGGCGAGTACGAGAACGGCTGGCGTTTCGTTCTGATGTCGCAGCTTCCCGGCGAGGGGTTGGCCGATGCGTGGCCCCGCGTTGCGGAGTCGGACCGGGACCGGTTGGCCACCGACGTCGGAGAGATGCTCGCCGCGCTCCACGCCCTCGACGCGGAACCGTTGAGCGACGTGCTCGGCCCGAAGGCCTGGGGCGGCTTCCTGGTCGAGCAGCGTGTAGCGGCCGTGGAACGGCAACGCGAGCGCAAGCTTCCCGAGTTGTGGCTCGACCAGGTACCGGAGTTCCTCGACTCCGTGCCGCTGGCCGGTGAACCGAAGCGGGTCTTGTTGCACACCGAGGTCATGCGCGAGCATCTGCTCGTCGATCCGGTCCGGTGGACACTGAGTGGGCTGTTCGACTTCGAGCCCGCGATGCTCGGCGACCCCAGGTACGACTTCGTCGCCGTCGGTATCTTTGTCTCGCGCGGCGACCCTCGTCTGCTCCGCCGGATCATGACCGCATACGGCCAGACCTTCTCGCCACGTGAACTGCTCGCATACATGCTCCTGCACGTCTACAGCAACCTGCCCTGGTACTTCAGAGTGCTGCCGGCGCCGCCGGAACCCACCCTGAACTCGCTGGCAGAGGCGTGGTTCGGCACCAGCTAGAAATCAGACTCGTGGCCTTTGACGAGCAGGCACACGATCTGCTGATCGCCGCGCTCGCCTCATAGAAAGAACCAACCGCCTGCTCCGAAGCGGACTTGTGGCATCCTCCCGTCCCAACGGACGGAGGAGGATGTCACTGCCGTAGCCGACGGAGTTGAGGCGATCCCTCACACCGGCCGGACATTAGCCCGAGGTTCTTGTGCGCCGCGGAGCGGCAGTGTTCGGCTGAGGACGAGGTTGGTGGTTGTGCTTCCGAACTGGGCCAGCGCGTCGACAATCTCCTCCAGGTGGGTCATCGACGTGGTCGCCACCTTCAGGACGTAGCAGTCTCTCCGGTGGTGCGGAGGCACTCCAGGATCTCCGAGCGTTCCGCGAGCAGCCGGTGCAGGGGCTCGTGGCGGGTACCCGGGTATTTCAGCCGAACCACCGCCAGTACCGCGTGCCCGGTCCGCTCCAGGTTCACCTCCGCCCGGTACCCCGTGATCACCTCGGCCGCCTCCAGTCGGCGCACCCGCTCCGTCGTCGCCGACGCGCTCAGGTTCACCCGTCGTGCCAGTTCGGTGAACGCGATCCGGCCGTTCCGCTGGACCTCTTTCAGGATCGCCCAGTCCGTCTCGTCAAGACTCTCGGTCATCCGCCCAGATTACCGGCGAATCCACGGTCGAACCGCGCCTGAACAGGGAGGAATCCCTTCTGGTGGCCCGTGCGGGCTGGCTAGGCTGATCTTTGTGAAGATCGGCGTCAACATCCTCAATTTCGGCCCCGGCACCGACCCGGGAGTCCTGCGGAACTGGGCCCAGACCGTGGAGGGCCTGGGCTTCGACCTGCTGATGCTTTCGGACCACGTCGCCATCACGCCCGACGTCGCCGAGCGTTATCCGGCACCTTTCTATGAGCCGTTCACCACCCTGTCCTGGCTGGCAGGCATCACCACCCGGGTCCGGCTCGGCACGACCGTCCTCATCACCCCCTACCGGCACCCGCTGCTCACCGCCCGGATGGCTGCCAACCTCAATGAGCTCAGCGGCGGCCGGCTGGTCCTCGGCGTGGGGGTGGGTTGGGCGCGGCAGGAGTTCGCCGCCCTCGGGATCCCGTTCGAGCAGCGTGGACGACTGACCGACGACCGCCTGCGGGACATCCGGGCGGCCTGGGCGGACACCGCCGACTACGGCCACCGCAGGATCCCGGTGTGGGTGGGTGGCAACAGCGACGCAGGACTGCGCCGGGCCGTACGGCTCGGAGACGCATGGCATCCGCTTCGCTGCAGCATGCCATGGCTACGCGAAGCCGCGGTCAGGCTGAAGAAGAGCGCGGACGAACAACATCTCCCTGTGCCCGCCCTGGCCCCCCGGATCACTCTCCAACTCACCGTGGAACCGGTCAGCGGACCACAACGACTCGCCGGTGAGGGCACGATCGACCAGATCATGGACGAACTGGACCAACTGCGGCTGCTGGGCGCAGAGGCTGTGGTCCTCGACCCTTACAGCGGCGACCTCCGCCAGACGTGCCACCCGCAAGCGGACTGGCAGGCACTCGCCACGGTGGCCGCGCACTTCTACCCACCCCGCACCAGAACGGAGCCGTCATGACCACACCCGACGACCACGCCCTCCTGCGACAGGCGATCGCTCTCGCGGCCAAAGCCCGCGCGGGCGGTAACCCACCGTTCGGGTCACTGCTGGCGGGACCGGACGGGACGGTCCTCGCGGAGGAACACAACACGACCGTCACCGACCAGGACATCACCGCACACCCGGAACTGAAGCTGGCGAGATGGGCCGCGAAGGAGCTGGACGCGGCCACCGCGGCGGAAACCACGATGTACACCAGTTGCCAGCCGTGTGAGATGTGCGAGGCGGTCATCCAACGGGCGGGGCTACGCCGGGTGGTGTTCGCGCTGTCCAACGAACAACTCCTGGACATCAGGCCGGGCAGTGGCCAACCGCCCGTGCCGCAGGACGGCCCCGCCCTGCTCGACGAGGTGCGGGCCGTGGTCGAGGGGTACTACCGCTGACCGTCCGGCATCCCGGCCGGCTCCCAGCTCTTCGTCCCGATCGCGATGAGTATGAGACGGCGCGGCCGGTGACGGAGGGGCCGGACGGTGGTACGCGGTGGATCTTTGGGCAGCGGCCCGTCCTCAACTGGATCTTCACCGCCTTCCGAATCGGCGGCTCGAGCGGCTTCCCGTACGCCCAGGGCTGGGACACGCTGGCGATGACGGTCAGCGGCCTGCTGACCTTGTGGGGCCCACTCGTACTGGCCCTGACCTACGGCTACTACCGGCGCCGCTGCCGCCCGGACGCCTGACCGTCATCGTCTGTCTGTCACTCGGCACCTGGCTGGAGCCGCGGCACACCGAGAGCATCCGCGCCAAACCTGGAGCGCCCGGTGAACCGCGGCATCCTCACCGAATCCGAACTACAACCCGAACCCGAACCCGAACCCGAATGCTGGGGCGGTTCAGCGGCACAGGGCCGTGTCCACGACCTTCTCGACCCGCTTCATGGCTGCCTTGTCGGTCGGCTGGATGGTCACCGCGACGTTGGCGGCGCGGCCGTCGCGGGTGACTCCGCCCCGGGTCTCATATCCCGGGAAGCTGCCGCCGTGGCCCCAATAGACACCGCCGCACGACAGCGGCATGCTCACGAGCCCCAGTCCGTAGCGGGCGCCGGTGCCAAAGTATTCAGCGGGGACGGTGGTGCGCATCTGGGCGAGCTGGGCCGCCGGGAGGAGGCGGCCGGCCAGGAGCGCGGTGAAGAACCGGTTGAGGTCGGAGTTGGTGGAGATCATCTGACCTGCCGACCAGGCCCACGAGGGGTCCATTTCCGTGACGTCCTGCAGAGGCGCGCCTGCTGAATCCCTGTCGTAGCCCTTGGGATGGGGTTCCCGGATGGTCACGTCACCAGGGGCGGGGAAGTAGGTGTGGCGCAGCCCGATGCGCTTGATGACGCGACGGTCCAGCTCCTCGGCGAGGGGTCGACCGGTGACCTTCTGGATGATCAGGCCGGCCAGTACGTAGTTCGTGTTGCTGTACTCCCACTTCGTCCCGGGGGCGAAGTCGGCCTTGTGCTGGAGAGCGATGTCGACGAGCTCGCGTGGTTCGTAGTGCCGGAGCTGAAGGTCATAGTTGGTGTAGTTGGGAAGTCCGCTGGTGTGCTGCAGGAGCTGACGGACGGTGATGTGGCGTCCGTCGATCCCCTCCCCGCGTAGGAGGCCCGGCAGATACCTGTCGACCGGGGCGTCGAGGCCGATCTTCCTTTCGCCGACCAGTTGCAGCACGACCACCGCGGTGAACACCTTGGTGTTGCTGCCTATCCGCACCTGACCGTCCTTGGGCACCTCTGATCCGGTGGCCAGGTCGCCGACCCCTGCGGTGTAGTTACGGGTGCGGCCGTCGCGGTCCTGGACGGCGGCCAGCGCGGCGGGCATGCCATCGGAGTCCACGAGTGCGTTCAGGCCCTGCTGGACAGTGTCCGGTCTGGCGGCGGCAAACGCCGCGGGCGGAGCCAGGGCACCCATCGCTATGACGCCGACGGCCACCGCGACCGCGACCGGGACGGCTCTGCGGCGACCGTCCTGCCGCCTCGGCCTGGGAGAACGGAACGTATGCCATGCCTGCTCACGCACAAGTCAACTCCTGTGGAATCGTTGGGGCACCCGCGGTAGGTGCCGGACTCAGCATGTCCGGATGCGGCCGACCGGAGCGATCCCGCTACCCGCCCAGGGCCAGGTAGGGCTACCCCCCGGGTGCGCTCGGCTGGTGGGGAACAGGGCGTCAGACACACCCTGGTGAAATCCCGGACGACAGCGCGATGCGGGGCAGGGTGCGGGAGACTGGTTCCATGGCACTGGGTTGGAAGTTGGTCATCGACAGCACGAACGCGTCCGCCCTCGCGGACTTCTGGGCCGCGGCCCTGGAATACGAGGTGGAAGACCCCAGCGCTCTCATCGAGCAGTTGCTGGCCGCCGGCCACATCGGTGAGAAGGCAATCATCGAGCACCGCGGCCGCAAGACGTTCCGCGGCTATGCCGCGGTCCGCCACCCCGAGGACCCGTTCGACGAGACCAGCGGTGTCGGCCGCGGCCGACGACTGCTCTTCCAGGACGTACCCGAGAGCAAGTCCGGCAAGAACCGCCTGCACGTTGACGTCCACAGCGAGCCCGGCGGCCTCGACAAGCTGGTGACCCGGCTGAGTGACCTTGGGGCCACCCGCGTCCGCGAGGTCGACAAGGGACCTGCGGGGCACTGGTGGATCATGCAGGACCCGGAAGGAAACGAGTTCTGCGTGGCGTAGGTCGGCCGCTCCCTCCTGCAGCAAGAGCTGCCGTTCCCGCGCCTGGTGGGCCGAAGGTTTCTCAGCGCGAGACCTACAGTCCACCAGTGCGCGTCAGGCCGCTGCATGCAGTGGATCAGGCGAGGGACGAAGGAGGCGGAGCGATCCGAAGGGCTACGGCGGTGACGTCGGCCCGGACGTCATGGGGTTACGACGGCCGGCCGCCGAACTGCCAGTTGTGTACTTCAATGTCGGCGTAGCCGTCCGGGGCCAGGATGGCGCGTGCCGTGTCAGGGTCCGGTGCCCGGATCAACACCGCCGTGCCCAGCCAGGTTGCGCCGTCGTCGGACAGCAGCGGCCCGTAGGCGATCAGCTCGTCCCGGTCGGGCGGTACGGCGAGGTCGGCGGCCTGCCCCGTGCCCGGGCCGAGGCCCAGCACCAGGTACCGAGTGCCATCGGTGCCGCCGCCGGGGAAGTCCCACATGGTGCGTCCCAGCAAGTTGTGCCACCGTCTCAGCAGCACGTCCCGGTACACGCCGGCCTGGTAGCCGGGCTCGTCGAACGCGAACGCGCGGGCGGCGGCGGGATCCGGCAGGTCGACGATGTGCACGCTGCCGGTGGGTGTGTCGCCGGCGAGGGTCGGGCCCCGGGCGATCATCTCCTTCGCGTACCGGTCCATGTAGGACCAGTGCTCTTCCAGCAGCTCGTCGCGCAACGCTACGGAGCCGGGCCGGTCACGGTGATAGCAGAAGAACTCCATGCCCCCAGGGTCCCTTCAAGGAGGTAGCGAGATCGAGAGGGTTTCATGCGACGACTGCTCGGCAGCCGCACCTGGAAGCGCCACTGCCGACTCCGATCGCCGACCCCGACGGCCGGCCCGGCCGGGCCCAATTCCGGTTATCGGGCGAGGGAGGACTTGTCCGTCGCAGTCGGACGGCGGGCCAATACGCGGGTAGTGCTGCCGTCATCCTCCGTGATGTCCCGGACATGCTCGAAATCGAGTCTGTACAGCAGGGTCAATGAGGCCTCGTTCGCTGCAGTCACGGTGGCGTACACCGTGGTCAGTCCAAGCGTGTCGAAGCCATAGGTGATGATCGCCTCTGCCAGCTCGGTACCCAGGCCGGAACCCCATGCCGTCGGCGCCAGAGCGTAGATGATCTCGTGGCCTCCGACGACGTCTGTCGGCTTGATCTCGGCATGCCCGACCAGGAGTCCGTCCCGACGGACAGCCCAGACATCGAACAGGTCCTGGGCGTAGACCTTCGTGAGGATCCGTCCGAACAGGGCACGGTCCGCTGTTTCGGAAGCAGGGCCATCACCCATCCACCGCGACACCTTGGTGTCCTGGAACAGAGCGACGAAGCCCTCTTCGTCCTCGGGGACGTACGGCTCCAGGAGTAGCCGCTCGGTGCGCAGAGTGGGGGGCACAGATGGCGACGCTACCTACGCGAGATCCCAGTCGGCAAACCACTTTCGCCAGCGCTGAGCTCACCCTTCACGTCGCCATGTCGCACATCGCCCGATCACGCGAGAGGACCCGTCCCCGTGACCGGTCCGCGAGGGCGCCGGCGCCGCAGGATCAGACCGGCGAGCACCAGGAGCGCGCCGACGATGCCGATCACGATGGGCAGCGTCGTACCCAGGAGCTGGATCGCCTGGCGGCCGTCCTTGGCGTCGTCGACCGCCAGTTTCACGGCGTCGGGGGTCTGCCGGTAGCTCACGTCGACGACCGGGGCAAGTGGCACGAACGCGCCGCTCTTCGGCACGACAACGCCCGCGACCCGCTGCTGCGTCCGGTCCAGGTCGACGACCACTCCGGTCTCCGGCTCCACCCAGAACGTGTCGGTACCCGCGATGGTGTAGGAGAGCGGGACGGGATCGCTCAGGGTGGGGATCAGTTGGGTCAGTTGCTGCTTGGACTGGGCCGTGCCCGGTCCGGCGGCAGCGAGTGATTTCAGCACACTCTGCGGAAGGGCCTTGGGCAGACCGGCGAGTACCTGGGCGTCCGAGATACGGGTGGCGTTGATCTTCGCCTGGTACACGTACGTGTCCACGCCCGACTTCTTCTCGGTACGCCGGAAGTCCACGGGTGTGGTCGTCGCGCTCTCCGGCACCCATCCGGTGTACGACTTCTTGTCGGCACCGAACGGCCAGCTGACGGTGAGCCCATGGGCGTCGACCACGTTGGGCCAGTCCTTGGGGTGCGTTCCCACCGGTTCCAGGGAGCGTCGGTCCAGGGCGAAGTTCCAGGTGGTCTTCTCCACCGGGTTGCCGGCGGCGGCCGTCGTACGGGTGTCACTGACCAGTGCGGAGTCGTTGGACGTCTTCAGGACCCTGACCTCCCGCTCGACACTCACGGGCACGTTGTGCTTGAACGCGCCGGCCGAGTTGCCCTGAGCGAGTGCCTGGGGGTCGAGAATCGTGGCGAACCTGCCCGTATAGGAGCGCTTGGCGTCGGTGTCCCCGGGCAGCCTGGCCACGTAGTTCGGCGTGATGACGAATGCCAGTACGAACGCGGCCGCGATCAGCAGGATGCCCAGAACGACCGCGGTGCTTCGGAGGACCTTCGACAGCACGGGACATTCCCCTCTTGCCGGCCGCTGAGGCCGGGACCAGGTGTCGTCGCCCACCGCTGCACCGATGCGTTGAGCCGTACGGAAGCAGCCCCTTGTCGCCGGGGCTCGCAGTCCGCTCATGGTGCGCAGGCTGTCGGCAGTTTGCGCCCGGAACGCACCACGCAACACCGCAATCCCACCCCAACGGCGGCACGGACGCCCTGGTGGCGGGGCGTCCTCGCGAGGGCCGGACGGGCCTTTCTGGGGGGCCGTCGGGTCCTTGTCGCTCGGGGCCTCTTCGGACCATGGTCCCGACCTGGCCGGTCAAGGGTCCCCGGTCCGGACTGTATGTCCAATTTGAACGTAAAACGCATGATCTTTGGGTGCTATACACGGGTCTGTTGCCCCCGGATCCGGCTCGTTGCCGTGTCCCCAATAACCTCAGGAGGTCACGGTGCTGTCTGCCGAGTCCGCAGTACTGGTGCGCGCCACCCTGCCCGCTGTCGGCGGCGCGCTGGACGAGATCACCACCCGCTTCTACAGCGCGATGTTCCGCGACCGGCCGGAACTCCTGGACGGGATGTTCAACCGGGGCAACCAGGCCAGCGGAGCCCAGCGCCGGGCCCTTGCCGGATCGATAGCGGCCTTCGCCGGTGCGCTGCTCGCCGATCCGGACGCCCGACCGGACGTTCTGCTGAACCGCATCGCGCACAAGCACGCTGCGGTCGGTGTCACTGACGACCAGTACACCATCGTCCACAAGTACCTGTTCGCCGCGATCGCGGAGGTGCTGGGCGAGGCCGTGACCCCGGAGGTCGTCGCGGCCTGGGACGAGGTGTACTGGTTGATGGCCGGTGCGCTGATCGTCCGTGAGACGCGGCTGTACCAGGGCGCGGGGGTCGAACCCGGCGGCAGCTGGCGGCAGTGGCGTGTCGTGGAGCGCCGCGAGGAGACTCCGGACACGGTGTCGTTCCTGATACGTCCCGCGGACGGCGCCGCCGCCCCGAAGGCCCTGCCAGGTCAGTACGTCAGTGTGCGGATGACCATGCCCGACGGTGTGCGCCAACTACGCCAGTACAGCCTGTCCGGTGTCCCTGGCAGCGAGTCGCGCCGGATCACTGTGAAGCGGGTTCAGGAACCGGGCGCCCCGGACGGGGAGATGTCCAATCTCCTGCACTCCACGGTCGTCGTCGGCGATGAACTCACCTGCTCGGCGCCTTTCGGGGAGGTGGTGTTGGAGGAGTCCGACCAGCCGGTTGTACTGGTCTCCGCGGGTATCGGCACCACGCCCCTGATGAGCATGCTCGAACACCTCTGCGCTACCGGTGCGACCCGCCCCGTCCTGGTACTGCATGCCGACCGCTCGCCCGCCGACCATCCGCTGCGGGACGATCTCCACCGTTGCGTCGACAGCCTGCCGCAGGCCCGCGCACTGGTCTGGTACGAGCGCCCGGACGAGGTGCAGGCACCTGGCGCCCGGGCCGGTCTGATGGATCTGGACGGTGTGGACGTCCCGTCCGACGCGAGCGTCTACCTGTGCGGCCCGCTGCCGTTCATGCGCGCGGTACGCGGCCAGCTGCTCCGCGCCGGTGTGTCCGCCCGGAACATCCACTACGAGGTCTTCGGCCCCGACCTGTGGCTGGCCGACGGCGACTGCTGATCGTCCGGTCCGCACGGACCCGCCCCCGGACCCCGCCTCCGGCCGGCCGGGGGGCCGACTGAGCAGGGCCGAATGAGCCCGGCGCAAGGGACCAACGGCCCCTGTCTGCCCGTCGCGGCGGCGTAGACCATGGGCCGTGGAACGCGGCTGCACAGCGGTAGACCCCCGGACCGGAGCGGATCCGTCGCTGGACCCCGCCACAAGGAGCTGAACGCGATGTCGAGCACCACTCCGCAAACACCGCCGCCGACATCCCGTACGGGTGCGGCGACGCCGGCCGGCCGGGGGCTGATGCTCGCACTGGCCACGATCGGCTTCGCGCTGAACTTCTGGGCCTGGGCGCTGCTGAGCCCGCTCGGCCCGCACTTCAAGGAGAGCCTGCGGCTGACGTCCTTTCAACAGGCGCTGCTGGTGGCAGTGCCGGTGATCGTCGGGTCGCTGGGCCGCATTCCTGTCGGTGCGTTGACCGACCGGTTCGGCGGCCGGGTCATGTTCCCGCTGGTCTCCGCGGCCACCATCGTGCCGGTGCTGTACCTGGGGCTGGTCGTGCATACCTCGCTGACCGCCCTGCTGGTCGGCGGGTTCTTCCTCGGCATCGGCGGCACGGCCTTCGCTGTGGGGGTCCCGTTCGTCGGCGCCTGGTTCCCACCGGAGCGGCGCGGTCTGGCGATCGGCGTCTTCGGCGCGGGCATGGGCGGCACCGCGATCAGTGCTCTGACCACGGTGAACCTGGTGAAGGCGGAGGGTGTGGCGGCCCCCTTCGTGGTGACCGCGATCGTGCTGGCCGCCTACGCGGTGGTCGCGGCAGTCCTGCTGCGTGACGCGCCCGGCCGCATCGTGCCGACCGGGTCGATGGCCGGACAACTCCGGGCCACGGCTCGGCTCAGCGTCACCTGGCGGGCCTCGGCCCTGTACGCGGTCGCGTTCGGCGGCTATGTCGCTTTCTCGGTCTACCTGCCCACCTACCTGAAGACCGGCTACGCGCTGACGCCGGCGGACGCGGCCAACCGGATGGCCGGGTTCGTCCTGGTGGCCGTGGTCATGCGGCCGGTCGGTGGCTGGCTCTCCGACCGGCTGGGCCCCACCCGGGTGCTGGCCACGGCCCTGGCCGTGATCGCCCTCGGTGCGGCAGTCCAGTCGTTCACCCCATCTCTGGTGGGGCTTGGCACGATCGCGTTCCTCGTCATGGCCGCGGCGCTCGGCGCGGCCAGCGGCGCCACCTTCGCACTGGTCGCACTGGTGGCCCCGGCCGGCACGGTCGGCTCGGTCTCCGGTGTCGTCGGGGCGGCCGGGGGACTGGGCGGGTTCGTGCCGCCTCTGGTCATGGGTTCGCTCTACGGCGCCTACGGCAGCTACGCAGTCGGTCTCGTGCTGCTCGCCCTGGTCGCCGCCTGTGCGCTGGGTTTCACCCTGAGCAGCGTCCGACGGGCGGTCGGCCGGCACGTGGTGGCCGCCGCCCACCTCATGTGACGAGGAGCCACCATGTGTGAGTACTGCGGCTGCCAGAGCCTGGCGGCGATCGACGACCTCACCCGCGAACACGAGCTGGTCGTCAACCTCATCGGAGACGTCCGAGTCGCGCAGCGCAGCGCGGACGTGCCGGGAATGGCCCGGGCGGCGCGCCGTATCGCGGCGATCCTGGAGCCGCACAGCGAGGTGGAGGAGCAGGGCCTGTTCCCGGCGCTGGCCGACGAGTTCCCCGAGCAGATAGCCGCCTTGACCGTGGAGCACCGGCGTATCGCCGCCGTCCTCGATGAGGCCGCGCAGGGCGATCCAGCGGACGCCGGTTGGCCCGCACGGCTGCTGGAGACGCTGGAACTGCTGCGCAACCACATTCTCAAGGAACAGGACGGTGTTTTCCCGGCCGCCCTGGCCGGCTTGGACCCGGAGCAGTGGGACGCGATCGGCGCCATCCGCGCCCGGGTGGGGACTCTGCTCCCGACCTGACTCCGTGACCTACTCGTCCCGTACGGCGCATGTCCCGCCCCGATTGCCGACAGCCGATTGCTGATTGCCGACAGCACTGGCAGCGCCGACAACTCCCGGCCGGTCACCGATCACGATCGAACCCAGCAGCACGGGCCCGCGGGCCCTGGAAGGCGGCACCGTGAGGGCCAAGCGTGACCCCGAGATACGTAAGGGCGGTCTGGACAGCGAACTGGCGGACGCCCTGGTGGCCACCCGCCGGTTCTTCACCCGGGCCGAGGTCTCCGAGGACCGGCGCACCATGCTCAAGATCGGTGGCAGGCAGGGCGACGACTTCTACCGGGACCGCTGGAGCCACGACAAGGTGGTGCGCTCCACCCACGGCGTCAACTGCACCGGTTCCTGCTCGTGGAAGGTCTACGTCAAGGACGGCATCATCACGTGGGAGTCGCAGCAGACCGACTACCCCTCGGTCGGCCCCGACTCGCCCGAGTACGAGCCCCGGGGATGTCCGCGAGGCGCAGCGTTCTCCTGGTACACCTACTCGCCCACCCGGATCCGCTACCCGTACGTCCGAGGGGTACTGCTGGAGATGTACCGCGAGGCCAGGGCCAGGTTGGGTGACCCGGTGCTGGCCTGGGCGGATGTGGTGGGCGACCCGGAGCGGGCCCGGCGCTACAAGTCGGTGCGCGGCAAGGGCGGCCTGGTGCGGGCGAGTTGGGACGAGGCGAGCGAGATGATCGCCGCCGCGCACGTGCACACGATCAAGGCATACGGCCCGGACCGGCTGGCGGGGTTCTCGCCGATCCCGGCGATGTCGATGGTCTCCCACGCTGCGGGCGCCCGCTTCTACTCGCTGCTGGGCGGGGTGATGCTGTCGTTCTACGACTGGTATGCCGATCTGCCGGTGGCCTCCCCGCAGGTGTTCGGGGACCAGACCGACGTGCCGGAGTCCGGGGACTGGTGGGACGCCGGCTATCTGATCATGTGGGGTTCGAACCTGCCGGTGACCCGCACCCCGGACGCCCACTGGATGGCCGAGGCCCGCTACCGCGGCCAGAAGGTGATCGCGGTCGCTCCGGACTACGCCGACAACGTCAAGTTCGCCGACGAGTGGCTGCCCGCGGCGCCGGGCACCGACGGCGCGCTGGCGATGGCGATGGGGCACGTCATCCTCAAGGAGTTCTTCGTCGACCGGCAGGTCGACTACTTCACCGACTACGTCAAGCGCTACACCGACCTGCCGTTCCTGGTCACCCTGGAGCAGCGGGGCGAGGGCGCGGACGCGGTCTTCGTGCCGGGCAAGTTCCTGACCGCCGCCGAGCTGGGCGGCGAGCCGGCCCAGGCGGAGAACGCGGTGTTCAAGACGGTGCTGCTGGATGCCGCCACCGGTGATCCGGTGGTTCCCGGCGGCTCGCTCGGGCACCGTTACGGCGAGGCGGGCGTGGGCAAGTGGAACCTGGACCTGGGTGGGGTCGACCCGCTGCTGACGGTCGCCGGTGACGGGGTGAGCGCCGTTCCGGTGCAGCTGACGCGTTTCGACACGGCCGACGGCAGTGCGGCTCAGCTCTCCCGGGGCGTGCCGGTGCGCCAGGTCGCCGGACATCTGGTGACCACGGTGTACGACCTGCTGCTGGCCCAGTACGGGGTGGTCCGCGAGGGCCTGCCGGGCGTGTGGCCCACCGGCTACGACGACCCCGAGCAGCCCTACACCCCGGCCTGGCAGGCCGCCATCACCGGCGTCGCGGGGGAGACGGCGGCGCGCATCGCCCGCGAGTTCGCCACCAACGCGGAGGAGTCCAAGGGCCGCTCCATGATCATCATGGGGGCGGGGACCAACCACTGGTTCCACTCCGACACCATCTACCGCTCCTTTCTGACCCTGACCACGCTGACCGGCTGTCAGGGCGTCAACGGCGGCGGCTGGGCCCACTACGTCGGGCAGGAGAAGGTCCGCCCGATCACCGGGTACTCCGCACTGTCGACGGCGGCGGACTGGAACCGCCCGGCCCGGCAGATGATCCAGACCGCCTACTGGTACCTGCACACCGACCAGTACCGCTACGACCCGTTCAGCGCCGACACCCTGGCCGCGGCCGGCGCGGGCGGTACCTTCGCGGGAAAGAGCACCGCCGACGTCATCGCGGCCTCGGCGCGGATGGGCTGGATGCCGTCCTACCCCACCTTCGACCGCAACCCGCTCACCCTCGCCGCCGACGCCGGGGCATCCGGTCAGCCGGTCGGGGACTATGTGGTGGACGAGCTCAAGACGGGCCGGCTCCGGTTCGCCGGCGAGGACCCGGACGCCCCGGAGAACTTCCCGCGGGTGCTGACGATCTGGCGGGCGAACCTGCTCGGCTCCTCGGCCAAGGGCAACGAGTACTTCCTCAAGCACCTGCTCGGCACCGACTCCGCCGTCCGCGCCACCGAGGCACCCCCGGGCGCCCGCCCGCAGGACGTGAAGTGGCACGACCAGGCACCCACCGGAAAGCTGGACCTGCTGCTGACCCTGGACTTCAGGATGACCAGCACCACGATGTACTCCGACATCGTGCTGCCGGCCGCGACCTGGTACGAGAAGCACGACCTGAACACCACCGACATGCACCCCTTCGTGAACTCCTTCAACCCGGCCATCGCCCCGCCGTGGCAGACCCGGACCGACTGGGACGCCTTCAACACCATCGCCACCGCCTTCAGCAAGCTGGCGGGCGATCACCTCGGCGTCGTCAACGACGTGGTCGCCGCCCCGCTGCAGCACGACACCCCTGACGCGATGGCGACCCCGCACGGCCGGGTGCTGGACTGGAAGGCGGGGGAGTGCGAACCGGTCCCCGGTCGCACCATGCCGAAGCTGATCACCGTCGAGCGCGACTACGGCGCGGTCGCCGAGAAGATGACCGCCCTCGGCCCGCTGCTGGACACCCTGGGCGCCACCACCAAGGGCGTCACCTTCGACGTCACCCGGGAACTGGAGTACCTGCGTCACAAGAACGGCACCGTGCGCGGCGGCGTCGCCGACGGCCGCCCCTCCATCGCCCGCGACGTGGACGCCTGCGAGGCGATCCTGGCCCTGTCCGGCACCACCAACGGACATCTGGCCACCCAGGGCTTCCACACCCTCGAAGCGCGCACCGGCGTCCCGCTGGCGGACCTGGCAGCCGAACACGAAGGCAAGCGCATCACCTTCGCCGACACCCAGAAGGGCCCGGTGCCGGTCATCACCTCCCCGGAGTGGTCCGGCTCGGAGACCGGCGGACGCCGCTACTCGCCGTTCACCATCAACGTCGAGCGGCTCAAGCCATGGCACACCCTCACCGGACGCCAGCACTTCTTCCTGGACCACGACTGGATGGCCGAACTGGGCGAATGGATGCCCGTCTACCGGCCGCCGCTGAACATGCACGCCCTGTTCGACGAGCCCGAGATCGGCCACCAGGGCGAACTGGGCATCACCGTGCGCTACCTGACCCCGCACAACAAGTGGTCCATCCACTCCGAGTACCAGGACAACCTGTTCATGCTCTCCCTGTCGCGCGGCGGGCAGACGATCTGGATGAGCAAGGAGGACGCGGCGAAGATCGGCGTGCACGACAACGACTGGATCGAGGCCGTGAACCGCAACGGCGTCGTCGTGGCCCGCGCCGTGGTCTCCCACCGCATGCCGCAGGGCACCGTCTACATGCACCACGCCCAGGACCGCCTCATCGACGTGCCGCTCACCGAGACCAACGGGCGCCGCGGCGGCATCCACAACTCGCTGACCCGGCTGTTGGTCAAACCCAGCCACCTGATCGGCGGCTACGCACAGCTGACCTACGCCTTCAACTACCTCGGCCCCACCGGCAACCAGCGCGACGAGGTCACCGTCATCCGCCGTCGCGACCAGGAGGTGACCTACTGATGGCCCGCAGCAAGGACACCCGCCGCAAGGTGATGGCGCAGATGGCGATGGTGATGAACCTCGACAAGTGCATCGGCTGCCACACCTGCTCGGTCACCTGCAAACAGGCATGGACCAACCGCCCCGGCGTGGAGTACGCCTGGTTCAACAACGTCGAGACCCGGCCAGGACAGGGCTACCCGCGCCGCTACGAGGACCAGGAGCACTGGCGCGGCGGCTGGGAGCTCAACAAGCGCCGACGACTGACCCTGAAGGCCGGTGGCCGGCTCAACAAACTCATCAACATCTTCTCCAACCCCAAGCTGCCCACCCTCGCCGACTACTACGAACCCTGGACCTACGACTACGAGACGCTGATCAACGCACCGCTGCAGGAGCACACCCCGGTCGCCCGGCCCAAGTCCCTGATCACCGGCAAGGACATGAAGATCACCTGGTCCGCCAACTGGGACGACGACCTGGGAGGCTCACCCGACCACGGCCACAAGGACGTGCTCCTCGCAGCCGTCGGCGACAAGATCAAACTCGAGTTCGAGCAGACCTTCATGTTCTACCTGCCGCGCATCTGCGAGCACTGCCTCAACCCGTCCTGCGCCGCATCCTGCCCCTCCGGGGCGATCTACAAGCGCGCCGAGGACGGCATCGTCCTGGTCGACCAGGACCGCTGTCGCGGCTGGCGCATGTGCGTGTCGGGCTGCCCGTACAAGAAGATCTACTTCAACCACCGCACCGGCAAGGCCGAGAAGTGCACCTTCTGCTACCCCCGCATCGAGGTCGGCATGCCCACCGTCTGCGCGGAGACCTGCGTCGGACGGCTGCGCTACATCGGCCTGGTCCTCTACGACCCCGACCAGGTACTGCAGGCCGCCTCCACCCCGGAGGACACCGACCTGTACGAGGCGCAGCGGGCGGTCTTCCTCGACCCGAACGACTCGCAGGTCATCGCTGACGCCGAGCACGCGGGCATCGCCAGGGACTGGATCCAGGCCGCCCAGCGCTCCCCGGTCCACGCGCTGATCAACACGTACAAGGTCGCCCTGCCCCTGCACCCGGAGTACCGCACCCTGCCCATGGTCTGGTACATCCCCCCGCTGTCCCCGGTCGTCGACCAGGTCCGCGACACCGGCTACGACGCCGAGGACTCGGGCAACCTCTTCGCTGCCATCGAATCCCTGCGCATCCCGATCGACTACCTTGCCCAGCTGTTCACCGCCGGCGACCCCGCGCCTGTCGACGCCGTCCTGCGCAGACTGGCCGCCATGCGCTCCTACATGCGCGACATCAACCTGGGCCGCGAACCCGACCCCGCCATCCCCGCCGCCGTCGGGATGACCGAGGAACAGGTCTACGACATGTACCGGCTGCTCGCGCTGGCCAAGTACGAGGACCGCTACGTCATCCCGCCCGCCCACGCCGAACAGGCCCACAGCCTGGAGGAGCTCGCCACCGAGTGCAGCTTGGACTTCGAGGACGGCCCCGGCATGGGAGGGGACGGACCCTTCGGGGAAGCCTCCGGAGCGCCCACGCCGGTCGCCGTGGAGAACTTCCACCTGCTGCGCGAGCGCCAGACATCCGACACCCTCGCGGCCCCGGACAGCAAGGCCAACCGCGTCAACCTGCTCAACTGGAACGGCCAGGGGCACCCCGACGGCCTGTTCCCCACATCGGAACAGCCCCGGGACGCAGCCGACCCGGCGAAGGAGCAGAGCCCGTGAGCCCCACCAGCGACCGCAACCACGTGGCCTGGCAGGCCCAGTCCCTGCTGCTGGCCTACCCCGACTCCCAACTCCTCGGTCAGGTCGCACTCCTGCGCAGCGCCGCCGGAACCCTTCCCGACCGTGTCGCCGCGCCGCTGCTCCGGTTCCTGGACCATCTCGAGCGCACTCCCATCGGCGAGCTGACAGCGGACTACGTCGCCACCTTCGACCAGCGCAAACGCTGCTGCCTGTTCTTGACCTACTACGCCCACGGCGACACCCGCCGACGCGGTGTCGCACTGCTGCGCCTCAAGCAGACCTACGCCGCGGCCGGACAGCTGCTGACCGATGAGGAACTGCCCGACCATCTCGCGGTGGTCCTGGAGTTCGCCGCAGGCGCCGGTCCCGACATCGGGCGCACCCTGCTGCAGGAACATCGCGCAGGACTGGAACTGCTGCGGCTGGCGCTGAGCGACGCGCACTCTCCCTGGGCGGACGTGCTGCAGTCCGTGTCGGCGACACTGCCGGCGCTGGCCGGAGACGAGCGACAGGCGGTCGCCGCACTCGCCGCCCAAGGCCCGCCCGAGGAACAGGTGGGGCTCGCCCCGTTCGCACCGCCGGAGTTCATGCCACCGCCGTCGACACACAGGCCGGCTCCTCAGCCCCAGCAGGCCCGAGGCCCCCGATGAACCCGCAAGCCGCCGCGGCCCCCGCCGGCGCCCTGGACCTGGTCCTGTGGGTGGTCCTGCCCTACATTGCTCTGACGGTCTTCGTCGCGGGCCACATCTGGCGCTACCGCTACGACAAGTTCGGCTGGACCACCCGCTCTTCCCAGCTGTACGAGAACCGGCTGCTGCGCATGGGCAGCCCGCTGTTCCACTTCGGCATCCTCGCGGTCGCCGCCGGTCACGTCGGGGGCCTGGTCGTCCCCGAGAGCTGGACCCGGGCCCTCGGGGTGAGCGAGCACACCTACCACGTCCTGGCTGTCACTCTGGGCACGCTCGCCGGTGTCAGCACCCTGGCCGGCCTCGCCATCCTCATCTATCGCAGACGCACGGTCGGAGCGGTGTTCAGCGCCACCACCCGCAACGACAAGCTGATGTACGCCATGCTCGCCCTGACCCTGGTACTGGGCCTGTCCGCCACCATCGTCTCCAACGTCATCGGAGGCGGCTACGACTACCGCACCACCATCTCCCCCTGGTTCCGATCCGTCTTCTACTTCTATCCCGAGCCCGCCCTGATGGGCGGCGCCCCGCTGCTGTACCAACTGCACGCCCTCAGCGCGCTGCTGCTCTTCGGCATCTGGCCGTTCACCCGTCTGGTGCACGTGCTCACCGCACCGGTCGGCTACCTCACCCGCCCCTACATCGTCTACCGAAGCCGCGACGAGACCCAGTTGGGCGCGCGGGCGCCGCACCGCGGGTGGTGACCGGCCCGCCCATGTCGGACAGCGAGCGGGGATTCGCTGACACAGAGCGGGGTGGGCGCCACCGACCACCCTCGTGGATCCGGTGGCAGCGCAGGCGACCCGCCGCAAGTGCAACCGCGATCACCACCCACCGTGACGGAGACTAGAGCCCATGCAGAAACTTTCCCTCGACGCACAGGCCCGCGAGCACCTGGAACGCGCCGCTGCCGCCTCCTCCGGGCGCAGTTCCGAGACCGTGTACGGCGGCCATGAGCATGTGCTGCGCCAGACCGTCCTCGCATTGACGGCAGGCAACTCCCTGGCCGAGCACGAGAGCCCGGGCGAGGCGACCCTGCTGGTGCTGTCCGGGCGCGTACGGCTCACCAGCGGGGACACCTCCTGGGACGGCAGGACCGGCGACCTGATCATCATTCCCCCGGCTCGCCACAGCCTGCACGCGCTCGAGGACGCAGCGGTGCTGCTCACCGTCGCGAAGCTCGACTGATCGCTGATCGCTGATCGCTGATCGCTGATCGCTGAACGGCACCGGCATCGGCAGGGGCGGGCGGGGGAGTCCGTCCCGGCGGGCGTCAGCGGACCAGGATCCGCCGTCCTGTGATGCGCCTGGGCTCGATGCGCACCCACAGCTCACGGCCGTCGCCCGCCCACGGCCGGGTGTGGGCCGCGTCGGTGAGGCGCCGGGCGACGTCCGGATCGGTGACGCGCTCGGCGCGGCCGACCACGAGCACGCTCCAGCCCTGGCTCAGCGCCTCGTCGATGTGGTCCACCTCGAACGCGGTCTCGGTGCCGGCGGCCAGGGCGGGCGTGGCGCCGGGCGCCGTCCTGAAAGCGACAGCGTGGTCCGCGACGGTGTAGTTGACCGGAGCGATGGTGGGGCCGTCGGGCGTGGACACCGCGATGCGACCCACCCCGTGCGTGGACAGGTGGGCCCAGCACTCCTCGGGCTTCAGCTCCACCAGCTCGGGATGGCTGGCTGCCCGACCGGTACCCGGCGGCAGGTCGGCGTCACCACCGCGCAGCCATCTGACGGAGGTGTCCAAGGCCTCGGCCAGCCGGAGCAGGAAGCCGAGTTCCGGGGCCGCGACCGGTTGCTCCTCCACGTACTGCAGGTACTCGGGGGCGGTGCCCGCCCGGGCGGCGGCCTGCTCCCGGGTGAGGCCCAGCTGCTCGCGCCGCAGGGCGATCCGGCGTCCGATGTCTCCGGTGGCCTTCATCTGCTCGGCCATGGCCGGTCACGTCCTTTCATCCGGTCCTGAGGGTCAGGACGTCGTGGGGTTTGCCGCCGAGCACGACCTTCAGCGCACCGGTGTCGGCGGCCCGGGAGAAGACGTCGTACGCCTCCTCCATCCGGTCGAGTTCGAAGCTGTGGGTGACCAGCGCCGAAGCCGGCAGCCGTCCGGCGGCCATCATTCGCAGCAGGGTGGGGGTGGAGTAGGTGTCGACGAGACCGGTGCGGATCGTCAGGTTCTTGCTCCACAGGCCCTCCAGGTGCAGGGTCGCGGGCTTGCCGTGCACGCCGACGTTGGCCACGTGCCCTCCGGGGCGCACCATGCGGGTGCACATCTCGAAGCTCTCGGGCACGCCGACCGCCTCGATGACCGCATCGGCTCCGAGGCCGTCGGTGAGGTCGGCGACCAGCCGTTCCGGGCCTTCGGCGGCGTTGACCACCGCGTCCGCGCCCAGCTGCTTGGCCGCATCCAGGCGGGGCTGCGCGAGGTCGACGGCGATGATCCTGCCCGGCGAGAACAACCGTGCCGTGGCGATCGCGGCGAGGCCGATGGGGCCGGCTCCGACCACGACGACGGTGTCCCCAGGAGCTACTTCGCCGTTCAGGACGCCCACCTCGTAGGCGGTGGGGAAGATGTCGGCCAGTAGTACGGCGTCGTGGCTGTCCAGCGCGCCGGGCAGCGGGTGCACGGACAGGTCGGCGAAGGGCGCCCGGACGTATTCGGCCTGGGTGCCGTCGATCGTGTGGCCGAGGATCCAGCCGCCTCCGCCGAGGCACTGCCCGTAGGCGCCCTCCCGGCAGAAGCGGCAGCGTCCGCAGGCCGAGATGCAGGAGACCAGGACCCGGTCGCCGGGCCGGACCGTACGCACGCCGGTGCCGACCTCGACGACCTCGCCGACGGCCTCGTGGCCGAGGATCGTGCCGGGCGGGACATCCGGTACGTCACCTTTGAGAATGTGCAGATCCGTGCCGCAGATGGTGACGGCGTCGACGCGGACGATCGCATCGGCGGCGTCCTGGATCCCCGGGTCGGGAACGTCCTCCCACGCGGACCGCCCCGGGCCGTGGAAAACGAACGCCTTCATGATCGTTCCCTTCGTGTGTTGTCAGGTGCGGGCCGCCCAGTCCGCCGCGGCAGGACTCTCCCGCGAACCGTGCAGCCCAGCTGAGACAGGGCGCGTCATGGCAGCCTCCTCTCGCACGGCCGGCGATACGCTCCCGTTTGCCTCCGTACTTCCAGCCTGGCCCGCCCACCGGCGGAGCGCATGGGCCACTCGGACCCCGCACCTGGGCCGGGCGGCCCGCGCGGCGGACCTGCCCGGTCGGTCGTACCGGAGTGCTCGCGTGATGTGCCGGCCGGCGGGCAGGGCCGAGCGGCCCGGTAAACAGGACCTATGCCCCCTTCCGCCCACGGCAGGAGAGGACTCTGCTGGGAAGGTGGGCGGGCTGCCACCTCCCACATCCTGGGAACAGCCCGCAGCCGCTGGAGGTCGTCCGAGAGGAGACGGAATCATGAAGGTCTCTGAATTCATGATGGCGCCACCGGTCACGGTGCCCCCGGACACCACCGTCCGGAAGGTCGCTCTCCGTATGGAGGACGCTGCGGTCGGGTCCGTCCTGGTCGCGACGGGCGACCGCCTTGAGGGCATCGTCACCGACCGTGATCTGGTGGTGCGGTGTCTCGCGCAGGGCGGTACCGCGGACACTGCGGTGTCCGAGCTGATGTCCGCGCCTGTCACCGCACTGGACGCCACGGACGACGTGGAAGCCGCGTACCGGACCTTCCGCCGATCCGGCGTGCGACGGCTGCCGGTCCTCGACGGAGAGCGCCTCGTCGGCATGCTCACCATCGATGACCTGTTCCTGGACGTCTTCCAGCGCCTCGCGGATCTGCTCGGTCCTGTCGCCTGGAGCATCCTGCGTGATCCCCCCGAACTGGCGGCCCTGCGGCATCCCACGGCTCCGGCGAGAGCGACTGGACCATGATGCGGAGGGGACGCACCCCGGCCGAGAACTCACGTTCGGAGCATGCCCCCGCCATGGGTCATGCGGGGTCGGCCATCACGTCAGTTGTCGTTCCGGCTCCGGGTCATCCGCAGCCATCCGCAGCGGACGGGGGCAAGTGCTGCAAATGATCGGCGGGGTCCAGGTCGCGGCCTTGCCGGAAGGCGGTGGCGAATGCGTCCGGGTCCAGAGCTTCCGTCGCGCGCAGGGTGATGCGGTCGACGTCGCCGCGTTCAGCTTTGGGAAGAGGCGTGCCGACCGACTTCCGAACGGCGGCGGCCGTGCCGAGCAGCTGGGCGGCGTGCCCGCTGGTCGGCGCGATCAGCGACTACAACGCCACCGAGCCGGCCCCCGGCCCCGACAACCTGTTCCAGGCGGCCGCCAAGGAGCTGAACCTGCGCGGCATGCTGGGCCGCAGCTATTTCGACCTCGTCCCCGAGTGGATCGGACGCGCCGCCGGGTGGCTGGCCGACGGCACGCTCCGCACCGAACAGACCGCGTTCGAGGGCATCGACCGGGCCCCGGCCGCGTTCCTCGGCATGATGCGTGGCGCCAACACCGGCAAGATGCTCGTCCGGCTGGACGGGTGACGGCCGCAACCGTCGTGGCCTTCCCGATCCGGTAGTTCGGGCTTCCCGCCATCCTCAAGGGCTGGATCGACCGGGTGTGGAACTACGCCTTCGCGTCCATGAGTCCGGGGCAGCCGAAAATGGCTGGCGCGCGGCATGGTGCAGCAGGATGATCCGTATTGTCCGGGCCGACGCGAACCCCTGTGATCGCGCTCCACCCGCCCGGAGAGGGAGTGGTGATGACCGAGGTCGCGTCCGAGCCGTCCGAGCCGTCCGGGTCCCAGCCCGAAGTCCGCGCGGTGGGCGGGGTGCTGCGTGGCAGTCGGGAGGCGGGTGTGGGGGTCTTCCGTGGCATCCCGTTCGCCGAGCCGCCGGTCGGCTCGCTGCGTTTCGCCGCGCCGCGGCCGGTACGGGGATGGGACGGGGTGCGGTCGGCGGTGTCCTACGGACCGCCGCCCCCTCAGGCCGACGTGTTCGGTATGGCCGCGCTGGTGGAGGATGCGGACGCCGACGACTGGCTGACGGTCAATGTCTGGTCGCCCGATCCGGGCCCGGCCGCAGGGCTGCCGGTGATGGTGTGGATCCAGGGCGGCGGCTACGTGTTCGGCATGTCCAGTCTCCCCGAATTCGACGGCGGCCGCCTCGCGCGGGACGGCGGCGTTGTCGTGGTGACGTTCAACTACCGTGTCGGCTTTGAGGGTTTCGGGCAGATCGAGGGGGCGCCCGCCAACCGGGGTCTGCTCGACCAGGTCGCTGCTCTGGAGTGGGTACGGGACAACATCCGGGCCTTCGGCGGTGACCCGGCCCGGGTCACGGTCTTCGGCCAGTCGGCGGGCGCCGGATCGGTGGCCGCGCTGCTGGCCATGCCGCGTGCGGCCGGCCTCTTCGGGCGGGCCGTCGCGCAGAGCGTGCCGGGCACGTACTTCTCGCCGGAGCTCGCAGCCGACATCGCCACCTCCTGCGCAGCAGAGCTGGGGCTGCGGCCCACGGTGGCCGACCTGTCCACGGTGCCTCCGGCCCGGCTGTCGGCCGCCGGTGATGCGGTCGGCGCCAAGATGGCCCAATGGGCTGAACGCTGGGGTCAGGTCGCGCACAGGTCGATCCCGTTCTCGCCGGTCGTCGACGGTGACACCCTGCCGGTCACTCCGTGGCAGGCCCTGATCGACGGCGCCGGCCGGGACATCGAACTCCTCGTCGGCCACACCCGCGACGAGCAGCGGCTGCTCACCGCGCTCGCCGGCCTGCTCGGCCAGGTGACCGAGGAGCAGGCGGCGACCGCCCTGCACGTTTTCAGTCCCGGCCAGGACGGTGCACGCCGATACCGGGAGGGTTTCCCGGATGCGGGTCCGGAGGAGCTGTACGAACTGGTTCACTCCGACTGGCTGTTCCGCATGCCGTCCCTCCACCTCGCCCAGGCCCAGACCGCCGCCGGCGGCCGCGCCCACGTCTACGAGCTGACCTGGCCCGCCCCGGGCATGGGCGGCGCCTTCGGCGCCTGCCACGGCCTCGACGTGCCGCTCGTCTTCGGCAACCTCGACCGCGGCCAGCCCGCCGTGCTGATCGGCGAAACCCCTTCCCCGGAGGCAGAGGCGCTGTCCACTCGTATGCGCGCCGCATGGACGGCGTTCGCCGCCCACGGCGACCCCGGCTGGCCCGCGTACGACACCGAGCAACGCCTCGTGCAGCTCTTCGACACCCAGCCGGCCGTCGCCACCTACCCGGAGGAGACCTCCCGCCTGATCTGGCAGGACCACACCTTTGCCGCGGTACCGCTTCTCGGCCAGTAGGGAGCTGCGTGAGCCGAATGCGGTACGCCCTGGTCGTGGCCGAACCGCGGAACGTGACTGAGGTCCGCGGATGGCGCCAGTCGCTCGTCGACACGTTCCTACTGGTGCGCAAGCAAGATCGTCGGGGAGGGTGTCGCGGACGACCGATGGTCTGATGCACTCATGGCATGACGACACTGCTGTCTCGCGTCCTTCGAGCACTCGACCGTTTCCATGCCGCCCATCCCTGGGACCACAACGCCCACTATCACCGTTGGATCCTGAGACAGCTCCCCGAACGCTTTGACGGCGCCCTGGATGTCGGGTCCGGCAGCGGCGACCTTGCCCGACTCCTCGCCGTCCGTGCCAGGGCCGTACACGGTATCGACGCCGACGCCGCAATCGTCGCTCGGGCGCGGGAGCTCACCGCACCGGGACCGGCGGGGCCTGTGCCGGGGGCTCAGGCTGCGGTGAGCGGTAGGGCCACGCCACCTACCAGCGGTACCAGCGACCGCGGCTGCCGGAGGCTCCGGTGCCGCGCATGACGAAGCCGAGCAGCCAGACCACCAGGACGACGACGGCGACCCACCAGAGGATCTTCAGTGCGAAGCCGGCACCGAAGAGAATGAGGGCGAGCAGTAGAACCAGAAGCAACGGACCCATGGCTATCAGCCTCCTGACCAGCGGATACCCCCGGCAGAATCAATCATTCACAGGAATTTCCCTCTGCTGAGCGGCGCCGTGCGGAGCCATGAGTGATCCGACAGAGCCGTGACATCGATCCCGCGGAGGTGGGTAGGCGGCCCAGTGCACCACCCGCACCGATCTTGGAGGAGACCTCATGAGCACCCGAGACAAGGCCGAGAACACCGCGGACAAGGCCAAGGGAAAGATCAAGGAAGCGGCCGGTAAGACGGTAGGCAACGAGCGCCTTGAGGCCGAGGGTCGCGGCGACCAGGCCAAGGGAGATGTGAAGCAGGCAGCCGAGCACGTCAAGGACGCGTTCAAGCGCTGACCTGACAGCATCCGCACAGCTCCTGGGGCCGCAGCCGCTTACGGCTGCGGCCCCACACGCTTGCCGCGGCATATGCCGCGGGGGCGCGGGCACGTGGAAAGTAGATCTCCTGCCCTCCGGTGCCGATCGGCGCGGTCTGCGGGAGCCGAAGGATCGAGGAGGAGTGGTGCTGCGCACAATCCTGGTGATGGCCGTCGCACTGGCCGCAGCCGCCTCCACGGCTGCCGCACTCGGGGTCGGCGCCTGGTGGTGGATCGCGGCCGTACCGTTCGCTCTGGCCGCAGTGACCGGCATCTACGACCTGGTGCAGAAGAAGCACTCCGTGCTGCGCAACTATCCGGTCATCGGGCATCTACGGTACGTGATGGAGTCCATTCGACCGGAGCTGCAGCAGTACTTCATCGAGCGGGACTACGACGGTCAGCCGTTCGACCGGGACACCCGTTCCACCGTCTACGAACGGGCCAAGGGCACCGCCGACCAGGACCCTTTCGGCACCGAACTGGCGGTCTACGAGCCGGGCCACGAGTACTTCATCCACTCGGTCGCTCCGCGCCCGGTCCCCGACAAGCCCTTCACCGCACGCGTCGGCGGCCCCGGCTGTACGCAGCCGTACGACATGGCCCTGCTGAACGTGTCGGCGATGAGCTTCGGATCCCTGTCGTCGAACGCGATTCTCGCGCTCAACCGGGGCGCCGCTGACGGCGGATTCGCACATGACACCGGTGAGGGCGGCATCTCCGAATACCACCTCCGGTACGGCGGGGACCTGATCTGGGAGATCGGGACCGGCTATTTCGGCTGCCGCACCAAGGACGGCGGATTCGATGCGGACGAGTTCGCCAAGAAGGCCGCGGGCGACTCCGTCCGCTGTGTCTCGCTGAAGCTGTCGCAGGGCGCCAAACCCGGCAAGGGCGGTGTCCTGCCCGGTGCGAAGGTCAATGCGGAGATCGCCCGGGTACGGGAGGTGCCGGAGGGCGAAACCGTGATCTCGCCCTCCTACCACCAGGTCTTCTCCACGCCGCGGGAACTCGTCCTGTTCCTCGCCAGGATGCGTGAACTGGCCGGGGGCAAGCCCGTTGGGTTCAAGCTGTGCGTGGGCAGCCGCCGCGATGTGCTGGCGATCGTCAAGGCGATGCTGACGCTCGACATCACGCCCGACTTCATCGTGGTGGACGGCGCGGAGGGCGGCACCGGAGCGGCCCCGCTGGAGTTCGTCGACCACGTCGGGGCGCCCCTCACCGAGGGACTGATCACCGTGCACAACGCGTTGGTCGGCGCCGGCCTGCGTCACCGGGTCAGGATTGGTGCCAGCGGGAAGGTCGCCACCGGGGCGGACATCGTCAAACGGCTGATCCAGGGCGCCGACTACACCAATGCCGCCCGCGCGATGATGTTCGCGGTCGGATGCATCCAGTCCCAGCGGTGCCACACCAACACCTGCCCGACCGGTGTCACGACCCAGGACCCGCACCGGGCCCGGGCGCTGGTCGTGGCTGACAAGTACCAGCGGGTCCGCCGCTTCCAGCAGGCCACCGTGCACAGCGCCATGGAGATCATGGCGTCTCTCGGTGTCACCGACCCGGCGCAGTTGCGCCCGCACATGCTCTATCGCCGTACGTCGCACCACGCCGTCGCCTCGTACGCGGAGCTGTTCAGCTGGCTGGAGCCCGGCCAACTGCTCGACGGCAAGGGACTGCCGGCGGACTGGCAGGCGGACTGGTCCGCGAGCGATCCGGACAACTTCACCGTGTGACGCGGCCGCCGTGGGGCTTGGCTACCGCGGTCCCGAGCCCGTCGTGGCCGCCTCGACGATCACCTCGGCGATGCGCGCGGGCTGCTCGACCAGCGCCATGTGCCCCGCGTCCGGCACCGTGACCATCGTGACCTGGGGGCAAGCCCGCAGTCCCTGAAGCTCCTCCTGCGTGAGCCCGATCTCGTCGCGGTCGCCGCGCACGACCCACGCCGGCGCCCCCGAGTCGCACAATCGGGCGACCAGCGACCCATGCCGGTCCAGGTACTCGTAGTAGCGACGCACGATCCCGCGACAGAACCCCGGATCGTTTCCTGCCAAGCCCGCGGCCAACGCGTCCGCGCGTCCCGATGGAAGATCGCTCTTCATCGCCCTCGGCAGTACCTTCATCATCACCGTCCACGCCAGAGCCCCCACCCCCGGCACCCGGCCCACGCTGTTCATCACCCCCAGGAACTTCGCCTCATCCCCCCGGGAGAACGTCGGCGACAGCAGCACCACCGGTCCCGAGAACACACCGGCCGCCACCATCTCGAGCGCCACGTTCGCCCCCATGCTGTGGCCCACCAGCACGTCGCAACCCGACTCCGCGGCGAATCGGCCCATCAGCCTGGCGTAGTTCTCCATCGTCAGGTCCTTGGGCGGAGGCGTACGCCCGAACCCCGGTAGCGTCACCGCCACCATGCCCAGGCCGGCCGCCGCAATGGCCGGCTCGGCCATCACATCCGCGTAGAACTCCGTCGTGCACATCCCACCAGGGAGCATCAGCAGCCTGTGTCCGGCCGCATCCGGGCCCGCCCTCCGGATATCCCAACCCGCGTACCCGTTCCCAGTGCTCATGGGCCACAGCCTGAGACCCCCACCCGAACCGGACAACCACCTTGCTCCGAACGCGGCGTGTCGCCCGGCCACCCAGGGTGGGGGAGGATCGGAACATGATGATGACGAGGTCGACGGGGGTCCGGTTCGGGGTGCCGGCTTTGGCGGTGTTGGCCATGTTGGCGGCAGGGTGCGGGATGCGGCGGGCGGGGGACGATGCTCGGGCGGACGGCCCCTCACGGACCACGGCGGCGACGCCGAGCAGACCGGCGGACCCTCTGTGCCCCGGAGAGAGCCCCACGCCCGCGCCATCGACGAGCCCAGCCACCTCGGGCGCGGCCGCGCCGCCCACCGACCACTACGCCGAGAACCACGGTTTCATGGTTCCCTTACCGCTGCACGGCCAGAGCCGCTGCGACGGGCTCGTGGCCGTCCGGCGGGTCGAGGGAGCGCTCGAACCGCTGCGCAAGCGCGGTGATTTCGACCCTGCGAACACCAGCAATGTGCTCACCGGCCTCGGCTACTCCGCCGGGAAGGTGCACTCCTATCAGAACGGCCCCACCGGAGTCGGCTTCCTCATCGACGCCTTCCCGCTGTGTGTGGAAGGCACGATGGACCGCGATTCCACCCGGGCGGACGCCTTCTCCGGCTACCCCGACCACGCCGGCTGCGACCGTCCCACCGGCGGCCACTGACCGCAGACGTCGACACCGCCTCATGCCGCAGACCGTGGTCCCGGACCCGGCCCCGGGGTCAGGCCTGGGCAAACCCGTACGTGACGGCGAGGCAATGTCATCTCTTCGGATACCGGGGCCCGTTGCGTTGCCGCTGCCCCGCTGCATAGCGTTCGGGTCATGACTGATCCTGGCAAGCGCGTCGGCGTGATGTACGACCGGGAGTGGGCCCCGGAGGGGCTGCCGGACTTCGCGCGGGCGATGGAGGCGTTGGGTGTCGACGACCTTTGGGTGGTGGAGGACCTGGGGTGGACCGGATCCATCGCGTCCGCCGCGGCCGCACTGGCGGTGACCGAGGAACTGCGGGTGGGGATCGGGATCGCGCCCGCACCGCTGCGGAACCCGGCGTTGCTCGCCATGGAGCTGGCGGCGCTGGCGAGGATGTTCCCCGGACGCCTGACGGCAGGGATCGGCCATGGGGTCCGTGAGTGGATGGTGCAGGTCGGTGCCGCACCGCGCAGTCCGCTGGCGCTGCTGGAGGAGACGGTGACGGCGGTGCGCGGTCTGCTGCGCGGCGAGCAGGTGAGCATCGACGGCCGGGAGGTTCAGCTGGACGCGGTGCGGCTGGTGCATCCGCCCGCGGTGGTGCCGCCGGTGTTGGCCGGGGTGGTCCGGCCACGTTCGCTGGAGCTCGCGGGGCGGGTCGCGGACGGCGCCATCCTCGCGGAGGGGCATGGTCCCGCCGATCTGGCGGCGGCTCTCGGGCACATGGCGAAGGGGAGGCCGGCCGATGCCCTGCAGAGTCTGACAGTGTTCGCGTTTCTCTGCGTCGAGGACGACCCGGCACGGCTTCAGGCCACGGTCGGCCCGGCATTGGCGGGCCACGGCGAGTGGCTCGGTCGGCCGGCCGAGGAGGTGTTCGCCGCGACCGGCTCCGCCGCCCAGGTGGCTGCTCGGGTAGGCGAGTTGTGGGCGGCGGGGGCTGACACAGTGGCGTTGCGGGCGGTTGGCCCCGAGCCGCTGCGGCAGGTGGAAGCGGCCGTCAAGGCTCTGCGCGCGCGAGGGTGAGCAGCGTGTTGGCGTCCGTGCCGGAGGCGCCGGGCCTGAGCGGGTACTTCAGGTTTGGAGAGATGCGAGCCAGTCGGTCAGGAGCCGGTTGATCTCGGCGGGGCGCTCTTGCTGGATCCAGTGGCCGCAGCCGTCGAGGATGTCGGAGGAGAGCAGGCCGGGCAGTGTGGTGGGGAATGCCTTGATGGCATCGGACATCCAGCTGGTGGACGCGTCCAGACTGCCGCCGACGAACAGCGACGGCTGGCTGATGGGGGCACCGTCGAAGGCGGCGAGATTTTCCCAGTCCCGGTCCATGTTCCGGTAACGGTTGAGCGCGCACGTCATACCGGTCCGCTCGAACTCCTCGGCGTACACATCGAGGTCCTGCTCGCTGAGCCAGGTGGGCCGCGGCCCGGTCGGAAACCGTTCGCGGAGCGTCCCACCCCGGTTGACGAAGTGTGGGCTCGGCGTGCCGGGCGCCGGCATGGTGTCGGCGGACAGGGCGGCGTAGAAGCCCGCGAGCCAGCCGCGCACGTCGGGCTCGATCTCGGCCTCGGCACGGCCGGGCTGCTGGAAGTAGGAGACATAGAACTCCTCATTCCCGCCCATCTGCGCGAAGATCTCACTGGGCCTCGGTCCGCTGCGCGGGGCGTAGGGGACGCTGAGCAGCCCCAGCGCGCGGAAGATGTCCGGCTTGAGGAGGGCGGAGTTGGCCGCGATGGTGGCGCCCCAGTCGTGGCCGACGATCACCGCGGTCTCTTCGCCCAGGGCGTGTACGACCGCGGCGTTGTCCTCGACGAGGTCGAGCATCCGGTAGGCGTCCGTGCCCTCGGGTTTGGAGGAACGGCCGTAGCCTCGGACATCGACAGCGACCGCCCTGTATCCAGCCGCGGCCAAGACCGGCAGCTGATGGCGCCAGGAGTACCAGAACTCCGGGAAGCCGTGCACGAGCAACACCAGCGGTCCTGTGCCCTGCTCCACCAGATGGATCCGGCCTGCGGGCGAGGGGACCAGGCGGTGGACGATGTCCGAGGTCTGCTGCGGCATGAACCCTCCAAGGCTCTCGATCCGTCGTACGTCAAGATCGGGTCACCAGCATGCAGAGAACGGCGCGGTCGAAGCGAGCTTTGTTGCCGTTTCGGCAAAAACCGCCGGGTCGTCTTGCAGGAGCACACAGAGCAGCTGCTGATCCGGCGTCAGAATGACTGTTCCGCTCCCAGCCGCACGCATCGCGCAGGCCGGGGAGGCGCGACGGCCGCTGCCGTCGAGGCCGCGTTCCTCGGCGACTTCGACACGCGGTTCGAGGAGAGGTCGAACAAGGAGGAGGGACCCCGGGCCGGCGGGGGGACACGTCACGGGATCAGGGCGTCGCATGTTCCTGTTCCGGTGCGGGCTGGTGTCCCGGCCGGGGCGGCCCGGGGATGGTGGTGCGCCGGCGTCAGCCGTTGCCGTAGCCGCTGTGGCCGGACATGTCGCCGTTGCTGTCGTCGGTGTCGTGGTGGCCGCTGATGTTCTGGCAGGTGTTGCCGAACACCGGGTTCAGGACACCGATGACGTCGACGGTGTTGCCGCACACGTTGACCGGCACGTGGACGGGCACCTGCAGGAGGTTGCCGGACAGGACGCCGGGGGAACCGACAGCTGCGCCGTGGGCGTCGGCATCCGCGGCGGCGATACCGGCGCCGGCGGCCAGGACGGCGCCGGCGGCGGCGGTGATGGCGGCTGCCTGGGCAATACGGGACATCGAAGTCTCCTTGAGAGGGTTGAGTCCGCCGCACGGGGCAGCGGCGTTGACCCCACCAACGGGCCCGCTCTGCAGCAGGTCACGGAGGTTGCGCCAAACGGGCGCCCGGACCGCCGAACCTCACCCGTGCCGCAGTCGCCAGGCGCAGACCGCAGGGGGCCGTCCGGGTGAACACTGGGCCTGCGTGGTGGAACCGCCCGTGTCTCGGAGCACGAGCATCTCGTTCTTCCAACGCGACATCGAGGTCCGGTCGGGCCTGGCAGCAAGGCTCTTGTTCTGACAGGCCCGACCGCACCGTCCACAGTTCTTCGAGCGTGGAGGACCTGGTCGCTCGCGGTCGGACACCTGAGTGCCTTCGTGGAGAAGTGCTGTAGGGCCGGCGGAGGGTCAAGCCCCGGTTGCACGACTTCCGTCCGGTCCCGTCCGGGCAAATCGCTCCCTAGCGCAGGATGCTCACGGCACGGACGATCACGAGGAGCGAGGTGATGAGCGCGGCGACGCTCTGCACACTCATCATGAGTCTCGCGCGGGTGGAGAGCGGCATGGTGTCGGTCGGGCTGAAGGCGGTCGAATTGGTCACCGACACGTACACGGCGGTGAGTACCCTCCGTCGAGCGGAGGTCGTCAGCTGCCGATCCATCACGTCGCGCGGTGGACCGGTCAGGGTGTCGAAGCCCTGACCGGCCCACCGCGCCGGGCCACTTGATGGAGCTGCCGTGGGAACGGCGATGCTCCCTACGGCGTTGCTGTCAGCGGCTTAGGGCCTTGACGAGTTCGGCCTTGCGCATGGAGGAGCGGCCCTGGATACGGCGGCGCTGGGCCTCTGCGTACAGCTGGTCGTAGGTGCGGCTGCTGGGACCGGTGCGAGAGCGCAGGCTGCCGGGCCGCGCGGCGGAGCTGGTAGAAGTGCGCGAGATGGTGCGCGGTGATCCCGTCCCGGCATGCTTCCGTGCGACGGTGCGGACAGCGGTCCCCTTGGCGCTCGGCGCCTTTTGGACGCGCTTCGTCACGGTGGTCTTTATCTGCCCGTGCTGCCGAGCCCGCTTGGTACTGGACCTCTGCGGCATGTCTGCCTCCTGCTGTTGTGTCGGGGTGCCGCCATGCTGTGTCCAGGCGGTCCCGTTGATCCTCGCGCTCGCGGAGGAGCCAGGCATCTTGTGTGGCGCCAATCGGGTCGCACGGGAAGCATGGGGCCATGGCCGATACCGAATCCCCAGGGAGCCTCGACGCGGAACATTTGGCCGCCGTCGGCCGGTCCTACGGGTGGGATGCGGCAATGGCAGCCGAGGGCGGCTTGCGGTTGACGCTGCAGGAGTGGACGCTGACCGCGGTCTTCACCCATGACGGCGCCTTTTGGTATGCCCGGGCGACAGGACCGGGCAGCGTGGACATGGAGTTGGACCTGCAGCAGGTGCTCGGCACGCTGGAGGAGTACGGGAACCCGGTGCCGCCGTCGGGTTCGTGACCTGAGGGCAAACGCCGACGTCTCGTTGAACGGCGTGGCCGCGGGGGCAATCGCTGAGTGACCACGTCGGGAAAGCGCGGCTGGTCTATGGTTCGCATGCTGGGCCAGGCAGGTGTTTCCGCCCGATATCCAAGGGCACCCTTCCCGGTCCGGGAGGAATACCGGGGCCGTATGAAGGAATAGCGCGGAGGCGGGGAACATGATCGTTCTGGTACTGCTCGGAGTTCTGACGCTCGCGGTCGGCGGGTGCGTATGCGTGGTGTGGGCGGAGCGCGGCGGGCCCCGCTGGGTCCGTGTCGTGGCGTTCGTGGCGCTCACGGCCGGCGAGGTGCTGCGCAGTTCCGGAAAGAACCGGCGCCGGAGCGTGAACCAGTCCAGCGGCAACGGCACCGGCGACTAGGAAAGTGCCCGTCGCTGGGTGGCTCGGTGCTGTCGGTCGAGGTTGAGGGCATCGCAGTGTCTGCTCTGACCGCTGCCACTGTGCACGCCGACCCAGGGCGCCGGCGGCAGCGACAGGGTACCCTCCCGGGGTATGGTCAGAGGGTCGCGCCATTGGAGTGCGTTCCGCAGGGAGGAGAATCGGCAGTGGCAGGCACCGGACGGACGCACCGGCGGGGTACCACCCGGCTGCTGGCGCTGTGCGCGGTCCTGCTTGGCCTGTTTCTCATGCACGGCGCACCGGCCACCGCAGCTGAAGGCTGCCACGGCGCGATGTCCACCGCAGTCCCCGCGTCGGTCGGCCAGGACGCCGTCACGATGGCCTCGGCGGCCCCCGAGGCGATGACTTCGGCGATGTTGCCGGTGATGTCACATCCGGGCGCCCCGCAGGTGTCGGATGCTTCGGCGATGCACGGGGACCTGTGCGTTTCGACTCCCGCACGCGACCGGACTCCGGTGCCGACGGGCGGCGCCCTGGTGGCCGTTGCGGCGGTGATGGCCGGCGGCTTCCCTGTGCACCGGCAGGTGTCACTCGACCGGGCGGGACGGATCGGACCAGCGCCGCCCGGTGGACGGAGTCTGCTCCTGACGGTGTGTATCGCGCGGACCTGACACGGCCGCGCCGGAATCCGGATCTTCGAGCCGGCCCGGCGATGTGTCCTGTCACCTTCGCGCGCCCGCACGGCTTGGTGCGCCAACCCGGGAAGACCACCGCAATGACTGCACGTACCCGCCTCACTGTCCGCCGGCGAGCCCTCGCGGCGGCCTGCACCGCAACCGCCCTCGCGCTGGCCCTGGCTGCCTGCGGGGCCTCCAACGACTCCTCGATGCCCGGCATGGACCACGGCGCCAAGCCTTCCGCGTCTTCCTCATCGAAGGCGGCGCCGCCGATGAGCGAGATGCCCGGCATGGGGAACATGGCCGGCAGCAACGGCCTGTCCGACACGAAGGACGGCTACCGCCTCATCAGCCAGAACCCCACGCTCCCCGCAGGGAGCCCGGCCGCCTACCGGTTCACTGTCAGCGGCCCGGAGGGCAGGCCCGTGACGGACTTCGCCGTCGACCAGACCGAGCGGCTGCACTTCTACGCCATCCGCTCGGACCTGACCGGCTTCCAGCACCTCCACCCGACCCTGGCCGCCGACGGGACCTGGACCGCCGACCTGGCAGCCCTCACGCCCGGCTCATGGCGGATGTTCGCCTCGTTCACTCCGAACTCCGGCGCGGGCAAAGGCAAGGCGTTCGTCCTCAGCCGCGCCGTTACCGTGCCCGGCGTCACGACGAAGGCACCGCTCCCGGCGGCAACGAACTCCACTGCCGTCGATGGGTACACCATCACCGTCAATGGCTCGCCGATGGCCGGCATGGCGCAGCCGCTGACCGTCACCGTCAGCAAGGACGGCAAGCCCGTCACCGACCTCCAGCCCTACCTGGACACCTACGCCCATCTCACCGCCTTCCACGAGGGCGACACCGCCTTCGCGCACCTGCATCCCGAAACGAAGGTGAACGGCGATCACGGGGGACCGGAACTGTCCTTCCACGCCGAGCTGCCCACGGCCGGCAACTGGCGGCTGTTCCTGCAGTTCCGGACCGGCGGCGAACTCCACACCGCCGCTCTGACACTGAACGTCGGCTGAAGTCCTGTGGGGCGCCGCTCGGGCGGCGCCCCACAGGTCCCATCCACTGCGCGAGCTCGCAGAGGCGGGGCGTGTCGTGGACCCCGGTCGCACTCCTGCGGTAAGGCTTGAGGAATGGTCCACGCCGTACTGCACGCCCTGTCGATCACCGGTTCCATGACGTGGGAGATCACGTGGGCCCTGATCCTGGGCTTCGCCCTGTCCGCGGTCGTCCAGGCGGTCGTCCGCAAGTCCACCGTCGTCTCCCTGCTCGGTGACGACCGCCCCCGCACCCTGGCGGTCGCCGCCGGCCTCGGCGCGGCCTCCTCCTCGTGCTCCTATGCCGCGGTGGCCCTGGCCCGGTCCCTGTTCCGCAAGGGCGCGAACTTCACCGCCGCGATGGCTTTCGAGATCGCCTCCACCAACCTGGTCGTCGAGCTCGGCGTGATTCTGGCCTTGTTGATGGGCTGGCAGTTCACCGCTGCGGAGTTCTTCGGCGGCCCCATCATGATCCTCGTACTGGCGGTGCTGTTCCGCCTGTTCCTGCGCGACAGACTCCTGCGCCAGGCACGCGAGCAGGCCGATCGTGGACTGGCCGGCTCCATGGAGGGACACGCCGCGATGGACATGTCGGTGCGGCGCGAAGGACCGTTCGCGAGCCGCCTGCTGTCCCGTGAGGGGTTCACGTCCACGAGCCATGTCTTCGTCATGGAGTGGGCGGCGATCCTGCGCGACCTGGTCATCGGCCTGCTCATCGCGGGGGCCATCGCCGCCTGGGTGCCCGACTCGTTCTGGCGCACGTTCTTCTTCGACGGCCATCCGCTGGCGTCCAAGCTGTGGGGGCCGGTCATCGGCCCGCTGGTCGCGATCGCGTCCTTCGTCTGCTCGATCGGCAACGTGCCGCTGGCGGTGGTGCTGTGGAAGGGCGGCATCAGCTTCGGTGGGGTCGTCGCGTTCATCTTCGCCGACCTGCTGATCCTGCCGATCCTCAACATCTACCGGAAGTACTACGGCGCGAAGATGGCCCTGTTTCTGCTCGGCACGTTCTACGTGGCCACCGTCATCGCCGGATACATCGTGGAGTTCACCTTCGGCGGCCTCGGCCTCATCCCCGACCAGGCCGACGCGGAACTCCCCACGGAAGGTGTCACCTGGAACTACACCACGTTCCTCAACATCGCCTTCCTCCTCCTGGCCGCTGCCCTCCTCATCCGGTTCCTGCGCACCGGCGGACGCGACATGCTCCGCATGATGGGCGGCTCACCCGCCGCCGGCCACGATCACCACGGGCACGACGACTCCCACGCCAACCAGGTGTCGGACAACGGGGACCACCAAGGAGATGCCGACTGCGGCTGAGGTCTTCTCAGCGCTCCACCTGGCATGGGGACGCCGGGCTGCCATACGACGGGCCGACTGAACGCAGTTCTGGGCCCGCAACACCGTGCGGTGTTGCGGGCCCAGGGGCGCAGACGGGATCAGAGGCGATCGTCCATCTCGTCCTGGATGTCGTCGAAGCCCTGCTGTCCCTGCTGGCCCTGCTTTCGGGCCTGCTCCTCGCGCTCCTTCATACGGTCCTGCTCGCTCTGGCCGCGCTGGGGCATGTCGTCCGGCTTGCCCTGCATCTTCTGCTGAGCCTGCCGCGCCTTCTCGTTCATCTCGTTCTTACCCATGAGGGTTTCTCCGCTCTGGTGAGGGGTGATTGGATCCTCAGCCACCGTGACACGGAGGTACCTGCGGCGCCTTTCACGTCCCGCCGATCGAGTGACGGCCCTACGGAGCGGCCATTCGCCGCTGTCCTCAGAGCTGCTTGCGCGACTGCTCCGGGTTCTCGTTCGCGGGGTGCGGGCCCGCGCAGGTCGCGCTGGCCTGGCTGCTCACGCGGGGCGACGACATTGCCCCGATCCCCGGGACCAAGCGCGTGAGCCGGGTGGAGGAGAACACCGCCGCGGACGGCATCCAGCTGACCACCGCGCAGATCGAAAAGCTCAGCAGCCTGCCACCGGCGGCGGGCGAGACCCACACGGAGGCCGGGCGGCAGATGCTCGAACGCTGACGCGCCCGCCACCACCGCACACCTTCACACCCTCGCATTTCCGCACCTCGCACCTCGCACCCAAGGAAGATCCATGGAGACCGTCACCCTCAATCCGGCGGTCCGCGACCTGGTCTTCGGTGGCAACGCGGCCCGGCTCCTGGCCAGGGGCTGACCTTGCACCAGCCGGGCACCTCGCCTGATGCAACCCGTTACGCCGTGGCTTCGGTCGGCTCCTCGTCGGAGTCGACGATCGAGACCTCCAACTTGCGCAGCAGCCGCGCGGGCCCTGCAGGATGTCGCCGACAGCGCTCCCTTACCGCGAGGCCTGCGACATCCGCTGCCCGGACCGCCGCCTCCCACCGCTGGGCCGGCCACCGCTTCGAAGCGACCCCGGTCGCCCAACAAGCTGCGGCGGCGGGTCATTCAGGCCGGCGCGGCGGTGGCGGTCGTCCTGACCGTCATCGCGGTCAAGACCTGGCTGCCGGGCACCCACCCGCAACCTGCGGCGCTTCGCGCTCAGGACCAGGCAGCCACCTCCATCGAAACCGCGATGACCGGTAAGCGGCTGATGGCCTTCGATGTCGATGCCCGCAATTTCAGTGACCCGGCCTGGTTCGTGGGTCAGGCCAGACTCGACATGGCCGCGAACGGCACCGTCGCGGCAGCGACGCACGTGATGTACGACATGGGCGAAGGCCACGGCTGGAATCCGCCCGACGTGGTGCTGATCGGTGACCGGGCCTACGTCACACCCGAGAACGCCCCGAGCAACCCCGTGAGCTACGGTCCGACCACGATCGTCGACGGCGCCTCGGGCCACACCACCGACCTCGACATCAGCAACGCACTGCGGATCCGCTGGCTGGCGTCCCCCGCCCATCTCGCCGAACTCCTCAAGGACGCCGCGCAGTTCGCGGAGCCCGACAAGGCAGCACTCGTACGTTCACCGGCAGCGCTCCGCTGCGTACGCTCGCCGGCGATCCGGCGGCATAGTTCTTCTACCGGCCCTACATCCGGCCCGGGACCGACACGGCCGTCAGCTTCACGATCGTCATGGACCAGCACTACCTCCCGACCAAGCTCACCATCCGCATCCCCTTCCCGCACACCGGCCAGGAATTCCTCGCGCGGTATCCCGACGACCCGTTCACCGTCACCTATCGGGGCTGGGCACTGGGCCGGCCCATCACCGTCCCTACCACACCACCGACGCCGCAGTGGGGCGGGCTTCCCCAGCAGTAGCGCGCTCTCTCCACCGACCGATGAACTACTGTCGCCGGCATGGTCGAACACGATGCCCTCAGTGTCACCCGCGAGGCCTACGACACCGCCGCGTCCACGTATGCGCAGCTGTTCCGCGACACGCTGCGTGACAGACCTCTGGACCGTGCGATCCTGAATGCCTTCGGCGAGGTCGTCAGTGCGAGTGGGGACGGTGAGGTCGCGGATCTGGGGTGCGGGCCCGGCCACATCACCGCGTATCTGCAGGAGTTGGGTCTGGCGGCGTTCGGGGTCGACGCATCTCCCGAGATGATCGATCTGGCTCGACAGGCCTATCCGGGCCTGCGGTTCGAGGTGGGCTCGATGGCCGCGTTGAACATCGCTGACGGCGTGCTGGGCGGCGTACTCTCGCGGTGGTCCATCATCCACACTCCACCGGAGGAACTCCCCGTCATCTTGGCGGAGTTCCACCGTGTGCTGGCGCCCGGCGGCCACCTTCTGGTCGGTTTTTCTGCCGGCGATGATGCAGCGCATCCGACGCAGGCATTCGATCACACGGTCGCGCTCGCCTATCGGTGGTGGCCCGATCACCTCGCCGCGATGCTGCGCGAGTCCGGGATGGCCGAGGTGGCCCGGATGGTCCGCGAGCCGCAGCCCACCGACCGACGCCAGTTCCAGGAGATCCAGCTGCTCGCCCGCAAAGCCTGACAGCGTGGCCCGCCGCCGTGCGGTCGGCCGAGTGCCCGGCGCCGCCGCAGGCCGGGCCAGCTCTTGATCGTGCGGGCGCCCGCATCCGATCGGCGGGACGCGCGTTGAATCGACGAGAGAACAATGGGAACAGCGCGCATGTGCTGAGGCAGAGAGTTTCCGGCCGTCCTCACGTTCACGATGCGGCCGGAAGCCCGGGATACGAACGAGATGTCAGCCATGAAGAACGAAGGCCCCGGGGGCCTCACCGCGGGAACGACAGGCAGCGACGTTTTCGGCGCGCCGTGCTGGATCAGTCTGATGGCCCGTGACCTGGAGAGCGCGCAGGAATTCTACGGAGGGGTGCTGGGCTGGGAATTCCGGCCCGGAGGATTGGGTGACGCTTTCAGCGTGGCACTTGCGAACGGGTTGCCCGTCGCGGGTATCGGGGCGCTGGCGCCGACCCTGCAGGTGGCTGTGGCGTGGACCCCCTACTTCGCCGTAGCGGACGTGGACGAGACCGCGGCGAAAATCCGGGAGCGCAGCGCCACTGTCGCGGTCGGACCGCTGAGCCTCGCGGGAGGTCGCGGAGCGCTGGCTGTGGACCGGGACGGTGCTGTCTTCGGCATCTGGGAAGGGCAGCTGCTGTCCCAGTGGCATACCTGGCGGCGGGAAGCACCCGCATGGCTGCGGCTGTGGACCCGCGATGCGTTCGACGCCGCCATCTTCTACGGCGAAATCCTGGACTGGGCGTCCCAACGTCCCGGGAGCTGCGAGGTCGCCTACGAGGAGCAGGAGGTGGTGCTGCGCAGCGCGGGGCACGTGATGGCGCGGTTGAATTCCGGCGCCGTCGAGGCGGCGCCGGACCCTGCGACCCGCCCCCGCTGGCAGGTGCACTTCCCGGTGGCCGATGTCGAAGGGTGCGTGCGGACAGCCCTCGAACTCGGCGGAACTGCCGTCACACGGTCTTCCGCACCCGGCCGCGAGCAAGCGACGTTGCGTGACCCCGACGGCGGGCTGTTCACTCTCGTCCCCCGCACGTCGACGAGGTGAGTGTGATCACCGCGTTCGATGGCATCCAGCGGCCTCGCCCGCCCACTCCGCCCACAGGTTTGCGCTGAAGGGGTGAGTTCCTGGCTCCGGTGACGCGCGCCGCCCGCGCGGGCCGGCTGTGCCGGGGTCAGGATGCCGTTGCACTCTCCCCCCATGCGAAGGAGCCGTCCCATGTTGGAGCGCACCAAGCGTAAAAACGCCCTCGAGGTCACGTTCGTGCTGCCCGCCGAGGAGCCCCGTGGTGAGGTCAGTGTCGTGGGTGACTTCAACGGCTGGCAGCCCGGTGCCCATCCGCTGAAAGAGCGCCACGACGGAATGCTGGCGGTAACGGTGTCGATGCCCACCGAGCGGCGGGTTCGCTTCCGGTATCTGGCGGAGGGCGACGTCTGGTTCAACGACGAGGCCGCCGACGGGTACGACGGCGACAACAGCCTCCTGCACACCTGACGCGACCAACCGCAACAGCCGACCGGCAGGGCGGCGGCCCACGCAGAAGTACGTTCGCGTAAGTCGCCGCCGGCGCGCCACATCAACCCTGAAGGAATCGAGTGCCTCGTGAGTAACGGCATGTGGGGATACGAATCGGCGTCGGGATATGAGTCGGGGGCCGACCTGACCGGATTCACGGTCGAAGCGACTGATGGCACCATCGGCAAGGTCGACAAGCACTCCGACGCTGTCGGATCTTCTCACCTTGTCGTCGACACCGGTGTGTGGATCTTCGGCAAGCGTGTGCTGCTCCCCGCAGGGACCGTCACTCGGATCGACAGCAGCCACCGGACGATCTACGTCGATCGCACCAAGGATCAGATCAAGGACGCTCCTGAGTTCGACCAGGCCAAGTACGCCGATGAGCCCAGTTACCTGGAGGAATTCGCCAGGTACTACAACCGCCCGCACATGTGACCAGCGGCTCCGCCCCGCCCACGCCTGACAGGCAAGCGCCGGTGTCTGTTTCGGGCCCGGTCCGGGCGGATCACCGTGTCGCGCTCATGAGACGCAGCTGGACGTCCTTCTCCTGGTCTCCGGCGGCCGTGCTCTGCTTCTGGATGTCGAAATCGGCCGCCAGCGTCTCCAGCATCCGGTCCACCGCCCAGTAGCCGCCCTGCAGACCGACCTCCACGGCAGCTGACAGCTGCACCGGCCCGACAGGGGCACGGTCGGCCGTCACCTCGAAGGTCGAGCTCCACACTGTGTGCGGCCGGAGGGAGTACTGCGGTGTCTCGTTGTCCGCGCGGTCGCAGTCGAAAGTCTGCCGCAGCGCCTGGAAGACGGTGTCGGCGTCCTCCTTCGAGCAGCCGGTGAGCGTCACCATCACCGGCATCGTGCGCTTCTGCTGTGTGCTGATCACGATGATCCCTGCCTTTCGAGGACGCCGTTGCCCGCCCGGGCCCGGTGGGTGGGTGGCCCGCTGAGGGCAGACGCTGTGGCCGACGATTCCGGCTTTCACGACCCCTTCGTTGATTCTCCCGCGTTTCTGCTGCGACCGGACCTCAGCCGGAGGGTTCCTCCGGAACCGGGCCCGTCGGAGTGTTCCCCTCAAGCCCGCCTTCGTACGCGACCGGATCCGTGTCGCCAGGCCGGCGCCAGTTGCAACTCAGTTGGCAGCGGTACTCGACACCGTCGCCGTCGCCGACTTCACCGCCTTCGACCACGCCCAACGTTCTGCCGGTCTGCCGGTGACGCCGCAGCGCGCCGCCGCCGTCACACTTGCCCTGCACGCCGCCGTGCACCACCTGCTGGCCGGGGGCCGCGACACCCTCACCGCGGCTGGCCTGGACGACCTCGGCCGCTTCACGCGCGAGCTGCTGGACACCGTCTATGGGCCGGCTGACGGCGTCCTCACATCGAGTGACCGATGAGTTCCGACGCGCCGCTTCGTCTGCATGTTGGGAACGTCCCCCTTCCGCGCCTGCGGGAGGCCCGAGAGGAGACGACAAGGAGCGTGCACACGGTGGACCAGGAGAACGTGAGCGCCACGCTGACTTTCGCGGTCACCGCCGCGAGGGTGTTCGCGGTGCCGGCGGACCCGACGACCCATTCTGCGATCGATGGCACCGGCTGGGTTCAGGAGTGTGTCGACCAGGCGCCGCAGACCGAGGTGGGGCAGTGGCGATGACTGAGCGGATGATCGACACAGACGGCGTTGAACTGTGCACCGAGACCTTCGGCGATCGATCGGACCCACCGGTCCTGCTCATCATGGGCACCGGCGCTTCGATGCTCTGGTGGGAGGAGGGCTTCTGCCGGATGCTCGCCGAGGGCGGACGGTTCGTGATCCGTTACGACCACCGCGACACCGGTCGATCGGTCACCTACGAACTGGGCCGACCCGGATACACGGGCGTGGATCTGGTCGCCGACGCCGTCGGGGTACTCGACGCGTACGAGATCCCGGCCGCACACGTAGTGGGTGTCTCGGCTGGAGGGGCGTTCGCGCAGTTGGTCGCGCTCGATCACGGCCGTCGAGTCCTCTCGCTCCTCCTGATCAGCACGTCCCCTGCCGTGGCCGGTGACCGTGAGCTGCCCCCGCCCACCGAGGAGTTCGTGCGGTTCGTATCGACCGCACAAGTCGATTGGTCGCGGGCCACCTCGGTCATCGAGTACCTGGTCGCGTACTCGCGTGTGCTCGCAGGAGGCGGGCGCCCGTTCGATGAGACCGCCGTCCGCGACCTTGTCCGTCGAGACGTCGAGCGTGCGCACAACTTCGCCGCCGTGCGGAACCACGACGCACTCTCGGACGGCGAGCCATCGCGAGAGCCTCTGTCGTCGATCGCCGTGCCCACGCTGGTGATCCATGGGACTGCGGATCCGATGTTCCCGTTCGGGCACGGCGAGGCACTCGCAGAAGAGATCCCTGCCGCGGGGCTGTTGGCCCTGGAAGGTGCGGGCCACGGGGTCGACCGAGCCGATTGGGACACGATCGTCCGCGCGATCCTGGAGCATACTGCCGCGGATGAGCAGGGCTAGAGCGGACGGAGAAGCACCGGACAGGTGGTCCCGGTGCCCGGGCCTCAATCGTCGGCGGCGAGGCGGTCCAGCCACTCCCTCAGCAGATGCTGCTCCGCGCCGCTGAGAGTCGTCTGTTCGGGCAGCGCCGCGCGCAGGGTGCGGGCGATGCCGGCCGGGCCCGCGTCCTGTACGGCCGGCTCCTGGTTGGTCACGGCGGCGACCATGGACTCCCGGAGAATGGTCAACAGGGCCGGATTGCGCCGGTCTTCGGGCAGGGACAGCCAGGTGAGCACCGCGCCTCGTGCCGTGGCGTGGATGAGCGTGGCCGCGAGTTCCTCGTCGACGCGGAGCCAGCCGCCGACGGCGAGGCGCCGGATCCGGCCCATCAGGATCTCCATGCCGGCCTTGAAGGCGGGCGACGTGTCCTTCGTGGGCTCGCTGTACATCAGTGTGTACAGCGCGGGATTGGCCAGTCCGAACTCGACTGCCAGATCCCAGCCGGCCCGCAGGTCCTCGATGAGGTCCGGCGGGTCGGGGTCGACGTGCTTGGACGCGAGAAACGTGGCGAAGCCATGTTCGGCCACCGCTTCGAGCAGCCCGTCCTTGTCACCGAACAGGCGGTAGATGGCTGGTGGCTGCAGGCCCGCCGCGACCGCGACCGCGCGGGTGGTGACCGCGTCGCGGCCCTCGTGCGCCAACAGCTCGGCGGCGGCCTCGATGACACGTTGTCGGGTCTGCTCACGGGCTTCGACCGCAGTGTCGGGGTCGGCGGCGGCGCCGTCCCTGAGGCGTGAACGTGGGGGCATGTATCAACGATACCGCACATGCGATTCCGTCGTTAATATCAGTGATACTCTCGTTCTGATTCCATTGGAACTAGATCACTGGAGCCAGCATGATCATCGTGACCGGTGCCACCGGACAGCTCGGACGCCAGATCGTCGAGAGGCTGTTGACCCGCATCCCGGCGGACGAAGTCGGCGTCAGCGTCCGGGACGCGCACAAGGCGCAGGCGTTCGCCGACCAGGGAGTGCGGGTGCGGCGCGGCAGCTTCACCGACGCCGCCAGCCTCGCCCACGCCTTCGAGGGCGCCACCCAGGTGCTCATCGTTTCCGTCGACAAGATGGGCGAAGAGGCCGTGCAGCAGCACCGTGCCGCCATCGAGGGGGCCGTCGCCGCCGGTGCCCGTCGCATCCTCTACACCAGCCACATGGGCGCCAGTGACTCGTCGCGATTCCAGCCCTGCCGTGACCATGCCGCCACCGAGGAAGCGCTGCGCGCCTCCGGCGTGCCGTTCACCTCGCTGCGCAACGGCTTCTACGCCGCCAGCGCGGTGCAGTTCGTGGGCCACGGGGTGGAGGCCGGCCAGATCGTGCTCCCCGCCGACGGGGCGGTCAGCTGGACCGCGCACGCCGACCTCGCCGACGCAGCCGCCGCCGTCCTGGCCGACGAAGGCCGCTTCGACGGCCCCACGCCCCCGCTCACCGCTGCTTGGGCGTTGACCTTCGACAACATAGCCGGCATCGCCACCGACGTGACCGGCCGCACCATCACGAGGACCATCGCACCCGACGACCGGTTCCGGCAGCAGCTGATGGGTCGCGGCGTTCCCGCCGAGGCGGCAGACCAACTGCTGGGCATCTTCTCAGCCAGTCGCGCCGGCGAATTCGCCGCAGTCGACTCGACACTGGCCACCTTGATCGGCCGCGAACCCATCGCCCTGAGCACGGTCCTGCGCGAGCAACTGTCCAACAGCGACGGGCGCTGATGGCACTTCTTGCCAATCGCCACCCTGCTCAGGGCGTTCGGCAGACCTGCTCAGTCGGCCAGGCGCGTGACGCTCTCAGCCTCGCGCTCAGCCCGATTGGCCGGCTGCCCGCAACGGGCACCCGGTGCCGACGCGCGCGGCAAGTTCGGCCCGCAGGGCCGCGAGTTCAGCCATGCGGGCGTCGACGACGTGGATCTTCTCCTCGAACAGCGCGGACAGCGCTTCCGCGGCATCCGGCAACTCGCGTAGTTCTTCGCCGGTCCGTGCGATCTCCGCCAGCGAGAATCCGAGCGTCTGCGCGGTGCGGACATAGTGCAGCCAGGCCACTGTCTCGGGAGGAAAATCGCGGTAACCGTTGGCCAGCCGCTCGCCTTCGACGAGGCCGACCTTCTCGTAGAACCGGATGGTGTCCCGGGACATGCCCGCCTGGGCGGCCAACTCTCCGATACGCATGGTCCTCCGTCGAATTCTGGGCTTGACCTTGGACCGTACTCCACTGTTTAGCGTGAGGTATTCGCTGCCCCAAGAACAGCAGGAGCCTTATCGTGATGCCACTCTTCGCCCCCGCACCTCCCGCCTACCTTCGAGTCGTACGGGCGAGCGCCTGGTACGACCTCGTCGTCACGGCAGGGTTCGCGACGCCGTGGACGTACGTGCTGGTGCACGACGCGCTGTCATCGCTGGGCGACGCACTCGGGATGGGAGTCCTACCCGAACTCGACCCGGTACAGACCCTGTACGCGAATCTGATGGGTTCGGTCGTGGTCGTCTGGGCCGTCCTGCGCATCGTCCGTCCGCTGCCGGTGCACGGACTGCTCGACGGCGTCGCGCGCACGCTGTTCGCGGCGTGGCAGGCGTACGCGCTGGCCCACGGTGCCATGCGGCTGCTCTGGCTGTTCTTCATCGTCGAGGCGGCCTTCGGCGTCGTCCAGCTGGCGCCGTGGTGGCGGTACCGGCGCACCGACCTGGTGGACGTCCACACCGGCCCGGCCGATGGGCGCCCGCACAGTGCGGCGAGTCGGTGACGCCCGGGTTCATCCTCGAATGAGTTCACGCCGGCTCAGCCGGGCCGGGGGACCGATGCGAACGGCGGCAGTGTGAACCAGCTGGACACTGCCCGGCGGGCCTCGGACGGTCCCAGCAAGGTGACGTCCCCGGAGCGCAGCGTGTCAGCCCAGCGCACATCGCCGCGCCAGATGCGGATCATGGCCTGAAGGGGCGCGCTCACCGTGACCGCGACCGGGTATCCGGGGTCCGCATCGCACAGGTCGGCGGTCCGGGAGCGCGAATTGGCCACCACCCACCATTCACGGACAGCGGCGGAGACATCGGGGAAGGTGAAGTGAACCACCGTGCGCCCGTGCGGAATCGCCTCGCGATCGATGTTGCGGCACATGTCCCACAGCAGCAGTTTGGGATCGAGGTCCTTGTCGCCGAGCTCCCCGATCCACCGGATCCCCCAGACGGCGAGAGCCTCTGCAACCGGCCGCAACTCCTGACCGGCGGGCGTCAACACATACCGCACCCCCTGGTCATCGTCGCTCCTCATCAGGACGCCCGCCCGGACCAGTTGGCTGAGCCGTTTGGACAACAACGTCGGCGACATGCGCGGCACGCCCTGGCGAATCTCGTTGAAGTGGACGCTACCGCTGAGGAGTTCGCGCACGATCAACAGCGTCCATCGTTCGTCGAGCAGTTCCATCGCTTTGGCCACCGGACAGAACTGGTAGTAAGAAGCCCCCATGGACGGAGGTTAGGGCCGCGCTCCCCGTCCGCGCGAGCCCTGGTACAGATCCTGTACTAGGAGGGGACGACGAGCGCTCATCCGAGGACGAGGGGGACTTTCGCGGCCAGCTTGCCCAACTTGCCCAGTTCGGCCTTCTCCGAGTCGGTCGGGGCACGCCGTCCGGTGCCGACGCGCAGCGCGTCCGTGTCGCAGAACGAGGCGGGGAACGCGGTCCCGGCAAGCTTCTCCAGCATCTCGCGGGACCGGGCGAGCCCCTCCGCGGGCGGCTCCGCCGCGCCCGGGAGATGCGCGACGAGGTCGAGGTGGTGCAGCGTCCACTCCAGGACGTATGCGGAGAGGTAGTCGCCCGCGGTGAGGACTTGGTCGCGAGTGCCGACCCGGAGGGCCGGGTCGGCGAGTTCGGCGGCGCGGCCGGCGGCGGAGCCGACGTCGTCGAGGTGGAACTTGAGCAGCCAGGGCTCCTCGTACGCCGCGGCCAGCCGGACGGTCAGCGCGTCGAGCGGATCGTTGCCGGTCGGCGGCGCTTCGGCGACGTCCCAGTAGGTCACCGCGTCGCGGGTCGGTTCCGTTTCTGCGGGGGTCACGAGGGTGATCAGAACGTCCTGGGCGTCGATGACCAGATGGCACACCAGGTCCCGAACGAGCCAGCCGGTACAGCCGGACGGCTGCGCGAAAGCCTCGTCCGGGAGTTCGGCGACCGCGGTGCGCAACGCCGCCCATGAACGTGAGAAGAGATCCACCTCAGCACGGTAACGCCCTGCCGCAACGGCGGCCAGGCATCCTCGCCGTCCGCTACGGAGACGGCGCCTTGCCGGCCTCCTTGGATTCGACTCGTCCGAGCGGGTCGGGGTCTGCCATCAGCGCGTCACGCGCCGTCTGCCAAGCGGAATCCCCGGGGTTGAGCGCGGTGCGGAGGTAGGCCCAGGTGAGCCGTTGGACGGCAGCCACTCGCTCGGGGTTCTCGTCGGTGGTCTCGGCGACGTCGTATCCGGAGACGCCGCCGAGCCCGTGTTCTGCGTCGAACAGGGTGAGCAGGGCTTTGGGGCCGGGGGAGAGGAAGTACGGATCGATGTGCCAGTCCGGGCCCTGCACCGTCAGGTGGGAAGAGACGTCCTTGTCGCCGGCGACCACGAGCGTGGGCGTCGTCATCGCGGAGAAGTCCGTGGTCAACAGGAAGGGGAAATTCTCGGCCACGGACTCGGTGAGGGCATCGCCGCCCCTGCCGGGCGCGGCCAGCAGTACACCCGCCTTGATCCGAGGCTCGACCAGGTTCGCTTCCGTTCCGTCCTGAGGATCGGTGAGCCGGGCGCCCAGCAGCAGGCTCGCGGTGTGTCCGCCCATCGAATGCCCGGCCACGGCGACCTTGCTGTGGTCCAGGCGCCCGAGGAGCTGCGGGACGGCGGCCTCGATCACGTCGAGCCGGTCGAGGATGAGCTTCATGTCCTCGGCCCGCGATCGCCAGTACATGGGCGCCCCGGGGGTATTCGGATCCAGGCTCAGGGTCGTCGAGCTCAGGTGGGTGGGCTGGATCACGACAAAGCCGTGCGCCGCCCAGAAGTTGGCGAGGGGGGCGTAGCCGTTCAGCGAGGAGAGGTGGTTCGAGTAGCCCTGACCGTGCGAGAGCAGGATGACGGGCAGGTCGCTCCCGGTCGCGGGCGCGGAGACTCTCACCTCCAGGTCAACGGCTCGGTCGGAAGCCGACAGCACTATCGGACTGACCGAGAGGACTGGGGTGGGAGAGCTGAAGGTGTCGGGGTAAGTCGATTCACTCATGGTGTGTATGTCCCTTCGATGGCCTCTGCTGCCGGTCTCGTTCGGCCGGCGGCAGGTGAGGCGGTCAGCAGCGCCCAGCTCGGCAAAGCGTAAGCGGAGCGTCGTTCCGATTAATATACGGAGCGCTGTTCCGCTTTGTCAACGGCCCGCGATTCGCAGGTGATGGCCGCCACCGAGGGACAGCCGGCTCAAGCCCAGACGTCGAGGGCGGCCGCGAGAACAAGCAGACCCAGCCCGGCGAGTACGCAGTCAACCGCAGCCCGGACGAGCCGTAACTTCCGCCCAGTGACACGCACCGATCAGGACCGAGAGTGTCGTGATACGCGCCGATATCCTGAGCAGCATGATCAACTCGTATGCGAGCCTCGACGATGCCGGGGTCGCGATAGCAGCAGCACGTGCCGGCGCGGACGTAGTGCGCGACATGTATGGCCAACGACTCGCCCGCATCGACAAAGGCGCCGGGGACTTCGCCACCGCCGCCGATGTGGCGGCCGAGAAAGCGATCCTCGGCGTCATCCGGGCCGCCCGGCCCGATGATGCTGTCCTCGGCGAAGAGGGCGGGCAACAGGGCGCCACGGGGGCCGCCCGCCAGTGGCTGGTGGACCCCTTGTGCGGCACGCTGAACTACGCCGTCGGCAACATGCTGGTGGCCGTCAACGTCGCGCTGCGCAACGGGGCGGCGGCCGTGGCCGATCCGTTCAGCGGTGAGACCTTCTTCACCGACGGTGAGACCTCCTGGATGCGGCACGACGGTGTCGATGCCCGGCTGACGCCCACGCCCGCCACCCAACTCGTGGACGTCAATCTGGACCCGCCGTTTCCCAGCGCGCCCGCCTTCAGGGCTGTGGACCTGCTGGCCCACCCCGGGTTCGTCGGCCGGTTCCGGCCCCGGGTCGTGTCCACGACACTGGCGTTGGCGTGGGTCGCCGCCGGCAAGCGCGCCGCATACGTCACCGACGGCGGCGACCTGTCGGGGAGCGTACATTTCGCGGCCGGCATCGCTCTGTGCCAGGCCGCCGGCTGCGTGGTCACCGGGATCGACGGCGCCCCGATCGGACAGGCAGGCCGCGGACTCGTCGTGGCCGCAAACGGCGAAACCCACCAGTTGCTGATGTCGATGATCCGGGAAGAGAAGCCCCGTCCCGCATCAGGAGCTGCGTTCTTGGGCCCCCAGGGGAAGGGTCAGCACTGACCCCGCGTGCAGCGTGATGTGTACCGGCATGAGTGTGGTCGCCTCGGTGGAAGGCTCCCCGGTGCCGGGATTTCGGGCGTAGCGCGGGTGGGCTCCTCCGCTGATCTGCAGCCGTATGCGGTGACCTGCGGGGAAGCGGTAGGCGGTGGAGCTCATCGGCACGGTGGCTTCTGAGGGGTCGGGACCCGCGGTCCGCAGTTGGGTCAGTCCGTCGCAGACGTTGGTGGAACGGTCTTGCGTGTCCACGTCGCACAGGCGGGCGAAGACGTCGGCGTTTCCGGTGTCCGTGGAGATGCGCAGTCGCGCGGCGACCGGGCCGAGGATGTCCACTGGTTCGGTCAGTGGCGGGCCGGTGAACGTCAGGACGTCGTCACGTGCCTCCAGCGGCCCGTTGTCGCGCGGGCCGGCGGTGCGGGAGAGGAGGCGTCCGCCCAGGGACGGGGTGGGGTCGGCCGGGTCGTAGTGGAAGGACGTCAGCGGTGTGGAGTCGGCGGGGGCATGGAGGCTGAGGCCCCCGTCCTGAATGGGGTACCAGGAGACACTGTCCGGGGGCGGCGGCCACTCCTCCAGGTCCCGCCACGCCCCTTCTCCACCGACATGCACACGTACTGCGGTGGCGCGCAGGCCGGAAGGGTCGTTGCACAGGTGCGCACGCAGCCAGGCGAGGCTCTCGGCGAACACGTCCGGCCAGCCCCGCTGGAGCGCGGAGGTGTGCGTCCAGGGACCGACGAGCAGGGCGGTCTCGCAGCCGGCTCGTCGCAGGCGGCCGTACTGCTCGAAGGTCTGGTCGGCCAGTACGTCATGCCACCCGGTGATCAAACTGGTGGGTACGTTCAGCCGCCCGGCTGCCTCGCCCAGGAACGCGCCGGACCAGTACGGGTCGTCGGCGTCCGGGTGCGCCATCGCTCCGTCCAGCCAGGGCACGTCTCCCAGGGCCGCTTTGTGCGCACCGCGCAGCGGCCGCGCCGTGGTGATCTCGCGCAGACGGCGCTGCAGACGCAGCGTGGCCTTGACGAAGGGCACTATTCCCTGGTGCTGGTAGGTCATGCCGACACCGACGGCGAGGGCGTTGTCCAGGTGGAACGCGCCGCCCGCGTGGAAGAGGGCGTGGGGATCGTGCAGGCCGACCTGGACCACCATGGCTCGGAGTTCCGGTGGCGGGTCCAGGGCGAGCGCCCATTGCACGTAGCCGAGGTAGCTGGGACCGATGGTGCCCAGCGTTCCGTTGAACCAGGGCTGCTCGCGGAGCCAGGACACCGTGGCCTGGCCGTCGGCGGCTTCGTTGCGCCAGAGGTCGAACGTGCCGGCGGAGCCGCCGGTGCCGCGGCAGCTCTGCAGGACCACATGGAAGCCCTGTTCGGCGAAGAGCATGCCGTACATGGGTGACCACGGCAGGCCCCTGCCGTAGGGCGAGCGCACGACAAGGGTGGGGAAGTCGCCCTCTGCGCGGGGGAAGTAGTGGTCGGTGAGCAACGGGCTGCCGTCGGCGGCGGGCACCGCGAGCCCCGGTTCCCATCCGGTTTCGTGCCGTTTGGCGGGGAGGCCGCGCCAGGTCGCCCTCATCATCCGTGAGGTCAGCGGCGGCCTTCCCCTGGGTGCGGTCCAGGCAGGCCTCGGCACGGCATTGCGGGTGTGCGTGTTCATGGTCCCCTCACTATTCTCGTACTGCGTACGAGAATAGTGGATGGTTGGATGGTTTGCGCAAGTCACCGTGGCGAGGAAAGGACGAGAAGAACGTGACCCGTCGCGACGCGGCCGGTGCCACGGGCATCGACCCCCTTCAGCTCTGGCTGAGCCCCGGCCGTTCCGGACGAGGGCGCAAGCCCGCCTTCAGCCGCGAGGCGATCACAGCGGCAGCCGTGGCGCTGGCGGACACCGAGGGGCTGGAAGCGGTCACCATGCGGCGAGTCGCCTCCCAGGTCGGAGCCGGCGTCATGTCGCTGTACAGCTACGCTCCCGACAAGGAGACCCTGCTGGAACTGATGGTCGACCACGTCAGCGGCGAACTCTCGACAACGGGACCCCTGACCGGTGACTGGCGCACCGATCTGAAGACCATTGGGCACCTCCAGCGCGCCCACATGCTCCGGCACCCCTGGCTCCCGACCGCACTGTCCGCCCGCCGAACACTCGGCCCGCACACGCTGGCATTCCTGGAACACGCCCTCGCCGCCCTACGACCTTCCGGACTGGACGGCGCCGCGAAACTGGAGGTCTTCAGCCAGCTCACCGGCTTCGTCGCCGGGCACGTCGGCTACGAGATCGCACAGGCCGCAGCCGCGCACACGTCCGAGCGGATCGCGGCCGAAGCCCGATACCTGGCTGCCGTCGCCGCCGACGGCCATCACCCGGAGCTTGCAGAAGTCCTGTCCGCACCTGGACGCCCGATGGCACCCGACGCCACGTTCTCCCGGTTCCTCGACCGTCTGATCGACGGCCTGGACGCCGGCTGACCCGGCTCTGCCAGGATCGCCGCCGAGGGTCAGGCTTGTGCGGCGGTGCTTGCCCTTGGCGCCGGCGGGCGCACCATGAAGACGTCGATCGGGTCGTGGGCTTCCACGACGAAGCCGTGGCGCTCGTAGAGTCGGCGGGCAGCGCTGCCCTGCAAGACGTTCAAGGCCACGGTCATCCCGTGCGCGTCGGTCTGCTCCAGCACCGTGCGCAAGACGGCGGATCCGAGCCCTCGGCCCTGAAGGTGCGGAGCAAGGTAGAAGTGCTCCAGCCACTGCCTGTCATCGGCGGGCCGGACCGTGACGCATCCTGCGAGTTCGCGGTCGACCATGATGATCGACGTGTGCTGCGTGGAGAAGCCGTCGCGCAGCCGCTGCCGCACCCGGTGTTCGTCGTAGCGCCCGAGGCGTTCCAGATCCGCCCGCATGACGATGGCCCGCAACTCCGCGATCTTCTCGATGTCCGCGGCCACCGCGGAACGCAGCACCCAGCCCGTGCCGTGCGCCGACGCACTCCGCGCAGGCACCGCCACATTTGGTCGCGTCCCGTTCCCCAAGACCCCTGCATCCATGGTCGGAGTATCCCAGTCGGCATGCTCCGAACGGGCACGCGGGTAGGTCAGCCCGAACTGCCCGATCCCGTCGCGACCGCCATCACGCACCGCCTCGTCAAGGGCCCTCGGTGCCCAGTTCGTCGGCCAGGGACTTCTGCACGTACGCCATGGCCTGCTGATAGGCGGGTTCGGCGAAGCGCTTTCCCATCTCCTCGGGGCCGACCTCCTCCACGCGCTGGAAGATCCACCACAGGTGACCTTGAGGGTCGCGAACCCGCGCGGCCACCTCGCCGAAAGCGAGCTCGGTCGGCTGCGTCACGAGCCGGGCTCCAGCCGCGAGAGCCTTGTCGACCGTCTCCTGGGCGTCCTCCACGTAGATCCTCAGGTGCGCCGACAGACGCGGCCAACCCGGTTGGAGGTCGAACATCATCACGACCGTGCCCGCCACTTCCACCTCGGCGTGGGCGACTGTCCCGTCCTCGTTGAGGATGCGGGAGCCCCGTTCCCGAAACCCGAACGCCCGGCCCAGGAACTCGATCTCCGCGCCGGTGTCCTGCGAGATCACCCACGGGTCGATCCGCGAGTAGCCGTCGGGAATGATGCCCAGCTCATCCTTGATCGTCATATACGGAGCCTTTCACAGCTCGTGTCCGGGTACTCCTCGAAGTGCCCAGTCGGGTACATCTGGGCGCTGGTCCAAGTCCCATACGGGGGTGGGCTGCTCCGCCCTCTAAGGTATTGATCATGTTCAAGTCAGGGGTGGGGTTCTTCGCACTGTTCGGGCTCGGCTGGTGGCTGCTGGGCACGAGTGCCTTCGACGGTTCTGTGCGGTTGGTCGCGATCGTGGCGGGCAGCGCCGTGGCGGTGGGGCTGATGCTTGCCGCGCGCCGTTTCCTGCCCGCGTCGGCGGGCGCGCCTTTCCCGGCCGATCGGCGCCGGAAGTTCAACCAGATCAACGCGCTGCAGTGGATGCTCATCGTGGTCATCGCCTTTGGGTGCGGTCGCGCTGGGGTTCCGGTCCTCATTCCGCCGCTGGTCGCCGTCGTCGTCGGGCTGCACTTTCTGCCGTTGGCGGCGGTGTTCGAGCAGCCCCGGCTGAGGGTGCCCGCGGCCCTGCTGATGGTGGCGGGAGCGGCGGGTGTGTCTGTGTGGCTCGGCGACGGCCCGGACCAGGCGGTGCGCCTGGGGGTGGGGCTGATCTCGGCGCTCGCCCTGTGGGGTACGGCGCTCTGGACGGTGAAGGGTGAGGCAGCCGCTGCCGTTGGTGGTGTCCCGGAGTCGAGCCCGTCGGCGACGGACCACATGGCTGCGTAGCCTGCTGCTTGTGGGAACCCGGTCGGCCGCTGATCAAAGCTCGTTGGGCAGCGGCCCTTCGGGCAGCCCCAGCAGCAGTCGGTAGGCCTGGTCGATGGCCGCGCACATGGCCGGTGCGTCGAAGGCTGCGCGGACCCGCGTGCGGCCCTTGCGGCCCATTTCGGCGGCCTCTGCCGGGTGGGAGAGGAGCCAGCTGACCGCGCGGGCCAGAGCTGCGGGGTCGGCGGGGGGTGCGAGCAGGCCGGTGGCGCCGGGCTCGACGAGGTCGGGGACACCGTTCACGCAGGTGGCTGCTACCGGGCGGGCGGCGGCGAGAGCTTCGGTCAGCGCTCGGCCCAGCCCCTCGTACAGCGAGGAGATCACGAAGACATCGAGGCCGGCGACCAGTTGGGCGGCGTCGGGGCGGTAGCCGGTCATCTGGACCTCGACCCCGAGTTCGGCCGCCAGTTGCCGCACCTGCGCCTCGAGCGGGCCGCCGCCCACGATCACGAACTGGGCGTCGGGATGGTCCGCGCGGACCGCGGCGGCCATCCGAACGAAGTCCAGTGGCGCCTTCTGGTGGTCGATCCGGCCGACAGTGCCGACCAGCGGGATTCCGGTCGGGACCCCAAGTGCCCGGCGGGCGTCCTGATCGAAATCGAAGGGAACGTCGGCCAGGTCCACCGCCGAGGGCACCACGGACACCCGGCCGGGCGGAGCAAGTCGCTGCTCGACGACCTCCCGGGCCAGTTGCGGCGCCACAGCGAAGAAGGCATCCGTGAACGGACGGGGAAGCCGCTCCAGACGGCGGTAGACCGCCCGGCGGCCGCGTGACATGCGGTCGTGAAAGCTGATGCCGTGGAAGGTGTGGACAACGACCGGCGTCCGGCAGATCCGCGCGGCGAACCGGCCCAGAAAGCCGCCCTTCGCCGAGTGGGTGTGCACCACGGAGAAGCGCTCGCGCCGGATCAGGCGGATCAGCCGCCACAGGACGAGAAGGTCGGCAGGGGTGAGCACCTCGCGGAATCCGGGAATCTCCGCGGTGCGTACGCCGGCTGCACGGGCCTGTTCCCAGAGGTCTCCGCCGGGCACCCCGGCGACCCAGACCTCGTACACCTTCGGGTCCATCCCGACCGCTGTCAGCAGCGTGTTGCCCCCTGCCCCGGCCCAGAACCGGGTGATCACGTGCAGCACCTTCACCCTCGGTGGGGCGGGCTGGGGCGGGAGCAGCTCCCGGGGCGCCGCCAGGGTCGGAGCGGCCGGCCAGCGTGTCATCGCCATGCCGCCGAATTCACCAGGTGTACCGGGGCGTCCGTAGCGAACGGGTCCGTTCGATCCGTGCGTTCAGCCGCCACCATGGCCGCGAGCCCCTGCTCGATCCCCACGTTGGGCTGGTAGCCGAAGGACCGGCGCGCCAGTGAGGTGTCGGCCGCGGTGTGGCGTACGTCGCCGTCCTGATCGGCCAGTCGGCGGATCCGCACCGGGGCGGCCAACTTGGAGACGATCGCGATGACCTGATTCATCGAGACCTGCTGACCGCCACCCACGTTGGCGACGCCGGCCCAGGGACGGATCGCGGCCTGCCGCATGGCGGTCACCACGTCCTTCACGTAGGTGAAGTCCCGGGTCTGTTCGCCGTCGCCGTGCAGCGGGAACGGCTCACCGCTGAACGCGGCCGGTATGAGCCGCGCGAAGGCCATGTCGGGGCGCTGCCGGGGCCCGTACACGCTGAACAGCCGCAGCGACACGGTCGGGACGGCGAAGCAGGTGCGGTACAGCTCGCACAGGTGTTCCGCGGCCAGCTTGGTGACCCCGTAGGGCGACACGGGCCGCGGACGGACGGTTTCGGCGGTCGGGTACGCTTCCGCATCCCCGTAGACCGACGAGCTGGAGGCGTACACCAGCTTGTGCAGCCCGGTTCCGCGGGCCGTCTCCAGGACCCGTTGCGTCACCTTGACGTTGCGCTCCAGGTACTCCTCGAACTGCTCGCCCCAGGACGCCCGGACGCCCGGCTGGCCGGCCAGGTGGTAGATCACGTCTGTACCGGCGAAGAGGTCCGCCAGTGGCAGTGCCAGCAGATCGCCGCGCCGGAAGATGAAGCGCTCCCGGCCCAGTAGGTGAGCCAGATTCCGTACCTTGAGCCGAGGATCGTAGTAGTCGGTCAGCGAGTCGACGCCGACCACCTCGTCTCCGCGGGCGAGCAGGTGCTCGCACAGGTGGGATCCGATGAATCCAGCGGCACCAGTGACCAGGGTTCGCACCCTGAACCACCTCCTCTACCCCCCGTTGCGGGCGCCTCCCGGGGTGGCACGGCGAGTCCGTTGGCCGCCATGCGTCCCAATCGGAGCCAATAACTCCGTTTATCCTGACCGTAGGTCGGCAATGGCGGGGCAGGATCCCGTCCCGGCATGAATTCGGCTACGCCATCCGCACGGGTGGCCGGCACGGTGGGCCGGCTCACCTCGCCGACGAGAGCAGTTGCCGGACGGTTCGCAGGACCATCGCCAGCTCACCCGCGAGCGTGGGAGCCGCGAGAAACTCGGCGTCCAGTGCGACCCGCCGGGGCACCAGGACCGTCAGGTAGTACGCCTCCGGGTCACCCACACCGTCGGGCGGCGCTGCCAGCTCGCGGGCGCGGAGCTGGACCGGCCCGGTCAGACCGGGGCGGAAGGCGAACACCCAGCGGCACTCCGGCGGGTAGCGGCGGGCCAGCCCGGGAGTCTCCGGGCGCGGCCCGACCAGAGTCATGTCGCCGCGCACCAGGTTGAACAGTTGGGGCAGTTCGTCCAGACTCAATCCCCGCAGCAGCCGCCCCACCCGGGTCACCCGCGAGTCGCCGTCGACGGTCACCTCCGGACCCACCGCGCGGCAGCGCATGGAGCGGAACTTGTAGAGCGTGAACTCGCGGCCTCCCTCGCCGACCCGCTGTTGGCGAAAGAGCGCGGGTCCCGGACTGGTGGCCCGTACGAGCACGGCGAGCGCGAGCAGTAGGGGCGACAGCAGCACGAGTGCCAGGAGCCCGCACCCGACATCCAGTGCCCGGCGCGCCCGCCCCGTCCATGAGGGCGCGGTGGGCGGTTGAGGCGGTGGGATCGACGGCGCCGGCGCGCGTTGCGGCGTTGCGGTCGTGGTGCGGGCGGCGAGGTCCATGGGGTTCACTTCCCGGGTCGGGCGATGAGCGGGTCCGTCACGCAAGGTGCGCTGTCGCAGCCAGCGGAGGTACCCCGCGAAGCCGGTTGCGGTCTCCCGGAGCTCCGCCGGACTGCCGCGCAGCGCCGCGCGGCACAGGCGAGCGGGCAGTTCGACGGCCAGGGTCAACACCACCAGGAGCCCCGCCCGGCCGCGCGACCAGTGGCGGTCCGCGTAGAGGCTGCGGCTGCAGAGCGAATAGCACAGACGCCGGCCGCGGATCTGATCGGTGCTGGCGTTCCCTGCGTGGTAGATACGGGCCTCGCTGAGGTAGTAGGAGCGCCAGCCGCGCTGCCGGGCCCGCAGGGCGAGGTCCACCTCTTCGTAGTACAGGAAGTAGCGCGGGTCGAAGCCTCCCAGTTCCTCGAAGAGCGAGCGCCGTACCAGGTAGAACGCTCCGATCACCTGATCGACGGGCCGGGACGTGAGTGTCTCGGCGGGCTGCAGGTGGTGAGGGTGGAAGACAGCGGGCAGCACCCGGTCGAGCCCGGTCATTTTGCCGAACATGATCGGCAGGGTCGGGAACCGGGAGCAGGAGATTCCCGGTCGTCCCTGGGCGTCGAGGATCCGGACGCCGCAGATGCCGACGTCCGCGGCCGCGTCGGTGCGCAGGAAGGCACCGACGGCCCGCAGCGTGTCCGGGTACAGCTCGGTGTCCGGGTTGAGGAACAGCAGGAAGTCGCCGGAGCAGCGGGCGGCGCCCTGGTTGCAGGCAGCGCCGAATCCTCGGTTGTCGGAGTTGTGCAGGGTGGTGAGCGGGAGCGAGGTCAGCTCCAGCGCGTCGGCCGACCCGTCCCGCGAGGCGTTGTCGACCACTACCACTTCGTTGATCGCCAGCAGGGAGCGGTCGGTGCGCTCGATCGAGCGCAGGCAGGCACGCAGGGCAGGTCCGGTGTTCCAGTTGACGATCACTATGCCGGCCGATCCCGGGCTCCTGGCCGGCGCCCTGCCGCCGGACGTTCCGGTCCGCGGGAACGAGGTCATGACGGCACCGTGCCGAGCCTCGGCGGTCGGGTTCCCAACCTCGCGGGCTCCGCCCCGAGTTCCAGCGCGGACCGCCACTGCGGAAGCCAGGACTCGTACGAGTACTGCCGGCAGGTGACCTGGTGGGCCTGGCCGCCCAGTCGTGCCCGGGCCTCGTCGGAGCAGTCCAGCAGCCCGAGGATCGCCTCAGTCCACTCGCCGCCGTTGTCAGGCCATGACCTGCCGAAGCGGGCGAGGATCTCCGCGTTGACACCGATCGGGTCGGCGACCGCCGGCAGTGCGGCGGCGCCGTACTGCAGCAGTTTGTAGCCGCACTTCCCGCGGCTGTAGGGCGTGTCCGGGAGCGGCATCAGTCCGAGGTCCAGGTCCGCCAGAACGGTCCGCTGCAGAGCCTCGCTCCAGGCGAACCGGTCGATGAACCGCTCGATGCCGCCCAGTGAACGGCGAGTGGTGCCGATCAGCGTCAGCCTGGCTCCTGTGCGCTCGTGGACCTCGGTCAGGGCATCCGCGATCAGCAGGAGGTAGCTCTCGTTGCCCGCCGAGCCGAGCCAGCCGAGCCGGGGCGGATCGTGCAGTGCGTAGTTGCTCTTGCGGACGTAGTCGGCGGGCTCGACGCAACTGGGGATCAGCCGTACGTCGCGGTGGTGCTCCGACGCCCAGTCCGCGAGGACCGGACACCCCGCGACCACCCGGTCGGCGCAGCGCACCGCTGCCAGCGCCTTGGCCGCCTTGGGAGCCAGCCGGCGGGCCAGACCGCCGTTCCCGTGGTCCCACTGAAGGGCGTCGTCGAAGTCGTACACCGAGAACTCCGAGCGGGCGATCAGCAGTCGTTCCAGTCCGCCCCGGCTGAGCGGGGAGGCCTCACGGTGCAGCAGCAACCGGCGCGGGCGCGCGGCGGCTATCTGCCGCAGCCGAAGCTCGGCGCGGGCCACCGCGACCGGTCGCCTGGCCAGCTGGGAGGGCCTGGCATCGCGCCGGCCGAGGTAGCTGCCGACCACGAAGTCGGTGTCGATCCGGTCCAGCCACTCGAAGACCCGGACGCGCGAGCTACCCGCGCCACGGCCGTACGGCGTGACCGCGCAATGGCTCATGCGACTGTCCATGGGATCACCCGGGTGTCGACAGGCAGACCTTCGCTGACCTGTACGAGACTCAGGAAGGTCCCTATGGACTCAGCAAAGAGGAGGCCGGGCCCCAGCGACTCCCACATTCGGACGAGAATCGCTGTAATCCGCCGTGAACCGCCCGCCGCCACCCGGCCCACCACAGGCCCGGACCGCACGACCACGCCGACCCCGGGAGAGCATGTGCCACTCGCCGACCTGGACGCAGTCCGCCCGCTTCTGGTCTGCCCGCGCTGCCGATCCGCGCTGGTGGCCGAGCCGGCCGCGTTCCACTGCGCCGAGCCCGGCTGCCCTTTTCATGCGGCCGGTTCGTTCCCACTGGCGGGGCGGTGGCCGGTCCTGGTCGACTTCGAACGGAGTGTGCTGCGCCGTGCGGAGTCCGGCACAGTGGCCGCCGCCGGCCCGCCCCGGTCATCGGTCGGCCGCCTGCCGGCCGCCCTGCGGGCGCTGTGGAAGCCGGTCAACCGGGTGGCAGTCCGCAACATCGACCTGTTGCTCCGCTCCCTGCCCGGCCCCGCGCCGACCCTGCTGGTGGTCGGCGGCGCGACGATCGGGAACGGCACCGCCGCCGTCTACGCCGACCCACGGGTGCGGGTGATCGGCTTCGACATCGTCACCAGCCCGTCGACGCAGTTCCTGGCCGACGCCCACCAGATCCCGCTGGCCGACCGCAGCGTCGACGCGGTCGTCGTGCAAGCGGTGCTGGAGCACGTCCTGGACCCGAGCCTGGTCGTCGCGGAGATCCACCGGGTGCTCGCGGACGACGGCCTGGTGTACGCCGAGACGCCCTTCCTGCAGCAGGTGCACGCCGGGCCGTACGACTTCGCCCGGTTCACCGTGAGCGGCCACCGCTATCTGTTCCGCCGGTTCGAGGAGGTCGCCGCCGGCGCAGTCGCCGGCCCCGGCACCCAGCTGCTGTGGAGCCTCGACCACCTCGTCCGCGGTCTGACCCGCTCACCGAACGCCGGCCGGCTGGCCCGCGCGCTGCTGAGCTGGCTGCGCCTGCTCGACTCCGCGGTCCCGGCGGGGTACGCCGAGGACAGCGCGTGTGCGTGCTTCTTCCTGGGGCGCAAGCGGGAGAGCGGGATGTCGCCCGCGGAGGTCATCGCCTACTACCGCGGGGCGCAGACCACCGGCTGACCGGCCGATGGCTGAGGCACTCGCGTCAGACGCCCGGGGGAGAGTCGTGGTTACCGCTGTGCCTTCGCAGGACGACTTCTGCTACGCCGAATGCGGATCGGACCCGCCGGCGGCCACCCGGCGCAGTACGGTGCCAGGACAGGCAAGAAGGCAGAGTTGTGATGAAACTCGATCGCTCCCGTGCCCGGTCGGTGACACCCCGCCGCTTCAACGGGGCCACAGGAGCAGGTCTCTTCGCCGGAGTGGGCCACAGCGCCCTCGCGCAGGCTGCACCTCTGGTAGTGAACATCGCCCTCACGCCCTTCCTGATCCGCCACTTGGGCCTGGACCGGTTCGGCGTGTGGTCGCTGATCCTGGTCCTGCTGTGGACGTTCACCTCCCTGGACGGCGGGGTCAGCGCCTCGCTGGCGCGCTACTACGCCTACCACGGGGCCCGGGGCGACCGGGTCGCCGCCGGCCGGCTCGCCCTCGGGTCAATGGCACTGTTCCTGGCGCTCGGCGCAGTCGTCACCGGCGCCTGTCTTCTGTTGGCTCCCACTGTCCCGGTGCTGCACATTCCGCAGAGCCTTCACGGCGAGGCCGTCGAGGTACTGCGCTTCCTCGGCCCGCTGGTGACCCTCGCCCTGCTCTCGGACTCAGCCACCTCACTGCTCCAGGCGCACGCCCGCTTCCGCGGGCTGGCGAGTGTCACGGTCTGCTCTTGCGCCGTGTACGCAGCGAGCGTACTGCTGTTTGCCGGGCCGAGCGGGTCACTGACGGGGCTGGCCGCTGCCACCGCTCTCAGGTTCGCGGTGCTGCTGGTCGGCGGGTTCCTGCTCGGGGCGCGGCACATCTTGATCCGCAGGCCGCTGCTGCCTCTCAGGTCCGAGCGGCACGACTTCGGCAGCTACGCGGGTCGGATGCAGCTCTCCGGCCTCACGGTCTTCCTCAACGGCGAGATCGACGCCTTCGTGATCGCCGCGCTGCTCCCCGTCCGCTTCGTCGGGATCTACGCCGCCGGGTACCAGGCCGCGTCGGCCTTGCGCAGCCTCCCGCTGTACGCCTTCCCGCCGATTCTCACCCGGATGACGGCCGAATACGCCCAGCGGGGACGGCCCGGGGCAGTGCGGGAGTTCCAGCGGCTGCAGTCCCGCTGGCTGCCCGCCGTGCTGGCATACGGGGTGGTGACGACCGTGGCGGCGCCGTTCGCCGTTCGGGCGTGGCTCGGCCCGGAGCTGGCGTTGAGCGGGGTGGTCGCCGCCACGCTACTGGCCGGCTACAGCGTGCACGTCGCACTCACAGGGATGCGGACCTGCTTCGTCCGCGCCATCGGCCGCCCGGGGCTGGAGACCCGGTACCTCTGGTTCTCGACGGTGCTCAACACCGCGCTCACCGTGCCGCTCGCGTTGCTCTTCGGCGTCGTCGGCGTGGTCGCGGCCACTGCGGCCGGCCTGGTGGCGGGTTCGCTCTACTTCGTCGTCCTGTGCCGGCAGCTGGCCGGCCTGCGCGAGCAGCGGATACCGCGGGGCTGGCCTCTGACGATCGCCCTGGCGGCCGCTGTGACCGTGGCGGGCGAGGTGCCGATCGTGCGCCTCGGCTGGCACGGGACGATGCCGCTGCTGCTGGCGGGCCTGCCGGTGCTGGTAGGCCTGGCGGTCGTCGCGGTGGTGGTCCTGAGGGATACGGCGTCGAAGGAGACGGCGCACGAGGGCACGAGCGGCGGAGGTCGACCATGAACACCACGGGCGGAGGCGTGTGCTGATCACCGGCCTCCTGGAAGGATTCGCGGAATCGGGATGAGCCCGCCAGCCAGTGCCATGCGTCAGGAATTCGTTCAAGATATGAGGTGAGTTCGGCGCTCGGGCATACCGGGCATCATCGGCAGCACCGGGGCCGAGCGGTCGGGTGCCTGGATCTGCGACTTCTCGTCCACGCACAGGACCAGGGCCCGCTCCGACGGGTCGAGATACAACCCGACGACGTCGCGAACCTTGTCGATGAACTGCGGATCCTTCGACAGCTTGAAGGTATCCACCTGGTGCGGTTTGAGCCCGAAGGCCCGCCAAACCCGACCGACCGGGGACTTCGACAGCCCGGCCTCGGCCGCCAGCGCCTGCGAGGACTTCGCCCGCCGCGACCAACGGATCAGCGTCCCGCGCTCGTCATCCGTCAGTGTCAGCTCGGCGATCGGCCGCCCCTTCGCGCCATGAACCAAGGAGCTACACATATTCAACGAACTTCAGACGCAGGACACTAGCGGAGCGGCTTGATCACGACCCGGGCGCCGCCGTCGTCGATGCGGGTGAGAAACGGCCGCGGGGGGTGTTCGGTGAAGTACTCGTCGGTGGCCGCTGCCGAGCCGCGCCAGGTGCCGTAGTCGTCGATGATCAGCAGGCCACCTGGTGACAGGCGCGGATACAGGTGCACCAGCTCGTGCTTGGTCGACGCGTACCAGTCGGTGTCCAGTCTGAGCAGTGCGATCCGGTCGGGGGACTGGCTCGGGACGGTGTCCTCGACCCGGCCCTCCACCAGATGGACCCGCTTCGGCGGGTAACCGGTCGAGGCGAGCGCGCCGCGGACCTCGTCCCGTCGCGCGCTCGCCCACAGCAGCGACTTGGTGCGGTCCGCCTGCGATTCCCGGTCGAGCAGCTCGGCCGCCCGCTCACCGGTTCGGTGCACGTCCCGGTCGGTCGGCTCGGTCATCCCGCTGAAAGTGTCGAACAGGTAGAGGTCGACATCGGTCCGGCCGAGATCCAACAGGGTCCCGGCGACCGCCATCATGCTGCCGCCACGCCAGACGCCGCACTCGACGACCGCGCCGGGGACACCCGAGTCGATGACGTGCCGCACGGCGTCACCGAGGACCCGGATGGCGTCCGGTGAGGTCATGGTGTAGGGCGCGACCTTGCGCCACAACTGGGCATGGAAGTCGTCGAAGTCCTTCGGCAGCGGCCGTTCGAAGGGCACCAACCGGTAGCCGGCGCTGCGCAGCGCGCGCTTCACCGGCCTGCCGAGGAGCCGGCGTGTGGTTCCGAGACTGCTGCCCATACGTCCAGCGTGTCCCACCGCGGTCCGGCTCACCACCTGGCAGCCCGTCCATATGGCGTACCTGAACTGCGCCGCCGACGGGATCTGCCGGCGGTGCCGCCCTCCTACCGTGGAGTTCACTACCAAGCACCGAGAGGGGCCGGACCGTGAACGGCTCATCGCTCAAACTGGCCACCGCGTTCTACACCGTCGCCGACCGGCGTTTCTTCCCCGGTCTCGTGGCGCTGCTCAACTCGCTGCGACTGGTCGGTCACCACGAGCCAATGCTGGTGGTCGATGCCGGGCTCACCCCGGATCAGCGAGACCTGCTCGCCGACCATGTGGCCTTCGTACCGTCCCCTTCACCGCCCCAGCCCGCGGTCTTCCTCGCCCCGGTCGGGCCCATCCGGTGCCCGGCCGACGTCGCGGTGCTGATCGACGCGGACATCATCGTCACCCGTCCCCTGACCGAGCTCATCGAATCGGCGCGCGCCGGGCACGTGGGCGGATTCGTCGACTGTTCGGACAACAGCGACCGGTACCACCCCGAGTGGGGACCGGTGCTCGGTCTCGGCGCTCTGCGCCGTCAGCCGTACCTCAACGCAGGTCTGCTCATGTTCCCCGACTCGCTGAGCGGCCGGCTGCTGGGCCCGTGGACAGAGGGCCAGACGACCATCGGCATGCGACAGACCAGGTACGGAAAGGCCAGGCTGGACGACCCGTTCTACTTCGCCGACCAGGACGTCCTCAACGCGGTGCTCGCCTCACGGTTCGAGTTGGACGAACTGTTCTTCCTTCCGCACCGGCTCGCGCCGCATCCGCCGTTCAGCGGCGTCTCGCTGGTCGACGAGGAGCACCTGGTCTGCCGCTACGACGACGGCACCGAGCCGTTCCTGCTTCACCACGTCCTCGCCAAACCATGGCTGAAGGACACCCGCACCACTGTCTACTCGACCCTGCTCTCCCGGCTGCTGCTGGCACCGGATGTCGCCCTGCGCCTCGACCCCTCGATGGTGCCGCAGCGGCTGCGGCAGGGCTGGATCGCCGCCGTCGACCGCCGTCGTGCGGACGCGTCCGCGTATGTGCGGGCGAACGGCAGACGCCAGCTCGGCAGGTTCGGCATCCGTACCCGCCTGCGCGCCCGGCGTGCCCGGCAGGTTTCTGTCTGAGGTTTCGGTCCGACGGCGCGCCGAGCGATCAAGCGGCGTCGAGCAGGCCCTCCAGCGGGCGCAGCGTCTCGTCCCAGGACAGCCGCTGCGCCTGGGCGTACGCCGCGTCGCTGAGCGACTGCCAACGACTCTCGTCCCGCAGTGTGTCGATCACCGAGCGAACGGTCTGCTCGGTGTAAGTGACGGATCCCTGCAGTGACTCGAGGTGGCGCCGCCACTCGGGCACCAGCACGGGAAGCCCGTACGCGAGATAGTTCAGGTGCTTCGACGAGAAGCCGTCCCGCCGCAGCTGATCCTGACTGCAGGTGACCAGGCCCAGTTGGTATTCGCTCAGGATGTCGAGAGATGGTGCGTATCCGCGGTAGTTCAGGCCGAGTCCTGGATCCGGCGGCCGTTCTCCGTAGACGTCGATGGACGGGTACAGCGCGGTCAGACGTGCGAGGAGTTCGGGGTTCTGGAAGCGGGAGCTGGCGTTGCCGAGGTAGACGATGCGCGGTTGGGCGTCGAAGCCGGCACGGTGGGCCGAAGGAGTGCAGCCGAAATTGAGGGTGAGCAGGTTGCTCCCGCTGATCCCGTACTGCTCGACGGCGTAGTGCGCATAGGAATCCCAGTGGAATGCCAGGTGGCGCACGCCCTCGAGCCAACGGGTCTCCAGCCGGCGCAGCCTGACGTGCTGCCGATCGGTGAGCCTGCCCTCGTAGTACTCCTCGTCCGCCCACGGGGCGGGGCCGTCGTACAGGGTGTCGCCTTGGGTGACATCGGCCAGCACTCCGGCGTCGTAGGGCGTCTCGCAGACCACCAGGTCGAAGTCGTCGAGGGGGAGTGCCGAGCGCAGGATCGCGCGACGCAGCCGGTGGTCGGCGACCAGCACGTAGTACGACAGGCGCCGCCGGCCGAATTCCCATCGATGTGCGAGCAGCCGCCCCGCCGCCTCCGTCGCGTACAGGGCGAGCTTTCTGGGCGAGGGCGCCGGAAGGCGTCGGGCCGGCGAGGACGGCCGGCTGGACGCCCGGCTCAGCCGATAGGTGTCGACCAGTTGCACCTCGTGCCCCCGTGCGCGCAGGAAGCGCTGGATCTCGACGGGTTTCAAACCGTTGGCGGAGGCATCGAGTTGGCCGATGACCAGGACACGTTTGCCCGGCCCCGCTCGCCTGTCGATGACCTCCATGGATCCATGGTCCCCGGGCGGGCCCCGGGATTGCTCCTCCATACGACGTATCTGCGGCGGTCGTCGGAGCGCCGGATCCGATCGGGCCCAGATCTACTGTGATTTCTGGTCCGATTGGGGGAGCCGGCCGGACCGCGTGTCGTCTTTGATCAGTGTCGGAGGGGTTTTGTGTCCGACGACGCCCGGCTAAGGACCGCAATGGCGATCAATCTCCACCAGCGGTTTCCCGGCGCGCGCGGGGCCGGCGTTCAGCTGCTCGTCGCGCCGGTAATGCCCCAGGCGCCGGGCCGCCGCCGGATGGGCGCCCGTTCGGAGCGCTCCGGCCACGGACGTGCCGGAGCCGGCGGGCGCCCGAAGATCGCCCTCATGCTCGTGCTCATCGCCGCGGCGATGCCGGTTCGCATCCCGGTCTCGGTTCCGCTCATCAACTCGGTCTCGGTGCTGGACATCCTGCTCCTGGCCGTCGCGCTGACCCTTCTGCTCGACCGCGCGTTCCACCCGCTGGAGCACGGGTACCGCGGGCTCTTCGCGCTGCTCTGCGTCCCGCTGGTCGTCAGCGGCCTCTCCCTGCTCTGGTCGCAGGACCGGGCCGCTACCGTGCGCGCCACCATCGTCTATGCGGAGGGCGTCATCGCCTACCTCTTCGTCGTGCGCGAACTGGATGGACTGCCACCCGATCGCGTCATGACGTATGTCAAGCGGTACACCTATCTGGTCATCGTTCCCGCCGTGCTGCTGCTCCTGCACGCACCGGGATTCGGTCCGGAGGAAGCGGGCTTGTCCCACTCCTCCGGCAGCTATCTGTCCTACTACACCCGACTCTCACATCCGGTATTGGGCCGGTCGAACAGCCTGGCCACGGTACTGGCGTTCTTCGTCCCACTGCTCTTCTTCTGGGGCCACAGCCGGCGCGACCGGCGCTTCACCCTGGCGGGAGTCGTCGCCCTGGTGGCCGTGGCCTTCACGCTGTCTCGTGGAGTCGCCCTCGCCCTGCTCGTCGTGGGGCTGCTCGCCGCCCTCGGAGGGACACTGCGCAGCCGCCGGGTCGACAACCGTGCGGTCGGCAAGGCCGTCGCCATCGGCTCACTGACCGTTGCCGGCGTGGTCGTGCTCCATCAGGTCAACCCGTACACCCGCGAGTTCTTCGACGCCCGGTTCGGTCTCGGGAACGTCGTCATCCGCTCGGACTATGCCGGCATCGCGATCAGCAAGATCGCCAACCGGCCGGTCCTGGGCTACGGAGGGGGCGTCACGCCCGATCACGACCCGAACCTGGCTCTGGGTGTCCACGACACCTATCTCCAGCAGATGGTGTACTTCGGGCCTCTGCTGGGACTGGTCCTGTCGGCGAGCCTGATCGCCATCGCCGTGTTCTTCTTCTCCCGGACGGGCCGGAGCCCGGTCGCGCGAGCCGTCGGCTACGCCCTGGTCGCCCAACTGATGATCTTCGTTGTCGAGTCCAGTTACGAGGGCACGGTGCTGCGCGTGCTGTTCTACCTCTCGGTGGGTCTGGCAGCCGCGCTGACCCGCTCGGCTGAGGCGGAGGCGGCGCCGCAGGAGCCGCGTCACGGTCCTGAACCGCGACCCGGACCCAGGAGAACGCCATGACGATCAACCGAGTGATCGTCTTCCGCTTCGATCGTGAGCCCCTGATCTGTCGGGCGCACATCGAACTGATGCGGCGGCTGAATCCGGGAGTGGCGATACACGGGATCTTCGGCGGCGACTCCGGCTACCGCGGCGCCGCGTTCCGGCTGGCGGGCCGGCGGCTGCTGGGGCTCGACACCATGTACGTCTCGCACCGCAGCGGTCACTGGAACTGGAAGAACGGCGACCTGGTGCTCCTGGACTGGTTCCGCGAGATGGGCCATCAGGTCACCTTCGACGTCGTGCACCTTGTCGAGTGGGACCTGCTGCTGGCCGACCGGCTCGACCGGATCTACGCCGCGGTGCCGCCCGGAGCGGTGGGCCTGACGGCCTACACCCCTCTTTCGGTCATCGGCGACAGCTGGCGGTGGACCTCCCAGCCGGACGAGGCGCGCGAGTGGCACCAGCTCCTCGACTTCGCGGCCACCCGCCTCGGGTACCACGGGTCCCCGTACGGGTGCCTCGGCATCGGCCCCTGCCTGCCGAGGTCGTTCCTCCGGGACTATGCCGCCGTCGATGCACCCGATCTCGGCAACGACGAACTGCGCCTGCCGCTGTTCGCCCAGGCGCTGGGGTATCCGGTGGTCGACACGAGGCTGCGCCGCGGCTGGCATTCTCAGGAGGAGGACCGGATCCTCGCCGCCACGGCCCGGCAGGTCGATCGGCGCACCATCCTCGCTGAGCTGGCCAAGCCGGACGGCCGCCGCGCCTTCCATCCGGTGCGCGTTGCGATGAAGGGCCTGGCAGCCGAATTGACAGCAAGTCAGCACACAAGTCAGCACACTGGGCACGAACGCTCATGAACGTCAGCTGACAGTCGGCAGGCTGCCAGGGCCCTTCCAGCAGACGGTGAGGAAGGGCTTGTCCGGCCGATGGTGAGGAACCGACTACTCGGCACTGCCGTGACGCCGCTTGGATGCCGTGGCACGCACCGCGTCGGCGGCGAAACCATAGGTCTCGCGCAGCGCGGCACGGTCGCCGACCATCATGCCCGCGAGGAAGAGCAGGCCCGCGCACGCCCCGCCCAAGGCGCCCGACGCCAGGGTTGCGCCCGCCCGCGAAGAGATGGCCCACCCGGCCCCCGCCGAGCCCAACCCGACCACGATCGGTACCAGGAGCGGCCGCAGCAGCCTGACGCGGATCCGCCGGGTGGTCGCACGCCCGAGCACCATGGCCTCCACCACCGAGGAAACACACCAACCGATCCCGATGGCCACCACGCCGAGCACCGGAAGCAGGGAGAGCGTCAGCGTGAGCCAGACGACGGCCTGCAGGATCCCCGAGCGCAGGACGGCCGTGGCATCGCCGATCGCGTAGAGATATCCCTGAGTGGCGACCGAGACGGTGCCGCCGATGGCCAGTCCGAGGCAGGCGCCGGGAACGATCGTGCTCGCCTCCGTCCACTGCGCCCCGAACAGGCCCGGGACGACTCCCGGGGCAGAGCCGGCCACTGCCGTCAGGACGAATCCGGTACCCACGGCTGCCAGAGCTTCGGCGCGTTGAACGAGCGGCGCCGCGTCCTCGTCGCGTACCAGCAACTGGGACATGGCGGGGAAGGAGACCCGCCACAGCGCGCCGAAGGCCAGGTACGGGACCTCCATCAGTCGCTTGGCCAGCGCCCACAGGCCCAGTGAGGAAACGCCACTGATCGCGGCCACACCCATGTTGAGGGCCTGGTCGCGCAGGAGCCAGGTGGCGTTGACCGCCTGGAACCGCAGCCCGAAGCCCACCAGGGGACGGACGGAGCGGATCGAGCAGGTGGGTCGTACCTGGCCGGCCGGGCAGACCAGAGCCATCGCGACCGTCCCGACCGCGGCGCGCACGACGGTCGCCGTAGCCAGCCCCCACACGCCGAATCCAGCGATCACCGTGCCGATGGCCCAGCCCTGGAAGCAGACCACCTGGGAGAGCTCGACCGCTGCGAGGCGTCGGTAGAGCAGCGACCGCTCCAGCAGAATCCGGCCCGGGAACTGCAGCGCCACGAGCGGCATGGACGCCACCATGATCGCTGTCACCCAGCCGATGCGGCCGAACGCGTCGGCCGCCGCCAGGGCCGCCAGGGCGACCACTCCGGTCACTCCGAGTTGCAGCGTGCTCAGCGCGCCGAGCTCCGCCCGGCTGGGTGGTTCGGCGCGCCTGATCAGTCCGGCTCCGAGGCCGCCGTCGGAGATCAGCCCGGTGAAGAGCACGAACGACATACCGATGGCGACGACACCAAGATCGCTCGGGACGAGGAGACGCGCGACCACGATGTTGCCGACGAGACCGAGGAGCAGTATCGCCAGACCTCGGGTGCCGACGATCAGGACGCCCGAGGTCGCCCGCCTCTTCAGCTCGCTCCTCGACAGGTCCGTATCGGCGGCGTCATCTCCGGTCGCGGCCGGGTCTGTGGGAGATCGGGCGTCGGAGGTGTCCACGCTCAGCTCCCTAAGAGGTCGGCCCCTCGTCGGTCCAGCGCGCTTGCGTCGGATCGGAGGAGCCCGGGACCGCCGCCGATGCCTGGGCCCGCGCCTGGCCGGGGTCGTCGCGGAGCGCCCCGGACGCCGACTGCGTTCCCGGCTCGTCGGGTCCCCGGACCAGCGTGAACGCCTTGCCGAAGGCGCCATCGGCAGGGCGATCGGCCCCGCGCGACTTGGACTTCTTCGGCGCGGCGGCACCGCTTCGCCGATGTCCTCGGCGGCGGGCCGGACCGTTCAGGACGACGCCCAGGACCGCCACGCCGGCCGTGTGCAGGTAGCTGACGGCTTCCGCGAGGTCCGGGCTGCGGGTGGCCCTGGTCCTCGCCACGAGCAGGGCCTGCCCCACGGCACGGGCCAGGATCACGGCATCGGTCTTCAGTAGCAGCGGTGGCGCGGCGAAGATCACCACGTCCGCTCGGCGGCCGAGTTCACGGCTGAGTGCGGCGATGCGCTGTTCCCTGAGAACTTCGCGCGTTCCCGGTGCCGGGGGGCCACTGGTGAGCACCTGCAGCGGCAGTCCCTCCCGCCACTGCTGCAGCGCCCCTTCCAGCGGCGTCCGCTCCGCCAGCACGTCCCTCAGCCCCGCGGCCGGCAGCAGCCCCAGCAGAGCGCTCAGGCCCGGCCGCCAGAGGTCTGTGTCCACCAGGACCACCCGGTCACCGCCTTCAGCGAAGCTGATGGCCAGGTCGACCGCCGTCATGGTCGCACCCTCTCCGCCGCTGGGCCCTGTCACCACGAAAGCCAGCGGTTCGGGTTTCGGCCCGAGCAACTGGATGTTCACTCCCAGCCGCCGGAAGGCCTCGACGGTCGAAGGGTGGCGCCGGCCGTTCGACAGGAGCGGTTCTCCCAGCCCCGCTGCCCCGCCGGGAAGCAGCCCGAGCACCGGGGCGCCGCAGGCGCGAGCAGCGTCTTCGGCGTCACGTATCCGGGTGTCGGTGACCTCGCGGACCACCGCCCAGCAGACACCCAGGACCAGACCCGCCACTGCGCCGAGCGCCGCGTCGAGCACGGTGTGCGACGCCTGCCGCTGAGGTACCAGTTCGCTCGGTGCCAGTGTGGTCACGGTCGGTACAGGCGTCTGGCCGTTGCCGGGCGCAGCCTCGAGCGTGGCTGCGAAATCGGGGAAGATCGAACCGTACGTACTGGCGATGGCCATCGCCCGCTGCGCGGACGGGTCCTTCACCGTCACGTTGATGACGGCCGTGTCGTCCGGGTTCGTCGCACCGATCTCACTCCTGAGCGCGCCCACGGAGTACGGCAGATCCAGCTGGTCGATGAGTTTCCTGAGTACGTGGTCATCGGTCAGCAGGGTGGTGTAGGACTTCGCGCGCTGTTGAGCGAGCAGCGTCCCCTGGTAGGCCTGACCGGGGTCCGCGCCCGGGTTCGTCACGGAGACGAACATCCCCACCTTGGCCGTGTAGGTCGAGGTGTGCGTGCGAGCCACGGCGACGGCCGCCGCCGCGCCCAGCGCGGTGATCAACAAGATCACGAGCCAGCGCCTGCGGAAGAGCCGCATGTACAACCTGAGGTCCATCGCATTCCTCCGGTGTGCTGTGGCGACGACGAGCGTCCCCGGCAGACCACAACCGTTCGACATGGAGCGGTAAGCCCCTCTGTCGCATCCTCCTCAGCCGTACGGCGGGAGGCCACCCGCAAAGGACCGACCGTCCCTACGTCATCCGTCGACCCGGTGGGTCGATCCGCAGCTGGCGTAGCAGAAGTCGTCCTGCGATCGGATCCCGTCCGACCCGCACCTGCCTAGGTTTCGCAGTACTGGGTGCGATCCCTCGGGGGCGAGCGCGCCCCACCCGAAGGGCTGTCATGACTGACCGCGAGGAGTTCTCCATGAGCGTCTCGACCTCCCACCAGGGTGGCGTGTCGGCGTACCCGCCGACCCCCGACAGGGCATTCGCCGTCTCGGCTTCCGCCTCCACCACGCTGCCCCCACCCGTCCCGTTCGCACGGACCGAGATCTGCGCGGAGGCGCGGGCGGCCGCGCAGCAGGTGCTGGCGTCGGGGTGGGTGACCTCCGGGCCGCAGACGGGGCTGTTCGAGCGGGAGTTCGCCCAGCAGGTGGGAGCGCGGTATGCCGTGGCGGTGAGTTCGTGCACCGCCGCACTGGAACTCTCGTTGCGGGCCATGCGGCTGTCGCCCGGCGCGATCGTCCTGATGCCGACGCTGACCTTCTGCGGTGCCGGCCAGGCCGTACTGCACGCGGGCCTTCGGCCACTGCTCGTGGACGTCGACCCGGCGACCGGGATGCCGTCCCCGGACACCACCGTGCGGGCCGTGCAGGCCGTCGGCAGCCGTCCCGGCGCGATGATGGTCATGCATTTCGGCGGGGCCCCCGCACCGCTGTCCGCGCTGGCCGAGGCCGCCGGGCTGCCGCTGCACCGGGTCGTGGAGGACGCCGCGCACGCCCTCGGCACCTCGATCGACGGGCGGCCGGTGGGCGCCCTGTCGCGGGCCACCTGCTTCAGTTTCTACGCCACCAAGAACCTGCCGATCGGCGAAGGCGGAATGGTGACAACCGAGGACCGGGATCTCGCCGATCGGATCCGCCGCGCCAGGCTGCACGGGATGTCCGCAGACTCCTGGCGCCGCAATCTGCCGGGCGGCTCCTGGCAGTACGCCGTGGAGGAGGACGGGCTGAAGGCCAACATGACCGACCTGCAGGCCGCCATCGGGCGCGCGCAGTTGCGCCACCTCGGCGACTGGCAGCGCCGTCGCGAAGTCCTCGCCGCCCGGTACACCGCCCGCCTGCGGGGGGTACCCGGGCTGGGCCTGCCGGGCGAGCCGGCCGACGGCCGGCATGCCTGGCATCTGTACGTGGTCCACGTCGGGCCCGAGTTCGGCATGTCCCGCGACGAGTTGGTCGTGCGGCTGGCCGAGCGCGGTATCGGCAGCTCCGTGCACTTCATCCCGCTGCACCAACTCGGGTACTTCCGGCGCACTGCGCTGCGCCCGCCGGGCGGCCTGCCCGGAGCCGACACACTCTTCCCGCGGCTGCTGTCGCTGCCCCTGCACCCCGGCCTCAGCGAGAGCCAGGTCGACCGGGTCTGCGCGGCGCTCGTCCAGCTCGCCGGCCGCTCAACCGTCGCATCGTCCGGAGTCTGATCCGTCATGCCGATCTCCCCGACCACCACCCCTGCCCAGCGTCCCGGCCTGCGCACACTCATCGTCGGAGCGGGTGAGGCCGGCTGGGCGCTGGCCCGTGACCTGCTCCGGGTACCGGAGTTCGGCCTCGACCCGGTGGGCTTCCTGGACGACGACCAGGCGAAGGCCGGCAACAGCACAATTCCGCTTCTGGGCGACCTGGATCAGACCGAGTCGGTCGTCGTGGCCCACCGGGTCGAGGTTGTCGTGGTGGCGATCCCGGGCCTGACCCCGCAGCGCTTCCGCCAGGTCACCGCCGCCGCGACGGCGACCGGAGCGAGCGTGCGCTATCTGCCCACCTTCATCGCCGCACTGCGCCGCGATGTTGTCGGCGGCGACATGCGCACCCTGGACGTCAATCAGCTGATCGGCCGCCAAGAGGTCCATGTGGCCGGGTCGGAGGCCCGGCGGATCATCGCCGGGCGACGGGTCCTGGTGACCGGGGCGGGCGGCTCGATCGGCAGCGAACTCTGCCGCCAGGTCTATGGATTTGAGCCGAGCCGGCTCTTCCTGCTCGACCACGACGAGTCGAACCTCCACCGCCTGCAGCTCGAGCTCTACGGCGAGGCCCTCGACGACGAGGACGTGGTGATCTCCGACATCCGCGACCGCGACCGCCTTGAGCACGTGTTCGACCGACTCCGCCCCGAGGTGGTCTTCCACGCCGCCGCCCACAAGCACCTCCCGATGCTCGAACACAATCCGTGTGAGGGCGTGAAGTCGAACGTGCTCGGAACCGACCAACTGGTTCAGGTCGCAGTGAAGTTCGAGGTCGAGCGGTTCATCCTGATCTCCACCGACAAGGCGGCCGACCCGATCTCGGTGCTCGGCGCCACGAAGCGGCTGGCCGAGCTGATCGTGCAGGCCCGCCAGGCCGCTTCGACGATCTTCGCCGCCGTGCGCTTCGGCAACGTGCTGGGCAGCCGAGGCTCCCTGCTCGACGTGCTCGCCGCCCAACTGCGTTCGGACCTGCCCCTGACGGTGACCCATCCGGACATGACGCGGTTCTTCATGACGATCGAGGAGGCCGCCGGACTGGTTCTGGAAGCCGCTCGGCTGGCCTCGGGCGGAGAGGTATTCGTCCTCGACATGGGCGAGCCGGTGCGGGTCCTGGACCTGGTCGAGCGGTATGCCGAGCAGATGAACGCCGGTCATCTGGATATCCGTTTCACCGGCCTGCGCCCGGGCGAGAAGCTCGACGAGACCCTCTTCTCCGTGGAGGAGCGCCGGCTGCCGACTGCTCACCCCCGGATTGACGCCGCCGCTCCGTGCACGCCGCACGATCCGTCCGCCGTCCGCCGGGAGCTCCCGGCGCTCTATGCCGCCGCCCGGCGGGACGACAGCGCCGACGTACGCCGCCGGTTGGCCCGGTTGCTGCCCGCCTTCCCTGATCCCCGGCTGACCCCCGAGCCCGCAACCGGTCGGCAGCTCGTGTCAGCGGCCCCCTACCCGGACGACTTCTGATGAAGACAACCAAGGAACCACTCAGCCCGCAGGAGCTCGCCGACAAGCGGCGCCGGCGCCGGCGTCACATCCTCCTGTCGGCCCTGGCCGCACTGATCGCGTTGGTGCTGGCGGGCCTGGGTGCCGTGCTGTGGGGCACCAACCACTACGCCGGCCAGGTGCCGCGGATCGCGGGCGCACTGCCCAACGTGCCCGACTCCCAGCGGCCGGTGAAGCCCCCGGAGGCCGGCAAGTCGTTGACCTTCCTGCTGGTGGGCCTGGACGCCCGCTCCGACCTGCCCACCACGGGCAACGGGGCCGGCAAGCCACTGTGGAGCTACGGCGCGCAGCGCACCGACACGATCATGCTGCTGCACCTGACGACCGACCGTAAGAAGGCGTATCTGGTCTCGATCCCGCGCGACACCTGGGTTTCGATCCCCGGCCACGGCTCGGCGAAGATCAACGCCTCGTTCTCCTGGGGTGGACCCCCGCTGCTGATCCAGACCGTGGAGCAGTACACCGGCATCCGCATCGACCACTTCGGCGCAATCGACTGGAGCGGGTTCACCTCGCTGACCAACGCGGTCGGTGGCGTCAGCATCACCATCCCCGACAACTCCCACGACTCCCAACAGCAGCGCCAGTGGACCGCCGGCACCTACGTCATGGACGGGACGACCGCGCTGGCCTATGTGCGGCAGCGGTACGGGCTGCCCAACGGCGATCTGGACCGAATCGCCCGGCAGCAGAACTTCCTGCGTTCCCTGATGACCAAGTCGCTCGGCAAGGTCTCGCTGTTCGACCCGTTCACGACCAGCCGCCTGCTCGACGCGACCGCGAAAGCGGTCAGCGTCGACGACCAGCTCTCCAACAGCGAACTGCGCGACCTGGTGCTGGGGCTGCGCGACCTGGGGTCCGGTGATGTCAACTTCATCCGGCCGCCGTTCGGGCATTTCGTGACGATGCAGGGTCAGTCCGCGCTCACCCTGGATCCGAGCCGAGCGCCCGCGCTCTGGAAGGCGATGAGCACCGATCGCCTCGCGGAATGGATCGCGCGGTACGGTACCAGTGACCTGCTGGCCCCCACCGTGCACTGACCATGGGGGAGGGCCGCGTCACTCGCTCCGTTGCTCGGCACCCACCTGATGGGCCAGCGCGATGGCCTCCAGCCGGGAGTGCACACCGAGCTTGTCGAGGACGTTCTGTACGTGGGTACGCGCTGTGTTGGTGGTCATGCTCAGCTCGCGCGCGATCTCAGTGGTGTCGTCACCTTCGGTGAGCCGCCGAAGGACCTCACGCTCCCGCTGGGTGAGCCAGCGCAGCGGCTCGGCGCCATCCGAACGGCGGCGCACGCGCCGTAGCACCTCGTGGGCGAGCGTGGGTTCGATGAACAGGCCTCCGGCCTCCACGCGCCGCAGCGCACGGTCCAGTTGGTCGATGCTCTTGTCCTTGCCCAGATAGCCGACCACGCCCGCCTCGATCGCGGCCGTCACCGAGTCGGGGTCCATCGCCCGGGAGAGCACGACGATCCTGATCTTCGGTTCACAGGCGCGGATGAGGTTGATCGCGTCGAACGTACGTCCGTCCATGACCTGCAGGTCGAGGATGCAGATGTCGGGGCGGCATACCGAAACGGCCCGCAGCAGGCCGTTCCACGTGGTGGCCGTGGCCCGGACCCGGTGACCGTGGCTGGACAGCGCCAGCGCCAGCGCCTCGGCGTGCAAGCGGCTGGCGTCAGCGACAACGATTTTCCCTGCGCGCGGAGTGGTCATGACGAATGCCTTTCCCTGTCGCGCACGCGCCGGCGCCGCGAACAGCGGAATGCGGAGCGGAATGAGGCGTCCTGGCAAACCCTCTTGCTACTGCATCCAGGTGCAACACACGCACATACCGGCATATTTTACACGCTTGACAATCGCGCTCCAAGGAACTAAGGGAATGCGGCCGAGTCCACCGATCACCCGGACACGATCCTTGCTGCCCGGGTTCCGCGGCTGGCACGGTGGACCTTTCGGTGGCAACCTCAGAAGCATGGCTGGCGAGATCCGGGTCGTCGTGGCCGACCGACGCCGCTCGGTCGCTGAGGTACTCGCGCTGGGGTTGCGACAGGTGGGAATGGTCGGCAGCTCGGTGACCGGGATGAAGGCGGCCTGCCGAGCGGCGGCGGAAGGCCGCGCGGACGTGGTTGTGGCGGACATCGGCCTGGTGGCCTCGTCCGACAGACTCGCGGTTCCGTCTCCCTGGCCCGGCCAACTGGCCGTTCCGCTCATCGTGCTCAGCGACGGCACCAGGACGGACGATCTCGCCTGTGCCGCGATCCGTGCCGGTGTCCGCGGCTGGGTTCCCAAGGACAGTTCCATGCAGCATCTGCTCGCCGTCATCAGGGGCGTGCAGCGAGGCGAGACCTGGATCCCGCCCCGCCTGCTCACCCGCGTGCTCGCTGAGCTGGCGACCGTGCATGACGGGATGGAGGAGGACGCCGGGCGGCTGGCCAACCTCACCGCGCGCGAGCGCGAGGTGCTGGGCTGCCTCTCCGCGGGGATGAGCCGGGCGGAGATCGGGCGGCATCTCTTCCTGTCGACGAACACGGTGCGTACGCACGTCCAGAACCTGATGATAAAACTCGACGTTCACTCCTCGGTGGCCGCAGTGGCGTTGGCCCACCGGGCCGGCATGCCCAAGTCGCTGCCGGTACCGGAGGAAGGTCCGGGAGAACGCCGCCGGGCCTGAATCGGCCGACCGCTGAAGTCCGGCGGCCGTCAGGGGTGGTTGCAGCGCTCCGGTGCGCCGCCGACCGACAGTCCTGGCCCGAACTCAGCTCACGGGCGGACCGCCGACCGGCTGCCCGAGCGCGGCCCGCACGCGCCGGTACAACCGCCAGCTCCTGGTCCTCGCCCCCTCGCGGAACGGCGCCACGGGAGCCCCTTCCCCCTCGGTCCACCGGCGGAAGAGCTCCCGCGGGGTGTCGGCCCTGACCATCAGACGGGCGATGCGCAGCGGGTCGTCCGTGGGCGAGCTGAAGGCGTTCCCCGCTGCGGCCGCCGACGTCCAGCCGGCCTCACGGACCTCGCGGCGGACCATGGCGCTGGAGTAACCGTGCGGGTAGGCGAACGCGGACACCCGGTGGCCCAGTACGTCCTCCAGTCGTCGCTTACTGTCCGCGACCTCGTGGCGTACCCGCGCGGCGGGCAGCGTGTCCAGTTGCGGATGGGTGAGGCTGTGCCCGCCGATATCGACGCCAAACGCGTCGAGAGTGGCTATCTGACGCCAGGTCAGCATCGGTGCGGGCGGCAGCAGGCTGCCGTCGCAGTCGGCTCCCGGAGTGTGGACGGCACCGGTGGTGACATAGAGCGTGGAGGGCAGCCCGCGGGCGGTCAGCTGCGGGGCCACCGTCCAGTAGAAGTCGGCGAAGCCGTCGTCGAAGGTCAGGACAGCGCAACGCGGCGGCAACTGAACACCGCCGCGTTGCGCCGAGACCAGCCGCGACAGGGGCACCACGGTGCGGCCGCTCTCGGCGATCCGGTCGAGCTGCTCCGCGAAGTCGTCCGGGGCGACCGTGTACGGGGCGATCCACCCGGGCGGGTCACGCGAGACGGAGTGGTAGAGGAAGACGCAGACGGGAGTCATGATCCGGTCTCTTCAGCGCCCAACGGGGCCTGCCGGCTCCCCGTCGGCGGTGCCGTCGGCGCGCGGCTGGCGGTGATGGTCGGAGCCGTGCCGGTGGCGAGTTCACGATGAGCGGCAGCGCCCGGCGCCCGGCGCTTCCCGGCCCGATCGCCGGGTTCGCCGATGGCGTTCGCCAGTCCGAGCGGGTGCCCGTGCAGCCGCACCAACGCCCACACGCGGCAGTCCGGCACGACCGGTCCGGAACCCCCAGGTGAGCGCAGCTCATCGGGCGTCTCCAGGTCCAGCGCGACGACGCGGACGCGGGTGTACAGCGAGTAGCGGGCGGCGATCCAGGGGCAGGCCGTCATGGCGCGCCGGTCGGAGCCGTTCATCACTCCCCCTGGGCAAGCGGTGACGCAGGCCTGGCGCCAGGGCGCTCGGAGACCAGAGTCCGCAGGACCCGGCGGCCGTCGGCGACGGTGTGCGGGTGCGAGCGCCCACTGCGACGGGGAAGTTCGAGGCTCGGGACTTTGGCGATGCGGAGTCCCGAGCGCAGTGTGTGGGTGATCATCTCGGTGTCGATTTCGGGGCCGGGGGAGTGCAGGTCGGGTTGGCTGAGGAAAGTGCGCCGGAAAGCACAGAATCCGTAGCAGAGGTCGGTCGGGCGACGCATGGGGCGACCGCCCGGTAGCGCGCGCGTCGTATCTCTGGAGACACGTTCGTGCTCATCACCGCTGCCTCTTTCCGGAGGCAATGGGCGTGCCCTGCCGACTGGTCCTCCCGGTCAACGGGCGCGCCCTGACTGACCTGACTGAAGAGGCGTGCCCGGTACGACAACGGGGCGCGACCTCGAGGCGAGAGCGTTGGGATCGGCGGCGGTGGAACGATGCCGCCGTGGCTCTCAGGCGCCGGAGAAGGCGCCATCCGATCGACTGCCATCCGATCGACTGGCAAATGCGCTGCCCGCGAAGCGGTGCCAAAGTCCAAGCCTTGCTTCATCCTTGAGGAGAGTCAAGACCAATTCGGGGAGTCTGCTAAATGTACTAATGCTGACTTTCTTCATCGCGACCCGTAGCCATGCGGCGGCTTTCGCGGCGAACCGCTTCCGCGGCGATCCGAGTCCTGATCTCCTCCGGCCGTACGGGTTTGCCGAACAGCCACCCCTGCGCCCGGTTGCACCCCATGGCCCCCAACCGCTCCGCGTGCGCGACCGTCTCGACGCCCTCCGCAGTGACCGTGAGGCCGAGTGCCCTCGCGAGGGACACCAGCCCCTGGACGATCCGCCATCCCACTCGTTGGTCCTTCTTGGGAATGAAGGATCCCGCGATCTTCAGCCCGGAGACCGGCAGTTCTGTGAGGTACCCGAGGTTCGACCAGCCGGTGCCGAAATCGTCAATGGTGAGGGCGACCCCCAGGTCCGCGAGTTTGCGCATCGTCTGCAGCGAATCGTCGGCGGGGCCCGCCACCGCGCTCTCGGTGATCTCCAGTTCGAGGTGTTCCGGGTGGAGCCCGGTGTCCCGCAGGATCCTGCGGATGTCGGCCGGCAACGCGGCGTCACGGGCCTGGTGGACGGAGAGGTTGACGTTGATCATCGGAGCTGCCGGGCCGAAGTCGGCGACCCACTCGGCAGCCTGGGCGCAGGCATGCTCCAGGACCCAGCGGCCCAGCTTCGTGATCACTCCGGTCTGCTCGGCGGCATCGATGAATTCATCGGGGCCCAGCACACCGAAGTCCGGATGCCGCCAGCGTACGAGCGCCTCCACCGCGGTCAGCGACCCGTCGGGCAGCGCGCACAGCGGCTGGTAGTCGATGAAGAACTCGCCCCGGTCCAATGCCATCGGCAGCCGTACCGACACCGCGTAGCGGGTGACCTCGCGGGCGAGGTGATCGGAGTCGAAGAGCGTCCACCGGCCGCGGCCCGCTTCCTTGGCCCGGTACAGCGTCAGGTCGGCGGCGCGCACCGCCGCCTCGGGGGTGGTGTTGGCGACCAGGTGCTGCAGGATGCCGACGCTCGCCCCGACGGTCAGCTGGCGGTCCCCGACCTGGAGCGGTTCGTCGAGCGCCGCCAGTGCCGTCTTCGCCACGGACACCGCCTGGTGCTCCCCGGTGCAGTTCTCGAGCAGCATCACGAACTCGTCGCCGCCCACCCGCGCCACGAGATGGCCCAGCGGACTGATCGCGGACTCCAGGCGGCGTGCCACCGCGGCCAGCAACTCATCGCCGGTCACGTGGCCCAGGCTGTCGTTCACGAACTTGAACCCGTCCAGGTCGAGGTAGCACAGGGCGAACCGGGCGCCGGGTTCCGGGGCCTCGAAGAGCCCCTCCAGCCGCTCGATGAAGGCCTCGCGGTTGGGCAGGTCGGTCAGCATGTCGTGGGTGGCCTGGTGCCGGAGCCGTTCCTCCAGCCGGTACCGGTCGGTGATGTCCTCCAGCATGGCCACCTGGTAGCGCGGAATCTGCTCCTCGTCACGGATCAGCGAGACGGTCAGATGGGTCCAGACGACTTCGCCGTCCCGGCGGTAGTAGGGCTTGTCGCACTCGAAGTGCTCCCTCTCTCCCCTGATGAGTTCGCGGTAGGCGTCCCAGGTTCTGGGCGCGTCCTCCGGGTGCACGAGCTCGTTGACGCGGCGGCTGCGCAACTCTTCCACGGATGCGCCGAAGAGGTCGAGCAGCGCCCGGTTGACCTCCAGGATGTTGCCCTCCAGGTCGCCGATTCCGATACCGATCGCGGCGTTCTCGAACAGCGCGCGGAAGCGGGCCTCCGTCTCGCGCATGGAGCGCTCCGCGACGAGTCTGGCGGTGTCCACGGCGAGCCGGATCTCCTCCTGGTCACGGAGCGTGCGCTCTCGCAGAGCCTCCGCCCACCCCGCGGCGAATGCGCCGGCTACGGCGGGCCCCCGGCCGTTCGGAGCCTTTTCCTGCAGCAGTCGCACCGCGCGGGCCAGCACCGCGGGATCGGTGAAGTGCGCGTCGACGAGCAACCGCCCGGCCTCCTCGGCCGGGAGGGTGCCGGAGGCGTCGTCCCGCCAGCATCTGTGGAGCAGACCGGTGGTCCTGGCCGCGAGCTGCCGGCGGATGCCGGGGTGCATCGCGATGCCCTGTCCGTCCTGCAGCATGTGGGCCCAGGCTTCGTCGAAGCGGTCCGCGGAACTTCCGTGCTCCGTGATCGGAGCGTTCACAGCCGACGCCCCAGACCTGCCAGGCCGGTCATCCGTTCGGGGTGGGGCCCGACCGACTCAGGGACCTCGGGCCGCCATTCGGGGAGGTAGACCACCCCGGGCTCCAGGAGTTCGAACCCGTCGAAGAACGCGGTGATCTGCTGCCGGGAGCGCATCGTCAGGGGGTTGGGCGTCCGGGCGTAGAGCTCCTGGTGCGGGCCGGCCTGATCGGGGCGGCCCTCCAGCGCCGCGTGGGACAGTGCCAGCATGCTGCCCGGTGGTACGGCATCGCGCAGTACGGCGAGGATCGCGCCCGGGTCGTCCTCGTCCGAGATGAAGTGCAGCACCGCGACCATCAGTACGGCCACCGGTTCCGCCGGGCTCAGCAACTCCGCGACGGCGGTGCGGGCGAGCAGGTCCCTGGGATTCCTCAGGTCCGCCTGGACGACCGCCACGTTCGGATCGCGCCCCACCAGCAACCGGCTGTGCGCCACCGCCACCGGATCCTGGTCCACATAGACCACCCGGGCATCGGGTTGGATCTCCCGCACCACCTCGTGCACCGCGCCATACGTCGGGATTCCGGAACCGAGGTCGAGGAAACGCGTGATGCCCGTCCCGGCGAGGTACTGGACCGCGCGGCGCAGAAAGGCCCGGTTGGCCCGCATGATCAGTGGCAGGTCCGGCCAGAGCTCGATGGCCTTGCGGGCCACAGCGCGGTCGGCGGGGAAATTGTGCGAGCCGCCCAGGAAGTAGTCATAGATGCGCGCCGCGTTGGGATGCTCCACGTCCGTTCCTGGAGGCACCCACGAAGGTCGCTCCACGGTCCGCCCCTTCCGCTCGCAGGAGACAGAGCTCGAAACAATTGTCTGCTCAGAAGATCAACCCCGCAACCGGAGCCCACGGCGTGCAGCGCCCCGTCCGGTCGGCTCGCGGGTCCCGGTCCGGTCGCCGGACAATGGTCCCACCATGACCGGACGCATCGAGGACTACGCGATCATCGGCGACCTGGAGACGGCCGCCCTGGTCGGCAGGGACGGATCGGTCGACTGGCTCTGTCTGCCCCGCTTCGACTCGCCCGCCGCGTTCGCGGCCCTCCTGGGCAACGAGGGGCACGGCCACTGGCGGCTCGCCCCGGCCAACGCCGCGCAGTGCACCAGTCGCGGCTACCGGAACGACACCCTGGTCCTGGAATCGATCTGGGAGACCCCCACCGGCTCCGTCCGGGTCCTCGACTTCATGCCGCGGCGCGACCGCGCCCCCAGGCTGGTACGCATCGTCGAAGGCATCAGCGGCAGCGTGCCGATGCGGGGGGAACTTCGGTTGCGCTTCAATTACGGCCGGATCATGCCGTGGGTGCGCCGCACCGACCACCACCGTGTCGCCGTGGCCGGCCCGGACGCGGTCTGGCTCCGGGTGCCGCGCGGGGTGCACACCTTCGGAGAGGACGGCTGCACGCGCTCCGACTTCACCGTACAGGCGGGTGACCGGGTCCCTGCCGTCCTCACCTGGCAGCCCTCGCACCTGCGTACCTGTCAGGTGACCGATGCGGAGAAGGCGCTCCTGCAGACGACCGAGGGTTGGCAGCGGTGGACGGCGAAGTGCCGGTACGAAGGGGAGTGGGAACAGGTCGTACGCCGGTCGCTCATCACCCTCAAAGCCCTCGTGTACGCCCCGACCGGCGGCATCGTCGCCTCGCCGACCACCTCGCTCCCCGAGTGGATCGGGGGGTCGCGCAACTGGGACTACCGCTTCTGCTGGTTGCGGGACTCCAGCATGACGCTGTCCGCGCTGCTGCGCGGCGGCTTCCGCGAGGAGGCGGCGGCCTGGCGGCAGTGGCTGGTGCGCGCCATCGCCGGCGACCCCGCGGATCTGCAGACGATGTACGGCGTCGCCGGCGAGCGCCGGCTGATCGAGACCGACGCCGACTGGCTCCCCGGATACGAGGGCTCGTCCCCGGTCCGGCTCGGCAACGCCGCGGTGGACCAGTTCCAGCTGGACGTCTACGGCGAGGTGGTCGACACGCTGCATCTGGCGCTGATGGCTGGTATCCCGATGGAGCGGCAGGTCTGGAGTCTGCTCCGAACGCTCATGGTCTTCCTGGAGAACCACTGGCAGGATCCCGACGAGGGCCTCTGGGAAGTCCGGTGCGGGCGGCGGAACTTCGTACACTCCAAGGTCATGGCCTGGGTCGCGTTCGACCGCGCCGTCAAGATGGCCGAGACCACCGGCCTGCCGGCGCCGGTGGACCGCTGGCGGGTCCAGCGCGACGCCGTGCACGCCGAGGTCTGCACGCACGGGTACGACACCGCGCGCGGGGTGTTCGCCCAGCAGTACGGCAGCCGGGAACTGGACGCCAGCGCGCTGTTCATCGTCAAGACCGGCTTCCTGCCGCCGGACGATCCGCGGGTGGTCCGTACCGTCGACGCCGTACGGACGGAGCTGGACCACGGCGGCTTCGTGCGGCGCTACTCGGGACCGGGCAGTAGCGTCGCCCCGGCCTCGGACGGACTACCAGGGGAGGAAGGCGCCTTCCTCGCCTGCTCCTTCTGGCTCGTTGACGCGCTGGTCGCCGTCGGCCGCCGGGACGAGGCCCGTGAGCTCTTCGCACGGGTGCTGGCGCTCGGCAACGACCTGGGCCTGTTCTCCGAGGAATGGGACCCGGTGGCGCAACGGCAACTGGGCAACACCCCGCAGGCCTTCACTCACGTCGCCCTCGTGAACTCGGCCTTCACCCTCGCCGGGCGCTGACGAGAGTGGGACCGGTTGCGGCAGCAACCATCTGGCTGACACCCGGGCAACTCACCACTCTGTCCCGCGTCCCCAGTGAACGTCGCTCGCGCTGACATCGGTGCCGGTCTCCTGCGTCCATGAATCAGCCGTGCCGGTTGCCACGGGCGCGGCCACAGGGTGTGGTGAGGGCGCGGGGATCTGGAGGCTGCCGTAGCGCTCCATGCGCTGCCAGCGCAGCCGCGATCCGGCAATCGCGGTCGCCACCGACTGGATGACGACGAGGTACATCAACTGCCGGTAGACGAACTGTTGCAGGGGCAGGCTCCACAGGGCTCCCGGTCGTTCGCCGTCCAGGCGGAACGCGTACAGAGCCATTGCGGTCTGCAGCGCGAGGAAGCCGAGCCAGATGACCAGGATGCGGACAGGGTCCAGGAAGACCAGGCCGTAGATAGCGAAAATGTCGACGACCGGGGCGAGCAGGGGCAGCAGAACCTGGAAGAGCAGCAGGTACATCAGACCGCGGCGGCCCAGCTTGCCCGCCGCGCCGGTCTGCACCAGAGCGCCGCGATGCTTCCACATTGCTTGCAGGGTGCCGTAGCACCAGCGATAGCGCTGTCGCCAGAGCGCACGCAGGGAGGCAGGCGCCTCGGTCCAGGCGATGGCGTCCTCCTGGTAGACCACCCGCCAGCCCTCGCGGCACAGCGCCATGGTGAGGTCGGTGTCCTCGGCGAGGGTGTCCTCGCTGACCCCGTCGATACGCAGGAGCGCGGAGCGGCGGAACGCGCCGACGGCTCCCGGCACGGTCGGCATGCATTCGGCCAGGTCGAACAGCCGGCGGTCGAGGTTGAAGCCGACGACGTATTCGATGTGCTGCCAGCGGCCGAGCAGCCCACCGCGGTTGATCACCTTGGCATTGCCGGAGACCGCTCCGATCCGGGAATCGGCGAACGGCTGCACCAGCATGCGGACGGCGTCCGGTTCGAAGACGGTATCGCCGTCGACCATGACCAGCAGTTCGTATGAGGCGGCCGCGATCCCGGTGTTGAGGGCGGCCGGCTTGCCCGCGTTCCGCTGCCGGATGACCCGCACATAGGGAAGGCGCAGTGACTCCACCAGGTCGGCGGTGCCGTCGGTGGAGCCGTCGTCGACCACGATGATCTCAACGGGGTGGTCGGAGGCGAGCAGCGAGCGGACCGCTGCCTCGATGCCCGCGCTCTCGTTGTAGGCGGGCACGATGACGCTGACGGGGGCGGTGACCCGTGGCCCCCACCCCATGTCTCGTTGCCGGACGTGCCGCCGGGCGGCGATGAGCACGGCGATGGCACGCAACACGGCGAGCCCACCTGCCGCGTACAGCAGCCAGCCGAGCAACCTCAGTGCCCCGGCGCTGCCGTCCAGAGTCCCGATGAGACCGATGCCCAGCCAGTGGTCCTTCTCGGCTGCCGGACTCATGGCCTGAGGAATCCCGAAGGCGTCGCCGACCGTGGTCACGGTGAATCCGCGGGCAGCCATCAGGGGGAGCAGCCGGTCCAGGGCGGCCACGCTCTGGGAGCGGTCGCCGCCCGCATCGTGCATGAGCAGAATCTGGCCCGCGCTTCCGCGCGGGGTGGCGTTGGCGACGATCCGGTCGACGCCGGGGCGCTGCCAGTCCTCGCTGTCCTGAGTGGTCAGCACGGTCAGGTAACCGTCGTCGCCGGCGGTCCGGACGGCATCCCAGTCCCGGTCGCTGAGCGCGTCGTTGACGGAGGAGTACGGGGGCCTCAGCAGCGAGCTGGTGTGTCCGGTGGCTCCGGCCAGGGCGAGTTGGGCTTCGCGCAGTTCCAGCGTGCGCTGCCAGACCGGGATCTTCCCGAGGTCGGCGTGGGTGAAGGTGTGGATGCCGATCTCGTGCCCCTCGGCGAGGATGCGCCGCACCAGCGCCGGGTGGGCGGCGACCTGAGTGCCCACGACGAAGAACGTGGCGTGGACGTGGTGGCGGCGCAGTGCGTCCAGGATCTTCGGCGTCCACGTCGGGTCCGGGCCGTCATCGAAGGTGAGGGCGATGGTGTGCGCCCGAGGGCAGGCGGTGCGGGCCGGAACGGCCGCGCTGTCGATCACCGGGCCGCCGTGAGCGATGGCAGCAGGCACCTGTCCTGCGGCGCTGCCACCGGGACGGGCCGCGTCGTCGCTGATACCGAACATGTGCTGGGTGTAGCCCTGGATGAGGAGCGCGGCGCCGAGCGTGAGGACCAGCACCGTCATCAGCAGCCAGTGGGTGCGCAGCGGTGTGGAGCGGACAACGCCGCGGCGTCCCCGGCGTCTTCTGGCGCGGTTGGAGGCGGCGGGGGCGTGCGACATGGTGGGGTGCTCTCTTCACGGCGGTGAGCCGGCTGCCGGGGTTATCCGTGACCGCGGCTGGTGTGGGTGGGAATAGGATGCGTGGCCGTGCTCTTGCCGTGGCTGACTGTGGCGGTCGGGGCGGCTGTCGTCTGCGGGGCACTGGGAGACGCGCTCGGCGAAAGTGCCGTGCCGGGAGTGGTGGCTGTCGCAGGCGGGCTGGTCACGGATGCCCGGGACTCGCCGCTGCCTGGCGTGCGGCTTGCCGTGACGGCGGCCGGCTTGCGGCCGGCCGCGGTTGTCGCGCCCGGCCCGGGGCTGGAGACGCCGCCCCGGTGGTCGCCGGCCTCGGGCAGCGGGAGGTACGGGGAGGAAACGCTCGGTCCGCCGAGGGCGGCACTCAGCAGCAGCGCGACGTACCCGGCGGCTGGTATGGCCAGGAATCGCCCGATACGCCGAACCCGCCGCTGCCGACGTCCGGAGGTGTCGAGGAACACCGGCCGGGCGGCGGCATGACTGTGCCGTGCGTGGCGCGCGGAGACGTCGACCGTCGTATCGGTGTCGGATGTGGGGTGCACGGTCGCGCACCATACAAGCCGCGGTGGCTTGTTGACGAGGGTCGGCACATGTCGGACATATACCGCTGCGGCGAACGGGCGCTCCGCTCAGTGTGACGTTTTCGCGGTGTGATGCGCCCCCCGTATGAGCCGCGCGAAACGTGCGCGAGGAAAAGTCCGACCAGCGGAGGGACATGATGGAGAATCCCGTGAGGAACCCGCGGGGGGCCGTACTCGGTCCTCGTCTCGCAGCGGACATCGTGGCGATCGTGCGGGAAGGATCCAGGATCGGGCTGGACTACTCGCCGCAGAGTCTGGCGCTGGTGGACCGGACCATCGAGGGCATTCGGCGGGAGAATCCGCCCGCCCAGGCGGTGACCCGGACGCTCCTCGGCTTCGGTGCATACACCGGAGAGGTGCTGGTACGCGGCGCGAGAGCCGTCTGGGTGGAATTCGATGCCTACCAGCGCGATACATTCGGTCAGCCCTTCGGGATCCGAACTCCTGACGGGCGGGTGTGGAACCCGCTGGGGAAGGCGGTCAAGCGGTACGAGAACGGAGCGCAGGACAGCTTGCGTCTCTTCTATCTCGCGGTGGTGGGCCAGGCACAGGTGTGACGCCCGCCTTACCGCGAGTCGGAGGACGTCCTTCGGCGGATCAAGATGTTGCACGGTGTCGGCGAGCGCGAAGAGGAATGTAGTGGGCAAGGCGGAGGTGCGCCGGCGCAGCAGGATGGATGACGGGGAGCTGGGTGATGCGGTCGCTCAGGCCCGTGGTGGCGACGAAGCCGCCTTCGGCATCGTCTACCGCGAGATCCATCCCATGCTTCTGGGGTACCTGCGCGGCCTGGTCGGTGACGATGCCGAGGACATCGCCTCGGAGGCCTGGCACGACATCGTCCGCGATTTCGGCGGGTTCCGCGGCGACGGGCAGCGCTTCCGGGGTTGGGCGGCGGTCATAGCCCGGCACCGCGCCCTGGACCACCTGCGAAGGATCAAGGTCCGCCCCCGGACCTCGGGGTTCGACGAACGGACCAAAGAGCCCCTGACCTTGCAGGACACGGAGGGCGTGGTCCTGGAGAACCTGTCCACCGAGCGCGCGCTGACCCTGATCGCCGAACTGCCCCAGGAGCAGGCCGAAGCCGTGCTGCTGCGAGTGGTGCTCGGACTCAATGGGCCGATGGCGGCGAAAGTCCTGGGCAAGCGGCCGGGTGCGGTGCGAACCGCGTCCCACCGGGGTCTGAAATACCTGTCGGAGCGCCTCAACGGCGCTGGGAGAAATGACGAATGAACGACTTCCGAGAAGACGATGGATGGCTGGACGCGGCCGTCGCGGAGCGGCTGCTCAGCGGACAGGACATCGCGGAAGCCGACAGCCGCGCAGCCGACCTCACCCGACTCCTCACGGTGGCGGCGAAGCCGCTCCCGGTGGACAGCGCGCGCGAACACGAGGCACTGGCGGCCTTCAGGGCGGCCAGGGGCATGCGCCCCAGTCGCGGTCTCCGGCGCCGGACCTTCAGATCGCGGCCCGTGAAGACTCTGGCCGGAGGCATGGCCGCGGTCTTCGTGCTCGGCGGTGTGGCCATCGCGGCGCAGACCGGCCACCTTCCCGTGCCGCTCCACCCCGGTGGCTCCACCTCGGGTCCTGTGCCGTCCACGGCCACCGCCCCCGGCAACAGCGGTGTCGCACCCCACCCGAGCGGCACTCCCCGCCCTACCGCGACCACCGGCTCGTCCCACACGCCTCGGCCAACCGCGCAACCCTCCTCGGCTGCGGCGGCCACTACCGCCGCCTCGCCGGCCCCGGACCTGAAGGGACTGTGCGAGAAGTACGTCCAGGCCGCAGATCGCGGTCAGACCCTGGAATCTCGCTCCCAGGCCCGGCTCGAAAAGGCGGCCGGGGGCAAGAGCGAAGTCGACGCCTACTGCGCACGGCTGCTCGGTACGGCCGCTGCTCACGGCAAGTCCCCGGCCTCGCCGACTCCGCCGTCCTCTCGGCCGACCGGGCCGCCCACCCCTCGGAAGTGACCGGGCGGACGACCGGGCCGGAGGGTGTGGAGACCCTCCGGCCCGGAGCGATGGTGAATAAGTGCGTGGTTCAGAAGGCGCCGATGCCATTGGGGGTGCCCAGGCCGGTGGGGCCGTCCCACCCGGTACGGGCGTTGCACCACTGGACGGTCGGGCACGTGCCGTTGCTTCCGGAGGTGACGTCCCACAGCGAGGCGGAGTGGGTGTACGGGTAGTTGTTGTCGATCGAGCCCGTGTTGCCGGCGAGCGCGTACACCGAGCCGATGATCGGGGCGGAGACGCTGGTGCCGCCGAAGACCATCCAGCCGGAACTGCCCTGGTAGGCGGTGCTGTCATAGACCGCGACACCGGTGGAGGGGTTGGCGACCGCGGAGACGTCGGCCTCGGCCCGCTTGGCGCAGCCGGTGTTGAACGAGGAGGCTCCGGTCAGTGCGGTGTTGTAGGCGGAGCAGCCGCTGCCCGCGCCGCTCCAGGCGGTCTCACTCCAGCCGCGCGCGTTGGAGGCGGTGTTGAGTGTGGTGCCGCCGACGGCGGTTACATAGTGCGAGGACGCCGGGTAGCTCGCACCGTATCCGCTGTCGCCGGAGCTGGCCGTGACGGCTATGCCCGGGTGGTTGTAGTAGCTCCCGTAGTTGGCGTCCGAGGCGTCGGATCCGCCGTAGCTGTTGCTGATCGCCACGACGCCGGGAGTTGCGGCGGCGCGGTTCACGGCCGCACCCAGGTTGGCGAAGGACGCGGACTTGGCTTCGACGAGCAGGATGTGGCAGTTCGGGCAGATGGCGGACACCATGTCGATGTCGAGGGAGATCTCCTGGGCCCAACCGCCGTCCTTGCGCGGGTAGGCGGTGCCGCCGTTCTGATCGATCTTCTTGAAGCAGCCGTTGGCGGTGGTGCAGGCCGGAAGTCCGAATTGGCTGCGGTAGACCGCGAGATCGGCCTCGGCGGTCGGGTCGTCGTATGCGTCGACGATCGCCACCGTGCGGCCCGCACCTGCCGTTGCCGATGGCAGTGCGTAGGCCCCCTGGAGGCCGGCCGGCCCATAGCCTGCCGGGGTCGCGTTGGGCGCTATCGCCTTGGCCGCGGCGATGTCCGTGCGGAGGATCGCCTTGCAGGAGGCGAAGCCGGCCTGGGCGGTGGCGCAGGAGCGTGCCGTGGCCTGTGCGGGCAGCGGCGCGGTCTGCGAGGCTTCGGCGGAGCCAAAGACCATGAACGGGATTGCCGTCATGGCCATGACACCTATGCCGATGAGCCTTGCGCGGAGTTGCATGTCGTTCTCCTCGGATAGTGGTCGATCGGGTTCTCGACCTCGGCAGTCGATCGGCTCCCTGTTGGGGAGATCGCGGCTGCCGCCGTCAGGCGCTCCTCGATGACTGCCTTCGCGTCACAGCCGGGAGGAGGGCTGTGTCCGCCGTGCGCCGGGCACGGATCGGCTGCTGAGGCGATGGGCTGTGGGTCGATGGTCTGTGGGGCGAAAGGCCGTTGTCGGGGGAGAGTGACGAACGAGGCCAGGAACGCCCGGGCGGCGGGGGAGTCGAGTCGGCAGGCGACGTCGGTGGCCCAGCACGGCGACAAGGGCAGCCACGCTTGTGCCGGAAGGTCTCCGTGCGGTTGCTGTGATCCAGAACGTCACGATCAGCTCCCTCAGGGCAGCCGCCGGCACCCCGGCGGCATCACAGACCACGCGTACCGAACTCCGCCGAACCACGTCCGGCGACACCGTCAACCCAGCCGGCACAACGTCGCCCGCCGGTTGGACGGGTGCAGTGTGATGGTCTTCGACGGCGAGCGCAAGGTGCCACATATACCTGCCCAAATGCCGCACATGACCTCACGGTTGCGCGGGCACGGACCACGGACGTTGGAAGGCCCAGGTCGGGACATCACTCCCCGAGCTGGGCCTTCGCGCTGCTACTTCGCGGTTGCTTCCTGGCAGCGGGCCGGGTGTTTGCGGATGTGGTCAGCCGGCCCGGTAGGCGGTCCAGGAGTCCGTCATGCGCTGCACCTGGCCTGCCGTGAACTGGTACATGCAGGGGTCGTAGGTGTAGTCCATGAAGTTGTGGATGGGGTCCGCGCCGGGCTTGTTCGTGCAGGTGTCGCGGCCCGTCGGGCACTGGTAGGCGGCGCTCTTCTCCGCGGGGGTGTCCGAGACGTAGTCGCCGTTGCCGTTACAGCCGCCCTGGAAGGTGTGGTAGAGCCCGAACCAGTGACCTACCTCGTGGGTGGCGGTGTCACCCTCGTTGTAGTTGGTGGCCGAGCCGCCGGGCAGTGAGGTGTCGAGGATGACGACGCCGTCGTCCTTGGGGTTGGACTTGTAGGAGCTGGGGAAGGTCGCCCAGCCGAGCAGGCTCTGGCCGAGGTTGGCCGTGTAGAGGTTGAGGGCGTTGGCACCGCCCTTGCGCAGCGTGGTCTTCATCGACTTCTCCGCCGACGATCCGGGCGTGAGGCCGTTGTACCAGCTCGCGTTGTCGGTGTAGTCCGTGCCGGCCAGCGAGAACTGGAACGGGCTCGCGGCGTTGCCCGTGCCCTGGCCATTGTAGGCGGCGTTGAGGACCGACATCTGTCGGCTGATGTCGGTCGAGGACAGGTTGCCGGCAGCACCGCTGTGAATGACATGGACGTAGACCGGGACGGTGGTCGCAGCCAGCGCCGAAGGGGCGAGATTGCGGCCTTCGGCGCGCAGCTTGGCGACGCGTTGCTGAAGTGCCGCGTCCATGGCCTTGGCCTGGGCGTCGGTCAGTTCGCCTGGTTCATGTCCGGTGGCGCCCTTCATCTTGCGGGCGGCGGCGTTGCTCTGGTCGTCGGTCGAACAAGCCGTGGCTGCGGCCGGGTGAGCGGCGGCAGCCGTCACCGTGCCGGCTACGCCGGGCAACGGCAGCAGCGCCAGGGCGCCGATTGTGGCAGCGGCACCGAGCAAGCGGTTCCTGGACGGGATAAGACGGGGGGAGTGGGGCAGGCGGCGCATGGGCACTCCTCGCTGCGAACATGGCGGGGAGGAACTTCCTCTCCGCCGCGGGGAGGCTATGGCCGCTTGTCATGTCTGCGGCAGATCTGAACTGGCCGAGTCGATTCTGCGGGCAAAACGGGCGTGGGGAGCAAGAAGAGCGGTCTACGCCTGGTTGCTGTGTCCCGATACGGGGTCCCCTGCGCAACATGCGACGAGCGGATTGATCTCCCGTTAACAGGCCAGGGCAACCGAATTAACGAGCCACGGCGGCCAAAAATGGCGTTTCGTCGGCTCGAATACCACTCTGGAGCCTGTCAAACACGGCGTTGGGCGGTGACAGACAACAAGGGAGGGTCTGACCATTGCTCGGTCAGACCCTCCTTCGCGGGCAGCTGGCCGACCGTCAGTTGTGCCGTCCGTTACGACGGCGCATCGCGAGGGCCGTGCCGCCGCCGAGCAGGAGTACCGCAGCGAAAGTCAGGCCGCCGACGGAGGCGCCGGTCGATGCGAGGGTCCCGTCGCCCGGAGTACCGGAGGCGGTGGGGGAAACGGCGGGTGACCCGGTGGTCGGAGCCGTCGACGGCGCCTGAGTCCCGGAGGAAGGCGACGTGGTCGGGCTTGCCGAACCGGTGGGCGTGCCCGTAGGCGTGCCGGTGGGCGTGCCACCCGGCGTGCCGCCGTCCTTGCAGTCGGTCCAGAAGACCTTCTGCTTGGCCTTGCCGTGCTCCCCGTCGAAGTTCCAGCTGAGCTTGTAATGGCCGTCCGGCAGGCTCATGTCCCCGGTGCGTCCATGGCCCTTGCCGTCAAGGGTGATTGCTCCGGTCTTCGCCTCCTGGTTCTTGCCGGTGGGAGGGATCTCGACGATCTTCCAGTCGGCCTGCTGCAGGCCGTCGAAGAAGAACGCGTCGAGGTAGAACGTGCAGACGTGCGGCTCGTTCTTGACGAGGTCCTCGTCCGTCTTGGCGTCGTGGATCTTGATGGTGCCGTTGTCGCCGGGAGGGGCGGCAACGGCGACCGGAGCGAGCAGCAGGGATGCGGCCGCGGCCGCGGTCGCTGCGCCTGCCAGGTGAAGGGTGCGCATGGGCATACCAACCTGAACGTGGGGTGGAGCGGGGGGAGGTGGCCAGAATGCTGACACCTGATCGGCGCGTCAAGAATGATGTCGTCCGCTATATCCACCTACGCCACCCGTGTCCCCATAGTCCATGGTAACGATCCAGCCATAGCGGAATGCTGTGGTCCGGACCATCGCACAGGCGGCTGGTGGCCGTTGGGTCCGCAAAGCTCAATGCATCGCAGCACTAGTAGTAGCGGTCATTGGTCATAGAATCGCCTCGTGAACAGTGAGGATGAAGTCTTCGAGGCCGTCGGCGTACTGGCGGACCCGGTGCGTCGCGCACTGTATCGGCACGTGGTGGCGACTCCGGGTGCGGTCGGCCGCGACGCGGCGGCCGCGGCGGCCGGCATCTCCCGCTCACTCGCCGCGTTCCACCTGGACAAGCTCGTCGAGGCAGGTCTACTGGCCGTCTCCTACCGGCGGCTGTCCGGACGCAGCGGACCAGGGGCGGGTCGTCCGGCGAAGTTGTACCTGCGGGCGCCGGGCGAGCGGGCGGTGTCGCTGCCGCCCCGCTCTTACGATGCCGTCGGTCGACTGCTCGCGAATGTGGTCGAGAGTGCCGGACTCGATCGAGAACTGCAGTCGGCAGCCCGGGCGGCCGGCGCCGCCGAGAGCGCCGAACCGGACAGTGGTGACGATCCCGTCGCGGCTCTGCGGTCGCGAGGCTACGAGCCGTACGAAGACGGAGCCACGGTCCGTCTGAACAACTGCCCGTTCCATGCGCTGGCCGACGAGTTCCCTGCACTCGTCTGCGGAATGAACCTGGCCTTCATCGAGGGACTGCTTCCCGGGTGTGCCGGCGGTGGGGACTGGACGGCGGCGATGGACCCGCTGCCGGAGGGGTGCTGTATCACCCTGACTTCTAAAACAAATGACTCTTGACGATAGAAGGCGGATCCGGCCATGCTGACCCCATGACCCACTTCCACGTTGCCCAGGTCAACATCGGACGCATTCTCGGCCCGCTCGACGGCCCCGTGTTGGCCGACTTCGTCGCGCAGTTGCCCGAGATCAACGCCTTGGCCGACCAGGCCGCCGGCTTCGTCTGGCGCATGGTCGACGACGAGGGCGAGGACTCGACCGGTCTGCGACCCGACGGGGACGACGACATGCTCCTGATCAACTGCTCGGTCTGGGAATCGGTCCAAGCGCTCAAGGACTTCACCTACCGCAGCGAACACCTGAAGGTGCTCAGCCGTCGACGGGAATGGTTCGAGAGGATGTCCGAGCACCATCAGGCACTGTGGTGGGTGCCCGTCGGCCATCGCCCGACGACCGCCGAGGCCATGGAGCGCGTCGCACTGCTCCGCGAACACGGCGACGGACCCCTCGCGTTCACCTTCCGCGACCCCCAACCTGCACCGACCTCCGCAGTCTCGCCCGCTTAGGCACCGGCCTGCAGAGGCGCGCGCAACTGTGGTCTTCCGCGAGCGGAGGAGGACGGGCAGCATTCGTGCCGAAGGTGCAGCGGTCGTATGCGGGGGTGCGATGGTGGTGCGGGTTCTGGCCGGGCGGTATGAGCTGGTGCGGTTTGTCGGCCGCGGCGGCATGGGGGAGGTGTTGGGAGGGCAGGGACCGGGTGATCGGGCGGCGGGTGGCGATCAAGCTGCCACGTGCAGGCGCTGGACGCCACCACCGGCAGGAGGAAGTGGACCTCCTCCATCAGCGGCAGCTCCCTGCTGAGCACCCACGCGCTGCTGTACGTCACCAGCAAACACCGAGGATGCCGTGTACGCCTTGGACGCGGCCACCGGGACAAACGCCAACCCGTAGAACGACCCACACGGCCGCCGGTTCGGCCACCTCAGCGGGGCGCATCGCGGTGCGGTCGTCCGGTCACGTGCGTGGTGGGGCCTGTCGAATGTGCAGATGTCCGTCGGCCGGATAGGGCGGCTGGGCAGGCAGCACCCTGTCGAAGTGGTATCCGCACTTCTCGGCCACACGGCAGGACCCGGGGTTGTCCACCTGGTGGAGCAGCTCCAGGCGTGTCAGGCCGTCGCCTGCGAAGGTGGCGAAGGCCCATGAGGTGAGTGCTTCCAGAGCGCGTGGTGCCACTCCTTGTCCGCGCGCGGCCGCCGCGGTCCAGTAGCCGACCTCGGCGGACGGCTTACCGGTCTTGGCTCCCTTGAGGACCACGTTGCCCACCAGGCGGCTGTCGCCGGTGCCCGGCCGGGACTCCAGTACAGCGAAACCGAGCCGCTCCCCGGTGTCCCAACCACGGTGCTGAGCCTGCAGCCACCGGATGGCGTCCTCATGGCTGACCAGGGGTGTCAGCGTCCATCGGCGCAGCTCGGGATCCTGGTATGCCTCGAACACGGCGGTGACGTCTCCGTCGTTCCAGGGCCGCAGGAGCAGGCCGGGTGCGGATGCGGTGGGATCCACCCGCAAAGTGGTCATCGCGATACCCCCTGAGCGAAATGATCACTCATTTGACCACAGCCGGGTGCGCTCGCTGCCCGGCGGTGGTCATGACTCCCAGTCAGCGGTCACCTGGGTGGCGGGTTCTGAGCCGTTGCAGGAGCACGTTGACATCGTCCCCGTCCTTTTGGACGGGGACGATGTCGAGCTCGAGCACCATCCGGCAGAGGTACCGGGTCAGTGGCGCTCGTCCTGTGCCGTGAGACGCGGTTGTCCGTCCGTGCCGCGCTCGCACTCCGCGCTGCGGACCGGCAGCTTCTCGAATTCCTGTAAGCACCGGGCGAGTTGCCGGTAGCCGCCGGCGTTCGGGTGCAGGGACTGGGAGATGAGATCAGGGCCGATGCCGTGGCTGAGGGCGGCCACGTCCAGGAACAGGCCCCACGAGAGCTCGCTGCTGTGGGTCATTCCCGGTGCGCAGGCCTGGCCGCCTTGCAAAGCTGCAGACAGACCCAGGAACCGCACGCCGCTCACGGAGGCCGCCGCCCTTTCCAGAGACCGCGAGAGCATCGGGAAGGCCACGTCGTGCACCCAGGCGAAGTCCGCGTCCTGGAACGGGCAGCCCTGCAGGCCGCGCTGCAAGGTGGAGTAGCGGGACAGCCCGCTGGAAGGCGAGGGGTAGGACTGCAGGACGAGGTCGTAGGCTCCGTCGTCGTATCCCGCTTGGCGCATCACGGTGCGGATGTCGTGAAGGTCTTTCTCGATCCGCGGTTCCATGGCCGAAAGCCGCTCGGAAAACAGTGTGTTCCACGTGCGGGAGCACGGTGGTCCCGGCACGAGGTAGGCGGCGGCACAGGCGATCGTCAACCCGGTGACCGGGATGTCGTTGGCGCCTACGTTCAGCACGATGGCGCGTATGTCGTGGGTGCGAGCCGTGGTCTTGAGCTGTTCGGCCTGCGGTGGTTCGCCGTAGTGGCTGGTGCCGCCGATACGGACGTTGTCCGTGGTGGCGCCGGAGCAGGCCAGGTTCACCGCGACGCTGACTCCCGCCGGCATGGCGTGCGGCAGTTGGGCGTTGGGTGAACGATGGCAGTAGTTGCCGAACGGAGGCAGGCCCGGCTCGTAGTCGCCGCCTCCTTCGCCGGCGGTCAGACTGTCTCCCATGGCGACGATGGCGGCCGGGCGTTGCGAGGGGCTGTTGGCTGCGGCGGAAGCGGGCGCGAGAGCGCACAGCGCGGTGGCGCCGAGAGCTCCCGCGGTGAGCATGGCGAACAAGCGCCGAGGACGAACAGCATGGTCGCCTGAAGTGGTGGGCACGTGGGCCATTCCTCTTTGGGTGATCGGTGAAGTGAGCGACGGTGACTCCCCGCGGGGGAGTCCGGGACGCTACCTGCCCGCGTTGGAGGGCCAACAGGGCGCAATTTGGACACGCACATGCCTCTGAAAAGTACGTCGCAGCCGCTCGAAGCCCGTCCGTCTCAGCACCCCTGGCCCATGGCTCAACCCAACTGGCCACCGGAGGTCCTCCACTTGACCACTGGGGGAGCGCCGGCCGGTCGGCCGTTGGGGGACACCTCAACGGCGCCACCCCAATCGTGTCGAACAGGCCGATCTGCGGGACTCGAGGGACCTGGAGCGGCGCGTGCGTTCGTTCCGTTCGGGGCGCGAAGGGAAGGGCCTTCATGCGCTCCTGGCGTAGGTCAGGTCGAAGTCCGTCGTCCAGGTCTTACCGTCCTCCGCGATCTCCCATCGGCCGGCGATCGTGTTTCCGTCCTCGGAGAAGGTTCCGGTGAATCGCTGTGAGAAGGGTTCCGCGTCCCGCCACAGCTTCCACACGCCGTCGCCGAGGCTCATCCGGTAGATGCGCTGGACGTCGCGATCGTCGGTGTAGAGCTGGTAGTAGGTGTCGGCCGTCCCGTCGCATCCGATCACCGCGACGCCGTCGGGAGCCTCGGGCAGATCCACATGCCAGCGCTGCAGCAGGAGGGGCACGTTGCTGTCGAGCCACTCAAAGGTGACGCGTGCCTCGCCGGGCCAGGAGGGGCCGCCGGGCGGTCCGGCCTCCATGGTCCATTCGCCGACCAGCCCCTCCAGACGCTCCCGCGCCACCGTGTTGATGGAGCCGCTCATGGCTCCTCCTTTCGCCGACTTGCACATAGCGACTTGAAAGCGCCGAGGAACTCATCGGTGGCGACGGCCCCGAGATCCGGCAACGCACCTGACACGTCGAGGCCACGATTCCGCACCGCCGGCCGCGGCCACCCGAATGGCCCTGGCCGACTGCCTGGCGCCGTGTGCATCCGAAAGGTCCGGCGACGGTGCCACAGGGTTGTGTTCCTGCGTTACGTCAGGGGGTCGGTGTCCCTGTCGGCGATGCTGCTTTCCTGCTCGCTCTGATCCTTGAGCCGACGGGCCTTGTCCTTCAGCCGCCGGCGGTGTTCCGGATCCGTGGCACGCTCTGCGGCCTGGTCCAGCTCCTGCGCCTTTGCTCGCATCTGCTGAATCCGGCCGTTGGACTCTCCTGCGACGCTCATGGTGATCACTCCTTTGTGTAGCCGAGCGGGCCCTGCCAGCGAAGCAGTGCCGGTGCTCCTGCGCATGTCGAAGGCTGCGACCTGGAGGCACCCGTTGAGGGGCGTGCCCGCGGCTGTTGTCAGACCGGCGGCGGAGCACGGCCTGCTGAACCTGCGGCTCAGGGTCGTCACGGAACGCCCTCTCCTTGGAGAGCCTTCCCGTCATATCCGGGATGACAACCTGCCGGATTGGCGGCTGCCGGGCATCGTTGGTCGCGACCTCCACGGCTCGCTCCCGTGGTCCAGTCGGCCGACGCGTGGGTAGCGCAGCTGTCGATGAGCGGCCGGCCGGCTACGTCGCCGAGCTCCCGGCTCCCGACCTGTGCGGCATTCCGCGTCTGCACAGGGGCTGCGGCGTTCTGCCGTGTGGGGCTGGTGTTGCACCGGCCGGAGGGCCAAAACGTGGCGCCGTGTGATCAAGCGGGCAGTGAGGCGGGCCGAGTGGTGGTGAAGATGCGGTCCAGATGGTGGTGCAGTACAGCGATGGCCGACTCCGGCTTCCGTTGGCCCACGAGGATGCTGGTGCCCAGGGTCGCAGCCATCGCCAGCAGGCTGATCGCTTCTGTGCGCGCGTCGATGCCGGGATCGGCCAGGCCGGATTCCTGCGCCTGGTGGAGCAGGCCGGTCAGCGCGTTTTCCGCGGCGTCGGGGTTGTCGATGAAGGGCTGGGCGGCGAGGGCCTCGTCGGTCACGGACAGGATCGCGTAGGAGCTGTAGAGGAGGTGGAAGGTGCGGCTCTCCTCGTCGGTGGGGAGGGAGGCCAGCAGCAGGGCGTCGATGGTCGCGCGAGGTCCCGGGTCCGGGCCAGCAGCGGCGAGGCGGGCGCCCACCCGGGCGGTGAAGCGGCCGGTGAGGTGCTGGAGCCCGTAGAAGAGGAGTTTCTCCTTGGTCTGGAAGTAGTACTGCACGAGGCGGAGTGACACGCCGGCCTCGGCTGCCACGTCGCGCATGCCGACCGCGTGCAGTCCGCGCCGTCCGGCGACCCGGATGAGCGCCTCGGCGATCTGGGTTCGCCGTTCCTCGTGGTCCACGCGCTTCGGCATCTGCCGTGTCTCCGCCCGTCGGTGATGTGTCCGCGGTCCGGCCCGCCTGGACCCCTTCATGGTACCGCTGTATCAACATAATGGTACGGTCGTATCACGAAGAACGGACCACTCCCCGGAGGTGCCCCTGTGCCCGAGAACGCGACCCGAGTACGACGCGACATCGGCCGCTACGTCAACGACACCTTGCGCGACCGGTACTTCGCCGCCTGCGACGCGCTCTACGCGATGGGCGCACCCGCCCGCTCCGAGACGGACGTCGAGACCAGCTTCGGCACCACGCACGTGTACCGGTACGGCCCCGCCGATCCGGCTGCCGATTCCCGCACGCCGGTCGTGCTGATCCACGGCGCGGGCTACTGCTCCGCCATGTGGTACCCCAACACCCCTGCGCTCAGCGCCGAACGCCCCGTGTACGCGCTCGACACCCCTGGCGACGCCGGCCGCAGTGTCCACCGCGAACCGATGTGGCAGCCCGAGCGCGCCGCGCAGTGGCTCGACGAAGCACTCGATGCCCTTGACCTCGACCGGGTTCACCTCGTCGGCTCCTCCTACGGCGGCTGGCTGGTGCTCAACCAGGCCCACCGCCGGCCCGAACGCCTCGCATCCGTCACCCTGCTCGACCCGGGCGGCCTGGAGAAGGTGGGCCTGCGCTTCTTCGTCTGGGTATTTGTCAGCCTCTTCGCCAGCTTCGCCCCCAAGGCGCTGCGCCCGCGCCTCGCCGCCTGGCTGGAACAGCCCGTAATCGTCGTTCCCGAGCTGCGCAAATGGGTCCAGGCGGGCGCGCGGGCCTTCCGGATCCGCCGCCCCGCACCGCTGCCGCTGGCTGAGGAGGCGCTGCCTTCGATCCGCACGCCGCTCTACCTGATCATGGGCAAGCGGAGCCTGCTCGTGCACCCGCAGCGCCAGCTCGAGCGGGTGCCGCGGCTGATCTCCGGGGCCCGGGCCGAGATCATCTCGGCGACCGGCCACGGACCGCAGATCGACCATCCCGACCTTGTCAACTCACGGATGTTGAGCTTCATGCAGGACGTCGACTCGCGCGATCCGGCCGCAGCGCGGGGCGCCGGCGACTCGTAGCACCAGCCCTGGTCCGGCGCCGGCCCTCTCGATATCCTCACTGTTCATGACTCACATAGATGATCAAGGCCGGCCGGAACCTCCTGTCGCGGGTGACGAGACCGCCGCCCTTCTGGGTTCCCTGGAGCGCCAGCGGGCGACCTTGGCGTGGAAGTGCGGCGGGCTGGACGCGGCCGGGATGAGGGCAACGGTCGGCGTCTCGTCGATGACCCTGGGCGGGCTGCTCAAGCACATGGCCAACGTCGAGGACACCCATTTCGCCCGGCTGCTGCTCGGGCAAGGACCGGGCGCCCCGTGGGACACGGTGGACTGGGACGCCGAACCCGACTGGGAGTGGCAGTCGGCAGCGAAGGACAGCCCGGATGAGCTGATGACGCTCTGGCAGGAGGCAGTGGCCCGTTCCCGTTCCGTGGTCGAGGAGGCGCTGACCCACGGCGGCCCCGAGCAGTTGGGGCGATACACCACCTCCACCGGTCAGTCGCCCAACCTGCGACGCATCCTGCTCGACATGATCGAGGAGTACGCGCGGCACATCGGCCACGCCGACCTCATCCGGGAGTCGGTGGACGGCCTCGTCGGGGAGTGACCCGCCGGCGTAGTCGCTCGCCGGCCTCACGACAGGCCCGGTGCTCACCGGCGTCAGGTCGAAGGCGCGACCGATTGGCTTCCGCCTCTGCCACGAAGAGAACTGCTCTCGGGTCTGCGGGGCCCGCAGACCCGAGAGCGGTCGAATTCGGTGAGACCGGACAAGAATCGGTGATGCAGGACATGCTCCGGCGTCCCGGCGTCCCGGCGTCCCGGCGTCCCGACGTCCCGGCGTCCCGACCCCGATGTCCCAACGTCCCAACGACGCAGTGACCCCACCTCACCCTCGACGAGACCCGCCTCGGAGCCAAGCCGCAGCACGCGGCGACACCGTAGCCGCACCCCCGGATGGCGGTGTCCCCCGAGCGTCCCGGTTGGTGTTCTGGTCAGCTGAGCGCAGCCCCAGCAACCCATCGAGAGAGGTACCTCCTCATGTCGGTCATCATCGTCTTCGACTTCCCGGGCGTGACACAGGCCCAGTACGAGCAGGTCAGCAACAAGCTGACCGGTGGACGTGGCATGGCCAAGGCCCTGGCGGACTGGCCGGCATCCGGCATGATCTCCCACGCTGCCGGGCCCACCCCCACTGGGTGGTTCGTCACGGATGTCTGGGAGTCGAAGGAAGCGTTTGAGCGCTTCGGGGAGAAGCTCAAGCCGTTTCTGCAGGAGGCGGGAATCCCTGAGGTCGAACCCAAGGTCTACGAGGCGTTCAACGTGGTGACCGCATAGGGGCTGTGCGCCCACTCAGGTCACGGGTTGCCCGTGACAATGCCGGCAGCGAGCCCGGGACAACGGTGTGGTGGCCGCTGCGGGCAGCGGCCACCCGACCCGCACCGATCGTCAGCGCCCGGCGGACGGGCGGCGGCGGTTCACAAGAACCAGACCGGCGCCCGCGCCGAGCGCGATGACGGCACCGCCGACGGCCCACTGCGTGGCGTCGCCGGCGCCGGTGGAGGCAAGCGTGGTACCGCTGCTCCCCGCGGGGGCGGTGATGTTGGGCGGGGAGGTCACGACGGCAGCGGGCTTGCCGCTGACCTCGGTTCCCGGCTTCGGCTTGTCGCCTGTGCCGGGGGTGGGGCTGGGGGTGGGCTTGTTCTTGGTCGCGTCCTCGGCAGCCTTGTCCTTGGCGCGGGCCTCGTACTGGCCTACTTCGAGGAAGTACTTGATGCTTTCGGGAGTGCCGATCCGGAGCGCGGCCTTGCCGGCCTTCTGTACTTCGGGGCCGCCGACGCTGATGATCTGGGCGACACGGACCCGGTCGTCCTGAAGGCGGGCCTTGTACTGGCCGACCTCGAGGAAGTACTTGATGGCTTCGGGGGTGTTGGCGTCCAGCGCGGCCTCGCCGGCCTTCTGCAGCGCGGGGCCGCCGACGCTGATGATCTGGGCGACGCGGACCCGGTCGTCCTGAAGGCGGGCCTTGTACTGGCCGACCTCGAGGAAGTACCGCAGGTCCTCCGGAGTACCGTCGAGCGCCTTCTGCGCAGCCTCCCGCACGGCCCGGCCGGTGTTCTTGTCGGCGAGCATCCTGAGGATGGCGACCCGGTCGTCGTCGGCCGAAGAATCCGACCCGTTGGTGGGGTCGGCCGGCTTCGCGTCCGGGGCCGCCGCGTCGGGCGCCGAGTTGGCCGCCGGCTTCATACCTTCGGAGGCGACCGCCGGAGAGGAGAAGAGCACGGCCGGTGCGATCGCGGCTGCGGCCACGATCGCCGAAATACGAGCCAACTTCATCTGGTGACCTACTTTTTATGAGAACAAGCTGAGAATGTCACCATAGGATAAGCGCGATTTGATCTTCACATCCCGATCTTCACGCGCGTTCGCCTGGACGACGCCATGCTTACCTCCGTTGGTCGCCTTGCGAGGACGTGGTACACCTGCCCATCGGATGGGTAAGTGGTCACGGCCTGACCTTTCGTTCAACCAAGAGAAGGCGCGGCCTCAACTGTGTGACGCGTCGCCCGTGTGACCCCCGTCATGCCGATGATTCGAACGACCCTCTGGGCGTGCGGAGTTCCCCACGGTTCATCGGGAGGAGAGTGTCGGCTTGGGGGAGAGTCAGGGCCTTTCGCCCCGGGTGAGGACGATGGCGTAGCGGCACTCGGCTTCGCTGTTGTTGGCGAAGACGCACGGGGCGGGCTCGCCCAGTTCGATCGTGTCGCCCGCGTCGAGTGCGTGGACCGTGTCGCCCTCGTGGAAAGTCAGTCGGCCCTCCAGCACCCAGACGACCTGCTGGATGAATACGAATGCCGCGGCCGGATACGGCACGCGGGCACCCGCGGGCAGGCGGACCTCGGCGATCTCCGCGGGGAAGTGCGGTCCGGTGATCTGGCGTCGGCGACACCCGGTGGCCGGATCGCGCCATTCAACGGCATCCGCCACGCGGCGCACGCCCGCGGTCGCCTCCCCGCTCGGGTCGGTCGCACCCTCGGCGAGAGCCAGCAGGGAGGAGACGCTGAGCTGGAAAGCGGCGGACAGCTTGCCGAGGACGGCGGCGGTGGGGCTGCTCTCACCGCGCTCGATCCGGTTGATCATGGCGCGGGACACGCCGGAGGCCTCGGCGAGCTGCGCCAGGGTCCACCGACGCCGTTTCCGTTCGGTGCTGATACGGGCTGCGATCTGCTCCACGAGGGGGTCTACTATATTAGACATGCATCCAATATACGAGAACTCTGGATCGGTGACGATCCGCCCAGCACATCTCAAGGATGCGGAAGCCGTTCTCGGTATCCGCAACCACGCGATCGAGCACTCGACGGCCCTGTGGACCACGACGCTGCAGTCTCCTGCCGAGGGGGCCGACTGGCTTGCCGCTCACCTGGACCGCGGCTCGGCGTTCGTGGCCGAGAAGGACGGCGAGGTCGCGGGCTTCGCGGTCTACGGCCCGTGGCGGCCGAAGGACGGATATCGCCACACGGTGGAGAACTCGGTGTACGTCCGCGAGGACGCTCACGGACTTGGCATCGGCTCCGCGCTGATGACCGCCCTCATCTCCTCGGCGCGCCAGGCCGGCTATCACGTGATGATCGCCGACATCGAGGCGCGCAACACCGCGTCGATTCGGCTGCACGAACGGTTCGGCTTCGGCCACGTGGGCACCGTCCCGGAGGTCGGCACCAAGTTCGGCCGGTGGCTCGACCTGACGATCATGAGTCTTCCCCTGGCCTGAGCGACACGGGGCCAGAGCCTGGATCGGCCGTCCTGCTTCCGGGTTGAGGTGGCCGGAACGAGTGGGGTTGCGGAAAAGTCAGGGATCCGCAGTTGGGGGCGGGCGCTGATCTCGACCGTCTCCTCACATTGAGGCGACCGCGCCGGCCACGAGGCGGCCCCAACTGCCGGGAAAATCCGAGCACGACCCGTCAACGTCACCGGCGGGCGTTGAGCCGGGCGGCCTGACGCGTCAGGTGGTCGCGCTCGGCGAGGTTGGGTGCCTTCTTGGCCGCCTCGGCGTACAGCCGTGCGGCCGACGCCAGGTCGCCATCGCGCTCGTGGAGATACGCCGCCACCGCGGAGTGACGGGGCAGTGAGTCGTCCAGCGCTGCGAGCGCCGCCAAGCCGGCGCGCGGTCCGTCGGCCTCGCCGACGGCCACCGCGCGGTTGAGCCGGACGACCGGGCTGTCGGTCAGGCGCGCGAGCTCGTCGTACCACTCGACGATCTGCACCCAGTCGGTCTCCTCGGCGGTGGGCGCGTCAGCGTGGAGTGCCGCGATGGCGGCCTGGGCCTGGAACTCACCCAGCCGGTCGCGGGCGAGAGCCGCCTGCAGGATCTCGACGCCCTCGGCGATCAACTCGGTGTCCCAGCGGCCCCGGTCCTGCTCGGCGAGCGGCACCAGGCTGCCGTCGGGCACGGTCCGGGCCGCGCGCCGGGCGTGGTGGAGCAGCATGAGGGCGAGCAGCCCCGCCACCTCGGGGTGGTCGATCGCGTCCGCGACCTGCCGGGTGAGCCGGATGGCCTCGGCGGCGAGGTCGATGTCGCCGGAGTACCCCTCGTTGAAGACCAGGTACAGAACGCGCAGCACGGTGGCGACGTCGCCGGGCCGGTCGAACCGCACACCGGAGACGGTGCGCTTGGCCCGGCTGATGCGCTGCGCCATCGTCGCCTCGGGCACCAGGTAGGCCTGGGCGATCTGGCGAGTGGTCAGCCCGCCCACGGCGCGCAGCGTGAGCGCGACCGCGGACGACGGCGTGAGCGACGGATGGGCGCACAGGAAGTAGAGCTGGAGCGTGTCGTCCACCGCGGGTGCGGGCCCGGGCGCAGGCTCCTCGTCGACGAGGCCCTCGCGCCGGCGGCGGGCGGTGTCCGCGCGGGTAGCGTCGAGGAAACGGCGCCAGGCCACGGTGACCAGCCAGCCCTTCGGGTCCCGGGGCGGGTCGGCCGGCCAGACGCGGACCGCCTCGATCAGCGCGTCCTGCACGGCGTCCTCGGCCGCCGCGAAGTCGGCTCCGCGGCGGACGAGGATTCCGAGCACACTGGGGGTGAGGCTCCGCAGGAGGACCTCGTTCACGGCGGAGGTCACTCCGTGATGGTCGGGTGCGCGCCCAGGAACGGGCGCAGTTCGAGCCACTCGTGGATCGGCTTCCCGCCCGCCCCAGGGGCGGCCGACAGCTCCCCGGCCAGCTCGACGGCGCGCTCGTAGCTGTCGACGTCGATCACCATCCAGCCGGCGATGAGGTCCTTGGTCTCGGCGAACGGGCCGTCGGTGACCGGCGGGCGACCCTCCCCGTCGTACTGCACGAACGTCCCTTCGGGGGCGAGCGCCTGACTGTCGACGAACTCGCCGGTCCCCTCGAGCCGGGCCGCGAAGTCGTTCATGTACTGCACGTGCGCCGAGATCTCCTCCGGCGTCCACTGGCTCATGGGCACGTCGTTGACCGCTGCCGGGGCGCCGCGGTAGTGCTTGAGCAGCAAGTACTTGGCCATGGTGTTCTCCTCGGTGCTGGTGCGACCCCATTGTGGTCGCGTTCACCTCGGGGACGGAGCCAGACACGAATTCTCGACATCGTCGTCCATTTTCTTTTGGGCCTCGTAGCTGAACCACTCACCGCGGCGGCCCGGGGGTCCGCGACTCTTCCATCAGGACGGGAGGGCGCCGAGCTGGCGCAGTTGCGCGAGGACATCGACGACGCCGCGGATCTCGGCGATCTGCCCGTCGGCGAAGCGGAAAATGAAGATCTCGTTGTAGGTGACGGTCTTTCCGGTGGCCGGCAAGCCCTGATACTCGCCCCGGTGGGTCCCGGTCACCGTGTTCCTGCAGACGACCCTGTCGCCCTCCGTGACCGTCTCCTCGACGGCGACGTGGATGTCGGGGAACGCGCGCAGGAGCACCTCCCACACCCGCTTCAGGGCCTCCCGTCCCGTCGCGCCCATCGGTACCGGCGCGTGGAAGAGGACGTCCGGCGCGACGAACTCGTCGATGGCCTTCGAGATGATTTCCAGGTCGCCGCTGTTCACGGCGGAGTGGAAGTGGTCGAGCGTCGCTGCGATGTTTGTTGCCCCGGCTGCCGACATGCGGTCTCTCCTCTGGTCCGTGCCTTCGCCGCGTGCTGGACGGTGCCTCAGCAGCACGGTGTCTCTGCAGTAAGACGACACAGCCGCCGGGAATGTGATGCGACGCGCGGACGACGACCTGGATCCGTTGCTCGCAGGGCTTTGGCGGGGTGCGTTGAGCCGCAGCCAGTCGAGCAGGGACACATCAGAGAGTCACCATGGCACGACTCCATTGTCGTCGAACAGCCGGCCGGTGGGGCCATCGTCAGGCAGGGACGCCAACCGGATGGAGAGCGGGTCGTGATGTCACCTGACTCAAACCAGTGCGGGTCGCGGTTCCGGTTGCTGCGCCGGTGCGGCTTTCTGATCCCACAGCTTGGTGGTCCGCAGGTAGCCGTGGACCACCGAGGTCATGGCCAGAAGGAGAAGTGGCCCCGACACCCACGGATGTGTGGCCATCTCCATCGGCAGACAGCGATACGACACCAGGAGTGCGGCGAAGACCGTTGCGCCGTGGATGACCAGCCGGATTCCCGGCCGCTCCCAGCCACGGTCGTGGGCGCGCAGCGCTGCCTCGATCGTGAACGCGAACACCACGCCGGCAACGAGGTCCACGCCGTAGTGGTAGCCGAATCCCAGTGTTGCGGTGAGCGTGGCGATCAGCCAGAAAGCGCCCGCGAATCGCAGAGCCCGGGGGCCCTTGCGGGAATGGATGAAGATCGCGGTGGCCCATGCCGTGTGCAGGCTGGGCATGCAGTTGCGAGGGGTGATCTCGTCGAATGACATTGGGTGCGGGATGTTGATCGGCGGCGCGGTGTTCGGCCACAGGTTGGCCACCGCCCAGTGCTCGCCGCCGGTTCCGTAGGCGAAGACCGGTCCGACCACCGGGAAGATCATGTAGATGGCCGGCCCGAGCAGGCCTATGACCAGGAAGGTGCGCACCAGGTGATGGCGCGGGAAGCGGCGCTCGACCGCCACGTTGCGCAGCTGGTAGAGCGCGACGATGACCGCGGCCACCGCGAGCTGAATGTAGACGGCCTCGAGAACATGGGTGCCGATCGGGCCGGTGGCCTTGACGATCCGGCCTACCACCCACGACGGGTTGCCCAGTGCGTGATCGGCGGTTGCCACGTACTGGTCGAGCACCGCCGGGCGGGTCTTCGACGTGATGAGGAGCCAGGTATCGCCGGTCTTGCGGCCGGTCACCAGCAGCAGGCCCAGCCCGACGCCCTTCAGCAGCAGGACACGTTCCCGGCCGGTGCGGCGGGTGACGGCGATGACCGCATAGCCCAGAATCACCCACAACGCGCCGTTGCCGAAGGTCAGCCTGGCGTCGACCGACCACCGCACCAGCAAGAAGACAACGTCGATGCCGATCGCGGCACCAGCCGCAATGAGCCGTTGCCGCCAGGTGAGCACCAACATCATCAACGCCATGCCGGCGTACAACAGAGGCCCCGATTTGGGGCCGAATATCACTTCTTGCACCTGATTGGTGATCGGCCCCGGCAGACCGTAGCGACGTGCGGCGATCTCCAGTGTGATGAGGAATCCGAGAGCCGCCACGCTCACCGTGGCCCACAGCATCACCCGTGGTTGACGCCACGCGGCGAGCACAGTTCTGAAGTTTTTTCGCGAAAACATTCGTGATGCTGTAGATATCAATTGTTTGGCCGATTTGTTAGAGATGTTTAGTTAAATGGCGCTTCGTGCTAAATGGCATGTTTCTGGCGAAGTGCGGGCGAACAGGTCCATCGTCGTGGGTCGATCATGCTATCGGAGCGGTGCGGGCGGATTTCACGGGCCACGGGTGGTGCGCAGACCGGTCGGTCCTGGGCTCGATGGTCCAGCGTGGCGGGGATGGGCCGGGCGCCCCGGTCCCCGTCCGGTACGGAAGTGTCGGGGCCCACTACCCAGCGGCTGAATCGTCACATGTGAAGTGCGGGTCTAGGCTGGACAGAGACTCGGGGCCGTTTCCCGCCGAGAGGTGGTTGATCATGGCCGGACTGGTGTTCCGGAGTTTCGACTCCGCTGATGAGACAAGGCCGTTTGAGGGCGGTAAGGGCAGGCTGGACCTGCTCGAAACGGAGGGCGGACCGGTCGGTCGGGCTGTCTTCGAGCCTGGCTGGCGCTGGTCGGAGCACGTCAAGCCGCTGGCCGGCACCGACAGCTGCCAGTCGGCTCATACCGGGTACGTGGTGAGCGGCCGCATCAAGGTCGTCATGGACGACGGCGAGAGTGCGGAAGCGGGCCCCGGCGACTTCATCCAGATCGCACCCGGACACGACGCCTGGGTGGTCGGCGAGGAACCCTGCGTGGCCCTGGACTGGACCGGCTACGGCGACTACGCGAAACCGTCCCAGTAGGTGGCTATTCGTCGCAGGGGGTTGCCCGCCGGAAGGTGAGAAGGGCGCTGAGGGCCGTCGAGTTCCCGAACGGTCCCGGGGCCAGTTGCGCGGCGAAAGCACGTGTGGGTTCGTAGGGCGCGTTTGTAGAGGTCGACGTGTGGAGCGAAGCGGCTCATGGGCCCGCCGATGACGGCGATCATCAGGGGTAGGCCGTAGCGGGCGGCCCGGACCACCGACTGCGGGGTGCCGCCCACTCCGACCCACGTAGGGATGCTGCCGGGCGCGATGGCCGGCTGCAGGCGCTGCTCGGATGGCGCAGGGCTGGCAGGATCTCGTCCTGCGCATCTGCCGACCGTGAGCAGCGAGCCGGCCGACAGGTCGCGGGCCCGCGATCTATGCGGGAGCAGACCACGCACATCGGGGGAGGGGCGTGGTAGCGGCGGTCTGTGACTGCTGTCCCGGGGATCCGGTGGACTGGTCAAGTGCCGGCGTCTGCGGTGTCGAGCGCGGCGACCAGCTCCTGGATAGGGATGCGGCCGCCCGCGATCATCTGGGCGCCGGAGCGTCGCTCATGGTTGGACACGGCGGTGGCTGTTCCGGCGACGGCTGCGGTGCGGGCGACTGCGCGAAGAAGCGAATCGACAGCCCTGCCCGGTCACCTCAGAAGCGGTCCGGGTCAGCCGGTAACGCTCTCGCCCCACAGCAGGGGGAACCTGGCTGCCAGCTCCTGTTCCACCCATGCCCGCCGGGCGGTGAGCGTGGCCTGGCTGCTGTCATGGACGTGCGGCTGCAGGCGCACGAGGAGAGCCCGGATACGCAGGAGCACGGTCGGGGAATTCACGGCGGCCGCGATGATGCCGTCCATGCCGGTGCGCAGGAAGTCGCCCCAGTCGGGCAGCGTGAGCACCACGCGCGGTACGCCGTCGTGGTCGCTCACGTACAGCGGGCCGCGCGGCACTCCTGGCAATCCTTGAAGCAGATCCTCCAGGCAGTCCAGGCCCTGGACCGCGGTGGCGGGGTCGTTCACCGCCGGGGACAGCGCCCGCATGACGATGTCGGCCAGCAGGCGAAAGGCCTGCAACGGGTCCTGTTCGATGGTCCGCTCGGTACCGGTGACCAGGCAGGCCAGGACCGCGGCAGCCGGCAGTGGTGCACCGCGGACGTCCGCGAGAGGCGCCCCGTGCCGTAGCACCGCTCCGGGCGTCACGTGCAGGACGATGACGGCCCCGCACTGCTCCGCGGCTGTCACCAGCTCGTCCATGTCGACCTGCTGCAGTACCGCCAGGTGTCCGGGCCAGGCGAGGGTGGCCACCGGCGCCGGCAATTCCACATCGGACATCGGCACCGGGCCGGCCGCGCCGGGGTAGAGGCTTTCGAGGATGTCGCGCCCGCGCTGGGTGATGGAATGGAGTACCGGGGCGAGCTGGATGGCAGCGAAGGCCTGCAACTGCAGCGTCCTCAGCATTGCCAGCATCGTGAGCAGTAGGATCCCGGCCACGGCCGGTACCGCGATGGACACATGGGCTCGGGAGCCGATGGCCAGGGAAGCGGTGATGCTGAAGACGGTCACGCTGATGGCCACCGCGAAGGTCCGCCACACGATGGGCGCCTCACGGAACAGTGTCAGGCGGGGCGAGAAGTTGGAGTGGGCCCACTGCACCACCAGAATCAGCAGCGAGAAGATGACCGCGACCACCCCGAGGACGCCGAAGCCCAGGGTGAGCAGCATGGTGGTGACCTGGCCGGATGTGACCTGCGGCCCACCATTGATTCGGGGCACCGCAATGCCAAGGCCCAGAGCCACGAGGGTGAACAGCATCTGGGTGCGCTCCGCGCGCACACGGCGCCTACGGTGGAGCGGGATGTGACGGGTCCGGGCTGTCATCAACCCTCCAGCCACCGCAGGGCGCCACGGCCACGCGCCCGACCCACGGCCGTGCATCCCCGGGGCAGGCACCCGCAGCCGGCGCAGGGCTACAGCGCGGCAAGTGCCGCACGTACCTCGATCGTCACCCCGCGGCGCCTTGCGCGCATGCGGAGAACGTCACCGAACGCTCCCAGCGGCCCGCCGTCGGGGCGTGAGTCGGTCAGTCGAGCAGGGACAGCGCGCCGGCGGCCGCGAACCCCAGGACGGTGAACAGGCCCGTGAGCTTGCCGCCCTGTTCGAAGGACTCCGGCATCATCGAGTCGGCCAGCATCGTCAGCACCGCCCCGGCCGCGAACGACTCCACGTACTGGCCCTCGGCCTGCGGCACGAGTTGCAGTACCCCGTATCCCAGGGCCGCGGCGCCCGCCGCGACAGCGACGATGCTCCACCACAGTCTGTAGGCCGCATGCGGGCTCTGCCCCTGGCTCCGCATGCTCGCGGTGGCACCCAGGCTCTCCGGAAGGTTGGAGATGAAGACCGCGGCCAGGAAGGCCACGCCGATCGACCCGCCGGCGGCCAGACTCATACCGATGACCAGCGATTCCGGAATCCCGTCCAGCAAGGCGCCCACCACGATGGAGCGGCCCGCCGACTCGCCTCCGGCCGCGCCCTGCTCCGAGGAACCCCGCCGGGACACCGCGCGATCGACCACGAAGAACACCAGCGCGCCGCCGAACAGCGCGAGGAAGTGCAACAGGTTGTCCATTGCGCCTTTGGGCACGAGTTCGTAGGCCAGCGCGGCGACGAGCGCCCCCGCGCCGAAGCCCAGTACCTCGCCGACCACCACGCGCGAGGGTCGCAGATGGATGGCAAGCCAGGCCCCGATGACCAGGGAGAACGCCGCGAACGCCCCCCACAATGCAGCCTCGAGAGCGTTCATCAGGCCCACCTCGTGGCGCGGGGGGCGGGGCTGCCCGGACGGGAGTCAGCACTTCCACGCTCCACCACCGGGTACAGACCCGCCACCTGCGCCATGGAACACGGCTGACGCGGTCGCCGTGACACCCTGACGCGAACGCCCCGCATCCTCGGATCCTCAGATGCGGGGCATCAGCGGTCTCGGCACGTGTACCCGCGGCAGAAGCGGCGCTACTGGCGTGCCATGGCGATCCGGATCTGCTCGTCCGGCTCGATGAAGTGGTCGGCGTCGCTGGCTCCGACGTCGACCTGGATCCAGTGGATGTCGCCGTTGAAGGTGCCAGTGGGGCTGTCGTAGTCGGGGGCGACCGGGGTGCCGCTGTCGAGACCGACGTCGGCGGTCTCGTCGGCGGAGAAGATGAAGGGCATGGTGTGTTCGAGCCGGCCCTGGCCGACGGGCTCACCGTCGTAGTAGAGCGCCACGTTGCCGCCCTTGCCGAGGCCGCCGCCCTCGTAGTCGAACTCCATCCGGACCTGGTGTGCCCCGGAGGGGAGCGGTCGGTCGGCCTCGATCGAGGTGATTTCCAGTGCGCCGAGGTTGTAGGCGAACTTGGCGCGGCCCTCCTTGGTGTAGAGGCTCCAGCCGCCGAAGCTGCCACCCTGGGCGAGGATGACGCCCGAGAGCGGGCCGTTGGTGGATGCGACCTCGGCGGTGACGGAGAACGACTTGTTCTTGACGTTGACCAGGCTGTTCTCGGTCAGCCGCCCCATGCCCGCATAGAGCATCTGGGAATCCCCGGTGATCAGTTCGGGGCGCCCGGCCACCTCGGCGTTGAACCGCTCGGCCGTGCGGTCGTCCAACGGAAGCACGTTGTAGCGGGCGGCGTCGATCAACCACAGCCGTTGCAGGTAGTGCAGCTTGTCGGGCATCTCCGCGGCCAGGTCGCGGGCCTGAGTGGAGTCGGTGGCCCCGTCGTACAGCTCCCAGACGTCGTCGTCGAAGGCGAGGGTGTGGGCCGGGCCCACCAACCAGGGAGTGCGGTGCTTGGTGACGGCGGACCAGCCCTTGTGGTAGATGCCACGGTTTCCGAACATCTCGAAGTACTGGTGGTCGTGGCGCTCGGGGGCGTCGGCGTCGTCGAAGGTGTAGAGCATCGAGGTGCCCTCCATCAGCGACTGCTGGACGCCGTTGACCATGGTCGGCTCCGGGATGCCCGCGGCTTCCAGGATGGTGGGGGCGATATCGATGACGTGGGTGAACTGGTGGCGCTGTTGTCCCTTGGCGGTGATCCCGCGCGGCCAGTGCACGATGGTGCCGTTGCGTGTCCCGCCCCAGTGCGAGGCGATCTGCTTGGTCCACTGGTAGGGGGTGTCCATGGCGTGGGCCCAGCCGACCGCGTAGTGGTTGTAGGCCTCGGGGGTGCCGAACTTGTCGATGCGCTCGGCCATGAACTCGGGCGTCTCCACGTCGGCCATGGCGTTGAAGACCAGGATCTCGTTGAAGGTGCCGCGCAGGCCGCCCTCGCCGGAGGCGCCGTTGTCCCCGATGAGCAGGTAGATCAGGGTGTCGTCGAGGATGCCCAGTTCCTGCAGGGCGTCGATGAGGCGGCCGATGTGGTGGTCGGTGTGGGTCATGAAGCCCGCGTAGACCTCCATCTGCCGGGCCAGGACCGGCCGCAGTTCGGGGTCGATCTCGTCCCACGCGGGGATCTCCTCGTGCCGGGCGGTGAGTTCGGCGTCGGCGGGCACGACCCCGAGCTCCTTCTGGCGGGCCAGGATCTCCTCCCGGATCGCGTCCCAGCCCTGGTCGAACTGGCCCCGGTACGGCTCGGACCACTCCGCGGGCACGTGGTGCGGTGCGTGGCAGGCCCCGGGGACGAAGTAGCAGAAGAACGGCTTGTCGGCCATCAGAGTCTTCTGCTGGCGCACCCACATGATGGCCCGGTCGGTGAGGTCCTCGGTGAGGTGGTAGCCCTCCTCGACGGTCTTGGGCGGATCCACGGGAGTCGTGCCGTCGTACAGCGCCGGGTCGTACTGGTTGGTCTCCCCGCCGATGAAGCCGTAGAAGTGCTCGAAGCCGCCGCCACCGGTGGGCCAGGCGTCGAAGGGCCCGGCCGGGCTGGTCTGCCAGACCGGCACCTCGTGGCATTTGCCGAACTGCGCGGTCGAGTAGCCGTTCAGGCGCAGCGTCTCCGCGATCGGGGCCTTGGTGTTCGGCCGCAACGAGTTGTAACCGGGGGCGGAGGTGGAAATCTCGGTGATGCCACCCATACCGACCGAGTGGTGGTTGCGCCCGGTCAGCAGGGCCTGTCGGGTCGGCGAACACAGGGCTGTGGTGTGGAAGCGGGTGAACTTCAGGCCTCCGCCCGCCAGGCGCTCGAAAACCGGTGTCCGGCACGGGCCACCGAAGGCGCTCGACGCTCCGAACCCCACGTCGTCGAGCATGATCACCAAGACGTTCGGCGCGCCCTCCGGCGGGCGCAGCATCTCCAAGGGCGGGAAGGACGTGTCGGGGTCCTTGGCGTCGTACGTGATCGGACCGGGGCTGGGCAGGTCCGGAATGGGAAGGATCTGGCGCTGAATATCAGCCATGACGGGTGCCTTCTCTTCGTCGGTCATGCGGATTGCCATCCGGGGCCTGGCGCCGGCGCGGTCGCCATTCGGCGGCCGGCGCACGGAACAGCTCGCATCCAATCTGCGTCGACGACCGCTGCACCGCGTCACCCGCACCGGGTGAACGCAGCTCTCCCGACCAGGTGCCTCAGGAAGATCACGCCTTGGACGCATCCGCCGATCCCGTGAAAGGCCGGCACGACTGGCGGCCCCCAGATGCCCGGGGTTCAGTGGAAGGAGGTACTTCTCGCAGGCCCCACTCGCGTGATCCTGGGTGATCCCTTGCAGAACCTGGCAGCCTTTGATCCCCCCGATCCCTGGCAGCACGGCGATCCGGCACCGTCGGGCGATCCGATCCTCTCCGCGAGGTTCACCGTTGCCGCCGTACCCAGGATCCTGGTGCCCCGGCCGGGGCTGCTGGAGCTCCTGACCACTGGTGTGCAGGGGCCCGTCACCCTCGTCAGCGGCCCCGCGGGTGCCGGCAAGAGCGTGCTCACCGCCCACTGGACCAGCCAGTACCGGGGACCGGGCACTGTCGCCTGGCTGAGCGTGGAGCCCGGCGATTCCTCCGACAGCTTCTGGGCCCACGTCCTGGAGGCTCTGTACCGCAATGGCGTCCGGCTGCCCGTCCAGGTGGACGGAGCACCACGTGAGCAGGATGCCGGGCGGTTGCTGCTGATGCGCCTGGCCGAGGGGCTGGCCTGCTCGCCCGAGCCGGTGATCCTGATCCTGGACCAGTTCGACGCCCTCACCTGCCCCGAGGTCACGCAGGGCCTCGCGTTCGTGATCCGGCACGCCGCCCCCGGCCTGCGCCTGGTGCTGACCAGCCGCAGCGATCCGCTGCTGCCGCTGCACCGTTACCGGGCCGCAGGCGAGATCACCGAGATCCGCAACGCCGACCTGCGGTTCACGCTCCAGGACATACAGGTCCTGCTGCGCGGACACGGGCTGAACGTCGGCGAGGAGGACCTGCGGACCCTGGCCGAGCGCACCGAGGGCTGGGCGGCGGGCCTGCGACTGTGCGCGCTGGCGATGCAGCGTGCCACGGATCCGCGGGCATTCATCCGCGACTTCGCCGCCGACCGGTCCACCATCGCCGACTACCTGCTGACCGAGGTCCTGGACGCCTACCCACCCGCGACACAGAACCTGCTGCTGCGGGTGAGCGTCATCGACCGTATCCACCCGGACCTGGCCGACGCGCTGACCGGAGACCACGACGGCCAGTGGACCCTGGCCGCGCTCGCCCGCGCCAACGCCTTCGTGGCGCCGGTGGACAACACGGCCTGGTACCGCATGCACCCGCTGTTCGCCGAGGTACTGCGGGCCAGACTGCGCCACCTCCATCCCGATCTGGAACCCCGCCTGCGGCAACGCGCCGCGCGATGGCTGGCCGCCAACGGGCAGTCGACCGAAGCCGTCGCCGAAGCCGCGGCCGCCGCCGACTGGACTTTCGCCGCGCATCATCTGGTGGGCACCCTGGCGATTCCCCGTCTCCTGGCAGGCCCCGACACCGACCGGCTCACCCGCTTGCTGTCCGCCATGCCGCAGGATCTGGTGGGCGCGGAACCCGCCCTGGTGAGCGCCACGCTGCGCCTGGCTCAGCACGACCCCCAGGGCTGCGCCGCCGCGCTGCGGACTGCCGAGGAACAGCCCGGGAGTCAAGGTGTGGCTGCCAAGCTCTGCGCGTCCTTCCTGGCTGTGCTGTCCGCACGCATGTCCGGCCCCTACGAAGCCGTCCGAGAGGCGGCAGCGGACACCCACCGGCTGCTGCGCGAGATCCCGCAGCCCCTGCGTCTGGAACACCCGGAGCTGGCGGCGACCGTGCTCGCCAGCCTCGGCTCGGCCGCACTCGACGCGGGAGAGCTCGACAACGCAACGGCCACCTTGACCGCGGCCATCGACGCCTGTGGGCAACCGGGCACCGAACACCCGCATCATGAGGCTCTGGGGTCATTGGCCCTGGTCGAACTGTTGCAGGGGAGACTGGGCCAGGCCCAGACCCACGCGCACAACGCCCTCGACATCGCCGAAGGTTCGGACCCGGCACCCCAGGAAGGCGCCGCACTGGGACGCCTCGTCCTGGCGGGCGCAGCAGCTGAACACGACGAACTGGCCGACGCCCAGGCCCATCTCGATCTTGCCCTCACCACCACCAAGGCGGACCTGGAGGATGTCGCGTTGGTCGAGGCGGCGGTGATCGGTGCCAGGCTCGCCGCCGCGGCGGGTCACTGGTCCAGGGCACGTGCCGTCCTGAACCGGGCGTACGAGAGCCTGCCTGCCGACAGCGTGCCGACGTGGGCGATGGACGAGCTCGCCATCGCCGCATCCGCCGTACACCTGGCACAAGGGCAGACCGGCGCGGCCCTGGCCGCCCTGGGTCGTGTTGCCTGCGATCGCCCCCAACACACCGTGGCTCTGGCCCGCGTCCTGCTGGCGGCAGGCCGTGACGACAGCGCGATGCGGGAACTCACCCATCTCCCCACCCCGGAACCGGCTACCGCTCCCAGCCGAGTACAGGCCTGCCTGCTGCGCGTTCAGGCCGCGATGCAACGAGACGACCTCCAGGAGGCGCACGCCCTGCTGGTCCAGGCACTCGCTCTGGCCCGGCCCGAGAAGCTACGCCGCCTGTTCGTCGAGAGCGGACCCGGCGTGCACCTGCTGCTGCGTGAGGACCCGCGCCTGGCGCAGGCACACAGCTGGCTTCCGGCCCAGCTTCTCAGCCACCACCGCACTGACACCGTCGCCCAACTTCCCTCAGTGGTCGAGGGCTTGACCGAACGCGAGCGGGACGTTCTGCATCAGGCCGCCCACATGCTCTCGACCGAGGAGATCGCAGCCGAGCTGTACGTGTCGGTCAACACGGTCAAGACACACCTCAAGAGCGCCTTCCGGAAGCTGGGCGTCACCCGTCGCAGCGAAGCGGTCCACCGCGCACAGGACCTCGGTCTGCTGTGACATCCTCCCCACCCCAATGGGCGGGGATCCGATGACCGGTCGCCGGGTCTCCCCCGAACTGGGGGAAGCCGCCCGGCCCGCGGGCGCCGACCATGGTGGGACGAGCATCGACTGCCACACCCACGAGGAGGCACGCGTGCGCTACGAATTCCATATCGCCGGCGTCGTTTCGGACGACCTTGCCGAGACCTTCCCCGAGCTCGACCACGTCCCGGTCCCCGACCAGGACCTCTTCCTGGGACCTGTCACCGACGAAGCCCACCTGTACGGGCTGCTGCTGCGCTTCCAGGCAGTAGGCCTCCACGTGCTGGAGATGCGCCGGCTACCCGACTGAGACAACCCTTCACCCGCGCCGGGTGAACCCGTCAGCACCCCGCCGGTGCGATGGTGGACGTGCCAAGGACCCGCGAACGCAGGAGGAGACATGGCGACATCCATGCCCGCAGAGGCAGCCGTACCGGACCTGCGCACCGCACTCGCCGCGGTAGAGGCGGCATACGAGCGCCTGACCGCGACCCCACGCCCGGACCCCTGGGTACTGCTCGACCTGGAGAGGAGGACCCGGGAACTGGACACCGCCGCCCACAAGAGCGCCCAGGCAGCGCACAGGCACAGCTCGCGTACCGAGCGCCGATGCGCCGTCGCGAACCGCGGCGCCGAATGGATCATCCGGCGCTACGCCTGAACCACGGCACAACCGGCCCCGTCGCTCGCGGCGCGCCACGCCCACCAGCCCGGCATTCTCCGTTCCTGGCCGGCACCGGCAGATAATCCATGCACCACTGAGCCCGGCAACTTCACCCCGCAGTGCCGCGAGCCGACACAAGCGCGAGAAAGCCGCCCACAAGGATGAACGACGACCGGCCTGCCTGCTGTGCGCCTGCCCGGCCCGCCCAACCGGCGGGGCCGCCACAGCCCCTGGAGTTCCCGGCCTCCCCGACGCCGGCCCCGGCCACCCCCGCGGCGGTACCCGCCCTTGAAGCGCCCGTTCACCTGGAAGCCGGTTCCTTCCGCATGGGCAGCGACGACGCCTGGGCCTACCCCGACGACGGCGAAGGGCCCGTACGCCGGGTCGACATCAGCGCCTTCGCCATCGATGCTCACTGCGTCACCAACGCCCGGTTCCGTGCCTTCGTCCAGGCCACCGGCCACGTCACCGACGCCGAACGCCACGCGGCGTCCTTCGTGTTCGCCGGACTGCTCCCCGACGACTTTCCGCCCACCCGTGGCGTCGCCGCCGCCCCCTGGTGGCGCGAGGTCCCCGACGCCCAATGGCGACACCCCGAAGGCCCGCAATCCGACCTGACCGGGCGCGAGGACCACCCCGTCGTGCACGTGTCCTGGAACGACGCCACGGCTTACTGCGCCTGGGCCGGTGGGCACCTGCCCGGCGAAGCACAGTGGGAGTACGCCTCCCGCGGCGGTCTGGAACAGCAGCCCTTCCCCTGGGGCGGGGACCTGCGACCGGGCGGCCGACACCGGATGAACGTCTGGAACGGCACCTTCCCCCAGCACAACACCCGCGAAGACGGGTACCTGGGCACCTGCCCGGTGGACGCCTTCGAGCCCAACGGTTACGGCCTGTACAACACGACCGGCAATGTATGGGAGTGGACCGCCGACTGGTTCCTCCGCGCCCCGCACACCTCAGGACCCCACCAGGACTCCACCGGACCGCCTGCCGGCACCGCCCGGGCTCTGCGCGGCGGGTCCTACCTCTGCCACGCCTCCTACTGCCGCCGCTACCGCGTCTCGGCACGGATGGCCAACACGCCCGACTCCTCCACCGGTAACATCGGCTTCCGCTGCGCGGAATCGCTCGGGCGGAGTCGCTCAGGTGGTGGGGCCCGCTGAGGTCCCGGAGCGTGCTCGCGCCACCAGTGGCCCAGAAACCTCAGGCAACGTCGACACGAAGTCGCCGCGCATGCAAACAGACAGCTCAGGCTGACTGCGCCCGCCGTTGCAAACGGGCCGTGCCGGCTCATTCGACCCCGAAGAGAACCGCCACAGCGTGCGAGGCGGAATGTCACGGCGGGGTGGGTGGCCGCGGTGGTGTCGGTTGCCGCTGACGCGCCTGTCCACGGCAACTGGTCATGGTTGTGCCGTGGCCCCGGACGCCTGGTCGGAGCAGCAGTACCGGCACTTGGAGGCTGCCAGGGGGAGGTCGTCCGCGAGGCATTCTGTACACGTCTTGGCCGGCTGGGGATCGCCGAAGACAGTCAGACCTCGGCGGGCCTGGGTGCGCTTGTACGGGACGACGATCAGGAAGTAGACCACCGCCATGAAGATGGCGAAGTAGATCAGGGCGGAGATGAATGCACCGATGTTCAGGAACGTCGCGCTGTTGCCGGGCCTACCGAGCTGCCAGCCCAGCCCGGCGGAGTTGTCGCCCTGCGCCCTGGCGATGATCGGGTTGACGACGCTGTCGGTGAACGCCGTGATCAGTGTGCTGAAGGCCAGGGCCACGATCAGCCCAATGGCCACAACGATGACGTCACCGCGCATCAGGAAGTTCTTGAAGCCACGCAACATGACTGTGACCCTCGTCTTCACCGGTTGGGTGGGTTCGATTGGCCGGGTTCGATCGGATTCACAGCCCAGCCGATCCGATGGCGGACCGCAAACAGTGGCCGCCCGAATGGATGACGCCGTTCAATCCGGCGCCGAGCCCGGAGCAGAGGCTGGGCCGTTCCCCGAGTTGCTGTGCACGCTTCGGAGACGTCGGACCTGACCGCGATCTCGTGAAGCAGCTGGTAGCGCGCGAGCGGCAGCCGAAGGATGCTTGGTCACTCTGCCTGAGCAGGGGAGATGCTGTCGGGCGGTGCTGGTGGAGGGGACCGCAAGTGGGTGTCAGTGAGCTGGTACGCGCTGAACTGAGACGTCCCGACTGGGCATCTTTGCAGTGCGGCTGCGGTGATTCAGCGGAGCATGTGCCCCTGCTCTTCGAAGCAATCATCACGGCCGAGACACCCCGGAGCATGATCGGATACACCTCGACGACCACGTTCAGGGTGACACGATCATCTTCGAGTGCACTGTGCCGGCTGTCAGCGTGATCCTTGCCGAGGGTCAGAGCCACGTCGTCGCCAGCCAGATGGTCACGGCCGCAACGAGAATGAGGGTGATGTTGAGGGCGATTCGGCGGTCTCCGCGCCTCAGGTGAACCCTGGTCGCGCCTATCTGCAGGACCACGAACCCGACGGCCGCAGCCAGTGCCAGCCAGGGCGCAATGCCGGTCAGCGGCGGGAGGATCAGCCCGATCGCGCCGAGCACTTCGATCACCCCGATGGCCCTGACGGCCGGCATCGGAGTGCTGTCCACCCAGGCCATCATCGGTCGGAGCTGCTCACGGCTCCGGACCACCTTCACCCCGCCCCCATAGAGGTAGAAGAGAGCAAGCAGGCCGGCAACGATCCAATATGCGACGTTCACGAATCCCATCCACGGTTACCAGTTGAAGGTGTGCTGCACGTCGTCACCAAGCGAGCTGACGAAGGGCACGGGGACGTTCAGAAGTGGGAGCTACGGCAGGGTCGGCAGTCGGCTCACCGGCCTTCGAATCGTCTGTCATGCTTCGATTCCACTGCCAGGGCAGTGCGACTGTCCAAGACTCGTTCTGTGACGTCGATACCGAACGGGTATCGTTTGGGCCATGGAGCTACGCACGCTGCGCTACTTCGTGGCGGTCGCCGAGGAACTCCACTTCGGCCGGGCCGCCGCCAGACTGCACATGAGTCAGCCGCCACTGAGCCGCGCCATCAAGCAGCTGGAGACCGAGGTCGGCGCGGCGCTGTTCGACCGATCGTCCGCCGGTGTCACGCTCACCCCGGTAGGGGCTGTGCTGCTCAAGGAGGCGCGCGCCCTGCTCGACCAGGCCGACCGGGTCCGCGTACGCGTGGCCGCGGCGGCAGGCACCGCGACCATCACCGTGGGCATCCTGGGTGACAGTACCGACCCGGGCGTCATCCGGCTGGCCGGCGCGCACCGTCGGCGGCACCCGCGCGTCGAGGTCCGGATCCGCGAGACCGACTTGACCGATCCCACGTGCGGGTTGCACGCCGGACTGGTCGATGTCGCCCTGACTCGCGCCCCGTTCGACGAGACCGGACTGACCGTGCACGAGCTGCGCTCCGACCCGGTGGGGGCACTGCTGCGCGCCGACGATCCGCTGGCCCGCCGCGACCACCTGAAGCTGGCCGACCTTGCCGACCGCCGCTGGTTCCTGTTCCCGGAGGGCACCGACCCCCTCTGGCAGTCGTACTGGAACGGCGGCGAACCTCGCGAGGGTCCGGTGGTGCGCGCCGTCCAGGAATGCCAGCAGACCGTTCTCTGGAACGGCACCGTCGGCATGACTCTCCTGGACCACGAGCCGGCACAGGGGCTCACCGTGGTGCCGCTGATCGACATGCCGCCGAGCCGCGTGGTGGCGGCATGGAACGCGGGTGACACGAATCCGCTGATCCGCTCGTTCGTGCAGATGGCGACCGCCACCTACCGCGACTGAACGCCCCATCGGCGGCACTGAGTACGACCGGTACTCCATGTGCGAACCGCACGTCCCAATCCCGCGCTGGGGGGCGCGAACCGATGGGGCCCGAACCGACATTCGGTCCGCAGAAGTGCCTTCCGCTGGAACGGACAGAATCCTTCGACAAGTTGATTCGTCTCAGCTCAGAAGGCACTTTTTCGCGCGCAGAGCCTTGGCCACACCGGCAGGTATGACGAAGTAGACGATGCCGCTCCCTGGTCAACTCAGGTGCGTAACGGTCCCTTTCGATCGACTGTGGTGCAGATCACTATTCCCGGTTGTCACGTTCGGGGGCTCGAGGTCTCTCATATACGCGACTCATATACGCGACGGCGAGGAACTGCGGCGCCTCGTCGCCCGGGACGGCGCAGCCCTGGCCGCCGTCGACCTCAATGGCGCACTGTGGCGCTACCCGGCCGACCCGGCCACCGGCAGTTACTCGGGAGCCACCCGGGTCCAGACCGGCACCGGCTGGCAGTCGATGAACATGCTCCTGGCTCCGGGTGACTTCACCGGTGACGGCAAGGCCGATCTGATCGGCCGGAACGCCGCGGGCGATCTGTGGCTGTACCGGGGGAACGGGGCAGGGAGCTACCTCGCCCGTACGAAGATCGGCAACGGCTGGGACATCTACACCGCCCTCACCGCGCCCGGCGACCTCAACGGTGACGGCCGAGCGGATCTGGTCGGCAGGGACAGTGCAGGCGACCTCTGGGCCTACCAGGGCGACGGTGCGGGCTACTACGGACCTCGCTCGCGGGTCGGTTACGGCTACCCGGCGGGGGAGCTCCTCTTCTGACCCGCCCGGCCTGATCCGGCTGCTCCACGCGCTCCACGGTTGCTCCACGGCTGTGACGAGTGTCCTCCGTCTCTGTCCTCCCGTCTCACGATGGCGCGCCCGTAGGGAGGGTCCGGCACCGCGGTTCGCGGTGCCGGACCGGGGCGCTACTTCAGCGACCACACCTGGTTGGGCTGTGTACCGCTGCCGTTGCAGTCCCAGATCTGCAGCAGGGCGCCGTTGGCCGAGCCGGCGGCGTCCAGGCACTTGCCGGACTGCGGGTTCGTGATCGTGCCGTTGCCGTTGATCTGCCACTTCTGGGCGCCGCTGGCGTTGCACGACCAGAGTTGGACCCGGGCGCCGTTCGCCGTGGAACCACCGGACACGTCGAGGCACTTGCCCGACTGCGGGTTCGTGAGGGTGCCGTTGGCCTGGGTCCACTTCTGGTTCCATCCGGTGCCGCAGTCCCACAGTTGGACGGGGGTGCCGTCAGCGGTGCCCCACTCCTTGAGATCCAGGCAACGCCCGCTGCCCAGTCCTTTGATGGTTCCCGGTGTTCCGCCACCACCACCGCCGCCCGAGCCGTCGGAGGTGTAGGAGAAGGAGTTCACGGCCAGTCCCGGGCCTCCGACCCACGGCTCGAAGCCGAACTGCACGCTGGTCATGTACCACGCGGGCGACATGTAGCCGCGGGCGGTCGAGTCATTGGTGAAGTCCTTGATGCTCACCGAGATCGCGTTGGTGGGCTGCTGGCGGACGTAGGACACGACGTTCCAGCCGATGCTGCCGTTGTCGCCGAACCGGCCCTTCCATACATCCCAGTTGGCGCCCTCGAGCCAGACGGTGCCCACCTTGGAGCCGGCGGGCGACGGCGGACCGGAGTGGTTGGCCCAGATCATGATCTCCGCGCCGTTGTTCTGGCCCGTCGGATTGGGGTTGGTGTCGAACCAGAGGTCGTAGGCGGCGTCCCACTGCCCGTCAGCGGTGGTGAAGTCGACGCTGGACTGCGGATTGGCGAAGGACGACACCTGCAGTGGCAGGCCGTTGCCGGAGGAGCAGTTGCCGTAGTGACAGCCGGCGTAGATCGATGGGTAGGCCGCCGGCGCGCCGTTGGTGCCCACGTTGTGCCAGCCCGTGGTGACCTTGAAACCGTCGTCCGACACGTCGATGCACTGCGGGATGGAGTCACCCCACTCGTTGTTCTGGACGATGTACCTGCCGCCCGAAACCGCCATGCTGCCGGTCTTGTCGCAGATGGTGGTGTTGGCGGACGCCGACGGTGCGAGGGCCAGTGACAGCGTGCACATCAGCAGGGTGGCCAGGAGGCTCGCAACCGTCCCGGTTACGTGGCGTGGCCGCGCTAAGAATCTGGGCACGGAATTCCTTTCGGTCGCCGAGTACGGTCTGCTGCCGCACCCGGACGGTGGACGGTCCACTCAACAGTTGCGGGAGCGCTCCCACATGTGGCGTCGGCTGCTCCTTTCGCGGTGAAGGTGGCGAGGGGTGGGGCGCGCCGCGACTCGACGCGACTGCCGAGAGCAGAGCGATCGGCATGTTGGACACCCGGACTCGTTCAGTCCGCTACGTGCTGCAACATATGAAGCCAGCGTTCTTTCCGGGGTGTCAAGACGCCTACCTGTGTTCACTTCTCGAAGGTAGAAAGCAAGGGCTTTCATCCCGGGAACGCCCGCGAGCTTTCGGCCGGCGACATCGGACAGCAGAAGGGGAGCCATTGACGGACTGGTGATTGATGCCTTGACAGCCCCTGTGAGCAGCAACAGACTCGGGCGCGATGCAAGCCGATGGTGGTGTCGGGTCGGCCTTCCGCTCGCTGCTGGAATCCCCACCTGCGGATCGACCATGTTCGGCCGACGGTCGGCGAGGTCTTTATTTCAGGAACGCCGCAGTGGCTGCCACGAACTGGTCGGCGTCGTCGAGCCAGGGGTAGTGGCCGGCCCCCGGCTGCACCACGAGGGTGGCATCGGGGAACAGCGCCGCGAATTCGGCCACCGGTTGAGGGGGACTGTTCAAGTCGAACTCACCGCTGAGCACCAGGACGGGGGTCTCGCAGGCGGCGAGTGCCGCACGAGTGGTCTCCGGGCTGAAGGCGCCCTCGGCCGCGAAGCCGGCGACAGCGTCCATGTTGGTCGGCCGACCGGCCGCACAGTGCTTCTGCGCCGCAGCATCCCACCGGCCGCAGAAGAAGGGAGCGATGGCCTCCCAGTTGCTGCCGGTACCTTCGGTGATCGCTTCCAACGCGGCGAACGCCACCGGGAACCACGGCTCGTTCTTCCGCCGCTTTGCGACCTCGCGGCGCGTCTCCCCGCTGATTTCCACACCGACGGCTCGGGTGCCAGGGCCGATCAGGGCGAGTTTGCTGACGTTCTTGGGGTATCGGGCCACGTACTGCGTCGCGATGTTCGCGCCTGCGGAGTGGCCGAGCAGATCCGCCGTCCTGGACAGTCCGAGGTGTTCGCGCAGCGCCTCGACGTCGTCGACGAGGCGGTCGCAGCGGTAGGAGGAGGGGTTCTGGGGCGTGGCCGACCGACCGGTGCCGCGCAGGTCCAAGGTGATCAGCCGGCGGTGCCGGGACAGGCCGCCGAGGTCGCCGAGGTAGCGAGAGTCGGTGGGACCGCCCGGGATGCAGAGCAGCGGGTCGCCGTCTCCCTGTACGCGGTAGGAGAGCCGGGTTCCGTCAGGTGCGGAGAAGGTAGGCATGCCGCTGATCCTGACAGTCATAACCGAGTTATACAACCCGGTTATGATGGTGGAGTGCGCAGGGTATATAACCGGGTCATGGCGGTCGAAGAGAACACGCACCAGATCCCCGAGACGCTGACCGAAGCACAGGCCGAGCGGCTGCTCGCCGGCATGAACGAGGTCATCCGCGCGGGCGAGGAGATGCGGAAACTACGCGCTGAAATGATCAAGATCTTTGTAGGCTTCGGCTGGACCCAGGACAGGATTGCTCAGCTCACCGACATGAGTCAGCCCGCTGTGTCCAAGCAGGTGGCGAAGTACAAGATGGGCGACCCACTGCCCCCGACGAGGCTCTCCCTCGACCAGTTCGACACACCGTGGCTCGAAGGACGCCTGTGGGGCCTCGCCGAGGAGATCTCCGAGACCTTCGACCCCGCCCGCAGTGCGCGCTACGTCAACGCCATCGCCCGGGGGAAGAAGCGTTTCACACCCCAGAACGTCGACGAACTGCGCCGCCTCGTCGAAGAGGACCTGACGCGGCACCAGGCAGAGATGCCTGGCAGTTACCGGAAGGCGTACGACGAGATCAGCCGCGGCCTCGACATCCCCGCGAAGGTCGCCGCCACCGCATCAGCCTCCGTGCGTCGCGCCCTCGCTTGCCAGATCCAACGCGACCACCTCAGGAACGACGCCTGAGTCCGGGTGCCATCTCATCCCGGCAGGCGGCTTCCCCACCGTGATATTGGGCCATTGATCATTTCTGTCCTTGGGTGGAGGCTGTGGCGGGTCACTCATGAGACCCGTAAGGAGCCGCGGTTGATGAGCAGTTGGACAGCCGAACTACTGCTCGGCGGTGTCATCGTGTTGGGTGCGTCGGTGCAATGGGTGACGGGTATGGGGTTCGCGCTCGTATCTGTTCCCGCGCTGGTGCTGATCCTTGGCCCGGCCGAGGGTGTGGTTCTGGCCAACTGCCTGGCCGGTGTCATCAGCGTGGTCGGGCTTGCCGGGGGTTGGCGCAGAGTGCGTCTGGCCGCGATGCTGCCCTTGGTCGCAGCGGCAGCGATCACGGTACCGGTCGGAACCTGGATAGCCGCCCGGCTGCCTGCACCGGTGCTACTGGCCGGCGTGGGGGTATTGGTGAGCGCCACAGTGCTGCTGGTGATGCACGGTGCTCGGGCGCCCCTCCTGCGCGGGACCAAAGGCGCTCTGGCCGCCGGCGCCGTGGGCGGATTCATGAACTCCGCGGCCGGCGTGGGCGGTCCACCGGTGTCCCTCTATGCCGTGAACGCGGGCTGGACGGTGCGGGAGTTCGTGCCGAATGCGCAGTTCTACGGCGTGGTGGTGAACGTCTTCTCCGTGACCGCGAACGGCGCTCCCCGTCTCAGCACAACGGTCTGGCTACTGGCCGTTGCAGCCATGGCGGCAGGCGCTCTGATCGGGAAGACGCTTGCGGAGCGGGTGCCGGAGAACCGGGCCCGCCTGCTCGTCCTGGTGCTTGCGCTGGCCGGCGGGCTCACCACCCTGGCCAAGGGCCTGTGGGGGCTCTGACCGCTTTGTGATGCGTCTGGCTACCGGAGTGCCATACGGCTGCCCGGTTGAGGTCGTCCCGTGCGCTGTGACTCGGCCGCGCAGTACCAGCAGCAGGTGCGTGGCGGAGTCTCCGGCTGTGCGCAGTACGTCACCGGCGCGGTGACGGTGAGGCACGGAACGGTCCCACATCTGCGTCAGCCGCGCCTGCGGCAACGTGGCCAGCAGTGGCACTGACCGCAGATCCTCCCAGGTCATCGACGCACTCCACCTTCCGCGTATCAGGTGGTACAGACCTGCCTCCGGGAGCAAGGTTGTCTTCGGCCGACCGATCCGAGACAGGGAGCTGTGATGCTGGCCGTCGAACTTGACTTCACCACCGAGCCCAACTCCCAACGCCTCGCGGCACGTCCCGCGCATCGTGAAGTCCTCGCGCGCCTCCAAGCAGGTGGGCAGCTGCTCGCCGCCGGCCCGTGGGCTGACGCCAGCGGGGCGCTTCTGGTGTTCACCGTCGACCGCGAGACGTTGGACGCGATTTTGGCGGACGACCCGTACTACCGAACTTCTGGCGTGAAGATCCGCTCTGTTCGGGAATGGACACCCATCGTGTGATCTGCGCGGGTCCCCCGTTCATCGGACGTGAGCCGCGGCAAGGACCTCACGCAGGTCACCGGTGTCGAACCGGTGGGAGTCGAAGCCGAACCCGTCGCGGGCCTTCTCGCGGGTCACGGTGGATCGGTACGGGCCCGTAAGCGTGTTGCCGGACCCGGCACGATGACGGGGTTCGGAGCCCGTTGTCAGTGGTGGCGCATAGCCTGCGCGGACCGATTGGTCTGACGGGATGGGGATGTGCGGATGGAGTTTCGGATCGAGCGAAGCGCTCTCGTGGAGGCTGTGACCTGGGCGGCCCGGTCGCTGCCCGCGCGATCGCCGGTGCCCGTCCTCGGCGGGTTGTTGCTCACTGCCGAGGACGGGCGGCTTCGTATCTCGGGCTTCGACTACGAGGCGTCCGCGAACATCGAGGTGCCGGCAGCGACGGTGGGACCCGGGCAGGTGCTCGTGCTGGGCCGCAGACTGCTCGACATCTGCAAGGTGCTGCCCGAGGCGATGGTGACGTGCACCCTGGAGGGCTCACGCTTCACGATGGAAGGCGGCGGTACGCGCTTCGGGCTGTCCACGCTGCCCCGCGAGGAGTACCCGCCCTTGCCCGAACTCCCGTCTTCCTGCGGGATGGTGGACGCGGCAGAGTTCGCGGCGGCGGTCGGGCAGGTAGCCATCACCGCAGGGCGTGATGATTCACTTCCGGTGCTCACGGGGATCCAGCTCCGGCTGGATGGCGAGACGATGACGCTCGCCGCCTCGGACCGGTACCGGTATGCCGTGCGTGTCCTGCCATGGAAGCCGGACGGGACAGGTCCCGAGGTCGTTGAGGTGGTGGTCCCAGGGCGCCGGCTGATCGAGATCTCCCGCTCACTGGCGAAGTCCGGGCTGGTCCGCATGGGGCTGAGCGACTCGGGCACCTCAGGTGGCGGCCTGATCGCGTTTGAAGGAGCGGGGATGCGTACGACGCTGCGTCTGCTGGGAGGGAGACTTCCGCGTTACGACAAACTGTTCACGCTGGACAACCCGGCCATCGCAGCCGCACAACGCGAGGCGCTCGCCGACGCCGTACGCCGCGTCGCGGTCGTCGCGGAGCCGAACAGCCCGATCAGGCTGCACTTCTCCACCGCGGGAACGGTCCTTCTCCAGGCAGGGTACGAGGACGACATCGCTTCACAGCAGCTCCCGGCAACCTTGACCGGCGCCGAGGAAATGACGATTGGCTTCAATCCCGTGTACCTGCTGGACGCCCTCAACTCCTTCCGCGCCTCTCAGGTGCGCTTCGAACTCTTGGGCCCCGGCCAACGCGCCCTGCTCAGCGGCCTACCGGACGCGAACGACACGACGTACGAAGACCACCGGCACCTACTCATGTCGTTGCGGCAACTGGGCTGACCAGAACGACTGCCGCTCATCAACGGCTGACGGCCTGCTGAGCCCACGGAGCGCGGGTCCCCACTCGGTGCACTGGGGCAAGCCGTCGGGTAGCGGGGGCACATCGCTGTGTCCCCGCTACCCGACAACCCAGACGCGCTGCTGCCGATCAGGCGGGTCGAAGCTCAGCCCGTTCTCGTCGAGAGCATTGAAGACGGTCACCCGACTCGTCTCGAAAACGAAGCTGACGTCGACGCTTCCCTGAGCCATGTCCTTGCCTGTCCACTCGAGCAGCTCGACCCCTTCGAGGGCCAGGCCCCGCAGAGCCTGCAGTCCGGGAAGAGGCTCGGGACGCCACTCCAGGTCGAAGTCGGGCCACCGGACCTGGTCAATGGGGTCGATCGTGTTCCACGTGAGGGAGAGATCGTCGAACTTCTGATGATTGATCTCGACCTGCTCGCCCTCGAAGTCGAACAGGATGGGGCAGTCACAGAACCATTCGTCGTCCTGACGGTCCCAGACCATCCAGACTCTCGTCAGAGGCCGGCCGGCAAGACCCCGCAGGCGATGCGCGTGCTCCCGCACGACGTCACTGCGGCGGTTCAACCACAACGGTTGGTAGCCTGCGATGCCAAAATCGAACATTGCGTCATCTTGTCAGAGCTGCCTCATCTCAGCTCGACGGGCCCAAGGACAGCGGACCGCTACCTCATGGCTGCGGGATGCCGGTCATGCGCCGGGGGCTGCGCCAATTCGGTAGGGGTCCAGGGCCGTCCTGCGTTCGTTGTACGGCAGCCGGGAGAGCTTGGTGACCAGCGCCCACATGGTTCGCTCCGACTCAAGATCGGGAGGCAGCGCCAGCCCGAGTGATTCCGCGAGCGGTTTGCGTCCGACGTTGACCAGAGCCCGTACGGCTGCTGCTCATTCGTCGACGGCGACCACGGTGGAGCGGTACCACAGCGGGATCAGGCAACCGAGCGCGACGACGGTGACCAGGAGCAGCGGAGCGTCGGCGCGGGTCGCACCGAGAGCCGAGGCCGCGGCGGCGGCGACCACCGCGTGGCCGGACAGCAGCGCTATGAAGAAGTTGGCGTTGGTGCGGGCGAGGTCGGCCTGCCGGCGAACCTGCTCGGGGGCGGTGCCCGTGAGCTCGTTCCACAGCACCTGGGTGTCGAGGCGGAACCGGTCGCAGCCGTATTCCTCGAAACGGCGGATGGCGTTGCCGAGCCGGGTGGGTGCGATCTGTCCGTCGTCGATCGGACAGCGGGCCAGGTTCTCGCGCAGCAGCGCCCGTTGGACGGCGCTGCGGCGGCGGTCCTTGTGCGCGGCACGCGTAATGCGGGAATTGGCGCGCAACAGCGCGAGGTCTGCCGTGGCGATGGCGGGCAGCGCACCTTCGTGCTGCTGTTCACGGCGTTCCAGCCGCATCAGCTTGAGTCGGTCCTGCAGGTTCCACTTGTCCTGGCGGCGGCGGGCACAGCCATGTTCGTAGGCGGCTCCCGGCCAGAGCAGATAACCCTCCAGGATGCGGTACAGCTGGTTCTGCAGGGCGCTGAGGACGAGTCCGAGCAGAACGGAGGTGGCGAGCAGCAGGAGCGTCGCGCCGGTCTGGGTGGTGGGCCACAGGCGGGCGACCGGGCCCGCGCTGCGCAGGCTGGGTGCGACGGCGCTCCGCAGGGCGGCGCTGACGACGGCGCCCAGTCGCTCGGCGTCCCCGACGACCAGGGAGCCGAACCCGGCGTAGACCGGCGGTGTTCCGGCCCGCAGGAACTGCGCGGCTACCACCCAGCCCTGGTCGCTACCTTGCCCGCCAACCCGACACCCAGGTGCGCCAACTCAAGCGCCGGCTCACCGTGTGCAACGCTCAGCACCAATCGATCTGTTCGTCCAGCGATGTTGTCAGCCCGGGAGGGTGCCGCGTGCCGCTGCTGACGGGTGCGGCGATACGTTCCACTGCGGCTTCCCGGCCGGCAATGGTGACGGCCTCAACTCACCAGCTCCGGCGCGAAGTAGTCACGCAGTCGGGCGATCTTCCCGTCGCGGATGCGGAAGATCTGCACGAGCGAGACAGCCATGTCCTGTCCGTCACCGTCGAAGACCGTGTCGATCTCGGCGATGAACACATCGGGATCGGAGGTGGTGTGCAGCACGTATCCGGACTTCTCGAAGTTCGGCGAGCGACTGTCCTTCACCGGTTGCTCGTAGTACGCCGCCATGGCGCTACGGATCTCCTCGCGGCCCACCAATCGCCTGGGGAAGGCGGCGCCGACAGACATGAGCGGCGCCTCAAAGACCCCGTCCTCGGTGAAGCTCTCGGCAAGAGCATCAGCATTCCGGGTCATGGTCCCCGCGTAGAGGTAGCTCTGGAAAATCTCCTGCGGCGTTCTGGACACGGCGGACTCCCTGGACGTGTACGAGTACGTGTGCGACAACATCACCACAGCGAAGCTCGCGGGAACGTGCTTTCCGGGGAACGATCTCCTTTGAGCAGTCAGCCCTCGTCAACGACCTCGTGTCAGGCGCTGCGCTTGCGCGCGCTTGCCTTCTTCGCCGGAGCCTTCTTGGCTGCCTTCTTCGCGGTCGACTTCTTCTCCTCACCGGCCACGGCCTTGGGCGTGCTGCTGGTCCGGGTGTGAGTGTCGGACGTGGAGGCGTGACTGGCGGTCTTCTTCGCCGGCGCCTTTTTCGCGGTCTTCTTGGCGGTCTTCTTCGCGGGGGCGATGTCGTGGACCGTGGCATCCTCTCCGCCGCGGTTCTCCTTGGCCTGGGCGAGACTGGCCTCCAGTGCCTGCATCAGGTCCACGACCTTCCCGGCCGCAGGCGCCGTGACCCCGGCGGGGGCGACCTCGGCGCCTTCGACCTTGGCCCGCACCAGGTCCGCCACCGCGGCGGTGTAACGGTCCTCGTAGGCGTCCAGGTCGGCTTCCCCGAGTGCGTCGATCAGGGCGATGGCGGCCTTGATCTCGTTGTCGGCGAGCTCGACCTTGCCGGTGGGTGCTGCCTCGGCCGGGGACTTCATCTCGTCGGGCCAGTGCAGGGTGTGGGCGATCAGGACGTCGTCGTGGGCGTAGATCAGCACCAAGTGTTCCTTGTTGTGCAGTGCCACCTTCCCCACGGCGGCCTTCCCGGACCGGGCCAGGGCCTGGCGCATCAGGACGTAGGGCTTGTCGCCACCGGGGCCGGGCTGCAGGACGTAGGGGTTGTTGTACTGGGCGATGGGAACGTCCGCCATGTCCAGGAAGCCGCTGATCTCGATGGTCTTGGCGGTGGGCAGCGGCATGGCGGCGAGCTCGTCGTCGGTGATCTCTACGAGAGTGCCGTCGGGGGTCTCGTAGGCGCGGCCGATCTCGTCCGGCTCCAGGACCGTGTCGTCCAGCTCGCACTTCTTGCGGTACCGCACCGGCCCGTTGTCGGCCTTGTGCATCTGTCGGAACGGGATCTTGTGGCTGCTCACCGTCGACCCGAGACGCACCGGGATGGACACCAGCCCGAAGCTGACCGTTCCGGACCACAGCGGCTTCATCGCACCGTTCCCTCGGCTGAGCGGCTCATATGTCGACGCTACGACCGCCGCAGCCACCCCGCGACCGCACTGCGGGCGACTATCCAGTGCGCGCAACGGGAGTCACTGAGGGTATCTATCGAATGTGTGTACGGATTGGCATTTTCGGGACGTCAGGGTCTCGGCGGAGACGAGCAGCGCCGCTTCACCGGGGCCGCCCACGTTCAGTCGCACGGCCGCGACGTTGCCCTTGCCGACCGGGACCACGTGGTGCGGCGCGATCGCGCCCATCCGGGTGGCGAAGTCGTTCAGCGTGCTCACGCCGACGCCGGCATCGTGCTGGATCAGTGGTAGGGCCGGGTTGAGCGGGTGGCCGCGCAGCGAGGCGCAGGTGTCCACGTGGATCTCGACGGTTCCGACCTGGTAGCGACAGGTGACCTCGGCGCCGTTGACCCGCTGCATTGGGGTCAGGTCCGAGTGGGGGTCTCTCGCCTTGGCCTCGTCGTCGGACCAGCCCTCTCTGCCGTCGGCGGCGGGAGCCCCTGGAGCGACCTTTCCGTCCAGGTGGATCTCAGACGGTGGCCATCTCGTCCGCAGACTGCGATGTGGCCAAGGCTTGCGTCGTCCCGCCGATCTGGAGGAAGACTCCGTCGCTGGAAACGGTGGTGCCTGGGGTCGGGGTCAGGGTGAACTTGATCGAGGTGAAGCTCCCGGTGAGGCGAACGACGCCGTTGGAGTCATTGAGCTCGGTCGACCCTGCGGGGGGTTGGTGCGGATTGCCGATGACTTTGTTGCCCTCGACGCGGAAGGTGTCGCTACCGCTGACCCGGGTCACGGGCGGATTCTCGGTAAAGGTCAGAGTGGAGCCGAGTGACCGGAGGTAGAAGACGGGATTCTTGAGCGGGGTACCGAACTTGACTTCGAATGCGTGGTTTGTGGCGCCGACGATTTCGACCATGCCGGTGGCGGGGAGCGGCGGTGTGAATGGGGGCGACGATCCGAAGCCGGGGTAGTCGTCCTTGAAGAAGAATGCGGTGCCCATGGGTCCGGTGAGTGTCACGGAGCCCAGAGCCCCGGTGGCGCCGTTGGGGTCCGCGGACGTCCAGTGGATGAACTCAAGCTGATGTGCCGTCGTCCCTCCGATCTGGAGGAAGACTCCGTCGCTGGAAACGGTGGTGCCTGGGGTCGGGGTCAGGGTGAACTTGATTGAGGTGAAGCTCCCGGTGAGGCGAACGACGCCGTTGGAGTCATTGAGCTCGGTCGACCCTGCGGGGGGTTGGTGCGGATTGCCGATGACTTTGTTGCCCTCGACGCGGAAGGTGTCGCTACCGCTGACCCGGGTCACGGGCGGATTCTCGGTAAAGGTCAGAGTGGAGCCGAGTGACCGGAGGTAGAAGACGGGATTCTTGAGCGGGGTACCGAACTTGACTTCGAATGCGTGGTTTGTGGCGCCGACGATTTCGACCATGCCGGTGGCGGGGAGCGGCGGTGTGAATGGGGGCGACGATCCGAAGCCGGGGTAGTCGTCCTTGAAGAAGAATGCGGTGCCCATGGGTCCGGTGAGTGTCACGGAGCCCAGAGCCCCGGTGGCGCCATTGGGGTCCGCGGACGTCCAGTGGACGAACTCAAGCTGAGGTGTTGCCATTGGTCTCGGCCCTCCTGCGCGATTTGGCCCAGGTGAGCCGACGTGAGCCAATGGGCTCACCTGGAGATTCCCACTGGGATTGGCCCGCCCAGGCCGATCCCGCCGGGGCACTTGTGGCCTCGGCCTCGCCAACAGCCGCGCCCGCTGCGCTCAACTCCTCAGAGGGAGCGGCCTCGCTTCATTCGCCGAGGCGCCCACTGCTGCTGGCGCGCCTCTCTTTCAGATTAGCCGGGTATGGGATTCGCGCCTCCCGGGCCGTACCCGGCTGCCATGAATTCGTGCTCGCCGAGCGGCACACGGACTCGACCGTTGGGCTCGCATGTCGCACGCCCTCCCACCACACTGCGAGGCGACCGGGTGATTGGCCACTCTCCGCGCCCATCCAGGCGCGCCTCATCACCGAGCGTGACGACATGTCGCATGATGGCCATGCGAGGGCGCAGCCGCATGAGCTCTGTTGGAGCCGGCTGCGGCCGGAACGGAAGGATTGGACATGCCGAACGAGACATCCGCAGGTCCGGTGCCCGACCCGTGGCGGACCGTCAACATCACGGTCCCGCTGTCGGTGGCGAACAATCTCGATCAAATGCAAGGTGTGATCAAGGATGTGATGACGCAGCTGGGTTGTCCCACCTGCCATTCGGGGCGTGACCTCCGCATCAAGATCGCCACGGACTTCGTCGTCAACCCGGCCGGCCAGGTACGGCAGGGGCTCGACGTGTCCTTCGGCGGTTAACAGGCCATGAGGCGGCTCGGTGTGGGACTCACCTACGTACCCGGTTTCGACAGGATCCTCGACGCGTGCGCCGACCTGTTGGACGTCGTCGAGATCGAACCGCAGACCTTCTGGCGGGAGCGGACGGACGGCGTGCTGTCGACCGACGAGGAGGCGCTGCGCCGGCTCGCGGACCTACCGGGCGCCCGGCTGCTGCACGGAGTTGGCAACCCCGTCGGGGGTTGCCAACTGCCCGACCGCCGCCACATCGCACTCTTCGGGGAGCTCGCCGAGCAGCTCGCCACGCCATGGGTGAGCGAACACCTGGCGTTCAACCAGGTCGGCGGCAGTGAACAGGGCTTCCACACCGGCTTCATGCTTCCGCCCTGCCAGACGCCCAGCGGTGTCCAGTACAGCATCCGGTCGATCCGGGCGATGGCAGATGCGCTTCCTGTGCCGCTCGCGGTGGAGATCGGCGCCAACTACCTCCAACCACGGCCGAACGAGCTTCCGGACGGCGATTTCATCTCCCGCGTCGTCGAAGGAAGCGGCTGCGGCCTGCTCCTCGATCTGCACAACGTGCTCGCGAACCAACGAAACGGCCGTTGCAGCGTGGATGAGCTGCTGGCCGCTCTGCCGCTGGAGCGAGTGTGGGAGGTGCATCTCGCCGGTGGCGTCGCACATCGCGGCTACTGGCTTGACGCCCACTGCGGCCTCCCCGACGACGACCTGATGTCTCTCGCCGAACGAGTCCTGCCCCGCCTACCGTCGCTCCGAGCGGTCCTGTACGAGGTGACTCCATCGGCCGTACCGGAGCTCGACGCGCAGGCCGTCCGTGAGCTCCTGAACCGGATGCGCTCGATGTGGCCGGACAACTCCCTGGCGCTGCCGCCTCTTTTGCCCGCCCCGCGGCTCGCAGGCGAGTCCGGTGGCCACTGCGAGGACACACCGACACCGCAGGAGTGGGAGCACACCCTCGGTAGCCTGGCGATCGGGCGCGAGGCAGACACCCCGCTGGCACGGCAACTGTCGGCGGATCCCGCGATCGGACTGCTCCGCGAACTCATCACCGAGTTCCGTGGCAGCGCCTTGACCGGCGCCCTCCGCTACACACTGCGCCTGCTGCTTCTCACCCTTGGCGAGGCCGGGGTACGCGAACTCATCGAGGCCTACACGCGCGCCCGCCCACCGCACCTCTTCGCCTCGCAAGAGGCGTTCGAGTTCGCGGACTACCTGCGCCGCACCCGCCCAGCGGTCCCGTGGCTGCGCGACGTACTCGAGCTCGACTGCGGCCTCGCCCAGGCACAACTCGACGGCAAGCCCTGCACGGTGAGCCTCGACAGCGACCCGACTGCCCTGCTGACCGACCTGGGGGCGGGACGCCTTCCTGTAGCCCCCCGCCGTGGGCCGTTCCGAGTGCAGCTCGTCGACGACGGCCGGACCGCAGGCGCACCGCCGGGCTGCTCTTGAGCTGCACGCTTCCTCAGGGTCCAGCTGGGGCGGCCGATTCTCGTCAGCGCGTGATGGTGACCAGCACCCGGCCGCGCCCGCCCGCGTCGACCCGGTCGTGGGCCTTGGCGATGTCCTCCAGTGGCCACCGTTCTCCGACATCAACGCCGAGGGCGCCGACCGCGGCCGCCGCGGTGAGGTCGCGGGCCGCCTGCCGTTTTGCCGCTGCGGGAAAGTCGTCGCTGCCGAGCAGGCGCACCGTCACGTTGTTGAACAGCAAGGGCCAGAAAGGGAGTTCGGCTCGGTCGGCGTGCGTGCCGTACGCGGCGATGACGCCGTCGAGCGCGGTGACCGCGTTGTCCAGGTCGGCGTTGGCCGACAGGGACACCTCGACGACGCGGTGCACGCCGCCCGGCGCGAACGCGCGGATCGCCGCTGCCGGGTCGTCTGCGTCCAGGGCGACGGCGTGGGAGACCACAGCCGCGTCGACGTGGTTCAGGTCGCTGCTGCGCCGGACGGTGCCGATGATGGTGGCGCCGCCCCAGCGGGCGAGTTGGGCGGCCAGCGAGCCGACGCCCCCGAGGACACCGTGCACGAGGACCAGCCGGCCGTCGACCGGGCCATCCGCGAACACCGCGCGGTGGGCGGTGACACCCGGGATGCCGAGGCTCGCGCCCAGTTCGTCGCTGAGGTGGTCAGGGAGCCGTACGGCCTGCTGATCGGGTACGACGGTGTACTGGGCGGCGGTGCCGAAGGCCCGGTAGGACTGGGCGCCGTAGACCCATACCCGCTCGCCCACACGGCGGGCGGCGACTCCGTCGCCTACTTCGTCGATGACGCCGGCAGCGTCGCTGTGCGGGATGACCCTCGGGTACGGCATCGACGAGCCGAGCCAGCCGCGCCGCTTCTTGGTGTCGCCTGGGTTGACACACGACACGGCTACCCGGACCCGGACCTCCCCGGGACCGGGGGTGGGGTCGGGCACCTCGCCGACGTGCAACACGTCCGCAGCGGGGCCCTGTTCGTCGTACCAGGCCGCGATCATCTCAATCCTTCCGGTCATCGGTCCGGGGGAGGTTCAGTCGCCCCCGGTCAGGCGCCTTCGCCCAGGGCTTCGTGGAGCCAGCCGCGATCGGCGCGGCTCGTAGCGCGGGCGGTGAGCAGCATGCCATCGGTGGGAGGACTGCGGACCCGAACGCCCGGACCGCGAACGGTTCGGCGGGCGCCGGGCGCCGGGCACCGGCCACTGATTCCTCCTATTCGGCTCCAAGGCCAGCAACAACAGCTCCTCGCCGCCGTCGTGGAACCACAGTTGAGCCGCCGGCGCTTCCCTGACGGCCGGAGGCCCTCCTGATCGACGATGCCGCTCGTGAGGAACAATGGCCCGGCCCTCTGGCTACGGGAACCGGTGAACCGCCGCGGTCGGATCAACTAGCGCGGGGGGACCGGGCGGTCGTAGATGTTGTCCGGGGTCACGATCTCGGTGATAGCCCGGGCGAGCAGCGTGGACGGCTCCTGGCCTTGGGAGAAGATGTCCGTGTTGATCATGATCGCGAGGGTGGCCTTCTTCGAGGGCAGATAGACGGTCACGCTCTCGTAGCCCGGAATGGAGCCGTTGTGCCCGATCCATCCGCTGGCGTCGAAGATTCCCAGGCCGTAGCTCGTGCCGGGGAAGCCCGTCGGCAGCACCTTGAGCCGCTCTCGCTGGGTCTGCGGGCTCAGCAGCGTCCCGGTGGCGACGATTTCGGCCCAGCGACGCAGGTCGTGCAGGTCCGAGATCATCGCCCCGGCCGCCCAGCCCCAACTGGGGTTCCAGTCCGTGGAGTCCTCGACCTCGCCGCTCAGCGTCTGATCGGTGTAACCGCGCGCGTGCGGCTCGGGGAACTCGGCCCCCTTCGGGAGCAGAGTGTGGCGCAGGTGGGCCGGGCGGAGCACCCGCTGGTGGAGGAAATCGACGAGGCGTTGGCCGCTGACCTTCTCGATCACCAGGCCGAGCAGGATGAAGTTGCTGTTGGAGTACTGGAACGTCGTGCCCGGCGCGGAGGTGTTCGGGTGCTTGTAGCCGTACGCGAGCACTTCCTGCGGGGTGAACGAGCGACTGGGGTCGCTCTCCAGTGCCTGAATGAAGTCCGGGTCCGAGGTGTACGGGAACAGGCCGCTGCGCATCTCGGCGAGATGGCGCAGCGTGATCCGGTGACCGTTGGGCACGCCGTGGATGTAGGCGGAGATCGGGTCGTCCAGCCCGATCCGATGGTCGTCGACGAGCTTGAGCAGCGCGGTGACCGTGAAGGTCTTGGTCTCGCTGCCGATCCGCGTGAACAGATCGGTGGTCATCGGCTTGCGGGTGACCTTGTCGGCGACACCGGTCGCGCGAACGTAGCTTCCCTTGCCCGGCATCCACAGTCCGACGACGACACCGGGGATGCCGGCCTGCCGGCGAACGCCCTCGATGGCCTTGTCCAGCCGGGCGGTCAGCGCCGGACCGAGACCTCCCGGCGGGCAGTCCTCCTTGTCGTACCTGTCGGTGCTCGCGGCGTGGACGGCCGCGGCGGGAGTCGCTGCCATCGGGGCGAGCACGGACGCCACGAGGAGCGCTGCGGTGAACAGGCGCCGGGAGGGGGTACGTCGCATGGGGGGTGCTTCTTCCAGGTCAGGGATTCAGGTGGCAACGTCACCATCCGGGCCTCGGGTGGAGGTCCCTGTCCGGTACGTGTTCCTACGAGTCCACTCGTTCGGAGTCACGGGGTTTCCGAGGCCGCCCCGGTGATCGGCACAGCTCGTCGCTGCTCCCACCGGCAATCGCGTTCCGGCTCACCCGTTACGAGCCCTCTGTGGGGCCGTTCTTGGAGCACCAGTACCCCACACTCCCATCTGGAGGCCGCCATGATTCCTGTGCTCACTCCTGTGCATGATCCCGCCGCATTCGAACGGCAACAGCTCACTTTCGTGCCGCTGCTGTCGTCCCCACCCGGTGTTGGTGCCCCCATGGGCCGACCCAGCCGCACGAAGCAGGACGGCCTGCCCGAGGGCGAGAAGTGAGCGCGGGGGAGCGGCACACCGAGCCGCTCGATGTCCACCTGATCCTGCGCCGCGACAGTGCCGGCGGGCCGGAGGTGCTGCTGTCCCGCAGGGCAGGAGCGGTGTACGCCGCCGGACTCTGGCATCTTCCGTCGGGTCACCTGGACGGACCGCACGAGGACGTCGTCACCGCGCTGCTCCGCGAGGCGGAGGAGGAGACCGGTGTGCTCATCGCCCCCGCCGACGTGTGCGCTGTTGCCAGCGTGCACCACCGCAGCCCCGGCGGGAGCGCCCGCATCGGTCTCTTCTTCGAGGTCCGGCGGTGGCAAGGAACGCCTCAGGTCAGGGAACCCGCCGTGTGCGACGCGATGGACTGGTATCCGCTCGACGCCCTGCCGGCGCCGATGGTGGCCTACTGCCGGGCCGGACTCGACACCTACCGAGCCGACGGCAGGATCGCCGTGCACTTCCAGCGGCCGGGCGACCCGGTCGCGTACGACAGCGCGGCCGACCGGCTGCAGCTGATCCCCGGCGTCGGCAGCGCAGGCGTGCGGCTGCCCGAAGCGCCGGGCCTCAGCGCCGTGCCTCACCCGACCCGGAGCTCGACGAACGCGCACACCGCACCCTGACTCGGCTGCTCGCCGCCGACCCACCCCGAACCACCAGTCCGTCGTCCGCGTCATGCCGCACACGCGTAATCTCCCGACCCGTCGGCCGGGGGCCCCGTTCGGGCCCCCGGCCGTCCCGCGCACCGGCGCTCCATGCCCTACGGGCACAGCGCACACAGCTCAGGCGGCCACGAGCTGCAGCCCGTGGTTCAGGAGCTGCTCCAGAAGTTCGAGGTCTTCGGGTGCCGGATCCAGAAGCGGCGCACGAACACCGCCTGTTTCGCGACCGCGGATCCGGACCGCTGCCTTGACCAAGGACACGGCGTAGCCGGGCTGGCGGCCGCGCAGATCCACGAGGGCGCGTAGAACTCGTCCAGCAGCAGGCGTGCCGTCGCCACGTACGCTAGAAACCATTCAATCCCTACGCCAAGGCCCGCGCAGGGACGGACCGCCCGACTCGTGACGGTCCGAGACCGGCACCGCCACGGCCCAGCCCAGCACCCGGCCCCAACACCGTGGTGCTCAACACCCGCGAGCGCCGCCGCGACCTGGGCGTGCTCACGTCCATCGGGATGACGCCACGTCAGGTGGCCTCGATGATGGTGACCTCGATGGCCGGGGTGGGCCTGGTCGGCGGACTGCTCGGCATGCCCCTCGGCTTCCTTGCCTACCAGCTGATCGTGCCGCTCTCCTTCAGGGCGAGCAGGGTCGAACTTCCCGGCTACATGTTGCACATCTGGTCGCCCCCGGTGCTGGCCGCGCTCAGCCTGGCGGGAATGCTGATCGCCGACCTCGGTGCGCTGCTGCCGGCCCGGTCAGCCGCCCGGCTGACCATCGCCGAGGTGCTGCGCAGCGAGTGAAGGAAGGCCTGGGGGCCCGGCCGGGCCCCCAGGCCGATGGCGCGTCACCGCCTGCGTGAACGCGCGGTCAGGCCGGCTGCCACAGCTCGACCCGGTTGCCCTCAGGATCGGTGACCCAGCCGAACCGACCGACACCCTCCATGTCCTGCGTCTCTTGAGCGACGTCCGCTCCTTTGGCGCGCAATTGCGCGAGCATCGCATCCAGGTCGCGGACCCGGAAGTTGAGCATGGTCTGCTGGGCGCGGGAGCCGAAGTAGTCGGTCTCGGACTCGAATGTCGCGAACACCGTCATCCCGGCCCCCTGACGCCACAGGCCGTTCTCCTCGGCGTCCAGGCCCAAGCAATCGCGATACCACGCGCCCAGGGCCGCCGGGTCGGCGGCCCGCATGAAGTAACCACCGATTCCAAGCACACGTTCCATGTCGCCATCTTGCCAGGACGGCGACCGGCCGTGGTGGCACCACGAGCGGCCGGCCGTGGTGCCGGCACACCATCGCCCGGTTTGCTCCCCGTCCCCATCGCGGGGGAACTCGTGAGCCGCGGTCCGTGCGAACCGGAGGGTTACGGTTCGCGGCTGTGTCCCGAGCCGGCAGGGACCGCCCCGGCCGTCAAGCTGAGTATCTGTACTCATGATTTGCCTTCACGCCTGCGGGCAGGCTGGTCGTACCAACTCATCCGAGGGAAGCCAACTGTGCGTATCGCCGGCCGAGTCCATACCGTGTCGCCTGCGGGCGACAGTCGATTGCTGCGGTCCGTGCTGGGGGGCGTCGCCCTGGCCTGTCTGACCTTGGTGATGCTGACCGGCTGCTCGTCCGGATCGGCAATCTGCGGCGGTGGCGAGTACCCGGTCCTGTCTGTGGGCAACACCGGTCGCGCCTGCGTGTCCAACAACGAGGAGCCGCCGAAAGGTTACGTTCGTTTCCCGCAGGGGAAGGTCCCTGAGCATGTCGGCGACGAGTGGGACACCTACTGGGACACCCACACCGTCGATGAGAACGGAAAGATCATTGAGGTCTCTGGCGCTGGGTGAGCCGCTGGTCGACGTTGTGACGCCGGTTGCCCGACCTGTCCACCGGGGCCGGACACATCCTCTCGCTCAACGCATGAGGCTTTTGCTGACCAGGTGATCCCGGCACGGCGCAGGATCCGCTGTCCGGATCTTCAGAATATTGCCGGATCGGCAACAGGAGTGGCGTGGCCGGGACGCGATGGGCGACGGTGGGCCCGTGACCGAAAACATTGCAGCAGGATCGCCCGCGTCCGACGCTCCCCGGCCCGCCGACGGATACGTCGGAGACCCTGAGGTGCGGGAGGAGTGGGACAACCGGTACGCCGACCGGCAGCAGCTGTGGAGCGGCCGGCCCAACGGTGCACTCGTGGCCGAGGTCGCCGGGCTCACACCCGGGCGGGTGCTCGACGTCGGCTGCGGCGAGGGCGCGGACGCGCTCTGGCTCGCGCGCGGCGGCTGGCACGTCACCGCGCTCGAGGTCTCGAGCGTGGCGCTGGAGCGGGCGGCCGGGCACGCGCGGGATGCAGGCCTCGCCATTCACTGGGTGCACGCCGAAATGGCGCACGCGGCCCTCCCGCCGGCCTCCTTCGACCTGGTCTCCGCGCAGTACCCGGCGCTGCTGCGCACCCCCGACGCCGCAGCCGAGCGAGCGCTGCTCGCGGCCGTCGCACCCGGCGGCACACTGCTGCTCGTGCACCACGCGGGGATGGACACCCAGCACGCGGACGACAGCGGCTTCGACCCGGCCGACTACGTCTGGCCCCAGATGGTGGCCGCGATGCTTGACGACGACTGGGAGGTGGAGGTCGACGAGCAGCGCCCACGCCTTGCACCCGACGGCGGCGCCGGCGCCCACCACACCGACGACCTGGTCCTGCGCGCACGCCGACTGCGCTGAGGCCGCTCGTGCACGCTATCCGGCCCCTGACTTCAGCGACGTGCGCCAGGAACGCGGTTGCCGGTCGGACGGTTCGGGGGAGACTGGTGATGACTCGTGTCGGAAGGAGGAGTTGGCATGGGCAGGACGTACCTGCACGCAGTGGCCTCACTGGACGGCTACATTGCCGATGAGCGCGACGACGTGGGGCCGCTCCACGACTGGTATTTCAAGGGCGACCATCCCCTCGTCGACGAAGACCATGCCGATGTTCACGGTGCGCCGTTCCGGGTCTCAGCGGCCTCGGCCGACTACGTGCGCGGCATGTGGTCGCGCCAGAAGGTCCTGGTTATCGGGCGGCACCAATTCGACCTGACCAACGGCTGGGAGGGCCACCCGCCGGCGAGCGACCACGTCGTGGTCGTGTCTCACCGCCCGCGGCCGGCGGGCTGGCACCCCGAGGCGTCGTACCACTTCACCACCTCGGTGGAGGAGGGAATCGCCCGAGCACAGGAGTTGGCCGGCGAGGGCGAGATCGGTGTGGGCGCGGGTGAGGTCGGCGGGCAGGCGCTGTCGCTGGGGCTCATCGACCACGTGGCGATCGACCTCGTGCCGGTTGTCTTCGGCCGGGGGAAGCCGTACTTCGGGACGCTCGCCAACGGCCACCTGATGCTCGCGGATCCCGACGTGGTCATCCAAGGCGACAGGGTGCTCCATTTGCGTTATCCGGTGCATCGGTGACTCCAGATGTCACCTCTTCCAGCTCCGGATGTCGGGACCTCTCCTAGCTGCCGGACCGTGTTGATCAAGTCGGGCCGGCTACAGGCCGTGGACGGCAGGTTGCCAGTGACCTCCTGGCCGCCTCCCCGCACCGGTCCGCGGCGAGGCACTGCCTCAGCGTGCGACGTGATCATCGAGCATCCAGCGGCGGACCGCCAGGACCCGCGGCAGAGCGATGAGCCGTTGCGACGAACCGTCCTCACGCTCGACGACGAACACGCCGTCGGCTATCAGCTTGTCGAGCGTGTAGGTCGAGATCCCCAGCAGCGACGCGGCGACCCGCAACGGCACCGTCAGGCCGGCGAAAGCGTCCGTTTCGCCCCCGTGCTCGAACGACCGCAACGGCCGATTCCGTGGTCCCATTCCTGAACCCCCCTCTGGCCAGCCCTGTTGATGTTCCCTTCCTACCTCACAGCACTGACACAGCGGCAGTACGCCCCTCAGTCCGGCTACCAGAGGTGACGCCGCGCGAAGACGCTTTCCGCCAGGCCCGCAGACTCCCTGGCCCGGCGAACCCCGGCCTACCCGGACCGGTCGACCACACCGTCACCGCCGCCACCACGTCGCCCTGATCGTCGTACGCGACCAGACACACGGCGTCGGTGTACCGCAATTCGGCCGCCATCGGGGCCCGCGGATCCGCCGGGGGGAGACGTGACGCCATCCACGAAGGGTTCGTCACCCTGGGATGCGCGCTGATCTGCCGGCGACGCTTGCACTCACGCCAAAGGAGCTCGTGAGATGGCGTGTGGCGCCTGGGCGATCACCTTGGGCCGACGGGTATCACCGAACGCGGTGCAGCCGCAGCTGCGCGGGGACGGGGTCCGTCCAGAGCGGACGACCGAGGGAAGGGGGTCCCCTGAGACCCCCGCACGAGCGAGGGCCGTCGCCGGCATGTTCCGCACCGACGGAGCGGCGGTTGCCGTGAAGCTGCTGCTCGACGGCTTCAGCCAAGAAAGGGCGCCAGTGTCCGCGTGAACCACGCCGAATCGTGGAGCCGTGGAGCCGTGGAGCCGTGGAGCCGTCGAGCCAGGGACAGTGCCCGGCGCCGGGCTGCGCCGCCAACTTGGCATGCCCGAAGTGAGTGATCGCGTCGTGCTTCATCACGTGCAGATGGATCGAGACGGTCGGCGTAGGCCGGGGTGAGCACCGGTGATGGGGATCCTCGACATTGCGGCTCGGTCGTGACCCTTCCCGGCAGTACGTCCATCAGCCCGATGCCGCCCCGCCGGCGCCGGCGGGGCGGCATGTTGGCACTCGGATCACGCGACGCGGCAGGCAGTCCTGTAGTCGGGGCCCTCAGGCGTCCGGCGCGCTCAGCCACGCGCCGATGCCGGCCATCGCGGCGGGGCCGTAGTCCGAGCCGACGCTCTGGACCAGATCGGCGATGGTGACGGCCTGCAACGCCGACCGCCAGGCGGCGTCCGCCGCGGTCATCGCGCGGGCGATCGCGCACGGCACGGTGCACGACTCGGCCGGGGTGGCCAGGGGACCCCTCTGGCGGATCTCCGTGCAGGTGAACGCCTGGTCGGGACCGTCGACCGCTTCGACCACATCGAGCACCGTGATCGAGGCGGGCTCCCGGGTGAGCACGTAGCCGCCCGCCTTGCCCTGTACCGAACGCACGAGCCCGGCGCGAGAAAGCGCTTGCAGTTGCTTGGCCAGATAGCTCGCCGAGACGTCGTGCAGCTCCGCCAGCCGGGTCGCGGGAACAGGTTCCTGGGCTGACGTGAGCACGACGCAGCAATGCAGGGCCCACTCGACTCCGCCGGACATCTTCACTCGGTCACTCTAACGATGCTCTTGACTCGGACAACATACGTCCGAGTATAGTCTCGGATAGAACATGTCCGAGTTTAGGGCATGTGGCGTCCGCAGGGGGTCGCATGCCCTTGCGGGCACACTCCTCACGAAAGGCATTGTCATGAAGTTCGCGGTCATCGGCGGTACCGGGCTGATCGGGTCGCAGGTCGTCAGGAATCTGAACGCCGCCGGGCACGAGGCGGTGCCGCACTCGCCGTCCTCGGGAGTCGACGTCATCAGCGGCCAGGGACTGGACGAGGCGGTGGCGGGAGCCGACGTCATCGTCAACCTGACGAACTCACCGACCTTCGACGAAGCCTCCCCGGCCTTCTTCCAGACCTCGATGGACAACCTTCTGGCCGCGGCGAAGAAGGGCGGCGTCGGCCACTTCGTCATTCTCTCGATCGTCGGCGTGGACCAGGTGCCGGACCTGGACTACTACCGGGCCAAGGCACTCCAGGAGGACATCCTCGCCTCCGGACCGATCCCCTACTCGATAGTCCGCGCAACGCAGTTCATGGAGTTCATGGACGCCGTCTTGTCCTGGACCACCGACGGAGACACCGTCCGGCTGCCCGCCACGCCCATCCAGCCCATCGCCGCCAAGGACGTGGCCGACGCGGTGGCGAAGGTCGCCATGGGCGCCCCGCTGGGAGGCATCCGCAACATCGCCGGCCCCGAGATCTTCGCCCTGGACGAGCTGGGCCGGATCACCCTGGCCCACAAGGGCGACCCCCGCACCGTCGTCACCGACCCCACCGCCGGCATGTTCGGCGCCGTCAAGGGCGACGTCCTCACCGACAAGGACGCCCACCTCGCCGCCACCCGCTACACCGACTGGCAATCCTGAACCGCCCGCGAATCACGCACGGCATTGTGCGTCACGCCCCTGTGCGGTGACGCTGGATGGGCCGCAGTATCCCCGCCACCACGTTGGTGGTCCCGGCGTCGGCGACCATGGGGGAAGGCCGATCCGCACTGCTCCCGAACCCGATAGGTGCGGTCACGTTGTCCGGCACGGAAGTGTGGACAGCGCTGTGCCGGCAACGCCACCTATCGACCGGCTAGGTGCCGGGGTCCTCCGGTGGGGCGTCGAGTAGCTGCGGTCCGTTGTTGCGGACGCTGTTGACTGCGGTGGACACCGCCCGGGTGTCGAGGTGTCCGTCGGCGGGAGCGGCCAGCAGCGCCCGGAGCTCGTGGGGGTCCTGGTGGGTGGGGTCGAGCCAGGCCTCGTGGTCGGCCGGGGCGATGGCCAGGGGCATGCGCGGGTGGATCCGCCCGGCCGCGTCGGTGGCGTCGGTGGTGATGATGGTGCAGGTCATCCACCACGCCGCAGGGTCATCGTCCTCCGCGACCTCCGGGTCGCGCCAGAACTCGTACAGCCCGGCCATCGCCATCACCGCCCCGTCCTCGGGGGTGATGAAGTACGGCTGCTTGTGCGCCTTCGTGCTGTCCGTCGCCGGAACGGCCTGCCACTCGTAGAAGCCGTCCGCCGGCAGCAGGCAGCGCCGCTTGGCGAACGCGCGACGGTAGGCCGGCTTCTCGTGCACCGTCTCCATCCTGGCGTTGATCATCTTCGCGCCGACGCCCAGGCTCTTGGCCCAGGACGGCACCAGGCCCCAGCGCAGCGGCCGCAGCTGCCGCACCAGCTCCCCGCTATCGTGATCGGCGCGCTCCAGCACCGCCCACACGTCATCTGTCGGAGCGACATTCCAGCTCGGCGCGAGGATCTGTTCGGGATTCCAATTGGTGACCTGGAACAGAGGAGCCAGGGCCTGCGGGCTGCGGGTGGAGACGTATCGGCCACACATGAAACCCACCCTGCCACGCCCGCAGGCCCTCACCCAGCATTCCGTCGCCTTGTTGGGCTGTGGCCACGATCTCTGTGGGTCGACGTCGTGGCCCGCCGTCTTCCGGAGCGTGCCTACGGCGGCGAGCGCGGGGTACGTATGGCCGCCGATCCCATCGTCACCCACGGGCTACGCAACCGGATGCCTCCGTTGGTGTCGGCTACCCGTTTTCGCCGCGCTATGACGCGGAGCGCGAAACGAAGCGGTGCGCCCGTCGAAGGAGGTCGAGCCACGCCGGGGCGCTTGGCCTCGGCATCGCCTCGACACGAACCTCACCCACCGCTGACTGCACCACCCCTTCCACCACCAGGCCGGCCAGGCCGATGCTCGCCGTGAGCAGGAGCATGCGGCGTCAGGGGTGGTGTCAGGGGCGGCGGCAGGCGCCGGCCGTGGTGCCGGCTCCGGCGGGGCGGCAGATGTAGACGATGTCGGCCGCACGATGGCTGAGGTATCGGCCCACGCACTGGTTCGGCGTTGTGCGGCCGCGCTCTGCGCAGAACGCCACGGCCGCGCTCCCGTTCGCGTAGGGCCCGGGAGCGTAGACGACCCAGTAGCCTGCCCGGAGCGAGGCGAAGTCGTCGCTGCGCAGTACTACGGCCTCCGGGACCTGGCGGCGTACGATCGCCAGCTGTCGGTCACGGGCAGCCGGCCCCGAAGCGATCGGCTCCGACCACAGTTGGGCTATCCAGGTGTCGGCAGACGCCTCTCCGGCTGGACGGTTGTCGGCGGTCGCGGTGGTTGGTGCTGGGTCGGTCGTGCGCTCCGGCGCCCCGACGCTTGTCGGCAGGGTGGGGGTGGTGGCCGTGGCTTGTCTTCCGCTTGTGCTCGGGGTGGCGCTTGCGCTGGTGGCCAAGGAGGCAGGCGGCGCCTGACCATCGGCGCCCCCGGGTTGGCGGTCCCGCAGTGCGAACAGCAGGACGCCCACGAGCGCCGCGATGACGGTGACGGCTACGGCGGCGAGGACTTCGGGCCGCCTCCGTCGGATCGCGGATGCTGGTCGAAGGGCATCGATTTGCGTCGGCGGGTGCGCCGGCACCGAGCTCGGCGTGGCCGCTGCGGCCTGGGCAAGCATCGCATCCAACCGAGATGCGTCCGGCCTCATACCGGCGTCCTTCACCAGGAGTTCGGCCAGTACGAGCCCCAGCGGCCCAGCCCGCAGGGGCGGCGGTACCGGTTCGTCGAGAACGGCGGCGAGGGTGGCCAACGTGTTGGAACGTCGCAATGGGTTGACGCCCTCAACCGCAACATAGAGCAGCATGCCCAGCGACCACAGGTCAGAGGCTGGATTGCCCTCCTCGCCGCGGATCCGTTCGGGGGCCATGTATTCGGGAGTTCCGATGAGGTGGCCGGTCAGGGTCAGCGCCGTGGCGTCCTGCACGGCAGCGATACCGAAATCGGTGAGGACGGCCTGCCCGTCCGCGCGCAGGAGGACATTCGCCGGCTTCACGTCCCGGTGGTGGATGCCCACCGCGTGCGCGGCTCGCAGGGCCGCCAAGACGTTCCGGCCGATCCCGGCCGCGAAGTGCGGCACGAGCGGAGCGGTGGCGATGACCTCCTGCAATGAGGGCCCTGGCACCAGCTCCATGACCAGCCACGGATAGGGCCCGTCCTGCACGACTTGATGAATCGTCACCACATGTGGATGGCTGAGCCGCGCGAGCGCCCGCGCCTCGCGCAGGACCCGCTCGCGCAGGACAGGATCGGTGGCCGGGAGGTCCGCCGTCAGGACCTCCTTGAGCGCGACCTGGCGATGCAAGGTCATGTCCCTGGCGCGCCACACCGTTCCCATCCCGCCGGCGCCGAGCCGCTCCAGCAGCTCGAAGCGCCCACCGATGACATCGCCTGCGTCGCTCAACAGCCCACCCCCTCCACCCCTTCGGAGAGTAGCGGTGAGCCGCACATCAGGGAGGCTTCCGTCCACAAAGGGACCATTCCGGCACAACCTCGCAGTGCGGGCGGACCTGGTTCGCGTCTTCGTCCGTGCTCGCCCTCAGCCGGACAGCCGGTCAGCCGGTCAGTCGGGTCAGCTGATCTGCGCCGTGAAGCCGTCGTCAATGCCGTCGGTGTCTTGGCTGTTCGGCGGACATGTTCTCTCCGGGATGGACTCGGACGTGCTCAGCCGACACCGATCGTCTGTCGCTCGGGCTCGATCACGGCCACGACGCGCTCTTGCCCGCGGGGGTAGGGCGCACCGGTGTACTTCGTGAAGATTCGATCGATGATCGTCCAGGCCGCATCGCCCTCGAGCCAGTCGACGACTCGTCCACGGACGACAACGGGCTCGAACGGGTTGTCGGTCGGCGTCAGGGAGAGCGCGATCCGTGGGTCGCGCCGCAGGTTGCTCGCCTTGCGGCTGCCCGGCCCGGTGAGGATCACGACCTGGCCGCCTTCGGTGCCGATCCAGACGGGAACGCAGTGCGGAGCGCCGTCCGGGAGGACGCTGGCGAGGTGGGCTATCGAAGTACCGTCGAGTACACGGCGGATGTCGGGGTCAAGCATGTGGGTGCTCCTTCAGCGGGGGTTGTCGGCGCGCCATGCGACGTAGTCGGCGACCGCCGTGGCGACGTCGAAGGTCGGCGCGAAGCCGGTGTCGTGGGTTAGTCGGGTGGTGTCGAGGTAGGGGTCGTCGCCGGAGCCGTCCTGCCGGGACCTCGCTCCGGCGGTGCGCGGTGACGACGACCTCGTGTCCGAGGTCGACGAGCGCGCGGGCGGTGTGGGCGCCGATCATGCCCAGCCCGCCGGTGACGAGGATCATCGGACGACCTCGTAGTGGAGGTGGGTCACCCCGGGCGCCGGGACGGCCTCCAGCAAGCGCAGCTGGATGTGCTCGGGGAGGCTGTGGAAGTAGGGGCGGCCGGCGCCGAGCAAGACGGGCACCTGGTGCAGGATCAGCTCGTCGACCAGCCCCGCCTTCAGGGCTTCGGTCACCAGGACTCCACCCATGAGGGCGACGTCCTTGCCCTCGGCGGCGTCCCGGGCGGCCGCAACGGCGTCCGCCGGCCCGGTCGTGATCAGCGTCTGCCGGTCGGCCATCTGCGGCGCCGGCCGGTGGCTGAGGACGAACAGCGGCGCTGCCGGGTGCGGGGTCCCGTCGTCGCCGAACCGGTCGGAGTCCTCGTAGGTGTCACGGCCGGCGACGCTTGCGCCGACGCGACCGGCCAGCAGGACCTTGCGCGAGATGCCGAGGTCAGGGCGGGACTGTGGCCGCCGAGGACTTCATGGCGGCTCCGGGCGTTGGCCTCCCGGTAGCGCCGGTCGGACAGAAAGACGGTGACCTTCGCCAAACTGCTCACTGTCATGTCCGCTGCTTCCAGCACGGACAGTACGTTGTGCCAGGCCAGCCGGCACTGGCCGTCGAAGTCATCCGGGACGTGACCGTCGTTGTCTTCCGGGACCCCTGGCCGTAGGACCGTTGCTGTGAATCGATCGTGGTGATCTGCACGGCAGGCACGATAAGTGGGTCGGCTGTATGAGTCGAATGAGTTTCCACACGGTCACACGGTCACCCGGACACAACCGAGGGTTCGATGCTCAACAGGATCGGCAACCCGGCAAACCTATGCGGTCAGAGCGCCAGCCTGGCGTCGGGTCAGCTCTGTCCGGTTTCGGTCCACCGACGGAGCTTTTCCGGGTTGCGGACCGCCCAGATGCGAGTGATGCGGCCGTCGGTGAGGCTGAACGCTGCAACGGTCACGGTGTTGCCCGCGTGTTGGGCGACCAGGCCGGGCAGGCCGTTGACCGTCCGCTCCAGGAGCGTCAGCCCGGGAGCCTTACCGGCGATGTGGATCAGGTACTGGGCGATGCGCTCGCTGCCCTCGACCGGGCGGAGGACGGCGCCGACCAGGCCGCCGCCGTCGGCGATCATCGTGGCGTCGGGGTCGAGGAGGTCGACGAGGGCCCTGATGTCCTTGGCCTGCCATGCCTCCTTGAAATGCCGTACCAGACCGGCTTGCCCTGCTGCCGGAGCCGCCGGAGCCGCCTGCGCGGCGGGAATACGTCGACGGGCCGAGGAAGCCAACTGCCGGCAGGCCGCGGGCGTCCGGCCGAGGATCTCGGCGACCTCGGCGAAGGGGTACCGGAAGACGTCGTGCAGGATGAACGCGACGCGTTCGGCCGGCGTCATCGCCTCCAGTACGACGAGGAAGGCCATGTTCACCGACTCGTCCAGGGTGACCTGGTCGGCGGGGTCGGTCGGCTCGGCCCTGCCGCCGCCCGCCCGCCCACTGCACCATTCCGAACGGTCGGGCAACGGCTCGGGTATCCATTCACCGACATAGCGCTCGCGCCGGACCCGCGCCGAGCTGAGCATGTCCAGGCAGATGCGGCTGGCCACCGTCGTCAGCCAGGCGCCGGGCGACTCGATGGCCTCCTGCTGTTGCCGCGACATCGCGTACCAACGGGCGTAGGTCTCCTGCACGGCGTCTTCGGCCTCGGCCAGTGAACCGAGCAGCCGGTAAGCGAGATTGATCAGCTGGCGCCGCTCGCCGACGATGACGCTCAGCCCTGGCTCGGACCGACCATGCCCTGGCTCGGGCCGAGCATGCCCTCGCTCGGATGGGGTGCTCATCGCCGCGACCGCTCCCTGCTTCCGCTCATCGGTTCTTCTCGTCCGCTTCCGCCCTCGGGACTTCGACGAAACACCGCACCGGACTGTGAGGTCGGCGCTTCGCCTCACAATTCGCGGACCCGCGTCGTCGGACTACCGAGACACTACTGATCCACCGCCGCGAGGCAGAAGAGGGGACCGCGTCATGGCCACACAGACGACGGCAGTACAGGGCAGAGTCACGTTCGTGCAGGTCGCGATCGCCCTGCAGACCTTGGCCATCTTCTTCCAGGCGGTCACCGCCGGAATGCTGCTGTCCTCGTCCCACGGCGAGGCGCTGCACAGCGCCGGAGCGCGCGTGATGTACGGCGCATCGATGTTGTACGTGCTCGCCGCCATCCTGGCGTGGCGGCCGGGCGGCGGGGCGCCCCGCCCCATCCTGTACGCATCCGGCTTCCTCGGACTGGCCTCGGTGCAGGTGGTGCTGGGCGTCACGCACCGGCCGTCGCTCCATGTCCCCCTGGGCGTCCTGATGTTCGGCCTGAGTGTGCTGGCCCTGGGGCAGGCGCTGTCCACCCGCTGGTCGCAGCGCTCCGGCCCCCGGTCGTAGCCGCCGCGCGAACCACTGCCGCCACCGATGGGCAACCGCGGGCCCCAGTCCAATGACCGGGCCCGCACGGCTCAGGGGGTCTTGCCGATCCAGTGCATCCGCGCGTACTCCATGCCCGCATCGGGTCGGCGCCCACCAGGGGTTTTCGGGCGGGCGGCGGCCGGGCTGCCGAGGAGCGCCTACGGGCGTGGCGGGTGTCCGCCGAACGGAGGACCGCGCTGAGTGTCCTGCCTGGTTTGATCTTGTTTCGTCCGCACATAGTGCGGCATGACACGCACCAGAGTGGCCCTGGCTCTCGTTGCCGCCACCATGATCGCCGCAAGTCTTCCGGCCACCACGGGCGCCGTCGCCCTGTCGGGCGGCCCGCACAGCCCGGACGCCTGCGTCCGCTCCCCGGAGCCCCACTACGGGCCGGCCAAAAGAATCCTGGACATCGCCAAGCAGGGCAAGAAGCAGTACGGCCTCAACTCGGTGATCCTCAAGGTCGCCGTCGGCGGTCGTGACGTCATCACCTCCGCGCTCGGCGAGTCCATGACGGGCGTACCGGCCGAGCCGGACATGCACTTCCGGGCCGGTTCGGTAGGCATCGCCTTCATGGGCACCGCGCTGCTGCAGCTGGTGGACGAGCACGTGGTGAGCCTCGACGACCCGATCTCGCGCTGGCTGCCGGATGTGCCGCACGCCGACCAGATCACCCTGCGGATGCTCGGCTCCAGCACCTCGGGTCTGCACGACTACGTCACCGACCCGGCTTTCCTCGCCGAGCTCGGAGCCCACCCGTTCCGCCAATGGACCGCCGACGACGTGCTCGCCTACCCCTTCAGCCACCCGCTCTGGTACGCGCCGGGCACCAACTGGAGCTACTCGCACGCCAACTTCGTGCTGCTCGGCCAGGCCCTGGAGCGGATCACCGGCACCCCGCTGGACAAGCTGCTGGAGCAGCGCGTGATGGGCCCGCTCGGGCTGCACAACACGCAGAACAACGTCACGCCCGAGATCCCGGCGCCGGTGCTGCACGCCTTCACCTCGGAGCGCGGCACCTACGAGGAGTCCACCTTCTGGAACCCGTCGTGGACGACGGTGCGGGGCGCCGTGATCACCAGCAACATTTGCGACATGACCCGCTCGGCGCAGGCCATCGGCACCGGAGAACTGCTCTCGCCGAGCAGTTTCCGGACCCAGCTCGATCCGGGCACGGTCGGCCTCGGCGGTCCCACCAAGACCTGCCCGTCGACGGTGTGCCTCCACAACACCGAGGCGCTGCACTTCGGTTTCACCGTCCTGGTGGAGAACGGCTGGATCGTCCAGAACCCGTCCTTCTCCGGGTATGCGGCCATCCAGGCCTACCTGCCGAGCAAGCGCCTGGCCATCTCCGTCTCCGCCACCAAGGGCCCCGACTCACCGGACGTCAACAACGCCGCGGCGATCGCCTCGCAGATTGCCGCGGCGTTCGCGCCGGAAAACCCGCTCCCCAGCCCCAAGAGCGCCGGCTGACCGGAGCAAGGACCATGGGGCCCGGAGACCAGTAGCCATGGACACAGCGTCCATGGACTGTTTCTGCCTGAACGCAGCATCCCCGGGCCCCACTTGCTTCCTGGCGGGGGCTTTCGATGAAGTGGTGCGCGGCGGTCGAAACCCGGGCCGTGTGGCTCAATGCGGGTTTCTCTGAACTGAGAAGTCATCTCATTTGGTGAGTAGACGCGGGAGAATCGCGTCCTCAGGTAGCCTGCACGGCCATGGGTGAACTGATCTTGATCAGGCACGGCCAGACCGAATGGAGTCTGTCGGGCCAGCACGCCGGCCGCACCGACATTCCACTGACCGACGCCGGCGAGGCCGCAGCCAAGGCGCTCGCTCCGAGGTTGGCCCGGCGCCATCTGGTCGCGGTGTTCAGCAGCCCGCTGAGCCGCGCTATGCGGACGGCTGAGTTGGCGGGCCTGATCGGTGTCAGGCCCGACCCCGACCTGACGGAGTGGGACTACGGCGGCTACGAGGGCCTGAGCGCGGCGCAGATCCAGGAGACAAGGCCGGGCTGGGACCTGTGGCGGGACGGCGTGATACCCGGCGACGCCGCCCATCCTGGCGAGCAGCTCCAGCAGGTGGCCGCACGCACGGACGCCGTACTGGACCGGATCCGGCCGCTGTTGGGCGACGGCGACGTCGCCGTCGTCGCCCACGGTCATCTGGCGCGTGTGCTCACCGTGCGCTGGCTCGGCCTCGACGCATCAGCCAGCCGACTGCTCGGCCACCCTCATCCAGGCACTCTCAGCTTCCTGGCCACCGAGGGCGAGCAGCCGGTCATCTCCGCGTGGAACGTACCGTAGCGGCAGACCGGCTGGGCCACGCCGACCAGTCCAGCTCCCCGGGCGCCGTCAGGAGTCGACGGCTCCAGGAGCTGGACCCTGGCCGCGCTACCGGGGCGCCAACACACAGAACTCGTTGCCGTCGGGATCGGCCAGCATCACCCAGCTGACGTTGTCCTGGCCGGTGTCGATTCGAGTCGCCCCGAGGGAGAGCAGACGGTCGACCTCTGCCTGCTGATCACCGTGGAGGGGTGGAGCGACATCGAACTGCAGCCGGTTCTTGCCGGTCTTCGGAGCCAGCGGTGGACCACCCCACGTGATCTTTGGACCGCCGTGCGGCGAGCGAATCGCGGTTTCCTGGTCCTGGTCCCAGACCAACGGCCATCCCAGCGCTTTGCTCCAGAAGTATCCGACTTCCTGCGAACCGTCGCAGGCCAGCGCTCCGACGAATCCGCAGTCGGCAAGGAATTTGTTGCCCGGTGCGATGACGCAGAACTCGTTGCCTTCGGGGTCGGCGAGCACCACATGACCCTCCTCCGGGCGTTGGCCGACGTCGATATGATGCGCCCCAAGTTCCAGCGACCTGGCCACCGTCTGCTGCTGGTCCTCCAAGGATGTACTGGTCAGATCGAAGTGCATCCGGTTCTGGCCGACCTTCGACTCCTGGGTCGGAAGAAAGCGGATGCGGAACCCGGTGTCATCACTGGGCAGGAGGGAGACGCCGTCGTGCGGGTCGTCGACCATCTCCCAACCCAGGACCCCCGACCAGAACCGTGAGATGCGCAGCGGCTGCTGCGCATCGAAGCAGATCGCGAACAGTTGACAAGTCATACCTCTGCGCATCTCCGATCGGCGGACTGACCGCTGTCGACACGGTGCCTTGGCAGCCCCTCGCACGGAAGCCTAGGTGTGATCTGGTTCACCCGCAGCCGAGTATTCGACGGCACCCGGAACAGGCCGGCCACCAACGGGTGCCACCGCAGCTCGCAGAATGCATAGGACAGGCAGTCGCTCGCGTGTCCGTTGATTCATGCGGGCCGGGCCATGTCCACCATGAAGTCGTCTTCACAGCCTCTCGGTTGCACTCTTGCCGGCGAGAGGAATCCGCGCTGATGTCCGGATCCATCGCCTGATCTCTGATGGTCCCCGCAACACCCAATGATCAATGGCGGCTTCATCTGCCCGGATGCCACGTGGCCTGGTAGTCGACCCCGTCGATCAGGTAGCGGGGACCGTCGACGAACCGCCATGAGGTTCACCCAAGAGCCCGGTACTCAGCAGACGGTTGAGCGAGCTCAGGATGCTCCATCCAGTACCGGGCTCCGTGAATCGTGAGCATCGCCCAGTGCCATGCCTCGTCATGAAAGGCAAGTCCGCGGTACGGAGCATCGATCGGCTCGTAGGGGTAGTGCTCCAAGGCCGCTGCCGAGGCTTCCGGCATTGTCAGATTGCCGTGTCGCTGCATCACCCACGCGTAGCAACGCCGCTCCTCCTGCAGACACTCGAGGTACTCCGCCTCGCTCCACGTCATAGAGCGACCCTAGGGGTTGCCATAAGAAGCGACTTCCTGGTCGGGCAGGCGGCCGGGAAGCGTACGGCCCGTTGCGCGGGCGCGGGCTCGGGTGGCCTTCTGTCGTAGGTGGAGGGCATGGTCGTCCTGGGTGGGGCCGCCAGAGAACAAGGAGTCACTGTTCCAGCAGCTTCCGGTCCCGTTAGGGGGAGAGGCCACGTCAGTGTCTGCTCGCCGACATCAGCGCTCGCGAGCGCTGAGCCCTGAATGGTCACCCCCACTCCGTCGCCACGGGCGACGGCCCTCCCGAGCCGGCGAAGAGCCACCTGCGCTGGTGTCCGCGGGCCCCGTCGCCCGCCGGATCGGAACGGACACACTCGCCGCGATGACCGTGCGCCTGTCCCGCGCAGCGGTCGTGCTCGGGGTCCTGGCCGTGCCGGCCGTGCTCACCGACCTCGCCCACGACGCATCCAAAGCGGACGGCGGCCAAGCACTCCACGGCCGCGTTGGACCACCTGCCCAAGCTCCCCGCCAAGGAGGTCAGTGCGTCCACCTGGGTGTGGGGCACCACCGAAACCATCGCTGTCATCGCCGTGATGGTCGCCGGCTACTGGATCTCGGGAAATCTCGCCCGCCGCCGCACCGCCGCCGCAGCCGTCCAGGCAAGCATCCCGGGCGACCTCATCGAGGCGTGCGGTCAGGAGCGGAAGCCGATCAGGCCGAACCCGGGCCGCGCCGCCGCGTTCCGCATCCAGTCGAGGCACTGCATGACGGCTTCCACGACGTCGGGGTCCAGCGGCGGGGCGTGTCCTGACTCGTCGGCCGCCCGCTTGGTGGCCTCGAACTGCTCCAGCGCCTGCGCGATGCGATCGGGTGTCCACTCGCCGCAGCCGGGGATGTGCGTGGAGGGCAGGGAAGCGGGCAGATCGCTGTAGCCAAAGGCGTCCACGGACACGGCGGTGATGCCCAGGGCCTCCAGGCCCTGGTCGACCACCGACAGCCAAGCGCCCCGGTGCGGGGTGAAACAGGAGTTGTCCAGGAAGGATCCGGTGAGCGAGCACAGCCGCTTGTAGGCGTAGCCGTATTGGAAGGCGTGGCTCTTGTCGTCGCTGAAGGGCCCGCCGTGCACGACCGCGCGCTGTGCCTCGTAGGCCGTGGGGGCGCCTCGCTCGATCTCGTGGCTGAAGTAGTCGTCGTCGCCGGCCAGGTCGTCCGCGAACCTGTTGCGGATGACCTCGAGCAACTGGTCGTCGCGAGATCCGACCAGGGCGCGGGTAGCGGCCACGTCGAGCAGATAGACGCTGAGGGAAGAACTCATAGGGCAAATCTAGCCGCGGCCACTGACAAGCTTTGAGGGAGCCTCTGTTCAAGGCGGCGCGGTTTCGCGGCCATCACGGGCGCGGGCCGCCGCACTGCTCCATTGCCTTGACGCCGCTCACTCGGATGGGCGCCTGTCGCCGTGTCCCGACCGGAGGGAGCGGCGACGCGCGCCTAGGGTCGCTTCCACGCAGCAGCACATCAGGCAGATAGCGCCCACACTGTCCGCCCTCTGTCATCGGACGTGATCCGGTGGGTTCACCAGACCCAAGGACGTGATGGTGTGACACACAGGCCCGACTTTTTGATGATCGTCACAGACGAGGAACGCTTCAACGTCCCCCGGCCTGACGGCTTTCTCATGGCACCTGTCGAATGCCTAGGTCACGTCGGAGCGCCCCCGGGTCGACGTCTGACGCGCTGGAGCCGTACGGGTCCTCCGAGTTCAACGGCCGGGGGACATCGAGGCGGCACCTGGGCTGGGCTCAACGTGGACCCTGCGCTCGCCGGTCCCTGAGGCCTCATCCCGGGCGGGCGGACTCCAGCGGTCCAGGGTCCCAGGACCCAGGACCCAGGACCCAGGACCCAGGGGCCCACGGGACCAACGGCGATGAGTTTCGCCGTGATTTCCAGTCTGTACTTTCACACCCGATCAACGGTCCTCGAGGAGAGCAGCATGACCGTCACCTACACCTTCGACGTCTTTTCCAGCCTTGACGGCTACGGCGCCGCCAGCGCCAACTGGACCGGCTACTGGGGCAAGCAGGGCCCCGAGTTGCTCGACCACCGCCTTGCCTTGTACGGCCCGGAGCAGCGGATGGTCTTCGGGGCCAACACCTATCGGGCATTCGCGCAGATGCTGGCCTCGAGTACCGAGGAGTCCGATGTGCGTGACCCATGGGTCACTCGGATGAGGAACCTGCCGGCAACGGTGGTGTCGACGACTCTGGAAGGACCGCTCGACTGGCCGGATGCGACCGTCGTGAACGGTGACGCCGTCGACGTCGTCGCCCGGCTCAAGGAAGATTCCGAGGTGCCGTTGCGCTCGCACGGCAGCCTGTCGTTGAACCGGGCGCTGATGGCCGCCGGTCTGGTCGACCGCGTGCAGGTGACGCTCTTCCCCGTGATCACCGGTCAGACCGGACTGGACCCGATCTTCGCGGGTGCGGCCGACTTCGACCTGGAGCTGATCGAGAACCGGACGCTCGACGGCAACATCCAAGAGCTCATCTACCGGCCCACCCTGCATGTCTGAGTCCGGTCATGCACCCCCCACCCCCGTCAAGCAGCCGAACTGATCCTGCGTGCCCTGAACGCCTACCAGCAGGGCGTGGCCAAGGCTCAGCTGGTCCTGACCTGCCGCAGCGGCCCCTACACCGCCCTCCAAGCGGTGCACGAGTGGGCGCACGACGCCGCTGATGGCCAGAGAGACGGGCATCAGGCGGTGGTTGTCGGGGCGGGCGACGAAGCGCCGGACGGAGGTATCAGGCAGGGGGTGTTGACGACGATGGACACTCCCTCTCCGGGCTTCGCGCTCTCCAGGAGAACGGTGTAGTGGTCGACCGCGCGGTCGCCCAGATGGTCGGCCCTGAAGGAGGCGGTGGGAACGGCGGACGGAGCCCCAGCCGAGGACTCCTCGTATCCGCTGATCCTGAGCCCCTCGCCCCCGAGCGCGTCCCTAACCTTGCGGACGACCTCGATGCGCTGGTCGTCCGGGACGTCAAGGTAGATGGCGGAGCTCAGCGTGTAGGGGGCCTCCGGCGCCGCCACGCCCATACCCTGGCACGCGAAGTAGCCATAGGTCGGCACGCCCGTGTTGCCCTGGCCCCCGGCCGTCTGCCGCACGTGGCCGAGCACCTGGTCCGCCCAGCTCAACGCCTCCTGCCTGGACTTGACGGCCGGCGGCTTGCGCGCCCCGTCCTTCCCCCCGCCGTTCGAGCCGACCGTGCACGCCCCGAGCACCAGTCCCCCCAGCGCCACCACCGCTGACGCGAACGCCAGCCGGGAGGCCGTCGCGAGCGGTGCGGCCATCGATCTTTCGAGCACGGTCGATACTCCCGATTGGAACGTGTGTACGTTTTGCCGGTCGGATGTTACGCGCAGCACAGGGTGGTGCGCATCTGAAAGGAAGGCTGACGGGCGGGAGCGGTCGTGTCGAAGGGGCTGGTCATGTCGCGGGGGTACCGGCCGAGTCTTACACCGACTCGATCTCTTCCAGGAACGGGATGATCGCATCGATGAAGTGCTCGTTGCGATCGCCGGCCACCATGTGCCCCGCGCCGGTCACTTCGACGCGCCGCGCGTTGGGAACCCGGTCACAGAACTGCTCGGCGATGTCTTCGCGCACCACGTCGCTGATGCCGCCGCGGACGAGCAGGATCGGCACGTCGGCGTGGCGCGCGGCGTCGAGGAGACGCTCCGCCATGCCGGGCGGGTCCATCCGGCCCTCGAAGCTGTCCAGCATCCGGGTGTCCCAGTGCCAGACCCAGCGATCGCCGTGGCGCCGCAGGTTGTTCCGTATCCCTTCGGAGTCCTCCGGGCGTGGGCGATGCGGCAGGTGGGCGGAGACCGCCGCGGCCGCTTCCCCGACGTCGGCGAATCCGTCCGGCCGGCGGCGCATGAACTCGACGATCCGGCGAAACCCGCGGGGATCCGGTCGATGGGCGACGTCGACAAGCACCAGAGCGCGAATCGCCGCTCTGGGTGCCTCTCCGGCGGCGAGCAGCGAACCCAGGCCTCCGAGCGAGGCGCCAATGAGTATCGGCCGGCCGCCGAGTTCGGCGACGAGCGCCCGGACGTCGTCAGCGAACAGGTCGAGGTCGTAGTCGCCATCGGCCGACCATTCGCTGGTGCCGTGCCCACGCAGGTCGGGGGCGATGACCTGCCACCCCAGGGTGGCCAGTCGAGGGCCGGTCCGATCCCAGGCGTGTCGCGTCTGGCCGCCGCCGTGCAGCAGGACAAGAGGTGGCGAGGACGCCTCGCCCCACACATCCGCCGTGAGCAGGATCCCGCCGCTGCCCACGAAGCTACGGGGCCGTGGCAGTGCGCCGGCCGTCATACCGCGCCTCGGGTTCGCAGCGGCGCCAGCAGCTGGTCGCGGTAGGGGTCCGCAGCGGCCGCGGCGAGCGCGACGTCCAGCGCGAACAGGGCGCGCGCGAGGAACCGGTCGTCATCGATCAGGGCGGCGACCCACTGATGCAGCGCCCCCACGCACGCGGTGGCGACAACGGCCGCCAACGCGTCAGTGTCGATGTCGGCGCGCAGGAGGCCTTGTGTCCGGGCCTCCGCCATCGCCTGGCGGAGCTGGGTGAGCGGACTGCGGTCGAGCACCAGGCCGCTCTCCTCCCAATCGCGCACCATGCGACGCGATACGGCCGGGTCGTCCACGAACAGCTGGACGGTCGACTTGACGACCTCCCGCGGGCCACCGGCTTCGAGCGCCGCCAGGCGGCGCTCGAGTTCGTCCATGAACCCGGCGGCGAGCGCCTCCCAGATCTTCTCGCGTGGTCCGATCAGGTTGTACACGGTGGCCGGGGCGACCTCCGCGCGCTCGGCGATCCGCTCGGTACTGATCACCGATTCCGGGCTGTCCCGCAGGAGTTCGCGCGTCGCGTCGAGGATCCGCAACCGTCGCCGGGCCTTGTGCTGCTCACGCAGCCCCCTTTCGACCGTCCGCATACGCGCACACCCCTTCGCCAAAACTTAGAGAGCAATCTAAATTTAGAGCTGCCTATGGATGTGGTCAAGCAGGGCTCACCTGCCCGCGGCGGATCCCTGGACAGGTCATGCAGACTTCAACCGGTGCGGTAGGCGCTGTGCAGCGCCGCTGCCGCCGGTGATGGCGCATGGCTCAGCGCCCGGTGGTGCCGTCGATGAGTTCGCGGAGGATGTCTGCGTGACCTGCGTGGCGACCGGTCTCCTCGATCATGTGGGTGAGCGCCCAGCGAACGCTCGGCGACGGTCCTGAACGTTCCGGCCGGGGGAGCGGTGCGCCGAGATCGGTGCATTCGTCGAGAACCCTGTTCGCGCGGTCGACGGTTGCCCGGTAGCGCGCGACGACATCGGCGACGCTGTCCTGAGAGGCAGCCTGGAACGTCGCTTGCCAGTCAGCGACCTTTCCGCCGAGAAACGTCACGCTCTCGACAGCGATCAGATGGCTGAGCAGGCCAAGCAGGCTCGTGCCCGAGGGCACTGCCGGTGTCCGGACCTGCGGTTCTGCGGCCCCCTCGACTTTCGTGGCGATCGAGGCACGCAGGTAGTCCAGGAATCCACGCAGGACGTCAGCTTCGCTGTTCGCGGTGCGGGGTGGAGGGGTGTCACGGCGGCGGGTGGCGGTGGGCACGGCGTTCGCCTTGGGTACTGCGTCGGAGCGCTCCATTGGGTTCCTTACCTTCGGGTTCCGGGTGGCCAGTCTCAGTCGGCGTGTCACCAAGTGGCGTCCTTCCTTGCCGTTTCGGCAAGCTGGTCGCATGGACCCTGCAATGGAAGATGTGCTGGAAGCGGTCGGACCGCGGCTGCGTGCGCTTCGGCTCAACCGCGACATCACCCTCGCCGATCTGTCCGCGACCACCGGAGTGTCCGAAAGCACTCTGTCCCGCCTGGAGAGCGGCCGGCGCCGGGCGACCCTTGAACTGTTGCTCCATCTGTCCCAGGCCTATGACGTCCCGCTGGACGATCTCGTGGGCGCACCGCGCGCCGGCGACCCCCGCATCCACCTGAAGCCGATCCGGCGGTTCGGGATGACGTTCGTACCCTTGTCCCGGCGGCCGGGCGGAACACAAGCCTTCAAGAAGTTCATTCCGGCGCGGCCGGAGCCCCTCGAGCCGACATTGCAGACTCACGAGGGCTTCGAGTGGCTGTACGTACTCAGTGGCACGCTGCGACTGGTGGTTGGAGAGCGTGATCTGACGGTGAAAGCGGACAACGCAGCCGAGTTCGATACCTCTGCGCCGCATTGGCTTGGAAGCGCAGACGGCGGAGCGGTGGAACTTCTCGTCCTGTTCGACATGCAGGGGACGCGCGCCCACGTGCCTGCCGACCGCACACCTCGGGCGAAGACGTAGCCCACATGGACGGGGCCGATCCGTGGCGGCTGCATCAGGTGCGACGGTGCCCGCAGCCGGCTTTCTCCGCTGTGAGCACCGAGATCCCAGTGAGGGGCTGGCCTTGTGGATCAAGATTGTTCATAGTGTCCTCGTCATGAACGCACTGCTTGGGTCGGGCTTGTAGTCCGCGAACGGTTCGCAATAGTCGAACCCGAACTTCTCGTACAACTTCCTGGCAGGGAGGAAGAATTCGGCCGCGCCGGTCTCCAGGCTCAGCCGAGTGAACCCCGCGTGTCGAGCCTCGGTGATGATGTGCGCCAACAGCAGGGAGGCGATCCCGCTCCGCTTACGTGCCGGCCTGGTACGCATCGCCTTCAACTCCGCGTGGCCCGTGTCGAGCCTCTTGATCGCGCCGCAGCCCACCAGGGAGTCACCGTCCAGGACTGACCAGAAGGTGATCTCGGGCTTGCGAAGCCCGTCGAGATCAAGGGCGTGCTTGCTCTCCAGCGGTGTAATGGACCGCATCTGTTGGACGTGCTCATCGAGGAACTGGGCGATCTCCGGGCCGGACAGGTCGTCTGCCACGATCTTCACTTTGCTCTCCCAGTCTTCGGGACCCCCGGCGCAGCAGGTACCTGTCGCGTTCCCTGGGCTGCGTGATGTCGGGGCTGATCTTCCGGTCGTTCGACAAGTCTCCCATCTGCGAATACGGCACCGGCCTGGACCACGCATGTCCCTGCCGGAACGGCGCGTCCGGACGAGCGGTCACGGCAGGGGCGGCACTTGGCCTGGAGCGCTACCAAGGGACGGACTCGCCATGGCGATCCAGGAACTGCAGGCCGGGGGCGCCGGTCCTGTGCTTCGAGGACGTCGACGACGGCCGGGATGCTCTCCTGGGCGGTGAGTGGCGCGTCGGGTCCGCCGAGCTGAGTCTGATTGTGGCCGGGGTCGATGAGCAGCTTGCCGCAGACGATCTGCTCGTCGAACACGGCTTCAGGGCTCTCACCGTGGAGGCGATCGCGCGCCGTGCCGGCGTCGGTCCTGCTCGCGATGCTGGGGCTGTTGCAGAACCGATGACGGTCTGCGCAGGCGCCGGAATTCGGACGCCGACGGCCAGCAGGAGTCCGGCTTGTCTGCGGCCTCGGGTCAGGTTCCACCGCTGCCGACGGCCGGATCCTGTCGGTCCGCGCGGAGCGCGGCGTTGGCGCGCAGCGTGGTGTTGCGATGCTCTCCGGGCGTGAGGCCGTACGCCGTACGGAATGCGCGGCTGAACCCCGCCGCGTCGGCCATGCCCCACCTCGCCGCGACGGCGCTCACCGGCAGGGAATGGAGGGCGGGTGCGGCAAGGTCGGCGTAGCACCGTTCGAGCCGTCGGCGCCGGATACTGGCGGACACCGTCTCCGGGCGACTGCGGAAGAGGTGGTGCAGGAGCCGCACGGAGATGTTGTGGCGCGCGGCGACGGCGCCCGGACTGAGCTGTGGGTCGGCGAGATTGTCGTCGATGAAGGTGTCGATGGCGGCCAGCAGGAGCTGATGCCGTGTCTCCGCGGGGAGTTGCTCCTGTGTGCCGATCCGCTCGGCCAGGAAGCCCGCCGCCAGGTCGATGCCAACCGCACCGAGCCGTTTGCTGCTCGATTCGTCCAGGACGGACGCCTCCTGGATGACGGATTGGAGGTACTGGGCGAGCACCCGGCCCATCCCTGACGCTGCGGGCATCCTGCGCGCGAACAGCTCCCCGATCCTCCTCTGGGGGAGGGGGACGAGTGCTTGGGGCAGATGCAGGATGACGGCACGAGACATACCGCTCTCAGGGCTCCCCATGGCATGGCCGCTGTAGGGGCGGGAGGAGGTCCACATTGCGAAGTCGCCCGCAGACAGGTGCGTTTCGCCACGATCCTGGGTGACGCGCATCGCACCTTCCAGGATCAGGGTGAGCTCGAGAGTCTCCGGGTCGGAGCGCCGGACGAGTTGCGCGGGGCGTTCCGACTTCAGCGGGGAGAACGTCATGGTGGTCACCTGGGCAGTGCCGAGTGTCAGGAAGCCCGCGTGGCCGGCGAAGTCCGGACCGCAGTCGCTGCTGATCCGGGTCGGTGCCACGCCTCGTCCCACGACCTCACGCCACCATTCGAATCTGTGCTCCGGTGGCAGACCGGCCGTGTCAATCTCCGCGTAGGCCATTGTCCTCCTCGTCCCGGTGATCGTCCCTCCCGCATCAGCTTGCGACCACGCGGGAGTGGCACCACGGGCGCGGTGGCGCTTCTGGCCGAACTCGCTCCCTTTTTCGGCCGGATGGGGCTCACAAAGCCACCCGCAGCCGCGCACACCGGGAACGTGGAGATCGCGGACAACGAGCTGATTGCGGCCATCGCGCAGATCGCGGCCAGGGGCCAGGGCCCTTCGTCTGGATCATTCAAGGGCGGCATGATGTCAGCCATGGCTTCTGAGGAACTGCAGACCAGCCCGTCGGATGACGCCCCGAGGGATCGCATGGCGTGCCCCCGCTGCTTCCAGCGGACATTGGAGGAACGGGCCAACTTCGAGATCTGCCCGGAGTGCGGCTGGGAGGACGACGGACAGGATGACGCGGACGCACAGATCGTCCGGGGCGGGCCCAATGGCCGGCTGAGCCTGACTCAAGCCCGGTTGGAATACCGGGAGGTAGCGGCCGAGGAGGACGATGAGTCCATGACGCGCAGCGGTGAGGGGCTGTGGTTCTCGGAAGCGCGACGTCGGTCCCAGACCTGACCCGCGCCATCCGCTGCCCAACGGCGCGAACGAGCCCGCGTCCGCAGCGAGAAGGGCGTCCGCTTCGGCGGCCGCCCCCTCACAGGGGCGGCCTGACTGTCCTTCAAATCCCAGGACACTGAGCAGGTCACGGACGAGTGGCCACCAGCAGATCAACCACGTAGGTCTCTTCCACCGCCTCGTCGGGGAAGAGCTCGCGCAGTCGCCCGCGCTCCTCGCGGAGAAAGGCACGCTTGTCGTCCTCGGCAAGGACAAGGAACGCCGAGCGGCTGCTGATGTTGGCCAGGTGCGTGTCGAGGGAGACCATACGGCTCCACCGCACCTGGCGGCGGGCGACCTGGAGCCCCGACAGGCCCGCGAGCCGGATGGCGTCGCTGTCGTCGGGACGCGCCCGAGAAGTCGGCTTCACTGCGCAGTGGCGCGCGATCCGCTGGTGCTGCTCTCGGACCCAGGGCACGTCGAAGGCGGTGGTGTTCCACCAGATCGCGAGCGCACCGCCCGGAAGCAGGACCCGCAGTGCTTCCGGGACCGAACGGGTGGTGTCGGTCCACTGCCAGGACTGTGCGTAGGTGATGAGATCACGGGAGGAGTCCGCGAGGGGAAGGGCGTTGCCGTCACCTCTGACGACCGGTACATCCGGGAGCATGGTGTGGAACCGGGCGGCCATGGCGCCGCCCGGCTCAACGCCGATCACGTCTGCCCCGCGCTCACGGAGCAGAACGGTGGCGATTCCGGTGCCCGCGCCGACATCGGCGACGCGGGTTCCCGCCAGGGGACGGCTCGTGAAGTGTTCGATGAAGTCAAAGAGCGCGGGCGGATACGAAGGCCGGCCGGCCGCGTACTGGTCAGCGGCCGCGTTGAACGAATGGGCGCGTGAGCTGGCGGTCATCCCCACATCATCGTCCCGTTGCCCCGTTGCCCCGTTGCCCCGTTGCCCTGTTGACCCGCTGACCGCCCACCCCCGGTGATCGTTTCCGGTCACCGCACCCGCTGATGGCTGTGGGTACGAGCCATCAGGTGGTGTCATTCCACCCACCCCGGACCGCCCGTGTGGTGGGGGTCGCTGTAACCCGTGGTGGTGCCTGTCCGCCCGGTGGCGTCAGTTGTGCCCACCGTGGGGTGAGGACAGCTGGGCCTGCCTCTTCTCGGCCTCGGTGACGAGGCGGTTCTCCTCCGGGGGGTATGAGTCGAAGAGCCTGCCCAGCGCACCCATCCGGGCCTGGAAATCGGCTCCCCAGGCAACCGCTGCCTGCCCCACCCAGGTATCGCAGCCCAGCAGATCAGTGACCTGCTTGATCGCGGCGCGGACGCGGGTGACCGACGCTTCGATCTTCTCCATATCCTGCCGGCACAGGGTGCCGAGGTTGTCCTCGTCCAGTACACCCATAGTGCTTTCCTTTCGTTCGGGGTCGTCGAATCGACACTGCCGGGCACGGGCACGCGGGCGATATGGGGATCGCGCAGGGGCGGAGTTTTTCGGCGGTTCAGCGCTTGATGGGCAGGGTTCCCACGCCGAACGACTTGATCATTTCCAGGTCGATCGCGTCCAGTGTCCTGTCGATCTCCGTCGTGTTGTGCAGCCACCACTTGTTGAACGCCGAGATGTCGTCTTGGGTTTTCAGGGTGATGGGTTCGCGCGCCCACTCGGGATGCTCGGCCGGGGGCGGGATCCGTCCGGAGCTGGCGAGGCCGTGCATGACCGCGAGGCGCATCGAGACGGCGTTGTCGTAGAATGTCGACTTGGCATCCTCGTCGACCTTGGAAGCGTTGTCCGTCGAGAAGTTGTCGGAAGCGCTGGCGAACGGCAGTCCACCCCAGATCGTTGCCTTGGCGTAATTGATCAAGGTGTCGGCATGGGGGATGCTGGCAACGAATCCTCCGACGGCATTGAGCCATATCGCGGAATTCTTGTGCGCTGCGTCGAGCAACTCCGCGTCGTCAAGATCCCGGTTCTTGCCCGCCATCGACACAGTGCCGCGCAACACGGCAAGATCCTGAAGATAGGCCGTGGCGCCCGGCCGCTCCAACCCCTGCGCCGCAGTCTGGGCCATGTTGGCGTGGACGGCGTTGACGATGTACCCGGCGTCAGCCTTGTTCTGCATGATCTCGCTGAGGAAATCCTGGGTGGTCGCGCGGCCGACCATGAGGGTGAACGGCTCGGCCCCGTTGTTGGTGGTCGTCTCTGCCTTCTGTAGATCCGTGAGGCTGTGCGAATCAGTGAAATCGGGCACGTAGTTGGCGAACAGCAGGGCCAGGGACTGTGTGACCGGAGCCGGAGTCCCGACGTACTGTGCCTTCCGGAACGGGTCCAGTCCCTTTTCGATATGGTATTCATTCGCGCTTGCATTGATGATATTCGCGGCGGCATTCGCGGAGGCCTCGCCATGATTCTTTCGGTCCGATGTCGCGGCGGTAATGACTGCTGCAGGCCATTTTCCGTCATCGAATGCCAGCGGGCCGGGGGTATGCCATAGATAACTGATCAGGGCCTGTGCGTGGTCCGGGCCCTTCGGGCCGGTGAGCAGTTGACGGGACGCATCCGGATTCTCGCTGACACGCTGCATCAGGACGATGGAGGGATCATTGGCATCGATACCGCGCAGGTTGTCCGTACGGCCCGTCAGATCCGTTCCGCTGACGTGATCGGTGCGAAGACCGAGGGATTCGTACCACGCATGCGGGTCACCGGCGTACGAGCCGTCCCGGAGGTAGGCGGCCGGCTCGTAGTACTGGGGGCGCATCTGCCGTGTCGAGCGCCAGTCGAGCATGGCGCCACCGACGGCGGAGAGCACGTCCGCGTCCCATGCGGCGCCGGGCGGACCGTACTTGAAGAGCATGCCGACCGACCACATGTCGCCGTGGTCCGGGCTGGTCAGCTTGGCCAGACAGTTCTGCGGCAGCTGGATCCCGCCTTGCCGGGCGAGCGTGGTAGCTGCCTGCACGCCTTGGCCGAACTGGGCGAGAGCCGCCTCGGATTCCTTGTTCAGGACGACGCCGTCATGCGTGCCGTCCTGTTGGTGCAGGATCCCGGCCGCACGGGCTGCCTGGTCCATCCCGCCGGTGCCCATGAAGGCCTGGAGATAGGCGGGGTCGTCCTGGTGGTCGGCCAAGGACCGGGCGATGTCCAGGATGGTGGCGCGGGAGTCCGGCTTCTTCGGGTCGTCCATGGCTGCCTTGAGGTCCAGCGCTTCCTTCTGGGCCTCCTGGGATGTGTTGATCGCGGCGATGTCCCACGGGATGGTGGCCCAGTCCCCGTTGTTCGGGCCGGTGAGCCGCCTGCCGTGCAGGAGGTTGAGCGCGGCGTCGGCGCGGCGCGCCATGTTGCGGGCGTCGGCGCGTACCTGATTGGCCTGCTGTGCGAACAGCGATTGGTTCACGCCACCGTGCCAGATGCTGAATATCCGTGGGATGGTCGCTCCCTCGCGGTCGAGGGTGTCCGCCAGATCCTTCAACCGGTCGGCCAGCAACCGCACCCGGTGCGGATCGACTCCCGCGAAATCACTCACGCCGCGTTCTCCGATTCTCAGCAGCCGGTCAGGACGGTCTGCCGGTGGTATGCCTGCCACCGGTACGCACGGGCGGAACGGCACGATGGGCCACGTTCACGGTCCGCTCACGTAACCGGCAGTCTGGCCCCCCGCGGTCGGCCCGGTCATTGGCACCCAGCGCAGGAAATCTTGCCGCTGCGTGCAAGGGCGCGGCTGCGCGGTCCGCGGTCCGGACTTTCAGGTGCGCTCGATCGGCCCGGCCGGCGAGGGTGTGGTCGTGCTCGCGTTGTCCGGCGAGCTCGATTGCGACGTGGAGCCGGTGCTGGACGACGTTGCGGGCCGCAGGTCCTCGATTGCGGGGGCGGCCGCGGCACCCCATGACTACTTCTTTATGGCCGCGTCCTCGCCGTCTTGACATTCTCGTAAGGGGCGAGTGCGCGGAGGTACGCCTCCAGCTCTGCGGCTCCGGTCAGCATCGCCCGCCCGCGGGCGGACAGCCGACCGTGCCAGTCGCACAGTGCGGCCTGCAGCGGCTCCAGCCCGCCGGCCGCCCGCACCTGGGCGATCAGCGGAGCGATCTGCTCCAGCAGATAGCCGCCCCGCCTGAGTTGGTGGGCCAGCCGGACGTCCCGTACGTCGGCCTTGTCGTAGACGCGGTACCCGGTCCGCGGGTCGCGGCGCGGGCGCACCAGCCCGGCGCGCTCCCATTTGCGCAGCGTCGCGGGCCGGATTCCGAGCTTCCCTGCCAGCGGCCCGATGAACGTGCCGCCAAGACCGGACATCGCGGCCGGCTCGGACCCCACATCCGGCTCGGGCGCCGTGGTGGGGTCCAGGTCGCGGAGGGCGCTCTCCACGGCCTGGAGGGTCCGCCGGTCGTCGAGGAGTTGGGCGTGGCTCTCGTCGATGAGGCGGAACGCCTCATCAACCGCGCCCTGGTTGACGGCCCGCATGATCGACGTCGCCGTCCGGTGGCCGTGACCGGGCACCAGGGCAAGAAACGCGCGCAGGGCGCCCGCGTGCAGTGGGGTATAGGTGCGGTAGCCGTGGGGTGTGCGACCGGCGGCCGGAAGGATGCCGGCCTCCTCGTAGTTCCTGACCGCCTGCGTGGACAGACCGTGCCCGCGCGCCAGATCAACCGGCCTGAGTCGCTCACCGCTTTGAAGGTTTCGCCCCATGAGCCTGACGATATCGCGTGAAAGTTTCAACCGAAAGTTCAACGATACCGTTGAAGGCATGGCGACTGACATCAAGGACACCGCCCACGCCGTCGAGGCTGCCGCCGTCATGAGGCTGCTCCCGGCCCGGCCCCGACTGCTCGCCCTGGGCGAGCCCACCCACGGCGAGGACACTCTGCTCGGCCCGCGCAACGAGCTCTTCCGGCAGCTCGTCGAGGAGGAGGGCTACCGGACGATCGCGATCGAGAGCGACTGCGTTATGGGCCTGGTCGTGGACGACCACATCACTTCGGGCACGCGCTCTCTCGACGAGGTCATGGAGCACGGATTCAGCCACGGCTGGGGCACCTCCGCGGCCAACCGCGAGCTCGTGCGCTGGATGCGCGCCTACAACGACGGCCGGCCCGCATCCGATCGGCTGCGCTTCGCCGGTTTCGACGGCCCGCTGGAGATCACCGGCGCCGCGAGCCCCCGACAGGCCATCACCGCACTCCACGGCTACCTCTCGACCCGGGTGGACGCGAACCTGCTCCCCTGCACCCGGGAAACGCTCGACAGCCTGCTCGGCGCGGACGACCGGTGGACCAATCCCGCCGCGATGATGGACCCGGCCCAGTCCGTGGGGCAGTCGGCCGAGGCCGGCCACCTGCGGCTGCTCGCCGACGAACTGGTGGCGCTGCTCGACGCGCAGACGCCGCACCTGCTCGCGGCGACCTCGCCGGACGACTGGGACCGGGCGCGCCTGTACGGGCGCACCGCGACCGGCCTGCTGCGCTACCACCACGCGATGGCCGACACCTCACCGGCCCGCATGACGCGGCTGTGCGCGCTACGGGATCTGATGATGGCCCACAACCTCCTTGCCGTCGCCGCTCGCGGCCCGGCACTCGTCCACGCGCACAACTCCCATCTCCAGCGGGAGAAGAGCACGATGCAGATGTGGGAGGGGCCGGTGGAGTGGTGGAGCGCCGGTGCGCTCGTGAGCGCCCAGCTCGGCGAGGGGTACGCCTTCGTGGCCACGGCCCTCGGCACGATCCGCCACCACGGAGTGGACACGCCGCCGCCGGACACCGTCGAAGGACTCCTGTACGCGCTCCCGGAGGACCGCTGCCTCATCGACGCCCCGCGGCTGGCCACCGCCCTCGGCGACACGCGGCCCGCGCCCCGCGAATCCCCCTGGTTCGGCTACTCCCCGCTTGACCCGGTCCACCTGGCGGACAGTAACGGCATCGTGTTCGTCAAGGACGTCTCGCAGAGCTAGTGCCACCATCAGCAGCCCGGCCCGTCCGGCCTGTCGAGGCGCCTCGGATGCGCGGGAGGCGTTCCGGCCGTCAACGGCGAACGCGACATGTCCGCGCGGCACACCACCGTTCACCTCGGGATGTCCGGACGGCGTTTTCACGTCCCGGGGTCAGCGCAGTACGGCCGCCAGCAGGTCGGCGCCCAGCGCTGTCAGGTCGGGCAGATTGAGGGTGTAACGGACGTAACGACCGTCGCGGCGGGCCGTGAGCAGGCCCGCGCGGCGCAGGACAGCGAGGTGGCGGGAAACCTCCGGGGGCGTGAGTTCCCAGGCGTGGGCCAGTTCACGGGTGGTGTGCGGGCCGCGGGCCAGGGTGCGCAGCAGCCGCAGGCGTACCGGATGTGCGAGTGCCTCCAGCCGTCGTGTGACCGTTTCCAGCGAGACCGGCTCTGATGGGCTCGGCTCGGCCACGGGGTACTGCACCACCGGCTGCCACCCGGGCGCGTGGACCGCCACCAGGTGCGGGCGGCCGAAGACAGTGGGGATGAAGGTGACTCCGGCGCCGTGGGCGGCGGTCGCCTTGTCCTGCAGTTTGTCCACGATGATGCAGCCGCCGTCCGGTGCCAGGGTGACCGCGCCGGAGACGGATGCGAGTGCCGCCCCGATGCCCTGGCGTTTCAGCAGGTCGTTCTTCAGACGCAGGTCGGTGGCGAGCTGTACGGCGACGTTCGTCCAGGCGGCGTCGAAGAAGGCCTCGGCGCACTGTTCGAGGGTGTGGCGCAGCCGCGCCCGCACAGCGGTCGGGTCCGCGAGCAGCCGTTCCGCGAAGGCCTCTTGCAGTGTGCCGCGGGCCTGCGCCAGGTCCAGGGCCCGCTCGCGCGCGGTCGCGTCGGTGAGCGGCGACGGCGCGGCGAAGTGGACCCGGTTGCTGCCGCATGTGGTGACGAGCGCGGCGGTCACATACGTTTCGTCGTCGATCCGGTCCACGTCGTCCAACTCCTCGGCGAGGGTCGGTCGAGGTCGGGCGGGGACCAGGAAGTCGGCTTGTGAGGAACGCCAGAGGAACTCCGCCTCCCGCAACCGCTCGGCCAGCTCCGGCCGCAGCCCGGCCCAGACATTCGCGGCCCAGCCGGCGAGTTGTGGGTGATGCCCGGGTTCGGCCAGCACGTGCAGCATCGCGGTCAGCTCGGCCAGCGGGGAGGCGGCGAACCGCAGTCGTTCGGAGGGCAGGCCGCTGATGTCGATCCTCAAGGTCACGCCCTCATCATCACTGACCGGATGGCCGGCGACGGCGTCGATTGACGGTGTCCGTCAACCGACGTGGCCGGCCCGGCGGCCGAACGCACCGTTGCCGCTATGGCAACCACCACCAAGATCCAGCCCCGCGCCCTCGTCCGTGCCTCCGGAGGCCCCCGCTATGCCGTCGCCCTGGCCGTGGACGCGCTCGGCACCGGCCTGCTGCGGCCCTTTCTGCTGCTCTACGGGGTGACGGTGCTGCGGCTGTCCGCGCCGGACACCGGCATAGCCATGACGGTCGGCGTCGTCATGGGTCTGGTGTGCATGCCGGCGGTGGGCCGATGGCTGGACCGGGGCGCACGCAGCACGGTTGTGGCGGCGTCGATGCTGGTGCGGGTGCTGGGTGTGGCGCTGCTGCTGGCCACTCCGGCGGGGCACGTCTGGCTGTTCGCGACGGCGGCGCTGTTCCTCGGCATCGGCAACCAGGCCTGGCCGGCCGCCCACGCGGCTCTCGTGGCCACGGTCGCCCACGGTCGGGAACGCGACACCGCTCTCGCGGCAGGCCGCGCCCTGCGCAACGCCGGCCTGGGCGTGGGCGCGCTCCTCGCCACCGCATGCCTGGCGGGCGGCACCACCGCATTGCAAGTGCTGGCAGCCGTCACCGGGCTCGCCTATCTCACTGCCGCGGCCCTGGCGTGGTCGGTCCACCTCCATGCGCATCCGGCCGCAACACCCGTCAAGGACAGCGACGACGTGCCCGCACCCCGGATGCGCGCGCTGCTGGCCGCCAACGTGATCTACGCCTTCTGCCTCAACATCCCCGAAATCGCGCTCCCTCTGGTCCTGGTGACACAGTTGCACGCATCCCCGGTGTGGTCGGCAGCCATCTTCGTGGCCAACACGGTGCTGGTGGTCTCCCTGCAGATTCCGCTCACCGTCCTGATGTCCCGCTTCTCCCGACGGACCGTGCTCGCTCTCGCCGGCGTGGTACTCACCGCGTCCTACCTCGGCTTCCTCGCGGCCACCTCACTGGGACACGGGTGGGGTGCCCCGGCCGTCGCCACGGTGTCCGTGGTCTGCACGGTCGGCGAGATCATCTATGCCGGCAGCGCCACCGCGCTCGTCACCGTCCTCGCCCCGGCCCATGCCCTGGGACGCGCCCTGGCCCGCTTCGGGCTCTCAACGGGCCTCGGCCTCGCCGTCTCCCCGGCCGTCATCACCGCTCTGGCACCCCACGGTTCGGCCGCCCTGTGGGGCAGCCTCGCCGCTGCGACGCTCCTCTCCGCCGGCGCCGTTGCCACCGAGAAGGATCGAGGAGCGCTGCTCAGCGGTTGATGCCGCCGGGCGCGAACAGGCTCGTGAGCTCGGCAAGCGCCCCCGGCGACGGCTGGGAGCGGTGGCGGACGATCGCAGGCCTCGTGTGTCGGCGAGCACCTGACACCTTCAGGCCATCAGCACATCGAGGTGGTTTACGGAACAGGATGGACGACATGACCTACGAGCACACCCCCTTGAACAGATGGGATCCCGCGTCCCTTGCCGAAGTCGCTGACCGGTTCTGCGACCTGAAGACTCCCTGGTGGGTGGCGGGTGGCTTCGCCATTGAACTCGCGGTGGGCCACCGCATCCGAGAGCACGGCGACATTGACGTCCTGCTACTGCGGCGCGATCAGATCGCCGTGCAACAGGCTCTGCCGGGCTGGAGGTTGTGGGCCGTCGATCCTCCGGGGAGGCTGCGCCCGTGGGCATCCGGCGAGGCTCTTCCTGAGAGCGTTCATGACATCTGGTGCCAGCCAGGGCCAGACGAACCCTGGCGCATCCAGATCATGCTCGACGAAGCCCATGACCAGGAGTGGGTATCACGCCGTGATCCGCGAGTACGCCGTCCGATCGACACGCTCGGCCTGATCTCTGCCGACGGTATCCCCTACCTCGCACCGGAGGTGCAACTCTTCTACAAGGCCAAGGAGCCGCGGCCCAAGGACGAAACAGACCTCGACGCTGTCCTGCCCACGCTCACTGACACCCAGCGACACTGGCTCGCTCACGCCATCACCCAGGCTTACGGACCGCATCCGTGGGCCGACCGGCTCCAGTGATGATCCCAACATTGGCGACTCGCCCGGGATCCCTGGTGGTCCCAATTCGCCGGCGTCTACTCCGAGGGACCAAAGCACTTCCACAGTTGACGCTTCCGACGGATCGAGCACCTGCCATGCGCGACCTGCTGTTGCCGCTGTTCCCGAAGCCGCGACCACTACGGTCAGGGCCCAGTCTGTGGGGTGGTGTCGGAGGGGTAGCGGCGACGATATCCCGGAGCAGGCACACGGATCCCGAGTGGTGACAGAGGTCGGATCCGCTGCCCTTCTCCGTGCTGACGACACGCCAGTCTCCCGTCGCGTGCGTTAGATGCACAATGATCGACTGCTGGGTCTGCGAGTTGATCGTCGTCACCAGAGCGGTGTTGTCGCTGGGCAGTTTCCACGAAGCGGCCTGCCATTTCTGCGCGGTGGCGAGCCGATCGGCCAGCGCGGGGTTGTTCGCGGCGAAGCGCCCGGTCATGAAGAACGTCGCCGGTACCCGCCGGGCCCACAGCGTCCTCAGGATCGCCTCGGCGCCGTCCGCCACAGCCGCATTGAGCTGGCGATGTTCCACACGCCGAAGGCGATCAGCGCCGAGCCGAAGGACGCGCCGGCGAACACGCTGGGCATTCGGCGCGTCATGTTCGCCGTCGACGACATCGAGGACGTCGTTGCCCGCTTACGCACCCACGCGCCGAACTCGTCGGCGAGCTGGCCCAGTACGAGGACAGCTATCGGCTCTGCTACGTGCGAGGCCCCGAGGGCATCATCGTCGGACCAGCCGAGCAGCTCAGCTGAAGGCTGCCGAAGGGACCGTGCACCGAAGCATCGTCCGGGCACCCGCGCCTGGACCTGCGCCGGCCGCGTACGTACCCGCGAGCTCCCCCACCGCCACCTCTGACGACCCTGTACCCCGTGCCACTCAAAGCTTCTCGACCCCCGCGTCCTGCTCGAAACTCTTGGCTTCCCTTTCGCCAGGGCTCCAGGGCCCACCTCTGGATCATCCGGACAGCGGTCCCCGGCGGGGGAGTCAGTCTCGGACACCGGGATCAGTCCGGCCTGAGCGGCGGAGTCTCTCAATGCCTGGACGACGGCGGAAACGAGGGGCTCGGGAGCCGAGCGGCGGAACAGCGCGGTGATCCTTCGGTGGCCGACGACCGGCACGGCGGGCACCGAAACGGGCGCCGGCGGTGTCCCGCCGAGTGCCAGAGTGGGCACGACGGCCGCTCCCGCACCCGCTGCCACCATGGCCAGGACGGTGGGGAACTCCCTGCAGGTGTGGTCGCGGCGGGCGGTGAAACCGTTGTCGGCGCAGATCCGCAGCAGTGCCCGGCCGCAAGCGGTGTCCTCAGGGCCGGCGACCCAGGGCCGGCCGGCCAGGTCCCGGATCGAGGCCGGCTGCGGCCAGCTTGTGGGCGTCACCACGCGGTACTCGTCGTCGGCCACGGGTGAGGAGGCCAGACCATGCCCGTCGGAGGATTCGCCACTGTCGCCGTCGTGCTCGGTGACGACCATGTCGCAACCGCCGGTGCGCAGTTCGCGGAGAGCCGCAGGGCCTTCCAGCTCGACCACTCGCGGCTCCAGGTCGGGATACGCCTCCACGATCGCGCGCAGCGCCGGCGCGACCAGGTGGCAGATCGCCGTGGAGAACGCGGCGATTGTGACCGGTCCGGCCACGCGGCCGCTGAGTTCCGTGAGCTCACGTCGCGCCTCGGCCAACTCCTGTTCGATGCGTTCCGCGCGCGCGGCGAGCACCCGTCCGGCGGGAGTGAGCCCGACTCTGCGTCGTGAGCGGTCCACGAGCGGCAGGCCCACCTCCCGCTCCAGCTGGACGAGCTGCTGAGAGACGGCGGACGGGGACAGATGCAGCAGTTGGGCCGCGTCCATGACGCCCCCGCGCAGAGCGACCGCACGCAGGACACGCAGCCGCCTGGGGTCGAGTTCCATCCCCTGATATTCGCAGGGAATCCCGGCGTTTACGCCAGGCGGGAATGCGATCCTCGGCCTGGAGGCGCGCAGCGCCGGAGTTCGCTGCGTTGTCAGTGGCGCCCGCTATGTTGATCGGGTTGACGAGAGGGGGGTGGGCTGGGTGATTCGTGCGTACAAGTTCCTCATGCGGCCCACCGTGCGCCAGGAGCAGGCGCTGGGCGAGATGTTGCGGGATCACTGCTCCCTCTACAACGGGGCGTTGCAGGAACGCCGTGACGCCTGGCGGCACGTTTCGAAGACGAGCGTCAAGTACGGGATGCAGTCCGCGCAGCTCAAGGACATCCGGGCGTTCGACCCGGAGCGGCAAGGGCGCTGGTCCTTCTCGTCGCAACAGGCGACCCTGCGCCGCCTCGACAAGGCGATGCAGGCGTTCTTCTGCCGCGTCAAGGCCGGGCAGACGCCCGGCTACCCGCGCTTTCGCGGGCAGAACTGGTTCGACACGGTGGAGTTCCCGAAGGACGGCGATGGCTGCCGGTGGGACTCGCTCCCTGGCCACGCCACCCGCGTCCGCTTCCAAGGCGTCGGACACGTCAAGGTCAACCAGCATCGCCCGGTGGTGGGCAAGGTAAAGACCGTCAGCGTCAAGCGCGAGGGCCGCAAGTGGTTCGTCGTGCTGACCACCGAGCAGGCGAAGCCCGAGCCGCTGCCCAAGACCGGATCGGTCATCGGCATCGATCTGGGCATAGCCAGCTTCCTCGCCGACTCCAACGGTCAGTTCGTACCCAACCCCCACTTCGGCCGTCGTCATGCCGACGCCCTCGCCGAGGCCCAGCGGGCACTCAAGGGATTGCCTCGCGTCCGCCGGGACAAGCGGACGAAGAAGCACCGCCGGGCCGTGGAGAAGGTCGCCGCCCTGCACGGCAAGGTCCGCCGTCAACGCCTGGACCACGCGCACAAGACCGCGCTCGACCTCATTCGGGAACACGACCTCATCGCGCACGAAGACCTCAAGATCCGCAACATGAGCAAGGCTCCCGCGCCGAAGCCCGACCCTGAACAGGCAGGCGTCTTCCTTCCCAACGGGGCAGCGGCGAAGGCCGAACTCAACCGCAGCATCCTCGATGCGGGTTGGGGGGTGTTCCTCGCGATCTTGACCAGCAAGGCTGAAAGCGCCGGCCGGACGATTATCGCCGTGGACCCCCGCAACACTTCCCGGACCTGTCCCTCATGCGGGCACGTCTCAGCGGAGAACCGCACCACTCAGGAGAAGTTCCACTGCCTCGCCTGCGGCCACAACGCGCACGCTGACACGGTGGGCGCTCTCAACGTTCTACGGGCCGGGCTGGTCCGCTGCGACGCCAACCCGGCGTAACAGGAAGCCCCGTCATTTATGGCGGGGAGGAGTCACAAGCAGAACTGTAGTGGTACTTCAGAAAATCGTGATTGAAATAAAGCAAGGCTTCACTGATCATCGGAGTATGGAAACCATTGAGCAATGGCGCGTGCAGTTCGACGCCGATGTCGTCTTCGCCAACGGCGGAGCCCTTCAGACCCAGGGGTTCCGACTGGACGTGCCGGGTCCGGACATCAGTGACCAGGAGGTCGGGGAGCTGCTCGTGCGCCACCTCGGCCTGCTCATGGTCGGCGAGGTACGGATCAGCGAGCGGCAGATGCTGCGCGAGCCCCACAAGGGATCTCGCGGCGCGGAAGGGAGCGCTTCCTCCGGGGGACGGACCGTGGACCTGAGCCATCCGATCCGTCAGGGCATGGTGACCCTTCCGGGGCTGCCGGGACCCGAGATCGGCGAGCACCTGTCCCGGGAGGCCTCCCGCGGCACCTATGCGCCGGGCACCGAGTTCTCCATCGGACACATCGCGATGGTGGCCAACACCGGTACGTACGTCGACGCCCCCTTCCATCGCTTTGATGACGGGGACGACCTCGCCGCGCTGCCGCTGGAACGGCTGACCGACCTCGACGGCATCGTGGTCCGGGTGACGGGCACCGAGGGGCCCGCGGTCGACCGGGCGCTCCTGCTGCCGCACGACGTGACCGGCAAGGCCGTGCTGATCCACACCGGCTGGGACCGGCATTGGGGCACCGAGCAGTACGGCATCGGTCACCCCTTCCTGACCGCCGAGGCGGCGGCTTGGCTCGCCGACCGGAGGCCGGCCCTCGTGGGGATCGACTCGCTCAACATCGACAGCACAAAGGACGGGACCCGGCCCGCCCACACCCTGCTGCTCGGCGCGGGCATCCCCGTGGTCGAGCACCTGCGGGGGCTGGAGCAGCTGCCGCCCCACGGGTTCCGCTTCAACGCCGCACCGCCGGCGGTCGAGGGCATGGGCACCTTCCCCGTCCGGGCCTACGCGCTCGTGGACCAGGACCGGTAGTCCGTTCCTTCTGATGAGGCCTGTCGCGAAAGTGGATCAAGGGGCTCGTCCCGACTCCGATACGGCTCGTGTGATGCTGACGTCATGACTGATCAACCCGAGGTTGTTGTCGTCCGCCGGCCAGGCCGGCGCCCTTCGGACGAGAGCGGGTTGGCTGAGCTGTTGTTGGCCTACCATCTGCGGACGGAGGCGGAGAAGGGCGAGGCCGTTGCCGGTGTGGACGGGTTGCCGGAGCGCTATCGGACAGAGGTCGTGGACCCGCAGACCGCCTTCGTCGACGATGTCGTGCTGGTGGCGTTGAGCGGGGACACCGCTCTGGGCTGTCTGGTGGTGACCGCCCCCGTCGATGGTCGGGCAGAGGTGAAGAGGCTGTGGACGGACCCGGCATTCCGGGGCCGGGGTGTCGCGTCCGCGCTGATCGACACCGCGCTTACGCATGCCGCGGAGAGCGGCGTCAGTACCGTTGGGCTGTCGGTGTGGAAGTGGCGGACGGGTGCGATTGCCCTGTACGAGCGGCTCGGGTTCACCGTCGTTGAGTCGTGGGACGAGCGGGATCAACTGGTGTGCATGGAGCGCGCTTTGTGAGTAGTCCGAGCCATCACGACGTATAGCGCGGTCGGGCAGGATCCGGGTGGCTACAACATCACGTGCTTGACCCGGGTGTAGTCGAGCAGTCCGGCGAGTGACAGGTCGCTGCCGTAGCCCGAGTGCTTGACGCCGCCGTGCGGCATCTCGGAAACCGTCGTGCCGTGAGTGTTGATCCACACGATCCCGGTGTCCAGTGCCCGGGTGGCGCGCATCGCCCGCTGGTGGTCACTGGTCCATACGCTGGCCGCCAGGCCCTGCGGCACGCCGTTGGCGAGTCGGAGGGCTTCGGTCTCGTCGGCGAAGGACTGCACCGTGACGACGGGGCCGAAGACCTCCCGCTGCACGATCTCATCGGCCTGGCGTACCCCGGCGACGACGGTGGCCTGGTGGAAGAAGCCGGGCCGGGACAGGGCGGAACCGCCTGCCACGATCCGGGCATGGTCCGGCAGCCGGTTCAGCAGGTCGCGTACCGAGCTGAGCTGCGCGGCGCTGTTGAGCGGGCCGAAGGAGGCGTCAGGTTCCCCGGGGGCGCCCGGGAGTTGTCGTCCGGCCTGTTCGGTGAAGGCGGTCAGAAACGCGTCGTACACCCGGTGGTGGACGAGGATCCGGGTGGCTGCCGTACAGTCCTGGCCGGCGTTGTAGAAGGCGAGTGGGGCCAGTTGGCGGACGGCGTCGTCGATGTCGGCGTCGTCGTACACCAGGACCGGTGCGTTGCCGCCGAGTTCCAGATGGACCCGCTTGAGGTCCGCGGCGGCCGCCGCGGCGATCTCCTGGCCCGCCCGTACGCTGCCGGTGACCGCGATGAGCCGGATCGCCGGGTGACCGACCAGCGCCCGTCCGGTGTCGCGGTCGCCGCAGACGACGTTGAGCACCCCCGGTGGCAGGAACTCGGCCGCGATCCGCGCGAGCAGCGCCGTGGAGGACGGTGTGGTGTCGGCGGGCTTGAGTACCGTGGTGTTGCCTGCGGCCAGGGCCGGGGTGAGCTTCCAGACCGCCATCATCAGCGGGTAGTTCCACGGGGTGATCTGCGCGCACACCCCGACCGGTTCCCGGCGCAGCACCGATGTGCGGCCCGGTGTGTACTCGGTGGCGGCGCTGCCGGGAAGGCCGCGCGCGGCGCCGGCGAAGAACCGTACGGTGTCGATGATCGCGGGCAGTTCGTCCGTACGGAACAGCTCCGGCGGCTTGCCGGTGTCGGCCACCTCCGCAGCCTTGAAGTCCTCCGCGTGCCGTTCCATGGCATCCGCGATCCGCAGCAGCGCGCGCTGACGCTCGGCGGGCGTGGTCAGCGACCAGTGCTCGAAGGCGGCCTGGGCCGCTGCGCACGCCGCATCGACGTCGACGGTGTCCGAGAGCGGCGCGCGGGCGTTGATCTGCCCCGTGGCGGGATCGATGAGCCGGGTGGTGGCTCCTGAGGCGGCAGGTACGTCGGCTCCGCCGATGTGGTTGGTCACGACGGTGAGCGGGCGGGTGTCAGCCACGGCGCAGCGCCTCCTGTGCGGCGGCGCGACCGGTACGGACCGCACCCTCCATGTATCCGGCGACCCACTGGTCGGAGCCGCATACGTAGAACGGTGGCTCGTGCGTGCCGTGCAGCGGGCCCACCGCCATCACCTCGCCCGGCGACCACTGGGTGACGTACCCCTGGGTCCACGGATCGGTGCCCCACAGCCGCAGGTAGCAGGCCTCGGGTCGCAGGGCCCGGTCCCCGAACAGTCCCGCGATCTCGCCGAGCAGTTCCGGGGTGCGCAGATGGGCGGGGGTGCCGAGCAGGACACCGTAGCGTTCGGGCGGGACGAGAGCCGACAGGATTCCTTCCCCCTGCGGCCAGGTGGAGCCGAGGGTTCCCTCGGATTCTGACAGGCCGTTGCGTCCGCCGGCACGCCAGAACGGTTCGGTGTAGACGGCGGCGAACTTCGCCGTCACGGCGTTGCGCTGACGGTGCAGCGAGGCGAGGCGCTCGTCACTGACACCGGTGACGGCGACCGAACGCAGCGGGCCGACCGGCAGGGCGCTGACCACCGCGCCCGCGGTCAGGATCTCGCCGGTGGCCAGGCGGACCGCGCATCGGCCGGGCCGGATGTCCACTGCCGCCACCGGCGACCCCAGACGGACGCGGAAGTGCAGTTCGCGCGCCATCACCGCGGCCATCGTCGCCGATCCCTCGGCCAGGCGCAGGCCCTCCCAGTCCTCGTAGTCGTAGTGTCCGGAGCTGGGCACGGCTGCGTTCTTGCGCAGCGCGGCGAGCAGTGAGGTTCGTTCGTAGGATCCGCCGGCCAGGCTGAGCTGGCCGATCTCCCACAGCCGTACGACCGCGGGTGAGGCGTGACGCGCGCGCAGCCAGCCACCCACCGAGAGCCGGTCCAAGGTGGCCGCCTCCTGGTGCGACCAGGGGTCGTCCGGATCGACGGTCTTGGCCATGGCCACGAATTCGGCGGTGAGTTGCTCGTGCTGCGCCTGGTCTCCGGGCCCGAACCAGTTGGGCGGGTCGCCGGCGGAGTTCGTCTCCGGCGTGGACCGGGTGATGAGTCCCGGCTCGGCCACGTAACTGGGAACCAGCTCCAGGCCGAGTTCCGCAGCCAGTGCCAGGTACGAGGTGTGTGCGCGACCCACGACCTCTCCGCCGAGCTGGACCTGGCGTCCGTCCGGCAGTGCTGCCTGCTCTACTCTTCCGCCCACCCGGTCCCGGGCTTCCAGGATCAGCACGTCCGCGCCGCCTGCCACCAGGTCCCGGGCCGCGGCGAGTCCGGCCAGGCCGGCGCCGAGCACGATGACGTCATGGTTCATCTCGTTCAGTCCTTGTCTTGGTGTTCGGCGCCGTCGACCGCGCCCGGGCACGCCGCCCTGCCGGCCCGGCGGAGCCCATGGGTTGGGAGCCCAGGGCCCGGGGGCCGGCGGGGCGGTGCGCGGGATCCGTGCGGCGGTGTGCTCGTGGCGGGACGGTCGGCCGGGGTGGGGCGATGTTTCCTGGAGCGGCGGGGGAGCCGCGGCTCAGCTCAGAACGAGGCAGTGTTCGGGTTTCCAGCCGAGTTCTACGCTCTCGCCGCCGCTCCACCGGTCCTCATTGCGGGACCGCGCGGTGTTCTGCTCCAGCGCCGACAGTGTGACCCCGGGTGCGAGTTCGATCAGGTAGGTCGTCGTCGGCCCGGAGTACACGGTCTCCCTGATCACTCCGCGCATCACTGACATGCCGGGCTCGAAGTCGGACAGCCAGATCTTCTCCGGTCGGATGGACATGCTCACCGCGCTGCCCTCGGCGATGCCGTCGCGGCGGCCCACGGGTAGCGACAGCCCCTGCTCGAGCACGATGTCGCCGCCGCGGTAGGTCCCCGTCATCAGGTTGGAGGTGCCCATGAACGAGGCGACGAAGCGGCTGGCGGGATGCTCGTAGACGTCCTCGGGCGTGCCGCACTGTTCGACGTGGCCCGCGTTCATCACTGCCACCCGGTCGGACATGGTCAGGGCCTCGTCCTGGTCGTGGGTGACGAACACGAAGGTGATGCCGACCTCGCGCTGGATCTGCTTGAGCTCCACCTGCATCTGGCGGCGCAGTTTCAGGTCCAGGGCGGCCAGCGGTTCGTCGAGCAGCAGTACAGCCGGCCGGTTGACGAGTGCGCGGGCCAGGGCGACCCGCTGTCGCTGGCCTCCGGACAGGGTCGCGGGCTTGCGCTTGGCGAGCCCGCTGAGCTGGACCAGGTCCAGCATGTCGCCGACGCGTTGCTTGATTTCGGCCTTGGGCACGCGCTTGCGTTTGAGGCCGAAGGCCACGTTGTCGGTGAGGCTGAGATGGTCGAACAGCGCGTAGCTCTGGAAGACGGTGTTGACGTTGCGCTTGTTCGGCGGCAGTGCCGTCACGTCTTCCCCGGCAAGCAGCACGGCGCCCTCGGTGGGGTCGGAGAACCCGCCGATCATGCGCAGTGAGGTGGTCTTGCCGCAGCCCGAGGGGCCGAGCAGGGAGAAGAACTGGCCTGCCGCGATGTCGAGGGTGACGTCACGGACGGCGTAGGAGTCCGCGAACTGCTTGGAGACGCCGTCGAGCCGGACTGCGGGAGTCGTGTCCATGGGTGTCACTTCCCTGAGAGGAGATCGAGGCCGCCGCGACGGCCGAACAGGCGGGGAATGGTCAGGGCCAGTGCGATCAGTCCGATGGATCCGGCCAGCATCAGCGTTCCCAGGGCGTTGATGGTGGGCTGTACCCCGAAGCGGATCGCCGAGTAGATCCGCACGGAGACCGGCTGGGGATCGACTCCGGTGGTGAAGTAGGCCAGGACGAAGTCATCGAAGACCAGCGCGAAGATGAGGACCGCGCAGGCCAGGACTGCGGGCAGCAGGGCCGGCAGGGTCACCAGTCGTAGTGCCTGCCACCTGGTTGCGCCCAGGTCCATCGCGGCTTCTTCCACTTCGGGGTTGAGGGCGGCGACGCGTGAGCGCAGGATCACGGTCACGTAGGAGATGGAGAAGGTGATCTCGGAGATCATCACCGTGCCCATGGACAGGGTTATGCCCAGCCCTTTGAACAGCAGCATCGACGCCACCCCGGTGACGATCTCCGGTGTGATCAGCGGGACCAGCAGGACCAGGCCGGCCAGGGAGCCCAGGCGGCTGCGGCAGCGTACGAGTCCCAGGGCCAGCGCCCCACCGAGCACGATGGATCCGGCCATGGCCACCAGCGAGATCTTCAGGCTGGCGCCGAGCGAGCCGAGCAGCACGCCGTCGTGGAGAAAGGCGCGGTACCAGCGCAGGCTGAAGCCGCCGAAGACGGTCAGCGACTTCTTGGAGTTGAAGGAGTACAGCACCACGACGACGATGGGCAGGTAGAGCAGCGCGAAGAACAGGGCCGTGACCGCGATGGCGAAGCGGGGCCTGCGCTCGGCGCCGCGGCGCCGAGCCCGCGGGCGACGGGCCGGTGGAGGCGGGGCTTGAGCAGGCACAGCGGTGGTGGAAGGACTGTGTACGGTCATCGGCGGGCCTCCGCCTCGTCCTTGCGGGTGCGCCGCAGGTAGCCGAGCATGCCGATCAGCAGCACCAGCATCAGCATCATGGTCAGGGCGGAGCCCAGCGGCCAGTTCTGGCCCTGGAAGAACTTGTCCTGGATGAGATTGCCGATCATGATCTGGTCCGGTCCCCCCAGGAGTTGTGCGCTGACGAAGTCGCCCATGGCCGGCAGGAAGACCAGGACCAGGCCGGCCACCGCGCCCTGGCGGGTCGCCGGGAGCGTGACGTGGAAGAACGTGCGGACCGGACCGCCATACAGGTCGCGGCCTGCCTCGATCAGGGAGACATCCAGGCGTTCCAGGGCCGCGTACAGGGGAATGATCATGAAGACCACGAATCCGTAGACCAGTCCGGCCACGACGCCGAAGCCCGTATTGAGGATCTTCGTCCCGGAGTCGGCCAGACCCAGCTTGCGCAGGGTGGTCAGTACGGGCCCGTCGTCGGAGAGCACCACCGACCAGCCGTACATGCGCACCAGGTAGTTGGCGAAGAACGGCACGACGATCGCCGAGATGAGCGCGTTCTTGAACCGTCCGCCGTGCAGGGCGATCGTGTACGCGACCGGGTAGGCCACCAGCAGGCAGATGACGCAGGTCAGCAGGGCGTAGCCGAGGGAGCGCAGCATGACGCCCGCGTAGGCGGGGTCGGCCAGCGCCCGGATGCTGCTCAGGTCGAATCCGAACCGGGGGTTGCCGAGGTCATCGGTGGTGCCCACGGCGAGGGTGGCCACCAGGAGCAGGGAAGCGATCAGGAAGCCGGTCATCCACAGGGTGCCGGGGACCATGAGCCAGGTCCACAACCGGGCGCCGCCGGCGGAGGGGCCGGGCAGTGGGCGCCGTGCGCGCTTGAGTCTCAGCATCTCAGCCGGCCTTCACATGGGTCCAGGCGGTGTCCCGCGCGTCTTCTTGCACGCGGGTGCCGTTGCGGAAGAACAGGTCCGCCTTGAGGTCGTCGTCGGTGACGATGCACTCGGGGAAGGGCTTGACGAGCGCGGCGTAGACGTCCTCGGTGCCGACCACCGGCATGGGTAGCCGATGTACTCGATGTTCTTCTTGACGTTCTCCGGGCGGAGCATGTAGTCGATGAAGAGCATCGCGGTCCCGGGGTGGCGGGCGTTGGAGGGGATGGCGTAGCAGTCGGAGTTGATCGGCGTGCCCTCCTTGGGGGCCTGGAAGCCGAACACGGAGGGGTCCTTGGCCTGGTTCAGCATCGCGGCCATGTCCCCGCTCCAGGCCTGGGTTATCGCCGCGTTGCCGTTGAGCAGGTTGTTGTAGCTGTCGCTGGAGAAGCCGCGCAGACTGGGGCGCAGTGTCTTGAGCAGCGAGGTGATGCGGTCCAGGTCGCCGGTGTCGCTGGTGCTGATGCCGAGGCCGAGTTTGAGCGCCGCCATGCCGAGGACCTCGTCACGGTCGTCGAGCAGGAACGTCTTGCCCTTGGCCTTGCGGTTCCACAGGTCTTCCCAGGAGCCGGTGAGGTCGCCGATCTGGTCGCGTCGCCAGCCGATGCCGGTCTTGTAGACGGTGAACGGGACGGTGTGGGCGGATCCCGGGTCGTACCAGGGGTCGGCGAAGTAGGCGTGCTTGCCGAGGACGGACTGGCTGTGGGTGAGCTTGGCGTGGTCGATCCGGTGCAGTTTTCCGCCCCGGGCAAGCCGCTGGGCCCATTTGGCCGTGGGGAAGATGATGTCGTACTGGTTGCCGGCGTTGATTTTGGCGACCATGCCTTCCATCGAGTCGAAGTTCGACTGGATGATCTTGACGCCGTATTCCTTGCGGAAGCCGTCGAAGACGGCCGGGTCCACGTAATCGGCCCAGTTGAAGTAGACGAGGTCGCCGTCGACGCGCACATCGATCGGTGCCCGGTCCTGGTCGTCGGAGCTCTTCACGGGCGCGAACCCGCAGCCGCCCAGTGAGGCGGCACCCGCGGCGCCGAGCGCGCCGAGGGCGGCCGCTCGCAGCAGGGAGCGTCGTGATGGTGGAGGTACCTCGGGGGACACGGATCGTCCTCTCCGTAGTGGAATGGCACAGCTCCAGGGCTGGACCGGCTGTGGGCTCACGGAGGCCCTGTCTCCGCAGTAAGGAAAGCCGGTCTGGGGACGTGCGTGCGGCGCCGGACCCGGCGATGTCAGCCGGTGGCGGGTAACACGGCGCGGGACGCCGGCAGGCCGGTGACGGGCGTCGACTGCCGGCACCGGGCCGGGACGCCGGTCACGGTCGCTTCCCCTCGATGTCGTTGCGCAGCCGGCGGGCGAACCAGCCGACGGCGGCCTCGCGGCGCGACAGCGGTCCGGGCTCGTACCCCGGTGTGCTGAGCCCTGCCTGGACGCGTGCGACCAGTTCGGCGTCCTCGTCGTTGGTGATCCAGCCGATGTGGATGTTCAGCCGCCTGGCGAGCCGGGTGCGGGCGCTCGTGCCCTGGCGGGTGTAGAAGCCCCCCGGCAGGGCCGTGCGGTCCTGCGCGGTGGGCAGCGCGGTCCAGGCGATCACATGGTCGGGGTAGAGGTCGATCAGGGTGTTCGGGTAGATCACCGCGTAGCGCCATACCCGCCGGTCGGCCTTGGCCAGGCCGGGCATGGGGGAGGCGACCCACTGGTAGAGGCGCTCGGCCCAGTTCGAGGAGGGCTTGTCGCGCAGTGGGGACTCGAACAATGCGTACGACTCGGTGATGTCGACGGTGTACCCCTGATAGTCGAGCAGTCGCATCAGCCCCGGATGGGCGACGGGCACGTGGTAGCCCTCCAGGTAGTTGTCGACGACCACCTTCCAGTTGGCCTTCTGCACCTCGGCTCCGGCGAGGTCGTGGATGCGGCCGCGGCCCACCGGTACGAGTCCTGGCCCGGTGTAGTGCCCGATGGCCTCGGCCAGGCCGGCGCACTGTTCCGCCAGCGGCACCGCGTCGGGGTCGAGGTTGACGAACACGAAGCCGAGGAAGGACTCGACGCGGACAGAATGCAGGCCCAGGCGCGGCTTGTCCAGGCAGGGGATCTGCCGGGCCTCGGGGGCGCCGACCAGGGATCCGTCCAGCCGGTAGGTCCAGCCGTGGTAGGGGCAGCGGATGGCTTTGCCGGCCGGTTCGGGCGAGCTGACCAGCTGGGTTCCGCGGTGCCGGCAGACGTTGAGGTGGGCGGCGAGGCCGCCGTCCTCGGTGCGGACCACCAGGACGCTCCGGCCGGCCGCGGTGGCGGACAGCCGGGCGCCCGGACCGGGAAGGTCGGTCTCGTGGCAGATGAGCTGCCAGGACTTGGCGAAGACGAGTTCGGTCTCGGCCGTGGCGATGGCGGGGTCGGTGTAATAACGCGCGGGGAGTGCTTGCCCGGGGGAGTTCTCGGCGGTGCCCGGAGCGCCGTCGGCGACGGGTGCCTGGGTGGTTGGGGGCTGCATCGGATCCTCCTCCACGCCGCAGCGGCGGCGATGGGTGGTGAGGCTGCGCAGGGGTGACGGCCGGCAGGGGACCGGGCCGGGCGTGACCGCACTGACTAACTGGTCAGTCAGACTGGAACCAATCCTCGCCGATGTCAAGGATTGCGGACTGGCTAACTAGTTAGTTAGTCTCGAAGCAGTCGAGCCGCTGACGACCCCCGTATGTCGCACCGGCCCCCTACGCACCGGGCGGTCATCACAGGGCCGGTCCCGGCACCCGGACCGGCACCCGGCCGGTGCCCCCGCAAGACCACCGGCCGGGTGTCCCAGGAGAAGCCGACACCGAGACGCCGAAACGCACCGCGGACCGGGTCCAGCCCGGGCCACAGCGCCTCGGTGGGCGGCAGCCCGCACCGCGCTCACTGCCACCGGCACGCACCTTGTCCCACCCACCGCGAACCATCCGCCCGCCTCGGTCCCACCGAGACCGGCCCTTCGTACCCGGAGGCACGCATGAGCTGTCGTCGGCATCTGGTCTGGCTCGGCCTCACCCCCGAGCCGGAGCGGGAACTGCCCGCCGTGGTGGCAGCCTTGCGCTCCCGCACACCCGGCTCCCGCACACCCGGCTCCCGCACACCCGGTTCCCGCACACCCGGTTCCCGCACACCGACCGGCACACCGGCCGGCCTGGCCGAAGCCGAACGGCAGCGGGTGCAACAGCTGATCCTGCGCGGCACCCAGCACAGCTGGCTCCGCTACCTCGCCGAGGTCACCGCCCTGGTGGTCGACGCCGCGGACACCCCCGCCCACGGCGATCGCGAGGCCGCACTGACCGCGGGAGACGTCGTACTCGACCACCACCGGATGCTCATCGGCCTGCCCGGGCCCGGATACGAAGCCACCGCCGCGCAGCGGCAGGCACTCGAAGAGGCGTTGCGGCGCCTCAGGAACCGCACCCCGAACGAAGGCGCCGCATGACCGAGATCCTTTCCCTGATGCCCCCGGGGCAGCGCCGCCTGCTCACCGCACAGCCGCCCGGGGGCGAGGACCTCAGCGCCTACCTGGCGACCGGCGGCTACCCGGCCGCACCCGACCCCCGGCGGCTGCTCGACCGCGTCGCCACCCGTGGCCTGCGCGGACGGGGCGGGGCGGGATTCCCCACCGCCGACAAGCTCCGGTCAGTGCGGGACGCGCCGCACCGGGCGGTCGTGGTGGCCAACGGCGAAGAGGGCGAGCCCGGCTCGGCGAAGGACCGTTGGCTGCTGCGCTCCCGGCCGCACCTCGTCCTCGACGGACTGCGCCATGCCGCGTCCATGACCGGAGCCGCGCGCGGCTACGTCTACCTGTCCGACGCCGCCGCGGCCGACAGCATCCGACGGGCTCTGGCCGAGCGGCCGCCGAGTACTCCCGTCGAGGTCGTCGTGACCGAGCACACCTACGTCGCGGGTGAGGAAACAGCCGTGGTGCGCCGGATCGACGGCGGTCCCGCGCTGCCCACCGCCAAACCCCCGCGCCCGTTCGAACGAGGCGTCGGCGGTGCGCCGACACTGGTGGCCAACGTGGAGACCCTGGCCCGACTCGCTCTGCTGGCCGCCGCCCCGGGTACCGCTACCGCGGCCGACTCCTACCTGGTGACCCTCTCCGGCGGCCGGACCGAACCGGTACTGGCCGAGGCGCCGACAGGCACCGTCTTGAAGGCACTGGCCGACGCCCATGCCTCCGGGAGCGCCACCGCGGTGCTCATGGGCGGACTGTTCGGCGGGCTGTTCGGCGACGGCTGGCAGGACCTGCGGCTGGACCACGACGAGCTCGCGGCAGCGGGCACGGCGCTCGGCTGCGGGGCGATCCGGTTCCTGTTCCCGCAGGACTGCCCGGTGGGGGCAGCGGCGGACGCCGCCGGGTTCCTCGCCGCGCACAGCGCCCGGCAGTGCGGCGTCTGCGTCTCCGGTACGCAGGCCCTCGCCGGCGCCCTGGCCGCACTGGCACGCGGACAGGCGTCCACCCAGGACACCGACAACCTGCAGCGCTGGTCCGCCGGCCTGCCCCGCCGCGGAGCGTGCGGTCTGCTCGACGCAGCCGCACGCACCGCCGGGACCCTGCTGCACCACTTCCCGCACCTGGTCCGGTCGCATGTGGAGGCACCCTGCCCGGACTGCGCCATCGCTCCGCCCGACGGCGGGAACCGCCTGACGGTGGCCGCTCCCTGAGCGGACCCAGCTGCCCCCCAACCGCCGCACTGCCGCCCGAACCCCCAGGACCGTCCCGATTTCTTGAGGAGCACCCATGAAACTCCAGCTGGACTCCACGCTCTGCCAGGGCTACGGCCTGTGCCATGAACGCGCCCCGGAACTGGTCGGGATCGACGAGTGGGGCTACGCCCACCTGACCGCCGCAACCATCCCCGGCGCCACCGCCGAACAAGCCGCCGAAGCGGTCACCTCCTGCCCCAACGCCGCACTGCGACTGGTGAAGTGACCATGGGACGTGACCTGTCGGCCCTGTTCGACCCCATCTCGGTGGCCGTCGTCGGAGCCAGTGACGACCCGGCCAAGTACGGCCACGCCATAGCCGCCCAAGCGGTGCGCGCCCCGCACCGCCGCCCAGTGCACCTGGTCAACCGGCGCGGCGGAACGGTGCTGGGCCGGACCGCGGCCAGCAGCCTCGCCGCGATCGGCGAGCCCGTCGACCTGGCGGTGATCTCCGTCCCGGCCGCGGGGTTCGAAGCAGCCGTCGATGAGGCCCTGGCCTGCGGAGCCCGCTCGATCGTGGCCATCACCGCCGGCTTCGCCGAGACCGGACCGGCCGGACGCGAACGCCAGCGGGCCATCGCCGAGCGGGTACGCGCGGCCGGGGCGGTCATGGTCGGACCCAACTGCCTCGGCATCGCGGACAACACCACCGACCTCCATCTCGCCTCCGACCACTTCACCCCCGGCGGAGTGGCGCTGCTGAGCCAGAGCGGCAACCTCGCCCTGGAGCTCCAACTCCGCTTCGGGGCGCACGACCTGGGCTTCTCCCGGTTCGTATCGCTGGGCAACCAGGCAGACGTCACACTCGTCGACCTCCTCGCCGACTGCGCCCTGCATGAAGGCACCCGGGCGATCGCCGTCTACGCGGAGGACTTCGCGGACGGCCGCGCCTTCGCCGAAGCGGCCGCCGCAGCCGGCAAACCGGTCGTCCTGATGACCGGTGGCCGTGGCGACGCCTCGGCCCGCAGCGCCCAGTCGCACACCGGAGCGCTGACGACATCCGCGGATGTCGTCACCGCGGCGTGCCGCGACGCGGGCATCGAACTGGTCGCCACACCCCGCGAGCTGACCGTCGTCCTGGCCGCCCTGGACAGCGGTCGGCGGGTCCGGTGCCACCGGGTCGCGATCCTCACCGACGGCGGCGGCCACGGCGTCATCGCCGCCGACGCCGTCGAAGCCGCGGGGCTGACGGTGCCCGAGCTCGAACCGGCCACCCAGGACGGCCTGCGGGCCACGCTGTGGGAGCAGTCGGCGGTCGTGAACCCGGTCGACCTGGCCGGCATGGGCGAGCAGAACCCCGCGTCCTACGCCGCCGCGGTGGCCACGCTGCTGGACGCCGAGGAGACCGATGCCGTACTGATGACCGGATACTTCGGCGGTTACGCGGCCGGCGACGGCGGCCTCGGCGCAGGCGGGACGGCCCTGGCGGCCGGTGAGACGGCGGCGGCGCGGGCGATCGCCGCCCACCAGCGCACCGTCGCCACACCCCTGGTCGTCCAGTCGATGTACCCCCGGTCGTCCAGCTGCCGGACCCTGGCATCGGCGGGAATCCCCGTCTTCGACGCTACCGAGGACGCCGCCCGTGCGCTGGCAGCCCTCACCGCGCCGCCGCACCCGGCGTCGTCGGGAATCCTCCCGCTGCCGGCGGCCGCCGAGCCCCTGCGCGAGACCGGCTACCTGGCGACCCGCCGCGCGCTGGAGACGGCGGGAATCCCCTTCCCGGCGGTGCGCGAGGTGCGAGACCAGGAAGAGTTGCTCGCCGCCGCCGACGAGATCCCCGGCCCCTACGTCCTCAAAGCCCTGCACCTGCTGCACAAATCGGATGCCGGCGGGGTGGCACTGAACCTGTCCGGCCGCGACGCCCTGCTCGCCGCCTTCCGTGAAATGCACGGTCGGCTCGGCGCGCCCGCGTACTCGGTGGAGTCCATGGCCGACCTCTCGGACGGGATCGAACTCATCGTGGGCGTCAACCGTGATCCCCGATTCGGGCCGGTCGCCATGGTGGGCCTCGGCGGCGTCCTCGCCGAGGCACTGCGGGACGTCGCGTTCGCCCTGGCCCCCGTCTCCGCCGAGCGTGCCCGGACACTTCTGCGCAGTCTCCGCACGGCCACCCTGCTCGACGGTGTACGCGGCAGGCCCGCTGTGGACGTGGCCGCCGCGGCCGAAGCCATCGAAAGGATCACGGCCTTCGCCGCCGCCCACCCCGAGATCGCCGAGCTGGAGATCAACCCGCTTCTGGTCCGCCCCGACGGCGTGCTCGCACTGGACTCACGAGCCGTGCTCGCCTGACGGCACCCCACCACCCGGCGACCAGTGGCCCGGCACACCAGCCGCGGCCCCTCCCGAACCCTCACCGCCGCCCACGAACCCCCACCGCGGACCCCGGACCACCTCGTCCCGGACCACCCGGACCACCCGGACCAGTCGGCCCGCCCATCCGCAGCCCTGCCCACGCCATCCCTCAAGCCCCTGAAGAGGCCCTCATGGATATGCGTTACACCACCGAACAGGCCGACCTCAAACAGCGCGCCGCCGCCTACGCGCGGCTCCTGATGGGCTACGAGGATCAGTCGGAGACGGCCGGCGGCCCCCTGCCGAAGGAGACGGTCGTCGAGTTGACCCGCGCGGCCATGGACGCCGGGGTCTACGCCATCAACATGCCCGCCGAGTGGGGCGGAGCCGGGCTGAGCCTGCTCGACCAGGTCATCGTCGAGGAGGAGTTCGGCAAGGTGACCAACTGCCTGTGGGACATTCCCTGGCGCCCCGCCAACGTCCTGGCCTACGGCGACGAACGCCAGCGGGAGAAGTACCTGTTGCCGGTCATCCGCGCGGAGCGGTTCGATGCCTTCGCGGTGACCGAGCCCGGTGCCGGATCCGATCCGTCCTCGGGGACCAGCACCGCCACCCGTACGGAGGGCGGCTGGCTGCTCAACGGTGAGAAGTGGTTTGTCACCTGCGGTGACATCGCCGACTTCCTGCTGGTCCAGGCGGACGCCGGCCCGGAGCGGGCTCCGACGTTGTTCTTCGTCGACAAAGCCGCCGCCGGAGTGACGATGACGCGGGTCCCGCAGTTCATGCACAGCGCGGTGAACGGGCACCCGGAGTTCACGTTCACCGATGTCTACGTCGGCGACGAGGATGTGCTCGGCGGCGTCGGCGGGGGTTACGCCCTGACCAAGGAGTGGTTCACCGACGAGCGGCTGATGATCGCCGCCCGGACGGTCGGCGCCGCACAGCGCGCTCTGGAGCTGGCCCGGGACTGGGCACTGGGCCGTGAGCAGTTCGGCTCCCGCATCGCTGATTTCCAGCTGATCCAGGGGATGCTGGCCGACTGCGCCGTGGACATCGCGGTCAACCGCGCCTACACCCACCAGGTCGCGTGGGAGGCCGATCAGCCGTCCACCGACCGCAAGAGCCTGCACGCCAAGGCCGCCACCGCCAAGCTCTCGGCGAGCGAGGCCGCGGGCCGGGTGATCGACCGGTGTCTGCAGATCTTCGGCGGCCGCGGCTACGACCGCTCCTACCCGGTGGAGCGCATGTACCGCGAGGTCCGGGTGGACCGCATCTGGGAGGGCACCTCCGAGATCCAGCGGCTCATCATCGCCAACGAGCTCATCAAGCGCGGCACCGGAGTCCTGGCCCTGCCCACCCCCTGACCCCGACCGTCACCGTCCACCGCACCCCACCGGCCCATCACACTCGCGAGGAACCACATGGACTTCCGGCTCACCGAACGTCAGATACAGCTCAAGACCGCCGCGCGCTCCCTCACCGAGTTCATCACGCAGTACGAGACCGACTGCGAGACGGACAACGGCCTGTCGCCCCAGGCCCATGCCGCCGTCCGCGACGCCGTTCTCGACTCCGGCCTCCAGGCGGTCAACATGCCAATCGAGTGGGGCGGTGCCGGACTCACCATCGCCGAGCAGGCCACCGTCCAGGAAGAACTGGGACGCCTCACCGGAGCGTTGTGGGACATGGTCTGGCGCCCGGCCAACGCGCTGCGCTTCTGCACACCCGAGCAGCGCGAGCGCTACCTCATCCCGGTCATCAACGGGCAGCGCCGGGACTGCTACGCGGTCACCGAGCCCAACGCCGGGTCCGATCCGCAGAATCTGGCCACCACGGCCACCAGGACCGCATCGGGTTGGGTGCTCAACGGTGAGAAGTGGTTCGTCACCGTCGGAGACCACGCCGACTTCATGATCGTGCTGGCGGCCGCGGGGCCCGAACGCGCCCCCACGCTCTTCCTCGTCGACAAGGACACGCCCGGGATCGAGATGACCCGCGTGCCCCGCTTCATGCACACCTTCGTGTACGAGCACCCCGAGTTCATCTTCACCGATGTCCAGGTGGGCGAGGACGCCGTCCTTGGTGGCATCGGCGAGGGCTACGACATCACCCGCTCCTGGTTCACCGAGGAGCGGCTGATGATCGCGGCGCGCACCATCGGCGCCGCCGAGCGCGGGCTGGAGTTGGCCCGGGACTGGGCACTGGGCCGTGAGCAGTTCGGCTCCCGCATCGCTGATTTCCAGCTGATCCAGGGGATGTTGGCCGACTGCGCCGTGGACATCGCGGTCAATCGCGCCTACACCCACCAGGTGGCCTGGGAGGTCACCGGATCGACGGAGGAGAACCGGAAGGCCCTGCACGCCAAGGCCGCCATCGCCAAACTCTCGGCGAGTGAGGCGTCGGGCCGGGTGATCGACCGGTGTCTGCAGATCTTCGGCGGCCGCGGCTACGACCGCTCCTACCCGGTGGAACGCCTGTACCGCGAGCTCCGGGTGGACCGCATCTGGGAGGGCACCTCCGAGATCCAGCGGCTCATCATCGCCAACGAGCTCATCAAGCGCGGCACCGGAGTCCTGGACCTTCCCCAATCGCGGTGACCTCTGCCGGGAGCCGACCCGGTTCCGCGTAACGCCCGGGGGCGGCCCCGCACAGGGGCCGGCCCCGGGCAGCCGATCGACACACCACACCCCGACACACCATGAAGGAGAACCGATGGCCGACATCGAACGGGTGGGCATCGTAGGGTGCGGACTCATGGGCTCCGGCATCGCCGAGGTCTGCGCGCGAGCCGGAATCGATGTGGTCGTCGCGGAGACAGGCCCGGCAGCGGCCCGGGCCGGCCGGGACCGGATCGCGCGGTCCCTGGAGCGTGCCACAGGCCACGGCAAGCTCGACGCCGCCGACCGCGACGCCGCACTGGCACGCATCACGGTTGTCGCGGAGCTCGACCCGCTGCACGACCGCGACCTGGTCATCGAGGCGGTCGCCGAGGACGAGCAGACCAAGGTCGCGGTGTTCACCCGGCTCGACGCCGTGGTCACCAGGCCGGACGCGATACTGGCCACCAACACCTCCTCCATCCCGGTGATTCGCCTGGCGGCCGCCACCTCCCGGCCCGAGCAGGTGGTCGGCGTGCACTTCTTCAATCCGGTCCCGGTGCTGCGGCTGGTGGAACTCGTGCCCTCGCTCCTCACCTCCGCAGCCACCATCCACCGGGCCGAGACCTTCGCCCGCGACACCCTCGGCAAGGAGATCGTGCGCGCACAGGACAGGGCGGGCTTCGTCGTCAACGCACTCCTCGTTCCGTACCTGCTCGCCGCCGTGCGCCTGGTCGAGTCCGGTACCGCCTCCATCGAGGACATCGACCGGGGGATGGTCCTGGGGTGCGCCCACCCGCTCGGTCCACTCGCGCTGACCGACCTGATCGGCCTGGACACCACCCGTGCCATCGCCGAATCGATGTACGCGGAGTTCAAGGAACCCCTGTATTCACCGCCGCCGCTGCTGTCCCGGATGGTCGAGGCGGGCCTACTCGGGCGCAAGACGGGACGCGGGTTCCACACCTACGCATAGCCGAGCCCGGTCCGGCCGCCGCGGCCGCCCCACCAGGGCCGTCAGGCGCGCCCCCGGTCCCGGTGGTCCAGATCATGGGAGAGGATGGTCAGGTCACCGCGCAGACGACAACTGGGGAGCACAACCGTGGCCACGAACGGGCGCACGACGGAGACCCGCGAGCGGATTCTGTCCGCCGCCTGCCAAGTGATCGCCGAGACCGGGTTCGAGAAGATCCGGATGTGGATGGTGGCGGAACGCGCCGGGGTGTCGACCGCTCTGCTGCACTACCACTACAAGACCCGCGACAAGCTCTTCACCGAGGCGATGACCCACTCGTTCGCCAACACCACCGTGGATCTCGAGCGTGACGCGGACTCGGTGGCACCGTCGGTCATCCTGGCCCGCATCGTGCGGAGTCTGCTGCCCATGGACCCCGAGCTGCGCCAGGACTGGCGTCTGTGGCAGGAACTGTGGGTGCGGGCGCTGCGCGACGAGGAGACGCAGCGGTTCGCCGTCGATCTGTACGACCAGCTCCAGGAGTGGGTGGCCGGCGCGCTGAACCGAGGAATCCAGGCGGGTGAATTCACCACGACCGACGTCGCCGGCCTCAGCACCCACATCCTCGCGCTGTGCGACGGCTACGGCATCCGACTCATGCTCAGTGATCCGGCGGTCACCTCCGACAGCGCGCTGAACGCTGTTTGGGGAGCGATCGCCGCCGCGCTGGGGATTACGCCGACCTTCCCGGCGATCTGAACCCGGCTGCGTGCCGGGATGTCCAGTGTCGTGTTCGCCACGATGTGATCCGCAAAACCCCATTCGCGCACTGTTCACCGCTACACGCTGTTGCCTAGGATGGCACCTTGAGTGAGTGGAGCAAGTGGAGCGTGCCGGCACGGCACGATGGGGGCCTGATGAGCTACAGCGACAAACCGTTGCCCGTGACGGTCGACGTGAGCGTGCCCAGCGTGGCGCGAATGTACGACTTCCTTCTCGGCGGGAAGGACAGCTATCCCGTTGACCAGGAGGCATGCGCTCTTCTGCTCGAGGAGGTGCCCAGTACCAAGGCTCTGGCGGTCAACAACCGGCACTTCCTGCAGCGGGCCGTGCGCACCCTGGCCGCGGAGCACGGCATCCGCCAATTCGTCGACCACGGGTCGGGCCTGCCCACCCAGGACAATGTCCACCAGGTCGCCCAACGTGTCGATCCCGCCAGTCGTGTTGTCTACATCGACAACGACCCGATGGTCATGGCCCACGGGCGGGCCATCTTGGAGGAGAACACCTCCACCACGGTCATCCACGCCGACATGCGCGACACCGACGCCATCTTCGAGAATCCTGACACCCGGCGGCTCATCGACCCGAACCAGCGCACCGCCGCATTGTTCGTCTCCGTCCTGCACTGCATCCCCGACCGGGACGATCCCGCCGGCTTGGTGCGCCGGGTCGCGGAGCGCCTGGCCCCGGGCAGCTTCCTGGTGGTGTGCCAACTCGTCAGCGATGACCCCAAGATCCGGGACTTCGTCACCACGTTCATGGACGAACAGACGCACGGCAACTGGGGCCGGGTCCGCGAAGAGAAGGACGTGCGGGACTTCGTGGCCGGCATGGACATCCTCGACCCGGGCCTGGTGGAAGTCTCCACTTGGCGCCCGAACAGCGACCTGCTTCCGCGTCAGACCAGCCAGGAATGGACTGAGTTCGGCGGCGTGGTCCGCATCCCGTGACGCCGTGACGCCGTGGCCGCGAAAGGCCCGTCAGCTGTAGCGCTCGCTGATGGTCGAGTGCAGCAACTCCCTGGTGTCGGCCGGCGTCAAGGCGATCTGGGAGAGCAGGTCCAGTTGCATCCGGTAGTCCGCGGTGTGTTCGGGGTCCTCCTCGAACACACCGCCCTTGGGCAGCTCGGTGTAGGCCACGTCAGCCAGATCCTGGTGCGGGAACCGCAAGTAGGTGAAGGCCATGCCGGGCGGAACCGCCTCAGGGGGACACTGCGGGATGATCTGCAGGCTGACGCGGGAGGGTTTCTCTGACAGCTCCGAGAGGGCCAGCAGGCGCTGCAGCTGCTCGGCCATCACCTGCGGTCCGCCGTAGTTTCGGTAGAGCACGGACTCGTCGATGACCGCCCACAGCGTGGCGCCGTCGGGGCGCACCAGGAGGTCCTGGCGCTGCATCCGCAGTCGGACGGCGCGGAGGACCTCGGATTCCGTCTCGTGCTGCCGGCCACGGCGGATCACTGCCTCGGCGTAGGACTCGGTCTGGAGCAGACCCGGCACCAGCATCAACTCGAACGTGCGGATGAGCGAGGCGCCTTCCTGCAGATCGATGAACCGGTCCAGCCAGTCCAGGAGTTTGGGGTTGCCGCGCTGCCACCACCCGCGCCGGTCGGCATTCGCCAACAGAGCCAGTACCACGGCGGCGTCGTTGTCCTCGGTGCCGTAGAGATCGAGAAGATCCACCACAACGGACTCCTGCGCCGGCCGCTTGCCCTCGCCGCTCTCGATTCGGCAGAGCTTCGCACCCGAGATCCCCAGGTGACGCTTGACATCCGGCCCTGTGAAACCTGCCTCCAGGCGCATGCGCTGCAGAAGGCTGCCCACCAGCCTTTTCATCACGAAAGGCGTCGGTGTGGCTGGAGTGAGGTAGGGCTCAAGTGCGGCAATGTGCAGACGCTCGGCGGACACGTGGGCTCCTCGTCATATACAGACGTCGGAAAATACCCTTTCACCTCGGAGCCCACAGTGCACCCGAACGTTATTTTGTCCCCGTATGGGAATCAGATGAACATATCGAACTCCCCGTCCCGGGCGCCCGCCAGGAAAGCGGTGATCTCCGAACGCGTGTACACCAGCGCCGGGCCCTGCGGGTCCCGTGAGTTGCGCAGGGCCACCTCTCCACCGGGCAGCGCGGCGGCCTCCACGCAGTTGCCGATCGCATCACTGTGGGAGCTCTTGACCCATACGACGTTCTTCAGGGCTGCTGCTGAAATGCCATTGGTGACGCTCTGCATATCCTTCTCCCTCATTAATGTGTTCGATTCAAGCCGTGTGTCGGACCGCACGGAGCAGGATCCATTGCGGGAACGCACGTGCTATTCGGATCGAAGCTGCTCGTAGAATTCTCCGTGGAATTCCACGGAGTGTACGGATTGCAGGGATAATAGTCATGCCGAGGGGTCGGATTCGCCAGGCTGTGGACGTCGTCCCGAGGGGAGGAACCGGGCCGTCACGTGCCAGAACTGCGCGCAGGTCCAGCGAACACCCCATCGCGCGCGACCCGACCGGGTCAGCACATTCACCCGAAAGGGGCTGCCTGCCCCCGGCCCGAAGACCCGGCCCGAAGTCCCGGCCCGAAGTCCCGGCCCGAAGTCCGGGCCGTGGCCCCGCCGCGCCCGTCGCGGCACGCACATGGCGAAGCGCTACTGGATGAGCTGCGGTTCGAGGTCGGCGTCGCAGCGGAGGCCGCCTTTGACACGTGTTGTCCACGGGTGGGTGTCGCCCATGGTTCTGGTGAGCGTGCGGACCGCGTGGCGGTGCAGGCGATCGCCGTGCGCAGTCGCGCCGAGGGCGGTCAGGGTCAGCGACAGGTTGGCTTCACAGAGCAGCGTGTCGGGATGGTCCGGCCCGAGCCGGTCGACGAGCCCCTTGTGGCACTGCTGCCCGATCTCGGCGGACTCCCGCATGCGGTCCTGGTCGGCCAGCGTGTTGATGAGGGTCGTCCGGGCACGCAGGCTGTAGGGATGCTCGGCGCCCAGGAGAGTGTCGAGGCCGCGGACGGCCAGGGCGGCTGTCGTGTGGGCACGCTCGGTCTCGCCGGAGGCGCGCAGGCACACCACGATGTTGTGCAGGTGTACGCAGGTGTCGGGGTGTTCGGGAGGCAGCAGTTCCTGGAGGGCGAGCAGCCGCTCCGACGGCGTTGCTGCGTTGATCCCGGCATCGGGTGAGTAGTGGGCGGCCAGTGCGAGCGCGATGAAGCCGGCCATGGCCAGCTGCCCGGGATGCTCGTCGGACCCGGGAGGCGCGTCGAACGCCTGCTGAAGGACGGTGAGAGCGTCAGCGTGCCGGCCCAGCCGCCGCAGTGAGGCGGCCAGATCCATGGCGGTCAGCAGTCCTGCGGTGTCATTCACCGGATGCGCGGTCGCCGGGAAGGTGCGCAGCAGCCGGTACGAAGCACGGTAGTCGCCGGTCTCTCTCAGGTCGCGCGCCAGGCCCCGGCCGACGGCCACCGTCGACGGGTCGTCGAAGCCGAGCGTCTGGCCCTGGAGTTGCCAGGTGGCCCGATGGAGTTCCCTGGCACGCGTGTAGTGACCGGTCAGGCGCAAGGAGACCGCCAGCTCGTCCGCGGCGGCGAGCGACCGCGGGTGATCGGCACCGAGGGAGTGGCGAAGACCCTGCTGGGCGGAGTGAGCCGATGCCAGTGACTCCGCGAAGCGGCCCAGACCGCGCAGGTCGGCGGCCACGGCGGCCTGCGACAGCAGGATGTGGGGGTGGTCCGCGGGCAGGGTCGCCTGCCGCCGCTCCAACGTGTCCTGATCGAGGGCGAGGGCTCCTGCGTGGTCGTCCATCCGGCGCCGCAACGAAGCCAGCTCGTGGCGCAGGCTCAAGGTCTGCCAGGTCGGCTGTTCACCGTCCGTCCCGGACCAGAGCAGGTCCAGCCGGCGGCCGAGCCACTGGGCGTCCTGGGGCGCCCCGACGGTCGCAGTGCGCCGGACCCGCTCGATGAGCACGGCCTTCGTGGCCTCGGCCGGGCAGGTCTCGGCCTCCGTGTGATCCAGGTGCGGCCAGAGCTGTTCGAACCCGGCCCATCCGTGCCAGGAGTCCTCGGCCTCGCCCTGGCGCGGTCCCGCCGCCCGCAGGACGCGGTGCGTCAGGTGCCGCACCACGCGCATGTCGTCCTCGTCGGCCCCCAGCTCCATGAGCACCTCGTCCCGGACCTGACCGGGCACCCGCAGCGCATGCTCGACGGCGTCCAGGTTGATCAGGGCGTGCCGGCTCAGTTCCTGTACGAGGCCCCCGAGTTGCAGGTGGTCCTGCAGCGACGGGTCGAGCGGGCGCAGCACGGCGAGCACCGCTTCGCTCTGCACGGCGCTCATCGGCAGCGCGAGGGGACCCAGTGTGCAGAGGAGCTGCAGCATCCGAACCGCCGCGGGGGAGCGGTCCTGCAACGAGGCGAGGGCCAGCCGGGTCGGGGCTCCTTCCCGGGTGGTCACCGGTGAGGCGTGGAGTGCCGCGGCGAGTGCCGCCGCGTACGACCCGTGCTCCGGCGGAGCGGTTTCGAGCCAGACCGCCGCCTGCACGAGCGCTCCCGGGTGGTCGTTCACCGCCGCCGCGACATCATCGGCCTCGTCGGGGCTGATGCCGGGCGCGCGGTCGCGCAGCAGTCCGACGCTCTCCAGCCGCTGGAACGACGTCAGTTGTACGGTGTCGCCGGGCCACTCCCAGCTGAGGTCGCGGGAGGTCAGCAGGGTCCGGCCGCGACGTGACGGCAGGAACCCGGACAGGTCCGCGGGGCTTCCGGCGTCGTCGAAGACGAGCAGCCACTGCGGTGAGGTGGTCTCGGCGTCGAGCGCTCTCAATGTTCGCTGCGCCGCCGCCTCGATGCCGTCGGCCGTCGGCAGGCCCATCGCCTGACCGAGCCGGGCCAGCGACGCCATGGCGAGGTACCGCGTCGCGGCGGGCACCCACCAGACCAGGTCGTACTCGGCACGGAAGCGGTGCGCGTACTCGACGGCCAGCTGGCGCCGACCGCACCCGCGGCCCGCGAGCGGCAGCACCAACTGGCGCCGGCTGACGGCGAGGCCGTCGTGGAGGTCGTCGAGAACGGCGTCCCGGCCGAAGAACCGGGGGCTGCGCGTGGGTACGTTCCACACGGCGGGAACACCGCGCGGAAAGCGGGGCCCGCCGGGCTGCGGGGCGAGTCGCGGTCCGTTCACGGCGCGCAGCACCGCGTCCCGCGCGGTGTCCTCTTCGGCCGCGGTGAGGTCGACCCGCCGCACGTTCTCCAGGACGGTACCGGCGGGTGTCTCCTCGATCCGCAGAGCGACGGGAACCGGTGCGCCGGGGTGCGCGGCGACCGTGGACCAGGCCGCCCGGGACCGGGGAGATCGCAGATAGGCGGCCGACATCAGGACGACCACCTGGGGCGACTCGGCCTTCACCGGGAAGGGCTCGGCGTCGAACCGGTGCGACAGGACCTGGAATCCGTCCTGGGTGAGGACCGATGTGATCCAGTCGGCCCACATGCGGTCCTGCGGGACGTAGGAGAGCGCGATGGGCGTCTGCCCGGGGGACGAGGGCCGGACGAAACGCTCCAGATGATGGCGGCGCAACGCTTCGTCGAGCGGCGGTAGGTGCGTGATGCGGCCGTCCGTGATGGTCGAGGTGAGCCGTTCGTACGCGGCGAGCAGCGTGTCCGGGGCGCCGGGCGCGTCCGCGAAGGCTGCCAGGATCTCCTCGTACTCGTACCCCGGCCGGTAAGGGATCTGGGTGGTGGCCCAGTAATGGTCGGTCGCCTCGTGGGACAGGCCGTGCGGCAGACCCGCGAACCGGGTACGGGCCAGGCGCCGTCCGGCGGCCAGTCGCGTGGTCTGTCGCTCGTCGATGCGCATGGGGACCGGAAGAATGGTCATTCCCCGCTCCGGTGCGTTCCGGTCGATGTAGCGTGCGGTCTTCGCTGATCCCTCGATGCTCTGGCCGCTGAAGGTGAAGCAGCTCACCAGGATGTCGGGCAGGTCGCGGGTACAGATCTCGACCGCGCCGCCGAGCCCGGTACGGCTGTCGATCAGGACGTAGTCGTAGTGGGTGCGCATGTCCTGACGCAGCGTCTCCAGGAAGCGTTCGTCCAGATCGTCCCAGTCGTAGGAGGCCAGAGCGGCGAGGTACTCGCGGTTCTGGCGCCCGGCGGAGAGGAAGTCGAGCGATCCGCCGCCGGGGAAGGCCCACTCGACGGAGACGGCGTGCGGGCGCACCCGCGCATGGTGCCGGTACAGGTCCTCGTCAGGCTGCTCGTACGCTCTGGCCTGGTCGGCGAAGTCGGCGAACAGATCGACGATGCCCGTGGTGGAGCCGGCCGTCGACCGTGGCAGGAACGGCTGGAAGTAGTGGTGGAGTCCGGGCGCCTCCAGGTCCCAGTCCGAGGCCAGCACCCGGTATCCGTTGGCGGCCAGGATCCAGGCGACGTTCGCGACAGCCATCGTCCGTCCCACTCCGCCTTTGTAGGAGTAGAAGGTGATGATGAGGCCGTCGCGCCCCCCGCTCACCGGGGGCCGTCCTGCGGCGTGCTGCCGGAGTCTGCCGGGTCCTGACGTAACGCTCCGAGGCGCGGCAGCGGGGAATCCGAGGACTTGCGTCGCACCTGGACCTCGAGGCGCTGTGCGACGACGGTGAGTGTTTCGTAGAGGGCGTCGGCGGTGGGCACACCGGTGACGGCGAGCCGTGACGCGGCACGACTGCGCCTGAGGAGCTGCGGCAGCGCGTCCTCCAGCTCCGCGGAATCCGGCGCGTCCGGTGTCGCGTTGCGGGCGTCGTCGGCGTTCCAGGGGACGACAGCGCTCACGATGTCCGGTGGCGCGGCGTCCAGTTGGACGAGCGCGTCGCGCAGCCGGGGGTCGCGCAGCGCCCATCGATCGACGAGCAGCAGCACCGGGTCGTCGAACGTCTGCCCGGCCAGATCGTCAGCGAGGTCGTCGAGCGACTCCAGCGTGGTGCGGAAGCCGAGTGAGCGCAGGAGGTCGGCAGCCACCGCGGCGACCGGAAGACGGGAGTCCGGATGATACGGATTCCAGCCCAGTGCCGAGGAGCCGTAGGGGGCGGCCTCCCGGCCGGCCGGCAGGTGTCCGGTCGTCGGGGCGGCGACGATGATCCGCAGCACACGGGTGTCGGCCGTGCGGCCGAAGGCATTGGGAACACCGTGGTAGTCGGGACGCGGGCCGTGCGGGGGAGGAGTCGACTGCGCGACCCGTACGATCCGCTGGGCCAGCCGGTATACGGCGCGCTCGTATTCGTCCCGCAGATATCTGAGCTTGATCAGACCGTAGAGGCCTTCGCTGGCGTAGTCGCTGCCGAGATCCGTGTGATTGAACTGCAGACGCTCGGCGGCCGGGGGGAGGTGCGCAGGGGCGACCGGCACCCACAGTGCGGGAACGATGGCGGTCATCTGCCGTGCGGTGGCGGCGCTCTGTCTGATCTCGCGCTGGGAGAAGGCGAACCATTCCTTTCCGCACGTCTCACTGCGGAAGTAGCGGGGCGAGTAGAGCGGTACGAACACCCGGCAGGTGGCCAGGGCATCCAAGATCCGTTCGGACCAGCCTTCGCCGGCGATCAACTGCCGGTCCATGAAACCGGCGGACACGCCGGTCGGCAGATCGGTGAGGGCCATGACGTGCGCGCAGAGATCTTCGAAGAGCTTGGCGATCCAGATGTTGGGATCCGGTGTGGCGCTCGCGCTGCGCGGCGTGTGCGCGTAGCTCAGGAAGAAGTACGGCGAGGTCTCCGCCTCCGAGAACGATCCCCTCATGACGACCTCACAGTGACCTCAGAAATACGTCGAGTTCGAGCATGTCGATACGGTGGGCGTCGCTCCGGCTCACGACCACGGTCAGCTCCCGGCTCACCACCCCGTCACGTGACCGGGCCACGAAGGACAGCAGGATCAGCTTCACCAGACTCTGGTGGTCCAGGCCGTTGACCCGGGCGAGGTCCGATCCCACGATCGGCATGGCCACGGGCTCGCGGCGTCCCCGCAGATGGACGGCGCCCCACAGCGCCCACAGACTGTGCCACATCTGGTCCGGCCCGCTGCTGATCACCAGTTCGTTGCCCATCCGGCCGTAGGCCGAGCAGAAGAAACGCTGGTCACCGCGGCTGAGCACGGCGACGGTACCCAGGGGATAGCGCGTCAGCTTCCCGACCCGCTTGTCCGTACGGGACTCCACGGACGCGGGGGCCACTCCCGCCAGGGCGGCGTCGAGTTCGGCATCCAGACTCGCCGTGTCGCCACCATGGACGCGGGTGAGGAACTGGCCCTGGACGCTGCGGCTCACGATGAGGAGATCGCCCTGCGTATCGGTGTCGAAGGTGTCGCTGAAGCCGAGGACCAGATGCGACGGATAGGTGAAGAGGTCGCCCACTTCCACGGTGACGGTGAAGTCGGGATGCCGGAACTCGCGGCTGATCCGATCGCCCGGCAGCGAGCGCAGGATGCCACCGGCCAGCGAGACCGCCGCCAGGACCAGCAGCGCGGCGCCGCGCGGCAGGGTGCTGTCCGGCCAGAAGGTGAGGTAGAGCTGTGCGCCGCCGGAGAGCAGGCCGAACCAGATACCGCAGTTGCGGCCGAGCAGCATGCGGCCGTGCCGGGTGGTGAACACCGCCTGGAACCGCTGGAGTACACGTGCCGTCACATCAGTCCCTGGCGTCCTCGGAGGCGATGTCACCGGGATCTTCCGACGACTCCTCGTCGAAGATGCCGGCGAACGGAACGCGCTTGACACCGCTGATCAGCCGGGCGGATCGCAGCCCCTGCACCGCTCTCTCCAGGTCGGTGATCCGGTTCACCTGCTCCCTGATGAGCGGAAGGAGGTCGTCCAGGATCTCCTCGGTGGGCCGGTGCGAGGGCCGGCCGTCGTCGTCGGCCGGTGCCTGGGCGATCTCCTCCAGGCCCGCGTGGAGTTCCGGCCAGAATTTCTCGAAGAGGTGCTCGATCCGTGTCTCGTTGGTCGCTGGATCGCACTGCAGGTTGATGTGTTTGATCATCGCGAGCACATCGCTCCGGGAATCGGCGACCGTCGCCTGGAACTGCTTCAGCGGGCTGTCCAGCAAGTCGCGCACCCGCGTCCCGAGCAGGAAGGGAATCACCTTGCCCTCGCTCACCTGCCGCGACAGCGCGCCGGACTCGAAGTTGATCCACGGCGCGTCCTGGTTGGTCGGGGTGATGCACACGATGCCGAACGACGATCCCTCCAACTGCTCGGCGATCCGCTGGAGTCCCCGATCGCCCTTTCTGACGTCGGCCGAGGAGACGAAGGGTTCGATCGCCGCGTTGAAATAGGGGAGTTTGTCGTGCAGCAGTTCGGCACACTGCCGCGACGCGTCCCCCGACCAGCTCAAGAAGATCTTCAGCACAGAGTCCCCCCACCTGTGTCGCGCTGTCCGCTGATCGATCGTAGCCCTGCGTGGCCACCCGAGATCCCCCGCAGCCTCAACTGCCGCCCCTCGTCGACCGGATGGGATCAGCCGCCCTGCGCATCCTGTGCGCCCTGCGCGTCCTCCGGATCCGCGGGTGTGCTGGTCTCGGCAGGCGACAGCAGAACGGTTGCCTTGCCCGGCCCGGCGATGATCTCGTATCCGTCCGTCGACTTGATGGTCACGCGGACACGTTTGCGCGCGACGAATTCTCCGATCTGGGAGCACATCTCGTCCACATTGGCTGTCGAGATCGCCCCCGCGTCATACACGACCTGGATCTCCTCCGGCACCCGGTCGGTGATCACCCGGTAGGTCAGAGCACTCTCGTCGGCCGCGGCCAGGTGGTGGATGAGTTCGTCGACGACTTCTCGGCGGACGTCCAGATCGAGTCGGTCCGTGGAGGAGCTCGGACTTCTTCTGATCTGCAGCATCGGGACGGACGAGTCGACTCGTTCCACGATGGTCCGCAGGACATTCTCCTGGCGGCGGGCGAGAACCAGTACCTCTTCGAGGATCTCACTCGCGTCGCGCTCGGGCGCCACATTGCCGGAGTTCCCGACAAGGTTCCGGGCGACGGCCAGATCGTTCTCCAGCGTGGGCCAGAAGGCGTTGAACGTGGTCCTCAGCCGGGCGTCGTCCAGATCTGTGAGATCGGAATGATCGCGCAGCGTGCGCACCATGGCGTAAACATCGTCCTTGTTGCTGCTCGACACCACTTGGAATTGGACCAGAGGGCCCGTCAGGTCACTGACCGGCATGTCCAGAAGGCAGGGGACCACCCGGGCATCCCCGACGGCCTTGGACAACGCGCCGGCCTCGAAATTGATCCACGGAGCGAGACTGTTCTCGCGCGTCACGCAGACGATACCGAAGGACGTCTGTTCGAGCTGGCTGGCGATGACTTTGAGTCCCCGATCGCCCTTCGCTATGTCGAGCGAGGAGACGAACGGGTCGGAGGTCTGGATGACGATCTTCAGCCAGGACTTCAGTGACTCAGCCATCCTCTGTGACTGCGGCCCCGACCAACTGATGAATACCTTCAACGTTTCAGCCTAGTGGTCTCGGGGGGATGTCCAAGTCAGGGTGATTTCGAAATTTCCATCGCCGGCATTCCTCGCCACCATGGCCTGGCCGCTTCCTGTCACCTTGAGACCGAAGTGCAGGGTGAGTTCATCGGGCCGGATGTGGCGCGTTTCTTCCATCAGCGCCTCGGCGGCCCGTACCGCAGGCCGGAAGATGTGTTCGAGCCTGCCGAGCGACCGGTCCGCACTGACCGGCATGAATCCGTCGTCCGAGCGATCGATCTCGATGCGCAGGTCCATGCCGTCGATCGTCGTGTACGTGACGAAATTCCCCGTGTCGCGGTTCAATGCCAAGCCTCCCAACTCCCTTGCTCTCACCTGCTGGACACCAGCGTACGGACGTCCGGACAAGCAGGGGGAGGAACGAGTCCGTTCAACGAAATGGGTACTCACCCGTGGGCGCTGGTGGCAATGGCTGGTTCGCGCGGGTGGGCTTGCCCGGTGCGGCGACCGCGGCCACGCGGAGCTCTAGCGTGGAATGCCAGTGATGTGCGAGGAAGGGATGTCTCGATGACCATCGTGGTCACCACACCGACCGGACACGTGGGATCGCGCGTTGTGCGGCTGCTGCTCCAGGCCGGCGTCCGTCCCCGGGTTCTGGCCCGGGACCCGGCCCGCCTCGACGAGGCGACCCGCGCGCGGGTCGATGCGCACCGGGGAGACCTGACAGACGCCAACTTCGTCCGTAAGGCGGTGGCGGGGGCGGGGTCCGTGTTGTGGGTGGATCCCACTCCACACACGGCGGACGATCCGATCAACGCCTCGCTGCGGACCGCAGCACCGTTGGTGGAGGCCGCCCGGGCAGGTGATGTGGGGCGGGTGGTGCTGTTGAGCAGCATCGGGGCGGAGAAACGGCACGGGGTCGGACACATCGACGCCCTGGCCGGGATCGAGGAACAACTCGACGCCACCGGGGTGCCTGTGCTGCATCTTCGGTGCGCGTACTTCTTCACCAACCTCCTGTTCGACCTCGAAGGGCTCTCCCGAGGCAGCCTGACCACGGCGTTCGATCCCGACCACCCGATGCCATGGGTCGATCCGCGCGACATCGGAGACGTGGTCGCGGCCCGCCTGCTGAACGACACCTGGCAGGGCCGGATCGTGCAGGCCGTCCACGGGCCGCAAGACCTCACCTTCAACGAGGTCGCGCAGATCCTCACCGAGGCGGTCGGGTACCCGATCCGGCTCAACGCCGTCAGCGACGACGCGGCGCGGGACGCGCTGCGCGCGGCCGGGCTGCCAACATCGGCGGTGGAGGGCATCGTCGGGATGACCACCGGCTCACGCGACCTGGTGCCCGAGCAGCCCCGCGACCTGCTCACCACCACCCCCACCCCGCTCAGCGGGTGGGCGCATGCCCAGCTGCGACCGCTGCTCGCTTAGCGGAGCCTCGGGTCAGCGGGCGCCGGGTCGGCCCGACGGGTCGCCTTCGCCCAACGCGGTCACCAGACGCTCGCGGGATCGGCGGATATGGCTGCGCATGGCCGACTCGGCCGTGTCGGCGTCCTTCTCGGTGAGCGCCTCGAGGATCCGCGCATGCTCTCGGCAGGTTTCGGCTGCCAGGCCTTCGCGGAAGTGCAGCCGGTACAGGTGAGCATGGGCGTGCAGCCGGTCGAGCATCTCGCGCATCAAGGTGTTGCCACAGGCCCGGGCGATGCGATCGTGGAAGAGGGCGTCATGCTCGAGGAACTCCCGACGGGATTCCGGGCTGGTGAAATCGTGCGTGCCGCGCATCGCGGTGAGGTCTGCGGCCAGTTCGGCCAGATCGGCCTCCTCGATCAGTACCGCGGCTTTCGCCACGGCGGCCGGCTCCAGGAGCATGCGCATCTCGAAGAGTTCGCCGAACTCCTTGGTGCTGAGCAGCGGAGCCGCCGCATAGCCGGCGAGGGAGCGGCGCACGAGCAGCCCGTCGGCCTCCAGGCGGGCCAGGGCCTCTCGGACCGGCGTCGGGGAGACCTCGAGTTCCTGAGCCAGGGCGTTGATGTTGACCTTGCCGCCGGGCTCGATGTCGTGGTCGACCAGCCGTTGCCGTACTACCTCATAGACCGTGTCGGTCAGCATCTGCCTTGGCGACGCCACGTTTTCTGCCCCCATCCTCGTCCGAGCCTGAGCCCGCTCCGGCCCCACATGGTAGAGCGCCGCATTCGGTGACGTTCACTGTCGCTGATCGTAGATCCTACATGATCGGCATCTCGTCGTGTCCTTGCCCGACGCGTGGTCGGCCGTCCGGGGAGCTGGTCCCGGCTCTCTTTGTAGTGCTGCGCCGACCTGCGGGTTGGCGGTAAATGGGCAGGTATTCCGGGTCGATCGGCTTCAAGGATTGCGCTTCTGCGGCATGTTTCGTCTTCGTAACGACTCTTGACCCGGTCGATGAGCGAGGCGCACAGTCCTCCTGAAAATATACGATCCACGCGAATCTAGGTGGCTGGCATGAACCGTTCCCCTGTACGGCCTGTCAAGCTCGTCGTCGGACTCGCCGTCCTCCTCCTGGCGGCGACCGGTTGCAGCACCAAGAGCTCTGCCGGAGCCGCCACCGGTCCGGGGGCCGCCAAGCCGCTCTCGGCCGTGAAGGTCGCGCTCGTCCCCGGCGGGGCGCACCCGTACTTTCAGCCCTGGAGGGCCACCGGAACCAAGGCGCAGGCCGACTTCGGCCTCGGCGGCGTCACGTTCAACGAGACCGCCGAGTGGGACCAGACCAAGCAGAACAACCTGCTGACCTCGCTCGCCGCCCAGGGCTACACCGCCTTCGGCGTGTTCGGGGTCTCGCCCACCGACATCAACAGCACGTTCAGCGACCTTGAGTCCAAGGGCTACACAGTGGCGTCCCTCGGCTCCTGCCCGGCGGGCACCACCGACAACGCCGCCTTCTGTCTGTCCACCGACGTCGAGCGGGCCGCCTACAGCGCGGCGAAGGCGACGATCGCGGCGATGGGCGGCCACGGCGCGCTGGTCCACCTCACCGGGAACAACGCCGACTCCAACACCCAGCGCCGGATCGCCGGGGTGAAGAAGGCGGTCGACGAGACCAACGGCAAGGTCAAGCTGTTCAGCACGGTGACGGACATCGACAAGGACCTGCAGACCGCTCAGAAGGCCGTATCGGACCTGCTGACCGCGCACGGCAGCGAGATCAACGGGATCGTCACCACCGCCTACAACCCGGCGGTGGCCGCAGCGGCCGGCATCAAGGCCGCCCACCTGACGATCAAGGTCGTCGCGATCGACGACGACCCGAAGATCCTGGCCGGGATCAAGGACGGCTCCGTCGCCGCGACGGTGACGCAGAACCCCGTCGGACAGGCCTACGTCGGCGCCTGGGCACTCGCTCAGCTGCAGAGCAAGGCCTGCACGATGCGCACCCCCGGCACATCCATCGACTCGGGATCGTTCGTGGTGACCGCTGCCAACGTCGACTCCTACGACACCGAGCGACAGGCCAGGACGACGCAACTGATGACCGATTTCAAGGCCACCGTCCTGTCCTGCTCGTAGGAACCGTTCGGCTTCCGAGCTCCGAAGTTTCCCGGTGCCCGCTCGATGAGGGCGGGCGGGTACCGGAGGATCCGGCAACCTGCACCGAGAGAGACGGGTAGATGACCAAGATCATCGCAGCGTCGGCCCATCTGGTCGACGTAGAGGTCGAGACCGTGCGCACCGACGCGGTCCAGACGTTCCTCAAACAAGAGACCATCTTCGTCGAACTGACCACCGCCGACGGCTCGTCGGGTACCGGCTACTCCTACACGATCGGCATCGGCGGCGTATCGGTCCTGGCGATGCTCCGCGAGCATCTGCTGCCCCGGCTGCTCGGCCAGGACGCCCGCATGATCGAGCAGATCTGGAGGGACCTGTTCGCCGCCACCCGGTCCACCACGGTCGGCGCGATCACCTCGCTCGCCCTGGCCGCGGTCGACATCGCACTGTGGGACCTGCGGTGCCGACGGGCCGGCGAGCCGCTGTGGCGGCTGGCCGGCGGATTCCGCCAGGAGGTGCCGCTGTACGACACCGAAGGCGGCTGGCTGCATCTGTCCACCGGCGAGCTCGTCGAGGGCGCGCTCGCCTCTCAGGCGGCAGGCTGGCCGGGGGTGAAGCTCAAGGTGGGCAAGCAGCGCGTTCAGGAGGACCTCGAGCGTCTGCTCGCGGTCCGCGACGCGGTCGGGCCGGGCCTGGACATCATGGTCGACGCCAACCAGTCGATGACCTCCGCGGAGGCCCGCCGTCGCGCCGCTGCCTTCGAACCTGTCGGCCTGAACTGGTTCGAGGAGCCGCTGCCCGCCGATGACGTGGAGGGACATGTGGCGCTGGCCCGGTCGACGTCGATCCCGATCGCCGTTGGCGAATCCCTGTACTCGACATCGCAGTTCCGCGAGTACCTGCACCGGGGCGCGGCCTCGATCATCCAGGTCGACGTCGCCCGGGTCGGCGGGATCACCCCATGGCTGAAGGTGGCGCACCTGGCCGAGACGTTCAACGTCGAGGTCTGCCCGCACTTCCTGATGGAGTTGCACGTCTCCCTGGCAGCGGCGGTTCCGAACGGGCGCTACGTCGAACACATCCCCCAACTGCGCGCCATCACCCGCACCGAGTTGGCGGTCCGCGACGGTCACGCCATCGCCCCGGACACCGAAGGTCTGGGCATCGACTGGGACCTCGACGCCATCGCCGACCGGACCGTCGCATGAGCACACCAGTGACCGAACACACCAGGAGCGAGGCCGGGACCGCACGCTCGGCGCCACGCCTACGGATCAGCGCGGGCACGGCCCAGCGGCTCGGACTGCTCATCGTGATCGTGGTGCTGGTCGTCGTGTTCGGTTCCGCACGCGACGCGTTCTACAACGAGCAGCTGACCGTTTTCCCGTTGCTGCGCGACATCGCCGTCCTCACCGTGGTCGGACTGTCCCAGATGGCCGTGCTGTCCATCGGCCACATGAACCTGGCGGTCGGCCGGATGGCCGCCTTCTCGGCGATGTTCATGGGTTTGGCCTACCAGGACTGGCACTTCCCCCTCTACGCCGGCCTCGCGCTCGGCCTGGTGGCGGGCGCCGCGATCGGCGCCCTCACCGGATGGATCATCGCCGTGACCGGCGTGAACTCCTTCGTGGTCACCCTGGCCATGGACTTCGCCCTGCTCGGCCTGGTCTCCCTGGTCTACACGCAGGCCACCCCGGCGGCAGCGTTCACGGCCAAGCCCGCCGGGATGGACGCGTTGCGGACGTATTCGATGGCCGACCTGTGCGCGGGCCCGCTGTGCGGCTCACCCGCGATCCCGCAGCTCTTCGTGTTCACTGTGGTGGCGATGCTGATCGCCGGCTATCTGTACTCCCGCACCAGGATCGGCCGGGAACTGCTCCTGGTCGGTTCGAACATCAAGGCAGCGGAGCTGTCCGGCATCCCGACCGCACGGCGGGTCATCGGCGCGCACGCGCTGTCCGGGACGCTCGCCGCGCTGGCGGGCTTCATGCTCGCGGTCACCGCGGGCTCGTTCACCGCCACCATCGGTTCGGAGTTCATGATCCCCTCGTTCCTCGGGCCGGTGCTGGGCGGGACCCTGCTCACCGGCGGCGCGGTGTCCGTCATCGGCACGCTCCTGGGAACCACACTCACCCAGGTCATCAGGCAGGGCCTCAACCTGCTGGGCATCGGCCTGGAAAGCCTCAACATCTACCTGGGCGTGATCCTCCTGCTGGCGCTGTCCACCGACCGCATCAGGACCGTACTGTCCCAGCGAAAGGCGGCGAACCCCCGATGAGCGCACTGGGCCGTCCCACCTCACCCGGTACCGGCGGAGTCCGGCGATTCGCCCGCTCCACCGAGATGACCCTGGCCGCGATCGGCGTTGTCGGATTCGCCCTCCTGACGGCCGACTCCCACGGCAGTCTCCTGCAGGGCAACGCCATCCGGGGCATCCTGACCTACCTGACCGTGCCGATCCTGATCGGGCTTGCCCAGCTGGTGGTCCTCGCAGCCGGCCAGATGAACCTGTCGGTGGGGGCCCTGGGTGGTTTCCTGGCGGTCTTCGCGGCCGCCCAGATGGCCGACCACGGCGTCCCGGCGCTGCTCGCGATCGCCATCGCGATCCTGGCCGGCGCACTGATCGGCGCGGCCAACGGGTTGCTGGTGGTGGCCACCCGGATCAACGGATTCATCGTCACCCTCGCGACGATGACGATCCTGCTCGGGCTGCAGTACCGGGTCGCCGGAACCCGCACCATCGACCCGGGGTCGCAGGCGCTGCGGAAGTTCGGCAGCATGTCGGTGCTCAACATCCCGGCCATCTTCCTCGTCGCGCTGCTCGTCGCCGGCGCACTGGCCTTCTTCCTGCGCCGCATGGTCGCCGGGCGGCGGCTCCTCGCCTCCGGCGGCAACCCGCTCGCAGCGCAGCTGTCGGGGATCTCGAATGCCAGAACGCTGATCCTCGCGCACACCCTGTCCGGGCTGATCATCGGCATCGCGGCCGTCGTCACCGTCGCCTCGGCACCCGGCGTCAACAAGAGCATCGGCGGTGACTGGCTGCTGCCCAGCTTCGCCGCGCCGATCATCGGTGGGGCCGCGCTGGCCGGCGGCTCGGTGTCGGTTCTCGGAACGGTGCTCGCGGCGTTCATCGTCCGCCTGGTCGACCTGGCCCGGGCCCAGTACTCCCTCGATCCGAGCTGGGTCGACTTCACCGTGGGCGCGGTCGTCCTGGGCACCGTGATCCTCGGCCGGATCCATGAAGTCAGGCAGGCCAAAAGGACCCGAGCCGCATCCGGTGCCGCGGGCCGCGACAAGACCGTCCTCGGGAGCGCGACATGACACCCAACTCCTCGTCCCTCCCGGCCTCCCCGCGGCTGTCCGCCAAAGGACTGGTCAAGACCTTCCCCGGGGTCCGGGCGCTGGACGGCGCCGGCCTGACCCTGCGCGCCGGCACCGTGCACGCGCTGCTGGGCGAGAACGGCGCGGGAAAGTCGACACTGATCAAGATCCTCACCGGGTTCCACCGGCCGGACGGCGGCGAACTGGCCATCGACGGCACCGACGTCGTCCTGCACTCGTCCAACGACGCGGTCCGCGCGGGCATCGCCGTGGTGCACCAGGAGCGCAACCTCATCCCCGAGTTCTCCGTGGCCGAGAACATCACCCTGCGCCAGGTCCCGGCCCGCCACGGCCTCGTCGACCGCGACGCGATGCGGGTCGGCGCCCAGCGATGCCTGGACCTGCTCGGCCTGGACCTGGACCTCGACACCCCGGTGAAATCCCTGTCCGTCGCCCAGATGCAACTCGTGGAGATCGCCAAGGCGCTGTCGACCGACAGCCGGATCCTCCTGCTCGACGAGCCGACATCGGCGCTCACCCTGGCCGAGGCCGACGGACTGTTCACCGTCGTGCGCCGGCTGCGGGACCAAGGCACGGCGATCCTGCTCGTCAGCCACAAGCTGGAAGAGGTCTTCGCCGTCTGCGACAGCGTCACCGTCCTGCGCGACGGTGCATCGGTCCTGGAGAGCTCGCCGTTGGCCGCGCACTCCAAGGACGACATCATCGCCCTGATGGTCGGCCGTTCACACACCGCGGTCCGATTCGCGCCCCGGCCGACCCCGGACGACGGACCGGCGGCGCTCGAACTGGACGCAGTCGCCACCGCCGCCGGTCACCGCGACGTGTCACTCGCCGTCCGCAAGGGCGAGATCGTCGGACTGTACGGCCTCGTAGGCGCCGGGCGCACCGAACTCGCACGGGCGATCCTCGGCCTCGACCGCGCGATCGCCGGAGAGATCCGCGTCCATGGCAAGTCGGCCCGGATCAGCGACGTGCGCCGCGCGCTGAACACCTACCGCATCGGCTACGTTCCGGAGAACCGCAAGGAGGAGGGCGTCTTCCTCGACCAGACCTTGACGATGAACATCGCCGTGACCGTGTGGGGACGCATCAAACGGGCCCTGGGCCACGTCCCCCGGCGTCGCGAGCGTGAGGTCGCCGTGGAGTACACACGGCGGCTCGGCATCCGCAGCTCCGGACCGGGCCAACTCGCCGGCAACCTCTCCGGCGGGAACCAGCAGAAGGTCAGCCTCGCGAAATGGCTGGCCGCCCAGACCGAGATCCTCATCATCGATGAGCCGACGGTCGGGATCGACGTCCGCACCAAGGCGGCCTTCCACGAGCTCATCTGGCAACTCGCCGCCGACGGCCTCGCCATCGTCCTGATCACCAGCGACCTCCCGGAGATGGTCACACTCGCCGACCGGATCGCGGTGATGCGGGACTTCCGGATCGCCGGCTGGGTCGACAACGACCACGACTACGAGATGAGCAGCCGAGCCGTCATCGGTCTCATCCACGAACAGGAGACAGACACACACGGGGTGTCACGGTGACCGCGGCCCGGTTCATCGACGCGCACCACCACGTCTGGGACCTGTCGGTCCGAGCCCAGGACTGGCTCGCCGACGCCGCGCTCGAGCCGGCTCAAGGAGGACAGTTGATGAGCGAGCCCACCGGCGGCGTACAGCGCATCGCCTCGGTGATCCGCATCAGGCCGGAGAAGCTGGAGATGTACCAACGCCTCCACGCGCATCCATGGCCGGCCGTCCTGGACCAGCTCCGGGCCTGCAACATCGGTAATTACTCGATCTTCCTGCACGGCGACCTGCTGTTCAGTTACTTCGAGTACCGGGGCGACGACTTCGCAGCGGATATGGAGCGCCTGGCCCAGGACCCGGTCACCCAGGAGTGGTGGAAGCTGACCGATCCTTGCCAGGAACGACTTCCCGGCACCCCCGAGGACCAGCAGTGGACTGAGATCCCGTCCGTCTTCTTCATGGATTGAGCGCATCGCCGACCCGAAGCGGGCTTCGATGGCGGCCGCATCCACTGGCCGACGGCGCACGCGCCCATGGCGTTCAACCGGGCGCGGAGCGACCCGTCGTCGTCAGATCCGAGAGTGGGGGGCCTGGCTACCCGTTAGGACAAGACGCCCGCGAGCTACCTGGCAGGGCTCCAGCTACGCGGATCCATCATCGGCGCCGAACTCCAAAAGCTCCTGAGGGCGTCGAGGTGAGGGGCCCGGCGAGCTCCGCCGGGCGGGCGTTGCAACGGACGACGATCGGGCCTTCCGGCTCGCCCGCCGCCTGCGCCTTGCGCAACTTGCGGTCGGGCGACCCCTAATGACCTTGCTGTGATGGCGCTGGGACAGCGATGCTGGGCCGGTGCCAGGTCAACGGAAGCGGAAACGCCAGCAGCAGGAAGCGAGCCGGCAGGCGGCCGCTCGCACGGCACCCGGTAAGGGCCGCTGGGAAGTGGTCTTCGAGACCCAGGACGAGTCGCAGTGGACTGCCCAACTCCGTTCCCTGCGCGCTGGGGAGGTAGGCATCGACTGGACGCTGACCCGGATCGACACGCTCTGCGGACGCCTGGTTCAGCCGACCACCTACCGGTTGAGCCTGTTCGTGCCCAACGCCGGAGACGAGACCAGCCGCGACCGATCCGATAATTGATCACATGGCTGGTTTCTGCCAGGGACCGTACCGCTCGGGCAGGTCGCGCCACGGTCCGTCTACGAGCGGTTCGCCCGCTGGGAGACGCACGGGACGTGGGCCAGGCTGCTGGAGCACGTCCGGGTCCGCGACGTCGGCCGGGTCGAAATGGAATGGCGGGTCAGGTCGCTTCTTTGGGTTGGTCGGATCGTTGGTTGGTGGGTCCATCCAGCGGGGTGAGCAGGACGATCGGGATCTCGCGGTCGGTCTTCTGCGCGTAGTCGTCGTAGAGCGGGAAGATGTTCACCATCTGGGCCCAGAGAGGTGCGCGCTCGGTCGAGGACGCGACGCGGGCGCGTGCGGTGAACCGGCGAGTGCCGACCCGGACCCCGACGCTGGGGTCCGCCTCGAGATTCATGAACCATGCCGGGTCCTCCTCGGCGCCGCCCTTGGAGGCGACGACGACGTACTCGCCGTCCGAGGTGCCGTAGATCAGGCAGGTGCGGCGAGGCGTACCGGTTCGGCGTCCGGTCGTGGCGAGCACGAGGGTGTGCACGCCGTTGCTCTCGTGACCTTCGGTGCCGCCCGAAGCCAGGTACGTGCGGGTGTGCTCGGCGACCCAGTCCCACTGCGAGTCAGTGGCGCGGTCGAGGTCCTCGGCGATGGCCATGGCGGCTGTCCTTCCGGTACGTGCGATGGTGCGGCCACGGCGACCGCATCTGCCCCTGGGACGGAGCCGCCACGCCGGTCTCGACATCCCGGCCACATCTTTCGTCGAGAGCCTCCAGCCCCGGCCCGGAGGGCACCCGGTCGACGGACGCCGCGAGGACTACGGCGAGATCCACCCGTCGCCGGCCTGTCTCCGAACGCGCTGCCCGGCGCGTCGCCCGACACCGGCAGAGCAATTCTCAACACCGGCTGCAGCGTCATTCCCCTGCCGTGAGCAAGGCCTCTCCCACACTCGTCCGCGCATAGAGCACAAGCCGTCCCGTCCGGTGCGCCGTCACCAGGCCCGCTGCCCGCATCGCCGTCAGGTGCTGCGATACGCCGCCGGGGGTCAGACCGGTCCGAGCGGCGAGGTCGGTCGTGGTGGCGGGGGCTGTGAGGTGGGTGAGCAGGAGAGTCCGGGAGCGGCCGAGGACGGCGGACAGGGCGGTGGGGGTTGCGACGGTGCGGGGGTGCCAGAGGGTGCCGACGCCGCGGGGCGGGTAGCGCAGGGTCGGCTGCCAGGGGTCGAAGCCGATCGTGGAGAAGATGCGCGGCCAGATGAAGGCCGAGGGGCACAGCAGCAGGCCGCGGCCGTCCAGGGTGCGCTCGCCGCTGGCGAAGCGGTGCTCGAGGTTCAAGGTGCCGGAGTCCCAACCGAGTTGGGGGTCGAGGTCGTCGAAGAGCCGCCGGGTGCCGCCCTCGGCCAGGAGTGTGGCGCGGTGCAGGATGTCGCCTTCGAGGAGGGTGCGGATGCGCGGCCAGTGCGGGGCGATCGCCACGTCCCAGTAGGCGGCGATGGTGTCCGCGAGGCGGTTGAGGCCGCGCTCGGGGTCTGCGCGCAAGGCTTCCACTCCCGCCTGGGCCGCGTCGGAGGAGGTGCGCAGGAGCTCGAAGGGGGTCTTGCGCAGCGTCGCCAGCTCCAGGTCGAGGGAGGGCTGCGGGGTGGTCGGCGGCGGGACCAGAAAGCCGGGGATGCCGTACGTGGGGACCTGGACCAGGGCGGAGAGCGGAGCCAGGTTCAGCTTCGCAGCCGCGAGGCGGGGGCGGACCTGATCGGTCCAGCGCCGGTGCAGGCCCTGCTCATCGGCGCCCTTGAGGACCCGCACACTGGCGACGACCTCCCACAGGGGGGAGACCGCGAAGCGGGTGCGGGCCACGTCCTCGGCCGTGAACTCGATCTGCAGCATTTAGCTCACACTAAATCATTGGAGGGCACGGCAGGTCGTGGGGCAGTTTGTGCGCCATGTTCAGACCAGCAGCCCAGCCACCGAGCACCGCGAGCTCCCTGTGGCGGATACCCGACTTCCGCGCCCTGTTCACCGCGACCGCTATCAGCCAGTTGGGCACCAACATCGGGTACGTCGCCGTCCCGCTGCTCGCCGTCACCGCGCTGGACGCGAGCGCCGGGCAGGTGGGACTGCTCGCCGCCCTGGGCACCGCCGCCTTCCTGCTCATCGGGCTGCCCGCCGGAGCCTGGATGGACCGGATGCGGCAGCGGCGGGTGCTGATCGCCGCGGATCTGGTGCGATCGGCGCTCTTCGCCTCCGTCCCGGTGGCCTGGTGGCTGGATCGGCTCACCCTTGGCCAGCTCTATGCCGTCGTGCTGTTCAACGGCTGCGCGACCGTGTTCTTCGACGTCGGTTCGCAGACCATGCTGCCCCAACTGGTGGGCCGGGACGGGCTGGTGCGGGCCAATGCCGCGATGGTCGGTCTTCAGGCCGCGGGCAACGTCGCGGGTCGCGGCGCGGGCGGCGCTCTCGTCCAGCTGCTCACCGCGCCGCTCGCGGTGGCCTGCAGCGCCATCGGGTATCTGGCTTCGGCGATCAGACTCGTCGGCGTACGCCCAGCACAGCAGACCCCGCCCAAAAACGACCGCACCGCCGGTCTGCGCGCAGAGATAGCCCAGGGCCTGCGGCACGTCCTGCGCAACCCGGAGCTGCGCGCCCTCGCCTTCACCGCAGCCGTCCTCAATTTCGGCGCGGTCATCGTGAACACCCTGCTCCCGATCCTCTTCGTCCGCGAACTCCACCTGCCCGAGGGGGTGTTGGGCCTGTACTGGGCGGTCGGAGGTGTCGGTATCCTCCTCGGCGCCCGCACCGCCCGCGCCATCGCCGGGCTCCTCGGCTACGGCCGCACCCTCGGCCTCGTCGGCCTCTGCCTGGCCCCCGCGGCCCTGCTCGTGCCGCTGATCGACCGCGGCGGCTGGCTGTATGTGGCGGGCGCCGGCTGGCTCCTGGTCACCTTCAAGATGGGCGTCGACAACGTGCTCGGCGTGAGTCTGCGCCAGCAGCTGACCCCGGACGCACTTCTCGGCCGTATGAACGCCACTTTCCGCTTTCTGCTCACCGGCGCCATCGCGGTCGGCTCCGCGGTGGCCGGAGTGCTCGGCGAGTTCGCCGGCCTGGGCACCGCGCTGTGGGTGGGCGGCGGGCTGATGGCAGTCGCGTTCCTGCCGGTCTTCCTGTCCCCGGTCCGCACGCGCTGCGAACTGCCTCAGCCCGACCGTCAGGGCGAGCCTCGCCTGGCCCATGAACTGCAGCCCGGGCTGGCCACCGCCCGGACGGACAGCGGCCGACCGGCTTGAGACCTAGGGCGCCGCCTGACGTGCCGCCTGACGTGCTGCCTCGAACGGTGCCCGGTCGAAGAGGAACCGACTGTAGGTGATCTTGCTGTCCTTCACGGTGACGCATTCGGCGCCTGGCGCGTGCTTCACCGGGACCGTCTCGGTGGCGTACATGACCAGCGCGGTCTCGTCGTCGCCGAAGGCCGCAATCATTTCCGCGCTGATGAGTATCTGCACGAACGGGCCCATGAAGGCGCGGTACGCCGCAGCGCCCTCGATACGCCCGGCCGGCGCGTCGCAAATGATGTCGTCGGCGATGTACGTCATGGCCCGTTCGAAGTCCTTGCTGGTCCACGCGTCGTGGTACGCCAGTGCGGTCTTCAGTGCTGGGCTGGGGTGGTCGGTCATCATCGTTCCTCTCTGGTTACGAAGTCGCGCGCCTCCTGGAGATAGGCGACGCAGGCGTGTTCGTCGGTCGGGGTGAGGCGGACCCATTGCCGCATGGGGTGTCCACCGCGCGGGTCGCAGGTGTGCCCCGCGCCGGCGGCGATGAGCTCGGTGACCCGCGCCGCGGGAAGCTTGACGACGAGGTCATGCCGGGTGGTGAAGGCATAGAACCGTCCGGCTGCCTTCAGGCCCGGGCTGTGCAGCATGCGGCCCATCTCGTCGCTCGGGTGGAGCTCGAGCAGTCGTTCGAATGCCTGTCCTGAAGTACCCATATGTGTTGAGACACCGCTGCCGCCCCCAACGGAACGGTGCAAGGATGCGATCGTGACCGAGGACACCCTGATCAGCGCCCAGGCCGGTGATCCGGAGGCGTTCGCCAGGCTCACCGACCCGTACCGCGGCGAGCTGCAACTGCACTGCTACCGGATACTCGGCTCGCTGACCGACGCCGAGGACATGCTGCAGGAGACGCTGCTGGCGGCCTGGCGCGGTCTGAAGGGCTTCGAGGGCCGGGCGTCGCTGCGGGCCTGGTTGTATCGCATCGCCACCAACCGATGCCTCAACGCGCTCCGTGACGCAGGGCGACGCACCCCACCCACGCCGATCCCACCGTTCGAGCCGACCGAACCCACCCGTCGCGGCGAGACCACCTGGCTCCAGCCGTACCCGGACACGTTGCTCCAACAGATTCCCGATGCCGGCCCCAGGCCGGAAGCGCGCTACCAGAGCAAGGAGGCGGTGGAACTCGCGTTCGTCGCCGCGCTCCAACAGCTGCCGCCCCGCCAGACGGCGACGCTGGTGCTGCGCGACGTGCTCGGCTACTCCACGGCAGAGGTCGCCGACATGCTCGACACGACCGAGACCGCCGTCAAAGGCGTCCTGCAGCGCGCACGTGCCGGCCTCGACGAACGCCGCGGCTCCATGACCACGGTTCGCCCCGGCTCGGCTCAGGAGCGCTACCTCACCCGGCGCTTCGCCGAGGCATTCACCGCCGACGACATCGACGGCGTCGTCGCTCTGCTCATCGACGACGCGTGGCTGACGATGCCGCCGGCACCGCACGAGTACCGAGGTGCGGCGGCGATCGCCGCGTTCCTCCGGACCGGTGCCGCCTGGCGTGAAGGCCGCCGGTTCCGGCTCGTACCCACCCGAGCCAACACGCAGCCTGCGTTCGGCTGCTACCTTCCCGACACCTCCCAGCCGATCGCGTACCCGGCCGGGCTGATCGTGCTCACCATGGGGAGTGACCGGATCCTCGCCATCGCCCGGTTCCTCGACAACGAGCTGCTGCCCCGATTCGGTCTCCCCGAGAAGGTCACCCTGCCCGCTCAGGCCCGGTAGAAGGGAGACCCGCTGCCGCAGATGCACCCATCGCGGCGCAGGACCGTCTGCGCTCACAGGACCCCCGCCGAACGACGAAGGCCCCGACCATGATCTCGGCCTACGTCGCCGGGGCGAATCTCGATGGCCTCACCGTCATGGGCCTGGGCCTGGGCCCGGCCGATGCCGTCAGTGACGTACAGGGGGACGTACAGGGGTCGATGCCGAACTCGCCGCCGCCGCGGTACGCGCGGCTGGCTGACCTCCGGCTGCGGCAGGGGACAGGCTTCGGATGTCCGCAGTCGGCCCTCTGCCCGATCATCAAACGCAGGAGGTGTTCCGCTCGTGCTCGGACTCGAACTCGTTGTGGTCCTCGGCGTCGCCGTGCTGGTCTGCGGCGTGCTCTCGAAGCGACTGCGCGTCAGCCAGCCCGTCCTGCAGCTCGCCGTCGGCGTTCTCCTCGGCTTCGTCCCCGCCCTGCGTTCCGTGCAGTTCCCGCCCGATGTCGTCCTCCTGCTCTTCCTGCCGGTCCTGCTGTACTGGGAGTCCCTCAACACCTCGCTGAGGGCGATCCGCCGCAGTCTGCGTGGCGTCGTCCTGGTCAGCACCCTGCTGGTCATCGCCACCGCCGGGGCGGTCGCCGCGGTGGCGCACGCGTTGGGCCTGCCCTGGGGCCCTGCCTGGGTGCTCGGGGCGGCCGTCGCCCCCACCGACGCCACCGCGCTCGCGGCCGTCGAGCGCCTGCTGCCGCACGGCAACCTCACGGTCCTCAAGGCCGAGAGCCTGGTCAATGACGGCACCGCACTGGTCGTCTACGGGGTGGCCGCCGGCGTCACCGTCGGTGACATCCACCTCAGCGTCGCCACGGTGAGCGGGCGCGTCCTCCTCGCCTATCTGGGCGGCGTGGCGGCCGGCGCCCTGGTCGCCTGGCTGTCCATTCTCCTGCTGCGGCCCCTGACCGACCCGCTCCTGGTCAACGTCCTCGCCCTGCTCGCCCCTTTCGTCGCCTACCTGATCGCCGAGTCCGTCGAAGCCTCCGGTGTCCTCGCTGTGGTGGTGGCCGGTCTCGCGGTCAGCCAGGCCGCCCCCCGCCTGGTGGCCGCCGCGAGCCGCAGCCAGGGCTACGCCCTGTGGGCACTGGCCACCTACCTGCTCAACGGAACTCTGTTCGTCCTGGTGGGGCTGGAGCTGCAGTCGGCCGTACGCGGCCTGACCAGCACCGCGGTCGCTTCGGCGCTGCTCACCGTGCTGGCGGTTGCGGCGACCCTGATCGCGGTGCGCATCGCGTTCCTGTTCCTTGCCGCGTATGCGATCCGGGCCATCGACCGGCGCCCCGAACAGCTACTGCGGCGGGTCAGCGACCGGTCCCGGATCGTCGTCGGCCTCTGCGGGTTCCGCGGCGCGGTCTCCCTCGCCGTCGCCCTGTCCGTACCCGCCGCTCTCGACTCCGGGGCACCGTTCCCCGACCGCGACACCATCGTCTTCGTCACCACCGGCGTCATCGTCCTCACTCTCGTGGCCCAGGGCATGGTGCTGCCCGCAGTGGTCCGCTGGGCGCGGCTCCCGCCCGACACCACGGTGGAGTCCGAACGCCGCTTCGCCGAGATCACCGCAATCCGCGAGGCACTGGCCGCTCTCGACGGACTCGCCACTACCATCGGCGCCGAGGCCGAGACTGCCGACCGACTGCGTGAGGAGTACGAACAACACCTGCGCGTCCTCACGGCGATCCCTGACCTGGACGACAGCACGGACGACACCGCCACCGGTAGCTCAAGCTCCGCCGACGTGCTGCGCAGACACCGTCGCGCCACCGAACTCCGCCTTGCCCTCGTGGCCAGCAAACGCGCCACCGTCATCCGCCTCCGCGACGAGGACACCATCGACGACACAGTGCTCCGCCAGATCCAGGCCCGGCTCGACCACGAGGAGACCCGCCTCACCCGCGTGGACAAGACCGAGTAGAACCCGCCTGGGTTCCCCCCGGCCCGACGACGCAATGGCGTTGGCCAGTGCTGTCCGGGGCAGTCCCGCACCCGGCCGGCCGACGATCAGCGTCAACCGGATTGACGCCACCCACCCATGGTCCTGGAGACTTCAGCGCGGTGGCGACGCCGGTCGCCGGGTTCGTTCGAGGACTGCTTCAGCCGAGAGCCTTGGCGTACCAGTGCTCCGCCTTGCCATGGCCGACGTAGGGCGCGGTCTCCTCATCGAATCTCCTTCGTGGAAACTCCGTGCTTGAGCCCGGGGAGGAAACGAAGCTCCTGCGGAGCAGGACGGTAAGAGCCGGTTCGCCCCGTGGGCGTAGCGGCGTTGTCAGTGAGGGTCGGTAGGTTGGTCGCATGCATTTGCGGTACTCCTTCCGTATTGAGCCGTCGCCGGTCCAGTGCATCGCGTTGGCTCGTGCGTTTGGCTGCGTGAGGGTGGTCTACAACGATGCTCTGGCGGCTCGGAAGGCGGCCTACGCGGCGGACCGGTCGAGGATTGCGACGGGTGTTCTGGCTCGTATGGTGATCACGGAGGCGAAGAGGACTGAGGCCCGTGCGTGGCTGGCGGAGGTCTCTGTGGATGCCTTGCAGTCCGCGATCCGGGATCTGGACACCGCCTACAAGAACTTCTTTGAGTCCGTATCCGGAAAGCGCCGGGGCCGGCGGGTGGGCTTGCCCGGCTTCAAGTCGAAGCGGGACAACCGGCAGTCGCTCCGCTTCTCCAAGAACGGCTTCCGGCTCCGTGAGAACGGGAAGCTGAACCTGGCGAAGATCGGCGATGTCAAAGTCCGCTGGTCGCGGCCCCTTCCCTCGGTTCCGTCGTCGGTGACGGTCGTGAGGGACGCGGCGGGGAGGTACTTCGCCTCCTTCGTCGTCGAAGTCGGGCCGCAGGCGCTGCCTCCGGTCGAGTCCGAGGTGGGCGTCGACCTCGGCTTGGCGCACTTCGCGGTGCTCTCGGACGGCCGGATGGTCGACAACCCCCGGTTCTTCCGCCGGGCTGAGAGGAAGCTGAGGAAGGCCCAGCAGAACCTCAGCCGGAAGACGAAGGGCAGCAACAACCGGGCCAAAGCCCGCGTGCGTGTCGCGAAGGCACATGCGAAGGTCGCCGACACCCGTCGGGACTGGCTCCACAAGGAAACTACGAGGCTGATCCGCGAAAGCCAAGCGATCTACCTCGAAGACCTTGCGGTCGCCGGCCTCGGACGTACGCGGCTGGCCAAGTCCGTGCACGACGCGGGCTGGGGCACCTTCCGCAGCATGCTGGAAGACAAGGCCACCCGGTATGGCCGCCATGTCGGCATCGTCTCGCGCTGGCTGCCCTCCTCCCGGACCTGCCACCAGTGCGGGGTCGTGGACGGGAAGAAGCCGCTGCACATCCGCACGTGGACCTGCGGTGGCTGTGGCACCGAACATGACCGTGACCTCAATGCGGCTCGTGTGATCCTCGCCGCCGGACAGGCGGAGAGGCTAAACGCCCCCGGAGGGCCTGTCAGACCGGAAGCGGCAATCCCGCGCCCGGCAGGGCCCGTCGAACGGGGAACCCACCGGAAAGCCCAGCCGGTACTCACCGGCAACCAACCGGGAATCTCCGCCCTTTAGGGCGGGGAGGATGTCAAAGCCATGGCTCGTGTACAAGGCCCGCGCCTCGGTGAGTTCGGTATTGGTCTCGCACGCGATCCGGACAGCACCCAGCTTCTGTGCTGATGCTTCGACGGCCCGAAGCAGGCCGCGGCCCAGGCCCGCCCCCCGCCCCGCGGGGCAAACGTACATGCGCTTCAGCTCCGCCGTCGCAGGGACGCCTGCCAACAGCCGCACCCCGGCGTATCCGAGGAGCTCGCCGTCGCCACCACGAGCAACGAGGAACTCGCCGTGCGGCGGGCTCAGATCCTCATGCGGGTCTTCGTTGAGCACCTCCCGAAACTCCGCCTCCGTGGCCGGGCGCCCCAGCACCCGCAGCCCGATCTCGGCGAAGTACTGCGACATCGCCTCGTCAATACCCGTGCCAGTGACGGGCTCCGCGTTGATGGTCCAAGTAGGCATACCGGTCATCGTCTGAGACCTGGCGTGTGGTTGTCCACAGTCATCACGGTGGGGGTACCGAGGCGCAGTAACGATTTTCGCCCACGTTCTGTGGATCCCAGCAGCGGCACCTCGTTCAGCCTGCCGCAGCCATGGAGATCATTTCACGGGGCAGCTCTGAGGTGGGGGGTTGAGGACATCCGCGGGAAAAGGGGTTGGGGGAGACGACCCATGGCTGCTAGCTTGCAGGCGTCCGTGAAGCTGTCATCAGGAGGTGAGACCCGTGAACGCTGTACCCCATGGGTGCTCCCCCTTGTCCTTCATGGTCGGGCGATTGACGTAGGTGTCGCCGGGAGCGCCTGAACACAAGGCTCTTCTGAGAGGTAGACACCTATGAATACTGTGCATTTCACTGCGGGCTTGGGCGAGCACCCGGTAGTCGTCACGCGGGTCGCGGAACAGCAATGGCACGCTCTGGCTGACGACGAGACGGTCGGCCGCGGAGACGTTTCGCGCAGGCCCGACGGGCGGATCTTCCTGAGCATCGACTCGTGGCACGGGTCGGTCTTCGACCGACTCGCCGATGCGATGCTGGTCGACCTGCCGAGGCCCCTGTACACGGTGGTCGACGAGACCGACCGCGACTTGAAGTCCAGCTGGGAGAGGTTCGGCTTTACGACCCGACGCCGCGAGTGGGAGTACCTCGTGCCCACCGACCCGCGGGTGACGGGGCTCGATGCGGTGCAACCGCCGTCGGGCGTGACGATCGTGCCTGCCAGTGCGGCGGAGGAAGGACCTCTGCGGGCGTTGGACCGCGCCATTCGCGAGGAAGTCGAGGCCACCGTCGGTTGGCAGGCGATGCCGGTTGAGGTGGTGCCCCGCCCACACGGGACCACCGTGCTCGACCCGTCGAAGTATGCGGTGGCAGCACAGCCCGATCAGTACGTGGGCCTGGTCAGGCTGGCGCCGGTGATTCGACAGCCGCGGATCGGGCTGATCGCGGTCCGCGCCGACCAGCACCGCTCCGGCATCGCCCGGGCGCTGCTGGCCCACGTGCTGGGTTCGCTGCACCGCTCCGGGGTCGCCAGGGCATCGGCCGAAGTGACCGAATCCAACAAGGCAGCGACGGCACTGTTCGAGGGCGTCGGCGCGCAGCGCGCGAGCAGCAACCTGGAGTTGGTGTGCGGCTGACACCCCGCCGCATCACCGCGCGACTGGATTCAGGCCGAAGTACCCGCGATACAGGCCGCTCCGAGGAGCCGGCATGCATCGGCACAATTCGCTTCCTTAGCGACCTCACAGTCGCTGACCGGAGAAGAGGCAGAACATGACAGAAACAGCAGGAGGCATCGAAATCGAGGGCACCGTCCTCGAGTGCCTGCGCAGCGCCACCTTCACGGTGGAACTCCACAACGGGCACAAGGTACTTGCGCACATCAGCGGGAAGATACGGAAGAACTACATCAAGATCTTGCCGTACGACCGGGTGCTGGTGGAGCTCAGCCCGTACGACCTCACCCGCGGCCGGATTCTCTTCCGATACCGGACGTAGCGGCGGGTGGGACCTGGCGAAATGGGAAAGGCAGTTCCGATCCGGATCGGAACTGCCCCCGATGTAGAGATCAGGACCAGAATCGACAACACGGTCCGGCTCCTCGCCCGGCCTCTCGGCCGGGCCGTCATGCCACCGACCTGACGTGACCGGTGTCGGCGCCCGGCCACCAGCCGGGCGCAGATACCGGCCCCCTGGTGTGATCTGGCGTGAACTGCCGGGCCGTCAGTCCGCGGTGCTGTCCAGCACGTCAAGACGGGCGGCCCGGCGAGCCGGCCAGAGGGCGGCGGCCACGCCGACCAGGGCGGCAAGCAGCAGGAACAGCAGCAGCTCGGGGTAGGGCAACACCGTACGGAGCTCGGGCAGGGTCACGGTCATGGTGGTGCCCGCCGCCCAGGCCAGGAAGACACCGAAGGCCATGCCGATCACTGCGCCGAAGACGGAGATGAGCACCGATTCCAGCTGTACCATCCGCTTGACGCCGCCGCGGTCCAGGCCGATCGCCCGGAGCAGGCCGAGTTCGCGCCTGCGCTCGAACACCGCCATCGCGAGGGTGTTGACCACTCCCAGAGCCGCGACCAGCAACGACATCCCGAGCAGTGCGTAGAGCAGATGGAGGGCGAAGGTGATGGTGCGGTTGAACCCGTCTCGCAGGTCCTGCTGGGTCTCGACCTCGATCACAGGGCTCTTGCCGGTGGCGTCCTTGAGTGCCTGTTTGAGCGCGGGGGTTGCCCCGTTCGCGCCCTTGATCAGGATCTGCTGGATCGGTGCGTGCGGCTGGTAGGCGGCGACCACGCCGGCCGGCAGCAGCACCGGGGCGAGCATACGGTTGGGGGCGAACACCCCGCCGACGGGGAGGCGGGCGCCGTTCCCGCTCGGGGTGGTCATGGCCACGGTGGAGCCGACGGTCAGCCCGTGCCGGGTCGCGAAGTCGGCGTCCACGGGCTCCGGCGGATGCTCGGCACGCTGCACCGGACCGCACCCGAAGCGGTAGTGGGCATGGGACACGTGGACCGGCTGGCGCAGAACACCGGCACGGCCGGACTCCACGTGGAGGTGCACTGGCAGGGGACCAAGCGTCCGCTGCCACCTGACACGGACCAATCGGCATTCCGGATCATCCAGGAGTCACTGACCAATGTGGTCCGCCACGCGGACGCCCGCCACTGTCAGGTGAACGTCGACTACCGCACCGACGAGTTGGCCATCGAGGTCGTCGACGACGGCTCCGGCGCGGCGCCCGGTGCCGCGACCAGGGGCACCGGCTATGGAATCACGGGAATGCGCGACCGCGTGGACCTGCTGAACGGCGAGTTCAGCGCCGGGCCGCACCCCGGGGGCGGTTTTCGGGTGGCGGTTAGGCTGCCGGGATGACGGTCCGCATCGTCCTCGCAGACGACCAGCCCCTCGTACGAGCCGGCCTGCGCATGGTCATCGCCGACGCCCCCGATCTGGAGATCGTGGGCGAGGCCGGCACCGGCACGGAGGCAGTCCGGATGGTCAGGGAACTCCGGCCCGACGTCGTCGTGATGGACATCCGGATGCCCGGCATGGACGGCATCGAGGCCACCCGGATGATCACCGCCAGCGCCGCAGCGCCGCGCGTGCTCATGCTCACCACCTTCGACGACGACAACAACGTCTACGCCGCGCTCCGGGCCGGGGCCAGCGGATTCCTGGTCAAGGACATGGCGCTGGACGACATCCTCACCGCGACCCGCGTCGTGGCCGCCGGCGACGCCCTCATCGCGCCGAGCGTCACCCGCCGCCTGATCGAGGAGTTCGCGAACCGTCCCGCCCCGGCCGCCGCCCCGCTGCAGCGACTCGAGAGCATCACCGAGCGGGAACACGAGGTGCTGACGCTCGTCGGGCGCGGCCTGTCCAACAGCGAGATTGCGGCAGAGCTGTTCATCGGTCACGCCACCGCCAAGACCCACGTGGCGCGGCTGCTGACCAAGCTCGACGCCCGCGACCGTGTCCAGCTGGTGATCATCGCCTACAAGGCGGGCCTGGTGTCGTCCTCACCATGACCATGTACGGCCGTTGGACCTTGGTCCCGGACTTGCATGCCGCCGAGACATTCCGTGCTGCCAGGGCTGTAAGCGTGCTGGAACCTCTGGCGACGCCTCCGCGCACTTACTTCGGGTCGCGGTTGAATTTCGAGGTGGACCAGAAGTAGCCGAGGGCTGTGAGGCCGAGGGACCAGGTGATGGTGAGCCATCCGTTGTTGCCGATTTCGCTGCCGAGGAGCAGGCCGCGGAGGGTTTCGATGGCGGGGGTGAAGGGTTGGTATTC